>SUXE01000026.1 GCA_015061115.1 Bacteroidales bacterium | reverse complement strand
CCCGTATGGAGGGGTCATCATCACCGACAAGTCTATAGGATATACAGTGCCACTCTGTGCCATCGCCATTATCGGCAACATGGCTATCATTAGAAGGGTGAACCAACGTCTCAACATCTTGTTTCTGCTTTTTTATTGAACCATTGTTTCCCCCAAAAGGGGGAAGCAATGAATAAAATTATCTTTTTATGTTTTTTACTTTGAAAAATCTATCACTCCGGAATGAAGCAATGTGGTTGATTTCTGATCACGTCCAGTAGTCAAGAACACTATAACATAATCCGGAATTTCACTTTGGAACAAACTTGAAGCGGCAAACTCACGGCTATAAACAAGTTCGCCATTCTTCTCAATTATGTCTGCGGATGAAATGTCAAAATGTTTTGACTCTTTACCATCTATAAAATAGAAATAAAGTTTGGCGTCAACTTTCTCCGCAAATGTAGCTCGGATTGTGATCGTCTCATCCTTACCGAACGGATTAGGAGAACCTGTCAAACTGATAATCTGATATCTCTGACCAATCTTATCAAGTTTGTCATTTTCACCAGGTTTCATAACGCCTATTGCATCTTTTCCGTTTCTATCCACCTGATATTCACATCCATTGAAATAAGCCTTCATCAAGACGCTGTGTTTAGCCAATACGTCTTGCAGCTCTTCAGCCTTCGTGACGACAACAGACGAGTCCTCAAACTTGAAGAAATGAAGATGTTTTGCCTGATCTTCCGTCAATCCATCCCTTAGTCTGAAATTCTTCTTAAAGAACTGATCTGGCACAACCTCCTTAGTTCTATCGGCATAGTGAAGAAGTGTAGTTTGAGCCGTCTTATTGCTCTCCAGATCATAGATGTACATACGTTCATCCAAAATCTTGATTCGAGGGTCAACAGCGCCAGTCTCGTCTCTGAAGACGTAAGCGACACTATCAAGTATGTCGTCAGGGCCACAAACGTCAATCAATGCCACGACATCACCGAATTCATACCATGTGGTAGCCCAGAAGTCGTATTGATCTATGTTGAGTTCTCCCGGTCTGAATGCGACAATCGAATCAGCAGTACAGTTATTGGCATCAGTCACCGTCATAGCCACCATAAAGCCTTCTCTTGCGACAGGTATCTGAACGACAGATTCGCAGGTGTTCGATACGATTTCACCATTATTGTCGTACATATATGAAAGTGTATAAGGAGCGACACCACCCTTCAAATTCTGGAAGAAGACATTTCCTCCAGTCGTCACACTAGGGTCTTTACAAACAATAGAGGCTGCGAAATCAGCTGTTAATGGATCAGGCTGCTTGACGAAGATTTTCTCATCATAATTAGCAGGATCACCCATTACGCTTCTACATCCATTCGCGTCAATAACTGTGAGATAGAATGAATCAGCAGCCAAATCTGTGATCTGGACATAATTTGTGACGATAACAGTATCCCTGTTCTTAGTCGTATCATTAAGATCGATTATCGTCAAAGTTTCCTCATGTACTAACGTGTTAAGACCAGAATTATTAACACCAGCATATAGAGCAATCTCGTCGCCGCTATTCCAAGAAGAGTTACGCTGCACCTTATATGGAGACTTACCGCCATTCACGAACAATTCAATCATACCGTCTGCCAAGCCATTACATGTGACATCCTTGATGCTCTTTCTTGAAGCCTTGAAGATAGGAATTGTATCCACCACAGTTCCTTCCACGTATGTACCACAGTGTTTCTCGTCGTTCTTATACACGAACAATCCATGAGTCTTTATATGTCTCTTCTGTGTACTCAAGTTGAGATTAATCATATTGTTACGAGGAGTGACATTTTGTCTCTTCGTATTCAGAGTGAATTCACGGCAATCATCCAGCACATCATTTCTGCATGTCGACTCATACTCCACGACATCATATGTCATACCTGAAGCTGGCGACTCCAGGAATTTGATTGCGACAGCTGCCGAATCATCCTCCGAACATACCGTCTCCACAGTATCAATACTTAAAGAGAATGTTGTCTTTACAGTATATTTATTTGGAGCCTCAACTATACATCCATTCTTATCATACACAGCAACTGTATAAGTACCAGGAGCCAAGAATGGGCTGACACCCCAACCTTCCAACTTAGCATTGTCGATATAAGAAGCCTCGCCTCCTCGGTATCCATCGCTTTGTTGCTGTTTACCTGTAGTCTCTGGAGCATCATCACTGAATGAGAATCCATATTCACCCCAACCTCCACTGACGTATGTCATGATCTGACGGGCAGTAGGATCACACTCCGCAAGAGTCTCATCAAACACAACGTTATCAATCTGCAATGGTTTTGCAGGATACTTGACCTCGATTGTGTCACGGTATTTACATGCATTTTTGTCGACAACCAAAGCCTCATAGAATCCATATCTCAAATTAGCGATCGACACCACATTAGCCTCAAAATACTCGCCCATTCCGTCATTCCAGAATTTCTCCAAATGAGAATTTGAATATACTGGAGATGTTGTAGGTTTATCATTTTTGTAATAGATCTCCTCATAGAAATCCGTGCTGTCTGGGAATATCAGATCAGACATCTGAGCAAATTTGCCATTCTTTGTCTGGCTGAACGACCAAGTGACACTTGTGAGATCGCTCTGATCGTACAACTGGTCGATCTGATAAGACTGAACTTCATCGTCAACCTTATATTCAACAATCGAATCCTTACCGTCTATCAAATCATGCTTGTAAAGACGGTTCTTCTCATAAGCATCGTTAGGATCATGACCCACGAAATATGAAGAATAAGATTTCGATCCTCTTCTTGGAGCAAGTGAAATTTCTCCATCCGACTTAGTGCTACATGTGATAGGCATCACAGCATAATTCAAATGGACATCATCCGGTTTTTTAACCTCAGTATCGAAGTTATACCTATCGGTACATCCTTCAAGAGTACTCTTATACGTGAAACGATAAGTAGAGGCTCTCAAATTTATGAACTTATATTTTCCGCTCTTGAATCCTTCTGGATCGGCGTTGAAGACGTCGTATTCAATTGGCGACGTTGCCAAAGAATCTAACCAGCCATACTTCTCAACAGAAGTTTTCACCTCTACGGAATCAATAGTCACTATAGTTTCAAACATCAGATTACCCTCTTCATCCGTCATCTGAGGATAAACAGTTCGCTGAGTGACAACAGTATCATAGTGAACTACAAGAGAATCCTTGCCATCTTGGCTTTGGAGTGTATCCACAAATGCGACATTAAATGTTGTGTCATGCTCAATAACAGGATTTAGAGAATCATAGATAGGTACTAACGTGTGATTTTCTACCGTCTCCCATATAAATGAATCTACATACATACCTGTTGGGCCCCAATAAGACACTTTTCTTGTCGTGCTGCCATATAGAATAGCATCCTTGCAGCCGCCTGTCACATTCAAAGCGATCACTCCATCTGTATCGTATGGACAAACAAGTTCCAACTTCGAGTCTTTTGCAATCAACTCTACCTTATAAGGATCAATACCATCAACCTTAACCAGATTCTCGTACTGACAATTGTCGCCACACTCATTTGTGACTTTGATACGCCACTCTCCAGCTGGGATTGTGTTGATGTGGAAATGTGCGAGTTTAACAGAGTCGTCAACTTCGACAGGTGTCACTTTTGCAAAATATCCGAATTCCTTATTATCATTATTGATAAGTTCACAATGATGATTTGAAGTCCAACCCTGAACATCAAAATCAAGCACACCGTTAGGCTCGTTGATACAAGTTGCTGCCTCAGAAGTGACATTATCAACAAATGTCGGTTTATGAAGGATCTCGAAGACCTCACTTGTGTCTGACTGACCACACTTATCAGTGACAATCACCTGATATTTGCCATGACGCAACTTCAATCTGAAATCAGCGACGTAGTTAGACGTATATGTTGGTCGTATCTCTGCCCTGATATTATCATTAAGTGTGAGAAGGATCGCTGTATGAGTATAAGTCCATCCATCCACAAAGAATTTCGCAGAACCGTTTGCCTGTTCACATGTATGAGGTTTCAACTGGAACTCAGGCAGGATCTTCAACGGAGGAAGTGTGTCTACATGCACAATTGTTTCAGCTGGCTCAACACCCATATCACAATCAAATGAACCCAAACGAGTTGTGACGCGATAGTAACCAGGAGACAATGTCTCTGGAGTGTTGTATGCTCCATCTGGATCCAAAACGCACTGGTATACAAATGAAGTCTTTTCATCATCTACTTTCACACATGAGATCGTAGCGGAAACAGCGAAATCCAACAGTTTTGAAATAGAAGCTTTGACCTTGATATTTCCGTTATTACCCTTATAGCATTTCTCCGACGAAGGTGTGACAACATGAGAAACTGATGGCAATTCAGACGCAGAAGGTATTGTGAAGCTCTTAGTGTACTCATCACAGCTATGAACGTCAGAGACTGTCAAAGAATATGTTCTTCCCTCCTCCATCTCAAATGGGAACTCCGCAGTGCCTTCTATATCATTCTCACCGTCGCTCCACCAATAAGAGTATGGAGCCGATTCTCCTGTCACTTCAGGTATCAATGCCGAACCAGGACAATTACCAGTCAACGTAAACTTGATAGCCAACGTATCAGGACCAGCTATACGAATACGCTCACCTATACTATCCTTACAACCTTCAACCACTGATTTGTAAGCGACAGTGTGGATGCCTTTACCGTTATCGCTTGAGACAACAGTGCCTTTATCTGTATACGACTTTTCATCCACGAATGCCAAATGGTTCAAACCGATACCACCATTGACTGTAAACTTGATCTCTGCATCAGTAGCACGTGCGCAAGTCACAGAATCAGTGAATGAAAGGATATCCAAAGACAATGGTTCATACTTAGGCAATGTGACAGTGTCAGTAGTGAATTTGCCTCCACAAGCATCTTCCACCACATAGTAGAAAGAACCTGCCGACAAAGTGTCAACCTTCAATTTCGCAACACCGTTTTCTACTTCAGGAGTAATCTTGTACTTAGCTCCTGCTTTTGTCTGCATGTAAGCCTTGTAATCATCCTCCCATCCTGTAACAGTGTTAGCGATAGTACCGTTCGCAGGATTGAAACATGTCTGTGGAGCTGAGATAGCCAATGGGTTCATCGCAAACGGAACCGCTTTCGCAGAAATCTTGAAATTACGCTTGATGCTGTTAGTGTCCAATCGGCATGTTTCTGAGCCATAATAAACCTCGTAAGAGTATGATCCAGCTGCCAACGTGCGGATCGCCAACAATCCATTCAACTTCTTGTATGTGCCAGCCACCTTCGTCACCTCTCCTGTTGCATCATTTGTGACCTCACATGCTACAGACTGTTGTTTGTTGTCAGTTGAGAATTTAACCTCAATCGTACCGTTATTTCCATTGATACAAGTTATGTCTTTAGTCTCTACTTTATCAACATTAAGTTCTGACAACTCTTCGACATTAGGCAGAATTGAGAGTGATTCAGTGTGTGAGAAACAATGAGTTGAATCCTCTACAACACATGTGTATGTGCCTGCACTTGCCTCACTAAGAACAGGAGACGTAGAATCAAACTTCTTGCCTGTTGGATCTGTCCAGTGGAAAGTATAGCTTCCTCTTCCTCCTTCAGCGACGACACTGACAGCACCCTCAGCACATGCCTCTCCATTGCTTGTCAGAGACAAAGACAATGGTTCTGGTGACATGATCGAGAATTCTGATTCAGAAGAATCACTACATTTTTCATCCACCTTCTTTAATAATGCCTTATAATTTCCTCTTGTCAAGTCATTCAATACAAGAACCGTGTCTTTACCTTGTAGATGCAAAGTGTAATCATAACCCTCATCTGATGTCAATGTGAACACCGACGTCGCACCAGACACGATCTTAAACTCTGCAAATCCGCTATCCAATCCACATGCCAAAGAATCCTTTGTGTAGTCGACGAGCTGCATTTCCACCAACTGGCTAGGAGAAACAGACACCTCAAACTCACTTACCAAATATGAATTGTCACAAGCGTCAACTGCAGTAATGATATGCTTGCCGACCGGAATATCAGACAAGTTCAAACTTGCCATTGATGTGACAGCAGCATCTTCTTCATATACCAATTCATCGTTCTTGGTCTCTTCCGTGATCTCCACGTCATTATGATAGAACTTCATTGTTGGATGGAATCCCTTCATAGCGACAGACAACTCAGATGTTGGCTCATTTGCGCAATCAGTAAAGATGTCGTCAATCTGATTCAATGGAGACAAAGAATCTCGATCAGAAACCTCAATATGCAAAACAGAATCCTCCACACATTGAGTTTGAGAAACAATCTTTATATCAAACTTGCCAACAGGCAATTCCTTATTATTGTAGACGGAATTATAACTCTGGGCATCCGAGGACAATGTATCTCCCGTCGTCTCCACAACATAAACAATCGCGCTTCCTGGCACTGTGCTGTATGATGTGAACGACACCTCGCCATATCCGTCTCCATGACACAAAGTAGGAGAGACAGCGACCTGATCCAATAGAATCTTACTAAACGGATTGACATGGAGAGTCAAAGTATCAATCGTATCTGTAGCAATCTTTCCTCTCATGAATCTTCCGTAGACATATACACCTTCAGAAAGAGAGTCTGACTGCAACTGCCAACCATAACGGTCGTATTCCATACCCAAACATACAGTGTCTATTTTGTATGTATACACTGTGTCACGACCCTTGAACAACTCGTATGCGCCCATACAAGTCAGGTCAAGACGCTCTGTAGCGATCTGGTCGGCCTTTACTTTTGCCTCTTCTATTGGCATTCTGACGTATTTCTCGTTCAACACATCAGATTCCAGAGCCACAACCTTAGTGTAATTCTCTGGTTTCTCCAAAGAAGAAACTGCATGGAAACGTTTCTCACCCATCACTCCTGGCACAACTCCCTTCAAATCAGATGGAGACACCAACATATCATTCTCACCCAAAACCCATGCTCCATAAGTAGTATCCGGCTCCTCTACAAACAAGTTATAGTCAGACACTATCTGCTTCATCGCATTTGTGCCAGAATTATCCGCAGTCACTAAGAAATTAGTGTTGAAGATATTTCCCTTCGCAGTAGTCTGGACAAAGTTTGGAACAACAATTCCTTGATAACTCTTTGGAGAGTATCCGAATGTATTGTGATACATCTCAAGGCTTAAATCAACCGTCTTATTATAAGAGGAAGAATTGATATCGACAAGTCCGATTGCATTGTTGAAAGTAGAGTTTTGCAACAATACCTTACCATTTGATGCAAACACACTTAAAGCCCTGCTCATATTGGTGAATGAAGAATTTTCGATCTCCAATACACTTGGCACAGTTTCACGCGGAGAATGATACAATCCTAAATATAAAATTGTATCAAAACGACATCCACGGATAAACAGAGAATCAACATAAGAGTAGATTCCCACGTATGTCTTTTCAAACGAACAACTGTCAATTGACAAAGCAACATGTATTTCAGGATCGACAGAAGAGACTGTCAATGCCGAGCTTGAACCTCTGAACTGAGTGTAGTTGCCAGAGAAAGTCAATCCCTTCAACTGCACATCACCTGCCGATTTGGACATGATTGTCATCACATAAGAAGAGTTGTCCTTATAGTTAGAATAGCTCAACACTGAATAGTCGCCAGTCGACTCTGTGAATTGGTCATCTCCCTTGAAATCAGACGACAACAAAGTGACATACTTAGAAGGATCTGCCACAGCACCTATCTGTGCTTGAGGATGATAACCACCAAACACATTCAATGGACGTGAAGAGTAGAATCTCCTGTCTTTATAAGAGTTTAAATTATTCAATCGATCAGCCAATGGATGATAAGTTCCTGCCGCGACATGGAAAGTAGCTCCAGATGGGACAATAGAGAAATAGCGGAAGAATGTAGTGTCTCCCATCGCATTGTCCCAGTCACGACCCGTTCCATCACCTAGAGGTGATTGCTTAACAAAATAGTTTACATAAGTTGGGAACTCGAACGCTCCGACACAGCTCGTATCCTTACGGACCATCTCTCTTTGGTCGAAATTAACCTTGCGTTGGTCTGACGGAATTGAGATCACTGCTCCACCGTCAAACATAGACTCAACGACAGCGACTGTAGGGGTGAAACCACCATTATCATTGACACTGGCGATAAAGACATCAGCATTGTCTGACAATGGTTTTCCATCAATTATGAATTCATAATCCTTAGAACCCATGAACATATCCGTCTTCGCGTCAGAGCCTTGGAAATCAGTAGAGAAGATATTGTATCCCTCACTCTCAACAGCAACACCGTCGACCGGCTGAGCACCGTTTCCAACAATCATATTACCGAAAAGAGCGACTTTTGATTTAGAATCAGAAGCGTATACAAATGAGCCCTTTTGAACCTTTGCTATAGATTGGTTTCCTACCAAAGTATTATTGAAAAGAGAAACCTGCGAGTTGGAAAGAGCAAACACAGCTCCCATGTCAGCCCAGTTGTTGGCGACAGTATTGTTTGTGAATGTAGCCTGAGAATTTGTCAGGTTGGCAACAGCGCCCTTTGAATCAGCCGACTCACCAGATGAGATATTCTCATGGAAAGACGAGTGTTCTACATTCAATTCCGAGTCAGTCAATCGAAACACAGCTCCGTCTTCAGCTATATTCTGGTAAGCCAAAGACGAAGTCACATTTATCTTAGCATTTGAAGCGACGATACCAGACGCGTTGTTTGCAACAATAGCACATTTATCCAGATTCAATGTACCTCCATCATTCATTGTGACAGCTCCATAATTATCGCTCTTCACACCAGAAAGAGAGATACCGTAAAGAGAGACAGTCGGAGTACCATTCACACGGATAAGAATAGAGTCGTTATTAGCGAATCCAGAAATCGAATAGTCACCTGGGCGTTCTTTATAGATAGTGATATTATCTCTACCCTTCACATCAGCAGACAAAATAGTGGTGAAATTCTCCGGCATCGGAGGCACACCGACAACAGTCACAGTATCAGGATAACCACCAATCAAAGAGACAGAGCTGTTGATATTGAACATTCTTCCCAATTCAGGATCGACGTAAGTGCTCTTATAAGTACCAGCCGCAATATGGAAAGTCTCACCATCATTAACCAATGGAAGATACTCTGCGAAATCCTTTGGCGACATAGCGTTTTCCCAATCCGAACCGTCACCAGTACCATCCACCTTCACATAGTAACCAGTCTCTCTCTTCTGAGGACGGACAGCCAAAGAAAGGTTGACAATGCTGTCACAGCCACCTGATCCAGTCAAAGTATCAGAAAAATAGTAAGAACCCACATTCTGGCAAACATCATCCAGGTCAGAACCATTGAATGAATAAGAGTCTCCGACGAACACAGTATCCTTCAATTCAGTCACCACAGGGCTGCACTTGATTTCGTATGCACCCATACAAGTCGAATCAAGACGAGTCACACCACGCTGGTCTGTAAGCACATTCTCTAGACGTGGGAAACGGATGGAAGTACCGTCTGCCAAAACATCCTTCTTCAGTGCGACGGTTGGAGTGAAGCCACCGTTGTTCTTTAGGACTGGAGTGAAGAGACCTGTCTCGCTATTGTATGTACCTTCGAAAAGAGAAGAAATTTCATCAATATGATTCTTAAATTTCGAATAATCTTGCTTTGTATATTTTTTTACCTTCTCATCATAAGAAAAATCAAATATAATATTGGTTTCAGGCAAAACATAACCATCAATAGTGACCGTATCCAATGCCATAATATTATAATCAAATAAGTCATTTTGAATTGAAAGCTTATCTCCTGAATATGCTTGTTGTATTCCTGTTATATTTCCCAAAAGGATATTCCCTACAATTGAAGATCTATTTGACAATAAACGTGAGAACAAATACATCTCACTTGAATTACCAACAACAGTATTATTGACTATGGTAGATTTTGAATAATAACCGTCATACAAAGATTCTTTAATTATATTATTCACAAAAGTATTGTTCTTTAAAGTCGCGCCATTTCCAAAAGAATAAATATCTCCACTATTAGGACACAAAATTAAATTTCTACTCTTATTACCTACAAATGTGGAATTAGAAACATTAGTTTGAGCCTGAACAGAATATATAAAATTTAAAGCATAATTTGAATCAACTATACATTCATTAAAATCGAAGTAGGAATAGCGATTAAATATAAATGAACAATCATCATATTTGTTACCTATGAATTTTGTTCTTGTAATATTGACAGAATCCTTATCTGAGTATATATATACAACATACTTGCTTTTGTCAATATCAGTCTTGTAATTATCCGAAATATCACTATTAATTAAATCGAACCTCCATTTATCCGTATCAGATTTTGCAGAATAAAACAAATACGAATCATTATTTTTAACCAAACAACTATCAATATGACAACCATACAGGCAAGAACTCGCAATATAATCACTACTACACAATTCAATTGTATCTGCCAAAATGGTTAATTTATTAGTATTAAAAATATTTTTATCAGTTCGATTATCAGACAACATAGAATATTTTACATTCAAAGCTTTTTTTGTATCTATTAGATCCAAAGATGCGACATTTTCTCTAAAACTACAATAGTCAATTGTAGTTTCACCACCTCCATAATTTCCTATAATATTTCCATTGTCAATTTGATTCTTAATAAATTTAGCATTCGAGAATGTAGCTAGATAATTAGAATTGCCATAAAGATTTATCAAACTAGATTTTAAAATATTAGAATCAAAGATTGAATTTTTCACATTCAATTCGCCATATGAATATATTTCACCTGAATTCATTACAAAAGAAACAGAATCTATATTAAGTTTACATTTCTTTTCCTCAGAATCAACAGCACTCATTACTCTGATTATTGCTTGATCTCCATTCTTCTCAAAAGATGAATTTTTGATAGTAACATCTGAGCTAGAAGAATAAACACATGAATTATTCTTCTCAAACACAGAATGATCAATATTTATAGAACCCTTATATGAATATGAGCATACTCCATAACCTGAAATGTTTTCAAACGACACATAATCTAATTTCACATCAAATGCTTTATTCGGATACTTATTATCATTATCAGCAACTATTGCAGAACTAGAATTTGAGAGAAAAACACCATCAAAGTTCAATTTTAGATCCTTTACGACTGACGTATAGAATAGGTTATTAACATTTGTCTCCTCATTTCCTGACTTAATTAATCCGTCAAATATCGTTTTATATTTGCCAGGCTCACTTGGCACATCTTTTCCTGTTGCATCTGCAGGATAACCACCACGGATGGTAACATCACTATTGATTGTATAACACAAATTAGATAAATCTGACGGAACACTTAAATTCACATCATATTTTGGCTTATACGTACCTTCCGCCACATGGAAAGTAGCGCCCTCAGGAGCCAAAGCCAAATATGCAGCGAAGTCAGTGCTATCCATGGCGTTATCCCAATCCTTACCGTTACCACTACCAGATCCACCCTCCTTTACATAATAATCATTTCTAACAATCGGGCGAACAACAACCGTATGGTTCACAATACTGTCACATCCATCCGCACTCTTAAGATTCTCCATGAAATTCTCGTGCACACCAATCTGTGCAAATACCCATCCACATACTTTATCTCCATATCTGATAGAGTCTACAACAAAAGTCGTATCTGAGCCACATCCGATCTCATACGCTCCCATACATGTCATCGGCATACGAGACACTCCTCGCTGGTCGGTAAGGACATCCGTCTCTTTAAGAGGGAAAAGAATTGACCTACCATCAGGCAAAGTATCGGATTTCGTAACTATAGTTGGAACATAGCCTCCCCAATCTGAATATTTAGGAACAAATGTTCCCGTTGTCTCATTGTAAACTCCATCCACTACGAAGTCAGCAAAATTTTCTGTATTGACATCATCATCTGTTCCTAATATGGTTTCACACAGATTATGCTTGACAAAAGTATGATCAGTAGTATTGACCAAATTTTTATAATCACAATTCTTAAAAATATTTCCTATAATGACAGCTGTATCCTTAACGCTCAAAAAGTTTGTTTCGTTGCTTATTGTATGGGAAGCACCAACAAAAAGATTATTATACAAATAAACCTCCTTCGTTGAAGAAAACATAGAAGAACCACTCTCTATATCCTTAAAAATGGAATTTCTAAAATCAACAACTTTTAGAGATCGATCAAAACAAGTCGAAGATGTACCTTCCAGATTTTCAAAGAGTGAGTTATTAACATACACAGAGTCATGTTCAAAGATACCAGAAGGTGAGCCCGTTTTCATATATTTAAAAACACATCCATCAGCCACCATTTTTTTATTATCATTCCACCCAACACTACTAATGCTATTTGTCTTATCAAATGTACAATTTGTCAAATACAAATTTCCACATCTTATTGGACATGCCAGGAAATTTTCATTTCTGATTCCAGAAAATTCGCATCCTGATATATGAATATCAAAATTTGTGTCAGCTGAGAAAAGTTCGCCCTTCAAAATGACATCATCATTACTGTTATCCAATAAATTTTTATTTCGACCAATATAATCATCTCCACTTGGGTCACCAGTGAAAACAGTTTTATACTTAACAGGATCCGCTGGTTCGACTCCGTACACCAAATTCGGAGAGAATCCACCAATAATAGAAACAGAGCTATTAATTTTATATCCTGCTGAAGACGGCACATAACGTCCGGCAGCCACATAGAATGTAGAGCCATCAGGAGCCAAAGGCAGATAAGTTTCAAAGTCTTCATTTCCCATAGCATCACGCCATGAAGAACCGTTTCCATAACCACTTGGATTTTCCTTCACATAATATTCATACGCATCAGGTCTCACCACAACCTTATGCTTCACAATACTGTCGCAGCCATCTGAGCTCTTAAGTTCCTCCAGAATATTGTCGAACACTCCAACCTTATCAAATGTCTTACCATAGATCTTTTCTCCAACTTTAATAGTATCTACAGTCAAAGTCGTATCTGAGCCACATCCGATCTCATACGCTCCCATACATGTCATCGGCATACGAGACACTCCACGCTGGTCGGTAAGGACATCATCAAGACGTGGGAAACGGATGGATTTACTGTCAGAAAGTTTGTCTGATTTTAGAGCGATAGTTGGAGTAAAACCACCGTTGTCTTTCAAAGAAGCTTCAAACTTATCATTTTTAGAATCGTATTCTCCATCAAACAAATCAGAACAATCAGAAGCACTGATCGACAATACATCTTTCTCATTTTCATCAGTAAAAACATTACCTCTTGTGTCGAGATCGCACATGAAAATGTTGTTGCGAGAAATAATACTGTCACTAAATCCAGTCACAGATATACTCTCTATAACATTACCGACCATTTTCAACGATGGATAATTCTGTAAATTAACAGCATATCCATTTTCAAGTGCATTTGACAGTATAGTATTATTATATAATTCAAAATAATGGCCTCCTGATGATTCATATATTACTGAAGATCCTGTGTTATTCACATATGTTGAATTAACAGAATGTAATTTTGCATGATTACCTTTCAAATAAATAGCAGAGCCAGCATATGCATAACAATTATCAAACGTCGAATTTTCTACATAGACGTTGCTTGAAGTAGAAGAAATTATAGCTCCTCCATAATTACACGTATTACATTGATTGAAAATGAATTTCTAACTATCAATGTTGCATCATACGCACTTGTAATTGCTCCACCATTGCTTCCACATGCGACATTTTTCTCGAAACGGCAACTGTCAACCACAATCTCTGAATAGCCAGACCCCTGTATACATGTGGTATTGCCCACAAAATCAACCATATAAAGATTTAGTTTCAGATTCTCCTTATTCATCAAGATTGTACCAATTGTTTTTGTTGAGGAAACAAAACAGCCAGTAATATCAACTCCTTGCAAATTCAAATCCGCATTTTGAGAGAACATCGACACAATGTTATCATTATAATTTAGATAAGTGTATTTTGCACCGTAAGCTCCATTATAATCAACCTCATTATCATGCTTGACATCACCATTGAACACCGTCTTATACTTATCCGGTTCACTCACTTCGTTTTCTTTTGCATCGGCTGGATATCCTCCTATGATTGTCACTTTTGAGTTTATCTCATAGCATAATTCTTTAGGATCATTAGTCTTTTTAAGACCTGGACCATATTTAGGCTTATACGTTCCAGCCGCCACATGGAAAGTAGCTCCTTCAGGAGCCAAAGACAGATATGCAGCAAAGTCAGTGCTATCCATAGCGTTGGCCCAATTCCTACCGTTACCACTACCTGATCCACCCTCCTTCACATAATAATCATTTCTAACAATCGGGCGAACAACAACCGTATGGTTCACAATACTGTCACATCCATCCGCACTCTTAAGATTCTCCATGAAATTCTCGTGCACACCAATCTGTGCAAATACCCATCCACATACTTTATCTCCATATCTGATAGAGTCTACAACAAAAGTCGTGTCTGAGCCACATCCGATCTCATACGCTCCCATACATGTCATCGGCATACGAGACACTCCACGCTGGTCAGTAAGGACATCATCAAGACGTGGGAAACGGATGGATTTTTCGTCAGAAAGTTTGTCTGATTTTAGAGCGATAGTTGGAGTGAAACCACCGTTATATGCAAGATTTGGAATAAAAACACCATCTTTATTTTCTCCATCAAGTATTTTATACAAATCAGAGTCTATTATTGTCTTGTCTTTATCTGTGATTTGGTTGAAATTACTAGAATACAAGTTATCATGGCTATCCAAAAGCTGATTAAGGACAGAATTCATATAATTTCCAGCATATATATTACCTACCATAATACAGTTTCTTAAATCAAGACTTCCATTCCTGATATTTGCAGTTCCATTTGGAGCATATGCATTCCCTACAACTGTATTATTATAAAAATATGTTTTTCCCTCAGTATAAATCGTGATAAAATCATAACATGGAATATTGGTAAACGTACAATTGTAAATCAATGCATCTCCACCAACTTGTTCTGCCTTAATAGACTGATAACTAGGAAAATCCTCAGTAAAGGTACTGTTTTTAATTATGATATTGTTGCATGCATTAATATAGATAGACATCGCTGTATAATTCATATCAAAAAAGCAAGAGCCTATTTCAATTGTACCAATACGAGAACATACTATTTTTGCATTTGTATATGAATTGTCAGAATTAGAAGAAGAATAAAACAAACAACTATCCACTTTCATATTCTTCAAATAAGAACCCACCAATTGAATATCAACAAACTCAACTCCCCGAATAGTAAAATCATAAAAAAATTCGTCAGGTGAACTTGTACCGCCACTTACTTCAAAACTAAATTTGTCTTCTTTATTAGCAACAAAACGAGTCTTATAATCAATTGCGTTTGGCACATCACCTTTCGCAGCATTCTTACTATAACCACCTAGTATTGTTAAATTCTTTCCTACTACAGAAATCGTTTTTTCTACTAATAATTTTGAAAAATCATACTCTCCCTCCGCAACATGGAAAGTAGCACCATCAGAAGCCAAAGGCAATACGGATAAGAAATCAGAGCCATCCATGGCATCCTTCCACGACGATCCATCTCCCTTGCCTTCTCGTTCTGTCTTCACATAATAGTTCAAACGAGTCAAATCATAAAGGAACTCAGCACCTATATATGGTTCAGAGAATCTACTCGTATATCTTCTAGGGGAAACACTTGTGGAGTATGTGCAATGATATTGATGTGTAGCGTTCGCAATAATCTTTCCTACAGACCTAGATCTTTCCATCTTATACGACCAATTGCCATTTTCGTCGGTTACTGTCGTGCCTAAGTATGCCAACGCACTCTCAGGTTCTCCACCACCTGCGAACAGTTCGACTGTAATAATTGAATCTAATGCAAAGCCATTCAACGTGCTTTCATTTTCCGCATCAAGCAGTTTAACCTTTCCTTCTATGTAAACATATTGATCATCACTGTACATCTTATCAATAACAGGTGTTGTTAGATAATCAATAGATCTTTTTACTGCAAATGGTTGATTTCCACCAAATAGACATTGGCTATATTCAAAAGGTAATGCCGGATAAATGTAATTGCTATGTTCCAAAAAGAACCCTCCCTTTTTGTTGTTGAAGATATGAGTGCCTTTCATATATGAGACTCCACTTTCCGAACTGAAATAAACACCATACCCTTCATTTGGGAATGAATGTTCTCCGTCTCCTCCTATATAATCGGCTCCTATATTTGAACTATAAATAAATTCGATTCCATTAGTACCATTAAAACCGATATAATTACCATCTGAGTATACATTTTGAGCTGAGACTCCAGCCTCTTTGTTTGACATAGACTTGAAATCAGGAGAAACGCCTATATAATTATTATATATATTGACACTACCCTTGTCATTAATAATTCCTATCTTATTATATCCAATAAAATTTCCATCAGTCTTATCTTCTTTTGATCCAATTTCAATTGGACCTGTTTTATGTCCAATATTTATACCTGCTTCTTTATTGCCATGTGCTCTAAATTTCTTGCTTACTCCAATATAATTTCTACGAATATAACAATCATGACCATTGTCCCGGAACGCAATTCCATTCTGGTTGCTACAAATCACATTGTCATACACATATGTTGGCTTTTTATCTCCTATACATATACCTATTTCATTACCATTCTCTTTATCACTCGATGTGATACCTACAAAATTGTCATGGATATGATTGACACTGTTATTCACTATTTCTGGATCTTCTTCATAAAACTGTACATCAGTATCACCCACATTCACACCTATTTTATTACCAATAAATGTACAATTCTTAACTTCAGAAATACAAGCTGCTAAATCAACTCCATTCTGATTTGACTCAAACACACAATTTTCTATACATGCATTTCTTGTCACATTAACTTTTACTCCATATTCAAGATTTCTAAAAGTCAATGATTTTATTGTTATGTTATGTAAATTAAGGCCTAAATCAAATCCTGCAAACGTTGTGTCCA
Organism: Bacteroidales bacterium; assembly: GCA_015061115.1. Taxonomy (GTDB): domain Bacteria; phylum Bacteroidota; class Bacteroidia; order Bacteroidales; family Paludibacteraceae; genus UBA1723. The sequence goes on along the minus strand of SUXE01000026.1, from coordinate 9,226 downwards.
CACCATCAATGACAACAGTTCCTTTACAACCTGACGCATCAATAGACACACGAGAATTATTTAGATAAATAAATGAATTCAATTTTATAACATGTTCTTCGTTAGTGCTGAAATCAAATACGATTCGACTTGAATCTGAAGATTCTGTCAAAGCATTTACAGAATTAACGGCAGCCCTCAAAGATCCTTCCCCAGAATCTTTCGTACTAGTGACCTTAAAAACATTAATCTGTGCCCACATCATCTGCACAGCCATCAAAGCCAATATAAAAGAAAATATTCTTTTCATCGTATATAAATTATTCTCGATTATTTCTAAATATTACATATCTATCCAAGAAAATACAGTCTACTTTTTCACATTAATGCACATACACAATAAGACAAAGACACTTTAACATACCATGTATCAAGCACTTAATTAAAAAGTTCTTTTTTAAACATTCATTTCCCGGACAAAAATCATACAAAAATAGAGAAAATAAATGTTGCAGAAAAATGATTTAGGACATGATTTCATAAGAAAAGAATTAAAAAATGTTAAATATTCTCTAACCATCAACCCCCTAACCATCAACCCCCTAACCATCAACCCCCTAACCATCAACCATCAACCATCAACCCTCTAACCCTCTAACCATCAACCCCCTAACCATCAACCATCAACCCTCTAACCCTCTAACCCTCTAACCCTCTAACCCTCTAACCATCAACCCTCTAACCATCAACCATCAACCATCAACCATCAACCCTCAACCCATCCCTGATAAATACTACATGTTTTTGTGAAATAAAAAAAGTTGTTTATTTTTGCATTTGTGTATCACTAACTTGTATATTTTCTGTATATAATGAAAGCGTTGTCCCGCTACTGCATATTTTTTTCTATCATAACATTGTTGTCGGCATGCGTGTCTACGACACAACCGTCAGCTAAGCACGTCACTGATAACGGATATGTCACTGATGACGGAAGAGTGTTCGGCACATTCTATAAAATAAAATATGCGTCGAATGGAAAAGATGTGAAGACGGAATATCTGGCAGCTCTTGCCGCCGTCGACACAGCCCTATCCACATTCAACAAGCAATCAACGATCACACGCATCAACCAGTCTTCCGATTCCGTGCTTTTGGAAGCGAAAGACTCCCTTTTCATCAAAGTCTACAACAAAGCATGTGAGATCTCCGCTATCACCAACGGAGCTTTCGACATCACCGTCGCTCCACTTGTGAACGCTTACGGATTCGGATTCGACCCCGACCGCTCCACTCCAGACAGTGTATTGGCTGAGCTGAGAAACTACGTGGGATGGAAGAAAGTGAGTCTCTCTCCAGCCGGATATATAAAGAAAGAGAATCCGAATATCAAACTGGATGCGTCGGCGATAGCAAAAGGATTCGGTTCCGACGTGGTGGCACAAGTGTTACGCAAAAACGGAATCAACGATTTCATGGTGGAAGTCGGAGGTGAAGTCGTGTGCAGCGGTGTGAATGACAAAGGCAAGGTGTGGAGCATCGGCATCAACAAACCAATCGAAGACAGCACAATGCAGACTTTCGAAATACAACGCATAGTGCAGCTCGACGGAAAAGCGTTGGCGACAAGCGGCAACTATCTGCAATACTATTATAAAAACGGAACAAAATACGCGCACACAATCGACCCATGTTCTGGCAAACCTGTCAACCACACGCTGTTGAGCAGTTCGATCCTTGCCGACGACTGTATGACAGCCGACGCTTTGGCAACAGCCTGCATGGTGATCGGTGTCGACTCAGCAATGTCACTTATCAATTCACTGCCCAATGTGGAGGGCTATTTCATATATGCCGGTAAGAACGGAGAGTATTTAGAGAAACACACAAACGGATTCAAATTCAAACAATGATGAAAATTAGACTGAAAAATATAATAACAGGAGTTCTACTGAGTGCAATATCATTCAGCTCTGCGGCTAAAGGATTCACGGGTGTGGACGACCCTGAATTCAAAAAATATATCGCAGCCGCAAAACAATATCCATCCGAATTGGTCGGACCTAACGCGCTAAAAGGAGGCGACGTGAAAGTCACATTCACCGTCAACAAGGATGGACATATATCAGACATCAAACCATCCTGCAAATGTAACCCACAACTTTTGAGAGAGGTCAGAAGCCTTTTCGAGACGATGCCGGATTTCGAGCCAATCAAAATCAAGGGTGAAGTGCAGACGGTGACTCTGACAACAAAAGTCAACTATGCGTTGAACACCAACGAGAAACAACGCAACGGAATGCGTCCTAAGAACTACGTCTACACAGACACCTTGATAGATGATTATCAGCGTGTGCTGAACAAAGGCAAGTGGAACTTCCTATACAAGAACGGTACCGACGTCTTCCCTTACAACTATGAATATCTGCAGCATTATCCAGACGGCGTTGTCCGTCTGCGCCACAACGACAAATGGGGTTTGATGAACTGCAACAACGAGGAGCTTATTCCTCATGAATACGAAGAGCTATACTATTACGAAGATGGTTACTCACGTGTCAAGAAAGATGGCAAATGGGGAATAATCAACAATTTAGGAAAGACGATTGTCAACTGTCGTTACGACACGATCGGATTGTTCGGCATGGAGACGTCGTTCAACGAGACATTTGACGAGTCGGTAATCAAAGATGGTCCGATAATGAAAGACTTGGCTTTTGCCAGACTTGGCGGCAAGTGTGGATTCATCAACAAAAGTGGAAAGCATGTGATCGACTGTGTGTATGACACATTGTTGAAATTCCGTCCCGGCTACGTCATCTTCATGCAGAACGGCAAAAAGGGATTGGTGAATGATCTTGGCAAGACTATCATTTCCGCCCGCTTCGACGATATGACATATTTCTTCGGCCATCTCGCTCTTGTTAAAATGGGAGCATTCTATGGTTTGGTGGATGAGCTTGGACAGTCGATACTTCCATGCAAATATGAGTCTATTGACCGTTTCGAAAACAGTACAGAAGCCTTGTTGGTCAAGAAAAACGGCAAATTAGGAATATATGGCATAACAGGATATCCGATTGTGGAATGTGCTTACGACTCAATTTTTGCGGACAAAAGCAAAAGAAACTCCGTCATAATGACGAAAGATAGTGTCAGAGAAGAAAACACTGTATATTATGAAACCTCCAACATAATCGAAGACGAGACAAAGTTGATCCATTTTGAAAAGAACAACTTGCATGGACTTCTCATGCCAGACCGTCAGACTGTATATGTCGAGCCTATATACGAATATATCGATGTGTTCTACAATGGCTTAGCTATTGTCAAGAGAGATGGCAAATGGGGAATGATCAACAAACTCGGCAAAGAGATTGTTGAGCCTAAATACGACTACATCAATCCATACAGCTGTGGATTCGCACGAATCGCCAAAAATGGCAAAGTTGGATTCCTTGACAAAAACTTCAAAGAGTCAATATCACCAAAATTCAACCATGCTTATCCGTTCAAAGATGGACTCGCATTGGTGGACAAAAGCTACTATATCGACACTTTGGGCAAAAAAGCAGAAAAATTGGTGGAGGGAGTTGTCCGCTCCGGCAACTGCCATGAATTGCCGAACTATATGAAAGATGTCTTCCCTCGTTATGAGTGCATATCTCTTTACCATGGAGACATCTGTGAACAGATAGAAAAGGAAAAGGAGGATCAAAAGAAAAATAAAAAATGAGATTCGACGAATTAGATTTTGAGCCGTCGTTGATTGACGGTATAGACGCGATGAACTTCCAGGAGATGACTCCTGTACAAGAGAAAGCGATGCCTGTGGTAATGGAAGGCAAAGATTTGATAGCGTGTGCACAGACTGGTACAGGAAAGACAGCAGCATACCTGCTCCCTCTTATCAACCAATTGCTTAGAAAACCGTCTCACGACAAAGTGCGTGCTATAATCATGGCTCCCACACGTGAGCTTGCACAACAGATCGACCAACAATTGGAAGGAATCTCTTATTTCGTACCGATCTCTTCCGTTGCCGTCTACGGTGGCAATGACGCATCCGCATACGAGACTCAGAAACAAGCGATGAAAAATGGCACAGACATCGTGATCGCTACTCCAGGTCGTCTGATCTCCCACATCAAGATGGAGAACGCGGATTTCTCAGGTGTGGAACATTTCATCCTGGACGAGGCTGACCGTATGCTCGACATGGGATTCTACGATGATATCATATCAATCGTGAAGACGTTGCCAATCAAACGTCAGACAGTGATGTTTTCAGCGACCATGCCGGCCAAAATCAAAAAATTGGCAGAGACTATTCTTCACGAACCAGAATTCGTGAATGTGGCAATTTCCAAGCCAGCTGAAGGAATCACTCAGCAGGCATACATCTGCTATGAGACTCAGAAACGTATGTTGGTGCAGAAACTGTTGGCAAACAACAGCGTCGACAAGACTATCATATTCGCATCGTCGAAACAGAATGTCAAAGATGTATACAACGCTCTTCTTCGCATGAAAATCAAGGTCGGAGCCATGCACTCCGATTTGGATCAGGCATTCCGCGACGAAGTGATGCTCGACTATAAGAGCGGAAAAATCAATGTCATCGTGGCGACAGACATCCTTTCACGTGGTATCGACATCGAAGGCATAGATATGGTGATCAACTACGATGTGCCTCACGATGCTGAAGATTATATCCACCGCATCGGCCGTACTGCTCGTGCCAACCGCCAGGGAGTGGGTATCACATTCGTGTCGGAGAAAGACCAAGACAAATTTGGCATGATCGAGCAATTTTTGGAAAAGGAAATCGACAAGATGCCAATGCCAGAAGGTCTTGGTGAAGGTCCTGCATACAATCCTCAGTCGAAAGGCAGAGGTGGAAGAAGAAGGCCAAACGGCAACAACAGGTCAAAGGCCAACAGTCAAAAGCCTAAAGCTAACGGCAATGGCAACAACAGACCAAAGCCAAACGTTAACGACAACGGCACAAATATGCAAAATGCGAATGGCAACGATGGAATCCAAAAGCCTAGAAGGTACAACAACCACCGTCGCCGATTCAACAACAACCGCAACCATAACAATCATAAGACTCAACAAGGAGAGTCGACAAAAAATGATTCTGTAGGATAATAAAAAGAATATGGCAAAACACAACATATTATTCGTTTGCTTGGGCAATATCTGCCGTTCAGCCGCAGCTGAAGCTGTGATGAAGAAGATTGTAGACGAGAAAGGAGCATCAGCTGATTTCAATATCGACTCTGCCGGCATTCTGAGCTACCACCAAGGTGAGCATGCCGACCCTCGTATGATATCATTCGCGTCGCGCAGAGGCTACAACGTGACATCCATAAGCAGACCAGTGAAAAGAGCCGATTTCGACAATTTCGACTTGGTGATCGGAATGGACAACACCAATATCGACGATCTTCACGACCGTGCGGCAACTATTGAGCACACGAAAAAGATCCACAAAATGACAGAATTCTGCAGAAGTTTCACCAACGACTATGTGCCAGACCCTTATTATGGCGGTGCAGATGGGTTTGAACTTGTGCTCGACCTTCTTGAAGACGCATGCGAAGGTTTATACGAAACTCTAAAAGACGGGAAACTATGAAAGATGCCCTTACATTCAAACTAAAAAAATTGGAATACGCATCAGTGGCATTGTTCTTCATTGTCACATTCGCCATTTCCATTGTGTGCGAGCAAGATTTTTTGTACGCGCTCCACGATTATTCGCTATATCTTGATTCTGATCCGTTCCGCACGATCATCTTTTCATACGGTGCAGGATGTCTGAGTCTCGTATCACGATTCATAACACAGTTTTTCATATCTCCAGTATTCGGAGCTTTTGCTGTGTCTGCGACACTGACCGCAATTTTCGCAATACTTCTGAGAGCATTCGCAAAACAGACAAATGCGAAAAAGATCGTATTTGCTGCGATTCCTCCTCTAGCTTTGTTTGTGGCAGTCTGCAATCTTGAATATCATATCTTCGACAAAGTAGACGGATCGGTTGTGATGTCGCTACTGTTAGGCAGCCTCATCGCAGTGCTTCTGTCATGGTGGATGCAGGTGGAAAACAAAATATCCCTGTATCTATCAATGGTTGTGGCTGAATTCTCATACTTCGCTATCGGAATATTCTCACCATTGGCGATGTTGATAGGTGCAGCTGCATACATAAACAAAGACAACAAGAAAGCAATGATGCTTGCAGGAATCGGATTGGCATCTTGGTTTGGATTCAATTATCTGACAGCAAATTTGCTCAACTACGAAGTTTATTCCCTCGCATTATTCGCTCCATTATATGTATCGCATTCAAGCACATTCTTCTCCTACTCTCTCATATCGATGGCATTGCTTATCGTTTATCCTTTTGTGGCAAACAGATGTGGAGAGGAGACGGAATTGTCGGCAAAAAAACTTGCGATTCCAGCGATAGCTTTTGTTTTGGTTACCGTTGTCGCAAAAGTTTGCTGCCACAACGACGAAAACTTCCATAAGATTCTACGTCTGCAACGTTTGGAGAATGAAGAGAAATGGAGTGAGATGATCACAGAAGCAAGAAACACCACTCACCCCACATCCGACATTTACGCATACTATGTGGAAGCATTGATTGCGAATGGGGAAAAAGTGGACCAGATGTTCAATTTCCCTGTTGATTGGGAAGTCTACAACACAGGAAATTTCTGTATGCCTCACATGGTACATTACGAAGATTTCGCATTCGCTACAGGAAACTACTGCATGTCTCTATTCCACGCAATGGAATATTACCAGTTGACAGGTGAGAACTTCCGTCGATTGAAACGTATGATGCGTTGTGCGGTCATGATGGAAGAGCCAGAACTTACAGAGAGATATCTAAAAATTCTGGAGACGAGCAGCGTCTACTCTGACTATGCGAAAGAGTGGAGAAAATATGCTAACGACAAGCAACAATTGTTGAAAGACAGAGGGGCATACAAAAACTTTGAGTCTTATTTTGAAGTAAAAGACGATTGGTTCCATGCCTATTCAGCCGCAGACTTCATAGCTGAAAGAGCTGGCATTTCAAACCCTAAAATAGCAGAGGCGAGAATCCTTGCTGAACTATATGCAAAAGATATTGAAGCATTTGCAAGAGACATTCCTGTCGTAGCACAAATATATAAAGGACATGTTCCGCCAAAATGTATTCAGGAGGCAGCTTGTCTTTGTGCGATAATGGGCAACACAAAGCCTGTGCAGAGCATCACTGTCGACAGAAAACTTGCCATGGACGCACAGAAATTCGTCAATGAATACAAGAAGGCAGGCAAAAAAGGAAAAGAAAAATTGAGCGGACATAAAGGTTCGTATCTATATTACTACTTTTATAAGAACGTCGATACAAAGAATTATAAAGGAGGAGACTTAAAGAAATGAAAAAAAACAATATAATCATATTTTTGCTGGCGACGTTGATGTCTGCCTGCTCCGTAGACGCTCCGAAATCCTACTCAAAGAGTTCGGATACAGCGCCTATCCAGCCCGACTGCTATATAAGCACGACCATTCCTTGCAATATCCTGCCTATGAATTTCTGCGTCGACGCGAATAAAGATTTCATAGTGAAAGTGTCAGGAGGGAAGACGGAAATTTCCGTAGCTTCAAATAATGGCAACGTATGTTTCCCTATAGACAAATGGAAGACATTATTGTCTGAGAACGCAGGCAATGATATCACTTTTGAAGTCTACGAAAAGACAAACAACGGATATACCCTATACGCCCCGTTCACAATGACAGTGAGCAAAGACTCCATCGACGAATACGTCACATACCGTATGATTGAGCCTAGTTATCAGGCGAGTGGTGAAATGTCTGTCAACCAATATAATCTGTCGACAGGAGAAGAGAGCGTAATCGCTTCCAACCACTACTCGCACTCTCAGCCAGGCTACCGTACACAGAGATGTGTGAACTGTCATTTTGTGCAGCGTCACAACTCACAAAACAGAAGTTTCTACTATCGTGGAGAGAAAGGAGGTATGATCCTTTCATACAATGGCACAGTCCGCAAGATTGACACAAAGACCGGAGATATGCCATTCTCCACATCAATCACGTCTTGGCACCCTACTCTTCCTTTGATTGCGTTCTCTATGGACAATTTCAAACAGTCATTCCACTCATCTGTCACAAACAAAATTGAGACATACAATCTTCATGGAGACTTGGTGCTATATGATATAGAGAAAAATGAGGTGACTAACATCATACGTACAGACGACAGATTTGAGTCATTCCCTGAATGGGCTCCAGACGGAAAGCATCTCTACTTTGTTTGCACAGACGATGATAAGAACAAACTGCCATTCGACAGTGTGAAATATGATATTTTGAGAATCGCATTCAATGCAGACACACGCAGTTGGGGCAAGATCGACACTGTGTATTCAGCCACAAAACTTGACAGCAGCGCCACAATTCCAAAAATTTCTCCAGACGGCAAATTTTTAGCAATCACACGTGCAGAATATGGAATGCAAGTTCCGACGGAGCACAACGCAGATGTATGCCTCATCAATTTGGCGACATCTGAGTTTTTGCCACTAAAGAACGTCAACTCACCACGTTGCGACAGCTACCACAGCTGGTCTACCAACAGCCGTTGGCTACTTATAGCATCCAAACGTGAGGATGGAAGTTACGCCCGCAACTACATCACGCATATTGACGAGAACGGCAACGCGACAAAACCTTTCCGTATGCCTCGTCTCAACCCACGTCACGATGCCGATTTGCTAAAGAGCTACAACGTGCCTGAGTTTGCGCAGACACCTGCCCCATTCACAACAGCCGAATATATGGAGGTCGTAGCGAAACAAGATGCAGAGAAAGCCAAATTCGGATCACCGATGAAACAGAAAGTGGACGGAAAATCAGGAGCATCAAGATTGAGATAACAACACGTTTTTTTGTAGAGACGCCGTGCACGACGTCTCTACGTTATTTTATCTCGCAGTAGGTCTCATATTCAAGTTGGAATAAAAATGAGGATTGCAAAGGGCGGAACGCCCTTGTCCCTTCATTTTTCGCGAGCACGTAAGTGCGAGCGACAAAAATTCAATTTCACCGATAGATTTCCCCACAATTACGCATTGTGAATATTCTTATGATATATCCAAGAAAAATTGAAAAAAATATAGGATCCAGACTGGGGACGCTGGGAAGGCTGGCC
>SUXE01000025.1 GCA_015061115.1 Bacteroidales bacterium | reverse complement strand
CGCTTTCAGGAGTCAATCTCATTGAGGTTGACTCCTTTTTTTGTGCGCGTCCGCGCGCAAAAGCCGGCGGCGGGGCTGCGGCAACCTCCTTCCACCGACAGTTGCCCGCTCCGCAGGCGACAATCGGTGAGGGTCGTCCGGGGACGATGTGTCACCTCCGGCGATGGAAAAATCCTCCACCATCAACCATCAATCATCAATCTCTCTTTCCCCGACAGTTGCCCGCTCCGCAGGCGACAATCGGTGAGGGCCGTCCGTGGACGATGTGTCACCTTCGGCGACAGTAGCGTCTGGAAGACTCCACGAGCGGAGCGTGGGTGTTCTGGGAAGAAGTCCAGGTGTATAACCACAAGAGGCATGTAGAACCCCGAGAAGAGAATCTCTGAAGCCTCTGTGTCTCTGTGTTGAAAAGGACCACTGTTGTTTGACAGGAGCGTCTGGAAGACGCCATGAGCGGAGCGTGGGTGTTCTGGGAAGAAGTCCAGGTGTATAACCACAAGAGGCACGGAGAACCCCGAGAAGAGAATCTCTGTAGCCTCTGCGTCTCTGTGTTGAAAATGACCACTGTTGTTTGACAGGAGCGTCTGGAAGACTCCACGAGCGGAGCGTGGGTGTCCTGGGAAGAAGTCCAGGGGTATAACCACAAGAGGCACGGAGAACCCCGAGAAGAGAATCTCTGAAGCCTCTGCGTCTCTGTGTTGAAAATGACCACTGTTGTTTGACAGGAGCGTCTGGAAGACGCCACGAGCGGAGCGTAAGTAACCCGGGATGAAGTCCCGGGTTCAGGGATAAAGTCCCGGGGTATGAGAACCGCAACTCCCACACTTTGCCTGGAAGGCAATACAAATCGTTCCTCTTCCACCATCAACCATCCATCATCACATCTTTACACCTCCATCCTCAATCTCTCGCACCCCGACAGTTGCCCGCTCCGCAGGCGACAATCGGTGAGGGTCGTCCGTGGACGATGTGTCACCTTCGGCGACGGAAAAATCCTTCACCATCAATCCTCCACCATCCACCATCAATCTAATTCGTCATACGTTTTCTTTCCTCTCAGCTTCGTCTGCACTATGATTGAGAAATCCATTAATCCTGACGGTTTGCAGACGGTCTTGCGGAGATTCTCATCTCTGTCTTTCTTCAAATCTGTCTTCATTTTAGCAAACTCACGTCTCGCTTTCCACACTGCTTTCACATTCTTTGTCTCTCCTTTAAGCAGGTATACAGCGGCTGCCATGTAGTCGAGGAAAAATCGTATGAAGAGGATTTTATTCGCGTCGACTGCATTCTTATAGATCATGCATAGATTATTGCGGAAATTCAGGAATGTCTTTCTTGGATTGGACGCATCCAATGTGCCTCCTCCCACATGATATAGGATAGACGTCGGTATGCATCGCAATCTATATCCTCTCGACGCTAATCTCCAGCATAGGTCTATCTCTTCCTGATGCGCGAAGAATCGGTCGTCCAAACCGCCGTTCTCAAGATATTCTTTGCGACGAACCAGCATTGCGGCTCCTGTTGTCCATAACACATCCGACTCGTTATCGTACTGGTGGTTGTCGGTCTCGATATTCTCAAATATTCGGCCGCGACAGAATGGATATCCATATTTGTCGAGAAATCCTCCTGCAGCTCCGGCGTATTCAAACTTGTCTTTCTCTTTCTGTGCCAATAGTTTTGGCTGGACACTCACCACGTCGGGATCTTTATCCAAAGCCTCCACCAACGGTTCCAGATAGCCTTCCGTCGCCTCCACATCTGAATTTAACAGCAGTATATATTCGTAGTCGATCTTGGAGATGGCAAGGTTGTAGCCACCTGCGAAACCGTAGTTCTTGTCAAACACCACCGTCTTCACACCCGGAAACTGCGAGTTTAGAATCTCAAGCGATTTGTCGGTAGAGGCGTTGTCTGCCACAATCACGTCGGCGAGATCTTCTGGTGTATATTTCACGACGGAAGGAAGAAACTGCTGAAGCATCTTCTCTCCGTTGTAGTTCAGGATGACTACTGCTGTTTTTTTCATTTTCTTATTAATGGCGGGTTGTTTTTTATTAATGTCGGGCGGGTTTGAAACCCATATTACAATTATTGTTTTGCCTTTTTGAATTCCTCGTTGATCTGCTCAATGTAGTCGAGAACATCGTCGATTCCGATTCTTTTTTCTGACGACGTTGCAAACATCGGAGGCAGTTCTTCCCATGTCTCAAACAGTTTGTCGTGATATTTCTTCAGATTATTGCTGAGCTGGGATTGCGACAATTTGTCGATTTTTGTAAAGATGATGGAGAATGGGATGCCATTGACTCCAAGGAAATTCATGAATTCCACGTCGATAGCCTGAGGTTCGTGGCGGCAGTCGATCAGTACGAAAAGATTTGTAAGTATTTCACGTTGAAGCACATAGCTTTTGATCATTTTCTCGAGATCGTCACGCATCTTTTTGCTGACAGACGCATATCCATATCCTGGAAGGTCGACGAGATACCATTCGCCATTGATCAGGAAATGGTTCATCAAAAGTGTCTTGCCCGGCTTTTGTGATGTCTTGGCAAGATTTTTGTTGTCAGCGATCGCGTTGATCAGCGACGATTTGCCTACGTTAGACCTGCCGATGAATGCGTATTCCGGCATGTCATGCTGTGGTAATGCGTTTACTTTGGCATTGCTTATTACAAATTCTGCACTTTTGATTTTCATATTATTTGTTTTTATTTTATTGATCCAAGAGTTATAGCTCGTTCATTAAATTGAAATTCGTAGTCTTTTGTCGGGTCAATGAGGGAAACATTGGTGATTATTCCCCAATTTTCTGTTCCTCCTTCTGCTTCCATAGAACTATAGATGGAATAAGTCTCTCCTTCTTTCAAAAGTTGTGAAGCAATCAGCAGACACTGGCGTTGCATTATTTCAGTTGAGTTGACTATAATGACATCGTTTCCTTCTGAGTCTTTGATGGCCACATATTTTGCAGGGTGTTTTAGGTAAGCCATTACCGAACACCCTTTCCCTTTGCTTGACCATGGAGATGAATTATTGTCTCCGATTGCGACAAGTGTTCCGTTATTATATCCGAATGTCTTGCCATCGTTTTCTATGCCTCCTTGCATATAGTTGCTTGCGACGCAGTATAGCTCGCCACCATTGATAAACATACCGCCGTTGATATCAATACCGTCGTTGGATGAGCTTGCCACGAATATTTTTCCGCCTGATATTTCTGCATTGACAGCATTGATTCCGTCGTCTACACCATACGACATTATCGTGCCATCCTGCATTATGAAATTATTTTTGGCTTCAATCGCTTCTGCACCGTCTCCTCCTAATGTGTTGACTTTTACAAATCCGGATTTGATTATCAAATTATATCCGGCTTTGATTCCTTTAGGGGAAGAAGACGGTAACCCTTTGTCTTCTGATAGGTCTTTGAATGTAGGTATCCTTCTTCCTAGAGTTAGAACATTGATTGTCGCGCCATCGATTGTGATGTTGTTGTCTTTTTCCAGCACTTTGCCGACATTGATTCCCTTTCCTCCTGTTCCCGTCGCCATCAGGTTGACTTTTCCTCCAAGGAAATTTGCCGATATGTTTGTCTTTATACATGCTGCTGATGAATAATCGGCTTCATCTGCGTCAAAAATCGCATCACCGGTTGCAATTGCGACAAGTTCACCACCAGTCATGTTGAATAATGAGTCGCTAGAAATGGCTTTCCCTGCGTCACCGTCAGCACGAACCTGAATAAAACCGCCTCCGATTATCAGGTTCTCCTTTACATTCAGCGTCTTGCATTTGTTCTTTGATGTGTAAAGGTTTATTACACCGTCGCTGATGTGGATATATTCGTCGCTGGCCAGGGCACTTTTTTTGTGCGCGTTGATATGAAGTTGTCCTTTGCCACTGAAGCAAAGCTGTCCTTCACTGAAGAATGCCGCTTTTTCATCTTCTCCATTGGGCGTGTTATACTTTTCTGCATCATTTAGCCTGTTGACGGTATTGTCGGTCAATACAATGTAGCCTCTTTTCTTGTTTTGAATGTTGATTGCAGATCCACGTCGGCTTGTGATATTCGCTCCGTTTAGTGTGATGCAGAATCTGTTGTCTCCGTATAGTTTGAAGCCGCCGTCAGTTGTCTCTCCGCTTAGAACGTATTTGACGTTTTTTTCTTTGGATGTTATGGTTACATAATTTTTGTCTATTTTGGCAGAAATACTGTCAGTCAGACCTGTTACAATTACGGAATCGGAACGGTAACTAATGTTGACTGTATTGTCGAACTTGGCATTTTCAACGAAATCAGCGAATCCGACTTTTGATGAGTCTGTTACTACTTCTTCTGCTGTCGTCTCGACTGCTGACAAATCTTGAAGGTATGGGATCTTCTCAATCCTGCACATCGACAAAGATTTGGGGATTATTGAGTCTCCAATAGAATCGTTAAGACTGACAGAAATGTTTAGTATTTCCTTATAAGGGAATGATCTCAGTTTTGTGTCGCTTGCAACATATAGAGTGCTGTCGGCTAGATATATGGAATCTGCAAACGGCACGCATGTCTTGCAGCTTTTTTTAGAACGTTCAGTTGTGACAAACAGGTTAGCTTGTGCGTTGGCGTTTTCATAAGTCGGTGTGATCGTATATAATACTAATATTAACAGAAAATTTTTTTTGCTCATTTGTAGAAGTCCTCAGTTGTTAAAGTTTAAATTAATCAATAAGAATCAGTCTTGCCGTTACAGTGCATGATTTTATATATCATCTCCTGTAAAAGCTGGCTGTTGGTTGTTCCAGGCATGATGTCGACTCCTTTGCTTTTCATGTCGTATTCACGAAGAATGCCAATCACTTTAAGCACTTGGAAACCATTGTATTTTGATGTGGCTTCACGATATTGCTTGACGAAGAATGGACGTATGCCCATTTTGTCGGCTGCGGATGTGTCGTCCATGTTTCTGCAGTATTTGAAGTATACCATCAGATTCTGGAAGAACGTGAAGAAAACAGCCACGATAGGAGGCAGTTCCACTTTGTCGCCAGCCACCACGATAGCGAGAGTGTTGGCTTTCTGCACATCTTTAGCGACGACAGCGTTGAGCAGCTCATACGAGTTGAACTCACGGTTCATTCCGACGATCTTCTGTACGAGTTCTTCGGAGATCATCTTCTCGTCGCCTTTCAACGCAAGGATCAGTTTGTCACATTCTGTGGCAAGAAGAGAAAGGTTCGGGCCGACTAATGTGCTCAGCATCTGGGCCGCTTGGTCTTTGATGTCTTTCCCACGCTCTCTCACATAGTTGACGATGAATGTCGGCACCTGGTTGTCGTAGATCTTGTTGCTCTCCATCACAACACCTACCTTCTGCACATCCTTGAAATAACCTTTTCGTGCATCAAGTTTCTTATGCTTGCAGCAGATCACTAAAACCGCTTTCGGATTGTATTTTTTTGCGTAAAGTTGCAGCAGATCGTAATCCTTTTCCCTGATTTGTTGGGCCTCGCGCACCACAACCAGACGATAGTCGCTCATCATCGGATAGCTTGACACCGCCGCCAGCACATCCTGCATCCTTATTTCCCCACCGTATAGCACGGAGAAATCGAAATCTTTATTCTCGTCGGCTACAATATTGTTCTCAAGAAAGTCTGACACCAAATCAATATAATACGGCTCTTCACCGTGCAACAGGTAGATAGGCTTGATGTTTCCTGCCTTCACGTCTGCAATTATATCTTTTGCATCTGCATCAGAATTTTTTGTAGCCATAGATAAAGAATTTAGACTTTTTAATTTTACTTTTGTAGTAAAACATATGCAAAAATAGTAAAAATATGGAATTAGCACTTCCTAAATGCCATCTAAATGTCAAAAGGGAATCCAATGGGTTATATGTGTTGGATGGATGTCGACGCAAGTGGGTGAAACTTACGCCGGAGGAGTATGTGCGCCAGACTATGATGGAGCATGTGATCATGTCGACGGGAATCAACCGTGCTTTGGTGGCCAACGAGCAAGTGGTGGAGATCAACGGCATGAAGAAAAGATGCGATTCTGTTGTGTATAATTCTCATCTTCAGCCGATTGTGATCTTTGAATTCAAAGCTCCGACAGTTCCGCTGACACAGAAAGTGATGGATCAGATTTTCGCGTACAACCGTGAACTTCCTGTGCCAATCCTAGTCGCGAGCAACGGACTTCAGCATATCTGTATATCTCGCAGGGAAGACGGAATTTCGCTTTTCCCGTTCTCAGAATTGCCGGAAAGAGTCAAGGCAGAGCATGAAAAGTAGACGAATGCGAATCAAACATTAAAATTATTTAAAAATCAATCGGTATCCATTGATGTTTCATAAAATAAGTATATATTTGCATAATAAGTTTGTGTAACCAACAGTAAAAGTAAAAAATATGAAAAAGAGTTTATTTATTTGTTTTGGTGCGATGATGGCGGTTTCTGCCATGGCGCAGACTACAGTGACATATAAGATGAACGGACTTGTTCAGGGTGATTCACGCACTTTGACTAAGTTTGAGTACGTAGATAAAGGAGAGAAAGGAGCTAATCAGGTTTGGGATTATTCAGGTGCTAAGGAGACTGGCACAATGGTAATTAATCAGAATGTCAACTATGGTCAGCCAATGGGAAATCTTAACGTTGCATCATCTAATCTTTTGTTCGCTTGCGACGAGGGTGGAGAGAAGGATACTTACTTCGAAATCAGCAAGGAGGCAAAGATGTATTGGGGATTGCAGTCGAAGAGTGCAAAGATTGAGTTTAATGAGCCAATCGTAGACCTTCCATTCCCATTCTCATACGGTGATATCCGTACAGGTTCTATGGACGGTGTCTACACAGAAAATTCTGGTGAGACATATCCAATCGAAGGAAACTACTTCACATCTGCTGATGCGTGGGGTACACTTACATTGCCAGACGGAACAACTTATAATGATGTTCTTCGTGTGAAAGTAGAGAAGATGTACAAGCAGCAGTTTGGTTCGTACAACTACGATATCCACACTATCCGGTACCAGTATTTCGCTCCAGGTGTGAGATACCCAGTCATGATCGCTTTGATCAACGACACACAGAGCGATTGCAACTGTGCTTGCGGAAAGTCGCACACTGAGGAAGCTTTCTATCAGACTCAGACAGCTTTGAAGAGTTTGAAGTCATTTGAGATGGATTCTTACATGGCAGATGCACAGGGTGAGTTTGAGATGAGTGCTTATCCTAACCCATTCAAGACAGTTGTCAATGCTAAGTTGAATGCTCCTAAGGCAGCCACAGTGACATTGGAGATTTTGGATGCTACAGGTCGTGTGATCAAGAATTATGGTGAGTATAACCTAGAGGCTGGAGATAATGTTGTTTCTCTTAACACAGCAGCAATCGGAATCGGTCAGTTCACTCTTCGTGCTATCTATGGTGGAGAGGTGTTTACTCAGACAATCATCAAGAAGTAATTTTTGAATAAGGATAATCAAGAGGATGTGACAATGTTGTCACATCCTCTTTTTTTGTTTTGGAAATATAATTAAGGCTGAATATTTATGAACAACAAAGTATTAGCATTGGTCGTATCAAGTTGCCTGAGCTTGTCAATGGTTTCCGCAGTCAACATGTATATCAAACAGAATGGTGACGAAATGGTCAAGTTTGATGTAAATAGAGTAAAGGAGGTTGTCTTTTTTGAGGAAGGCTCATTAGAGATAGACGAGTCAGATACTGATTTGAAATTTAAGGTGTTGTCTGATTCCACTGTAGAGGTGATATCTCATCCATTTTCCTCAATCCCTATGAAGTAAAACATTGTATAATACCTGATAAAGTACGAATTGACGGTAAGGCATATTTTGTTACAAGTATTGCTAGGGGAGCGTTTAATGGGTGTGCTAATTTGTCTAGTATAGAAATTCCTTCCCGTGTCACTGACATTGAATCGTTTGCTTTTTATGGTTGCACAAATCTAGAAAGCATAGAATTGCCATCGAATCTTGTCAATATAGGAGATAGTGCTTTTACTGGTTGTAGTGGCTTGCAATATATAGAATTCCCTTCGTCTCTCTTAAAAATTGGAAATGGTGCGTTTTCAGATTGTGAAGATTTGCATATGGTGACTATACCATCGAGTGTTACAAGCATAGGAAGTGCTCCTTTTGGTGATTGTGATAATTTGGAAAAAATTAATGTGGAATCAGACAATCAATACTTCTCTTCTTTAGATGGAGTCTTGTATGATAAAAATCAGGAAGTAATAATTAACGTTCCAGTAGGCATTGAGGGTGATTTCACAATTCCATCGAGTGTGACAGTCATAGGAAAAGAAGCATTTTTAGGATGTCATGGTCTGAAGAGAATAGAAATTCCAGCGGGAGTCACAAGTATTGGATTTGGCGCATTTGGAAAGTGTGAAAGTTTGACAAGTATTGATATTCCATCGAATGTCACTGAAATTGGAAGCTTTGCGTTTTGGTTGTGTAGAAAGTTGAAAAATATAGAAATACCATCAGGTGTTACTAGTATTGGGTACTGGACATTTACAGGTTGTAGTAGCTTGGAAAGTGTGAAGATTCCGTCTAGTGTCACAAGCATTGGTTATGATGCTTTTTCTGGTTGTACTAGTTTGACAAGTGTCAAGATCCCATCAGGAGTCACAAGTATAGCCCCTTACACTTTTATGGATTGTAGTAGTTTGGAAAGTTTGACAATACCGTCGAGTGTAACACTCATTGAAAGATCAGCTTTTTGTAGATGTCAAAAGCTTGAACTTGTTATTGATAATTCAAAAGATAACGTGAATGTCAATGATGCCGATTTTGAGGATTGCAAGTCTGTTACATTTCTGAAATAAATAGAGACAGAATCAAAAAAATGGTGTGTCAAACTTCAATTTGACACACCATTTTTATTTAGCATTTGGCATTATTCTCACACCATCTTGTTTGTTTTGGCATCCAGGAAGACAATCTTAGGTTGTCTTGTTTGAGCCTCTTCCTCAGTCATCCAACCGTAAGCCATGATTATCACGACGTCGCCGACCTCAGCTTTTCTTGCGGCAGCTCCGTTAAGACAGATGACTCCAGAGTTTCTTTCGCCTGGGATGACGTATGTCTCGAAACGTTCTCCGTTGTTGTTGTTGACGATATAAACCTTTTCGTTTGGCAGTATGCCTGCTTTGTCCAAAAGCTCGGCATCGATTGTGATGCTGCCGATGTAGTTTAGGTTTGCTTCCGTCACAACGGCTCTATGAATCTTTGATTTTAGAATCTGAACAAACATCGTCTTTTATTTTTTATATTGGATATTGTCGATTAGTCTCACCTTCCCGCAATATACAGTGATGCATCCTACTGGATTATCACAGTCGTCCCAGCTGCTGATTGGCTGTAGGGTAGTGCCATTGACGATCTCATAATACTCGACTTCAAGTTCACCACCTTTGTTGATCTCATCTATAACCCATTGCTGAAGCTCCTTGACGCTCTTCTCTTTAAGTAGAGACTGGCTTTTTGCAAGAGTCTGAGAGATGCGGACAGCTATCTGTCTCTCTTTCGCAGACAAAAGTGTATTACGGCTGCTCAACGCCATTCCGTCTGCCTCTCTTATGATTGGGCATCCGACGATTTCGATCGGATAATTGAATTGGCGTACCATCTCACGGATGATTGCCAGCTGCTGGTAGTCCTTCTCTCCGAAGTAAGCCTTATTTGGCTGGGCGATATCAAACAAGCGGGAAACCACCTGTGCGACACCGTTGAAATGGCCTGGACGCATTGGGCCTTCCATCACCTTATCAAGAGGAGTGAAATCAAACTGACGAGTGTCAGGATATGGATAAATCTGCTCCACAGTAGGTGTGAAAGCGATGTTGGCGCCCAAACTCTCAAGCAAAGCACAATCTGCTTCCACTGTGCGTGGATAAGTGGCCAAGTCATTCTTATTGTTGAACTGAGTTGGGTTGACAAAAACACTTACTATAACAACGTCGTTTTCAGCAACCGCTTTTTTTACCAATGATGCGTGTCCGTTGTGAAGTGCGCCCATAGTCGGTACCAAACCTATTTTTAGTCCTAATTCCTTGAATAGAGAAACTAAAACTTCTAACTCAGATGTTTTTTTTACAATCTTCATGTCCGTATAATTTTGCTAAAGACGCACAAAAGTAGTCATTAAAAAGTTATTATAGAACATAAAAAAATATTTTTTTGGCCAAACCGACCAAACTTTGCGCATTTTTGACTACTTTTGTATATTCTATAATTATAAAATCGCAGATGAGCGCATTAAAAGTTTTATACATTTCGCAAGAAATTACCCCATATTTGCCGTCGACTGTACGAGCAGATTTGTGTAGGCAACTTCCTCAGGCTGTGCTTGAGAAAGGCAAGGAGGTGCGTATATTCATGCCTAAGTTTGGAAACATAAACGAACGTAGAAACCAATTGCATGAGGTTATCCGTTTGTCTGGTATGAATATTTGTATTGACGATACTGACCATCCTTTGATCATTAAGGTTGCCTCAATACAACAGGCTCGCATGCAGGTCTATTTTATTGATAATGAGGATTTCTTCCAGCGTAAGTATGATATTGCTGATGAAAATGGAGAGTTTGAAGATAATGAGGATCGTGCGATTTTCTTCCTTCGCGGTGTTCTAGAAACGGTCAAGAAACTACGTTGGTCTCCGGATGTGATCCATTGTCATGGATGGATTTCAGCGTTGGCACCTATCTATATTAAGCGTGCTTATAGCAATGATCCTTTCTTCAAGGATTCCCGCATCGTTTACTCTGTATACGATGATGACTTCAAGAATAATTTCTCAGCTAAATTCGCAGAAAAGTTGAAGATAAATGGCATCTCTGATGAAGACGTTGCCGATATCAAGGACAAAGAGGTAAGTTTTGTTGATCTCACTCGTTTTGCGTTGAAGTATTCAGATGGTGCTGTGCAGGGAAGTGAGAATATCAATCCTGATTTGGTCGCAGATTTGCAGAACATGGGCGACAGATTTGTACCATATCAGGGAGAGAATTACGTTGATCCTATTGATGCTTTGTATGATAAAGTAGCTAATAGTCCTAAATTGTAATGAATAGATTCTTTTTATATTTCACATGCCTTTTGGCTTTTGTGTTTGCTTCATGTAAAGATGACGATGGAATTGGTCTGTCAATCCAACCTGATGAGGATTTCTTGTCCACTTATTCAGCGAGAGTGTATTGCTCTACCGGTACAGAGAAATGCGATTCTGTCTTAGCAAAATCCGATTATCTATATCTTGGTCAGTATGCCGACGATGTGTTCGGTATAACTCGTGCTGAATTCATGACGCAGATTGACGGACGTCTTGGAGATCTGCAAATCCCTGATATGACAGTCTCTACCTCGAATACTGTGTCTGGAATCAGCACTGGAATATTGAATGCTATTGATGACCATTATGGAAATATTGATTCTATCCGTAACGGTCGTGATGTCAAAGTCGATTCTGTCGTTTTTTATGTACAGTATTCTAACAGCTATGTAGGTGACAGTACCGCTCTGCAGACTATCAAACTATATGAATTGAATAAGACATTGCCTGGAATGAATGCTTCATTCTCAAACATGAAGGTGGAGGATTATTGTGACAAATCTGTACTTTTAGGTAAAGCTACTTACCGAATCTGTGGAGATAAGACAATCAGGATCAAACTAGATGATGAATATGCCCAGAACCTTATGGATGTCTATGTCAACAAAACAATATCTACCCAGGAAGAGTTTTGTGACTTATATAAAGGCTTCTATATCAGCCATTCATTTAATGAAGGTGCTATAATAACTTGTACATCTGTAGGTTTGCAGGTTTATTATTCGTTTGATGGAGATATCTACACTAAGTATGACAATAGAGATACAGTGGTTACAGGACGAAGCATCGCAGTTAATGGCAAATATATAAATCCATTGGTGTCGAGCTTTTTGCTTACAGCTAATAAAGGTGTAAATCAAGTGAACTTGTTCTCTCATCCTGATTTGGATGAAAAGTTTGCGTCACTTGAGACTCAGCCATACTCTTATATCTTTACTCCTGCCGGCCTTTATGCTAATGTTACAATTCCTATTGCGGATGTAAAAGATAGTATAGTCAAAGCTGTCGGTACTGGTAATATGTCAAATGTGATGTTTAATGCGGCAAAATTCAAATTGCCGGTCGAAAAACTGAATTGGAAAACGTATTTGAGCAAAACGCCTAGCACTTATCTTATGATGATAAAGCGTGATAAGATTGTGGATTTCTTCTATAATAATGAAGGTCCGGATGCGTTGGAGTCGTTTGTTGCGGTTTACGACACAGCTTCTTCGTCGTATTCTTTTGATATAGCCTTTGCTGCACAACAGTATTTGAAAGGTAATGAGCATGTGTTCGATGACATGGTCCTTTTGCCTGTCACTGCCAAGTCTGCTGGCAATATCGCTTGTTATAAGCAGTCTTTGACCACTTCTGCTATACGTTTTCATTCCAGTGATGTGAAAAATGACAAAAAACGTCCAAGTTTGGATTTCGTTTATACACGCAGACAGTAAATGGTGATGGTGGACTCTATGCACAAAAAAAAGGCGACGTTATTTGTAGCGGTTGTCTCACTGTTGACAGTTTTGCCATTCATCGGTCTGAATGAATTTCACACAAAAGGAGAACCACGAGAGGCTGTGGTAAGCCTTTCAATGTTGTTGCAGGACAATTGGATACTTCCTGTCAATAATGGTGGTGACATTCCGTATAAGCCACCTTTTTTTCATTGGTGTATAGCTGTAGTGTCTATGATCTTAGGTGGGGTGAGTGAGTTCACGTCACGTATCCCATCATCTTTGTCTTTGGTGATAATGATTGTCGCAACTTTTGCGTTCTATGCAAAATATTCCGACAAAAAGTTGGCTATGCTGACTGCGATGATCTCTCTTTCTACGTTTGAACTTCACCGTGCAGGAATGAATTGCCGCGTCGACATGATGCTGACTATGGCTATGGTCTGTTCGCAATATCTCCTTTTCCGGTGGTGGAAAGACGGGATGAAACAGCTTCCATGGTTGTCCCTCATCACTATGAGTTGCGCTACTCTTACGAAGGGGCCGATCGGTGTCTGCCTTCCTTGTGCAGTTTTCGCTGTGTTCCTACTGATTCGTGGAGTCAAATTATGGACAATAGTATGGAAGCTTGCGTTGGTTGCCATTATATCCATGATAGCACCGTCATTATGGTATATTGCAGCTTATAACCAGGGCGGAGACAGTTTCTGGGCACTAGTGTATGAGGAGAATGTAGGCCGTCTGACAGGTACGATGACGTATGCGTCGCATGAAGGACCAGCTATAATCAATTTTGTCTACCTGATTTCTGGATTTTTGCCTTGGACATTTGTTTTGCTTATCTCTCTGTTCTTTTTGCCATGGAAGTCTTATTCTTTCGCAACAGGCTTGGGCGTAAAGGACTGGTTCAAGAAAAAGTATGCTGATTTGGTGTCTATGCCAGATGCCAGATTATATACACTTATTTGTGCGGTATTGATTGTCTTGTTTTTTTGTATACCGAAGAGCAAGAGAAGTGTCTACTTGATGCCATCATTCCCATTCATAGCATATTTCATGGCTGAATACATCAAGTATCTGGCGGATGAATTTCCGAAATGTTGCCGGATTTTCAAAAATGTCATGATTGGTTTGATTATCACTGTGTTTGTGATCCATATATCGCTTGTGTCTGGTATTGTTCCAGAGAGTGTTTATCCGAAGAAAGATTTGGATTTCGCAATGGTATCGGCGTTGGCAAACTACAGTAAGACAACACTTGTGATAGCGATAATAACGGTGGCTTCATTGGTGGCGTATTTCGTTCGAAAGAAGATTTTGACGGCGATGGTCGCACTTTCCATAATATTTTTTGCGTTGCTGGATGCCATCTATTTGCCGACGGTGTTGAATGCAAAGAGTGTAAAAAGATTTGCTGCGGATATAGAGAAAGTTGTTCCGACGGGAGAGATCTATTCATTCTTGCCTGTCGACCTTACACCTGACGGCAATCCGCTTCATTTTTTTGAACTTGACTACTATCTTAATGATAGAGTTCATTTGTTTGTCAAAGAAAAACCTTCTGAGGGTTATTTGATAGTTTTAAGAAAAGATTTTCAGCAATATTTTGACAAGAATTCTGAATCAAAAGTGGTTGATAATTATATATTTGACGAAGTGTTGCATACCGACCGCAACTATGGATCGTTTAAAGATATAATTTGTTTGATGCATTTTGAGGTGGTGAAATAAAAATTTATTTTTATCTTTGCTATTGTGTTTTCTTGTGCAATGCGTGCTTTGACTTATAAAATAGTGAGTTTCATTATTGTAACGTTGTTTTTGTCGTTGCAGAGTGTGTCGGCTGAAAAGTTCAAGGTAGTCCTAGACCCAGGCCATGGTGGCCGAGATTGTGGAGCTATCGGAATAAAGAAGAAAATCTATGAAAAGGATTTGAATTTGAAAGTCGCGCTGAGAGTCGGTGAACTCTTGAAACCAGATGAAAACACTGAGGTCATTTTCACTCGCAAGAAGGATTTCTTCATTCCGTTGGATGAAAGGCCTAAGATAGCAAACAGAGCACAGGCGGATTTGTTCATTTCGATTCATGCCAACGCATCCGAGTCGACTGCAGTGAACGGTTTTGAAACCTACACGTTGGGAGAGAGCAGAAATGATGTGTCTGTACGAGAGAACAAGGTGGCGGAACTTGAGGAAAACTACCGTAACAAGTATAACTTCAAGGATGACACGGATGAAAATTTCATATTCAGCAATATGATGCTGGATGCTGGTAGCGGAGGCGAGATGAGCATCAGGTTAGCGCAGTTGGTGCAGTCTCAATTCAAGGAGAATACCGACCGTGTCGACAGAGAAGTGAGACAAGCGAATTTCTGGGTGCTGAAACATATATTGATGCCCGGAGTTTTGATAGAAATGGGATATCTTTCCAACACGATTGAGGAAGATTATCTGTCGAAAGAGGAAAATTTGGAGAAAGTCGCATTGTCTATATATCAGGCAATAGTGATGTATAAAGATGAATTTATAAAGAAGAGCAGGACGCTTGACGATGTAAGGGACGAGTCTGTTGAAGATGAAATTGTGTATCGTGTCCAACTATTTTCGTCAAACAAAAAACTGCCTGCGAATTCTACGAAATTCAAAACCTGTACTCCGGCTATCGAGCTGCAAGAAGGTGGACTCTACAAATACATGTATGGTAAAGTGACAACTTTTGCGGATGCTCAGTTGCTACGAAGCAAAGCAAAAATGGAATTCCCAGATGCTTTTATCGTGGTGTTTAAGAACGGAGAGAAGTTGGTCGGCGCTGAAGCCCGTCCATATTTGAAATAAAGAACAAAGAAAAACTATATAACAATGAACTTTAAATATAGTCGAGAATTTTTAATCGGTTTATGTGTTATAGCCACTGTCGCTATACTATACTTTGGAATACACTATCTGAAGGGTGTCAAGGTCATGACCCCCAGCAATCTATATTTTGTGAAATTTGAGAATGTGAACGGACTGCTTGAGTCAAGCAAGATCATGTCGCGTGGAGTGGCAGTCGGAAATGTGCATTCTATCGATTATAACTACAAGGATCCTAACGCTCCTGTAGTGGTCAGACTTAATTGTGACAATCAACTTGTGTTGCCAAAGGGCACAAAGGCGTTGCTTGCTTGTGAACTTTTGGGTGGAGCCACACTTTCTCTTGATTTGAAGTGTGATGGCTCAGGTGAATATTACAAGAGTGGAGACACAATTCCGTCGCTATTCGTTCCAGGAATGCTTGATGCAGTTTCTAATGAGATCATGCCGAGAGTCGCAGAGATCATACCACAGCTTGATTCTTTGATGCTTTCATTGAGCATGATAAGCAAGGATCAGAAACTGTCACAGTCGATATCTAATTTCTACGACATCACAAACAATTTGAAGGGAGCATCCGCAAAATTCAATGCTATGATGTCGACGGAGGTACAGCCATTGTTGAGCGATGCCCGTACAATGGTAAACACATTCAACAAGGTAGGAAGCAACTTGAGTCAGGTGGATTTCCAGTTGACTTTCACAAAAGTAAACACTACGCTTGCTAGTTTTAACTCACTATCTAATGAAATCCAAAACGGAAGCGGTTCTATTAGTCTTTTGCTAAAAGACCCTTCTCTATATAACAACTTGTCGAACACAGCGAACAGCGCAAATTCGTTGTTGCAAGACTTGGAAAAGAATCCTGGCCGATATGTTCAATTCTCGCTATTCTCTCGTAAGAAGAAGGGTGAAGTAGAGGAAACTGAATCAGCTAAGTAATATTTAAATCACAAAGAGTAAATCACGAATTAGGACAAAATATAGCAATTATGAAGGATCAGAATGAAAGCTTGAATGAATGTCAGACGAAATGGGGCGAATGCCTTTCGCGTATTAAGGATATTGTCTCAGACGAGCAATACATCACTTGGTTCGCACCAATAGTGCCAGTCTCTTTTGCTGATGGCAATCTAGTGCTTGCTGTAGAAAGTGATATGGTGCGTGCGTATTTGGAGGAGCATTTCTCTCAGATTCTTACCGCATGTATCGGAAGATGTTTCGGCAAGGTCAACCTTAAGTGGAGAGTCAAGGTCGTTGCAAGTCGCAATGAAAGTGAGTCTGTATCGGTATCTCAGCCGGCAAAACTACAAGAACCTGGCTATGATCCGTTTGCCGTACGTAGACGTTCGTTTGAAAATCATTTGAACAGACAGTGGACATTCGACAATTTCATTGAAGGCAAGAGCAACACATTTGCCAGAAAAATTGCGATGAACGTAGCCCAGAAACCAGGTGCTCAGTTCTATAATCCTTTATTCGTGTTTGGTCATTCTGGTCTGGGAAAGACACATTTGGTTAATGCTTTGGGTATGGCCTGTGTCAAGGCTCATCCAGAACTTAACGTGCTATATTTGACTGCAAATGATTTCTTGAACTTCATGCAGCGTGCAGTGATGGAACAGAAGATCCCAGAATTGCTGTCATACTATCAGAGCGTCGATGTTTTCATCATCGATGACATTCAGGAGATCGGCGGAAACAAGACTGCCACTCAGGATTTGTTCTTTAACGTGTTTAATCACCTATATCAGTCCGGAAAACAGGTTGTGATCACGGCCGATAAGGCACCAAAGGATATCCAAGGATTCGAACAGCGTATTTTGTCTCGTTTCAAGTGGGGATTGCAGACGGAATTGGCGTCGCCTGATTTCGAATTGAAATATTCTATCTTGAAAGAGAAAACGAAGGAGCAGGGAGTAGAGATTCCTGACGACGTACTTCGTTTCGTCGCAGAGAGAGTTCCTGATAATTTGCGTGAGTTGGACGGAGTCATCGCGTCGATCCTAGCTCAGTCAATGTTCCTTGGTGCTCCAATCAATATCGAGTTGGCTTCTCGTATTGTAAGCGACATGGTCACTTTCAGAGAGAAGACATTGAGCATCAGCGATATTCAAGAGAAGGTTTGCGACTATTACAAACTTTCAGTGAATGAGATACAGACAAAGTCGAGAAAACGTGATGTCGTGCAGGCACGTCAGATTGCGATGTATCTTGCAAGAAAGTACACAAAGAGTTCTTTGACTGTAATCGGAGAACAGATTGGCAATCGTGACCATGCTACAGTGCTTCATGCAGTGAAGACTGTGATGGACCTTTGTGAGACAGATCGAGAAATCAGAGAGAGCGTTTCGACTATCGAAAAGGAGTTGAAATAAAAAAAAACGATAAAAAATCATAAAAAATAGCATTATGATATACAGTTTTACTATCATTTCAAACGAAAATGATAAATTTGCTCGCGTAATTGAAATTGATGCCGAGAGTACGTTTCTAGATTTCAACGATGCTTTGTTGGATTCAGTAGGGTACACAAAGGATCAGATGACATCTTTCTTTATCTGTGATGAAGGATGGGAAAGAGAGACTGAGATCACTTTGATGGAGATGAAGTTCACTGCATCTGATGAGGATAACTATGTTATGGCAGACACACGTTTGGAGGAACTTGTGCAGGACAAGGGACAGCGACTATTGTTCATGTTCGACAGCCTTAATGAAAGAATGTTTTTCATTGAGTTGACAGCAATCAAGAAAGGCACATTGATTATGCCTACTTGTGTCAAGAGTAAAGGTGACGCGCCTAAGCAGATAGAAGACATTGATTATAATGACAAGTTCCTTTCAGCAGCGGATGATGGTGTTTACCTTGACGAGTTTGGTAGTGATGACTTTGATGCAGAGGAATTGGAGTCGGAGGGGTTGAATATAGATGATGATTATTTCGGACATCAGGATTATTGATGTTCAATCAAAAAAAAAGATATGAAGAATTTTAGAAAAGTAATTCTTTTTTTGGCTCTATTGCCATTAGTGTCTTTTCTTTCTTGTACAAAAGAAGAAGGTGAAGGAGGAAAAGCAAAGATTTCAGGTATTGTATACAAAGTGTTGGACGACGGAGATATCGCCAAAATCGGTGATGAGTACAGTTTTGTCCGTGACACAGTTGCAGCACCTGACATTGATGTTTTTGTTATATATGGAGACAATCAGGAGGATGTCTACGATGATAAAACAAAGACGTCCCACAATGGTAAATTTGAATTCAACTATCTTCGTGAGGGCGACTACTCAGTCTATGCATGCAATGATGACGACACATACGTGATGCGTAGTGTTCACTGTGGAAAGAAAGGGACTGCGGATGTGGAGCCTATCTATATTTTTGATGGCAAGAATACAGGCAAAGCTGCTGTTGTCGGAGATGTAGAAATCCTTTATGCTGCAACTTCTAAAGATTATGTGCCAGCTGTTGGTATTCGTGTGTATCTAAGACCTCTTGGACAAATGTCAATGTCTGATACTCGTACGGATAACAATGGTAATTATTATTTCTCTCGTCTTATGCCAGAAACTGATTATGTTGTATGGGTAGAAGTTGAGCAGATAAAAAATGGAGCTGTTGTTGCATTTCCAGATACTGTAAGAACTGGCAAGGCGGGTGAGATTGTAAAGAGTGGACTTTTGAAGGCTAAGGTTTATTAATCTAACACAAAATCAAAAAATATGATGAAAACAATGAAGATTATTTTCCCTGTTATCCTTTCTTTGATTGCTTTTTCTTCGGTTGACGCCCAGAAAAAGACAATTGATGGAAAGAAGATCAAGGAGATTAAGGAGTGGAAGATCGATTCTGGCAAGCGTACTCTTTCTGAGTTGTCAAAGTATGACGCTAATGGAGAGAGAATTGAGCAGATCAAGTATGAAACAAACGGAAGCCAAAAGGAGCGTACTGTGTTTGAGTACAACGCCAATGGCAAGTGTATAAAAGAAACCAAGTACGATGAGTTCAACAAGTTGGAGAAGACGACTGTGATTGAATACAACTCATTCGGAAAGAGATCAAAAGAGACTTCTTACGATGCCAAGGGCAAGGTAAAGAGTGTTAAAGAGGTGGAGTACATCACCGAGTAATTAAACAAACAATATCATGCAGGAGTTGACTAATGTTTCTCATACTCCCGTCTTCCCGGATGTGGATATGGAGGAACTGATTTCTACTATTGATACGAAACTGTCTCAGATGGATCCGATCACATTGGAGCAGATGAGCGGTATCAAGCTGATGAATAGAATCGACACGAAGTATCTTGTTGATGTCCGTCGTCTGCCTGCACTTTTGGATAAGGCAAAATCCGACTATTATGTGCAGGAGATTGCAGGTAAGCGTAAGGCGTTCTACCGCACGTTGTATTGGGACACTGCGGATGCTAAGATGTATGTGATACATCATGACAGAAAATTAAACCGTCAGAAAATCAGAGTCCGTGAATATGTTGAGTCTAACCTGACTTTCTTGGAAATCAAAAACAAGAGCAATAAGGGTAGAACAAAGAAAATCCGTATCTCTGTCCCTGACGAAAATATCAAATCACATACAGATGCCGTTGATTTCATCAACAAATCTGCCAATTACGGTATAGATGAAATATCTGGACGTTTACGAAACCAATTCTCTCGTATCACTCTCGTCAACAAAGGCAAGACAGAACGTTTGACCATCGATATCAGTATCAAATTTGAGAACTGTGTCACTGGGAAAAAAAATACGATCCCTGCTCTTTGTATCGTGGAGGTGAAACGCGATGGAAATGTATATTCCCCTTTTACAAGCTATATGGCAGATTTCAGGATCAAGAAGAAAAGTATCAGCAAATACTGTCTTGGTATGATTCTTACCGATCCTAATCTGAAACAGAACAGATTCAAAAGAAAACTTCGCTATATAGAAAAAATGTTGTCAAAAAAGTAAAATTTTAATACCATGGATTTATCTCAAATTGAACTTTTGGGTATTCCGTTGATTAATGTTGACGGACTGATTGAAATGCTTGTACGTTTCGCCGTTACAATGCTTTTCTCTTTTATTATCATTGGTTGGTTATATTATTCTCGCAGTAAGAGAAAAGACTGGTGTTTCTGCTTCACTATGATTGCGGTCACTGTCTTCCTTTTGATCTTCTTGCTTGGACACGAGAAACTTCAGATTGGTCTTGCCTTAGGATTGTTC
This sequence comes from Bacteroidales bacterium, assembly GCA_015061115.1. Taxonomy (GTDB): domain Bacteria; phylum Bacteroidota; class Bacteroidia; order Bacteroidales; family Paludibacteraceae; genus UBA1723. Next base: position 7,135 of record SUXE01000025.1, on the reverse strand, counting down.
GCGATCTTTGGTATTGTGCGATACCGTACGGAGGCCATTGCGATTCGTGAGATGTCATACTTGTTCATGATTATCGGTATCGCCGTAATCAATGGTTTGGCTACAAGTGTCTCTTATGTTGAGTTGGTTGTTACTAATCTTATCTTTGTCGCCGCTGCCTGGGTGATGGAGCGTAGCAGCTTGATGGACAGAGTGAACGTGAAGCTTGTCACATATGAGAAAATCAATCTTATCACTCCAGACAAGTATGATGAGATGATGGCAGATTTGAAGGCTCGCACTGGTTTGGATATCACTAAGTTTGAGGTCGGACATATTGATTTCCTTAAGGACATCGCTTTGGTAAAAGTTTACTATAAGACTGCCGACAAATCAATCAATACCGTAGATGGTATCCGTAGAGCTAAAGATTTCACTGAATAAAAGGTTGTAAGCCTAAAAAGATAAAGTTTGATGAAAAGTTTGATGAAATATGTATTGCTGCTTCTTTCCTGTGTCGCATTTTCAGTGTCGGCAGAGGATGACTTTGGTGGTAATATATCGGTTGAATTGTCGAAAAAACTCAGTAAAAAGATAGACATATCCTTGGAAGAGGAGGTTCGTCTAAATCAAAACATGAGTCATTTCGACCGTTTGGCTTCTACACTTGGTGCAGATTTCAAACTTATCAAAAAACATCTTAAAGGTGGTGTGGCATATTCCGCATTATTGTATAATGAGACAAACTATTGTCTGCTGAACCATCGAGCAATCGCTACATTGACTGGATCAACGAATGCTGGAAACTTCGAGTTTTCTCTTCGCGCACGTTATCAGGCGACATTCCAGGATGACAGTTATGGAAATACACATAAGGTGGATCCGAAGCAGATTGTCAGAGGTAAGGCAGAAGTGGAATATGAATTCGCAAAAATCAAGTTATACCCATATATTTCTGCAGAGGCATACTACGAGATCGCAAAAAAAGATTGCAACAGAATCAAGTATGCGGTTGGAGCAAAGAAAAAAATCAACAGACATAATTCCGTCGCCTTGGGATTCCTGTTTGATGACAAACTCAAATCCAACAACTACTACTTGCAGTTAGGTTATAGCTACAAATTCTAAGAATCTTTTTTCTTAAATATAAAGGTCGTATCTTATGATACGGCCTTTTTTGTATCTTTGCATCAAATCAGAGAACATCCATCATGGCTTACACTCCGTATATAGATCCGCAGACAGATGAACTCCTTCGTCAATATTATGAGGCCAACTTGCCGATTGACCGCAATGCTAAATCGGCCGGTCTGTCGTACCGTGATATTTTGAAGAAATATTGGGGCTACGACTCTTTCCGCCCGATGCAGGAGGAGATTATCACGTCTATCGGTTCCGGGAAAGACACATTGGCTCTTCTTCCGACTGGTGGAGGAAAGAGTATCACTTTCCAAGTGCCAACGATGGCTAAAGATGGAGTCTGCCTTGTCATTACTCCACTTGTGTCGCTGATGAAAGACCAGGTGGAGAATCTGCAACGTCTCGGCATCAAGGCAGCGTATATCCATTCCGGAATGGAGCCTAAGCAAGTCTACCGTGTGATAGAAAACGCTTGTTACGACGCTTATAAATTCCTTTATATATCTCCAGAACGTCTTTCTCTCGACTCATTCCGCAACAATCTTTTCCGTATGGATATTTGTATGATTGCTGTGGACGAATCACACTGTATCTCACAATGGGGTTATGATTTTCGCCCGTCTTATCTGAAAATAAGCGAAATCAGAGATCTGCTTAAGCATACTCCTGTGTTGGCTCTTACGGCGACTGCGACTCCGGAAGTGGTGGATGATATCCAAGAGAAACTGAAGTTTAAGGAGAAGAATGTTTTCCGCAAGACGTTCTTGCGTAAGAATCTCTCTTATCTTGTACGTCAGACTGATGATAAAATAGAATACATCAAACGAATTCTGGATAGCCAACAGGGTCAGGGCTCTTCTATTGTGTATGTGCGTTCCCGTAAGTTGACGGAGGAGGTCGCAGCCCGACTCAATTCTTTAGGCATATCAGCTGAAAGTTACCATGCCGGACTTGATGCCCGTATCAAAGATGAGAAGCAAAACAAGTGGAAGAATGGAAGCGTACGTGTGATTGTGGCCACAAATGCTTTCGGAATGGGAATTGACAAGGGTGATGTTCGCACCGTCATCCATTATAATCTGCCAGAGAATCTTGAAGCTTATTTCCAGGAGGCTGGACGTGCTGGACGAGATGAGAAGGATTCGTTTGCCATATTGCTTTATGACAATAAGGATTTTGGAGCATTCAGAAAGCATCTGTTGGATGAGTTCCCGTTGAAGGATTATGTCCGTATTGTCTATGATGAGATTTGCCGTTATCTGAATATTCCTATTCATGAGGGAGCCGGCTGGAATGCGGAGATTGACTTGTGGAAATTTTGTAAAGAGAGGAACCATAAATACGAGAGGGTTGAATCATGTCTGAATATATTGTCTCAGAATGGATACCTTGCCTATTCTCCTAATGCCACACGCCCGTCTAGATTGATGTTCAATGTGCGACGTGATGATCTGTATAGTGATGATTACGACACTGTGCCTGAATTCTCCAATCGTGTGATGGAGACGGTGATGCGTCTTTATCCAGGTGTTTTTGCCGATTATGTACATATAGATGAGACGGAGATTGCCCATGAACTTGGTGTGTATGGAGATTCACGACAGCATATCTACAATGCGTTGCAGAATCTTCGTGCGTTTGGAATCATCAAGTATGTGCCTGGCAAACAGGCCACATTTATCGAGTTTTTGGTCAATCGTCAGGAACCGCGGCATGTTGCCATTTCTAAAGAGTCGTATGAGATTCGTAAAGAACGTGCGATATATCGTATGGAAAACATGATACAGTATGTGCGGTATAACACAAAATGCCGTAGCCAGATGCTTCTCCACTATTTCGGAGATGTCGAAGCAAAACCGTGTGGCACTTGCGATGTCTGCCGTGAACTTGGAAAGAAATCTCCTGCTGAGATTCAGTCGATGCAGAGAGAAGATTTCCGTACGTCAATCAAACTGCGAATCCACCTTCGTGAAGGCAACATCAACGAAGCCACTCTCCGCCATATATATCAATTCCGTCTTGCCGATTTTGAAAGAGAATTCGCTGACATGAAGGAAAAAGGGATAATCACAAGTAATGAAGGCGGATGGCTGTATTGTAAATGAGACGTGAATATAATATATGATTTTATTGTCCTTTATTTTGTTGTGCCTTATTAAATATATTTGCTATCTTTGCCATGTCGAAAGACCGTCTACAGAGTTAACGTTACTGTGGGACCCAACACAATAAAGTGCGGTCAGAAAAAGCGTAGTTATTATCTACGCTTTTTTCATTTCCAATTTTTCTTTACCCATTCAAAAAACTTCTTGCTGATGGCGTCATTCCTAAGAATGGAGATGTATTTGCCTCCTTCCGATATGATGATTTCGGACAAATTCTCATTATGAAAGAAACATTTTTGTACGTGTCCAGCAAAATCACTAGCACGACATGGAGAAATGGCAATTCTTAAGAAAAAACGTCTTGCTTGCAATTGATGTTTCCGTATTGTTTGTTCGATAGAATCAAAACTATTTATTGTCTTTTGATCAATGTATTTATACAATAATCCATATCTAACGATGAAATCTGCAGATGGCATTCTTTCATAATTAATGACGAACCAGATGTCATCTGCCTTTTTTGCCAATATAGTGGCACCGATAATAAGATTGTTGTAGTCATCTTCATCCTCTGCTCCAGGGCATAAGTGTATTTTTTTGTTCTTGTCGTAGTCATGAAAATCAACTAGATTAATGTATTCAATTAACCTTGTTCTTAGATCATTACCTTTTTGTTCCAGTATTGTTTCGATTATTTCTCTGTCTGTCATTCCTTCTTTTTTACATCGAAAACACCATTGTGAATCTGATTTGGGTGGATTTATTGCCTTCAATGATCTCGTTGGTTTGACTTCCAATCTGTTCTCTTCCGTCGGTATAAAATAATCCGCTATATTTCGCATAGATCTGTAGACGTGGGGTTATTTTCCATTGTCCAGTCACTCCGATGTGATGGCCTTTGCCGTAAAATACGGGCATTGAAAAATAGCCTGTGACGTCTTTTTCTGAGAGATATATCCTGTTCTGGTATTCAGGAGCATTGAAATATGCATATCGAATAGAGATATTTGCCCTTTTATTGCGACGTGATAATGTCAAATCTTGAGCCACGACATATCCCCAGCCAAACAGTTTGTTTGCCTCCACGATCGATTTATAGTTGACGACGGTGTGCCTTTCGTCTTTGTAGGTTAACCGCCATGTGTGCATCTCTTTTTCAAACACTCGGCTGTTGTTGTCTGTCAATGACTTTGTGTGTTTGTGATATTTTGCTGTCAATTTTCTGTTATATCCCAACCCGATGTCTATGGTCGCCAAACAATCGGATCCGACACTCGGCTCGTTGACTTGATATTTCAGCCAATCAAATCTATAAACGTCAATATATCCTCTCAAGTGTACGTGGGGATAAGGAAGCAAATCTGCTCCAATAAACATTCCTCGTTCATTTTGGTTTCTACTGTTCTTGCCGAAAGCGTTGGCAAAATCCGCATTATATTCTGGCGTGTAGTGCCGTTGCACAAAAGAAAAAGACATTCTGCTGTTGGCGTGAATCTGTGCATGGTTGACCATGGCATATCCCCCGTCGACAGATTTAGCGAACTCTCCACATAACTGGATGCTCCTGATTTTCACTTTGTAGTCCACACTGGCATCGTAGTTGTCTTTGCTGTTTCGGGTGCGAAATATATTGTATGGTTGTGAATTTGGAATGAGAATATGATTGTATTTATAGTATATCCCGGTAGCACCGACACTCCACCGCTTTTGTTTCCATTTTATGTTTCCTCCAAACACTTTACGTCCTGCGTTTTTCCGCTTGGCAAGTTCAGCCTTTGTGCGGTGGTATCCATCTGTTTTCAGACTGGTGATACTGGATGAGTCGGACAAGTTAGCGTCTACTTTTTGAATTGCAAAAAAAGGAGATAATTGAAGTTTGGTTATAGGAGAGATCATGGTTCCTCCTCCTCTGTGAAATCCGTATTCGGAAGTAGAAGAGTGTCGAGTCACCCCTTCGTAGGATAATATATCTCCGTTGATGCAGTTCGACTTGCCTAGATTGTAGCCTCCGATCACAAGTCCTTGTGCGAAAGACGCGTGATAGTCTCCAACGATGATTTTATCAAACATTTTGATGTTACGCAATTCAACGCTAGCCGACGTATAGTCAGTCATTCCGTTGTTGGTGCAGAAGAACCGTTCCCCGGCGTCTTCTTCCATACTGAAATTCATGAACATTTTTGAGCCAGCGGTTACTTTCAATTTGATATATGTTTGCCATGGATTGCCAAGATATGGATTTTTCGCGTCGCTTTTATATCCTGATTTGTCAGGGAATATTCGTCCTGCAAAAGTGGTTAATGAAGCATGGATTTGGTTGAAACTGTCATCCCGTTTCACGCTGTCACAGTCTCTTATGTACGCGTATTGTTTGAGAAAATCCAACTCTTTCTCACTAATTCCGTCGCAATTTTTTAATTCGTATATTGAATAGAATCGACGGTACAATTCTCTATGACGCAGGATGCTGTTGATCGCATTTTGTCCAAGCAGAGGAATCTTTTTAAGGAATGCCTCATCTACAGTGTTTAATTCTATTCCGTTGGCCAATAGTTCTGTGATTTCATCAGCTATCTGTTCCACGTCCACCTCTGTTTCATCATCTGCATTTTCTAATTCTTCCATATAATTCAGAATGATGCTGTCTTCGTTGGCAAAAACGACTGCATAAAGCAAACAGAACAATATAGTCATACTATTTCGCATAACTCTTTTTGTTTTGGATTTTCCATTTTAATCCCAATGACATACGTGTGCCAAGGGAACTGCAATAATCGGCCGCATAAGAAAAGTTGAAGCAATCAATGTCCAATCCAAATCCTGCCGACGGACGGATCGGCATCAGACTCGCACCACAACGTAGACTGAATTTTTCGATATTGTATCTGAATCCCATTCTCCCGATGAATTCTTTTTTTTCGACTCCTATTTCTGTTGCCCAATCGACATAGGTGTTGATAGTTAGATTGTAGGCTACGAATGCCGCATATACAAACTCATTTTTTTCATGAGTCTTAGGCTCATTCCTGATTTCAGCGTAGCAAGCCAGGAGATTGTCTTCTGCGAAATAGCAATAAAAACCAGGAGCCACACAGAATCCAGACATTCCATCTTCAGCCCCGACATGGTGATGAAGCAAGTATGCAGCTGAAATTCCAGCACTCATACGTGGCGTGAACATACGGGCCAAAGAGGCTTTTGCAGAGATGTCGTTATAGTCGGAATAACCGAAAACAGACACTGTGTAGCTATGAGCCAGGTTTGCTTTCGGGAAAGATATGTGGATTATGGTTTCTCCCAATTCAGACAGGAAGAAACTGTTGTGATAGCCCAAACAAACTTCTGTCTGTTCGAGCGACGCGGAAAATGAGCAGTTTGTGTGGTAATCGTCGTAAACTGATACTGATCCCATTGACTGTGAATGTGTGCTTTTCTCTTGTGAAACTGCTACTAATGAAAACATGAAAAGCACAGCGACAAAAAAATATTTCATGCAATTGCGTTGATAAAACGCTTATCTTTTATAAACAGAATGGATCTGTTGTCAATAAAACGAACTGTTCCAATGCTGTGTTTGGAACAATTCGTATTACATTCTTGATTTCTAAATTCTATTAATGAAAGAAATGGAGTCTTTACGCGAGCAAAGCATTAAGTTCTTCATCGGAAATCTTCAGACGGTTTGCAATCTCAGAAAATGGCATGCCGCTTTCAATAAGCATTTTGATTGTCGAAATCATCCCTTCTTTTTTGCCTCTTTCATATCCATGCTCCTCCATGTCCATTTCGTCGGCAAGTATCTTCATACTTGCTTCGTAAACTTTGTATTCTTCTTCGGAAAGGGCACCAATCTTTGCCTTTTCAATAAGTCGAAGAAGACCTTCGTCTGCTCGGTCGTATACTGATGGGTC
>SUXE01000001.1 GCA_015061115.1 Bacteroidales bacterium | reverse complement strand
CGTGCTTTTGTCTTTTTCCCCTTTCTGACATAAATATACCCCTAAAGTTTTTTGTCTAACTTTAGGGGTTCATATCAAATAGGCGTCTCTTTTTTTACGTCACTTATGATAAATTTTCTAATATCATTACCGATAGGAATATTATATTTTTTTGCGACCATTATTTGTTATATGATATCCGGTAATGGGAAAAAAACAAGATGGCATTTTTATTTACATTATCAGTTGAATTTCCGATATTGATTATAACGAGTATTCTTTTACCATTCTTGTTTTATCCATATCCAATTGTAGCAATTATCATTGTTGTTCTTGAATTATCATTATATGGATATGTTTGGAAGTATCCTTTTCCTTTCTTAATAGAATTGATATCTATGCCTTTGATATTCTGGTTTTATCATCAATTCATGTTTGGTGAATAATAAATTATAATCGCTACCGTGGACTGATTTGAATGATAAATTAGGGATGTTGTTCAAAAATAAATTCCTCAGATGTGTTTCCCGACAATTATTAAGGCCATAGTAGCCAAACGTCTACGACGTTTGCCAACTATGGCCTGTTATGATAACCGTTTCCACGGTAGAGTTCTCTTATTTTATCTCCAAATCCAAATACACAGGCAAATGGTCGCTGAATCCGTTGGTTGTGCAATCACCTTTGAATGATCGTTTGGGAGCGACGCCTGTTTTATCCTTCTCCAACAAGAAATCCCAGAATCCGATCTGTGCTCCATCTTCGGTGACCTCCAACCTTTTGCCATCAAGAAGTGAGCCTGACACAATCACGTGATCCAAAACTCCCCATTGTCCTTGAAACTTGTGTGTGCCTATATCATCACGATTTCTGTATTTTGCCATTAGATTATATAGTTTGTTTTTTTTATACGGTGGCTGTAAATCTACAGACACATTAAGAACCTCTTTCAAACTTTTATTGTCAAAATAGTCATTGAAATCACCTACAATTACAATATTATTGTCTCCATAAAAATGAGTAACATGTAAGCTGTCAATTTTGTTAAGAATTGAATATGCACAATCAATTCGTTTGGATTCAGTCTCCACCTCACCTCCGTATCTTGATGGCCAGTGGTTAACGAAAATTGTCAATGAATCTCCACTTGGAAGAACTCCTGTAGTCAGTAGGATATCTCGAGTAGGACGGGAATTCTTACAATAAGCCTTGATGAAATCTGTTCTTATTGGCTTAAATTTATCCGGCTGATATAATAAAGCAACGTCTACTCCACGTTGATCATCACTCTCTTTGTGAAGATATGAATACCCAGCTTTCTTCAGCTGTGTGTTTTGAATCAGGTCTTTCAAGACCCTTTCGTTCTCAATCTCAAGCAGACAAACGATTCCCACGTCGCCCCACTCTCCACATCTCGCAATAACACTTGCTGTACGATAAAGTTTTCCAAAATATTTGGATTTGGTCCAATGTTTGGCACTGAATTCCGTGTACTCATAATCTTCTTTCCCTTCATCATGCTCATAATCAAACAGATTCTCACAATTATACGACATTATCCGCAAATATCTTGTACTGTCGGAAGCAGACAATGAGGTAGACATAAACAATAATGACATCAATAACACACAAATTCTCATGTTTATAACTTAAATTAAGCCATATCAATATTCGAATGCTCCAGCATCAGGAAATTCGTCGTCGACGCGATTCTTTCCAAATATATCTGTCGCACACTCTGGATACATCTTCAAAATGGCATCCGAACCGATTGTACGGTATGGACTCATAGAATCGGTTTTGAAATCAACATAAAATTTATCTATAAAATTTGATTTAGGACGATAAAAATCACCATCAAAATCCCAGATATTACCATGATTATTTCCTCCAGTCAACGAATCAGTTCTACTGATAGCTGAACAAACTATATTAAGACGGAAGTTCTTTCCATCAACGCTATCGTTCAAATTAGAGGCGACGTTATCAAGATCTATTCTTTCTTCCTTTTTAGTCCTATTGTTACCACACACAATTGAATTGTTAATGTCAACAGATAACGAATCCTTCTTATTCAAATACAATGCAGGTTTAGTATCCGACAAACTAAAACTCAAATATGAGGCTATTGTACAATGATTAAACAGATATTTGCCATCCTGAAGATAAACATTGTAATATCCGCCATTTGCAAAAAGTGTGTTATAGGCATAAATCTGTGATGATTCAGAAACCAGTGCGCCTTGTTTCGCATTGTATATCTGTGAATTACCGACAACGACTTTTCTGTCAGCAAATGCGGAGTCGACCACCAAACACTGATAGGCGCCAACAATATTTGTAGACATTATCTTACAGTCACCAGACTTTTGCGACAGCCAAACTCCTTTCCAATTGCCTGGAGCAAGATAATATTTGGTATCTTTCAACACGTTGTCGTTTCGGAAATATCTCATCTCAATCTGATTGTCGACCTCTCCATTGCAATTCAAAGAGCCATCAACATACAAACTTGCTCCATTGTAGAAATATAGGCGTACACCAGCGTCGATATTAAGAGTCGCGCCCTCCTCGACTTTCAGTGTGTCCTTCACCAAATATGGCTGTGTGCCAGAAAACGTAGTGTCTGATGAAACAACAAAATGGTCGAGGATGATCGGAGTCTCGCTTAATGCTGACAAATAAACATAATCCACATTTCCATTGTATGAGAATGAGATTGAATCAAGCAATGCAAAAGGTACTTCTGAACCGCTGACATCTCCATTAGTCTGGACAAAAATAAACATACTGTCACCATCGGCGATCTCAATATTAGAGACATTATGCGAGTTCCTTCCATTAATATTGACCATGAAATATTCATTGGAAGACGCATAATTGATTGACGCGATCTTTATCTTCTCGCCTGATCTATTGAATACTTTAAGAGTCTGATAAGGGGCTAATACACCTCCCAATATAGTATCAAAACTTACCGTATCTACAGAATATTCAAGTTTATACTGAGGATCTGTAGTAATCTCGTCATCCTTGCATGATGCAAAGGCAACAAACATCAGAAATATGCAAAATACTATTTTTTTCACTTGATCGAATATTTTAAAACGCTTTTCTGTGGCGTATTAACGTCATTCTCCCCACATACCAAATAAAAAGAACCATTCAGCACAAACGAAGAAGACTTCTTACGAATTTCACCAAACGAACCCATTGTGCTCCACTCCTTACCGTCAAAAGACATGAACAATGATTCTTTTCCAAGTTCTCCTTCTCCTCCTGCCACGTAGCATTTGTCTCCAGAAGAAAAACCTGTTGAATAAATCAACACTTCGCAGTCTGTATAAGCGACGCTCCATGAATCTGAGACTATATCATACTTATATAGAGTCGTGTTTCTTATATTGTCATTAAGATTGTAACCTCCACCGACATAAACGATTCCGTTCAGTGTGAATGTGAAGCAGCCTGTCAAAGCCAAAGGGAAATCATTTTTCTGTGTCCATGAATTGTTTTGTGGATCAAAACACCAGATTTCATTTGTATATGCCTCTTTTTCTTTATATCCGCCTACAATATAACCCTTACCATTTGCCACAAAAGACACAGAACCAGTCCTTCCGATTCCTGGGAATTGTTGCATTTCCTTCCATTTGTCATTAGCAACCTCATAGGCGTATGTCGTTATGTTATAACCATTTATAGACTGATCATAATATCTGCCCAAAGCGACATAAGCAACGTCGTCGATAACAAAGCTGATCGCCATATCCAATCCAGTCGACGGGAAGTCACTCAATCGGCTCCATTTGTCAGCCGTAGGATCATATTGCCATAAGTCACTGTAATATATGTCTTCTCCTCTTAATGAGCTTTTACCAAGTCCATAATAACCTTTGTCTTTTAGTGAGAAAGCGACTCCTCCACTTCGCAATCCTCCGGAGAATGGAGCCACTTGCGACCATACATTGGTAAGGTTGAAATTTTTATCAATGCTGAATGACTTTGTCTGAGTCGTCACGTAACTCATATAGTTTCCAATATCATATGAGTAGAAATATTTTGTTTCACGCTTCAATCCAGGAATCACACAAATAAAGGTGTCGTTTGATGCTCCTATATTGTTTGCTTTTATCTCTGTCGCCTGAGACATATCAGTGGTCTCGGAAATCTTCAATGTCACAAAATCGATACTCGACTTATCGACATCGCACTCTACCACAGCTCGAATTGTGACTCCGGTCAACGTGTCGGCACCTACAATCTGAGTGTTTACATCTACATTATGTATGGCTGGTTCTGAATCTTCGTTACACGCAGAAAAAGCGAGCACCGTCAACAGAAACAATATATATTCAGTCAATCTTTTCCTCATACCTTAAAATCTATATCCCAATCCTACTCTGAAATCCGCAAGTTTGAACTTGGTTGTGTTCAATCCTAATTTGACAAGCAGTTTGTCAAAATTGGCTATCGCTCCAAAATCAAATGTCCAACCTTCTGTACTATTGTCGTCTACAACAAGCAATTCGCCATCAACAGTCTCAAACATCAAGCGTCGCCATGAATATCCACCTCCTGCGTACACACAAAGTTTTGGAAGTATCTTATATGTTGCGCCTCCCACCAGACTCAATCTTGAAACTTCTGAATTGCCAGACAAGAAAGCTTGTTTACCATTCTTATCGAATCCGTTTTTATCTATATGATACTCAAGGGGCTTATCGAAATTGAAATTTGTATGTGCGGTGACATATCCTCCCCACGTCTCCATATAAGCGAGTGTGATTCCGAAAGTTGGATCACAATATGAAGTCAAGCCAAACTCTCCCAAGGCGTATACATGTTTGGCATCGATATCCACCACTGAGATTATATCGTTTGAAAGAGAATCAACAGAAATATTGTAATCGTCGTCATCATACTCCGCATCTTGTGCGAATACAGATGCCACGTATAACAGCAATGTTGATATTATAAATATAGTTTTCCTCATACTAGTAAAATATCCACAAATATATTGAAAACATTTAAATAATAATTGTATACGATAAGAAAATATGATTACATTTAATGTCTTATCTCATCACCCTTATATATCAATTATCATTGACGACAGTATCCAAATCGAACGGTGCCTTGTCTATAAATGTCATCTCTTTATTTGTAGACGGATGCACAAAAGTAATCTTTTCCGCATGAAGCATGAGTCTGCAAACCATTGATTTGCTGCCATATAATCTATCGCCAAGAATCGGAGCATTGGCTCCTTCCTCACTCGAAAGATGCATGCGTATCTGGTGAGTCCTTCCTGTACGTGGATAAACATCAATCAATGCTTTGCCATCTTTTTCGTCAACCACTTTATAATATGTCTCTGCATAAAGGCCAAATTCTTTACTAATCATCTGCATAGGTCTGTTTGTGACATCTGGAGCAAGTGGCAAAATGATGGTCTGCTCTTTTGCAGACGGGATTTTTTCCGTCACTGCTACATATTTTTTCTGGATTGAATGAGTCTCAAACTGTTTCTGAAGATTATGATAAGCATTCAGATTCAATGCGATCACCATTATTCCAGACGTGTCCTGATCAAGACGATGCACTATTTTAGGTCCTGAATAATCACGACATATTCCTTCCACCCAAGTTTCAACACTTGTTTGACACTCTTTTCCTCTTACACTCAACAATCCAGACGGTTTGGAAATCACAAGGATGTCATCATCCCTGTAGAGTGTTTTTATCTCCTCATTCTCATAATCAAAATCCAGTTTATTCGTCTCCAATTCCACTCCATCAAGCATGAAATTCATTATCGGCAGACATTTTGATCGGCATGCGTGATAATAAGTTCCGGAATGGCGAACTCTTCCTGATGGAGACTTTCCGATCCAAAACTCAGCCATACTGATTGGTTGAAAATCATTGCGATATGCATATTCAAGCAGACGTGGGGCCGCACACTCTCCCGCCCCAGACGGTGGCATTACTTCGTCGCTGAAGATGTCGAGCAACGTCTTCTCGTCTCCTTTGGTATTATGGAAACGGAAATCTCTGAATATTCGACGTTGCAAATCCCTCGACTTTTTTTCTCGCTCACTCTTCAGATCCTCAATCTGTTTTTTCAATCTGTCGACGGGAATATTCGCAGCCATTTTAGCCGCTTCCACCTCCTGCTTTAGTCGCTTTATCTGGTTTTTCTGTGTAGAACTTTCATTGTTCATCCTGCGTATATCTTCAGGTGTGGCGGAACTACGCATGGAGTCACGCAAAGATTTCTGTTGTTTTGCAAACTCCTGATATTCAGCAAGACGTGATTCGCATTCCTTCACTATGGCATTTTCATTCACCATAGCGGCTTCCAGTCTCAATACACTTTCCAAATCTTTGATTTCCCTACCCATGGCAGAAATCTCCAGTTCCCCACATTTGTAATATGAATCAGGAGTAAGAATATCAAACACAGGCGGCACAAAACCAGGATATTCATTTTTGCCAAACAGTTGTCCGGAAAAAGACAAAAGATAACCTGTTTCTCCAGCCATATTCTTCACCACAAGCACACCAATCATCTTACCCTTCTGCAATTCTGGTTTCAACACGTCGTCGGAATCAAGGATAGAAAGGAAATCCTTGAAAGCATCAAGCACAGCGTCTGATGGAAGATACGAAAACGGATCTCCCAGTTTCTCTGGCAAATTAGCAAACTGCTTTTTATGGAATACTGTAGTAAAAAACATAGAATTAATAATTCATAATTCGTAATTCATAATTCACAATTGTGGGGAAAAACATCTGAGGAATGTATTTTGAACACATTCCTCATTTAGCATTTATTTCCATCCACAATTGTCGTTGGAATGCACCAACAATTATGCATTATGAATTGTGAATTACGCATTATTTAAGTATCGCTCCTGCAACGGATGCCTGCGGATACATGGCTCCGTTTTCTGTCAATGAGATTCCGACTTTGTCGAATGGGACTACTTTCGCCAGTTTGAAGATGTCGCTCTGCTCTGGCCACATCGGATATCCTACAGCAGGGCGGATGCCTGTCCATCCAAACTTGCTCAGGTTCTTTGCAAGATATTGGTTTCCAGCCTCCACAAGTCGGTCGGCAAGTGATTGGGCAAGCAATGCCTCATAGTTGTCGTCGCCTTTTTTCAGCTCTTCTATATGCTTGATGAATGGTTCTGAAATTGTAGCTGCGAAGAATCCGAGGATATCTCCATCCGCTTTTATATGACAGCAGATCGGTGCCCATGCGTCGCACAACTGCAATGTCTCGTCATCTTTCTTTATCTTCAATCCATCTGCGTCTACAAAGGCTGGATAGAATGATTCCAACGAGTTGATTCCGAATCCAGGCATCTGCTGTAGTCTGTTTAACAGTTCTTCAGCATCCGCATGCAAGGATTTTGCTTCGTCGCTGCCATCTTTCACTCTCCAGACGTGGTAGAAATATCTCCAGTCGATGAGCGGTCTGACTTCAGAAAGTGCGATCAATTCGTGTATTTTCTCGCCATTATATGGTGGTTCGACACTCTTCTCCACCTCTTTTTTCTCTGGAGCCGGAATCGAATGTGCCTCTGCTGGAGATTTCTCTTCTGAGCCTCCATTATTATATTCATCGCGTAGACGTTGCTGATACTCCTTGATTTCGGCGATGTACGCATCTCTGGAATCAGACAGTAGACGTGAGACAACCACAGGGTTTTGTGCCGCATCTGATGCTCTGATCACCACTCCATTCGGATACAACGGTGCCATTTTCAACGCTGTATGTAGATCGGAAGTCGTCGCTCCACCCACGATAAGTGGGATGCTGAGACCAGCCTCCTGCATCATCTTTGCCACCGTACACATCTCTTCAAGCGACGGTGTGATAAGTCCGCTCAAGCATACGACGTCACTTTTCTCTTCAATCGCAGTCTTGATTATATCATCCGGTGGCACCATAACGCCCAAATCTGTAACACTGTATCCGTTGCAAGTGAGCACCACAGCCACGATATTCTTTCCGATATCATGGACATCTCCCTTCACTGTGGCAATCACAAGTTTACCTGCAGAATGGGCGTCTCCATCGGATTTCTGAATATAAGGATTCAAAATCGACACTGCCTGTTTCATTGTTCGGGCTGTCTTCACCACCTGTGGTAAAAACATCTTGCCTTCACCGAATAGTTGGCCCACTTCGTTCATGCCTTCCATCAACGGTCCTTCGATGATTTTAAGTGCTGAACCATATTTTGTCATCGCCTCCTCAAGATCTGGCTTTAGTGTCGAACCGTTACCTGTTTTCAGTGCATTACGCAGACGCTCATCACATGTTGTGGCGGCTGCAGGAGCTGACGCTGAGGTTGGAGCTTGCACCGTCGCACCGGATATTTTTTGAGCCTTTTCTGCCTCTTTTCTCAATCTGATTTCCTCCGCAAGAGCGATCAGCAACTCAGTTGCCTCCTCATCACGTCGTGTGAAAAGGACCCCTCGTATAGCGAGACGCAATGCTTCCGGCACACTCTCGCTCGGAATCATCGCAGACGGATTCAAGATTGCCATATCCATTCCGCGTGGTATGGCTTCGTCAAGGAAGACGGTGTGCATGGTCTCACGCACGTAGTTGTTGCCACGGAACGCGAAAGAAAGGTTGCTCAATCCGCCAGACACTCTTGCTCCAGGCAGATTTGCATGTATCCATTCAGCCGCACGCACAAAATCGATTCCATAATCAAAATGTTCCGCCATTCCCGTCGCAACGGTAAGCACATTAGGGTCGAAAATGATATCTCCAGGAGGAAAATCAAGGTTTTCTCTAAGTAGACGGTAGGCTCTTCCACATATCTCGATCTTTCTGTCGTACGTGGTAGCCTGACCTTCTTCGTCAAAAGCCATCACAATGACAGCCGCACCGAATTGACGTATCACACGGGCATGATCGAGGAATTTCTCTTCACCTTCCTTCAATGAGATTGAGTTGACGATACATTTTCCCTGTGTCCATTTCAAAGCCTCTTCAATCACCTCAAAACGAGATGAATCCAACATCAAAGGAAGTTTGGCTATCTCCGGATCAGACGCGATCAGTCGCACAAAATGAGCCATCTCAACCTTGGCGTCAAGCAGACCGTCGTCCATATTTATATCTATGACGTTAGCACCGCCCTCCACCTGTTTACGGGCGATCTCAAGAGCTTCGTCATAACATTTTTCATTGATTAATTTCAGGAACTTGCGTGAACCTGCCACATTGCATCGTTCACCGATCTTCAGGAATTTGTCTCCTTCAGGCAGTGCAGCGACAGATAGAGGTTCAAGACCAGACAGCAAAAGATTATGAGGATCTAACGTCTTGACTTTATGTATCTTGGCATGTCCTTTCTCAACAACCTCATTGATAGCCGCGATATGTTCAGGAGTCGTACCACAGCATCCACCGACTATGTTAAGCAAACCTTCGTCGAAGAACGGAGCCAGCTCACTTCGCATCTTGAACGGAGTGTCGACATATTTTCCGAGAGCGTTTGGCAAACCAGCGTTAGGATGGCAGCTCACGTAGAATGGAGATGCCTCACATATACGGCGAAGATATGGCAACAATGCCTCTGCTCCAAGTCCACAGTTGAGACCGATGCTCAACAACGGAGCATGGGAGACACTCGCAATGAAGGCTTCAATTGTCTGGCCGGACAACGAACGACCGCTGTTGTCGCTGATGGTAAGAGAAAGCATAAGCTCCACACGTCGCCCCATCTTTTTCATTGCTCTTTCAGCAGCCACAAGAGCGGCTTTGGAATTAAGAGTATCAAAAATAGTCTCGATAAGAAAAGCGTCTACTCCACCCTCGATCAAGGCAGACATCTGCTCTTCATATGCGTCTGTGATCTCATCAAAAGTGACTGAGCGTGCGGCAGGATCATCTGCATTTTCCGACATCGACAGCATCTTGCCAGTCGGGCCGACACTTCCTGCCACGAAACGTGGACGATCAGGAGTGATAGCCATCATCCTATCAGCCTCCACACGTGCCAACTTGGCAGCGGCAATATTCATCTCCCTGATCTTATCCTGCATACCATATTCAGCCTGCGAGATACGTTGAGCGCCAAACGAACAAGTAGAGACGATATCAGCGCCAGCTTCAAGATAACCACGGTGAATTTTTGCGATCACATCGGGATTTTCCATAGGCAAAGCATCATTATTGCCCTGGATTCCGCATGCCTGAATCATTGTGCCATATCCACCGTCGAGGATAAGGATTCTATTTTGGAGTTGTTTTCTCATCATATACAAACGAAACAAGACGCAAGATCCCTTATCGGAATCCTGCGTCTCCATATATATTTATTATTAAAATATCTCTTTTGCGACGCGAGCCACTGAATCAGAAGCCATAAGAGTATAGAAATGAAGGTTGTTGACACCGTGGGCCATAAGATCACGACATTGAGCCAAACACCATTCAACACCAACTTCCTTAGCCTCCTCATCTGTTTTACATTTAGCCAGTTCATTGGCAAAAGCCTCTGGAATATCTGTGTGGAACACCTTAGGAAGGACATTCAACTGATTGCGCAGCACCACTGGTTTGATACCTGGGATGATAGGAACTGTGATTCCAGCCTCACGTGCCTTCGCCACGAAATCATAATATTTCTGATTATCAAAAAACATCTGAGTGACAAGGTATTGAGCACCATTCTTCACCTTCTCAACAGCTATACGAAGGTCAGAATTTAGGTTTGGAGCCTCCTCATGTTTCTCTGGATAGCAAGCCATTCCGTAAGAGAAAGGAACATCCACACCCTCTATTTTATCACCGTATATATCGAGTCCTTTATTAAAATCATTCACCTGTTTCTGCAGATCTGTAGCGTAATCATTGTATTGATTTTCCTGTCCTGCTGGCACCGACACATTCTTGCAGTCGCCACGAAGAAGAAGAAGATTGTGTATGCCAAGGAAATTAAGGTCGAGAAGGGCGTATTCCGTCTCCTCCTTAGTGAATCCCTTACAGATGATATGAGGCACCGCCTGAATGCCATATTTATTTTGGATTGCGGCGGCGATAGCCACAGTGCCTGGGCGACGCAATACCATGCTTCTGCGCAACAGACCGTCAGCCTGAGGGCGATAGATAGCCTCACTATGGTGAGATGTGATATTTATATATTTAGGATCAAATTCACGAAGTTTATCTACAATCTTATATATTCTATCGATACCGTTTCCTTTTAGAGGAGGTAGGATTTCAAATGAGAACACAGTTTTCTGTGAATTAGTGATGAAATTCTGAACTGTCATATTATTTAATGTTTCGCTGTTTCGTTTGTTATTCTTTTTGACGGTGCAAAATTAGGCACAAAAGAATAATTTTGCAAATATATGAAGCAAACAAAAAAAATAATGAATACATATTAGGATTATGAAGAATATTTTTTTGAAACTGAATAAAAATGACCAGAAAAGCAGAATGATTTTTCCGCATTTGAGGTGAATTTTAGTAATTTTGAAAACAAAAAAAATCTTATTATATGGATTTACTTGGTTGTTTGAGTTTGATTGCAATGTTGTTTTTTGCTGTTGTCAGCATAATCGCTATAATTGGAGGTCTCATATTTCTGGCTGAAATTCTAGCAATAGCAGTAATATACTTCGTTTCCAAAAAGGAGAATCGTTTGTCTCACATAATATCGTACTCCGTAGGTTCTGCCATATTCTTCTTTTTGTTCTTCATTTTTTCTTGCTTTAGCATATTTTTTTGTGGCAGTAGTGATTCAAATGTCTACTTAGGAGATACAAGATATGTTAAGATTAACGACAAATATACACTCAAATCTATTGATAATTTTCCATTTTACATTGAAGGAAAACGGTTTACTCTAGATTACGTTGATAGTCTGGCGGAGAGTCAAAATTATCTTTATGGTCATGCGTCTGACTCATATTTTTCTCTTAATATGGAAGACGGGATTGTTAGAAAAGACAGTTTGTTTGAGAATCTTGAATTGCCTGAGTATTGTATCAAAGAGAAGATTATAGGAGCAGAAGAATTCTTAATCAATAAAGACAGTGAGTTGTCACGCAGCATAACGGAGGTTTTGCTATGGCCTTTCATATTGGCATTAATATTTGCGTACTTGTCTTCTTTCTACACAAAAAAATTGGTGGTATGGTTGGAGAAAAAATATAAGGATTGGAAAAAAAGGCGAAATGGCGATGAAGATGAAAAATTTGGAAATGATGATACAAATTATCTGACGCCTGTAGAATGATCATTAGGTATAACCACTAACGGGGTAAAAAGATGAATCCGTCTAAATATTTGCTACCAATTTTTTAAACGACTAACGGCATAATCGGGGATTCATCTACGGGAACATCGCAATGCAATATAAAACAACAAAGAGACGCCGCAATGCGACGTCTCTATTTTTATACGCATGTCTGGGCGACCACAAGGGGTCGCTCCTACAGACAAAATCCAATTCCACAGATGGATTTCCAAACAATTACGCATTATGCATTATGCATTATGAATTGTCCACAAGACCACAAGGGTTCGCCCCTACAGACAAAATCCAATTCCGCAGATGTATTTCCAAACAATTATGAATTATGAATTGTGAATTATGAATTGTTGGCGATTTTCTTGAAATGGTTGAGAATATGCTCTGTGTAGAGGTCAATTCGGTCTTCTTCATCCATCTCCTGTGTAGACTCAGTATCCATGTCATAATAATACGAAGACTTTTCATAATAATCTACAATACGATCGACATCGAAATGGTTGGCCTCCTCTTCCGTCAACGGAATTAACTGCAAGAACTGGATGGTTCTGCCGGTGCTTGTGCTGAATCGTGTAATATAATTCGGATCAGGCAAAGGAAAATCGATATAGACGCTGGTCGACTTTTCTGATTCATTGCTTCTCTTGTAACTTACAATCTCATTGAATTTGAAGCACTCATGTGAATCTTTAGGCTCTACCGCAACTGTTTTCAAAAGTCGGATTGGCCACCAATTCTCCTCTTTCTCGTATCCTTCTTCTGGCATCACAACCCAATCGGCAGGAAGATGGATCAAAAACTCATTATATTCCGGAGTATGGTTTTCCACTCTATCCTCGTCATTCATAGTCATTCGATAAGCGCCGACGCCAAGGGTACAAACAGTGTAGTATGGTCTCTCTTCAGTAGGTTTGATTATGGCAAGATCGACATGCAGACCCAAAGCGGATTTCTGCTCATGTGCGATGCAGTCAATCTCTCCGAATTGTTCCTCAATAAAATTCTGGACCTCCTCCATTTCCTCAGCGGAATAATAATCAGGCATATCATCGGGATTTTTTCCATTCAATGTGAAATTCAACGACATCTGCCAGAAGCCCAAAAGATTCTTGAGGTTCTTCTCTTTATCCCCACCAATTATATGTATTTCCTCAGCAAGTTCTGCCTTATCAGACAGATTGACGACGATGCTGTCGTCATATTCATAAACAGACTCCACAAGATTCCAACTGTCTGTATCATAACGAACCTGACAATCTGAATCCACCATCATTGATATACCGTGTTTGTCGAATCTGTAGTATACACCTCCCTTTAGTGTTTTATATAGCTTGTAGAAGTTTTTGATCAAGTATGTCTTCATACCAATGACCATAAGTATAAAAATAGCGATTTTCAGCCAATGTCTTGTTTGTCCGAAATAGAAAACCAAAACAGGAAGAGCTATTACAGCAATAATCTCAAGAATATTCCTTATTTTATAAGTTTCGAAATAATGTCTGTAGGATGATTTAAGATATTCGCCGAACGTTTCCGGCAAATAAGTTCTGAAATCTTCAGGTGTCCCCTCCGTCTTTACATTGAACACATTCTCTTTCGTGTATTTTTTCATGAAAGTATTTTTTATGATTAATAAATAGTTGTCCTAAAATAGATTATCCACTGGAAAATCCTTATTTTAATAATTTTTCTTAGACAAAGATAAAAGTTCCACATAAAAATCCAAAATATTTAAGAACGCACTCCACTATATGGCTGAATATAGGCACAATTCCGTCTACGTATAAATATACCATTTTATTCTGCAAACAAACTCATTAAAACATAAATGTGTAAAAAAGCTTAAATCAATCCAACAATCACGTAATTTTTTGCATAATTACATGCTTTTTTGATAATTTTGCAGTCACAAACATAAAACATAAACAGGGGTTTTAAAATGAAAAAACTTTTCATGATAGCAGTGTCGGCAATGATTGCATTGTCGTCATTCGCAGTAGACAAAGAGAAGGTTGCCAAAGCACCTCAGAAAACAATTGACGGTATGCTAAACACAGCACTACAGCTTAATAATCTTCCAGGTGCAGCCGCTGAGTACGACAACGGTAAGTTGATCCAGTACGCATTCTCTCAGGTCGGTTATGAGTTGTCTGACAACATATCAAGTCTTGCCAAAGAGGGTAAAGCTGTAAAGAAAATGGCTAAATTGGCAGTTGGAGATTTGATTTTCTTCAACGATGGACAGGCTGGTATCGTATACAAAATCGGAGGAGACAATTCTCTAAGCTTCCTTCACGTTGTTAACGGACAGGTGATGATCTCAAGCTCAGAAAGTCTTGGTTACAAGTGTGGTACTCACATCACTTCTGACAAGGAACTAGCTACTCTACGCAAGACATACGAGAAAGAGCAGAAGGCTATCGCTAAGGCTCAGGAGCAGCACGCTAAAGCTCAGGCTGAAGCTGCTAAGGCAGCAGAAAAGGCTGAGAAGGAAAGAATCAAAGCTGAAAAAGAGGCTCAGAAGGCTCAGGAGAAAATCGACAAAGCTAACAAAGAGGCCGCTAAGGCAGCAGCTAAAGCTGAGAAGGCAGAACAGAAGCTTAACGATGTCACTAAGTAAGAATCTGATTCTTAAATATAAAAAGACGACTCATTCATATGGGTCGTCTTTTTTGTGTCATTATATTCTTTATTTAACGTGAATTCGACGAATTGTAATCCACAAATTCGCAATAACGAACAATAGCTTTTTCCACTTTATGATTGATTTCTTACCTCTTTTTTCTCATAAAAAGGCATAGCCTTTCTCTGTTAACTTTGTGTCTCTGTGGTTTTATTAAAATTCTGTGTGCTCGACTACGGCTTGCAAATCATTTGTTTAAGATTAGCTCTCGCAATCTTTCCACTTTCTGTCCTTGGCAAACATGATGTGAAAAAGATTTGTTTTGGCACTTCATATTTTTCTAGGTGCTGTGATAAATCGCTGATGGTGATTGAGGAATCAGACTCTACACATTCCACCACCAAAACCAATTTTTCACCAAGTTTTTCATCCTGCACTGACGATATCGCAAAATCATACGGTATATAATCGGCCAATTTGGCTTCTATCTCCTCAATCTGCAATTTGATTCCTCCCGAACAAACCACATTGTCTTTACGTCCTAAGATGCGGAACGTACCGTCGGGCCCCATCTCCACATTGTCATTGGTGTATAGTGTCTCCGCACACAACATCGGTGCTTTGATAACCAGTGTGCCAACACATTTGCCTTCGTTTTCTTCACCGTCCTTCAGACTCAACTCTACCCCATTCATCGGAGTAAAATAAGTGCTGCGACTCTCACCGTTGATCCTACGCATCGCAATATGAGAAAGAGTCTCTGTCATTCCATAAGTGGCATATATCTCATTGGGCAAAGAACTGTAGGTGGACTCTTCATTTTTATCAATCGCTCCACCTCCTATAATAACCTTACCTATTTTTGAAAACCTGCCGCTTTTATCTCTGTATGAATTGTAGACCTGCAACGGAACCATTGCCGCAAAATCAACATGTCGATCTTCATTCTGCAACGGATTACTCGACACATCACCAATAAGAAGATTCAATCCACCCACAATAGCTCGCACAATCATCATTTTTCCAGCGATGTAATTGACTGACAGACAAAGCAATGCAGTGTCTTCTTTCTTCAATTTCAGATAATCCAATGTCATCCTGGCACTGGCAATCATACGTGATTTCTCGGCGACTATCAGTTTGGGCTTACCTGTTGAGCCGGATGTATGCAGATTGACCGTCGGTGAATCTGAGAACCACTCAATGAGAAAATCCCTGACGCTTTCGTTCTCAATTTCGTTCAGATTCTCACGTGTATATCTCTTGCCGTCAATTATAATATCAGTCATAAAATCAGAAACTGTTTAATTTTCATACTCTAACGATTGAATACAATCACATAATATAATGCTCGTCCTTACGGACTCGCATAGGGGGAAAGGGGTTAGGGCGTTCCGCCCTTAACAATCCTCTTTTCAGTGTAACCTAATCTATTAATTAAATTCAAACAGTTTCTTAATTCAACACGTATTGTTTTTAATTTTTCTTGCCACGTCTCTTCCACTCTTCAACGCAATCGGTAAACCTCCGCCTGGAATCGTCCAATGTCCGCAAAGGAAGACGTTGCTCACATTACGCACTTTTCCGAAACTTCGTCGGCCGACCATCGGCATCCATCCCTGCGACGAACCGTTGTAATTATTGGTATAACGATGGTATGAGGCAGGTGTTGTAAGATCAGAGACCTCTATTTTATCCCTGAAATCCTCACCAAAATGTCCCACTAGTTTCTCGATTGCCAAAGCAGTAAACTGCTTCTTTACAGCGTCATAGCCACTTCTGTCATGCTCTCGTTTATCTATCCAATAACCACCGTTTTGCGTCTGGAAATAGACTGCGATGGTACACTTGTCGTCTCCTGCGAGAGTCTCATCATAATTGTAGATATGGACCTCCATTTTGTCGAAACAAGTTCCATCCGGCAATGAATACGGATCTGTGTAGAAACGAAGGAAATGAGGATGCTGTTTCATTCCGTCTTTCACTCCCAAATAAAGGATACAATATGAATAGTAGACGTCGCTGTCAGCAATATTCCTGTATTTCATCATGTCCGACGGGATATATCTCTCACCGAGCGCATCAAACATCGTCCAATGCCAATCGGCTGCAGACACCACATAATCAGCCTCACAAAATTCTCCATTCTTCAGCTGGATACCTTTAGCTTTATGAGCACCGTCGTCTACAATAATTTTATCTACTCTGGAATTATATTTGATCGTTCCTCCCGATTTCAAATAGCTATCAGCCAACAATTTGGCAAACGCCTCCGAACCACCCTTGGGATATTGCGCCACTCCTAAATCAGCGTAACTCTGCACAAAACAGAGCAGATTCATCGACATCTCTTTTTCATAAAGATTACGTATCGCCTCACGTAAAAACGGAGATTTGAAACGCTCTGCAAACGTGTGGGTAGTGCCTTTCATAATGCCAGACAGACGGTATCTCATAAAATGGAATCCCAACTGATGCATCCTGACTGTCATCTTGCCACCCCAAAACTTGATTTTCTGCCAAACACTCGCGTCGTCTGCAATCACAGGAGGCAATATTTCTTGAAACTTATTCAATCCTCTCACACACGCCATCCATTTCTTTATCAGCGTGGCATCCTCGGGAGCAATGTCCAACAGATATTTTTCAAAATCGTCGGTTTTATTATAAAAATGGAAAATGTGGGAGCCATATTTGTCGGTCATGTCAGACGCACGTCCGTGCGTCTCTACGTGGGATTTAACCTCAAATTGGACACGTTCTTTATGATCAACAAATTCAATCTGCGACAGATCAACAATTTCATTCCACATCGTATTGAATGATATGCCTTTCTCTGCCCCCAACAGCCAATGCATACAGCCGTTGAACGAATATCCGCCTCTGCTCCACCCTGTGCATAATCCACCAGGCGTCATGCCACTCTCATAGATGACCGTCTGAAAACCACTTTTCTGCAAATGGATTCCACACGTCATACCAGCCACACCCGATCCAATTATACACACTCTCTTCATTTTGAATATTTTTACCACAGAGACACAGATCTCCGTGATTCTCTTCTTCTCTGTGTTTTTATTAAAATAAAGACGGGGACAAACCCCGTCTCTACGATTCTTTATGGTTATGCACGACCATTGGTTGCACACGTCGGTTATTAGACGCACGACCGTGCGTCTCTACAAAAATGCGAAACGATAATTTAGCATTTTGCATTTATAAATTACATATGGTGACACGCACGTCCATTGGTTGCACACGTCGGTTGTTAGACGCACGTCCGTGCGTCTCTACAAGATGTCTCTAAATTATTGAAACACTAATTTAGCATTTCGCATTTATAATTTACATATGGTGACACGCACGTCCGTGCGTCTCTACAAGATGTCTCTTAAATTATTGAAACACTAATTTAGCATTTCGCATTTATAATTTATAATTTCTTCAACTCCTCAACGTCATACAAACTGATATGCTCGTTTTTCTTAGGATAATCAATTGTGTAATGCAAACCACGGCTCTCTTTTCTCTGCATTGCAGACTTGATCACCAAATATGCTGTGTTGACGATGTTACGAAGCTCACAGATCTCTTTTGACACTACAGAACGCTGGAACAAACTTTCTGTCTCTTTGTAGATCAACTCCAATCTGTCGAACGCTCTCTTTAGACGAAGGTTAGAACGGACGATACCTACGTATGCCTGCATGATCTGGTTAACCTCCTTCTCACTCTGTGTGATAAGCACCATCTCCTCATTAAGTGTTGTGCCTTCGTCATTCCACTCAGGAATCTCATCACACCAATTGATATTGTCGATCAATGGAAGCGAATGTTTGGCTGCGGCATCAGCATAAACGATTGCCTCAAGCAACGAGTTGGATGCCAATCGGTTACCTCCGTGCAAACCTGTACGTGTACACTCTCCAGCTGCATACAGATGGTTGATTGTAGTGCGTGCATTCTCGTCAACCTTGATTCCTCCACATAGATAGTGTGATGCCGGACATACAGGGATATACTCCTTTGTGATGTCGATACCGATACTCAAACACTTCTGGTAGATATTTGGGAAATGCTTCTTTGTCTCCTCTGGATCCTTGTGTGTGACGTCAAGGTAGACGTGATCCACTCCCGTCAACTTCATCTCGGTGTCGATGCTTCGAGCGACAATGTCACGTGGAGCAAGACTTCCTCTTGAATCGTAACGAAGCATGAAATCCTCACCCTTCTTATTACGCAAGATACCGCCGTAGCCACGCATAGCCTCTGTGATCAAGTATGATGGACGGTCACCCGGATGGTAAAGACTTGTTGGGTGGAATTGCACGAACTCCATATCCTCAACCAATCCCTTTGCACGGTAAACCATTGATATTCCGTCACCTGTAGCCACTGGTGGGTTTGTTGTTGTCTGGTAGATATTTCCGATACCGCCTGTGCAGACCATTGTTATCTTTGCCAAATATGTATCCACACAGTTTTTCTTTATATCCAACACGTAAGCGCCGTAGCAATCAATGTTTGGAGTGGTATGCTTGACCAACATACCAAGGTGATGCTGTGTAAGGAGCTCTATTGCGAAATGGTTCTCCATCACATCGATATTTGGATGCTTCTTCACCGTCTCCACAAGACTCTCCTGAATCTCAGCTCCAGTGTTGTCTTTATGATGAAGGATACGGAAATTGTCATGGCCTCCCTCTTTGTGAAGGTCATACTTGCCATCCTCGTTCTTGTCGAAATCAACACCCCATTTCACCAATTCCTTGATCTGCTCAGGTGCTCCCTCAACAACCTTCTTCACTACATTATAATCGCAAATTCCGTCTCCTGCAATAAGAGTGTCCTTGATGTGGTTCTCAAACTTGTCGTCCTCTTTCATGACACAGCAGATTCCACCCTGGGCAAAATTCGTGTTCGCTTCTATCATATCCGTTTTACAAAGCAATGCCACTTTGCCCTTTGATGCCACTTTTAGTGCAAAACTCATTCCGGCTATACCTGAACCGATAACGAGAAAATCATATTTTTTTACCATAAGCCTTAATTTTTCAAAATTAAGAATTAAAAATTAAGAATTAAGAATTTGAGTCTACCTCAATCTTAATTATGAATTACGAATTGCATACAGTGTCAATTATCGCCAACACATGTCTCCATGTCATCTCCACAGTCGGGATCGACACTTTCTCTGCTGGAGAATGGTTGCCAATGATTGTAGGGCCGATGGAAATCATATCCAATTCAGGATATTTCTCGATGATCAGTCCACACTCCAAACCTGCATGGATAGCACCTACATTTGGAGTGACGTTGAACAATTTTTCATATGTGTCGACGGCAATGTTCTTGATTTTGGAGTTGACGTTTGGTTTCCAGCCCGGATAACCCTCGTCCGACTCGACTGAAGATGCTCCGTTGGAAGCGAATGCGTCGTATACCATCTTTCTGATATTCTCCTTTTCTGCTGAGACGCTGCTTCTTTGGCTTGTCTCGATAACAATCTCATTTCCGATCATCTTCACCGATGCCAGATTTGTGCTTGTCTCCACCAAACCAGGAATATCCTCACTCATTTTCAACACGCCGTGAGGGCAAGCCAACAAACCTTTTATCAATGACTTAGACACAGCTGGAGCAAACACAGACTCCGCTTTGTCTGTTGTAGACAACTCAATGTCAAGTTTTTCATCAGAGGATAGTTCACTCTGTTTTTCTGCGATAAACACATTAGTGATGACACGAGCAGTCTCTTTTATCTTATATTCGACACCGATTGTAGCGGATGCCTCTCTTGGAATAGCGTTGTGAAGATTACCACCGTCGATTGAGGCGATAACCACGTCGCCCTCAGCGGAAATCCTATTGATCAACTCCGCAAGGATCTTGATCGCATTGCCACGGTTCTTATCAATATCCACACCTGAATGGCCACCGATCAGACCGCCCACCTTAATCTGCATAAACAGATAATCCTTGGCTGGGCTCTGCAAACTCTGATTATACTTAGCCACAGTATTCACACCGCCGGCACAACCGATGCAGAATTCACCTTGGTCTTCAGAATCAAGGTTGACGAGCATCGTCGACTTAATCCAATCCTCTTTCAAGACATGAGCACCAAGCAAACCGACCTCCTCGTCAACAGTGAAAAGACATTCGATCGGACCATGCTTGAACGAATTATCGGCAAGGATAGCCATCTGGTATGCCACACCAATACCGTCGTCAGCACCAAGCGTAGTGCCCTTAGCCTTCACCCATTCACCATCAATATATGGTTGGATTCCGTCATTATCAAAGTCAAAATCAACGTCGGAATTCTTCTCGCACACCATATCTATATGCGATTGGAAAAGCAGACTCTCGCACTTCTCATATCCAGCCGACGCAGGTTTACGGATAAGCACATTGCCATACTCATCGACCAAAGTCTCGAGACCAAGTTTTTTTCCAAACTCCTGAAGGTGTTTGCTGAGCTTACCCTCCTTATGCGATGGATGCGGGATGGAGCAAATCTCGTCGAAAAACTGCCAGACCGCTTTAGGATTAAGATTAGATATTTCGCTCATCTCAGTTTAATATTGAGTCCTGATTATTTTTTCTGATAGCGAGCATTCAAGTCGTTAGTCACGACCTTAGTGATATTAAGGCTAGAGTCGCCCCAGATCACATTGTCACGGCCATTGTTGCTCAAGATCAACTTATAACGATTCTCCTTTTGGTATTGTTTAAGCACAGAATCCAAGCTGTCGCGAAGACGAGTGTTCATCTTCTCCTGCTCCTCAAGCATCTCCTTAGTAAGTTTCTGGTTGAGAGCCTGAAGATCCTGATCCTGCTTCATAAGTTCCTGTTCTCTCTTCAAAAGTTTCTGCTGAGCCTCCTGGATAGAAGCCTGAGTCAAGAATTTACCGTTCTGGTAATCCTGCTGAAACTGAGCAGCCTCTTTCTGGTACTGAGCCATATCCTGCTGAAGTTTATTCTGTTTGTTCTGCAAAGAATTAGCGCTAGTCTCCTGCTTTTTAGTAAGCTGGGCAGTAAGTTCCTTAGCCAAAGTATAGTTTTGTAGCACAGTGTCGACATCCATGTAAACGACCTCCAAAGTTTTAGAAGGAGCGACGGAAGGCACAGCTTCAACAGCCTCAACAGCAGTAGAATCATTAGACACGTCAGAAGCCGACTTTTTGTCAGCAGACTTATTACAAGAGCAAAGGAATGCCATGCTTGCTATCACAGAAGATACCAATACAGGTTTTAAGAATTTCATTTTTTAATACGTATTAATAAATTTGCTTTCAAAGTTATAAAAAATAGGGGAAAAATATATAGAAAAAACACGAAAACCATTAAGAATAAAAAATTCACGTTTTTTTTACCTAAAATAACGTGAGACGAATCAAACATGATATCATAATATTATGTTAATTAGATGTTTCCCAATAGTCAATCAATTCCATGATCGTAGGGGCAGGTTTGAAACCTGCCAGCAATAGGAACAATGACAAAACAGAAAAACAGAGTCAGCTATAATAGCGAACAGCATTCTCGCCTTCCTTTGGACTAAGTTCATACAGCAAGTCGCGGGTACTGTCGTAGAACGACTTTCCCTCCTCACGCATCTTTCCAATACACTACAACTCATACACCCTCAATTCATTCAACTCAAGAATATAGACATACATTCTGTCATCTGTGACAACAGGAGCACCAATGGTGACGTTCTTTTTGATTTCCAGTGGCTGACGCTCCACAATCTCTTTCCTGTCAAC
This sequence comes from Bacteroidales bacterium, assembly GCA_015061115.1. GTDB lineage: Bacteria > Bacteroidota > Bacteroidia > Bacteroidales > Paludibacteraceae > UBA1723. The sequence continues at coordinate 429,958 of SUXE01000001.1, read as the reverse complement.
ATCTATCATGCCAATCTCTTTCCCTTCACGATTGTCTGCGTAGTAAAGTCTGCGTCCATGCATGGTCACATTCCATGAGCAAACATCCAAATCATTATCTTTCAGGACTACCGTTCTTTCCAGTTTCCCTGTAAATGGGTTTATCTCACACAAGTTAAGTTCCGCAATACCACCAAAATAAAGAACAATACATCCATATAGCATTTTATCTTCACCTACGAAAAAAGTATTTGAACAAATTCGGTCTCGTCTGTCTAATTCCCACAGTTTTTCTCCTGTACGAATATTGAATCCCTGTACTTTTCCCATCACTCCGCAATCCTGACTTATTATCACCACCACATCATCCACCACCGGAATACACTTCCAATTTATTTTCAAATCCTCTGCCTCCTCGGTGTATTGCCATAGGAACTCACCTGTCTTGGAATAGAAGAGAAGTGGATTTTTATCTAATCCTGTCGATATAATAATTACATCCTTACTTTTGTTTTCACAAATACTCTTTGGCATAAAATCCTCCATATCCAAAGATGGCTCTTTAATATGTAACACCAACTCTTTATCATCTATAAAAGTAGAAACATTAAAAGTATCCCCGTCAATATTAAATGAAGTCTTAAAATTATCTTGACTCATTGCAAGCCCAAAACGACCCTCAGGCCATGGGACAAATTCTTTATCAAACAATAGCATTCGCTTACCGTTTCTTTTTCTGGAAACGGCTTTACTTCCATGCCAGATAACATAATCGTCCCCTTCTTGTGTTGGAATGCTAAGATTTCCAAATTCGATATGGTCTTTATACCATATCACCGTTTTATTATCTATCAATCCTAAGAAATCGCAATTATTATATTTCTTTATCAATTTCATGGTTATTCTGCTTTAAATATGTTTAAAATTTCTTCTTTTAATTTGGTTTTACTGTAACCTAAATTTCCCCATTTATTCAAAACGGCATCAGGCATATCCCACTCCTTAATAGCATTCTTCATCTTCTCTGTAAGTTGCGTCTGCGTCACCTTCTTTCCATCGAAGATCCATTTGAGCTGGGAAAGATCATCCTCTACTTTATTTAACTCAGCCACTTCTGCAGACGTTCTTTCTCTTTTATATTGATGGATTTTTCTAATCTATAGCATTTTACAGATCAATGTCTATACCCGTAAACTATAAATGTTTGTTCCGATTCGTCATACTCGTACGGAATACTATGTTTCTGCAATATCTCCAAAAATAAAGATTTATGATCATAGGTCTGAATTTTATCTGGCACAAGCCGACCGATGTATTCACTAACAGTCTGAACATGCTTTATTTTCATCCATTCTATCTCCGACAATTCCAAAGCTTTATACACAAGATCCTCATCATTGTTCAAATCCCAGAAATAATTAGGTGCAGATTTTTCAAATAAAGTTTTATACTGCACACAGTCCCAAGGAGCCTTCTCCATGATGTCATTTATCAATTCACACCACTTGGTATTGTTCATATAAGATGCAAGACCATTTTCTTCAACAAATGATTTTATTTTCTCTCTCAAGGTCTTCTTGTTTTTATACTTTCCATCTTCTATATCATCTATAACATGCTGCATACATTTGAGAGAATCATCACCTGGCTTATCAATGCGATACAATGGAGATAACTCCTGTCCGTCTCGCATAACATAACTGTATCCATAGCAATATTTAGCACTTTCGACAATAAAATGAATACCGCCTTTCCATACTATATCAAGCACTTTTTTACAGCTATTTTCATTTGTCTTATCAATCGGCTGAATCTTTCCGCTTCTTGGATCAAGCGTTTTGCATAATGACTCATAAAATAAATTCTTATCAATTAGCATATTTTTCAACTTCAAAACTTGCTATAAAACAATTCGTGAGTTTGACGAATTTTAACTATTGAATATTTGTAGCGTTATTTTTCGTAATTTTAAAGTGCAAAAACAAAACAAACGAAACATAAGCCATATTCCTGAAGACAAAGTTACTGAAATCCTCAGTTTTTGCTGACGATTTTGCATACTTTTTAACAAATTGACAAACTGCATTAATGAACAATCACTAAAAACATTCACAAACCGACACTCTCATGCCGCCCAAAACAATCAGTTTTATAGAATCTGAAAAACACGGATATCGAATCACATCATGTTTCGCTCCTTCAAGTAGGAAAAAAATGCGTATAACGGAATATTCTCAATCCATGATTGTTTGATATAATCTTTCATAGAAAAACGAATGCCCGACAATTGAGGATGGCTGTCGATAAATACTTTCATGGATTTTGCTTTCACATTTTCTTCAGCTTTTACTTCAACCGGATAAACATTATCTGATAGTTGAATGACAAAATCAAGTTCAATGCGCGACTGCTCTACTGTATGATAATACAACGGTATTTTTGCAGCAACCAGTTGTGTGCATACGTAAGTTTCTGTAAAAGAGCCTTTGTATTCCTTGAAGATGTTGTTTCCTACAAGCACCAACCCTGCAGGCACATCTGCCATTGCTCCCATAAGACCGACATCAAGTATAAAAAGTTTGAAAGCATCCAAATCTTCATAGAATTTCAAGGGCATGGCGACTGAAGTCACACGTCGAACCTTATAGACAATACCTGCATCTATAAGCCATTGTATAGCCTCTTCAAAATCATTCGCTCTCGCACCTTTCTTCAAAGCTCCATACACAAACTTTTTGTTTTCCTTCGCCAATTGGGAAACAAGACTCTGCCAAACCATACGAATACGAGGGACTATACGTGCAGATGCATGTTTACTAAAGTCATTCTCATAGTCGAATATGATCTTTTTCTGTTCGTTTCTTACGGCTTGTAATCCCATTCCTTCTATATATGCTTTCACAGCTGCAGGCATTCCTCCTACATAATAATACTGACGTAGCAAGTCGATATATTCGTCGCTAATAGATGCTATGAGATTCCAATCGTGAGCCTTGAGAATATTACACATCTCTTCCTTGCCCTTTGCTACGATAAATTCTTCAAATGTCATGGGATAAAGAGTAAGTTCATCCACCTTACCCACGGGATATGATACTCCCGAATGAAGACTGATGCCCAATAAACTTCCTGCAACTGCGACATGAAACTCTGGGGCATCCTCACAAAACACCTTCATACGTTCAAGTGCTTCAGGACAATCTTGGATCTCATCCAAAATAATCAATGTGTTTCCTGGAGTAATATCCACAGATAACAATGCAGATAATCCTCTTAATATTCTATCGACATTCTTCTCTGTACGAAGTAAATCTGCCACCGCATCATTACGATCTAAACTAGCAAATGCGACCTTGCTATATTCATTACGGCCAAACTCCTCAAGCAACCAAGTTTTTCCAACCTGCCTTGCCCCTAATAAAACTAAAGGCTTACGTGTTGGAGATAATTGCCACTTTTTCAATTCATTATATAGAGTTCTAATCATAGTTCTACACTTTTTTAACGGAATAATCACCGCAAATCTACACTTTTTTAACGGAATATCTCACCAAACCCTACACTTTTTTAACGGAATATCTCGCCATACTCCACACTTTTTAACGGAATATTTCGCCAAACTCCACACTTTTTTAACGGAACATTCATCCAAACTCCACACTTTTTTAACGGAATATCTCACCAAACCCTACACTTTTTTAACGGAATATCTCGCCATACTCCACACTTTTTTCGTTTCTCACGTTTATATTTTTCTGCGTCAAATTGAATTTACACTGGATTTTCGAGCATAAACACTTAAAAAGCAATTGATCTTTCTCTATATTTTATAATTTTGTATTCATACCCTTCAATTTATTAGCTTATATGAAAATCCATTTTAAAGAAGAAAATAAGAAGTTCTTGAAACTTTTTTCTATATATCAGATATTGGAACTTCTGTTTTGTTTTATATTTGATTTTTGCTGTCATCTTTATCTTTCAAAAGACCATTTGGATATCCAGAATGCTTTTTCATCTTCGATGGAATGGACAGTAGGTATTGTAATACAATATGTTATTGTTCTGTCGTTTTGGTTGAGTGGCAATAAGTTTTATCGAAAGATCAAAATAACTACATATTGTTGTTTGGATTTCATGCCTAAATTAGCTCCTTGCCTTTTATTCCATATTATCGCACCTGATTATATGAATAGTTACGATCAATTTGTCATCGTATTTTCTTTGGTGATTTTATTGTCAAAACAAATATTTTTCAATTTCATAGCAAATAAATATGAATTTTTATAACATATTGAAATACAAAACAATACTAACACAATACTGATTCTTCTAATATTCCAATAAACACCACACTTTTTTAACGGAATGTCTCACCAAACTCTACACTTTGTGTTTACTCTCGTTTTATTTTTCTGAGTCAAAATGAAAATACGGTTAGACTATTGCCTACTCATCGTGGTATTATAAATCAAAATATGAATATTTTCAAACATGAAAAAAGGGAGAACTGAAAATCAGTCTCCCTAATTAATTCTTGAAATAGAATTTTATTTATTCCTTCTTTCCCTTTTGAGAGAAAGATATTACATCACTGGAATTAAATGCATTTGCATGGATAGCCAAACTTCTATCAGAATCAGAATCATTGCTTGAAAAAGTCACTTTTATCGTCTTACTATCAACCAGATTGATAGTATACCAATCGCGTTTAAGCGTAGTCTCAGGCTCAATCCATAGAATTACTGTATCTTTTTCCTCCACCATATCCATGCTCACTTTGAGATAATTCTTACAAATCATGTTGTAAGATTCACCGTCAGATGGTACTTCAAAATGATATTTATTAGAGTATGGCATGTCGAACTGCCATTCAATGTCCGAGTTTTTTTCTTCTTCTTTACCACAAGAACAAAGAAGAGAAAAACAAGTGATGATAAATAAAAAATTTTTTTTCATTTTCGAGAAATAATTGAATATTCAAGATTATATCGATAATGATAATCACTACCACGAGTTACCTCGTAATCATAAATTTCAGGACCTACATTAGTATTGAACACTTTGCTTGCATAGAAACCATTACCTGTATTAGGTCCCCATCCCCAATTACAATGAATCATGTTTTGAGTTTTTCCATCTTTAGTTGCCGAGATGTAACCATCGTAAACCCAAGCATGACCTCCTGTATAGCTATATGTAATACCTAAGAATTTCTTTCTTCCTGAATTTCCTCTTGCATAAACCGGATTACCAGCCTTTATCGCATTGATAATGGCAGATTCATTAAAACTCTTCAAACTAGTGGCATTTAGATTTGCATTATTGTTAAACCACTTAATTGGTTTATCTTTATCAACGCTTGTACTATTTGACTTATATTCAGCTCCAAAACAAACTCCTAAATACCTACAAAATTGTGCAACCTCCTCCAAAGACTGAGGAGTTACACTAGCATACAACATACCATTGTATCTTTCTGAATCAGAAACTATTGTATACCAATGCATTGTCGCTGATCCTGAAGAACTTCCACTTCTCCAAGACACGCTTGAAATTGTCTTAAAATGGGACATGATTTGAGCAGTAGCTGTAACAGTACATCCTGTTGTATAATTAGGACAATACTTTCCATAAGAATCTGAACTTTTACCTCCCTGAGACCATTGTGTCTTCAAGATAGGACCATACGATGAATTAATAGTCCATCCATTAACTGTAGTTCTTGTTTCAGCACTACTTGGAACGTAATTGTTAATGTCTTCGATCTCAGTGCTAATTGCTCTGTCCAAGAATTCAAGGAATGGAGCATCTTCTTCTGTAAATGTGCTATCTAATGAAAAATTTCCGCTTTCGACAAAAGCAAAAATAGGTTCTGTACGTTTATCTGCAGAGACAATCGCATAACCCTGATTATTTGAAAAGTTAACAAAATACATTAACGTATCCAAATCAATTGACAAATTCTCTGCAGCTCTAGTTTCTAGAGACGAACGTTTCAAGACTTTAATATCCGAGATTTCTCTATTTCCCGCAATTCCTCTTGTTGGACTGGAAGACAATCCATTCATAAAATCCAACACAATAAGCTGTGCTTCATCAGGAGAAACCTTGTAAGAAGTTGGTAGATCGCCAGAATCTTTAGAATCTGATTCTGGATAAAAATCTTCATTCTCTGAATTACAAGAGAACAACAACATCGATGCCATAGCACTGGCCCAGATAAACTTTACTTTCATTTTTTTTGTTTTTAAATTTTCGCTTTTTTTTCGCATTATTTTTCGCATACACATAAAAATGCAACACATATTTTTATATGTCCAGCAAAGATAGAAAAACATTCTGGACTTTCCAAAATAAACAATGAAATATTTTCCAAAAATATCATTAACGACCGAATTGAAGGTCTATGCCATTCAACCATATCAAATTGTTGCATAGCTTGCTGTGCACGGTCAAAGAAAACATGAGTTTCCGAACGGTAACTATATAATTTACAATATGATTAGATTATTGCCTACTCGTCATAGTAGGTGTAGGTCGTGATATGAATATTTATCGGTTTTTTATAGACTTTAGTCGATTTATATGATTTGACAGTGACTTCGGCCCCATCTCCTGATGCACGTACTTGTTCGATTTCATTCCCCACTTTATCGTATTTAATCAACGTATAACCATGACCTGTTTCTACAAATTTTGTCTCTACCAAATGATTGTCGGTATCATAATGATTGGTTATTTGGTACACTATTTTATCACCTTTCATATGAGTTTCCGATACAAGGTTGTGATGCTCATCATATTGATAATCTATTCTTGTCGCCCATATATATCTGTCATTCCTGCGGGCTTTGTCATGTACGACAGAGAGCAATTGTCCTTGTTCATTGTAAGTGTAACGTGAGCAGTTCTTCTCTTCGGATTTATAGTAAGAACATTCTGTCAGGATCCTGCCGTTCTTGTCGAAGGTTGTAACAGAGGTTAACGTATCAATATTGAGTTTGCCTTTCAGAGAGTCATCTTCCCTACCTGTAATCGTTATGTTAATCAACTTATTATCAACCTTTTTTTCTTCATAATGATCAATGGATATAAGTGTATCATTCCTATATTGTTCTCTATTTAATGGGTCTTGCTCTCCGTTTTTATATTTCCATATATATGTGGTTTGAGTGCCATTGTCATTAAAGTATGTTGTTGTATCTATAATCTTTTCGTTCTTTTCATTGTATTTAAATTTACACTCGATTCTTGGGCAACAAGAATACCTTCTGAAGTAAGTGCGATTTCCTTTTTTGTCATAGCGTTCGATATTGTCAAGCTCTCCGTTTTCAAATACTTGTTTCGTTTTTTCTCCATCTTTCCCATATTCGTATTTTTCTCCAGATATTCGAGTGGGCTGTTTATTACCTCCTGCATAAATACAATCGTTGGATTTTTGAATTGTTAATATTCTTCCCTTTGAATCGTAGGTGTATGTGTGTTTACTACAATATGAGGAATCAGCCAACAACCTACCTTTCGAATCATATCTATGGTAAGACGTGAGTTTTCCATTTTCATATTCCTCCGTCAGTTTTCCACGTTTGTCGTAAACTTTCTTTTTATGGGATATGACATTGAAGTATCTGTCCATCGAAATGATGGCTGTATCTCTTCCTTTTTTGTCGTAATAGACATATTTGTAGTTCTTTATTTTCTTGGATTTTTCTGATTCATAAGTGATGATGCAGTAGTTTTTCCCTTTTGAATCGAATAGACCAATGCTATTATCTCGGTGAAATTCTAATATTTTGCCATCATTCGAATAGGTTCTACGAAACTCACTTATAAGAAATCCGCCATGACCATGACCTTCAACATATTCTAATTTTCCATTGATAAGTTCGAACCTCATGTATGCAGAATTACCCGATGAGCGGTTCTCGTAATCCATTAACAAACATCTGTGATTTTTATCAAAATGGTTAAATAAAATAGTCACTGTATCTATCTTCTCGTTGCCAAGAGTGTCCAAATATTTGCGGATTTTTACCTCATATGCTGTTTTGACATTTCCTTTATAGTGGTATGTTCGAAAAGTTCCATTGGTCAACATACATGATTCACAGGCAAACACGTAGGACATTCCAAACAAGATAAGTATAAGAGTCAACAAAATGTTTTTCATAATAAAAAGATTGTCGTTTCACACTAATAAAATCCAAATATATTGCATTTTTCATTAGATATCAATAAAATCAAAAATATTCTGATAACGTAGAGACGTTGTGCACAACGTCTCCACAACAAATTCGCACAACGTCTAGGCTGCAGACGTTGCGCAATCCATAGAGAGACGTTGTGCATTACCCTGATAGAGACAGAGACGTTGTACACAACGTCTCTACAACAAAAATTTTCAAAAAAAATCCATTTTTCTGTATCAATTTTAATTTTTTTTATATATTTGCAACCGTATAACATTAAAACGAAACGCCTATTGATAGAACATATACACTAATTTAAGTTTGGTTTGCCGATAACGTTATCGGTGTAAAATAGTAGTATATGATTCGAAATACCGAATTTTTAGCGAACAAAGAGTTGCAGTTAGCCCAGTGTAAAGCTGAGGTTTACGCGTATATTATGCAACTTACCCACGATCGTGAACTTGCTGACGACATCTTTCAGGAAGTTTCTGTCCGTGTACTCTCTAAAATCCGCAAAGGTGAGTATCAGGACAACGGGAAATTCGCCGGATGGGTGAAGACTATCGCACACAACATGGTGATCGATTATATGCGTTCGGCAAAAAACAATTGCGTCTACTCGGACGATATGATCAACGAGGACGCTGCTCTCGACGATAGCGAGGAGGATATGATTGTGAAAGAGCAGATTAATGAGACGTTGCACCGTCTGATCAACAAACTGCCAAAACCTCAGACTGAGATTATCAAGATGCACTATTTCGAGGATTTGAGTTTCAACGAGATCGCTGAAAAGAAGAATATCAGCATCAACACCGCTCTTGGTCGCGCCAGATACGCGTTGATCAACCTTCGTGAAATGATCAAGGAAAAAAATATCATTCTGTACGCATAATTTTAGGCTTTCATAACAAGAAACTGTTAAAGCTAGATGTGGTGTGGTTAGGGTGTTCCGGCCTTAACAATCCTCAAAAACCTATAGCCAATTAAGGAGTATAGGTCGAATTATTTGATTTTTAAGTATAACAATTAAAACCCAATGCCTATTGAACAGAACATATACACTTAAATAAATTAACCTGCCGATAGCAATACCGGTGTAAAAATTAGTAGTATATGATTCGAAACAATTTTTCAGCAGACAAGGAGTTGCAGATTGCCCAGTGCAAAGCTGAAGTGTACGCTTACATTATGCAACTAACCCACGACCGTGACCTAACGGACGATATCTTCCAGGAAGTGTCAATCCGTGTGCTTACAAAAATCCGTAAAGGAGAATACCATGACTCCGGCAAATTTGTCGGATGGGTGAAGACTATCGCTCACAACATGGTGATCGACTACATGCGTTCGTCCAAAAACGACTGCGTCTACAACGACGACCTTATCAACGAGGACGCTGCACTCGACGACAATGAGGAGGATATGATTGTGAAAGAGCAGATTAATGAGACGTTGCACCGTCTGATCAACAATCTTCCAGAGCCTCAGACTGAGATCATCAGAATGCACTATTTCGAGGATTTGAGTTTCAACGAGATCGCTGAGAAAAAAAATATCAGCATCAACACCGCTCTTGGCCGTGCCAGATACGCGTTGATCAACCTCCGTGAGATGATCAAGGAAAAGAATATCATCCTCTACGCATAAACAGCGTTTTCCTTATCAACCAAAATCAACCTATATGTCTAACTATAAATTTGAATGCCTATGAGAGAACGTATACTCATATAAAAATGTTATTGCAAGACTATTTCTTTATTTAAACACACATACAGACTCGCAATGAGTAACAGACAAGAGCATTCCGCCCTTCACAATCCTCATAGAAATATACAGTCACAAACTAAGACCTATCAATTCTTTTTTCTTCCTGCTTGGCTGCACCTAATTCTTAAATTTTAACTTTTAATTTTCAACTCTATATATAAATCGCTACCTTTGCATATTATTTTGAATTATTATGTCAAATTGTAGAGTAATATTAAAAAACGGAAAGGAAGAAGCTGTATTCAGATTCCATCCGTGGGTGTTTTCAGGCGCGATCGCTAAGATTGAAGGCAATCCTAAAGAGGGAGACGTGGTGAAGGTTTTCACTTCCAAAGGCGAATTTTGCGCGGTGGGACACTATCAGATCGGAAGCATAGCTGTAAGAATTTTCTCATTCAAGGATGAGGAGCCGACAGCCAAATTCTGGAACACTAAACTGAGCGAGGCTTACAAGATGCGTCGCGCTATCGGCATCGCAGGACGAGCTGACAACAACACCTATCGTCTTATCCATGGTGAAGGCGACGGAATTCCTGGATGCGTCATCGACATCTACGGCAAGACTGCAGTGATGCAGGCTCATTCAGTGGGAATCCATAATATCAAGGATTTGCTTGCCAAGGAGCTTATCAAGGTGATGGACGGCCAGATTGAGAATGTCTACTACAAATCAGAAACGACTTTGCCTTACAAGTCTGAAACAGACAAGGAAGACGGATATCTTATCGGAAGCGCCAACGAGGCTGATTTCATCGCCATCGAAAACGGTTTGAAATTCAAGGCAGACTGGATAAAGGGTCAGAAGACGGGATTCTTCGTCGACCAACGCGACAACCGCGCGCTTCTTGAGCACTACGCAAAAGACAAAGATGTGCTCAACATGTTCTGCTACACAGGCGGATTTTCATTCTATGCCATGAGAGGCGGAGCCAAGAGCGTCACTTCCGTCGACTCTTCCGCAAAAGCTATCGAACTTACAAAGGAGAATGTGGAACTGAACTTCCCTGGCGACACTCGTCATAGAGCGGAAGCAACAGACGCATTCAAATTCCTTGATGATATGAAAGACGGTGAATACGACCTTATCATCCTTGATCCGCCAGCTTTCGCTAAACATAGAGATGTGTTGAAACGTGCGTTGAATGGATATAAGAAACTGAATGCCAAGGCTTTCGAGAAGATCAAGAAAGGTGGTATCCTATTCACATTCTCTTGCTCTCAGGCCGTAAACAAAGAGCAATTCCGTCTTGCTGTATTCTCAGCAGCCGCTATGACAGGACGCAACGTGAGAATACTCCACCAGCTTACCCAACCATCCGATCATCCCGTCAACATCTATCATCCAGAGGGTGAATACTTGAAGGGTCTGGTGCTTTATGTAGAATAAAAACAGCCGTGGCTTAATATCATGACATACACAACATTATTTTTTATCATCGTCGCATTCATCGTTGTGGAGACAGCGTGGGAGAAATATCTCGACCACCGCAACAGAATCGCGTCGACACAACCGCTACCTAAAGAGGTGGAGGGACTTTACAGCGAGGAAGAATACCGTAAACAGCAGGAGTATTTTGCGGCAAACAATAAGTTTGGCAATTTCACTGACATCGTGTCACTTTCTGTGACTTTGATCCTGCTCTTCACATTCGCATTCAAGTATATCGATGATTTCGCAAGAAGTTTCGGATTATCCGAACCATGGACAGCAGCGATCTTCGTTGTACTTACCAACCTTATTTCTGACGTCATATCGATCCCGTTGTCGGCTTACAAGAACTTTGTGATCGAGGAGAAATTCGGATTCAACAAGATGTCTGTCGGCACATTCATTGGCGACACGATCAAAAACATGTTGATTTCCATCATTTTGATGACGTTGGTGGTGGCTGCGTTAGCATACGTCTACCAATGGCTTGGAGTAAACTATTGGATTATCGGATCTTTGATCATAGCTGGAATCATGATCTTCTTCATGACATTCTACACGTCGGTAATTCTTCCGCTATTCAATAAGATGACTCCTCTTGAAGAGGGATCTCTCCGCACAGCGATCGAAGAGTTCAGCAAGAAGACGGGATTCAAGATCTCAGATATCTACATCATCGACGGAAGCAAACGTAGCACAAAAGCTAACGCATTCTTCTCAGGTTTGGGTTCAAGAAAAAGAATCTGTCTGTACGACACGTTGAAAAACAAGATGACAGACGATGAGATCGTAGCTGTTTTGGCTCACGAGATCGGTCACCAGAAGTGCAAGCACACAACTAAGCAGTTGGTTTTGGGCATTTTGAACATGGTTTTCATTCTGTTCTTATCATCTTTGTTCTTGGGCGATCCAGAGACAGGCAACATGGATTTGGCAAACGTGTTTGGCAGCGACAAACCATCGTTCCATTTGAGTCTGTACGCATTCATGCTATTGATGTCGCCAATCTCAACAGTTGTGGGATGGCTAGTGAATATTCTTACTCGCAAGTACGAGTATGAAGCTGATGCTTTTGCACAAAAGCACGGAAAAGGCGATGAATTAGTGAACGCTTTGAAAAAATTGTCGGCTGACTCACTTTCCAACCTTACTCCAGACCCGCTATTCGTAAGCTACCATTACTCGCATCCTACATTGGTACAGAGAATAAAAGCGATAGCTGGGAAATGCTAAATGCTAAATGCTAAATGCTGAATGCTAATTCTTAACTCTTAATTTTTAATTAATTAACCAGAAGAGATGTCAGAGAATATTGACAATCTAATAGATAAATTTTACGCTGAGGTTGAAGAGTCTGTGGCGAATGCAAAAAACAGACTTGAAGAAGCCATTACAAACAAAGAGACAAACATCGAGTTGCTTGACACAATCATGCAACCTATCGTAGACACACTCACATACGAAGATATGGACAGTGAGGAGGTCTACAAGAAATATATAGACTATCTGGGAACGATATCGTGGTCTGATAAAAGAGCCGCACAGATCCGTTTGGAGACGATCTGCGGATACAAACATCACATCACCATCGCAGCGTTGCTTGTGGCAGAGGATAAGTTTGGCAGCAAAGTGCCAGGTGATTTCTTCCATTTCGCAAAGCAGAGCGACAGTTGGATCAACAAATGTGCAGGAATACTTTCATGTGTTTCCCGCAACACAGAGAATCCAAACTACAAAGAGATAGTCAAAAAACTCGCTGAAAAGGCGGAATTGGTCAAGACTCTTGACGAAGATAAATTGGAAAGACTCTGCAAAATCACCGATGATTATCCGTCGGATGAGATGCACGACCTTAGTTCAGTAGACGCCAAAGACATTGAAGACGCGTTGGAAGTGTTGGATAAAGCGTTGGCTGAGACAGACTTGATGCAACGTAAGAGAATCCTTAACGACAGCGTCATCGCACTGAATATCAGACTCTCAATGCTTGATTTCGAACGCACGTCGACGGTGCTTGACGGCGAGAATATGGAGTTTGAGATGTTGTGCGATTGATGGTGGATGATTGAGGATGGATGGTTGAGGATGGATGATGGATGGTTGAGGGTGGATGATGGAGCGGTTAGAGATGCTGCAAGACGTTAAAGATCACAAGTCTGCATCAATCAAACAGATGATGATGAATTTTGTATTCTGATAAAAACATACAAATTTAGCCAATGGCAACCTGGAACCATACAGACATAACAATTAACGGGCAAACTGTAAAAGCTCAAGCTCCTGTCATTGTATCAGCAAGCAGGAGTACAGACATTCCTGCCTTTTATGCCGATTGGTTCTTTGACAGATTATCCAAAGGCTATTCAGCATGGACAAACCCATTCAATGGAGTCAAGTCGTATATTTCCTACACCAACACTCGCTTCATCGTGTTCTGGTCGAAGAATCCAAGTCCGTTACTACCCTATCTGCATATTCTCAAAGAACGCAACATCAAATGCTATATTCAATATACACTGAACGATTATGAAAAAGAGAAACTTGAAAAAGTTCCTCCTCTAGAATACCGCATCAAAACATTCAAACAACTTGTTGAGAATCTTGGTAAAGGATCTGTGGTATGGAGATTCGACCCTATGATACTGACTGATGATATATCGGTAGATTCCCTTTTGCAGAAAGTTCAGAATATCGGCGACCAGCTGAAAGGCTATACTGAGAAATTGGTTTTCAGTTATGCAGATATAGCCATGTATAAAAAAGTGAAACATAATCTCGACGTGAATGGCATCCATTATCACGAATGGGAAGCAGAACAGATGGAAGAATTTGCGGAAAAACTTTCCATCATGAACCAAGAACGAGGATGGAACTATCAGATTGCCACATGCGGAGAGAAAATAGACATCGACAAATATGGAATTCAGCATAACCGTTGTATAGACGGAGACTTAATCTCCCGTCTTGCCTGGGACGACAAGAAACTGATGGATTTCATGAAAGTGAGGATAGAGAAAGTACCGTCGCCAAATTTATTCGGAGACGCCCAACTGCCCGGCAATGCGATACTTCTGCCCGGCAACCATTATTTCATCAGTACCCACAAAAAAGATCCAGGGCAACGACAGTTTTGCGAATGTATGGCATCAAAAGACATTGGCGAATACAACACCTGCCCACATCTTTGCGAATACTGCTACGCCAACACAAGCAAAGAATCTGCCTTGCAAAACTGGAACAAACACAAAGAAAATCCATTTGGAGAAACGATAACGGGGAAATTATAAATCCCTAGACTTTCAATCTTATTTGAAATACATTTCCGGCATACATCTATTTCACCACCGTTCAAATTCATCTCCATCGATATTCGCTTTCTTCTATAACAGGACAATCACACTTTTCTACATTCTTCTTCTCTTCATATTCCTTTCTGAATTTATCACAATCACATTTTATTATTAATCCAGAATCATCACAACCGATCATCTTTATAACATATATTGTGTCAGCATTAACATCATACTTATTCACCATTATAGGACAAATTCTAAAGCCACTGTAACCATCTGAAAAAAATAAGTTTTTGAATTCACCACAAAATGTATCCCAATTTTTATTATTTCCGCGATAGGGACGATCTTTTCTCACAAGATAGCATAAAGAGTCACCGACCATCACCTTACATCTGTACACGTACATTAATTCGAAATCTTTCGCAATGACATTCGAGATACTCGACAATATCACAAAAAACAGAATTACTATTTTAGATATTCGGGTTCGCATAATTTGACAAATTTTATCGGTTTAATATCTAGACTAATCATAGTCTCCAATTTTCCTTATAACTGTCTCGTAATCCTATGATTCCATCCAGTATCTCACAAAATCAAATCATCCCTTTTTCAATCTTTCACACGCCATCTTTGCTTCTTCAACTCCTTCTTTAGCAGCACGTTCATACCAATATAGAGCCTGATCCAGATCTTTATCTACACCTATTCCATTTTCAAGACACCTGCCATATTGATATTTTGCCTCAGGCACAATATCATCATCAGCATTCGACAATACTTCAAACATTTGTGCGGCATATTCGTAATTCTGCTCATAGCCAAATCCGTTCAAGTAGAACAATGCCAAACGATAAAGAGGCTCATTAAACAAAGGGGACGTGTAAGCAGCCTTTTCATAATGCTCAATTGCTTTCATATAGTCCTGCTCCACTCCGTCGCCAAATTCATAAATACGTCCCAGTTCTATATGAGCAAAATTTTCTCCACCCTCAGCAGATTTTTCATACCACTCGATAGCAGCCTCTATATTTTTCTCAATCAGTTTTCCTTCATGATAAGCTTCGGCCAATTCTAATTGTGCATAAGGATCGCCTTGCTCAGCCAATCTTCTACATTCTTCCAAATCAGAGTAATACATTTCCATATTTAAATTTTTAGGTTCTATAATTTCTATGTGATTGATTTATCACATAAAGCAAAAAAAATTATTTATTACTGCTCGTTCTAACGAACTCGCAGATGCGGAGGAGTTAGGGCGTTCCGCCCTTAACAATCCTCAACCGTCAACCGTCAATCATCAACCTTACTTAACCCACACTTTGTCTATCTGACAGATGTAAAGTTTGTGATAATCTCCTGCCTTGAACCATTTCTCGACCATGCTTTTGTCGATGAAAGAAGCCTCGTTCAATGTCTGAGCATACATCTTTGTACATTCCATCACCAATGAAGCCTCAGCAAACGTCATGTTGCCAGACTCTGTAGCGATAGCTGTCAGACCAGCCTCTTTTACCTTGTCGCAATCACGGCCTGATTTTGAACCGCAGATCTGCAATGCCTTGCGGTAATCCTCGCTGAAGAATGAAAGTGTGAGCGACGGATTCTTCTCCACAAACTCAAATGTATAGCGTTGCGGACGAATCACCAAGTATGCCACATTCTTTCCACAGAACACTCCGACTCCGCCCCAGCTGGCTGTCATTGTGTTGAATTTCGATTTGTCTCCGGCAGTGATCAGAAGCCACTCGTCGCCAATCTTCTTGATGAAATTGCCGCTAATCTCCTTTGCATCTATCTCTTTGAAATTTTCCATAGTCATATATTTTAAGGCCAAAAATACGCATATTTGGCTAAAAAACACCTATATTTGTCAAAAAATGAATGATCGAGAAATAGATCTCTGATTTATATTTGATGATTTGCAATGGCCAGATACCTTGTCGGAGAAAATGTCAGATTGAGAAACGTGGAGACTGCTGATGTCGATTTCCTTTGCGAAATTGAGAACGACAGTCTTAACTGGTCTGTTTCCGACACACTCGCTCCCTATTCCCGCACTACGATGGAGGAATATATCCAGAGCGAATCACTCGGCATCTGGGCAAATGGCCAGCAACGTTTTATCATTGAGGATCAAAAGAAAAATATCGTCGGAGCGGTGGATATCTATGATGTGGACATTTTCTCGCATAAAGCGGCGGTAGGAATCGTGATCAAAGAAGAATGTCGACGGAATGGCTACGGACGCGAGGCATTGCGTCTGCTTTGCGATTATTGCTTCTCTCACCTTGATTTCCAGATGCTTTATGCATATGTGGAGACGGGAAACGAGCCATCTCTCTCACTGATGAAATCAGCAGGTTTTGAGGTCACAGCCACATTGAAGAGCTGGCGACGCGTAGCTCTGCAGTACAAAGATGTCCATGTGTTGCAGAATTTAAGAGTTAAGAATTAAAATTAAGAAATAGATGTCGGATTTGAAGCAACAAGTTTTTGTGGTAGTCGACGGTGATTACCAACCAGATACAGCGATTGAAATGGCAAAAAAATTGTCGGATACATACTCGAAAGAGATATGTCTGCTCTCTATTGCCAACAATGAATCCGACGAAGATTCATGTCAGGAGATCCTGAACGCATACAAGACTAAATTGGCGGGCAAATCGATAAATGTCGACACCACCGTCATCCCGAGCGCTGATGAGTTCACATCCACAATTGAGGCTGCGGAAGCGTCGATGCTTGTGTTTGAGATCACTCCAAACTCCAGCATCCGCAAGATGCTCAAACTATGCAGAGAACTACGTACACCATATTTCTTCTGCAAACCAGGCATGAAGATCGCATTCGACAAAATCCTCGTGCCAGTCAACTATTTGATTGAAGAGCGTGAAAAAGGACCGTTCTCATCAAGTTTCGGACGTTTCTTCAAATCTAAAATCATGCTGATGACAGCCAAAGACTACGGTTCAAAAGCCAAGGAGACGACGGAGGCCATCGCTACTCTACTCGACCACGCAGGAGTGGAACACACTCGCGTCGAAGCCAAGAAAGACAGTTTCAAGATTGAGTTTGAGGCAGTGGAAAAATCCGCTGAATTGGGTGCTGACCTGCTGATATGCAGTGCGTCCCGCGACTATGGTCTGGACGACATCATTTTCGGACCTAAAGAGCAGAAAGTATTGAAAAAAAGCAATATACCAGTTATGTTAATCAATCCAAGAGGTGACCTCTATTCACTTTGCGGATAAAAAGTACAAAAAATGAAAAGCGAGAATATTCTATTTCTTGACATAGAGACGGTGCCGATGGCATCCAAACTGGAGGAAGTGCCAGAAGAGCTGCGTCACATGTTCATCGATAAAGTCACAAAGACAGATGAAGATCTGACAGAAGAAGAGATCAACCAACGAGGTGGACTATACGCTGAATTTGGAAAAATCGTCTGCATATCCGTAGGTCTGCTACATACAAAAGACGGACAACGTCATCTACGCATCAAATCATTCTATTCCGACGATGAAAAGGAACTTCTGACAGGTTTTGCGGAAACAGTGAGCAAAATGTCGATGACTGTGCATGGAGACCTGGCTCTTTGCGGACACAACTCCAAATCATTCGATTTACCGTTTATCGCCAGAAGAATGATAATCAACAATATCCCATTGCCATACGAATTACAGACCGCAGGAAAGAAACCATGGGATATGAAGTGGATTGACACTATGGAATTGTGGAGATGCGGAGACACAAGACACTCTGCCACACTCAAACTGCTTTGCGCATTGTTAGGAATCACAACACCCAAAGATGATATCGACGGCAGCCAAGTAGCCAACGTCTACTACAACGAGCATAATCTTGACAGAATCGCATTCTATTGCGAGAAGGATGTGCGTGCCACCACTCAGGTTTACCTCAGAATCGTAGGAGAAGAGGTTTTGCCCGATGAAAACGTATATTCAACAACATTCAACCCAGACGGAACACGTATAGAAAATGAAAATAAATAAGACGAATGCGGCACGTATACTCGACCGCAACAAGATAAAATATGAACTCATCCCATACGAAGTGGATGAGAACGATCTGAGTGCGCAACATATTGTGGCTCAACTCGGTGAGGACATCAACTGCGTCTTCAAGACACTCGTATTGAAAGGCGACAAAACAGGATTCTTTGTATGCGTCATTCCAGGCGACAAGACAGTCGATCTGAAGAAAGCGGCAAAAGTGTCAGGAAATAAAAACTGTGATCTGATTCCTATGAAGGATCTTCTTGCCACAACAGGTTACATCCGTGGAGGATGCAGTCCGCTCGGCATGAAGAAACCATTCCCTACATTCTTCCACAACACCGTAACTGACAATGAATACGTCTATGTGTCGGCAGGAGTACGTGGATTGCAGATCAAATGTGCGCCAAACGACTTGGTCACAACTGTTGGAGCAAAGATTGAGGATTTGATTACGGAATAATGCATTACCATCAAATATTTCCAATTTATCTGTAGGGGCAGGTTTCAAACCTGCCCGTAATAGAAAGGACGAAACACTCTTGCCCCCTCCTTTTATAACGAGTAAAATCCTCTCCACTTTTGAGTAAAATCCTCTGCACTTTTGAGTAAAACCCTCTATACTTTTGAGTAAATCCCTCTGCACTTTTGAGTAAAATCCCATTCACTTTTGAGTAAAATTCCATCCACTTTTGAGTAAAATTCCATCCACTTTTGAGTAAATTCTGCTCCACTTTTGAGTAAATTTCGTTCCAATTTTGAGTAAAATGAAGTTGATTTCATCCTTGAGAAGAAAGGCAAGACAATCGCAATAGAGGTTAAAAGATATGGATGGTTTTGAAATGCTCTCTACGAATCTCTCCGTCTGAAAGACGCTACCGAGCAAAGCGAGAGTAACACGTGACAAAGTCACGTGGATCACGATATGTGCAAAAAAACTTTGTCTGAAAGACAATACCATAAGTACTGCCATACAGGCAGAGTTTCTCTCGCTTGCATTCTCTGGACACTTCGTGCCCAGTTACGCTCGTTTTCACTCTGTATTGCCTTACAGGCATGAAAATGTTGATGGAATAATCGGACAGGTTTAGATTTGAGAACTATCCCCCTACAGTCTTGGATCAGATTGTCTATTTTATTCGTTTTCTTCGAGGAATCCATGTCAACAACTCGTTGTGAAGAATCTTGAAACTTAAAACTCCCATTTTTGTTACATTTCTCCCCCTCCTCTATACTAATATCACTCTATCAATGTACGCAATTTCATCGTCTTTTACAATTATTTGATGAACTTTGCAATATGAAAAAATTGAGACGAGCACAAAGCTTCGCCCCTACAAAAATTAATGGATATGAAACTGAAAGGCTTACTATTTGCAATTTTATTTGGGTTTTCGGCTCTCGTAGCAAACGCCCAATTATCGGAGTATGACGCTAATGCGCCACTCGGTTTCGGTGCCAATACTACTGGTGGTGCTGGCGGCACTAGTGTGACTGTAAGCACACTGAGTGAACTGCAATCAGCCCTTAAATCAAGCGAAAAAAAGGAAATATATATAAAAGGAGCTATTCAACTGACTTCAATGCTTCGTGTAGACAGACAATCAAACAAGACTCTATACGGTTTGCCTGGTTCTTCTCTGTATAGCAACGAACGCACTAATGCCAGCAACACAGGTATCCTATATTTCAAAAACTGCTCCAACATCATTATCCGCAACGTCACTTTCAAGAGTGCAGGCGCATATGATTGCGACGGTAATGACAATCTATGCTTTGAGAATTGTCAGAACATGTGGGTGGACCATTGTGATTTCCAAGATGGTGTCGACGGTAATTTCGACTGCAAGAAACAATCCGACAATATATGTGTGTCGTGGTGCAAATTCCACTATCTGAAAGCTCCGATGTCTGGTGGTTCAGGTGGTGCCAGCGATCACCGTTTCACTAACCTATGGGGTTCGGATGACAAATATACAGACGACAGAGGTAAACTCCGCACCACATTCGTTTGCTGCTGGTGGGGAGAAGGATGCAAGGAACGAATGCCCCGCGTCAGATACGGTCAGGTCCACATTGTGAACTGCTTATGGAACAGTTCCGTAACAAACTATTGTGTGGCTGCCGGACAAGAGGCTCAGGTATACGTGGAAAAGAGTGCTTTCATCGGTGTTAAGAATCCGATCACTGACTACGATAATTCAAACCAGTCTGGTGGTGTGATGGTGGACTGCTACACACAGAACATATCAGGATCAACATCTGTGAGATATTGCACATTCAATCCGTCAAACGCATATGCGAATAACTGGAAAAAGATCGACGCTAACCAAGTGCTGACGGTGCTGACTGGATGCAACGGCGCTGGTGCCACTCTTAATGTGGAAGAAGGCAAAGGTGTGGTCGGCAGTGCATGTGGAGGTGGATCTCATGGCGGAGGTGATCAAGATCCTATAAAGAATGATCCTGTCATCACCAAAACGGGTTCTGGCCCAAGCAAACAGACTATTGAGTTGGGTGAGTCTATAGTAAATTTCGGATACACATGGTCGTATGCTGACGACGTAGAAGTGAACGGTTTGCCAAGCGGAATCAATGTGAATATCGACAGAAGTTCTAAGAAAGTTTCTATCAGCGGAACCCCTACTGAATTCGGAGTGTTCAACTACACAATCCAAACAGTAGGTGCTGAGAACAACGCACAGAAGAGCGGATGCATCACCGTCACCAAAAACGGATTCACAGGCAATGCGTCATTGATAATATGCGATGAAAACGCACAGATCCAGGATTCTGTCATACTGGGAAATGCAATCACGCCATTCTGTTTCGCATTCAGCAATTGCCAAAGCATTGAAATTCAAGGATTGCCAAATGGCATCGAAACAAACATCAGCAACGACACTTTGTTCGTTAGCGGAACTCCAACTGAAATAGGAAACTATTCTTGGAACGCTAAAACAGTCGGAGGAATCTCAGAAACAACAATAACCGGTCAGATCAATGTGATCAACGACCCTACGTCGACGAAAGACATAAGCCATGAATCAATCTTTGTGCAGAATGTGATTGACGACAGATTGAACATCTGGATTGCCAACGAAACGGATGTAAAAATTGAAATCATAACGCTTACTGGACAGGTAGAAGAAAGCATCGAGCATACTTCAGGAGATATTTCCGTCGACTGCTCAAATCTAAATAAAGGCGTCTATATTGTCAGAATCACAACTTCCGACAACGTGATAGCGAAAAAAATGGTGAAAAGATAAATTTGTTTAAGGGCAAATAGAAACAGACTATTTGCCCGCTTTTTCTTTCAATTTGACTATTTTTGCATCTGAATATTCAGAAATAATTGAGCAAATGAAAAAGTCAACAATCATATTTATCTCCATAGTCATAATCGCTTTGGGCACACTTTTCATGTCAATGAGACGCTGTTCTCAAGGAACGATAGAAATAGAAAAAAAAGAGAATTTCACTCCTACTCCGAATATCATCACAGAGGTGAAGAAAATAGGCAAATGGGAGTTTCTTTCAATCAAAATAGAGGAACTTGTCGACACGACCAAAGGAGTCTTGTTCAAAGACGAATTGTCCGCAATCTATTCAGGAACACTAAGATACGGAATCGATTGCAGCAAAGCTGAAAAAGATTGGTTCACACAGAAAGAAGACTCTGTGTTTGTGAGTCTGCCTAAAGTGACACTGTTGGATGACTATTTCCTCGACGAAGCCGCCACAAAGACAGTGTTCGCATCCGGATCATTTTCTTCCGACGACCGACGTGATTTGAGGGAAAGAGCGATCAGACGGATGTTGGCAAAGAGTGAAAAGATGGGATACAGAGAGACTGCCCAAGAAAACGCGAAAGAGCAGATCACGATGTTTCTCCAACAGTTAGGAATAAAAAATATTGTTTTCATGGATCGGAATTAGGTTTGCAGCCGACGTTACAAATCTGATTGCCTGTCCCGACAAAAGGATTTGTATTATGAAAGATTTCATCAAAATTTTAATCGTAGTGCTACTGGCAGTGTTGCTGGTAAACAAGATATGGGCTGGGCAGGTGCCTGTGCACGACCCTTCTATCGTCGTTGTGTATAAGGATGCCCAAGGCAACAGCTATCCTGAACAAAGTGCCAATAACGACCGCACCAAATACTATTATGTGATGGGAACCCAACTCGGTGCGGCTTACTCCACAGACATGCTTGACTGGACCGCATTCACACCCTCTTTCGCTGTGAATGGGAAGGTGACGACAGACCTTTGCTCCGTGTTTGGAGAGAACACTGCATGGTCGGGATGGACAAACAACCAAGCCAAACTTAAAGAGAATCTTTGGGCCGCCGACATCATCTGGAACAGAGAGATGAAGAAATGGTGCATGTACTACTCTATCAATGGCGACGATTGGATGAGCAGCATCTGTATGCTTGCCAGCGACAAGATAGAAGGTCCATACCAAAGAGTCGGATCTGTGGTGTTCGGCGGAATGGACGGAAAGAGCAATGGAGCTGGAAACAATGATTTCAAAAAAGTGACAGGACAAAACACAATTCCAAGCAGATACTATTCATCCGATGGAGGTTGGGGAGGAACTTACGGTTCAAGCTGTATCGATCCAAACGTAAAATACGATGAAAACGGAGATTTATGGCTGATCTATGGCTCATGGAGCGGCGGAATATTCGTGATCAAACTTGATAACAAAACCGGTCTGCGCGACTACTCATATAACTATGGATATAATCCAGTAGACGGTGCTGTGTGGGAAGGATCACGTCTACGCTATGATGAATATATGGGCGTGCATATAGCCGGAGGATATTACGTCAGCGGAGAAGGTCCGTATATCGAATATATGAAAGATGGCGACGGGAATGGTTTCTACTATCTCTTCATGTCATACGGTTTCTATTCTCCAGAAGGAGGCTACAATATGCGACTGTTCAGAAGTGATAAAATCACCGGTCCATACAAAGATGTCACAGGCGACGATGCTGTGTTCAACAAAGCAATCTATCCCAACTATGGCAACAACACGACTTACGGAGTGTCGTTGATGCAGAACTATTCGTGGGGATGGTGGACAAACAACAAAACCATCACAGACTACGATCAGGTGGGAGGCGGACAGACCGCGCAGGGACACAACTCCGCCCTTATGGATGAGGATGGCAAATGCTACGTCATCTACCATGTGAAAGACAACACAGGCAACGGTTATGGATGGCATCACGTCGAAAGCCATCCTATGGTGTTCACGTCGGACGGTTGGCCACTCGTCGCTCCATTTGAGACTCGTCTTGGAGAATATACTGACAAAGACACAGTGTATAAAGAGCAGGATATCATGGGTGAATACGCAGTGCTCACACATAATGCCGTCGACTATGCGGCTCTTGCCTGCAACAAAACAGGCACAATGCGTCTAAATGCAGACCACTCTATCTCTGCTGATTATTCAGGCTCATGGAGTTATGATTACGCAGACGGAAAACAATTCATCACACTTAAAACAACCGTCGGCACATTCAACGGAACCATACTCGACCAAAGAATGGAAGACAACGGCCGCAAGACACTTTGTCTGACCGCAATGAATCCAGCCAACGAACTTTGTCTTTGGGCGTACCGTCTTCCACAATCAAAATATGGAACAGAGACTGTTTTCGAACCTTTTTATCGCATAGGAGACAAAGAGCAGACATTGGTATGGAACGAAACAGACAAATTTCTGAAAACAGAAGCTCCTGCAGGAGATTTTGAAATAACATTCAAATTCCACAACCACAATAAAGGTGTGAACAATTGGGACAACTGGGCATTGAGATTCGAGGAAAACGCAGGTAATTTCTGGGCGTTGAGAGCCGACGGATACAGCGTAGAGACATTCTCCGGATCAACAGTATCATATTCAAACCCAAAGACATGGAAAGAGTTTGATGATAAAGATGTCGACGTGAAGATAATCCGTCAGGGTGCTTCTATCCACGTATCAGCGGCTGTAGACGGAAAAGACATTTATGGAGTGTTGTCGAAGAGTTCACCCAAAGGAGCACTGACTGTCTATCTTGGTGGAGAAAGCACATATCTGGATGTTAAAAAGATGACAGTAGCAAGTTTGAAAGAGAGAGAAATCATCGGCAGTGTGACAAATTACGGAATATATAAAGATGCATTCAACACAAAAAGTGGAGCATCAAAGAGTTTTAGCGGAGATTTCCACACTCATTACACATTCAACAACTTCCATTCGTCAAACGAGACAAAGAATTGGGACAATTTCATCATCAAGAACACGATCAACGGCAAAACCGGATTCATCAGAGCCGACGCATACCAGTTTGACAGCGAAGGAACATTCACATTCAAGACATCATGGGGAGATGATTGGGAAACATTCGTGAAGATGCTCACACAGGCCAAAGTAGATATTGATATAGAACGCATTGGCACTACAATCATCTACACTTGCGACATCAAATCATACGACGGACTATCCGGCACAATGACAGTGACACAAGATGGAATCACAGCACAAAGCATCGGACTCAGTTTGACAGAAGAAGCGTCGCAGATAGATATCCTTGAAATCATGGATTTGAAGACGGTGGAGACTGGAATCATCGAGGATCCGACAATAGCGGAGACTGTAGAGGCTGACAATACAATCGTCTATCCGACAATTACAGACAACATAGTGAATGTGCGATCTGCAAACTTAGATGGAACCGCCACCCTACACTCTTCAAATGGAGAGGCTATCGCAATACAGAAAGCTACAAAAGGAATCATTGAATTCGATATGAGCAATCTGCCAAACGGAGTGTATGTCGTGGTTGCAGATGGAAAAGCAGAAAAGATAATAAAGAAATAAGATTAGTTAAAAAAATATAAATCAACCGTTAAAAATATTTTAATTGTCAATCAATAAAAAGCTTTATTCTATATTTGCAAAAGTTAAAACAAATATAAAATAAAAAATGAGAAGTATTTTTACAGCCACAGTGTTGGCTCTAGCAGCAATTGCAAACGCACAGACAGTTGCGTGGGAAGCACCAGTCAATGGTAAAGCAGAGAGAATATTCTTTAACGGATTCACACAGACACCAATCGTTGAGATGAACGACAATTTCGTCGGAATCGATGCAGAGAAGAGTGCAACAGCATGGACTATCCAGAAAGCCAAAGGAAACGAGAATTTGAAAAAAGCAGCGAAAGTTGCGGCGTTGACAGGAAACAGCGACAAAGCAAAGATGATGAACAAATTCGAGAAGCAGGTTTATCAGGAAGTAGACTGGACACACTTCGTATTCGTTGGCGACAAAGTGATCGATGTTGTGACAGGAGAAACAATCATCGACGGAGTTCGTGAGATACAGGCAAGCGACATCATCCCAGAGTTGAACATCGCACTTATCCGTGTAGACGGTACAGATAAGAACATCTCACTTCAGGCAGTAGACATCGCGTCGAACAAAGTGCTTTGGAAGTTCGCATTGCCAAAGCCAAAGAAAGCGATCGCAGCCAACCTACTTTTGGACAAGGCCATGGTACAGTGCAGACCAGGCATTTCTGCAGACGGAAATATCATCTACGGATTCGACCAGTTCCTATACCTACTTGACGCTAAAACAGGAAACAAAAAATGGGAGAACCCATCAAAACCAGAATTGTATTTGATCGACAACAGTGGCAACTACATCTTCTCTATGGAAAGCGGTATGAGAAAAGTACACTTGGTCGATTCAAAGACAGGAAAGGATGTATGGGCACAACCAATGAAACTTGCCGCTCCATTTGCAGACCTAATCCAGCTCGACAACACACAGGCAATCATCGCATCAGAGGCTGATGTTAACATCATCGACATCAAGTCTGGCAACAAGAAATGGAAGAAGAGTTTTGTATCTCCATTCTATAAGAATGCCGAGCTTACAGATGAAGGCATCCGTGTCAGCTACGGAAACAAGATCCAGATGGTCAACAAGGCTACAGGAGAGAAAGTATGGAAGAAGCCAATCGAGCTTGAAGATGTAGACGACATAAAGTCACCACAGGTAGAGAAGCAATATAAGAACACATACCTGATCATGACAAACAACCGTTTGGTGGTATACGATAAAGAGACAAACAAGCGCAAATTCAAAATAAACCTTTCTGTCACAGACAAATGTGCATTCGATGATGCAACAAACAAAGTTGTAGCGTTAAGCGGAAAGAAAGTATATGTCATCGATCCAGATAATGACGCAAAATTGCCAGAAGCAGTGACTAAAGTTGATGATCCATCTGCGATCTCTGGACTAAAAGTCTCAGACAACGGATACTTCATCTACGGAGCAAAAGAGTATGTCATGATCGACAAGAACAAGACAGTGACTGCACAAAAAGTATATCCACAGTTGAAGACAGGCCGTGGAGCTAACGCAGCCCTACTTGCAGCATCAATCTACAACGGAATCAAGAGCACAAAGGTTACAGTCACAGACGAGAACGGCAATGTAGTTGCGGAAGGTGGAGTGTTCTGTTCAGCAGAAGAGGCTGATAAGGCAGGACGAGCTATGGACGCGCAGAAAGAACTACGTCACAAGCTAAAAGCTAACGAGAAGGCAAAGAAAGCTGCAAGATCAAGCGACAACCTATCTATTTTCTTGACATCTGAGAAAGTCAACGGAGAAGAGTTGGTACAGTTGGCAGTTGTTGACCAGAACACAGGAAAAGAGGTCAAGACATTCCGTTTGAGCGACGACAAGAACGTAGTTTATGAGATTGATTTCAACTCAAACACAGTTTACGCAGTGGACGGAGGAAAACTTAAAGCTATCAAATACTAATTCCCATTGTCTATATTTAAATGAAAGTAGACGCGAGAAATTGCGTCTACTTTTTTTATTAACAAATGAATAATTATAAAAAATAAGAGGACGAATATAATTTTCAGCAGACATAAAAACACCACCTGCAATATACAAAATGTCCGTTGCAGACTATATATTCCACGAAAAGTACACGACAATTCCGTCGAGGCCGAACAAACATAGATATTCAAAACGAGACATTACAAATCGAAAGAATATGCTAAACAACATTTACAGTCTGTAAAAAACAAGAAATATTTTCTTACAACCCGTTATTTTTTTGACAAAAAGTTTTTCAGTCTAAAAAAATAAATATATTTGCAATAACAAAAGCATGAGTAACTATGCTTTGAGAGATAGAAAAAAGGAAAATTAAAAAAATTAATACCACAATAAAAAAACACGCTATGTCTGAAATTTATGGTGAAATAATCCAGGTTATTGGACCGGTAGTCGATGTCAGTTTTGCTGAAGTGGATGCAACATTACCACAGATTCACGATGCCCTAGAGGTAGAACGTGAAGGACAATCTCCATTGATTATAGAGTGTCAGCAGCACATTGGTGAGCGTTCGATTCGTACAATCGCCATGGACTCAACTGATGGATTAAAGAGAGGATTAAAGGTAAAGGCATTGGGTTCTCCAATATCAGTGCCAATGGGTGAACAAGTAAAAGGTCGTTTGTTGAATGTCGTAGGAGCTCCAGTTGATGGAATGAAGACATTTGAAAACGTACAGCGTTCACCAATTCATAGAGAGGCTCCAAAGTTTGACGAGCTAGCAACATCAAAAGAAATCTTGTTTACAGGTATTAAGGTGATCGACCTTTTGGTTCCTTATCTAAAAGGAGGAAAGATCGGTTTGTTTGGTGGTGCCGGTGTAGGAAAGACAGTGCTTATCATGGAGCTTATCAACAACATCGCAAAGGGATACAACGGATATTCAGTATTTGCGGGAGTTGGAGAGCGTACTCGTGAGGGTAACGACTTGCTTCGTGAGATGATCGAGTCAAACATCATCCGTTACGGAGAGGAGTTTAAGAAATCGATGGAAGAAGGAGATTGGGATCTTTCTAAGATCGACTACAACGAACTAGCGAAATCACAGGCAACATTGGTTTACGGACAGATGAATGAGCCACCAGGAGCACGTTCTTCAGTTGCATTGTCTGGTCTGACAGTGGCTGAGACATTCCGTGATTCAGGTCAGGGTGGTAAGGATATCCTATTCTTCGTGGATAACATCTTCCGTTTCACACAGGCAGGATCAGAGGTATCAGCGTTGCTAGGACGTATGCCATCAGCCGTAGGTTACCAGCCTACATTGGCATCTGAGATGGGACGTATGCAGGAGCGTATTACTTCAACAAAGAATGGATCAATCACAGCCGTTGAGGCCGTTTACGTGCCAGCCGATGACTTGACAGACCCTGCTCCAGCAACTACATTCTCGCACTTGGACGCAACAACAGTGTTGAGCCGTAAGATCGCTGAGCTTGGTATCTATCCAGCTGTAGACCCACTTGATTCAACATCACGTATCTTGGATCCAAACGTAATCGGCAACGCTCACTACGAGTGTGCGCAGAACGTAAAGCAGATTCTTCAGAAGTACAAAGAGTTGCAGGATATCATCGCAATCTTGGGTATGGAAGAGTTGTCTGAGCAGGATAAGTTGATCGTGGCTCGTGCTCGTAGAATCCAGAGATTCTTGTCTCAGCCATTCCACGTAGCATCACAGTTTACTGGTCTTCCAGGTGTGATGGTTCCAATTGAGGAGACAATTAAAGGCTTTAATGCTATTATCAATGGTGAAGTTGATGATCTTCCAGAGCAGGCATTCTTGAATGTCGGAACAATCGACGACGCTAAAGAGAAGGCAAGAAAGTTGATGTCACAGGTTGTTAAATAAGAATCGACATGAAATTAGATATCATTTCACCAGATAAACTGATTTTTTCAGGAGACGTGGAAAGTGTAAAACTTCCAGGTACAGGCGGAGGTTTTGAGGTTCTGCCACATCATGCTGCGATCATCTCGTCGCTAAAAGAGGGAGATATCGTCTACGTTTCAGGAGGCGAGACAACAACTCTTCGTGTAGACGGTGGTTTTGCAGAGGTTAGAAACAACGAAATTTCAGTCTGTGTAGAAAAAGTATTGGGATAAGAGGTGATGAATAGAGAGAATTACAAAAGAAACATTGTCATATCGAATTTTGCGTTGGCAGCGCTACTCTACTCCATCGGGAGATTGGTATTCGCCATCAAACCAGAGTTTGGATTCAGTATGTTTCCCACAATTCCCGCATTCTTCTTCTTATTGACATTACTAATTCTAATTTCAATCACAAAAGCGGCGATTGTAGACGCGAAGAAATTCCATTTGAATTACTTGATAACACGCACCGTCAAACTCATATTATTAGTCGCATTCTGCCTAGTGTATGTGATGTGCAACGGTGAGAACAACATCAGTTTCATATCTTCAGTCGTTGTCTGTTATTTATGTTACACTGCTTATGAGGCATTTATGTTGAAGAAATTCAACGATATGTTGTCAAAAGAAAGTAACAAAGTAGAACAATAAAAAATGATTCGCATGAATTTGTTCAGTAAACTTATAACAATCCTGATGATTCTGTTTGCGCCACTTGTGGCACAGGCGAATGAGCATCAAGAATCCGAAGGCGAAGGCAAAGTCGACGTGAAGGAATTGGTGTTCGGACATATCGGAGACTCATATTCATGGCATATAATCGGCGATTTAGCAATTCCATTGCCTTGTATTGTGTATGGTCAGAATGGCTTGGACGTATTCATGTCGAGTGAACTAGGCCACGGAGGTCATTACAAAGAGTACAAAGGCTACACAATCGCAGCGGAGGATCAGCCAAACGCAGGCAAGATTGTTGAGGTCAGCACAGGAGAGCGTCCATTCGACATCTCAATCACAAAAAACGTGCTTTTCCTTTTCATCAGCTCAGGTTTGATGCTCTGGATCTTCCTAAGTATCTCAAAAAGATATAAAGAAGACTACTGGAGAAAGCCAGAAGGCAAGCAGGCGTTTTTGGAGCCACTCATTGTTATGATTGAGAAAGACGTGATTGAGCCATGTGTTGGTAAGAACGTTGAGAAATTCAGTCCATTCTTGCTTACAGTGTTCTTCTTCATCATGATTAACAACTACTTAGGATTGATTCCTATCTTCGGTTCTAACTTGACAGGAAACATTGCATGTACAATGGTATTGGCCGTTTTCACATTCTTGATCACAAACTTCAAGGCAGGCACAAAGCACTATTGGTTGGAAATGGTAAACCCAGAAGTTCCAATGTGGTTGAAGTTACCTATTCCATTGATGCCATTGATTGAGATCATCGGTATGTTCACAAAACCAATCGCATTGTGTATCCGTCTTTTCGCCAACATGTTGGCAGGACACGTGATGCAGCTAGTGCTTATCGGATTGATTTTCATTTTCTCAATCAATGTAGGAATTGGAAGTGGAGCTTATGGAGTATCAATTCTATCATGTGCATTGGTAATCTTCATGACATTGCTTGAGTGCTTGGTATGTTTCATTCAGGCTTACGTGTTCACTACCCTATCAGCCTTGTTCATCGGCTTGGCACAAGTAGAGCCACACGAGGAGGAACACAAATAAGATGTAGAGACGCACGGTCGTGCGTCTAATACAAAAAAACAGACGCACGGTCGCGCGTCTAACAAAAACAAAAACACATTGTCGCTATAAAACAGCAGCATAACAAAAAGAAATAAAAACAAAAAAAATTTAATACTATGTTATCATTAGCAATTTTGGCTCAAATTTCGGAGGTAGCCGCTCCAGCATTGTTAGCAAAAGCAGGTGCAACAATTGGTGCAGGTATCGCAGTTATCGGTGCAGGTCTTGGTATCGGTAAGATTGGTGGTTCAGCAATGGAAGCTATGGGACGTCAGCCAGAAGCTGCAGGAGAGATCCGTAACAACATGATCGTTGCTGCCGCTCTTGTGGAAGGTGTTGCATTCCTTGCCATCATCGTATGTATCTTGGCTCTATTCGTATAATAGAAATAAAAATTCATCTACATGGAACTATTGACCCCTGACTTCGGTTTGGTCTTCTGGATGGTGATATGCTTCACTGCCGTTTTTCTTATCTTGAAGAAATACGGTTGGCCAGTTATCGTCGGGATGATCAATAAGCGAAGTGACGAAATCGAAGAATCAATCTTGAAGGCTAACGAGGCAAACGCTCGTCTTGCAGGAACAAACGCAGAGACAGAGAGATTGCTTGCCGAGGCAAAGAACGAGAGATTGGAATTATTAAAAGAAGCTTCTAAGCAGAAAGATCAGATCATCGCCGACGCAAAGGCAGAAGCAGCTAAGAAGGCGCAGGATTTGCTTGATAAAGCTAAAGAAGACATCCAATTGGAGCGTGACAACGCAATCAAAGAGATTCGCACTCAGGTTGCAGAGTTGTCAGTAAGTATCGCTGAAAAAGTGGTACGCGAGAAGCTTTCTGGTGACAAAGCCGGACTTGATATGATCAACAAGCTTTTGGATGAAGTAAATATCGCTAAATCGTAAAACTGATGAACACTGGTAAAATTTCAGCAAGATACGCAAAAGCTCTATATGAGTTTGCTGCAGACGCCAATGTTGCCGACAAAGTGTACGAGACAATGAAACTCGTATCCGCAGCATTCGTCAGTGTGGATGGACTCAAGGATGCAATTGCTAACCCAACAATAAGCAAGGACAAGAAGAAGGAATTGCTTACTATAATGGCAGGCGACAGTGTATGTGCTGAATACACAAGGTTTGTCGATTTAGTAGTTGAAAATAAGAGAGAAGATTATTTTCAAAGTATAGCACTTGTATATCAGGATCTCTACCGTAAGAAGAAGAATTTGGTAAGAGCTACAGTAGTAACTGCCTGCCCTATCTCTGCAGATGAGGAGAAAAGATTCCGTCAGGTGTTGACAAACGTTACAGACGCGGATATTGATTTTGACACTACTGTTGATCCAGCACTTATTGGTGGATTCATCATGGAGGTCGAGACATATCAGCTTAACGCGAGTGTCAAGTCGCAACTCGACACTATCAGAGAGAAGTTGAGATATTCCAACTCTGCCAACGTACAATGTTAATCTTCTCGTTATTAGCAATTAAAAAAGAATTTAAGTTATGTCTATAAAAGCAAGCGAAGTTTCTGACGTACTTAAGCAGCAGCTCCAGAACATCGATTCTCGTGTAAAATTCGAGGAAGTTGGTAAGGTGCTTCAGGTAAGCGACGGTGTGGTTCGTATCTACGGATTGCAGAACGCCGAGGCCGGTGAGTTGCTTGAGTTCGAAAACGGAATGAATGCAGTGGTCATGAACCTTGAGGAGGACAATGTAGGAGCCGTGTTGCTTGGACCTACAGACCAGGTTCGTGAAGGATTCACTGTAAAAAGAACAAAACGTATCGCTTCTATTCTCACTGGAGAAGGCATGGTTGGTCGTGTAGTCAACGCCATTGGTAACCCAATCGACGGACAAGGACCAATTAAGGGAGACTTGGTTGAGATGCCATTGGAGCGTAAGGCACCAGGTATCATCTACCGTCAGCCCGTAAAAGAGCCATTGCAGACAGGTATCAAGGCTATCGACGCCATGATTCCAATCGGTAGAGGCCAGCGTGAGTTGATTATCGGCGACCGTCAGACTGGAAAGACTGCAATCGCTATCGATACAATCATCAACCAGAAAGAGGCATTTAAAGCTGGAAAACCAGTATATTGTATCTACTGTGCGGTAGGTCAGAAAGGTAGTACAGTAGCCAACATCGTTAACACACTTAAGGAGAACGGTGCAATGGACTACACCATCATCGTATCTGCAACAGCTTCTGATCCAGCAGCTATGCAGTACTACGCACCATTTGCAGCAGCAGCTATCGGAGAGTATTTCCGTGATAGAGGTATGCACGCATTGGTAGTATACGATGACTTGTCTAAGCAGGCTGTCGCATATCGTGAGGTATCATTGATCTTGAAACGTCCTTCAGGTCGTGAGGCTTATCCAGGTGATGTGTTCTATTTGCACTCACGTCTATTGGAGCGTGCCGCTAAGATCATCAACAACGATACTGTGGCAGCACAGATGAACGACCTTCCAGAATCATTGAAGGGTAAGGTTAAGGGTGGCGGTTCACTTACTGCCCTACCAATCATCGAGACTCAGGCAGGTGACGTGTCAGCATATATCCCAACAAACGTGATTTCCATCACAGACGGTCAGATCTTCTTGGAGACAAATATGTTCAACGCAGGTATCCGTCCAGCTATCAACGTAGGTATCTCGGTATCTCGTGTGGGTGGTTCTGCACAGGTGAAGGCTATGAAGGCTATCGCCGGAACACTTAAGACTGATCAGGCTCAGTACCGTGAGTTGGAGTCATTTACTAAGTTCGGTGGTGATATGGACCCTGTAACTAAGATGACAATCGACAAGGGAGTTCGTAACACAGAGCTTTTGAAGCAACCACAGTATACTCCATATCCAGTAGAGCACCAGATTGCTGTAATCTACTGCGGTACTCAGGGTATCTTGAACGCACTTGCAAAAGAGGACGTTCACGAGTTCGAGAAAGTTTATATCGAGCGTCTTGAGCACCTACACAAAGCTGACGTACTTGATCAGCTAAAGAAGGGTATCATCAACGACGATATCAAGGCTGTTCTTAAGAGCGAGGCTGAGGTTGTGATCAGCAAACTGAATTCAGGAAGAAGTGTAGCAACTGTTTAATTCTGTAAGAGATGGCATCATTAAAGGAAGTAAAAGCGAGAATTGGCTCAGTAAACTCAACATTGAAGATTACTGGAGCTATGAAGATGGTGTCTTCAGCGAAGCTAAAAAAAGCTCAATACGCTATTGAGTCTATCACTCCGTACCAGAGTCGCCTTAACAAGATTTTAAGTAATTTCTTGGCGACTGAGACTGATTTCCAGTCGGCTTTTGCAGAGGTCAGACCAGTATCAAGAGTGGCTGTTATAGCTTTCTCTTCAAATTCAAGCCTTTGTGGCGCATACAATTCAAACGTTGCAAAACAGTTGAATGTTGTGGTCAAAGAGCAATTGAATAGTGGTGCTGAGGTTGTTGTCTACCCTATCGGAAAGAAGATCACAGAGCAGTCGGAGAAGCTTGGCGTGCCAGTTGTTAAATCCAACAACGATATGGCAGACCACCCGTCTTTCGATGCAATCAGCGAGGTCACTAATGAATTGATGAACAAGTTTTTGGCAAAAGAATTCGATAAAGTTATCGTAGTCTACCACCACTTGAAGAACACTGCAGTGCAGAAACTTCAGACAGAGGTGTTCCTACCAATCTCTCTTGACAAAAATTCAGGCGACGTCGACGAATCCACAGCAGACTACATCGTTGAGCCAGGCAAAGCAGAGATCCTTGAGTCTCTATTGCCTAAGGCATTGCGCACAAAAATGTACGCTTGCCTTCTCGACTCTAACGCGTCTGAACATGGAGCCCGCGTCGTAGCCATGCAGGTGGCAACTGATAATGCTAATGAACTTATCAACGAGCTTACGATTTTGTACAACAAAACTCGTCAGCAGGCAATTACAAACGAGTTGCTTGATATCGTTGGTGGTGCAGCGGCATTGGCTCAATAAAGAAGACTATTCTTTGAAATCAAGAGACCGTCTAACATGTTTAGACGGTCTCTTTTTATTTCGCCTAATTTTCAAGTCACACAAACGAATCACAGGTATTCTATCATTCAACTTATCAAAAAAGGCCATTTATAGAGCAAACAATATGATTTTCCATTGTTTTCTCAACAAAAAT
Organism: Bacteroidales bacterium; assembly: GCA_015061115.1. Lineage (GTDB taxonomy): Bacteria > Bacteroidota > Bacteroidia > Bacteroidales > Paludibacteraceae > UBA1723. Next base: position 394,543 of record SUXE01000001.1, on the reverse strand, counting down.
CATCTATATCTTTTTTTTATTGATTCCGTTTTATACTTTTGCAATAAGTGATAAAAGTGATAGAAAAATGGTAAAGCATATTGTATTATTCAAATTGAAGCCTTTCAACTCAGAATCAGAAAGACTTGCCGCATGTGAGAAGATTAAAAGTGAACTTTCAGTTCTTGTTGAGAAAGTCCCTACCCTTCTTACCGCTGAAGTTGGAATCAACTGTAATCCAAACGAACAGTTCGACATCGCCCTTACAACAACACACAACGATATGGAAGGTTTGAAAGAGTATGCACAACATCCATTGCATGTTGACGTTGCAAAAAATTTCATCAGACCAATTTTGGAAGCACGCTCTTGCTGTGACTACCAATATTAAATACTACGCCTATGAAAAATAAAGCATTATTCTTATTATTCGCTTTATTTGTTTGCATTCCTTCGTTTGCACAGATTCTCGACCCAGTAAAATGGAAAGTTGAACTGTCTAAAATTTCTGCTGACGGAAAAGCTACAATCACATACGAAGCGACAATCGACAAAGATTGGCATATGTACAGCACCAAAGAGGTGACTGACGGTCCAGTGCCTACTTCATTTACATTATCTGAAGTGGAAGGTGTCAAGATAACATCAGACATCAACCCCCGCAGCCGTGTCATTGAACAGTTTGAGCCTGCATTCGGAGTTACAGTTGGCTGGTATGAGGAAAAAGCCACATTCCAACAACAGGTAAAAATTTCTGACAAAGACAACTTCACACTGAAAGGGGCTGTCAGATACATGACTTGCAACAATCAAAACTGTTTGCCTCCTACAACTTATGAATTCGACTTATCTCAACATAACGCTGTAGCAAAAAAAAAAAATAGCTCAACAGTAGCTGAGGTAGAGACAAAAGACAAACAACAGGAGCAAACAAACGATGCCTCTACGCCATTAATCGCAATCCAGGATCTTTCAATCAACAACGATTCCAGCAAGACAATTGCGGTCAGTGCGGAAAACCATCAGGAAAGAATCGACACTTGGGCAAATGTAGTAGATGAGATGAAAGCCTTCGGTGAAGTGGAAACTGAAGAAGGCAAGGATTCCCTATGGAAAACATTCCTGACATGTCTGCTTGGTGGACTTATCGCTGTCATAACTCCTTGCGTATGGCCTATCATACCAATGACAGTAAGTTTCTTCCTTAAACGAGGCAAAGACCCTAAAAAAGGCAAAAAAGCGGCAATCACCTACGGACTATCAATCATTGCCATATATGTAGGACTCGGACTAGTGATCACCGTGCTTAGTGGAGCCGACGGATTGAACTCACTATCTACGAATGCCATCTTCAACATATTTTTATTCGCCCTTCTCGTGCTATTTTCCATCTCCTTCTTTGGAGGCTTCGATTTAGCTCTACCTTCAACATGGAGCACAAAAATCGACCAGCACGTAGACAAGACATCCGGTTTGCTGTCAATTCTTTTGATGGCATTCACTCTTGTTATTGTCTCTTTCTCATGCACAGGACCAATCATCGGAACATTGCTTGTAGACATCTCCGTTAACGGAAGTCTGCTTGCTCCTACTATCGGAATGTTGGGATTTGCCATCGCACTTGCAATACCATTCACACTATTCGCGTTTTTCCCAAGCTGGCTAAAAAACATGCCTCGCTCAGGAGGATGGTTGAATTCAGTGAAAGTGTTGCTCGGATTCTTTGAGTTGGCTTTCTCATTGAAATTCCTTTCCATGGCAGACCTTGCCTACGGTTGGCACATCATGGACCGTGAAGTGTTCTTGGTCATCTGGATCGTAATCTTCATGCTTGCCGGCCTTTATCTTCTTGGCAAAATCAAGTTTGCTGGCGACGACGATGTTGAGGTCGTTTCAGTGCCACGCTTCTTCTTTTCTACATTCTGCTTCAGCATGTGTATATATATGCTTCCAGGATTGTGGGGAGCGCCGTTAAAAGCTGTCAGCGCATTCGTGCCACCATTGAGCACACAGGATTTCAATCTGTATAACGACAAAGTGTCTGCGACATTCAAAGACTACGATGATGCATTGATGTATGCAGAGTTGAAAAACATGCCTGTCGTTGTAGACTTCACTGGCCACGCATGTGTAAATTGCCGAAAGATGGAATCATCCGTATGGTCTCAGCCACGTGTGAAAAGCTTGCTTACAGATGATTACATACTTGTTTCTCTATACGTGGACGACAGAACTGAACTGCCAAGAGTCGAGAAAGTCATCGAAAATGGCAAAGAAATCAAACTGACCACCGTCGGAGAGAAATGGAGCTATCTCCAGAGATCTAAATTTGGAGCAAACGCCCAGCCATACTACTGTTTGCTTGATCCAAATGGAAAACCTATCAACCATCCGATGGGATTTACAGAGAAATCAGATGAATTCATTGATTTCCTACGTACAGGATTAAAGAATTTCAAGAAAATCATAAAAGAAAACGAAAAATAATGGATTTGTTAGCATTTTTGGAAAATCGCGCCACAGTAAGGCAATACAGCGACAAAGAGGTGTCGAAAGAGTTGATCAACCGTCTTCTTGAAGTCGCTGGACATGCTTCCACAACCGGCAACATGCAGCTTTACAGTGTTGTTGTGACAAGAGACGCAGAAAAAAAGAAAGCTCTCGCTCCAACTCATTTCAACCAACCGACTTTCACTAATGCTCCCGTCGCCATAACTTTTTGCGCCGACTTCAACAGATTCGTTAAATGGTGTGAGGAATCAGGAGCAGAACCAGGCTACGACAACGAATTCAGTTTCTTCACAGCAGCTATCGACACTCTCCTACTCGCCCAGACATTCGCTATCGCGGCTGAGAACGAGGGATTGGGTATCTGCTATCTAGGCACTACAACTTACACGGCTGAAAGCATCTCAAAGATTCTTAACCTTCCTAAACGAGTGGTGCCAATCACAACCATCACTGTAGGATATCCAAAATCAGAACCAGCCAAGACGGACAGAATCGCGTCGACAAGCTGGATTCACGAAGAAGAATACAAAGATTATTCGGCTGAAGATATCAAAAAGATTTTCGGATACAAAGACGAGATGGAAAGCAACAAGAAATTCATTGCTGAAAACAACAAAAAATCTTTGGCTCAGGTGTTTACTGACATCCGCTACACAAAGAAAGACAACGAAGCAATGTCAAAATCATTCTTCGACTTCGTGAGAAAACAGTTTATGTGCGAATAATCCATGATTTTCAAACACGAACGATAAATATCAAAAATATCAAAGAGACGTGGGAGTTTATTTCGCGTCTCTTTTAGTTATAAACCAACCTTATTTCTATGATAAAGAGAATCTTATCCATTATAAGAGGCTTGATTACCATTCTTGTTTTGTCTTCTTCATCAGATAAAGCTAAAACAATATGGGAAAAGGATGGGCTTAAAGGCAGAGTAAAAGAGATAAGAACTTATTCTGCCGATGAGAGTTCAGACAAAGACACAAAAGGTCGATTAAAAAAGATTACCAAGTACGATAGAAATGGAACCAGTGAAGAAACCTGCTATTACGATTCTACAGGAAATCTAAAATCAAAATGCATCTACATATACGATGAGTATGGGAATAATATAGAAGAGTACTCATACGAATATAAAAATCCATTAGAAAAGGATCAAAACGAATCTGATTTCACAAATATAGATGAAGAGGAACGACACTATAAGGAAAGATTAGTAAAAAAATGGACTCCAACGTATGATGCCAACGTAAAAATTGTTGAATGGTCTATTTGCGAATACACGGGCAAACACCTAAAGAAAAAACATTTTACAAAAGAAACTATAAAATACGATAATGAAGGTCATGTAGTGGAACGCAACTCAAATGGAAAAATAGAATATAAACGCACCTTCACGTACGATGATCATGGAAATATCATTGAAGAAAGTGTCGAGTCTGACGGGAAATTACGACGCAAATATATCTACAAGTTCGATAACAACGGAAATTTGACTAATGAAAAGGAATACATGTACTTGTACTTCCCAAAAGATAAATTAGGAAGCACGAAGTTTTCCAAATATGATAAGAAAGGAAATAAGATTGAATCTAAAGAGTTCTTTTCAAGTGGCGGGCATCCGTTAATTAAGACTTACAAATATGATGAAAATGGCAATCTGATAGAAGTAGGTGTGAAACATCGAAATCTCGGCTTAAATTATAAAGAAAGTTACAAATACGACGAAAAAGGTAACAAGACAGAATGTATTCAAACAGACGGACATAAGACGCCTCTGGAAATAAGAAGATGGTTCAGAGACTCAGACTCATACGGAGAATTCTGGGAATATGAATACTATGAGGAATAAAAAAGATAGACGTTGCGAACGGCGTCTATCTTTTTATACATATATCAACAGAGAAGATGATTAGTCTCTCTTAAAGATATCTCTTGTATAAACCTTGTCGATGACATCATCAAGACAAGAATCATAACGATTGGCGATGATAGCCTGAGAGTGTTTCTTAAACTCGTCAAGATTATTCACAACCTTGCTTCCGAAGAATGTGCTACCGTCTTCAAGAGTAGGCTCATAAATGATCACCTGAGCTCCCTTTGCCTTAATTCTCTTCATCACACCCTGGATAGAGCTCTGACGGAAATTGTCTGAGTTAGACTTCATAGTCAAACGGAACACTCCAACAGTCACCTCATGCTCCTTGCTTGCATCATAACTTCCCTCAGCATAACTGTAATAGCCAGCCTTCTGAAGCACACGGTCAGCAATGAAATCCTTACGAGTACGATTGCTCTCCACAATCGCAGTCATCATATTCTGTGGCACTTCATTGTAGTTGGCCAAAAGCTGTTTTGTATCCTTAGGCAAACAATAACCGCCATAACCGAATGATGGATTGTTATAGTGAGTACCGATACGTGGATCAAGACCAATACCCTGAATAATAGCCTGAGAATCAAGACCCTTAACCTCAGCGTATGTGTCAAGTTCATTGAAATAGCTAACACGTAGCGCAAGATAAGTGTTGGCAAAAAGTTTCACTGCCTCTGCCTCCTTCATACCCATGAACAAAGTGTCAATATCCTGCTTCAATGCGCCTTCCTGCAATAGTTTTGCGAATATATGAGCGAAATTTTCTGACTCTGGATTAGCGATAGCTTTGATAGCGGCATTCTCCTCTGTGAAATTTTTCTCGTCGATATTAATGATCTTAGGATAACCGACAATTATACGAGAAGGATAAAGATTATCATACAAAGCCTTGCTCTCACGCAAAAACTCAGGAGAGAACAACAAATTGAATTTCTTATCCTTCAGCTCTGGCTTATACAAAAACTGCAAAGCATACTTCACATACAGAGAACGAGTATATCCTACAGGAATTGTAGATTTGATGATCATCACAGCGTCGGGATTAACTTCAAGGACAAGATCAATAACCTCCTCAACATGCGAAGTATCAAAATAATTCTTTTGTGGATCATAATTGGTAGGTGCTGCAATGACAACGAAATCAGCATCTTTATAAGCAGCTTTAGCATCCAAAGTAGCTGTAAGGTTCAATTCTTTTTCTGCTAGATACTTCTCTATATATTCATCCTGAATCGGAGACTTCTTTTTGTTGATCATTTCGACCTTTTCAGGAATGACATCAACCGCAGTCACCTTGTGATGCTGAGCAAGCAAAGTCGCGATAGAAAGTCCCACATAGCCAGTACCAGCTACAGCGATCTGTAAATCTTCAAATTTTCTCATTATTATTTATGTATATCCGTCGTCAAAACATTATTTTAAGGACGTTGCCATCCATTATCTATTAAAAAATCAAGTAAAACAGACGAGAATAAATCTTCTCTTCTAAATTTTATACAAAATTAGAAAAAATTGCAGTATTTTATCCAATAAATACGTATAAAATCACATTTTTTACATTTACCGAGTAAACAAATTCATGCCAAAAGATATAAACATGGTACAAAAATCAACAAAATCATTAAAAAAGTATCGTTTTTACATGTTATTTAGCAGAATTTCTATATATTTGCAAACAGTTAAAGAAATCGACGACAATGGTTAAACGTATTGATGATAATCTTAAGAGCATTGAGGAAATATCTGAAATTTGGAAGATATTGACTCCAGAGCAACTTTTGTATCTAAAGCAGAACTATGGCGTGCTTAGATTTAAGAAGAACGAAATGGTCTATGCTGAAGGAGACGTACCTACGCATATGCTTTGCGTTGTTAAAGGTAAAGTCAAAATTTACAAGAGAGGTGTCGGAAACAGAAACCAGATTATGCGTATGGTCGGACCAAGCGAGACATTTGCATACCGTGCAATGTTTGCTGGTGAAAACTACGTGACTTGTGCGACTGCTTTTGAGCCAACAATCATTTATACTATCCCTAAAGAGGTAATCAGAAACTTAATTTCACATAACGCTGAACTTGCGTGGTATTTCATCCACACATTGTCAGTTGACCTTGGTATTGCCGACTCTAGAAGCGTAAGCTTGACTCAGAAGCATATCCGTGGAAGATTGGCAGAGTCCCTACTCTTCTTGAAAGACAGCTACGGACTAGAGGAAGATCAGGCTACAATCGGCATATATCTATCACGTGAGGATTTGGCAAGTTTGTCTAACATGACAACTTCAAACGCCATCCGAACATTGTCGTCATTCGTCCAGGAAAAAATCATCACTATGGACGGAAGAAAAATCAAAATTGTCGATATGGAGCAGTTGAAACGAATAAGCAAAATAGGCTAGTTCATTCCAAACCCAATTATTATAACGAATTATTTATCGAATGCCGGCAGAAATGTCGGCATTCGTTTTTTATAAACACATATATTAATGTCAATTCGACGAAATAGAAAAAATCTCCAAAGACTCATGTTTGATAGATATTGGCCCTACCCCCTGCTAAAGTGCGAGCACAGAATTTAATAAAACCACAAAAAAAACAAAGTTCACAGAGAAAGGCTACGCTTTTTAACGAGAATTCAATCAGAAAGTGGAACGCCTCTATTTTTATGATTGCTCGTTATTGCGAACTATGCAGATTACAATTCGTCGAACTCACGTCATATTACTACAAGAGGAAAATATTTCAAATATCAATCACTAATCAAGAAAATGCAGATTTTTCGGCACTTTTACAACGCATAATTGCAGATTTTTGGACACTTTTAGACATCAAAATTGCAGATTTTTCGGAAATTCAGTCAAAACAAGCAACAAAAAAAGCATCGACTTTCGCCGATGCTTTTTTCATATTATATCTAAATCAGATTATCCCAAGAATGAGATCAAGATACCTGCAGCAACTGCAGAACCGATAACTCCTGATACGTTAGATGACATACAGTAGTTCAATACGTGGTTTCTTGAATCATACTTCAATGCGATATCATTAGCAACACGTGATGCCATTGGCACTGCCGATAAACCAGTTGCTCCGATAAGTGGATTGATTTTCTTCTTTGCAAAACAGTTGTATAGCTTTACCAACAAAATACCAGCTGCGATTGACAAACCGAATGCAAAGAATCCTCCGATAACGATTCCAATTGTCTGTAGATTCAAGAATGCATCTACTGTCATTGTTGCACCAACACACAATCCCAAGAAGATTGTAGCGGCATTCATGATTGAGTTAGACGCTGCATCATACAAACGTGATGTGTTTGTACCAACTTCCTTGATCAAGTTACCGAACATCAACATACCAACCAATGGAACTGCTGAAGGAACGATAATAGCTACAAGTGTTGTAGTCACGATTGGGAAAAGAATCTTAAGAACTCTCATGTTCTTGATCTCTACGCTTGATGGATAAAGTTTATCCTGCTCCTTCATGTTGATCTTCAAATCCTTCTCTGTGCAAAGCAACTTGACAACCAATGGCACAATCACTGGCACAAGAGCCATGTATGAGTATGCTGCGATAGCGATTGGTCCTAACAAATGAGGAGCCAACTTGATTGTTGTGAAAATTGCTGTCGGACCATCTGCACCACCGATGATTGCCAATGAAGCAGCCTCCTGCATTGTAAAGAACTGGCTACCGATCAAAAGAACTGCGAAGATACCGAACTGTGCAGCAGCACCGAAGAACGCCAACTTCAAGTTTCTGATCATTGGAGCGAAGTCAGTCATCGCACCTACACCCATAAAGATGATTGGTGGCAAGAAACCTGTCTTGATCAACATATAGTAAAGGAAGTTCATCAATCCTAGATCATGAGCGATCTGTGGCAAACCAACCTCATAGATGTTGTATGGCTCACCTTTAGCGTCAGCCCAAATCTCACCATTACTCAATGTGATCACATTGTGGTACATCTCTCCGTCTACCATTCTATCTACAGCTGCCAAGACACCCATATCTCCACCAGGGAAATTAGCGATCAGCACACCGAAAGCGATAGGAATAAGTAGCAATGGCTCGTACTCCTTCTTGATACCTAAGTATAGCAATACAAAGGCAAGGGCGTACATTATTAAGAATGACGGCTGTTCAACAATCGAGCCGATTGCCGTCATTTCATATAGTTTCAATAATATTTCTTCCATTATGCCTTAATTTTCATTAGAACATCGTCCTCAGCTACTGATGAGCCACTTGTTAGACAAATCTCTGTGATGACACCATCCCACTCAGAAGCGATAGCGTTGAATGTCTTCATTGCCTCAACGTAACAGATTGTCTGACCCTTCTTAACAGTGTCACCAACCTTAACTGGAGTATCACCATTACCCTTTACCAAGTAGAACTTACCTTCTAGTGGAGAAGTCAACTCATTTCCTTCACCAGAACCAACAGCTGCTGGAGCTGCAGAAGATGCTACTGCAGGAGCAGACTTACCATCGTTCGCACCGATTGTGACTGAGTATTTCTCACCCTTAACCTCAACAACAACTGTCTGAGGGAATGTCATAGATCCGCCACCTGCGTTCTGCTTCTTAGCCTTTCTCTCTGCCAAATCAGCCTCGAAATCAGCCTTAGCCTTACCGCTCTTCATCGCGCGATACTGCTGTGGATGCATTGCAAGCTCGAACAACTCCTCGTCGTCCTTACCGAAATCCCAGCCCTCTCTCTGCATCTCCTCACGGAATGTGTCAAGTGCATCTGGATAGTTGCTCTGTGGATCCTCTGTATGGAACTCTCTACCCTGCTCTTTTGCCTTCTCAATTAGCTCTGGAGCCAAATCACCTGGCAACTTACCTGACTTACCTAGCATCATATCCCAGATATCGTCAGCGATCATAGACCATCTCTCCTTGCCCTTCTCCATCTGCATAACGTTCATCAACGCCATGTTCTTCACGTACTGTGAGAATGGAGTCACAAGACATGGATAACCCATCATAGGCCATACATATTTAACCTCGTCGAACAACTTGATAAGAAGCTCGTCCTGAGTCATCTTTGGCTTACCGTTCTTCTCCTTCCACTTGTTGATGCTCTCAAGGTTTGTCTCAAGGTCTGTCATCAAAGATCCCATCATACCGCCTGGTAGACCTGGACCGATAAGAAGAGAGTTCATCTGACGGTTACGAGCTGGAATATAGTAGCCAAGGAAGTCGTCCATCATCTCCTGGATTAGAGTACGAACCTCCATGTATGCTGACATGTTGATATCCTTAACCTTGAAACCAGCGTCTTTCAACATCTCACGAACTGCGATAACGTCAGCGTGACCTGTACCCCATGAAAGAGGCTCCATACCTACGTCAACATAATCACATCCTGCCTTACATACCTCAAGAATTGAAGCCATGTTGAAACCAGGACCTGCGTGGCTGTGATACTGGATTGTGATATCCTTGATCTCCTTGATTCTGCGAGTCAACTCACCAAGGAATACAGGACGACCGATACCAGCCATATCCTTCAAACAGATCTCATCACATCCTGCCTCGATAAACTTCTTTGCCAAATCCACGTAGTAGTCTACAGTGTGGATTGGAGAGCTTGTGATACAAAGAGAAGCCTGTGCGATCATGCCAGCCTCTTTTGCATATTTGATAGAAGGAATTACATTACGAGAATCGTTAAGACCACAGAAGATACGAGTGATATCTGTACCCTGTGCATGCTTAACCTTATAGAAAAGTTTACGTACGTCTGCTGGGACTGGACTCATTCTCAAACCGTTAAGCGCACGGTCTAGCATGTGTGTCTGGATTCCTGCCTCATGGAAAGGCTTAGTCCACTGACGAACTGCATTGTTTGGGTTCTCACCGAACAAAAGATTTACCTGCTCAAATCCACCACCGTTAGTCTCAACGCGGTCGAAACAACCCATCTTGATGATTGCTGGAGCAACTTTGACAAGCTGGTCTACTCTTGGCACATATTTGCCGGCAGCCTGCCACATATCTCTAAATACTAAACTAAATTTTACTTCTTTAGCCATGATTTATTCTTATATTTTTTCTATTTTCTCAATTTTTCCTTTATTACCTGTGATTTTTGCGACAGCCAACTCTACAGCAGCCCTAACATCCGGAGCAATAGCAGCTGATGCTGAAGAAGCCGCAGCCTTCGGAGCTGGTTTCTCATCTTCTGGGACATACTTGTTTACGAAACGGATAAGTGCATTACCCATCGCAATGACAAGACCAAGCACAGCAAATACGGTAATCATACCGACTGCCATTAGCTTCAAGGCCTCTACAAAATTTCCTTCCATATTTATATCGCTTAATAAAAAGTTTTTTCAATATCTGCAAAGATAATAAACATTATCTCCTTTGCAATCAATTCTCTTTGCTTTTTTTAACAATCTATAACAAAAACATACAGATTATTACATAATATTACACTACAGAATGGATATACTTAATAATCATAAAAAATAAGGGGCAAAAAATAACAAATTCTAATTTGCTTAAATATACAAAACATAATGTATATTGCATAAATATCACATACTCACCGTCATTTTTTTATCTTTAACCCTTTTCCATCCTCATCGACAAAGTAATAATGTCCATCTAATTTCAAACGAAGCAAGCCATCAGAAAAATTATACACCTCGTCTACATCATACGGCAAGAATGCAGTTCCGTCTTGATTCAACACTTCGTAACTCGTAATACATTTATTTTCACGATGCTCCCTTTTTTCTTTTTTTGAATGAATGCAATTCAACTTATTATCACTTTCACTCAAACTCAATTTGTATTCACAAAGGGGGGATTCGTTGATGAATTTATCAGTGTACTTAACAATTCCTGCTTGAAGATATCCTCCATAACCAACAGGAATAGAGTCTCCTGTATCACTAAGAACCCGTACCATACCATCTGTGTCATCTATTACGAGATTGTTGTTAAAACGAGATTCTATAGAAAATTTCTGCTGATGCAACAGCTTTCCATTTTCATCCTCCAATTGCCATTCGTCAGACCAGTCATTTTTACTTACATAGCGAAGATAATTTTTTCCAAAAGGGAATCTGGACACTTCATTTCCATCGATATCTATGAATTTAGTTTTTTCGACAGACTCAGGTATTTGAAATTCATCACTCGAAAGCATGTATCTTTCATACAATTCTTTTAACTCACATCCCCTAAACACAAATATTCCAATACATTCTTTGGAACTTTTCCAGTACGCCAGTTTCTCATACAACAAATGTCCATTCTTATAGACATTGCAGTAAATTGGTAATGGATCTTCCCCGAATTCTATATGACGGATAAAACAAACAATCTCAAACAATAAGCCATAATACATACAGATACGATTGTCGTACTTAAATGGCTCAATAATATTTCCTTTTACATCAACAATTCCATATTTCTTTGTACTTGTATCCCTAAGCGTAAGTAAACCCACTCCATCATTAAAGCAATTCCCAAACGGAAAACATTCATAACCATATTTTTTTAACTCATGCAGTCCGACCTTTTTCCCATTACATAAGTTTTCAAGTGTAAAATAGACGTTCTTACGTTCATATAAATCAAAGTTTTCTACCACTATAGGAAGATCCTTTTCTTGTAAGTCTATTTTTTCAAATTTACCTTCACTTACAAAATAGTAAACTTTCCCATTTTTATCATTGACTTGTATGATTTCAGCATTCTCCAGTTTTGTTATCTCAATAGAGGAGCCTGAATATAATTCATTTCCTTCTCTATCTATAAGGTACGATTCTGAACCATTGACACAAGAAAGAAGACAACGTCCATTGTCAAAATTTATCTTCTCTAAGTAATATTCACTTTTCTTAAAGTTTTCAGCAATGTCCCATTTCATCGGGATAATCAAATCTCCTGATTTATCAATGAACCCAATCTTACCGTCTTTTATTACAACCGCACGATCTTCATGAAAATCACCGACATATTCATAATCTTTGATTTTCTCGTTTAGCTTTTCTGTTTCATTTACAGAAAAAAACAGATAACAAACAAAAAGAAGAATATAAACCGACAATAAAAACAAGTACCTTTTTTTCATAATCACATATCAATAACAGTTAATCACTGTGGCACATAGCTCGTCACCACTCCACTAACTATACCGATAATGGCAATCTCAATAAGCATAATATAACATAATGTGTGTATATGTGAGATCCTGAATTTTTCATCACACGTATATTGCGGTAATTTTTTCTTAAGATATTCCACTATCTTATACGATAGCCAGCCAAGCAATATACCGCATAATGTTCCAACAAGAATGTCGCCTGGGAAATGGACTCCTAAATAAATACGTGAATAAGAGCACAACAAAGCCCACATCGCGACTGTTATCGTAAGAAATTTATTGCGGAACAGCAAAGAGAGAAACGTCGCAATAGCAAATGAATTTCCTGCATGCGACGACGGGAAACCATATCTGCCACCTGTATAATTGAAAGCATATGAAAGATGATCCATGATGTTCGGATCATGACTCGGACGCAGACGCGCAAAGAATGGTTTCATCAATCCAGATGTGATTCGGTCTGTCAACAGGAAGACAAGAACGATGCCTATCAAAATCAGCCAACCCTCTTTTTTCTTTGTGCGGAAAATCACCCAAAGCATATACAACACTGGTGGAAACCAAATTCCTATCTTCGACACATTGAAGAAAAATGTATCCCACGACAATGTGTGGTAAGCTGGTAAATTCAACGTCTCCATCAGACTGTAATCGGTCTGCAATAATGTCTCAATCATAAAATAGAAATTATAAATTATAAATGCGAAATGCTAAATCCTGCATTCAGCATTAGTACTTGATGTCTTCCAAAAACAGACCGCAGGCAGGGGCTGATGTAGATGCTTTGCACCTGTCTTTACTCTCAATGATCTTTCGGAAATCAGCGACCGAAATCTTCTTTCTGCCCACGTCGATTAACGTGCCGACGATCGCACGCACCATATTGCGCAGAAATCTGTTCGCGGAAATTGTGAAAACGAGGATGTTCCCTTCCATTTTCCATTCCGCATGGGTAATCTTGCAGATATTTGTCTTGGTATCTGTGTTCACCTTGCTGAAACTAGTGAAATCCTCATATTCAAAGAGCGACGACGCGGCTTTATTCATCAACTCTATATCAAGGTCGAAATTGATATACGCCACTACGTCAAGCGTGAATGGATTTTTATCTTTGGTAATATAGTAGCGATAAGTGCGTTCTGTAGCAGAGAATCTTGCGGAAAACTCTCCGTCAACCTCCTTTATTCCGGAGACGGAAATGTCTTTAGGCAACAGTTTGTTGATGCGGTAGACAAACTGTGCACCGTCTGCTATAGGATTATTCACATCAAAATGAGCGGTCATCATACGCGCGTGCACTCCTGTGTCGGTGCGACCGGCTCCTGTGGTGGAGATCTCCTCACGACATAATACAGAGAGTGCTTTGTTCAGTTCCTCCTGTACTGTATTTCCATTCGGCTGAATCTGCCATCCATGATAATTTGTGCCGAGATATGAAAATGTGATCAGATAACGCATTCTCTCTACCCTATTTATTCCATATATGAATCCTTGAAACCAAGAAGATAAAGCAAGCCATCCAAACCGAAATTAGACAACGACTGCTTGGCATTCTCCTTAACCTTTGGTTTTGCATGGAATGCGACACCCAATCCTGCCAAAGAAAGCATCGGAAGGTCGTTCGCACCGTCGCCTACAGCGATAACCTGCTGAAGATCAAGTCCCTCAACCTGAGCGATCAGACGCAACAGATCGGCTTTTCTCTTTCCGTCGACAATATCACCAAGATGACGGCCAGTAAGTTTGCCATCCACAATCTCCAATTCATTGGCATACACATAATCCAAATCGAACTGTTTCTTCAGATAGTTGCCGAAATATGTGAAACCTCCGGAAAGGATCGCAATCTTGAATCCGAACTTCTTCAACATACGCAAAGCACGCTCAGCACCATCCATAATTGGAAGATGTTCAGCGATATCAATCATCACGCTCTCATCCAAGCCCTTCAACAGGCTCACACGACGTCGGAAGCTCTCGCAGAAATCAATCTCACCACGCATAGCACTCTCAGTGATGGCTTTCACCTCGTCACCAACACCAGCACGCATAGCAAGTTCGTCTATAACCTCAGTCTTGATAAGAGTGGAATCCATATCAAAACAAACAAGACGGCGGTTACGACGGAAAATATTGTCTTCCTGGAAAGAGATATCATAACCTAAATTGCTGGACATTTGAAGGAAAAGCGACTGAAGAGCGGCTTTGTCTTTCGGCGTGCCACGCACAGACATCTCAACAGAGGCTTTAGCTGTGGAATTCTCAACACCTTCCAATGGAATACGTCCAGAAAGACGAGTGATGGAATCAATGTTCAATCCCTGATCACTCAACGCTCCCGAGACATTCGCAAGCAAATCAGCCGAAATATCACGGCCAAGCATTGTGATGATATAACGATTTTTTCCCTGAAGGCTGACCCAATCGGAATAGGCTTTCTCGCTGATAGTGTCGAAACGGACATTTATACCAAGAGACGATGCAGAAAACAACATCTCCTTCAAAATAAATCCTGACACCTGCTGGTCGCTTGAAAACAAAATACCAAGCGACAATGTGTTGTGGATATCAGCCTGACCGATATCCAGAATTGTGGCTCCATAACGAGCCAATATACTCGTCATCTTAGAAGTCAGACCCGGACGATCTGGGCCTGAGATGGATGCCAAAATTATCTCTTTAGTTTCCAAAATATGCGCATTTATTTGTTTCTGTACAAAAGTAATGAAAAAAGGGGAATCTTGAAAGCAAAAGAGACGTTGCATGCAACGTCCCCTCATATACAATGAAAATCAACTTCATCCGATAAACAACACATCCTCAAGACTCTCTCTTGACTCAAGTGCTTTCTTCACAACATCTTTGTCCGTTTCACCAAACACTTTGACAACCAAATTATGGATACCTATCTCAGACAATATTCCCGTCGCTTCCCTAATCATAGATTCAACTGTCAAACTTTTATTGGTTGTCGGAACATAGAAAAGGTAACCCTTTCCACATTGAGCGCCACATGGTGTATCACTCTCTATCTTGTCGAAAAGATCCTTGACATCCTTATACTTTTCAGCTGCCAATTTCATCTCCTCCGAACACTCAGAATCTGTCATCGTGCCGACTATAAAAACTGCTCCATACTGCTCAAGATAGTCGAATGCGACTCCTTTTCCCTCTTTCAAATTCATATAAAAAGTATTCTAACTCAAATTATTCTTCTTTCTCATCCGACGGATAAAAATCCTTTCCGTATCGGTCAAATGTGAATGTCAACTTGAAACCGAAATTTGTATAACCCAAACCTTCAGCGATTCTTTGCTTTGTCGAGATCTTCTGTCCACTCAACACACTCGATTGAATCAAATATGCAGGGAGTTCACTCTGATCTTTCGGATTTGAGGTTTTCAAGAAATCATACACATCTTTATTCTTTGCATACTGGATATTATCCTCATCTGAATCCGCCTTAAATTTGATTCTATACAATGCCTTGTCAAAAAATACTCCAGCATTGATACTGAACATTTTATTTATCTGGAAACGGTAGCCGGCATCAAGAGTAAACATCATCATGATAGGTGAGCTTGTGAACTGTCCATCAAAATGTTTCTCATTGTCATTCAATCCAAGAGCCAGACCATGATTCATAGTTGTATTGTACGCTGGAATTTCACAAGTAAAATCACAATCCTTCAATGTCTGGTCGTATTTTAGTTTGATCGGTACTCCGATCTTCAAACCGGCATGACCGAACAGATTGCCTGCCGCATACGACAAAGCTACTGGGACATCAAGCAACACAAGTTTGTTTATCTCTTCAATCTCTCCAACTTTGTATTTGAAATTCAACTTATCGCCTTCATAATCCACGTAACTGTACTCATCATAATAATCGTTTCCTACGAATGTACCTGTAGTGAATGAGAAATTGATTCCGATCATGAATCCCCAATTATGGTTGAGATAATAGTCGTACATAACATGAACTCCTGGAGACATAGAGACTTTGCCTGCTCCCATTTCAGAGTTATAGGTCATCCATGTAGGACCAAAAGTCATTCCTAAGCCGACGTGGGAATGAGACTCATCTTTTTCCTGCAGCACTTCACGCTTAGTTGTGTGAAGCTGCACTTTATATGTGGAATCGACAAATATAGTACGGTCTGTCGACAGCAAAGGAGCATCCTCAAACACTCCGTAGTAAGACAAATCCTTCAAAGTAGACTGTTCTGTCTGACCTAATGGTTCAAGAGGAACTGCAG
The DNA here is from genome assembly GCA_015061115.1 of Bacteroidales bacterium. Lineage (GTDB taxonomy): Bacteria > Bacteroidota > Bacteroidia > Bacteroidales > Paludibacteraceae > UBA1723. The sequence continues at coordinate 377,773 of SUXE01000001.1, read as the reverse complement.
GGTTCTTTCCCCAGATCGAATTCTCATAATTGAAAATCAAACTGTCAACAAACGTTTTCTTTACGGCAGACTTTCCAGCTGCAACGGATAGAGTCGTACTACTCACCGCTGCAATCGCTAATGCGATAACGCATCTAAATCCTCTTATTATATTTTGTAGTCCCATAGTCATACTTTCACTATCATCTCACAATAAAACGCGCATCCAACATTCTCTCATCAGATTCATATATCAACACGAAATAATGTCCTTCAGCTAAATTGGCATCCAAATGGATCGGATACGACTTCGGAATAAAATCTCTCACCATATTACCCATCGCATCGTATACCTCAACTCTAAGATTCTTCTTTTCATCTTCTGTAAACGGATAGTCGATTGTCAGTATTCCATCCGGTGACACTGGATTAGGATACACCTTCAATTCTCTATCCTTGTCGACGCAATAAGTCTCAGACACATACTCTCTTCCTGATGTCGATGTGACCTCCACATGGTAGCAACCATTCAATTTTTCTCCCTTCTTTTCTTCATAATACTCTTTGGTTGCACCTGTAATTGCCACTCCATCCTTATACCATTGGTATGTAGCAAACTTCACTTTACCGATATTGTTGTTGCAGAACAAAGCGTAGCCAAACTTATCCACGATGACCGGATAACCTAAATCCTTCTCCACCACAATCTTAATCTCAACAAATGAATCACAGCCTTCCGCATTTACCAAAGTATCTCTAAACACCTGGCTACGACGATATGTCACACCACCATAGACAACCGAACTTTCTCCTGTATAAACGACAGAATTGTATGTCGGTTTCTTCACATGGACACTGTAATGCACAATACTGTCGCAAATATACTCTTTTCCTGCGATATAATGCGTTTTTTTATAAATACATTGATAATCATCCACGTCTTCTTTGAATACAACCGTTCCATTGTCAGGGTCGTTGATAACAACACTGTCACAATCAGACAAACAGATTGTTGGAGTCTCAATACGTGGCAATATCACAATTTTAACATTTACTGTGCTGTCGCAATCACACAATGTGCTCTTCAAATTGAGTTGGATTGTTGTATCATTATAGTAGATCTCACCATCGAATTCCACAAACTCACATTGGCTTACAACAGTATCTCTGCTTGTAGGATGTAAAACAACAATGGACTGAACATTGACAATATCGCATCCCTGAGCAGTCTTACCTACAACCTCACTTACTATATGATTCTCATAATATGTTTTCTTTGTTAATTCACAGAAAAATGAATCACAACCATACTTAGTCGGCAATGTATCGACAATCGTATCGACAAAGCGGAAATCAAAATAGCGGATCAAACTGTCACATCCGTCAGCTGACTGATATGGTATTGTCTTTTGGTAATCACCATCACTTGCCCAATATACCTTGCCATCATACATAATAGAGTCTCCACAAGTGGTTCTACTGACAGTATCATAAATAGGATTGGCAACAGCAATATGGATATATCTGATAACACTGTCACATACCGGCTCGGATATATAATGTATCACCTCTACTGTATCAACACTTGAAGTGAATGTTGTAGGTGTGCTGTTACCATGGAATGTATACTGGACCTCACTGCAATCTTGAAGATCAACAGTATCCATCTTTGTTGTTCGGATTGTGTAATGTCTCACAGAAATAGAGCTGTCACAGTCACATTGTGAATTGTGGTACTTCTTGCGAATGATGTAATCCTGAGTTGAAGTGAATGTGGTATCAAGCAATTCATCGTAATAATCACCACAATTAGGTATCTCCACAGTATCCTTAACAGCCTCTGGGAAGATATGGATTGTGCGGACAGACACACTATCACACTTCTTGTCGCGTGGAATGTTTATGTAGACCACAGTATCACGAGTGACAGTACCTATCACATGTTCAACTCCATCAACATTCTGGGTTAGCATATAGCGCTGGCAATAATACTCCTCTGGCAATCTAGTCGTATCGGCTGATGTGTTGTGCGTGATTCTGACATCACGTTTCTGCAGATAATATCCATCGACAGTGATACCATGCAAAGTCTCACTCAACTGCTCTACCAAAACAGTGTCGTGAGTGATCTTCTTAAAGTTCACATTATCAAGATAGAAATCACATGCATAAATCACTGTATCCATCTTGTAGACGCGGTCATATACGTAAATATTCTTTTTTACTATACTGTCGCAGCCATTCTTTGTAACCAAAGTGTCGTAAACAGTCAAAGACTCCCCACCCTTCAGTTTCTTACCTCCGATTTCAAATGAATCAAGGTAAACCTCATCAAACTCATAAGCGTCACTGTTTGTCACATTCAAATTCACTTTGATAATGATACTATCGCAATCACATACAGAAGATTTGAGCGTATCATAGAAGCTTACCGTCTCATGATGATATTTACCGTCTACCTCACAGAATACAGAATCACATCCTGAATTATAATAAACAGAATCGACGCGTGGGATCACAACTCTCAATCTTGCTGTGATAGCAGAATCACAACCTATCGTATCTTTCAGTGTTAGATATTCAGTGTTAGTATAATTCTTTCCACGGTAAACAGCTCCAGACAGCACATTCTTTCCACAGAGGACAGTATCAATAGAATAATCCGTCAATTTGTTGATTTTCACAATATATTTGATTGTGCTATCACAAATAGAATTTTCTCTTGGGTAGACCTCTGTAAACACAGTGTCGTTAGTGCAGACAATTTCCGAGCCGTCGCTCTTGCGAACAGAAACCATCTGACAACCAGAAATTGTAGTATCAATTCGAACAGGTATGCAATATATATCAACAGACATCTGCTTTGAATATATACCATAAGAGGCTGTCAACGTATCCGTGCCGACAACTAAAGGTTTAACTACGAAGCCATCCTCACTTCTGACAATCTCTACTACTTTTTTCTTCCCAGTCCATTTGATATCTGAATTGGCGACATTCACATCACCATAATTCATCATCTTTGTTACATCATCAAAAGCAGTTTTGTCATCACTTTCAAAAAGCATCAAAGAAGAAGATGCCAAGGCTGACAATTTATCATCACAGAATGAAGTTTTCAAAGTAGGATACATTCCAGCATTATTATTGAATCCTTCAACAGACTGGTTAACCATCTCTGAAGTCAACAAACCGGTACCATATTTGCTTGGCAACACAGATACCTGCTTGTCATAATAGCAACCATTAACCTCTCCTTTTACACTTCCGGCTATCGCGTCGACATAAATTTCATTACGGCATGATATACTATTAAGATTCAACGAAGTCTCAACATCATAATTATCCGCAGAACCAACTATACCACCAATGCAAGTGAAATCTGCAGACGGAGGACATTGCGAATAAACCATACCATAGTTGACACAATCCTTAATCAATTTTTTCGATTTTTCATTCATAGCACCACCACAAATTCCTCCGATTCTTCTGTGTCCGTGTATTGAGCCAATATTCATACAACGAAGCACATCAGATGTGGTGGAGCCTACAATTCCTCCTGTGTAATAAGGATTGGAGTCAATAGTAATCAAAATGTTTCCCGCGTTTGCGCAATCCTCTATACGTGCACTCGACTTTCCACAAATACCACCGACGCAATCATATGAAGAAGTCACATTTACATTATTTATAACATTGCGAATGATAGGTTCTGCACCATCGCGGTCAGCAGTCGCACACGCTACAACGCCAGAAACATACATTTTTCCGTTTACCACACCAGTAACAATCAGATTTTCAATAACAGCTCCAGACTCTATTTTTGCGAACAATGCCTGATTGTTTTCATTCCTGTTATTAATTGAAACTTTTATTGTGTGGCAACCTCCATCAAAAACTCCTTGGAACGGATTTTCCTCACTGGCTATTGCTTTTGTAACTATTGTAGATGCGGTACCGTCGCCCAAGATATCTTCAGTCAATTTGAAATACTTGTTGTACGACCAGTTATTTGTCTTTGAAGTCACATAATATTTATCTGTCACTTTGTTTGCCTCAATCAAATCGGCAAGTGATTTTAGGTCTTCCAAGCCATTGATCAAAAAAGGATTATCAGCCGAGCCATCTCCATTACTGAACGGGATAGGTGCAATTATGATGTACGTTTCACGCTCATCTCCGAATTCCGATCTTTGTGAAAGTATAGCAGGTTCATCATTAGATGATATCAAATCAGACAACTTATGGTATTCTTCAGCAAGACCAATTTTTCGGAGTACCAGCTGACCTGTATTAAGAAGCAAAGGTGATGTTTGAACGTATGCGGACAATTCCTCATTTTCAAATGTAGGCAATATTCCTAGCAACTCGGAATTACGCATTTCTTTGACAAAAGACGGAACATAAACAGCCGTCACATCATCTGAATACAGTTCATATTCCAAATCAGACGAAGTCGTTGGGATTATATTCTGTCCTATTGCAGCTCCGTCAAACCCATCTGTCAGACACTTGCCATTTCGTGTAATCTGGATGTCGTAATGACAGTCGGAATATGAATAACCTGAGAAATTAGATGAAGATATATACGGATACGCTTCCAATGTACCATATACACTACCATAATTAATCAATCTCTTGAATGTATAACTTGCAGATATTCTTTCTGCGTCACCAATCAAACCCGCAGCTTTATATCCAGTTACATATCCAGAGTTAATCAAATCCGAAATACGGAACTCATTTTCGATCTCTGTAGCATTTCCAATCACACCACCAGCAATTGTAGTTGCGGTAATTGAACCAGAATTACACAAACCGTATAAATTGCCACCATCCGAATACGCTATCACTCCTCCAGCAATAGAAGCAGAGATTTTTGCACTATTATAACAATTGTAGATATCACAATTATATGCAACAGCACAAACACCTGCAGCCAAATCCTTTCCAACTACAGATCCTGAAGTCTGCAAGTCATGAATTGACGCATTTTCCGAGAAGACAAACAAAGCGGCGTCGGCATCTGAATTAGCAATATCCATTTTTATAGTGTAACCATCTCCATCCAGATGACCCATAAAACTAGACTGACGAGTGGTAGACAGAGCGAAATCAAGGTCTCCAATATGCGCAGCGACTCTGAAATATTTGTCTTGCGACCAACCTTCAACAGTTTCAAGAGAATCTCTTAACTCCTCAAGGTGCGCAACACTTTTAAGTAAATATGGTTCTTCGGCAGTACCTTTACCTCCTCCAAACACATTTTTATTCATATATACTTTTATGGAACGAGAAATAATAGCATCTCCAAGGATTCCGTAAATAACATCATCTCCAGATCTTAGGATTGTAGCTACACCATCTTCAGAAACCTCAAAGGTTCCTTTCTCCGATTTCCATTCGACACCGTCTATCATTCCACATGAGAATCCAGAAGCGATACTGTCAAGACGTTCTCCATCAGACACTATAATTGGAAGAGACGCAAGTTTTGCTATATCATCATTGAGTGGAAGATATGGATAGTATCCTGGTTTCTGTAAAAATGCAGGATCAAAATTCTTTGACAAAGCAGATTCATTATCAAGCAGATACCCTTTATCTTCTTCATGTGAATAATAATAAAAAGGGACTTTGCCAGAAGTAAAAGTACTATTCAGCAGACAATGTACCGAATCATTTGACATATATTGTCCTAATGATATATCCGAATAAAGTCCACCAATACAATTATACTCAGGCGTAGAATTAAACTCAAACTCATTAACAATACGATTTGTCCCATCAGAAGAAAGCGAAAGACAATTGTAGAATGGAAAAATCTTTGCCGCACTATTGAAATCAGACTCATTATAGTCTTTCAAAACACTATTGTAATAACCGACAATACCAGCAGCATTACCTTCCGTAAAACGAGAAACATACCCCATATTCACACATGAAGACAAAGTGATATCTGTTGTCGTCATACTTTTCACGTTGTACGTTCCTACAATACCACCAATACCTCCGTTTTCTTCATCTGCGACTACAGACGGTTCGTAACTTGAGATTTTTCCAATGTTAACACAATTATAGATTCTAACATATGTCGAAATACCAACAATACCACCCACATTACCATAATCAGAATAAATATTTCCTGCATTCGTACAATTATACAGTTCATTAATAAAAATATTCTTAGACGGTTCGTCGAAATTACCAACTATACCACCAACAACAGGTGATTTTGAATCTATGTTCATATAATTGGAACAATCATGAATATTAAAAAATGAAGGACCTTTTATATGACCAAAAAGTCCACCAACACCCCATATCGCTTTATTTACTGACAAGGTTGTTTTGGAACGATTGGTTATATTCAACAACTCTAATGAAGAGGCTCCATCAAAATATCCAACAACACCACCTACCGCATTGACAGATGAGGGAACTTCATATGTTAAATCTACTACAATATTTTGCAATACCATAGACGTACTCGTAGATCCAATCAAACCTCCCAACAAAACTCTACCAGTGGTTTCTGATGTGGTAAAAGAGACATTACCACTTACAAAACAATTCGTTATCTCTGAATATCCACTTATTTGTCCTACCAAAAATCCACAAACTTTCGAAGGCAAAACAACATTGACATTTTCAAAATTAACATTTCTAATAACTGATCCGTTTTCTAAACTTGGAAATAATCCAGAACAAAACGAATCATATCCTGTAAATGAAAGATTAGATATAGTATAACCGTTTCCTTCGAATTTAACCGAAACTCCACTACTCTTTTGAAGAGGAAGAAAATCAATACCACCCATATCAATATCACACATCAATGAAATACTAAATGTATCCATAGATGTCCAACTATCTTGCCAATAATCAAACGCCTCAAATACTGCCGCAAATTCTTCCGGTGAAGTGATTTTATAAGGATTTTGCGGATCCGCAAAATCCTCAGGATATATTTCCGCACGCATCTGATGCAATCCTAAATTCAAAACCATTACGGTAAGAAATAGGATTCCTTTAATATATGATGATATATAACGAATTATCGTACACATACTATAAAACAAGCCCTTTGCTATTTATGATTTACTATATCCGCAGTACTTTTTGTACAACAGACAATACAAAAATAAATCAATCACTATTTTCAACAAAAACATTCCAAATCGTTTTATCAACAAACAGACAAAAAAATGTTGATAAATAGCCAATATTGTTAATAACTAGAAAATATATTGCCTTTTCCTCTCACTTAAACATCAAAAGTTCTACATACGAACATAGCATCATCCTCATTCATAAAAATAAAAAGAGACGTGATTGCTCACGTCTCCTATTTCAAGCTATTTTGAATAGCGTCTGATTACAACTTTGGACCAGCAGCAACTAGAGCCTTACCAGCAGCGTTACCTGTGTACTTCTCAAAGTTCTTGATGAAACGACCAGCCAAATCCTTAGCCTTAGTCTCCCACTCTGAAGCATTTGCATAAGTGTCACGTGGGTCAAGGATAGCAGGGTTAACGTTTGGAAGAGCTGTTGGAACCTCGAAGTCGAACATAGGGATCTTCTTAGTCTGAGCCTTCAAGATTGAACCATCAAGGATAGCGTCGATGATACCACGAGTATCAGGAATTGAGATACGCTTACCTGTTCCGTTCCATCCAGTGTTAACCAAATATGCCTTAGCACCAGACTTCTTCATCTTCTTAACTAGCTCCTCAGCATACTTAGTTGGGTGCAACTCAAGGAATGCCTGACCGAAACAAGCTGAGAATGTTGGAGTTGGCTCTGTAATACCACGCTCTGTACCAGCAAGCTTAGCAGTAAATCCTGATAGGAAGTAGTACTGTGTCTGCTCTGGAGTCAAAATTGATACTGGAGGCAATACACCGAATGCATCAGCAGAAAGGAAGATAACATTCTTTGCAGCTGGAGCAGATGATCCTGGCTGGATGTTCTTGATGTGGTTGATTGGATAAGAAACACGAGTGTTCTCAGTTACGCTCTTATCATTGAAGTCAATCTTACCATCCTTAGAAACTGTTACGTTCTCAAGAAGAGCGTTGCGCTTGATAGCTCCGTAGATATCTGGCTCGTGCTCCTTTGAAAGACCGATAACCTTAGCGTAGCAACCACCCTCTAGGTTGAATACACCCTCGTCATCCCAACCGTGCTCGTCATCACCGATAAGCTTACGCTTAGGATCTGTTGAAAGAGTTGTCTTACCTGTTCCAGAAAGACCGAAGAAGATAGCTGTGTTCTCACCGTTCATATCACAGTTTGCTGAACAGTGCATTGAAGCGATACCCTGTAGAGGCAAGTAGTAGTTCTGCATTGAGAACATACCCTTCTTCATCTCACCACCATACCAAGTGTTGATGATAACCTGCTCACGTGAAGTTGTGTTGAATGCAACACATGTCTCTGAGTTAAGACCTAGCTCCTTATAGTTCTCTACCTTTGCCTTTGAAGCGTTGTAGATAACGAAGTTTGGCTCAAAGTTCTCCAACTCTTCCTTAGTTGGCTGGATGAACATGTTTGTTACGAAGTGAGCCTGCCAAGCAACCTCAACGATGAAACGAACAGCTAGACGAGTAGCCTTGTTTGCTCCACAGAATGCATCTACTACATAAAGGTTCTTGTTAGAAAGCTCTTTCTTTGCGATATCCTTAACCTTTGCCCAAACCTCTTCTGACATTGGGTGGTTGTCATTTTTATATGCGTCTGAAGTCCACCATACATTGTTGTGTGAGTTCTTGTCGTCAACAATGTACTTGTCCTTAGGAGAACGACCAGTAAAGATACCTGTCATTACGTTTACTGCACCTAGCTCAGTAACCTGACCTACTTCATAACCCTGAAGACCAGCTTTTGTCTCCTCTGCGAACAATACCTCGTACGATGGATTGTGTGCAATCACTGTTGCACCTGTAATACCGTACTTTGACAAATCCAAATTAGCCATGTTTGATATTATTTAATAATTATTACTTCCTTATGTTTCGTTGTTTCACTATCAAAGACAAAAATAGAAATTTTTTTCAATTTATTACTATTTTCTACTTTTTATTTTCAAAAATTCAGGCAAATTGCGATTTCTGACATCATCTCCTTTGTGACGTAGAAAACAGACCATTCTTCCTATCAGATGTATATCTTCTGTTTTCTGTATTTGTCCTTCACATAATCGAAGAATTTGACTCCGTTGACATCTGCAATTTGCTTACCTATTTTCAAGGTCGCAGGCAAACATTTCACGTCTGATGTAGAAACCAAGCAGTCGTAAGTCTGGTCGTCGTACACTTTACGCAACTCATACACAGTCTCGTCTACTTTATTCTTGCTTATGCCCATAAAATTGAAGGTCTGACTCTGCTCATATGTCTGGAAGACGATGCGGCTGAACGTACCGTCTACTTTCTTCCACTCTCCCCTATCTTTGCCAAGGAACGTATAGCCAGAAAAAAATCTGTTTTCTGAATTATCATAGATGAATGTGTCACGACTAGTGAGCAACATATATGTATAAAATGCCAATATAGCTGAGAAAATGAAAGTTCCAGCCAAATAATAGCCAAAATTCTCATTTGGCAGAATATCATCACTTATTCCAAACGCTGTCTGCAAAGCAAGTACTATATAGAACATCACCATAGCGACATCCAATAAAAGTGCAACGCCATAAAACGGCAATGGGAAATGGTATCTGTAGTCAACTCTAGTCATAACATTAAATAAAAAAAGCCACCTTAAATTAAGGTGGCTCTATTAATATCGATTAAATATTCAGGAATTCACAAACATCGGAGTAGACGCTTTCGCCATTGAAGCCGAATTTTTCGTCCAACACTTTGTACGGCGCCGAGTAACCAAAATGGTCAAGTCCGTGGACATATCCGTCAACCCCAACCAGACCTTGCAATGAGCAAGGTATTCCAGCAGTCAAGCCATATTTCTTTGCCGACGACGGGATAACCTCCTCCTGATACTCCTTGCTCTGAGTTCTGAACAATCCCTCTGATATTGCAGATACAATCTGAATCTTCAAGTTCTTGCGCTCCTCTAAAAGTTTAGCACCCTCAAACAATGTGCTGACCTCACTACCGTTTGCTATCATTACGATATCTGGAGTGCCTTGGCAAGCCTTTACGATATAAGCTCCCTTGGATGCTTTCTTCGACTCAGCGATTCTGTCACCAGGAAGGTCATTGACATTCTGACGAGAAAGGATCAACGCTGTAGGAGTGTCTGTGTTCTCCATTGCCATCTTCCAAGCCTCAGTTGTCTCATATACGTCAGCTGGACGAAGAACTAGCATACTGTTCTTACCTGCATGGTTCTTGATCTTCTCCAAAAGTCTCACCTGCATCTCCTGCTCGATTGGCTGGTGTGTTGGACCATCCTCTCCTACACGGAATGCGTCGTGGCTCCATACATATTTTACAGGAAGACGCATAAGCGCCGCCATTCTGTAAGCTGGCTTCATATAATCTGAGAAGACGAAGAATGTTCCGCAAGCAGCATACATACCACCGTGAAGCACGATACCATTCATTATACATGCCATTGTCAACTCTGAAACTCCAGCGTTCAAGAATCTGCCACTGAAATCACCGTTCACAATAGGATGAGTCTTCTTCAAGAAACCATCTGTCTTATCTGAATTTGACAAGTCAGCACTGCTGACAATCATATTCTCTACATTATCTGCCAAATAACCAAGCACTGCAGATGAAGCGGCACGAGTCGCCTGGTTTGGCTTCTGCTCGATCTTAGAGAAATCAAGATTAGGAAGTTTGCCACTGAAGAAAAGTTCTAGTTTAGCAGCCAACTCTGGGTTCTTCTTTGCCCACTCTGCCTGCTCAGCCTTACGCTTTTTAGCGTCAGCGATCAATTTCTCTCTACGAGCAGCATATATTTTCTTTGTCTCATCAAAAATCTTGAATGGATCATTAGGATCACCACCAAGGTTCTCAATTGTCTTAGCGACGTCAACACCAGCAGCAGACAATGGCTGTCCGTGAGTCGAAACCTGACCTTCAAAATTAGAACCGTCAGACTTGACACAACCGCGTCCCATTGTAGTGTTACCGATGATAAGTGTAGGACGTGTTGTCTCAGCATTGGCATTTTCAAGTGCCTCAATAATCTGAGCAGCATCATTACCATTGATTGTGATAACGTTCCAGTCCCAAGCCTTATACTTCTGCTCTATATCCTCGTTAGATACCTCATCAACCTTTGTAGAAAGCTGAATGTTGTTGGCATCATAGAACATAATCAAGTTAGACAAACCAAGATTTCCGGCAATTCTTCCTGCACCCTGTGAAATCTCCTCCTGGATACCACCGTCTGAAATGAAAGTGTAGATCTTGTGATCCATCCAGTTTCCAAACTTCTGAGTAAGGAATTTTCCAGCGATTGCAGCACCTACAGCCATAGTGTGTCCCTGTCCTAATGGACCAGATGTATTCTCAATACCTCTTTCAAAACAAACCTCTGGATGTCCTGGAGTGCAGCTACCCCACTGACGGAAATTCTGGATATCTGTAATATCATACTTACCAGACAACAACAATACTGAATACAGCATTGGAGACATATGACCTGGATCTAAGAAGAAACGGTCTCTACAAACCCATAGAGGGTCGCTTGGATCATAGCGTAAGTATTTAGAATAGAGCACATTGATGAAGTCTGCGCCTCCCATTCCTCCTCCCGGATGTCCCGATTTAGCCTTTTCTACCATTGCAGCAGTCAAGATTCTGATATTGTCCGCAGCAATGCTTAGGTTCTTGATGTCTGTCATTTTATGTTATATAATGTTGTTTTTTACTTAACGGGATGCAAAATTAGATAAAAAATCGGCATAAACCAAATAAAGCCACTAAAATAAGGAGCAAAAATGCCATTACATTCAACATGAAACGATTAGCTTTTATATCATTTCTTTCAAATGATTACTTTCATTCGAAAAGTCTATCTCTCTTTCGAAAAAGGACCTATCGGATATACTCGAGTAGGTGAATCATCCGGCGAAAACAAAAAATAAAGCGGAGTATTAGGATTACATCTTGACAATGCTCTAAAAAAGCTTTTCCCTTTTTCTGTCATTTCCGCTATGTTACTTTCATATTGGCAACCGTCCATCCAACAGGTTGTATTAAATTTATAGTATTTCAAAGGGACTTCTTCATCATCCACCATCAGATGAAGAATAAATGGCTTTGTAATATCAATACTGTCTTTTACAGGTTCTTGCCTAAAACTTAAAGACAACAAATACTTGACGCCTTTTTTATCATAACACTCAATAACCGGATCTAAAAACGACTCCTGATTTATCAGTTTTGCCATACATTCCACAGGCCATTCCTCACATTGTTGCTTAAAACCTACCTTTGATTTATCAAAATCATCCGTAAAATCAGAACATTCATAACCCTGTGCCTGAACGCCAAATGACAGAGTCATCACAAAACATGAAATCAAAAACTTCAGCAGATTTTTGTTGAAATTCATAATTATAAGTTTTAATGATAAGCATCAGACACCTAAGAGATACTGATGATTAAATATAAAGATTGAAAATATAGCTCTTATGCCTCTTATTTAGCAAACGGTCCTATCGGATAAATTATATAAGGCGGTCCAGACAACCTTATATAAAAAAAATCTCCTTTACAACTAGTGAACAGATCCATTAGAAATGACTTTCCTTTTGCTGACATAATTTGTCTGTTGCTTTGATAAATAATTGAATCAATCCAACAACCAACTCCAATCTCGTACCATTTAACTGGAAGTTCATAATCACCTGCCATAAGATGAAGTATCATCGGTTTTGAAATATCTATTCCCCCATTAGACACTGGTGGATTTTTTTCTAATAATGAATATAAGTATTTTTCTCCTGTTTTATCATAAAACTCAAGAATAAGAGTAATTCCACCTTCATTTATTATCTTCTGTGCACATTCTACTGAAAAATTTGTCCAATCATTATAATAATTTTTATCCTCTTTCTTAAAATCCTCCGTAAAATCATAAAATACCATGGTTTGTGCCTGAACACCCAATGACAGAGTCAGCACAAAACATGAGATCAAAAATTTCAGCAGACTTTTGTTGAAATTCATAATTATAAGTTTTAATGATAAGCCTCAGACACCATCGTCGACGCTTTTCAAAAATATAAATAATATTAAGATCGACCTACTAATTGCAAACATTTTAGCCATAACATTACAAAATTGTGAAAAGTGGAAAAAATGATATGCAGATTCAACAATGCATTACTAAAATTCGTTACTTTTGTTCAAAAAGTAACATTCTTGAAATGTATTTGGGCAATATATTAAGAATAATAGGGTTCTTGACTACAATAATCATACGCAAAGAAAGAAGCATAGTGTTTCAACACTTTGTCTCTGCTGGTGTATTGTCCAAAACAATCTGTATTGCAATAACAGGAGGATTGGCTATCATACCAGTTTCCGCATCCGACGAAACAGACTCTCTCAAAATTGTATCTGTCAGTGGCGACGGTTCATCGCCAGAATCAATCACTTCTGATTCTTGCACATCAAATGTCGGAAATGAAAAACACAGACATGTCTTAATAAACGATTCGTTAATAATCAAGTATCCATACTCCAGACTCATCGAATGCACTCATATCGGTGTGCCTCTTATTGTCGGAGGTATAATCGAGATGGAGCACAACAAAAAATTCAGGGAACTGCGTAACAGTTTCATCCCTAAATTCCATAATGAGATAGACAATTTCACACAATACCTGCCAGTTGGAGTAATGTTCGGAATGAAAGCTTTTGGTGTGCCAAGCCGAAGTAAGAACTGGGGGGAGATGCTTACAGCAGACGCTTTCTCCGCAATCATCATGGCTGGACTTGTGAACAGCATCAAATACACCGCCAAACTTCGTCGCCCGGACGGATCTTCAAACAACAGTTTTCCTTCAGGACACACAGCCACCGCTTTCATGACAGCCCACATGCTGAATGTTGAATACGGACACCTGAGTCCATGGATCGGTATGGGAGCATACGCCACAGCATCTGCCACTGGCCTAATGCGAATGGCAAACAACCGTCATTGGATGAGCGACATCTTGGCTGGTGCAGGAATCGGTATCATATCGACTGAATTCGGATATTGGCTGAGCGATATCATTTTCAACCATGACAAAGTAAAAACCGAAATCGTAGACCATTGGATAAACTACGAGCCAAGTGATCCTTCGTTTCTGGGATTCTACGCAAGTTTCCAAATACCACTTACAAAATATAAGCCGACATCCGGTCCGGCTTTCTGCACATCAACGGGAAGTTCTACAGGTATAGAAGGGGCTTGGTACTGGAACCATCATTTGGGAGTAGGCGGTAGATTAAGCGTATCCAGTGTGTATTATTCTTATGAAAACGTAGAAAACAACGGAGAAACATTCGACATGTCTATGCTTCAAGCTGGCATATACTCCAACATCAACATATTCAAACACATGTATATAAATCCGAAAGTATTAGCGGGAATTAATTACTATAACAAAATATCCAACGATTATTTCACTTGTCCAGCCAAATTAGGTGCATGTCTGACTACAGGAATCTCAATAGGAGCAATGGTATGCTCATACTTTGATGTGAATTTCTTCGGTGGATGGAATGTACTGTCACCGCACAGTCAAAACCAAGATCAAGTGATACAGACTATTGAACTCGGAGCAAGATTTGCTTACAGGTTCAACCACAAATGAATCTACAGTAGCATGGTAAAGGTTAATAGCATAGCGTTGTCATTACAACACCATTAGAATTGCAATAATGCATAGAACAACGGCTACGACAAAGATTCTAACTGCCAATTTTAATTCATCACTAATATATTCTTTCTTTTTATGTTTTAAGAAAAGAATAGTCAACCCTCCGACTATTAAAAATATTTCAAAAAAAGCAGCAATGAAAATATCAAAAATGCTACCCAAACCTCCATCTCCACCTATGAAACTACCGCGAAAAGGTGAAATAAAAAAAAACGTAATGGAAAATTTTTTTCTGAATAAAATGAATAAAGCCGCATCAACAGAAAATCCCAATAAAGGTGCTGATGCAAAATAAAAAGGCAAATACTCTAACTTGTCTTTTTTTATAAACCCCATATTTTCACTCTTATTTTCAGAAAGAAACGATAAATTAATGGAAGAAGTATCCAAGCGTATACTTTACACCCCATTTACTTCCATTGAAATTTCCATAACCAGGAGAATAGCTTTGCTTCACATCAAGTGAGACACCATCCGACATATCAAAAGTCTTGGTCTTTGCAGATCCAAACTCACGCAACTTTCCTTCAACTCCCATACAGAAGAATTTTGCAATAGGATATCTCAATCCAACAGCAAACTCTGCCCAACGGCAAAAGCTCATTCCAGAAACAGAATATGCCTTTTCGACATTCCAATACTCATTACTCATCCTTACATTTTCAATGTCGAAATGAGATGGAGAAAATGCAAATTTTGCACCTATATAAAGCAATGGAATGACTTTATTTCCACGTCCATCATTCAAGAAATTGAAGTTTACACCAATCTTATAATAAGATCCGTTACAAGTGTAGGAATAATTAGGAAGCTGAGACAAACCATAATTATAAGACTCTGTGGCATCATACTTGGAATATCCAGCCTCAAATGTCGGATAAATAGTATGACAGATATCCGCGTCTACACCAAAACTAAAATCAGTTTTGCCATCCTTGAACATAGAAGTAATGGGGCCAGCGATATCCGTATACACAGATATACCATAGAAAGTTTTGGACGTAGTTTTATTCCATTCCTCAACGACCTCCGTCTCTCCTTTTTTCTGAGCAAAGACAGATGAGATGAAAAGACTACTCAAAACCAGCCAAAAAAATCTCGATATTCCCATTGTCGTAGTTTTCATCAACATCTTTCATTAATATAGCCACGGAATCACCTTTCGCAGCGTCCTCTATCAAAACTGTATCTATTGTGCTCAACGTGCGTACTCCACATTCTGCATTAACAAATTCGCTTCTGTTAGTATGAACAATAGTGATTTTACCAATTTCGGTCGAATCAGGAGTCAAAATATAGAATCGTGAAGTATCGGATTCTGGATTCAATGAGAAATTGGCATACGCCCCACTCGTCCTGTCCACATACATTATCGTGTCACCATTAGCGTCCATTGTTGCCAAAATGACATCTATCTGTGACTTCGACTGTTTATGGAAGGCTCTCAATGTGCCGACAACATACATATTCTCATTGCAAAAATCCGTCTCACACATAGTAAGAGACAACAACAAAGCGATGGATGCCAATGCTCCCACCACTCGTCTGCTTACCATATCATACGTTTTGCGCATCATAGACTGTTTCTAAATTAAATGTCCTTAAATCTCACTGACGATTTCAGACAAATCTTTTCTTATCTTAGCTTTTGAGAAGACGGAATTGTCGGATGGATAACCAATAGGCACCAAAGCGACCAGTTCCTTCTCCACTCCATCTATGCCAAGCACTCTGTTCGCCACCTCAGGATTGAAATTACAAACCCAGCATGTGCCAAGGTCCTTCTCTGCGGCAGCCAAACATAGATGCTCCACAAAAATCGAAGCGTCCACATCAGCATGATCCTTACCATCGGCTCTGTGCCACGACTCTGTATGGTCGACAACGACAGCCAACACAACAGGAGCCGTCTTGAACCAATCTCTATCGTAAGCCGCAGACAATTCCGTCAACTTACTCTTACTTTTAACAACGACCAATCTCCATGGCTGCTTGTTGCATGCCGACGGTGCCAAACGTGCGATTTCAAACACCTCGTCAAGCACATCCTTCTCCACCGCTCTGGCTGTATCGAAAGAGCGTACAGACACTCGTTTGCTGACCAAATCTAGAAGTTTCATCATGCCAAAGTTTTGATTTCGTTCTTCAAAACAACCAATGCGATATCAATTGGCGGATTCTCTGTCTCGTTGTATTTCTCAATCAGTATCTTCGACAACTCAACTGCAGGGACATCCTTCGGAACAGACTCCGAACACGTATTGATAAATTGCAAAAGACTCTCCTTCGCAGCGATGACAAAACGCCAAAGGTCTTCAGACACATAAATCTGCTGAGAGACGTTATGTTCAAACTCTTCACGCACCTGCTGGATATACATAAGGTGAAGATCTCCTGCTTTCATAGTAGGATATTGAATTCTGACGACCATGCTCTCAGGCTTGATACGCTCCAAGAACAACACCAAACGCTCATAAGCTGTAAGTTTGATCGGAGTGAGGATTTTACCAGTCTCAATTCTCATCTGATGTCTTCTCTCCTTCTCTCTGTTGTCGAGCAAATTCTTCAATACAAAGAAAGTGGCAAGGAACACCAAAATTCCACTTACTGAAAATTTCAATATGTCAAGAATAACGTCCATATTCTATTAAATTACTTTTTCAATCTTATAGTTATTTCTTTCACTTGAGTTGCGTGAAATCAACTCTCCTAGGAATCCTGTCATGAACAGCTGTGTACCAAGAATCATCATCGTCAATGCGATGTAGAAATATGGGCTGCTTGTCACAAGCGGATCCAACTGTCCGTTAGCCATATGGATAAGTTTGGAAATTCCAACATAGGCAGCGGAAATAAAACCAAGCAAGAACAAGATACTTCCTACAAATCCAAAGAAATGCATCGGTTTGCCACCGAATGTCGAGATAAACCACAACGAAAGCAGATCAAGATATCCGTTGAAGAATCGGTTTAATCCGAATTTTGTCTCGCCATACTTTCTTGCCTGATGCTGAACAACCTTCTCGCCTATCTTCTTGAATCCTGCGTTTTTAGCCAAATACGGAATGTAGCGGTGCATCTCTCCGTACACTTCTATACTCTTGATTACATGACAGTTGTACGCCTTCAATCCACAATTGAAATCATGAAGTTTGATTCCTGAGATCATTCGTGTAGTAGCATTAAATAGCTTCGACGGAATGTTCTTCGCCAATTTTGAATCATAACGTTTCTTCTTCCAACCTGACACTAGATCATAACCGTCTTCCTTTATCATCTTGTATAACTCAGGGATCTCATCAGGAGAGTCCTGCAAATCAGCGTCCATGGTAATCACCACGTCGCCCTTAGCCTTCTCGAATCCACAATACAAAGCGGCGCTCTTTCCATGGTTGCGACGGAATTTTATTCCATGCACATTGCTGTCGGACGCTGCCAATTCCTCAATGATCTGCCACGACTTGTCTGTACTTCCGTCGTTGCAGAAGATCACCTCATAACTATAATTATGCTCTGTCATTACGCGCTTGATCCATGCGTACAACTCGCCTAGCGATTCCTCTTCATTGTACAATGGTACGACTACAGAAATATCCATTATCTTATTGTTTATTAATTATCTTTACTATTATCCTTAGATTCATTTTTGTCATACTGCGAATCATTTCTGCCAGAAGACGTGAAATTATCATCAACCGGTTTCTCCATACTTGCGAAACGTGCCGCGCCCACAGAAATCAGACTCACAAAAAGTCCCATAAAAAAGAATCCAATATATATGGACGGGATCATTGATTTCGGTGTTGCGGATGCAGACACTTCCTTCCATTGAGCTATCAAGTTGTCATATCCCTGCCCTTCCAAAACTTTCTCATAAGAATTCACCACATCACTCATCAGATTGGGAGCAAAGTTTTTCATATACAGATAAAAACATAGAGAATAGATAATGCCAGCGAAGGCAAATCCCTTGACCGCAATCGAAAACGGAGTTGAAAACTGATACTTACAGTCGTTGTAACGACAGCAAAAGTTGACAGTCATACGGAACAGGAAGACAAATGGAAAGACTAAGAAAAAGATGGACACAAACATACTGACGATGGAAAGAATCCCGTCGCCAGCATTAAAAGACAACAAATCTCGCATTACGTAAGAGAATGCCAAAATCAATCCCAAACGCATAGCAAGCACCGTCTTATTTATCATCACTTCCTGCATAATATCGCAAAATTACATTTTAAATTTCAATTACTCCTCGTTTTCAAAATAAATCTTGTAATAATGCATTCGTTTTTCTTTGTCGAAAGAACGCTCAATCAGATCGCGGTTTCCATGTATGTAGACGTGGAAATTCTTATCAAGTTTAAGCACACTCTTGAACTTAGGAGCACCCTTCTTCACCACCTCTTTGCTGATGGCAAATGTCTTTGGCAGCTCGACATCGTTAGCCTCCTCAAAGTGAGCTATGTGCTCATCAAACACATCGCAGATGGATTCATTGTTTCCAAGCACCTGCTCCTTAAATCTGTCAATATCAAATATATCTGTACCCTTAAAGAAATCCACCTGACGGTTGAGCATATCAATCTGGTCGGCACGCTCAATTCCATTTTCAGGCTCCTCCTCTCTTGATGGACGGAATATATCTGTAACGAACGACTTGCACAAATCCATATACTCCTTTGTCTGGAAATTGTTGTCAATACGAGTCACCAATCCAAGAAAATCATTTTTCCAGAATGTGGCCTCACTCTTTCCAGCAGCCTTGTCGAGCAACGCAACAACAAAACCTTTATCTCTTTCAATATCAAAAATCAGACAACCTTTGTCCAACTTCTTCAAATCCAAACCTTCATCGTAGCCAAGAGCTAGTCCATCTTCTTGATTATAAATCTTCAAGAAAGTATCCTTATGTTCACTCTTGAACAATCCAAGACACCTTACCTCCTGATCGAAAATTCGCACGTCACGGAACATCGCGACATACAACTCTCCACTCTTGATGTTAGGATGGTTGCTGTTCTCGTATAACGACGCTGCAAACAGACGCGAGTTTTCATAAAATGATGAAGGGTTATCAAACACAGACGCCACCATTTTGGCAACACTGTCGTTCATGTCCTCAAAATTATAAAGGCTCGGCTCTCTGAATGAGTCGAAAAAAAACTGTTTCAACAGATGCGGCAACTCACTGTCGTCCTCAGAAAACGACATCGGACGCTGCGAATAAACATTTTCAGAATTATCAGAGTGTGATCCAATGTGGTGAATCACCATATCTGAAATACTTGAGTTGATAACGTCAAAAAGCATACTAATTTTTATTAATACAAGCCAATGAACTAACAGCATGAATTAGCACATTAAATGCAAATTTAGCAAAAAAACATGTCATAACGGACTTTTTAGACACTTTCTGACTACAAAAAGAAGTTTTAATACTTTTTAACAAAAAGTCATATACTAATTTGGCACAAAACAAATATCTTTGTAAATAAGGATCCCGAAAGAAAAATTTGAGTTCCCGAATAAATTAAGTACCAAACAACCAAAATGAAAAGATTTTTATTCACATTAACGGCCTTAATGCTCGCAATGTTTGCTTTCATTTCTTGTAATGGAGTCGACGATGAAAACACCGTCAACGGATTCGAATATGTTGATCTAGGGTTGCCAAGCGGAACTAAATGGGCGACTCGTAATATCGGAGCCAAAGCAGCTGAGTCTGCCGGCTCATATTTTGCATGGGGGGAGATCTCAGAAAGCAACTATACAGAAGCCGAATGTGAGACTTGCAATCTATCTGTTTCTGATTTAACCAAACATGAAATCATCAAAAACTCAAAACTAACGGCAGATTATGATGCAGCGACATATAATATGGGTATCGGTTGGCAAATTCCGACCAAACGTCAATACGAAGAGTTGATGACCAATTGCACATGGATATGGCAAGAGAAACCGTCTGGATACAAGGTTGTCGCAAAAAATGGGAATTCCATATTCTTGCCAACAACAGGATATATGTCAGAGGGAAGAAACCTAAACTACGCAAACCAAGGATTCTATTGGACTTCAGAAATTGAATCCGACTCACACCAGAATGCAATTGGTTTTGGCTTTTCATCAAATGAGTATAATACAAAATCATACTATCGTGATGGAGGCAGATGCATACGTGCCATCACAACAAAATAAATCTGCCATAAAAGAACGCATATCAAAATCGATATGCCATCTTTAATCTGACAAGAGGATGACCTCTTTCAAAACCACACTACAACAATCTGAAAAACCTTATATTGTTTACTCCATAACACAAGTTTTTTTACTAGCCAGAAAAACAAAAATTATATTTAAAAAACCAGAAATAGAAGTCTATACTAAAAACGTAACCTAAAAATTGAAAAATCATGACAACTTATAAAACCCAATACACGATAGACTAAAAATCAACAAAATATATTGATTTTAGGTCCACTTAACATTTTACAAATACGTAAAAATTACATCGAAATGATACATTTAACAATATCATTTTACGGTAATTCTAATCCATTTTACGGATTTATAAAATCCATTTGTAGAATACATCCATTCAAAATATTTTTGTAGATGTAAAGAAAACGGCATCGGTCAGTCTTCATGTTAGCCCTTTTTCATACGGTGTCGTTTTCTTAAACTTTACAAGTGAGAAAAAACAAACGCTAATTTATAGTTGTAACAGCAACTAGATTTTATGATTAGTGGGAAAAATAAATACAGGTTAAATTCCTGAGTTCAGAAATTACCTGTGGCTTCTTTGAAATAAGGAGCATAATCAGGCAGATGATTCGATATCATTGTAAGACCTGCCCAACGCCTTGGAACGAAATAATTTGCGAAATAGAATAGCGAAATGTGAATAGACATGGATGCGGAAAATCCGATGCGAAATAAACACAAGCGCTAATGCGAAATAGAAATAAAATATTTATTTCCTTTAATAATAGACAGTTTAGATGCGTGATCCTGCATCTAAACTGTTTTTTTTGAAGAAAAATTGATGTTCTACATACCAACCAGACAAACTCATTCGCAGCTTTGGATTATAAAAAATAATTCTAAATTATGGTGCAACACTACCCTTCCCATGACAAACAAGTATGGAATCAAATCTAAATGTCGAGATTCATTTGGCTAATGAAAATGAGCAATAACAAATATAACCACATACAAGACCATAACATATATAGTCAATTAAGGGAAATTATCATAAACATCGTCACACAAGAATGCAAAGATCTAACGTTGTTATCATTAGCTATCAAACCAAACAAATGACATATCCTGTGTTACTTAATAACAGGCCAAGATTAAAATATAATACCCTTATCCATAATGGGAAAACGGCATGAAAACAACAATATAGAGATACAGCACAAAGACATCACCGCAAAAACCTTCTTCATATTAATTCTTAAAAATCTGTTTCATTAAATAATTGGATAACAATCCAACCAGGCAAAAGACAGCAAATTGAATACAAAAAAAAGACGTCGAATATATCACATACTCAACGCCTTGGAAAAAAATAATTAATGCGAAAAATTTATGTTTCTATTCCAAAATGTGAACGATTAGTTGTCAAGATACTTAACAACGTATCTAACAGCCTTTTTCTCCTCATTCACATATATTCTATATTCTCCTCTATCGTATTGATAAAGTTTAATATTAGCTTTGTCAAAACTTGGTGTAGCACACTCAAAACTGCAATACTTGAAATCTTTCTTTACAACCCAATGTTTAGGTTTTTCCATGATTTCATAAGTGGCATCACCTACGTTAACTACATTTTTTGTCATATTAATGACAATTGAAATATTGTTTCCTACCCAAGGTCCCCATGCATAAACATCAGGAACATTCTTCGCTCCAACACCCGCAGAACTCTTATACGCCCTGAAATTAATCTCCTGCCCCACCATCTCTATTGAGAAAGTGAACAATGAGAATAACACTATTAGATACGTAAAAAGTCTTTTCATCACAATTCTTCTGTAGTTTCGTTCTTTTTACAAAGATAAACATTTATTCCCGAATTCAAAGCATTTGCCTAAAAAAAATCACAAATTCCATCACTTTTTATTTATTAATCTAAACTAAAAGTCATACAACATGATTTATCAGCATCTTTTATCATTTTTCTTTATAAAACATCTCTGTAACAAGTAATAAATACAGATGTACAATTGACATATTCTGCAATTTATTCTTCACTCTTTATTTTAGGAATCGATATTCCATAACGTACAGCAAGGATTCTTGCCGCAACGACAAAACCAGCACAGACAAAGTCAGAAACCAAACGGTTAGCACCAAGTGCATCAGAAATAAAGAAAATAACACCTCCAAATATACAGGCTGTTGCATAAATCTCTTTTTTAAAGATCAATGGGACTTCCGCTAGAAGGACATCTCTGATTATGCCTCCGGCTGCACCTCCAAGTGTTCCCATAGTAATAGGCACCCACCAAGGATAAACATATTCCATGGCCAATGTTTTCTCTATGCCAACGACTGTATATAAAGCCAAACCGAATGTATCGAAAATAAACAATGTCACATTCATATGAATGAGTCTCTTGCGGAATACAACCACAAACAGCAAAGCCAAAATTGTCATCGTAACATAAAGAGAGTTCGTCATCCATACCGGTGTGACACCTAATAACAAATCTCGAATTGTTCCTCCTCCAATTGCAGTGGCAAAACCAACCACAAATGCTCCAAACAAATCAAAACCTTTATTTGCCGCCATACGGATTCCACTGATCGCAAATGCAAATACACCTATTGCATCTATAATATCAATCATATTATTGACGTCCATCATAGCCATATTTAGAAATCTTTTTACTGCATTCTCCACAAATTCCCTTTATCACATAACTCGTCTCTATCACCTGAAATCCTTCAGGCACCTCTACCTTTGGCACCAATAATGATTTGCAACAATAAGTATGATGACATATATTACATGTGATATGTACATGCTGCTCTTCCTCTGACTTTGCGACACAATATTTTAGCGCGCCACTACCATCAGCAATGGAATGAAGAAGATGATGTTCCTCAAAGACTACCAAAGTGCGGAATATTGTAGAACGATCAATGTCAGGAATCAAATTTTCTATGTCAGTAAGAGAAAATGCAAATGGAACTTCATTGATTTTCTCCCAAATCAGCACCCTGGTCGAAGTTGGGCGAATCCCCGATTCTCTTAAAAACTTTTCCGATGATTCCATACTCTGACAATCATTTTAATTGACAAAAAAACAACAAACAAAGAGACTCCCAATCCGACATACGAATCTATCGCCTGAAAATCCAATATCTTCATCAGGATCATCGACACAAAGACTAGTAATGACACAATTGACTCTTTCCACACCCTGTGACTACAAAAACCATAGATAAAACTTTTAATTGTAGAAACCATAGATGTGATAAGCATCGTCCATACAAATGGTTCAGAAAAATAAACTGGAGAATAAAGTCTGACAAAAAATTCATTAATGACAATCGCAGAAAAACCGAAAGCCATAATAGAATCAAAAATCACTACTATAATTCGGCCTATCCGTGACGCTCTTGTATCCGGAAAAATCTTTTTTGCGACATCATCACCTATAAGAAATAAATTTGTCAGATGATATCCGACACATGCTGTTAATGACATTGAATTTGTCACAAATCCAGCAAAAAGATTTATTGAGACCAACACAAATTGAATGAACAAGAATGAGAACAACCGAAAATAGTTTTCATCCTTGTCTTCATCATCTATACCTAAAGCATGAAGTATTGTCCTCATAATCTTAGAATTAAATAAGACTGATTTTATTTATCACAATGAGACACAGGCATTCTCATCTATATCACAAGTGAATCCTACCATACGGATAGCAGTCTGAGCACACTCCACTCCCTTGTTTCCAAGAGATCCACCAGCACGATCAAGTGCCTGCTGCATATTATCAGTAGTGAGCAAACCAAATATAACAGGTTTTACACCCTCTGCATTCAAAGCTGCGATACCATTTGTTGTGCCCTGGCATACATAGTCAAAATGAGGTGTGCCACCACGGACAACAGAACCTAGCACAATAACAGCGTCTACATCCTTACACTGGCAACTTTTCTTTGCTGCATAAACAAGTTCAAAACTGCCAGGAACATGAAATACACGAATGTCCTTGTCGAAAGCGCCATGTTTCTTCAATGTCTCCACCGCACCCTTACACAATGCGAATGTCACCTCTGAATTCCAGTCAGAAACAATAATATCGAATTTCATTCCTCCTGCGTGAGGAACTCTGTCTGCGTCGTAAGCAGATAAATTAGTTGTGGACATAACCTATAATTTAAAAGCCTCCTATTGTATGACACAAAAGGAGGCATATAATCAATATTTCAAAAATTACTTCTTCAAGCTCTGGAAATACTGGATGTATTTGTCAGCATCACGAGCTTCATTGCTCTGTGGATAATTATCTTTCAAGCTTTCCATCAAAGAAACCGCCTTTTCGCTCTTTCCATCATTGAAATAAAGCAATGCAAGACGATATGTATACAACGGAGCAATCATATTGTTTTTTGAGTCGATTGCCTTCTTATAATATGACTCCGCCTCTTTTGTATTGTTTGAATCGAAGAAGCAATCTCCAATTGCACCGTAGATAGCTGGAGAAACCAAATTATCACCAGCAGAGAATTTCTTCAAATACTTGATAGCTTCATCGTTCTTACCAAGATTCTTATAACAGATTCCCGCATAAGCACATGCCAAATTTCCGGCAGGAGTACTTGAATACTGCTCAGCAACCTCCTCAAAGCCCTGGAAATCTTCATTTCCACTCAATGCCAACTGGAATGAATCACGTTCAAACCAAGACTGTGCCTTGTAGATTGCATCGTTAGCCTCCGCTTTCTTTTCATTATGGCTCTTAAGGAACCAAATCAAACCAAGTACAACAACTACAACAGCACCCAAAGCGATTAGCAATGGTTTCTTGTTATTCTCAATGAAGGCCTCTGAACTTGTCAATACGTTCTCTACCTTCTCCATTGACTCACTGAACTCAGCAGCCTGCTGTTGCTCCTGCTGCTCTCTCTCTTTTGCCTCCAGAGCCTGTGCTCTTTCCAATTCTTTATCTGACATTTCTGTTTCTAATTACTTCAAAATTCAAAATCTGTGCGAAAATATAAAAAATAAGACACATTTCAAATTTATATCGGAAAAATAACCATAAAAATACGTTTTGACTCCTTTTATAGTGGTTTAAAAGAAATTTATTTATAATTTTGTGCTAGTTTTTTGATAAAATGATAACATATTTAATATGAATATATCATACAATTGGCTCAAAAGATACATCGATATCACTGAGTCGCCAGAAGAGATTGCTAAAATTCTTACATCTATTGGACTAGAGGTCGGCACTGTTGAGTCGGCATCTCCTGAATTGTCAGAAGGTCTAAAAATCGGTGAAGTTGTTGAATGTGAAGAACACCCTAACTCAGACCACTTGCATGTGGCTAGGGTGAACGTTGGGGATGCAGAGTTGCTACAGATTGTATGTGGTGCTCCTAACTGCCGTAAGGGATTGAAGACTATCGTCGCTACTATCGGCACTTCATTGCCTGACGGAGACAAGACATTCACTATCAAGAAAGGCAAACTTCGTGGCGTTGAGAGCTATGGTATGCTATGTGCTGAAGACGAGATCGGTATCGGCGGAAGCCACGACGGTATCATTGAGCTTCCAGCTGACGCGAAAGTCGGTATGCTTGCCAAAGATTACTATGGTGGACAGAGCGACACAATCATCGAGGTGGATATCACACCAAACCGTTCTGATGCTATTTCTCACTACGGCGTCGCTCGTGATTTGGCCGCTTATTTCGCTTTCCACGGTCCAGCACACAAACTGACTAAACCATCTACTGCTGATTTCAAGGTTGACAACCACAACCGTGAAGTGAAAGTGACAGTAGAAAACTCTACGGCTTGTCCTCGCTATGCGGGAATCACTATCAATAATGTAACAGTCAAGGAGTCTCCTGACTGGTTGAAGGAGTCGTTGTCGGCAATCGGTCTCCACCCTATTAATAATGTAGTAGACGTTACTAACTTCATTCTACACGGTGTAGGCCAGCCACTTCACTGCTTCGACGCTGACAAAATCGCCGGTGGCGCACTTTCTGTCAAGACGTTGCCTGAGGGAACAAAGTTCACTACCCTAGATGGTGTGGAGCGTTCTCTTAACGCAAACGACTTGATGATTTGCGACGCTAACGGTGGTTCTTGTATCGCCGGTGTGTTTGGCGGATTGAACTCAGGTGTGACAGAATCTACAAAATGCGTTTTCTTGGAATGCGCATACTTCAACCCTGTATACGTAAGAAAGACAGCCCGTCGCCACGGTCTGAACACAGACGCGTCTTTCCGATATGAGAGAGGCTGCGACCCTGCCTGCAACATCGAAGTCATCAAATATGCGGCTATGCTGATCAAGGAGGTCGCTGGCGGAGAAATTTCTTCTGAAATCACAGACATCTATCCAGAGGAGATCAAGCCATTCATTGTGAACATGCATTATTCCAGAATCAATTCGTTGATCGGTAAGGAAATCGCAAAAGATGAGGTTCGCACAATCTTGGCTGGTCTTGAGATCTCAATATTAAATGAAAACGACGACGAGTTCACTGTCTCAGTTCCAAACTACAGAGCTGACGTCCAGAGAGAGTGCGACGTGATCGAGGATATCCTACGTATATATGGATACAACAACGTCACTCCTGATTTGTCTGTCAAATCTTCATTGTCATTCTCACCAAAAGTGAACAGCTACAAGCTTCAGAATTTGATTTCTGAACAGCTTACAGGAATGGGATTCAATGAGATCCTGAACAACTCGTTGACAAAGTCGGCTTACTACGACAACTGCGAGACTTTCAAGGGAGAAAACAGAATCATGCTGATGAACCCACTAAGCACAGATTTGAACTGCATGCGTCAGACTTTGCTATTCGGTGGACTTGAGAACATCAGCTACAATATCAACCGTAGAAGCCCTAACTTGGCATTCTACGAATTCGGAAACTGCTACTACTACAATGCAAACGCACAGCAGACAGCAGAGAATCCGTTGAAGCCATATTCAGAGGATTACCATTTGGGTATGTGGCTTACAGGTATGAAGAGTGAGCAGAACTGGGCACAGCCACAGCAGAAAGCATCATTCTACACACTTCGCGCATACGTCAACAATATCTTCAAACGTCTTGGAATCAAACAGGAGAAGACAAGAGTGGTTGAGTATTCAGACGATTTGTTGAGCTATGGTTTGCAGATCACTACGTCTAACGGAAAAATACTTGTGACACTTGGAATCGTATCCAAGGAGCTTTGCAAGAAGATGGACATCTCACAGGAGGTTGAATATGCGGATGTCAACTGGACAGCATTGATGGGCGAGATGAAGAACCACAATGTGACATACTATGACATACCTAAGTATCCTGAGGTTAAGAGAGACTTGGCACTTCTTATCGACAAGAAGACAACATTCGCAGAGATCGAGAAGATAGCACGCGACACAGAAAAGAAACTGCTTAAGGACGTCTATCTATTTGACGTATACGAAGGCAAGACTCTTGATTTCGGAAAGAAATCATATGCCGTTTCATTCATCCTTCAAGATGAGGAGAAGACATTGACAGATTCTCAGATCGACGGAATCATGAACAAGTTGATCAAGAATTTCGAGACAAAACTAGAAGCAAAAATTAGATAAATATAAATAACAATATGGGAAGAGCGTTTGAGTACCGCAAAGCCACAAAGCTTAAAAGATGGGGCCACATGGCCAAGACTTTTACAAAGATTGGTAAGGAAATCACAATTGCTGTAAAAGCAGGAGGTCCAGACCCTGACGGAAATCCACGTCTACGTGCATTGATCCAGACTGCAAAGTCGGAGAACATGCCAAAAGACAACATCGAAAGAGCAATCAAGAGAGCAACTGACAAGGATACTGCTGATTACAAGGAGGTTATCTATGAAGGATACGGACCTGCAGGTATCGCAATCTTCGTCACTACAGCTACAGACAACACAACTCGTACAGTAGGAAACGTACGTAACTACTTCAACCGTAACGGTGGACAGTTGGGTACACAGGGAAGCCTTTCATTCCTTTTCGAGCACAAGTGTATGTTTACAGTTGCAGACAAGGAAGGTCTTGACATGGAAGAGTTCGAGCTTGAGTTGATCGACTACGATGTTGAGGAGGTTGAGCGCGACGAAGAAGACAAGACAATCTTCATCTCTGCCCCATTCGAGAGCAACAGCAAGATCCAGGCATACCTTGAGGAGAACGGTTTTGAGATCAAATCAGTTGAATTTGAGTATCAGCCAAACGACTACAAGGAGGTTACTGCAGAGCAGCGTGAGGCTGTACAGAAGATCCTTGACAAACTAGAGGAGGATGATGACGTACAGGCAGTATTCCACAACATGAAGGAAGAAGAAGAATAAGAAACAAATAACATTTAAATAAGAAAAACAATGGCAAAGAGTGCATTGCAAATCGCAAGAGCTGCATACCAGCCAAAGCTTCCAAAGGCTTTGAAGGGTAACGTAGCTATCAAGGAAGGTAAGGCTACTGAGTCTGTAGCAGATCAGGCAGAGATCAAGAAGCTATTCCCTAATACTTATGGTATGCCTGTAGTTACATTCGAGGCATCTAACACACCACTTTCATTGAAGGATATGAACGTAGGTGTTATCCTTTCAGGTGGTCAGGCTCCTGGTGGACACAACGTAATCTCTGGTTTGTTCGACGGTCTTAAGTCAATGAACAAGAACGCTAAGCTTTACGGTTTCTTGGGTGGCCCTTCAGGTCTAGTTGATCACAAGTACATCGAGCTAACAGCTGATATCATCGACGAGTACCGCAACACAGGTGGTTTCGATATCATCGGTTCTGGCCGTACAAAACTTGAGGAGACAGAGCAGTTCGACAAGGGTATTGAGATTTGCAATAAGCTTGGTATCAAGGCTATCGTTATCATCGGTGGTGACGACTCTAACACAAACGCATGTGTACTTGCAGAGTACTACCTACAGAAGAATACAGGTATCCAGGTGATCGGTTGTCCTAAGACTATCGACGGTGACCTTAAGAACGATGAGATCGAGACTTCATTCGGTTTCGATACAGCATGTAAGGTTTACTCAGAGGTTATCGGTAACATCATGCGTGATGCTAACTCAGCAAAGAAGTACTGGCACTTCATCAAGTTGATGGGTCGTTCAGCATCTCATATCGCTCTTGAGTGTGGTCTTCAGACTCAGCCAAACATCTGTATCGTATCAGAGGAGGTAGAGGCTAAGAAGATGACTCTTGCTCAGATCGTAAACAACATCGCTGACACTGTAGCTGCACGTGCTGCTAAGGGTAACAACTTCGGTGTATGTTTGATTCCAGAAGGTCTTATCGAGTTCGTTCCTGAGATGAAGGTTCTTATCAAGGAGTTGAACGACCTTCTAGCTGAGACTAACGGTGATGTTCCAGCAGCAGTTAAGAAGCTTTCTTCTAACTCTGCATCAGTATACGCATCTCTTCCTGATTTCGTACAGAAGCAGCTTACTCTAGAGCGTGACCCTCACGGAAACGTACAGGTATCTCTAATCGAGACAGAGAAGCTTCTTATCGAGATGGTTAAGACTGAGTTGGCTAAGAGAAAGGCTGCAGGTTCTTACTCAGGTAAGTTCTCTGGTCTAGGTCACTTCTTCGGTTACGAGGGACGTTGCGCAGCTCCTTCTAACTTCGATGCTGACTACTGCTACTCACTAGGATTCAACGCAGCATGTTTGATGGCTGCTGGCAAGACTGGTTACATGTCTTTGATCAAGAACACAACAGCTCCTGCTGACCAGTGGATCGCTGGTGGTGTGCCTGTAACAAAGATGATGAACATGGAGAAGCGTCACGGTGCAATGAAGCCAGTTATCCGCAAGGCATTGGTTGAGCTAGACGGTGCTCCATTCAAGAAACTTGCTGAGAACCGCGCTACTTGGGCAATCGAGACTGCATTCGTTTACCCTGGCCCAATCCAGTACTGGGGACCATCAGAGGTTTGCGATCAGCCAACTAAGACTCTTGCTCTTGAGCAGGCTAAATAATGCATAATTATTAATGCATAATTCATAATTGAGCACGGACCAAATGGTCCGTGCTTTTTTTATGTTTTATAAAATTTTGCTGTCTGATCGGAAGATTCCTAAATCACACAATATATCATATCTACCTATATGTAATCACTACGTGATATTGTAGTATAGTTAAATTTGAGAAGCAATAATAAAACAACACTAATTACACCGTTATGTGTAATATATCGGTAGATATATTATGACGGGAGGGACATTCCCTTTATGGGATTATCTAGTAACATTACAATAATTCGTCAAATTGACATTATTTACAATTCGTCAAACTCACGTTAATTTATATCCAGCTATTTTGATTTTTCTTCAAATTTCAATTAAATTAGCATAACAAATCATATAACATTTCACATCGCGAAACAATGGAATCATATATAAAATATCTGAAACTCACATTCTTAACAATATTCTTATTTATTTTCAATTATGCCTCGTTTGCGACTCCTGCAGGAACGATAAGAGATTCATTTGAAATTGTCAGGAGGAAACCTGCAAACATGACAATAACAGAAAACAACGATATTTATATTTATGATTATCGAAACGGTACGCTTAAAGCAGACCTTGAATCTAAAATATGGAAATCTGTCAACGACGAAATTTCGTTTAGTGAAATCAATACACAAACCTATCCAATCGAGAAAAAAACTAACACACTTCAATTTCAAGATAGTTTATATGGAAACATTATTTATGAATATACAAAAGGAAACGACTCATGGTTATTAACCAATCTGGGATACTTGTGCAAATTAAGCGGAAAAATCATTACCGCATACAAGATGCGTGCAGAAAGACCAATCCAATTAAATGCGAAAGAGAAAGATACTCTCTATAATTCCATGACATACTATAATGGAATCTACTATTATGCCAGATATAACAGTATATATTGCAAGGATGGAAATTCTGGAAATTGGTACAGATACCTCGATTCAGACAAAGATCTCAATTACGTATGGAAAGATCATAATGGAGTATATATGTGCGACGAAAACTTCGACAAATATCAAATAAACCAAGAAATCGACTCCATTAAGCCATATGTTGAAAATCTTGCCAATTTGAAAGACAAACAAATTAGTAAATTAATTATCGAAAGAGGCACTATAGGATGCGAAGATGGTTACACAGACGGATTCAAAATCGTCTACAAATTAAAAAACAAACATTTTATCGTTGATGAGAAAACGATTTATGGAGAAGGAAACATACTAAAAGAAATGCCACGTAAGATTACTAAATCATCAACTGAAAATTTGCTTCTATATTCCTACAGAGCAATGTGTGGCATAATTGACACAATTCCATTTGAATTGACAGATAAAGATGTAAAAAAAATTAAAGATGAGATTGATAGCAAACTAGAATCTTTCAAAGAATCACAAAATGAATTGTTCTTGTTCAGTGAAGATTTCAGTTTTATCAATGAAGATGAGGATTTCATTTACATAATAAAAATAAATGACTTGCGTAATCTATCGGCTAAACTCGACACGATAAAGATTACGAAAGATATATTGAATACAATACTCACAGATCCAAATTTAAATTATTATATGACAGAACAACGATATCGCATTGTAAAACTTATAATGAACGATGGAAGCTGGTTGAAATTTGAAAATAAGGCATACTGTCCTAATTATCTTTGCTGTCCATGGACAACATTATATAACGGCAACCCATTTATTGTTAAATCATTGGCTGTCGGAAAATGCATCGACGATATGACAAAAGGAAAGCTTTTGGCAGGCTATAATGAGAAAGAATACGCACTGGGAAGGATAATCATCCACCTGTTAGGAACCGAACAAAAAATTGAGAATTGACAAAATAAAAGCCCATGACTGCTTGTCATAGGCGGATAGATCGAAGGTTTAGTAATCAGAACAGAGGGCGACGGTAGGGTTAGTATTAGAACGGAGAATACAAAATTCTCAACACACACTATAAGTAGTGTGTCAAAATTTTACTTTTTTCAAAAGGATTAGAATTATTCCATCATATCCATACAGACTCCATACACAAATAATGGAACCTCTACTTGATGACTAAATAATAATCGCTGGAAATATTAGAACCGTTACAAAAAGAATTTTCCCCCACACATATCAAATCCCCCCATTATACTTTTTATAGTCCTAATCACCATTAAGGTAATTCATAAAACTTATCCATCCCTTTGTACGTTACAAAAATACCAATTCATCGGGAATAAAATGACGTATAGTCGAATAAAAATTCCTAAAAAATGTTAAATTGAAGTTGTCAATCATGATTATATTCAATCCTCAACCTCACTATCTTCAACTTCCTCATAATTATCTATATACTCCCGTCTCTCTCCTTTGTCTTTACCCTTTGTCCATCCAAACAGAAAATTCATACCTGTCGAGACATGTGTTCCCATTGTATGCACTGGCAATCCTCCTTTCCACTTCAATGGAATCTGATCAGCAGCTATGAACAGATTGACCGGGCCAAGATTGAAGTTTGCTCCTAGTCCGATGTTATGTGCGGCTCCTGTCACAAAATCATAACCTACTGACAAATCCACAAATCTGTGTGGACGAAAATTGCCATATATAGAAAACTCTTCTCTCGTCCTGCATTTTCCCATATACATCTTCGACAACAAGCCCACACTTATCTTGTCTTCCAAGAATGAGTATTCTCCTCCTATGAACAATTTTTTTGTCAAATTCGTGCTGTATGAAAGTTTATTCGATGTATCCGCATAATAGAACTTGTTGAATTCCACTTTGTTGAACTCATCAAGCAAAAGGTTGATCATATCAATCGGATCATCATCTTCCTGCATGTTGGCAGCTTCAAACTCAAAACCTGCGTCAGCATCCAACACTATTCTCTGAGCGGATTTTGACCAGTTGATGAATCCCCAGTCAAGCAAACTTGCCGATAGTGTCAAACGATTGTCGAGCAACTTATACGTCGCTCCCAAATCTACCGCAAATCCATGACCTTGTGGCTTGAAAAAATCCTTTGGATCGATATCATACTCGTAATCAACAACTTCTCCTTTTTCATTCTTGATCTCTTTCTGAGTGATATCAAAATATAGCTGGCCATTGTCGGTATTCTCAATCTGAAGAACCGGCCAAGAGACGTACATCTCTCCCCTTCCCTTCAGAATCCATTCATTATAATCCATCTCCACTTTCAGTTCCGACAAATCCATATGCGCGCTGACATGCCCCATAAGATATTTGAATTTCGCTCCGACGGTAAGTCTCTCATCCAATTTGTCAGCAAAACCCAAAGCAAATTCAGAATATAGATTCACATCAGTTGTGGTACGGCTCAAATCGAATGAACCAGACAATTTGGTCAAGTCCTCAGTGTCAAACATATATTTGATCCATGGAGACGGTACAGAAGCCGAAACATCCGTTTTCATTGAGATTCCGAAATTTACAAAATGTTTCTCCTTGAATGTGAAGCCGAAATTAAGGAAATTGACTGATGTGGAAGCATTTGCCTTGACTGTGTTTTTCGCCTCCGAAAGCACACTGTTGATTCCGATAATAGGATCATTATCGAAGACGGAATAAATCTCGCCATTCTTTATCTTGCAGAAGTCGCTGAGGACGTAGGAGTTGTTACCAACATTCACGTCTATATTCGACAATCCTGGCATTCCGACATATATTTTGTAGCCTTCTGGCATAAACGCCGGATTGAGATTATGACGCACAGGACTGTGCTTGGCGAAATAAAGCACAGACGCGTCTTCAGCGAATGCAGTCAAAAGCGATGTCGCAAGAATAAATATAAATAGTGAAAATCTTTTCATAACCTTCATGCTAAATACTCTAATAATCCACAAAAATAATCAAAAATGTAGAATAAGTAATGTGCAACGCCAAATGATTTCCGCAAAAAATAGTGTCAGCAGCTCAATAAATATGCGATTTTTTATATTTTTGATAACAAATCATTTATGATATGAAGAAAATAATTCTTGCCACATTATCATTCTACAGTCTGCTGTCAATATCGTCGGCAAAACCAATCCTCCAAGATCTGAATTACACAGACGCTTTGGAAAGTATTGAAAATCCACATATTGGTTTTTACCGTCCAGTCAGCAAACATTTCACGGCGGAGGGAAACGCACCGTCGAACACATGGGGAAACATCACCCATCTGAGAATGGATATTTCTGAATTTTCAAGCAATGCCGTCATCTCTATCGATAAGGAGACGGGAGACACGCTATACGGAGTTTCAAAACCATTGACTCAGGATATGCTCGATGCTTTCGAGGATATGCTCGACGATGTTCGCAAGAGAGGACATAGCACTATCGTACGTTTTGCATACGATCCATGGTATAACGGCACGAAAAACTGTGATCCTGACCAAAGTGTGATTCTTACTCATCTGAAGCAATTAGCGGAAGTCTATTCCCGCAACACAGATGTCATCACCTACGTTGAGCTAGGAATGTATGGAAGCTGGGGAGAGATGCATTCAAGTGCAAATGGCACAAACGCCAATATAGCGGAAGCGTTGCAGACGTTGCTTGAAGCTACTCCTCCAGAGATAAAGATCGGCGTCCGTCGTCCGGATATCGTGGCTTATTGGCTTAAAATAACCGATGGAAACGACTATTCCGGATTTGATATTGATTCCGAGAAATTCCAACAGGCACTGGCAGAAAAGAAAGACACTATCTATCGCGTCGGCATGTATAACGATGGATATTTAGGATCCGACAGTGATTTGGGAACAATCGGAATGGGAGCTTCAGGACATAAGTTGACGCGGGAAATGATGGTGAAATGGTTGGAAAAATACTCACAACACACTCCGTATGGAGGTGAACTTGTGGCTAATAATAATGGAGAAAATCCGATTAATACGCCTGAGTATATTTCTGTCGAAGGATTCCGCACCCATACTTCTTACCTCAACTACGAATGGCATCAACCAACAATTCTCGGATGGAAAGATATGATTTTCAATGGCAACGACGCGGAATATTCCGGCTGCGACGGCTATACCTACGTCGCCAACCACTTAGGCTACAGGTTCATACTCCGCAAGTCTGTGCTTCCTGATTCCGTCGCTCAAAATGAGGAAATTCCAATCACCTTGAGAATAGTGAATATGGGATTTGCAAATCTGACAAAGAAAAAGAAAGTGTCTTTTATTCTGTCGGGAGAAAATCATAAGTATGAGATTTTTCCAAATGACGAGATTGATCCACGCAATTGGTTATCACGCATATCTGACGAGACTACCACATCAATAACTCTTCCAAACGACGTAGAGATCGGCAAATATCAATTATATATGCGTATTTCAGAACTTGGAGATTTCACCAAAGACAACAATCTCTACTGCATACAGTTTGGCAACCCATCGTC
Source organism: Bacteroidales bacterium (assembly GCA_015061115.1). GTDB lineage: Bacteria > Bacteroidota > Bacteroidia > Bacteroidales > Paludibacteraceae > UBA1723. Next base: position 341,256 of record SUXE01000001.1, on the reverse strand, counting down.
GCAATACAACTCTGATCTAGGAGCCAATTTAATCGGAGAATTGGAAGTGACACAAAAAACTTCAGCAAAAAACATCAGCCATTCCACCGAACCTGTATGCTTTATCAATGGCGATGAACTACATGCTCCCGCTTGCGACGAATTGACAATCTATTCCGTCGACGGAAAAATCCTTTTTACAAAAAAAGATCTATCAGGATCAGACAATATAATCGATTTAGGCGGAATATCCGATAAAATCGTGATTATCAAGACAAAGAAAGAGAATATGCAAAGAAGTCACAAAATAATAAGGAGTCTATAAACGTGTTTTTTAACGCTTGCTCTACGCACTCGCTTGGGTTAGTGTTGGTTAGGGACAATAATAAACAGGAGAGATATGACAAAAATTAAAACTAAAACAGCTTATGAAGCTATAAAGGAACGTATAAAAGAATTGAAATCCTTGGTAAACGACGACACTCCTATCACATGCAAGGATGCCATTGAGTTAGATCTTCTAACATCTATGGTGGAAGAATATGAAAAGAACATCCCCAAACATCACCAAAAACAAGAATAGAAGAGATAAGACGCACTTATATGCAACTTGGAGAACTTTGTCATTTGGTTTCTGTCGAATTTGACAAAGTTATAAATCCTCCTGACGAAATAGAAGTAGCACAAAGTTTTAGTCATACATTTGATAATTTTAGCAATACGATAAAAAAATCTCAGAATATTTATCCAGACGACATAAAACATATTCTCGATGAAATAACTCATACCTTCGTCGCAATGTGGAAAGGATATGATATTCCATGCCGTCCATTCTATCGTGGATTACTAGAAATGTATTGCGATGAATTATCTGAAGTCCATAGTAAATTGAAAAAGCTGTTAGAAACGAGATTAAAATAGATAAATATTTATATAAATTCGTCACTCATTTTAACGTATGAAGAAAGTATTCAAGAAAAAAGCAAACGAGATAATCAAATTAGTAGATAGCCCCATTGGAGGAGGTGGTTGTTTAGCCACTGACTACATTGTATGTGAAGGATTTAAGGTTGAATATATGTACCGTGAGGAAACAGATCGCAATGAAGATACCGGTTGGCGTTTCTTTTCTGGACAAGAAGATCAAGATTATATTGATGATCTAAAACACACAGGCGTTTACAGCGTCAATACAATTGCCAATTACGATCCTGATATTATACCATTTCTTGATGCTCCTTACGGTTCCGCATTTGAAAGAAATCCAGACACAGGTGTATTTGTAAAATCTGATTTCTAATGTTGATATTATAATGTAGGCAAAGAATTAATTAACAAGAAATAGCAGACATCGCCTATGGAATACATAATAATCATAATCGTCGCCATTATTATCTTTCTATTAATCAAATACTTTAACAAGCGAAAACTGACATTTACAGTTTTGGCTATATCATTTTTACTTTCAATTTTTCCATGTTCTATGGGAGTAATTGATATTGGCGATGGTCCAGGTGATGGATTTATACTTTTAATTATATATATGTTTGTTATCCTTCCTTGGCTAACAATGTTGATGATGACAATCATATCGAATTCCCACACATTTTATGTATTAAGTTTCGGTTTCTTCATCAACATGGCTATTGTATTCGGCATTATTTGTTTAGATAATACGAGGTTAAAATCTTCCACCACCGCTCCACTTTTATTTATTATAAACACCGCATTTTTTATTCTCTGTGCATACATTATAGAGAAAGCCCAAACTACGCCAATGAAGATTGCGGCAGTTGCTTTGACGCTGGCATCTTTTATTGTGCCATACGGTTTTATTGGGCTATATTTTAAGTGTATATAACAGACATTGCCTATGGAAATAATATTCTTACTGGTATTTATAGCTTTTTTAATTTCCGCAATTGTCACAAACCACAATTTCACAAAGCGTAAACTGGCATTTATTGGTTTGTCCACATCTTTCGCATTAACCATAATACCATGCATTGTCTCTGGAATTTTAACGGAATGTCCATCAGACGGAGATAGTCTAGGAGGTGGCTTTTTAATGCTCTTTGCACTTTATATAGCCATATTGTTATGGTTGACATTGGTTGTCATTGTACTGAAATGTCATTACCGCGTATTATGTTACGCATTCGCCATCATAATGGCAGCCTGTTTTGCATTCAATTATTTTTCAGTCGGATTCTACGACAAAATTCTGTTGTTGTTAACGGCTAACGCAGTATACCATATCATCAGTGCTATACTTATTGAGAAAGCCAAATCTATGCCTATGAAAATCATCGCCGTCATATCTGCTATTTTGGTTCCTCTCATTATATCTATCTGGATTTTCAGATGAATATTTATGAAAATCAGGCCATGGTTGATATCCATAGAAACAAAAAAGCAATGACTTGCGTCATTGCTTTTTATAAAATATATCACTCGATATTTTTATTGTCTCTTTGCGACTGATACCCAATCGTTTTTCTCATGTGCGAAATTCTCAAACGATGGTTTTATCATGAAACTCTTATTAGATGCAAAATTACTGATCGCTGCAAACAACGCATCTTTGTTTTTGCCATCATAATACTTCGCCAAATCAACATCAAGTTTTGCTATCATCAAACTGTCGGATACAGAAAGGATATTAAGCGGCTGGGAAATCTTCAACTGTGGAAATTCAAATTCTGCATCAACTGTCTTCAAACCATCCAGTTTCAAGTTTGATGCTATCTGAATCTCACAACTTAGTTTCAAATCTCCGTTTTGCAAACGATTGGTAATAATCGCTTTCTGAGCATCAGTAAATGAGAATCTATCACTCTCAATGTTCATAAGACGAACATCACATATAGAATTCAAATACCAATTTCTCTCTTGTATCTCTTCAATCGGATCCTCCACATTGTTGGAAAACAACTCTCCTGCGAAAAGGACTGTGATCACAAGAGCCAACAGAATAGAAATAGTAAAACTTATCTTTCTCATAGTTTAAACCTCCAATTGACCGATAATATCGGTGATTGACGAATAATTATGTCTGTCCAAATATTCATTTATTCCGTCCACAACCTTGACAGTTGTCTCTGGATCGATGAAGTTTGCTGTTCCGATCTCGATTGCTGTCGCTCCTGCCAAGAAGAACTCAATTGCGTCTGTAGCGTTCATGATTCCGCCCAAACCTACCACTGGTATCTTCACTGCCTTTGCCACCTGCCATACGCAACGCAATGCCACAGGCTTGACACATGGGCCGCTCAATCCTCCCGTCACCATGCTAAGCAATGGCTTTCTACGCTCCGCATCAATAGCCATTCCCATCAATGTGTTGATAAGGGAGACGGAATCTGCTCCAGCAGCCTCAGCAGCTAAAGCGATATCTGTTATAGATGTCACATTAGGTGAAAGTTTCACAATCAGAGTCTTGCCATAGGCTTTTCTCACAGCAGACACAACCTGCTCCACTCCCTGAGTGGTGGTTCCGAATGCCATACCTCCCTGCTTCACATTAGGACATGAGATATTCAACTCTATAGCCTGCACCTTATCCATTGTGCCGATGATCTCAGCAGCCTCAGCATAATCTTCGACGGTGCTTCCTGAAAGGTTCACAATAAGACATGAGTCGATATCCTTGATATTCGGATAGATATGATCCTTCAAATAATGAACTCCCTTATTCTGCAAACCGACACAGTTCAACATACCTGAAGGAGTCTCAGCCATACGTGGGTATGGATTACCCTCACGTGGATTCAACGTTGTGCCCTTTATAATGTAGCCGCCAAGACGCGACAAATCTATAAATTCTGAAAATTCAGTGCCATAACCAAATGTTCCAGATGCAGTCAACACCGGATTCTTTAGTGTAAGGCCTCCTATTTTAGTTTCTAATTTTGCCATGGTAGTTCGTTGATATTAAATACTGGTCCTTCTGAACAGACACATCTGTTATGACCTTTATTATCCTCAGTAACACAACACAAGCAAGCTCCGAGTCCGCAAGCCATCTTATTCTCAAGAGAGACGTAGCACTCGATATTCTTAGCATATGCATACTTGGCCACAGCCTTCATCATCGGAGTCGGACCACATACAAAGATCTCGTCAAACTGCTCTTTCTCCAAGATTGAATGGTTTGTGACAAAACCCTTCTCTCCCACACTACCGTCTTCTGTAGTGAGATATAGATTTCCGAACTTCTTGAAATCATCCTCAAGCATCACACCGCCAGCATTGCGGGCTCCAAGAAGGAACGACACCTGATGACCTGCCGCCTTCAGTCTGTCGCCAAGATATAGAAGCGGAGCTATTCCAACACCACCTCCTACCAACAGGCACTTGGCTCCTGCCTTTGTCGGCATTGGGAAGCCATTTCCAAGCGGAAGCAACACACTTACTTCGTCGCCAACTGAAAGAGTAGCCATCTTACGAGTACCGTCGCCAACAAGAGCGACAAGCAAATCAAGACGCTGCTTCGCATAATCCACGAAATGAACAGAAATAGGGCGACGCAAAAACACAGTCGGAGCATTGTCTACCTTAACCTCGACAAACTGTCCTGCCTTTATCTCTGGCATATCACCGTTTGGAGCAACCAAACTCAATAGGATGTGCTGCTCTGTGATCTTCCTTAAATTCTCAACCTTGAGATTTAACTGCTTTTTCATTACAAGAAAAATTTTGGGCAAAAGTAACAAAATAACAACAGAATCGGAATTGTTATTGAAAATTTAATCCTTTCTACCAATATAAACTGGGTCAGAGCACCAATTTAGACACAAAAAGGAGATACTCACGTACCTCCTTTTCAAAACACATAAATAATTTATTTATATACTCTAAACTCTTTCGAAACCACAACGTCGCCATTCGTGTAGACGGTGCGAACCATATTCACTCCTTCAAATGGCTGACTGCCAACCATTCCCGTTGGCGACACATACTCAATACTCAAAACGTCTCTATCCTTTTCAATATCCACGTTTCCTGTTGGATCTTTCACTAACTCAATAGACCTGATCTGCACACCATCACCGCCTCCGTATGTCCAGAAACCCGCGATATAAATGTGTGACGGGTCTAACAATTCTCCACTATCACCCTTGAATGAATTCTTCAGGTTTATCTCTCCGACAGTCTCATTTGCATCAAAATCGAAAGCGTATGGAGTTGACCAATAATCATTTTTATCAAACAGACGGAATGATGCAGACCTGTCGCATGGCTTCTCCAATGTGACAACCAACTTATCATATCCGCTCAAATCAATCGGCAGGTCGTACGTCCATCCTCCAAATCCATACTTACCTGTGATCAATGTCTTTGTCTTATAGTTGTACGTACCTGTCTCAAATATACTCGGATTAAAGCATCCTCTCGTCAACGGGAAGAATCCCTGACAATCGATAGGCTCCAATTCTCCTTCACAAAACTGCGGATAATTCACCTTGGCATACTCTTTATACCAGTCCCAACATGCTTTTCCACACGCGTCTTCCGCTCCCTCTTTGCCATAGAAAGCATAACGGATCTCGCCTGTCTCCAAATAGTGGGCCATATCCACATAATCATCCGTTCCAGTAAGAGTGAGAGACAGATTATACTTATCCATCACCGCTTTGAAACGTACTCCCCACTTGCTTGTCGAACCAGTCGCCCAAGTTCCGAGGTTTTCCGACTTCAATGATCCATCGAAATTTGTGCCGACGACGTGTCCAGGACTCCAGTCACACTCAGTGACCACAACCGGATTTGTCTCCACAACAGGAACCTGTTTCTTGAACTGGTCGATAAATCCCTGCGTCGAACCATAATCATCGGCATTTCCATACCAGCCAGTGTAGACGTGGCAAGCGTAGCCAAGATTATTCAGAGGATCCACCAACGGATAATCCTTGTAACCGCCATACTGCGACTGATAACCAGTGCCAGCTCCCCACACAATACCTTTGAATCCATTTCTGCGGATTATATCAAGCACAGGCTGGAAGAAATCCCTTGGAGCCCACGGAGCATTGCCAGTCTCTGTTCCATTTCTGTCGTACAAACGGACAGGCTCGTTGGCAAGTTCAAGAGAGATGACTCCCTCATATTTCTTTATCGAATCGTTAGACGATACGATATCCCATACAGTCTTCAGATACTCATTGTAAGCATCACCCACCTTTATCTCCTCTGGGCAGACTCCAGGCGGACGCATAATCACATACATTCCGTGCTTTATGGCTTCCTTAGCCAAAGGAAAGTAAAGATTGTCGAGGAAATATCTCAAACGATCAGGCGAAAACTGGCTGATATTATGTTCACCACCCTTTCCTATACATTCCTTATTCGGATCATTAGTCCAGCATGGATCCATATGCAGACGGAAGACGTTGCAATAGACACCTTTATCCTGTGATCCTAGGACAGTGAAAATCTTCTTGAAGTATTCTGTCACGTTAGGAATCGCCGTAGGTGCATCATAACCCTTTCCCCAATCAAAATTCCAGCGACTGAAATTACCGTTGAAATATCCGTTGGGAGTATCCATCACACCATGCAGCACCACCTGGTTGCCACACTCATCCATAAGTTTATTCCCCTCCACATGAATAGGAGGAGTCTGACCAAACCCTTCAGTGCGGCCATTCAGGCAAGTTGTCTGAGCGGAAGCGACGGCAAAAGAGCCGAGAGCAAATGCAGACAATAGATAATTCTTGAAATAGTTGTAAGTATGTTTCATGATAATGAGCTTTACAGTCATTTAGTCAGTGTCGCAAACATAAAAACAAATAAGGATAACAGACCCACAAAACAGACAAAAAAATCGGCAGCACCCATTTTTACCGCTAAAATGATACGTTTGGCACCTTCCAAAAAATGTGCAATAAGAAATTTGTAGAGACGAGTGAACACGCGTCTCATTGGAATAAGACATGCAATGACGTAGGGGCAGATTTGAAATGTCGTCGATTCTATCGCATATAAAATGCCATTACACGTCTATTCGACCGTAGGGGCAGGTTTCAAACCTGTCCAATTTCAATCAATTAAAATTACTAATTGAGCGAGAATACGCTATTGATGTAGCAAAATAGAATACGATTCACTATTTCAGCTAAATTTTTTCTGCTGTTCCGAGAAAATACAGTACCTTTGCTTAGTGTATACACTAACAAACATACAAATTTTACAAAACGATATCGTCAATAAAAAACAATCAATATGGAAGAGTATATTATAACAATAAATGATGTTAAAGAAGCATACAAAAAATTAAAAGCATACATCTATAATAGTAACAATTCTGACATTTTGTTTAGAAGGGAACTTGCAATATACGAGGATGAAAAAATAGACGAAAAATTAGAAAATTTTACAAACTCAATTAACAAAGCTATTTCCTTAAATGAAGACGATTTAAAAGAATTTTTGATACAATCATTCAATGATATAAATTATTATATATTACCTAAAAAGATACCTAATACAAGCGACCAAACAACATGCGACAATATATTTAGAAACGATTCTGATGAATTTCTTGAAGAGAAAAATCTAGAAGAGAACAATATTAATTATTTTTTTAAAGCACAGCTTGAATATTTATTAATTGACGTTTTATGGATAATCAAAGAAGGATATCATTTAATAAATGATGAAATCAGAAAAAATTGTTATGGAAACACATTATGTTATGACGCAGAAACAAAATCTATAAAGAAAGGAGAACGTTTGTTTGATAATTATGCTTACAAATATCAAGCATGGAGAGATAATGGAATAAGAATCGCCAAACAACAGATTAAAAATAAAAACAATGTACTCTTGATTTGTTTGGATTTTGAACGATTTTTTCCTTCTTCCAATATCTGTTTTGATAAAATCAAAACTGATATTAAAGAAAAAAATGAACAAAAATGCCACCTAACAAAAATTTTGGAATGTATATATAAAGCATATAACGATAAAATACAAAAAGAAAGTCAAAGAATTCAACTGCCAATTGGATTATTTTCATCTCGTGTAATAGCAAATTGGTATTTATCAAATTTTGACACATCCATGAAAAAACATTTTATGCCAATATACTATGGTCGATATGTCGATGATATATTTATGGTAATTAGCAACATAACCTTAGATCAAAACGAAAACGTTCAAAATTGGTTTGAAGAGAAATTCATTAATAATGAGAAATCTCCGATCCATAAATCTAAAGACTTAAATAACAGTTATGTATACAATGATGATGAAAAGTTGAAGTTCAATAAAGATAAAGTTAAATTCTTTTTCTTTTCTACCGATTACTCAACAGCATTATTAGACAATTTTCAAAAACAGATAGAGGAAAACAGTAGTGCATTCTGGCTTTTGCCAGAAGAAAATGATGATAATACGTTTGAGGAAAATGCATATAATATTGATTATGAAGACACAATCAATAAATTTCGAGCTATTTCAGGAATTCGAAATAACAAATATGGAGCTTCTATATTCCTTTCGAAAATCATAAAACAAACAATTCTTTCCTCTAATGAAAAAAATAATAAAATGACACAAAGTATATTTAAATTCTTTTCTGGAAAGAATTTTATAGAAATGAATAGTCTTTGGGAAAAAGCTTATACGTATTTTGTCGCTACAGAAGATAAAGTTTCCATTAAAAAGTTTTACAATAAAATCAACAACTACATCAATCTTTTACGTTACAACAATACTGATGATACGAGGATTTTACAAGATTCTTTAAAAGTAATTAATTCATTTTCTTTATCAATGGCTACTTCATTGAATTACAGTATATTTCCTGAAAATGAAATATCTATAGTAGATATAGACAATTTTTCAGTAATCGAAATGGCAAAAAAAATAAGAAAATCATATCTTTCAAGACGACAATATATGCCATTACCTTTAATTATCTATTCGAAAAACTGTCCTGAAAACATTATAGAAAAAAACATCATAGAAAAATGTTTAAAAACAAATATCGAATATGATGAAAATACTATAAATAGCTATAAAAATCCAAGACTTATCAGAAGCTATGAAAAATTAATCTTTAAGTTTTTTAATATTTTATACAAAAGTGCAAATGAAAATTCAAATCCACACGAAGAATATAAAAAATTGATAGATAAAATAGTATACAAAACAGATGATGTAAAAACAGATAACTCAAAAACAAAAATTGACACAATTGAATTTCATACAATAAGTCCAAATGAAAACCAAATGAAAATAGGTCTTTCCAACATAAAACTAATTTATAAAGATATAATTAACGCAATGAAAGGCAACTCCAATAATAATTGGACGAAATTACAAAGACATAATAGATTATTAAACTTAGCTACTAGGGAAAAGGTTAATTGTTTTGTTTTGCCAGAAACTTCTGTTCCTTGGGCATTTATAAATATGTATGCAGAACATGCACTAAAGAAACGTCAAATAATTATTTTCGGTTTAGAGCATATTCTAATCAATAATTATTGTTATAATTTCTCTGTCGTTTTATTACCATTTACTGACTCTAATGGAGTTGATGATGTTTTACCAATATTTCGATTAAAAAATCATTATTCTCCAATAGAACAGAAGGAAATTCTAAAATATCATAATAAAATACCACAATTATCGCCACAGTTATATCATTTAATTAAATGGCATGGCATTACATTTACTGTGTTTAATTGCTATGAATTAGCAGATATCAATCATCGAGCTCTATTTAAATCAAAAATCGACATATTATTTGCTATAGAATATAACAAAGACATTCCTTACTTTAAAAATATTGTAGAATCCACATGTAGAGATTTACATTGTTATTTTGTTCAAGCCAATACTTCTGAATACGGAGATTCTCAAATCTCCATACCCAAAAAGACTATTGAAATGACACCTCTCAAAGTAAAAGGAGGCGAAAATGACACAATTCTAACTTACAATTTAGACATAGATAAATTACGAGATTTTCAAAAACAAAATATTCTATTTCAAGATCCTGAAGAATTTAAGAATACGCCTCCTGGATTTGATCATGAAAATGTAGACAATAGATGAGCATTCATACAAATCATAAATCAAATAAATGTCAATATGCCCAATTTATTTAGACCTATTGCTATCCGTTAACATAATTGGTTAAAATATAAAAAAATGTATTCTACAATCAACTTCTTTTTGAAGTGAATTCCTAAAGGGCAAGACGAAAACCGTAGCAGTAATGCCTGTACTCCGGAGTTTTTCTGTAGCGACGGGAAGATCGGCTGTTCCCCGGATAGCACCCCCAGCTACCACCACGCAGCACACGGTCAGAGCCAGATGAGGATCCCGGCGGATCAACAGATGGGGATTTTGCATAATAACCAGCTCCATACAAATCATCACACCATTCCCAAACATTTCCGCTCATATCGTACAATCCAAGTTCGTTTGGCGATTTTTTTGCTACAGGATGTGTTTGTCTTCCTGAATTATCCCAATACCATGCGACATAATCAATGTCATCGCTTCCTGAATATTGGGTATGACGGCTTTTATTTCCTCCTCGTGCCGCATATTCCCATTCGGCTTCTGTAGGAAGACGGAAATGTTTTCCAGTAAGCTCATTCAATTTCCATATAAACTTCCAACAATCAAAACACGAAATATTCTCTACCGGGTTATTATTTCCCTTAAAGTATGAAGGATTATTTCCCATCACCGCTTGCCATAATTCTTGCGTCACTTGAGTCTCTCCAATATAATAGTCTTTGGAAATGGTCACTTCATGAACAGGTTCTTCATCGTAATAATGTTCTTCCATTTCAGGAGTCGCCCCCATCATGAAAGTGCCATGCTCGATTCTGATCATCTTAAACGACACGCCGCCGACAGTGAAAGACAAAGTGTCTTCTTTCTTTTGTTTTGTTTGTTTTAATGATTTTGGTTCGTTTAATGATTTTGGTTTCTTGATTTGCGGACACTTGCCATCAGGCAATCTCATTCTGAATAAATCTCGCAAAGATGCAGGAATGGTCATCTTTTTATAAGCGACAAAGAATAGCGTCCACAGATTAAGCATGTTCTCAGTGTGAAGCATTCCTAATAATCTTTGCAACAATCTGCTTTCAGATATATCAAGGAAATCAGATTCACTGAAAAGAAGTCTGTCTTTGGGCGAAAATTCATACAATAAAGAAGGTTCAAGAGCGATCGCCTCCAAAGCGAGAGCCATAGAGGCGAGTGTGAAATCATCAATATGCTCATCGAAAATCTCTAACGTACGTTTGGGATGACGGAAATCCGGTGTCCCGTTCTCCTCTGCCTTTTGTCCTTCCATTGCAGGCACATACATTCCATCATAATCGATAGCTACAAGTGTGCCATCCCCACGGACAAGTATATTGTCTGGTTTGATATCACCGTGAGCAAATGGCTGACTCAACAACCATTGTGCAAAGCAACCAAAACGATAACTCAGCAACGACAAACTGTCTTTATCCTTGATATTGTGTCTGATATAAGCGTCAAGAGGCTCACCGTCTACCCATTCCATAAGGAGGACAGGGAATTCCGTCTCATCAGTAAAATTAGACGAGACAAAAATTTCTTTCTCTATATACTCTATTGAGACAAAATAATCTGAATTTTCATACTTCAACTGATCCGCGATCAATTTATAGCGTTCTTCACGTTGTGCGACTTCTTGGGTAAAACATTTCATCGCATAAAATTTACCGTCAGCATCCCGCATTTTGAACACAACAGCATAATTTCCTTGAGAATAATAAGGATCACCATTTGTCTTCAATACAGGGGTTAAATGCTTCAGTTTTTCAAGATTGTCTGCAGCATATTTTACAGATTCTATATATTCACCTAAAGAAGGATACATAATCTTTACATTTTTATGTAAGCAAAAGAATAATCATCATGACCTAACAAACCATCTTCCTCATAAGCATAAAGAGATTTCGCAAAAGAGGCATTGGAATCAGATGAAAGGATTTTGTTTAATACACATTCAAACGAGATTCCTGAATGCGAGGCCATCTTTATGAAGTTGGATGTCTTTGTATGCGACTCTAAAGAATCTCTTATAGATGTCTGGTATCTGTCTTTATTCTCCAGTTGGTAAAGCATCAAAAGAAAATGAGATAGTGCGTCACTACAGACAAACACAATAGAGTCTTTATCCAACGATTCAAACACTCCAGATACAAAACCGTCATCCTCAGTCTGAGAAATTGTGCAAAGCAAGAACGGAGGTTCATCATATTTGGATAGTGATTGAACGGAACTCCTCAATTCTTTTGTACGGAAATTATAACAAAAGACGGTGCTATCGCCATACATAATCCATCGACATGAAGACGGTGATATTTTCCAGATAACGGATAACGTCGCATAAGACCCCTCTTCATAAAATTTGTCGAGGAACAGACCGCCATTTTCCTTTGCCATTTCTTCACAATGGTTATAAAAGTCATCTGCAAAAGAATCCATCCAGACGTTGAGTTCAATATTGTTTTGTATAGGAAGCGGCGGAAGATTATCAATGAGAGTTTTCGACCATAACTCAGCAAATACGCCACCTCCGCCAGCGCCATCACTCACAGCGATACGATTAGATGTTGCACATGCAAAATCCTCATTGACAGTATCTTGTTCGTTTTTAGACACAGACCAAAAGCCGAAACAAGAAGCGACACCTTTAACAGTGTTGTTTCTTCTTCTTTTTTTTATTTTCCTCCTTTGATGCAAACTTTTTTTCTTATTTTTTTTCATTGAATAGGTTATTTTCTAAGGTTTGTCGGAGTACCGATTTCCATCAATTTAGTAAGTAAAGAGACATCCACATTGACAGCAAGACCGACATGTCTGTCTGTATCGTTCACATCGCCTCTAAGCTCTGATATAGGAGTATTATAACGAAGAGGCAACAAACTAGACAGTTCGTAAAGTTTCTCACTCAAAACGTCATTGTTCAGATCGTTCTTTACAGTAGGGAAAAGAACAGTCTGGCTACCAGATAATGAAAGATGAATATTGATAAAAATCACATTACCATCGTTTGTTGTCATAGAACGCAATTCATTAGATTTTTGTAGGACAACATCTCTGGATGCACCATTATACTCTCCATCTGTTATATTGATTATAGTAGGAGGATAACAATACTTACCCTTATGATCCTCAAGCCAATCAGACAAGAGAGCATAAGCCCTATCCATAGCCTTATGCAAATAAGTCCAACTGCCATCATGGCGAGGTTTTATCCATTGTAAAGATTCCGTCTCTTTTATCTCAACACCTCTTCGTGTTCTGACCTCTTTCTTTTCAGTGATCTTTTCGTAAGGATTGTCATTTATCTCTTTGGGCGACACAAACCATCTACCCTCAAGTGTACCCTGCCAACCACTATAGACATTCTCCCCATAACCAATAACAGCGATATCGTAATAATGACGAATATCATTGCCCTTCACACATCGTTGAACCAACTCTTTTATATGAGAATTGATGATACGTGAAACAGCCTCAGACAAAGTCATATTTTCCCCATTATATGTAATAGATCTATTCATTGAGCACGAATGATCAACAAGGAAAATGAAAGCAGTAGGAGTTTCACGTGTAATCAGTGCAGTGTAAGCCTCCTTCGACTCCAATTTAGTTGGATTTTGAGGAATAGGAATTCCAAAATCCTTGATATTGGTAATATATTGGAGCGGAATAAAACTCTTCACAAGAACTTCCGCCTGAAAAAACATCTTTTCATCATCATCAAGATCAAAATGAGTGGATGCCTTGACAGATTTGAAATGGATTTTCTTGAAATCATCAATACCCTCACCCACTTGAGCTCCGTTTTTAGTGGCATTTCGATCCGCATATTTCGATTTTTCCCAGAAAATCACCTCTGGATCAATTTCAAGGATGACAGGATTTGATATTCTGCCATCATTCATCGCTACATATTGCATAGGATGATTCCTAACGAAACTCACACGTACGAAATGGTGGAGATTATCACGTCTATCCAATTCTCGAGATGTCAATCCACCTCCTGGTTTTGCAATCTTTATGTTTTTTTCTTCGCAATCCGCCCAAGAATAGAGTCCACCATTTTCTATAATAGACTTTAGATTATCTCTGTCAGTGAAATGATATAATTTCTTAATTCCATTCTGTGTCAACACATTCTGAAACTCTTGCCAATTTAATTTCTTATTCATAATTCATGGTTTTTATAATTACACTAATCAAAAATAGATTTTTGTTTCATTTTAACCTTCTCTTTTTCTCCAAAAGGATAAAGACCTTCAGTATAAGCCTTTACCAAAAAAGCATGAGAAAGTGGTTGACTCGGATCGTCTATGTCACAATTTTTTGCATAGTCTAGCAAAACAATTGTCTTTGTCTTACTTGCTTCACGAAGGCGTTCAATAATATCATGAACTTTATTTTCAAGTACCCATTTATAAGCAGGAAGATAAATCAAATGTCTAGCCTCAACATATCCAAGGAGTTCATTTCCTGACACTCCCTTTCTATGTCCAAGAGGTTTTCCATATCTACGGACAGTCCTTTTCATATTCTTCATCGTAGTGTTTGAAAACAAAGATATATCCACATCACATTTCTCAAAAACTTTCAATCCTTGCCATATAGCCTCAACACTCATGGATGTTATGCCTTCGGAAAAAGGCACTGGAATCCCACCATGAGGATAAAACGGACTGAGTCTGACCAGACCATCTTTAGCCTGACTAGTCACATCAGCAATTATAGCTCCCGGATAAATCTTCAAAATATTTTCGGGTTTCTTTTTATGAGATTCTACAACAATCATAAAAAATCCTTTTACTTACTACAACAAAGATAAAATTTTATTGTATCAACCAATCAAGCAAAGCTATTTTTTGAAATAAAGATGTTCATTTCCATATTCATATTGAACTATACACCTAGCAATCTATAGAAAAGATTCTTTTTAATGGACGAATCAAAGCGGGCAGGTTTGAAACATGCCCCTACGACCTTGAATTCGTTTTTTTTTGTGCCCGCCTTCGATTCGCACTTGGAAAGTTTTAGTGGACTTAACGTATGGTGTTGCGTCGAAGAAGAATAAGATCCCTATACATAAGTCGAGTCTCTAATTCTCCATCTTTTTCGCTATTCCAATTACGGTATTTCATTTCTTGTTCTATTGTAGAAAAGAAAAGATTCAAGCCATTACGTTGGTAATAATCAATAAGTTTGGGTTCATTGTATGCGTCGACAATCAGATGTCTGCAACCTGATTTATTTCTGTTGTTTGTAAACCATTTTGTTACAAATTCAATGATTTGCTCTCCTAGATGATTTCCTTTGTATTTGTTGTCGACTCCAAGCTGAGCCAGTAGGATTGCAGGATAATTGATTAGTCCCTTTTGGTGATGGACTTCGTAACCTATCTTTTTTTGACGACTATTTCCCAAGTGTTTTGTAAAAATACTTGCATTAGCGACGGTGAATCCTGCTATAACATCAGTAGGATTGTCAGGATGAACATAAAAGTATGTTTTACCGAACAATTCATCTTGGTAGGCTTGTGCTTCATTACGGAAAAAGTTGGTTACTGTTTCTCGTCCACAATCAAATGACTGTAAATCAAGAGGAGTTTGACCTACAGAAAGCATAAATAGAGAATCGAGTGTGATCATAAATTTTGTTTCAATTTCTTTAGATATTCTTCAACCCAAGCTCTATTTTTCTCTTCCCAATCATTGAATTCGTCTTCTTTCTCTTGACTCCATTCTGACCCTGCGAGATGTTGTGAATTGTATTCGCATTGTTCTATGAATCGTTCTGCTACTTCTCCTGTTAAAACAGGTATGTTTGTTACTGGTATTGCCATAATATTTTTGACTGTTTTTATTTCTTGACAAAGATAACATTTTTCTGCAAAACAACGTATTAATTCTTAAATTTTGATTGTAATATGATATCTTCATTCTCCACGAGACACAAAGATGAGTGATCTCAATAAAATAACGTTCGACGAATTACAATCTGCAAATTCGAAATAACAATTTTCCTATTTCTGATTGAATTCTCACCTCTTTTTATCATAAAAAGGCATAGCCTTTCTCTATGAACTTTGTGCCTCTGTGGTTTTATTAAAATTTATGAGCTCGCCTACGGCTCGCACGTGGGGAGGGGGCAGGACGTTCCGTCCTTAACAATCCTCAAAAGCGGCATCCAAATTATTCAATAAAATCAAACAGGTTCTTATGTTTCGATGTATTTTTATGGGCTAATCAAAGCGGACAGGTTTAAAACCTGCCCCTACGACCTTGTATAAGTTATTTATACGGATTCACAATGATACGGAGCAACGACATTCCTCCATTTGGAATCTTCATTTTCCAATCCTAATTTCGCATTTATAATTTATCATTTTGCATTTTATATATCGTTCTATTTTTTCTTTTTTTGCTGATTCAATGTGTTTCGTTCCCAAAACACGCCATCATTATATCCTTGGATATTGGTGTCTGTTTCTGCTTTGCGTAGACGTTTGGCTGCCAACAACGCATATTCTTCGTTGATTTCAACCCCACAATAGTGTCGTCCTAATTTTTTCGCAACTACTGATGTTGTGCCACTTCCTAAAAACGGATCGAAGACAATTCCGTCGACAGGACATGATGCCAGAATCAGTTTGGCAATCAATTTCTCCGGTTTTTGCGTAGGATGATCCGTATTTTCCGGCATCGACCAATAAGGGATACTGATGTCATCCCAGAAATTAGAAGGATATGTGAGACGGAATTTTCCTTCATCTGTCTCCTCCCAATCCTTGGCTTTACCGTCTTCTTTATATGGAGCCACTACTCTCCTCTTCTGCTTCACCGCCTCAACATCAAAGTAGTAATTGTTTTCATCCGCCACACCAAACCAGATGTCTTCCATCGCGTTCTTCCAGTTTGTCTTTGCCCCTCTGCCCTTCTCTCTCTGCCATGTGATGCGGTTTTTAACCACAGCACACTCACTCAACACCAGATAAATGGCACTCGTGCATTTCCAGTCACAACAGACATATACACTGCCATTGGGTTTCAGCAACTCCATCACTTTCGGCAACCAGCTTCTCACGTATTCTATATATGCGGCATCATCCGTTTTTCTGAACTTATTTCCTGCGAAATTCTTCGACAGATTGTAAGGAGGGTCGATAATAAGCAGATCCACAAAATGCTTGGGCAGAAAATCCAACACTTCGAACAGATCCTGGTTGAATGTTTTGTCGACAGCACCGTCGACAGCACAATTATCCGAGAGAAAGGATATATCTTTTCTCAACTCTTCACGTTCTTTATCATTCAACGTCATTGTACGGTTTCTTCCTGCACGCTGTTTCTCCATAATACAAATCAAAATTAACGATATTACGGTTTACATTTCTAGTTCCCTCTTTTCGAACTAACAAGAATTTCTTGTGAGTTGATTCTTCACTCAACTCCTTATCTGCATAAACACTCAATATATGCTGACTGATATTTTGTTGTGTCGTATCATAAACTAAAGATAACTGTTCTTGCGTCAACCAAACGTCTTCATCGGCAAAACGAACATTAACGCTTAAATTACCACTTTCATCTTTATATAAAATAAGTTTATTTTCCATATTTACATCTTATCTATAATCATTTTCTGTTCTCCACCCTCACTTCTGCCTTGTCTCCATTCTCATCCACAACAGAAATCTTATGTTTTCCCTCCTCCATCTCAATCTGTAGCTTATGCTCACCGACCGTGGAAGAAAGGTATCTGCCATCAATGAACCAGAACACTTCTGTCATTGGTCGTTTGTGGGCCAATTCGAAAAGCACTCCGTTTTCACTGTCTGATGATTTGCCGACACACGACAGAACTGCACCATTCTGCGGATATATGAATCCAAGATTACTCTTGCTCTTTTCTCCAATGAAACCGTCGTTGTAAGGAGGCAATGTGACATATTCAGGATGATTCTTCTTATAGTAATACTCCATGTTGGCTGGCAATGTGAAATATGTGGAGTCAACGCTTGGATCTTCCATATTGGCGACGCGATACTTGCCGTCCTCAGTCACCTTCACCACATGGTGATACTTACATACCGACGATTTGAACCCGTTTGCCGGCATCACTTGTGTGACCGGATTCGGGCATTCCAAACTTGCAAGCATTCCAGACTGTCGGCAAATTTTCATCTCCGCACCGTCGCTCACTTTAAGATTCGAAAACCATTTCTTGCCGTCTTTCTTACTATATGTCAGATGATTGAACACATCAAACATGACAGGTGATGCCGTATGTACTCCTGTCAGCTCTGCCACGCCTTGGCCTTCCGCGTTTCCTGCCCACACACCCACCACATAACGATGGTCAAAACCGACAGACCAGGCATCTCTCGCTCCGTAGCTCGTACCTGTCTTCCATGCGATATCTCGATAGCCACTGATTTTATACATATCCATATGGTCTAATCGCTCCACTCTCTTCATCGCCTCTATTGTGTGGAATAACGCCGCTTTATCCGTCAAAATAAAAGTTTTCTCAAAATCATCGATGGCTGCCGGATTATCCAGATCCTTATTCCTTGATGCGACGGAATACTCGTAATTCCTTGCCATTTTTCCATACGCGCGAGTGATGTCCAACAATGTGATCTCCGCTCCTCCAAGAATCAACGACAATCCATAGACATCCGCAGTACGGTTGATTGTGGAGAGTCCGCATCTGCGTAATACCTCGATGAAATGGTCTATTCCATAATCTCTCAACAACAGGACATTAGGGACATTGAGTGACTTGCTCACAGTCTCTGAAGCAGAAACCGCACCACGAAACTCCATATCGTAATTATGAGGGCGGAATCCGTTGATATTTATCGGCACATCAGGTAGCAACGTATTTGGAAGGATATAACCATCTTGCAATGCGGCACAATACAGCAATGGTTTCAGCAAACTTCCTGAACTTCGTCGTGATCTTGCCACATCCACACAAACACCTGCTCTTTTCAACGATGAATTGGCATTTCCACAATATGCGATCACATCACCGCTCTGCACGTCAATCACAACAATCGCCAAGTCATGTATACCATGCACTCTCAACTCATCATTGCGTCGCTTCGCAATCGCCTCCACATCCTTCTGAAGATTGAGGTCGACGGTGGTGCGCACATATTCACCATTGTTTTTCTGGGCATACCACTCCACCAGGTGCGGAGCGGCACTCGGAATTTTATTTGGATGAGACGGCAATGGTTCCTCGATCGCTAGTTCATAATCCCCTTTTGTGATGTCTCCACTTTCGTAAAGGGATTTAAGCAGACGGTTTCGTTTCTCCTTCAACAACGGTCGTTTCTTTGCAAGGTTGATCATCGACGGTGAGTTTTGCAGCACAGCCATCACAGCAGCCTCACCCCACGACAGATTGTTTCCGTCGTGACCTAGATAACGCCAACATCCAGCTGGGAACCCCACCACATTACCTCCATACGGAGCATGAGCGGCATATAGCTGAAGGATTTCATGTTTGGAATACTGTGCCTCAATACGGAATGCCTCAAAAGCCTCAATCACTTTTTGGATGAAGGTACGTTCCTTTCTGCGACTCATACGCGCCACCTGCATTGTGATTGTACTGGCTCCACTCTTTATCCTGCCTGCCTCAAAATTCTGTTTGATAGCTCGTGCTATGGCCGACGGACTCACACCTAGATGATGGTAGAAACCTCTGTCTTCAAACCGCACCAGACATTTGACGTATTTCTCTGGCAATGAATCCTGCAACGGGAATCTCCACTGCTGATCCTGCGATATTCGCGCACCTATCAACTGTCCGTTTCGATCCTCCACAACCGTCGAATAACTGACATCTGAAAACAAACGGCACGGCACTATCCACAACCACGTTATGAATATTGCCAACAAACCAATTAATGAATATTTTCTTATTTTCTTACGATTCATCTACCAACATAAAACGTCTAACGACGTACTATTTTTACGTCTGACAACGTATCGTTCTTTATCGACATAAAACGTCTGACAACGTATTCTTGCCAACTAATTTAAACGTCAAAAAAGACGGAGTCACCTCCGTCTTTTTTGCTTTTATATAACCTCAAATTATTCCGAGATCTTGACTTTCGACGATGCTGTATGTGCATTCACAACAGACTCGTACATATCCTCACATACTGTTGATGGCAAAACGAAGTCACCACAGTATGCGGCACGTAGTTTCATCTTGAATGTCTTAACACCTTTGCTTGCCAAAACAAAATGCCAGATCTTCTTGTCGTCACGCTGGTCTACATAATCACAGCCTTCACTATCAGAAGCTATGTCATTCCATGGCTCAAAACCAGAAGGCCATGCATACGACAATGCCATCAGACGACTGTCTGCAGCCATCGAATTGTTCTTCACTGTGATCTTTGCAGTCAACTCAGTGCCTTGCTTGATATTAGACAATGAAATCTCTTTGCCTGCCTCATTTGTGTAAACCACAGAGATCTCCAATCCGTTGTTCTGAGCAGGAATTGCCTCTGTTGGTGCCGGCTTGTGAATCAAACACAAACTTGCGAATATTGGAGAAGACGACTCGTTTACAACCTTACAATCTCCCTTAGTGACATCAAGAGAAACACTTTCTGTCGAAGTCGAATTTGAAACAGATTTGAGTTCCTTGCCACTCTGTGATACAGACGCACTTTCTATCTTTGTTGAAACCAAGCCACTCAATCTCGACATTGCGACCATTGTGTAAGCAGCCTCAGATGTAGAACAATGTTTTGGTCTAAATATCTTGGAAATAAGCTGAGCCATCTCCATTGCCTTATCACTCTCCTCACATAGAGCCAAAGACTCAAGATACAACGATTTGTCTCTCAAAGAAGAACCGAATGTCCATTCATTATGCCAATAATAACTACGATTATCAAATGATTCAGCATTAATGTTGTCTAAGATTTCCCTTGCCACATTCTTTCTTCCTATCATTGCGTATGCAGATGCCAACAATGGGCTTGAATATGTCTCCTTCAACTTATTCATCGCAGCCTCATCTGCTTTTTTTGCCAATGCCAAAGTATACAATCTGTACGACTGAGTCATGGAAGCATCGTCATATTTTCCGATGACGTATGCGCGGGCTCTTGCAGACTGGAACGACAACCAATTGTCTACAACTACATCAGGAACCTCATATCCCTGTCGTCTTGCCTCAAGCAATGCATGTCCTGCCATACATGATACCCACTCATTAGCAGAAGTGTTTCCTGGCCAGTAACGGAATCCTCCGTTGCTCAACTGACGCTCATAAAGAATAGAGAGCAACTTGTCAATCTCCTTCTTGGCCTCCTCTTTATAACTAGGCGAAATAAATTTGTCTGCATTCAAGAAGAACAACAATCGGCTCGACACTTGCTCACTACAGCAATAAGGATAAGCCATCATCGCATTGTAAGTGGCAGGGACATTGATATTCGGCATCGGAGACAATGTGATCACAGCGTCACTCTTATTTGTTTTGACGAAAGGTGTCCATGTGAATGACTCTGAAGATCCTCCATTTGCGACAATTCTAATGTCACTGTCCACAATATTTGGTTGTGGATTCCTTACTTCAATCGCGATTTCATCGTTTGTGGTCATAACAGAACTTGAAGCCTTGATACGAATATGGGCAGTTCCCTCCTTCATATCATCACACTTCAAATCGAAGTAGACGATTTTATCTCCTTCTTTCGTAAAATTAACCTGCTTTGTCTTGCCTCCAACAATAGACATCGGTCCATCCACATCAACAGACACTGTTGCATTCTGACCATTCTTTACCGTAGAGAATACATTGACCGCCAACTTGAATGTCTCCGAATTTGTCAATATTCTTGGTAAAGAAGTCAACACCATCAAAGGTGATGATACAGTCACAGACTTATCAGCGCTACCGTAAGCTTTATTACCATCACACGCAACAACCATGACTCTTACACTTCCTACATACATAGGCAACTGAAGCTTATGATCGTTTGTCGCGCCGGCCTTCAACTTGAATGGTCCGATAAACTTGACAACTGGATTGAATCTCTTCTCCTTATTTGCCGACTTGTTGACCGCAGCGTCTCCTCCGATACTCAGAACATTAGAAAAATAAGAAGTTCTTGCACTAAGTATATCAGAATACATGTCATAAGTGCGAAGCAACAAAGCCTCTTTTTTATTCATCGCACTCCAAGGATCAGGAGTTTTGAATGACGTGATATCAAGCAATCCCTCATCAACAATAGCCAGAGTATAACTCATTGCTTTTCCGTTTTTCTCGGCAACCTTGATATTGAATGGCTTTTGTGGCCATAGATTGTCATCCATTGTAATGGTTGGAGTCAAATGAGTCTCTTTATTCTCGACATTGACAGATCGTACTCCATACTTTCTGATTGGCAATCCCTCCGCAGTGACAGAGTATGGATAAATCACACTCATTGCGACATAACAGTTAGGTGACATCTCAGGAGTCAGTTCAAACTTATACTGTTTGATATCATCAGAAGCGTCTATCCACTCCCTAGATAACACACGGTTGCCACTCTCTATTGAAACCAACACTTTAGCTCCCTTGGCGGCAGGTATGTATACCGTCGCCTTCTCTCCAACTTGATATTTATCTTTATCAGTCGAGAACATTACCATTGTAGACGCAGTAGCGTCCGACTTGTTGCTCATACCTCTGTATGATGGCCAATCAATAGTAACTACACCTCCAGCTGAATGGCCTCCCTCATCAGTGACATAAACCAAATATCTACCCCAAGAAGGATAGTCTATTCTGAATGGAACAGAAGCGACACCACCTCTTGTTGTTAGTGTGCCCTTTGCCTCCGGCTTAAGTGATGTGGATGATACGAAATGACGCAAACGGTCACTATCATACTCCTCCCACCAATTCCACTCGAGTTTATATACTGAATAGTCCAACTTTGAATCACACTTCTTTCCGTTGATATCCAATACTACAACATCAAATTTCAAATCCTTATCAGTCTCGAAATTTCTGTCATCCAAATCAACTCCGACATATTTTGAATAAGGAGATACCTTATATGGGAATGATACAATACTTGCATCACCTCCATTCTCGAACACTCTTGCAATAACTGTCGCATTCAATACAGAAGCCGACGATTTATTTAATGATTCTCCAAACTTACTTGTTATTGCCGCATGACCAAGACCATCCAAAGAACCCTCACCCAAATCAATCGTCTGTTTTCCGTTGTCCAATATTGGGTTTGTAAAAGTATAGCTCTTATATTCTGGGAATGGATTATAATCGACTGACAATTCCGCCTCTAGTTTATATTTCAATGAAGACGCTGGTGAACCCATCAGCCAGTTTGCCTGCAATGCAAGATCAAGCGGTTTGCCAGCATTGATGATATTTGATTTACTCTTCAAGTCGATTTTTATTCTATTAGGCTTGATTGTTGCAATTCTCACATACTGAGTGAATTTTCTGCCACCGATCTCAAACACGACTCTCCACAAACCAGTCTGGTCGTCTGCATTTGTGTGGAACTTGAATGTGTACAAGCCATTCTCTCCACGTGTGGAAACTCTCTTTGAATAATATTGTCCTTGCGGATTAAACATCTCAGCCACAACCGGACAATTAGAAGGTAATTTCTTTTCTGAATCCTCTATCATGACAGATAAGAAAAGTGTATCTCCCGGACGCCATACATTACGTTCTCCATATACAAATGCCTTGACACCCTTCTGACGCTCCTCACCTGAGACATCAAATTTACTGTATGACAATTCAGAACCGTTGCTGACCTTCACATAACTGCGCATTCCATCTTTTTCTACCTGTACATAGTATGGCACATTCTTTGATTCTATCTCACAGAATCCATCACCATCCGTGGTAGCCTCTCCTACTGGCTGAAGCTGATAGTTGAATGTTGTGACTTTCGCTCCTTTTACTGGATCTACATTAAGTATGTTTGCGACAGATACCCATACTGTCTTATCGTCAGCTCTTTTTACTGTAACTCCAAGATTGCTGAGCAAATATGTATGACGATCGACACATCTGCCAAATGAATAGTAGTCATCATCTTCCGGATTATCTGTACTCGACCAACTTCTTAGATCCATGGCATCAGACATGTCATAATAGCCGTCTAAATCAAATACATTCTCCATCTTCTCGCTTACCTTCTCTGAAGAATTTAGTTCTACAGCACGAGAGTCAGCGCCTGCAGCATAAACTGTATAATCTTTCTTAAATGATAAATATACTCTATAGATAGCAGATGGATCTTTGTCGAACACACCCTTCAAATCAACACAATAATCATTTCTGCTCGACAAATTGAAATTCTCAAAATCATCCAGACGAACGGTCTTATGGTAGAACACACGTCCATAACGACGTATCGAATATTCTCCATCATTATCTTCACGAAGATATGCCAACACGTTACCTGCGTATATTTTTACAATATCAATGTCAACAGCAAAAATATTCTGAGCAGAAAATGACAGTTTTGCATTCTCAGGATCTGCCATAATCAACCCTTTGTCCAATATTTCAATAGATGGTTTGTCATATGATGACTCCAATGAGAATGTTTGCTCAGAACTCAATTTTTTACCGCTTGCACTCTTTATTCCTTCTGACACATGAATCTCATCGTCCGAATTTGGTCTATGGTATAATGATGTCAATTTAACATAATCATCGAATTTTTCAGTGCGTGCTTTCACTGGACCATCACTATACTCCGTAGTCAGATATACAAGTCCGTCTACATCTTGATTAGAATCAAGTTTTTCTGAGAAATATACCTTTACCGCATTTTCATCACTTCTATCAGCAACCGCACACGTTGGCTTGAACACTCCTTTCGCTGGCACATTAAAGGTAGATACAGAGGTCATGTCAATACCAAGACTTTTTCCATTGAATGAAAGTTTCTTTTCTCTTTCCAAATTCTCCTTCTCTATACCAGTAATCTCAAATTTGTATGTTCCCTGTCGCTCTCCGTTTTCTATATTGATTTTGTCGCAAACCTTGTTTTCTATTGAAAACATCTGTGGCTTGATCTTCTCTACACTCACAGCAGAGCTGAGCATCAATCGTCCTGTAGCGACAACCTTGTCGTCGCTTGTCGGATCAACCCTCACCAAATCAATTGTTAATCTACTCTGTGGTGCAATCGCTTCTACTGTAAATACAAAATCCTTTAAATCCCCTCCTATTATATTCGCTAGTTTCAAACAACATTCGTATTTACTTCCATACTTCACACTTCCTGAATCTGGAATAAATGCCAATGTGTAGTCATCTTCTTTTGTGAAAACTCCACTCAAAGATGGCGAAAAGGTCATAAATCCATCAAATTTTTCGCGATCCTTCAGCACATCGTCATTGAATGAAACAATGATTTTTGCTTTATCCCCACCAAAATATTTGGATGAGAATCCGGCAACATAATCCTTTACCTCGTCTTCACTCATCTTGCTTCCACAGGCTGAAAACAAGAACATCGCCACTATATACAATAGAAGCGACACATTACGTTTCAGAAACCTAATCATCTGTCCTTTTTTTAGTTATCACTTAAAACAAAATATTTCGCATAAAAGTATTTTGCTTTCACTTATCACGTACAAAATTAAATATTAATTTGGTATAATCAATTCTGAAGACTATCTTTTTTTGCATTAGACGGTGCTGCACCCATACTGTCGTTGACAACAGTTTCTTTTTTTGTGGCAATCGCTGCCGAGTCATTAGTTGTGGCAGTTGGTTTCTGTGGTGCGACACTCTTATATTTCTTATACGCTGGGACTGTGTCTCCCACTCTTATCAAAGCGTCTTTTCTGTATTTAACAGACGCATTCCACAACAGCCACTCGTTGTAGCCGGCATCATAGATAGCGTCGATCTGGGCACGCACATCCGCAGCTGTATATGCTCGCGCACCTGCCACCCAAGGAGCGTTGAAATCCTGAAGCCACGCTCTCACATTCGGTTTGCGGTCGAGCGAATCCAACACTTTCTTCGACAATTTCATAGAGCCAAGGATTGTCTGGTATGGAGCATTATTTGGAATAGGAATACCAAACACTTTTGGTCCGTAGTGAGACGGATAAATCATCGGTGATATAGTTGAGACGTATTTGCCCATATCAGCATAGTTCTGTCCCACAAGACGTGTGTCCACATCGTTATCGATAACCGTGCCGAACACATCCGCAGAAAATGCGATTCCACATTTGCCAAACTCCTCTGCCGAATATTTCACAAACTCTGTGATTACCTGCTGCTTAGACATCGTGTCTGAGCCGTATCCGTAATTGACTTCCGAATCCTTCACCTCTGTTGAGAATCGGATATAGTCGAACTGAATCTCGTCGAAACCGTCGGCTGCGGCTCTTTTTCCAATTGACACGAGATACTTCCAAACCTCACGGTTGTATGGGTTCACCCACGCAAGCCCTGCACGGTCGTAATAGATCGAACCGTCTTTCCTATGCACGCACCAATCAGGATTCTTCTTAGCCAACAACGGATCTCTGAAAGCCACGACACGTCCGATCACATAGATATTCTTACTGTGAAGATTATCCAAAAAGGAACGTATTCCACGGATATAGCGGATGTTAGCCTTAAACTCATTCACCAGTTTATGCTCCATATTATATGTCACATTTCCGTTGTCGTTCTTCACGTCAATCACCATCGCATTAAGCTCAGTCGTCTCAACCATCTCAAGCAACTCCTTGAAACGGCTGTGTCCAGCGATAGGTCCACTCACATAGATACCCTTCACAGGCGGATGGTTTTTCAATGTTTTGCGGACGATAAAAGTGTCGTCAAACTGCAATGTCTGGACAATCAGTTCCCTTGGGATTTCCCTTGGAATAGGCATCGAATCAGGTTTCGCCAAAGAGTCTTTAGCCAATGAATCTTTATTTATAGATATGCTGTCTGTAGACGGAATAGAATCCACCTTCGTCGCGACAGAATCGTGCGACATCTCGTCTACTTTATCATTATTCTTATTCTCTACTTTGCCTTGGCATGATGCCAACATTAAAGCTATAACGCCGTATACTATTTTATGCAATTTCATTACAATCTTTTTTCTTTCAAATTCTCCACAAATGTAATAAAATTATAACGCAAAATTCTTTATGGGGGATAGAAAAGATTTATACACATCAAACTGATAAAATAACGAAAAAAGCCACCAACCCGCAAGTCAGTGGCTTATTCTTGTCTTGTATTGAAAAACAATACTACTCTATTTCTCTTGGGGATTATCAGGAGTATTGCTCTTGATTTTGATCAATAAGTTTATTTTCTAGATTATATACACAAAGAAGTTTTGCAATTCCAATAAACAAATAATGGACCAAAAGAAAAGGGTACGATATATCAAGTCAAAATATAGTTGGATAGTAAATTATCATCATTAATTATATTACAAATTGATTTGAATGCAAATTCAATATTTGTCAATTATATAATATTTATTAATTCTCATCATCTGCAGGCATTCTACTGATAGTAGACGTATATTCCTGAGCATTAGCATAAGTGGTTATGTCAACATTTATTTTAAAATCACTGAAATGGTAGTCATACTGAATAATACCATAATCATATTTTAGTCTATATGTTTTAGTCTCATTAAGTTGAGTCATGTGAAGAGTGCCGTTTTTGGCATATATCTCTTGAATTTCGGTTTTGGGGAGACCTGATTTTTTGTATACTGTTGATGCTGCGAAGTCAAATTGTGGACCGATATTATCAGCAATGTATTTTGCCCCTAAAGAGCAGTGATGAGGAACCTTTATCCAACGCATACTTTTAACTATATCCTTTTTAATTCCTTTTGCATGTTCATTTTCCGTATCTCCACCAAAATAAAAATCGTAACCGTCAATAGACATCACAAAAGAAATTGACAATTCATTGGGTTTGCTTAATTGATTTCCCTTATTTGCGTGTTTATCCGTTCTACTTCCCAATGGTGTCAAAAAGTAAAAACAAACATCTTTACTATATAAGTCATCCGAATATAGTTGCATTGGATAAATATTTGTTGCATCTCCAAATGCAGATATGCTTCTCCATATTTCCTTAATATTTTTATTTTTTTCTACCAAATTCCATATTTCTCCGAATATTTGTGGTGTTTGAGCACTTTCTGAAGCAAGAACGTCTTCAGTTAAATTTCCAAAGTAAAACTTAGGAACAAATATGACAATATCGTCATGGAAATAATTTTTTATTAAAGCGTCAATTCCTTGAGAGTGATCAACATGAGGATGTGTCCAACACACAAAATCAAGTTTGTTGACATTGTATTTTTTTAATATCTTTCGTGTAAGATTTCCATTTTCGTAACTGTCAATTACCATTGACATGATAGTTTCATCTACATTATCATGAACATCCCTGAATAGTACAACAATCGACTCTCCGATATTCTTGTAACCAATAACGAATATACTGACTATCAAATTTTCAAATGATGAAACCTTAAAAGTTTTCTTGAAATCTTCTTTCATGATTTTGTTTATCACTCGAAATTTTCCTTATGAATCACTTTTTTTTCTTCAACATGGACATCTCCCCAAGAAATTTCTTTTGTTGTTGTGCTTGATCTAAAAGAAGAAATATTTCGATCATATGGAAGACCTACTGTGGTTTCTTCCGATTTCTGCTGGTATTTTGGCGTTTTAATTCTTAAATATTCGTCTACATTATCCATTTTGTTTTTCTTTTTGTTGTTTACAATTTTCTAAGTATTTTTTACTAACCACAGATTTAAATAACTCAAACATTTGGTCTTGCATATCATTATATAACAATTTATATATTTCATTATTATCAAGAGCCTGTTTCAAATTTTTATCTTCTAAAAAAGCATCAACATCATAAATTAATCTTCTTTTACCATCACTGACTCTATCTATTAGTTGTGTAACATTGATACCAATGTTTTTTATATCTATTAATTCAGTCACTACTGATTTTGATCTTTCTGGTCGTTGCAACAGACTATTTGCGACATAAAAATTTTCACTAAAAAAATCATTGATTTCTTCTCCTTCTTCTAAAACCTTTACATCAATCTTTCGGACTCCTAGTCTGTTTATCGACACATAAGAATCATGAGATCTTAACTCATTGATAGTCTGACTAATGAATTTTGTATATTCCGAACTACCTTGATATTTATCTTCACAATTAACAACTAATGTAATTGAATCTGTATCTAAATCTAATGTTACCTTTGGATTATCTTGTATTTTACAGTCATAAAACCTATACAAAATACTATTTTGTGCTTCGGCATATGGAAGTTGACCTTCTACTATATCTTTAGGCTTGAAACTAACGCTAATGTTTCGTTTGGGAATAATCGCAAATTGACCGAAAGCGTTTTTTAAAAATTCTTGTTGTTTGAGTCTATTGATGAACGATTGTAAATCTGTTTCTCCCGAAAAATCTATGCGAAAAACAACACGTTTAAGCATGGACGACTGAATATTTTCCCTAGTATACGTATTCATAGCATTATTTTTTTTAACACTTCTAAATCAAAATCTCTGGTTGTATCAATGAAGAATAATGGAATATTAAGATATTCCGACACGACTTTTGCACGCTTTTCCTCTAATTCTTGAAGTTCTTTAATTTCTTCTAATTTATAAGATATCTTGTCTCTATTAAAAAGTCTGTCTTGTATCACTTCTGGATTACAAGTAGTAAGAACAATGGCTTTTAGATCTAGCGGCAAAAAAGTGTCAATAGGAACTTCTTCACAATGTTTATCTATATTCCATAATGCGAAGTGACCATCAATGATGTAAGAAGAATCCAGCTTTGTATTCTCTATTAAAAGTTCTGTTAAGATACGCTGATTCTCTGAAACATCATCTACTTGTTTTGATTTCCTATCCCAATGTAGAAGTTTACTGGCAGAAATGTAAATAGCTCCCAATTTGTCTACAAGCAAAGAACAGATAGTTCCTTTGCCTGATCCATGTATTCCACCAACGAATATTTTTAACTTCGACATGCCATTCAACTTTTATGAAAAAAAACTATTCCCATTCATTTCCAAAAGTTCATTTCCTACATAACAAAAAGATTGAGGAGGAGAAAAATGAGATAATGCTTTATATGGATTTATTGGTTTTTCATATTCAATGAATGATTTTATTTCTAAAGCAAATGCAATCTCCTTGTTGAAATAATAATCATCAAAATATTCTTTGGAAATCCCTGCATCTTTATTTGTCAAAGTCCAAATATCTTCAGGTTTTCCTTCAAGTATTTGTCCAAGCTTAAATTCGCCAACAATTCGACAAATCGGAGATGATGCATACACGTAAATTTTCTTTACATGTTTTTTGAATCCTTTTTTGCGAAATTCATATATTTTACGACCAGCAACTATTTCTCTGACAAATTGCGGTTTAATCGATAAAATAGCGTTCATTTGCTTCACCTAATTCCATTATTTGATTAAATTGTTCATCCGTAATAGGTAAAAATCCCCAATAGGCATTTTGATCCATACCTACTTGTTCTAATAATGTCTTTCTAATGACTTTTCTTGTTAATGCCACATTATACAACATTTTGATAACAGTAAAATTATTTTTGTAGTCAAACCATTTTCCGAGATCCTCAGGAGAAAAAATAGAATATTTATTAGTGTATTTAATGAAATCATCTTTATCCTTAAAATCTAGAAATGATTTTACTTCATAAACAGTACAAACGGATGTAATGACACTTCGATAATTGGCATATCCAAGCCCATCATTAGTTCGATAAATGAGAATTATATCCCCTTTTTTTAATTGATCTACATCTTTCATCCAACATATATATATTTTATATATAGAGTTCGTTGGACTAATATCTTTCACTAAGTCATATGGATCCTCCGTTTTCAAGATAGAATCAGGGAACAAAGATGTATGATAATTTGGTTTGATTGCCAAAAGTCGTTTATCTACATTTTTTTTGTTTACAAATGGGTAATCCTTGAGAATATCTCCGACGTGTTTTCGCATGTCTTTTACCAAAACATATTCTTTTCCACGCTCTTTATGATCTTTGTCTGCAACGTGTTTGAACCCATAATTCTCAAAAGATTTTATCAAATACAGAAGTTCATCTTTGGGATATATTGTAACATATATTTCATCAACATCTTCTGCAATGGCACGATCCATTATTTTTTTCATAAAGCGTTCACCTCGGCGAGAGTGTCTTGGTAAAATTTTGAATGTGCCAACTTTCAATCTTTTTTTTGCAATAAAAGGAGGAAAAATATCATTTATGGCTTCCTCTTCTATTTTGAGGTAAAGAAAGTCTAGAATATGACCATCATCGTCAAAAAAAACATATGCTGACTCTCCTTTTTCAGCCTTTTTATTGAACCAAGTTGAAAATTCTGGATAACTATCCTTTAGGCTGTCAAAAAAAGAATCTTCTAAATTGAGTTCAGAAAAAGTTCTTATTTCTAGATCCATAAAGCCCTTTTTTGTTGAAACATTACAAATTACTGCAAAATTAATAAATTAATATTATTAATAAAGTCTAAGTCACGACAAAAGACTATCAATAAATATAATTTTCAACGTATAACTTGTTTGTCATATCACAAAATATAGCAACATAAAATAATGATTAAATATTTTTTCAAATTTCATTAACCTTTTGCAAACATGGAATTTATCGCATCTCTTAATGAAGAAACACAAACAATAGGGAATGTTTTCTCCCATTTTGTTTTATGCGTTAAGCTGTTTTCAATGTCATCCATGACATGTTTTCCAGTGCCACAACGAAGTTGTTCATATATGGCACGTTTTCTGTTTTCTTCTCAAAGACACAAGTGAAAATTGAATTTTAAAAACAAAAAAGTCCCTAAACTCACGCTCAGGAACCTCTTATTAATACATCAATGAAATTATTTTCGTATAACAATTTTCTTTTTTATAATGTAGACGGTGTTTGTACCCATATTTTCAGGTGACACTCGTCGTCCATAAATGTCATATACAACAACTCTTCCTCCTTCATTCTCAGACAACACGTCATCAATTCCAGAAAGACCTCCTGTCTTGTCAGATGTAGAAAGTGAGATTTTCAATTCCGTCTCATGCCTTTCATTACGAGCATGAACCTTAACCTCGTATGTTCCACTTTCCTCCAGTGTTCCATAAATTGAAATCTGCTCCTCTTCTTCATCTATCATACTTGAGACGCCCTTTGGCAATCCTTCCACCCATACAGAGTCGGAGTTATAGTATGAAAGCTCTATTCCATTAATCATGTCGCCAACAGAAACAACCTGGCTCAATGTAGTCTCATCCAAAGCCTCGATAATCGGACGTATCTCTCGCAATACCGCCACTTCGATGTTGTAGACTACGAATGAGAACTGTGTCTCGTAAGCGATATCAAAATCATGAACTCCCAATTCTGTCGGTGCTCCCTGAATCCAGATATCATGCTTTGAGGAGTCAATCACCATCTCCAAACCTGGAGTGATAGGCTCATTGGTAAGTTTTCCTGGAGCCAACCATTCGAATCCGAACTTTTCAATCGAGTCGCCAAGCTCAACAACCTGCTTCGTTCCTCCTGTTCCGATCTTTTTCAATCCTCCTTCATACACATTTATCTTGAATTCGATTGAATCACAATATGTTTTCGGATGGAACTTCATTGTATCAATCGACTTGACTGGCTCATCACAAACGATAATCGAATCTTTCGAATAGTACAATGAGTCTGCTCCATAAACCTTGAAGCTGTATGTTCCAGATGGCAAAGTCTCCGTCGACACGATCTCACAATGATCATCACCCTTTACGAGCTTCATACCAGCAGGAAGTTCTGATGTCCAAACAGAGTATGTGAACTTTGTATAGTCAATTCTGATAGGATCAAGTATCGTCTCAGTATCTGTTTCAAAATTCTTTTTTTCTGTCTCTAGATAAGGTCTCAATACAGTCAATTTTCCAGGACGACTAATTCTTTCTTTAGTTAAAGAATCATTTGTCACCAGACCCCATATTCTTATTTCGTATGACTTAGTAGGACCTCCAGCGATTCCAGACAGATATATTCTACGATTTTCAAAATCATGATATACAGTGAAAATCGCATCTGGCACCTGCACATGATCGATCACAACTCCTTCCTCATACTCGTAATAAAAAGGCTCAATAGAGTCTCCCGACATAACTGTTTGATACGCCGATCCTTTTCCATGCTTTATGATGAAATCATTCGGGTTCACACTGGCTGCCGAAACCGGCATTTGTGCGAACAACGAAATCAATAGTAGCAATATGTTAGAGAAATACCTCATAAGCTTTTCATTTATGTTGCAAATTTAAGTATAAAAATGCTAACATTATAGGATTTCCGTATCAAACGTAAAAGATTATCGTATCATAACCTTTTTTCCTGCATGGATATATACTATTCCCGCAGTAGGTTGAGACACTTTTCTCCCATAAATGTCGTAATATTCAGAATTTCCCATTTCATCGGAGATTGTCAAATCCACCGATGTAGGATCAGATCCGCTCTGCTTCTTCTCGCAGTCGCAAAACTCACTGTCTAAAGCGATAATGAAACAGGCTTGCTTCACACTGAACGTGAATGTGAAATCTTTGCACACTGGCTCAGAAAACTCATACGTTATCATTGCTGGAGACGATGCATAATTGCTAGTGTTTCTATCAAAAGTCAAGTAGACGGTGGAATCTCCATTTATCTCCGACAACACTGATAGCAATTCCGCGTCATTCGTGTATCCGACAAATGTGATTTTCTTCGCTGCGACTCCATCCGGCATTGTCAATTTTGCCTGAGCTCCGTTAGAACCCTTGAATGTTTTGTATGTCTTGCCAAGATATGTCACATCATTGCCATAAAGTACCGGTTTATCGTCACGGGAAGAAATCTCCCATTTGTATCCAGTATAACCGTCATCCGTACAGCTCCACACATTTTCTTTATCCGTACCTTCTCTCATCGATGTCTTGCCATTGTCGAAATGGAACACATGCTCATTCTCAGATGGTTCAGGATTATCAAGAGTGTCTGGAGGAACGATCTCACCACCCAAAGTCACTCCATTAGACGAGGCTCCCAATCCTCCCATCGCATTCGCAGCTCGCACCGTGTAGACGGAATTGACATTGCCTCCGTTTACTATGTATGTTGATTGTGTGGTGTTTGCCACATACTTGCCATCACAGAAAATGAAATAGCACATCGCATTCTCATCGTCATTCCACGACAGCATATTGCCATTGGAAGTAAGTTGACGAGCAGAAACAAGTGTGGCGTCAACATCTGGAGCCCATCCGTCAGAACCCACAACATTTTTTATGGTATACTGCGACGCCTCCCATGAATTCAGCACAGGATTGAAATTTGCAGTCGAACCATCTTTACTACATGAGTAAGAAGAACGACGCTGGCTCAAATCGACAGCGTTTCCCCAAACATCCTTGCTGTTGTATTCTGCGAACAATGCAGGACAGGTATTCATCGGATTACCCCACCCAGCCGCAGAAGGTTTTTTCTTCATTGTTGTGTTCAAGAAAACAGCTCTTGGTTTCTGCTGCCATGCTCTGCCCAGAGTGAAACTTCCGTCAGAGATAGCACCGTCGATCGTACAACTTTCAAATACATATCCAAACTGTTCACCGTTTCCGCCAGGAGCTGTGATAACATCGTTAGCACGGTTTTCACAATATAGCAGACAACGGTTGAAATAGACCTGTCCGCCACCACAAATGAAATCCACAGTTCCGTGAATCTCACAACCCTCAAGATATGTGCGTCGTGCAGCCTTGGTCGTGTAGTATGTGTCCTGACCTGAAAGCATCTTCACATTCTTGTAGATGTTCTTGTCACCCTCGTCTTGCAAACACACAAGACGATTGGCAGATGCGTTCACATTGACATAGCCATTGTTTTTCAACGTGATATCCTGCATATAGATACCACCTTTCTTCAAATAAAGAGTGGCAGTCACGCCAATTCCCTCCGTCGTAGGAGCATTATAACATACCACACCATCCATGCTCTGGCCGATCAACGACACATTGGCTCTTGAAAAAGTAGTCTTCTGGTTGGAATCACCAGTCATTCGGCCAAAATCATACTGTCCATCAGGCAAAAATATGTAGTATCGAGCTTTTGTAGACGATTCTGCGGCAGCCTTAGCCTGTGCCCATGTACCGTCCACCCCGACCACAAAATCGAAGTTTTGCTTATTAACACCAGCAAATATAGATGCTGAAAAAGCAGTTGTTATTAGAGTAGTGACAAATCCTTTCATATCACAAAATGTTAGTTTACGCAAATGAATAATATTTTATCCGTCACAACAACAAAATATCTACCAAATTACGCACCATATATTTTTTGCACCTCTTTTTGTTACAATACAAACGTATTTAAACGCAAAAGGCAGGAATGTCAACAGATAACATTCCCGCCTTCATTTAGGAAAAACGAATTATTTCACAATTTTATACCACTTTCCACACTGTTCCAACATATATACGCCATGGGTCAATCCCAATCTCTCGATATCGGAAAACTCTTCAATTTTTCCGATGAATTGGCCTTTTTCATTGTAGACGCGAATGTTGCCATCATCAGTCGGAATCACAAGTACATTCTCAACATCAGAAGGATTGGATCTGTCTGTCACTTTGATATTGTAAGTCAACATTATCTGTTGCTCTTCATATATCATGATCTGATTCACCGTACATGAATCACCAGCTTGTGTGTTTCCAGGATACAAGCCGACATGCATTCCGTTGCCTTCCAAATCGATTTCAACATACACAGCCGCTGTTTTAGTGGTATTGCTCCACTTCTCAACATTACCACTCAAATTGTACCAATAACCATTGTTTGCAGTGAAATCTTTCACCACATCACCATTGGTTTCAACCGAATAAAGAGAAACTTCACCTCCAAATCTTGACACCAACTCTGAAAATGAGATTCCAAAAATGTCGGAGATTTCGTCATTATTAATATCAACAATTGTACCATCGTAGCCATCATTCACGTCTACATTGACATCGAAAGAATACTCTCTGACAGTAACGATCTTCTTGATTTTCAGATAGAATTCTTTTTCTACCTCATTATCTTTTGCATCTTTCAATACGATTCTGACATTTCCATCAAATCCTTCTGTAGGCGTTCCTGAGATGATACCATCATCGCTCAAGACAAGACCAGCAGGAAGATTGTAACCATCCTTCAAAGAAAACGAATAATCAGGTTCACCACCCTCTGCCTCCAATGCAACATAATAAGCGGTGTCAGCCTCGCCATCTGGAATATACTCAGTGATGAAAGAAAGAGAAGGCAACTCATTTCCACAACGGAAAGTCATTGTAGTGCCTGGTTCCGAAAAATCCCAAAGATATATGCCGCTAGGATTGCCGTTATACCATCTTGCGCTCGGATCACTGTTATCATCGAATACAGCCGGACCATTTTTTGAATTCCACATACAGTTTTTTGATGTTGCGGGACGGCCATCAAGGAGTTCTGGTTTGCCAGCATATCTGTTGTCACCTTCAGTGTTGACATGCCAAATCATAACTCCCAGATTCTTATTGGCGTAATTGTTCATATAATGTTTGTCACGCACCTCAATATAATAGCGTTCATTGGCATTCGCACCTGTTCCATAAAACACAGCGGCGTTTCCAACCTCCTGCTTTATTGTGATCGTACGTCCATCCTTTATATTTGTGATATCCTGTTTGTTAGAAAGCCAGCCAAGTTCATCCATAGAATATGGATTAAGCAATTCTGGATTTTTATTGTCAGGAGTCCAGAAAGTATTGGCGATATTGAATTTCTCTATATTATTGTCGTGATTCTCATCTTCGAAAGAATAAAAGTCAGGCAATCCAAGCACCAAATGTCCATTTTCATGAACAAAAGTGCCCATAGTCAATTCTTTGTCAAGATTCGACATCTGGTAGGCATGCCAATTTCTATTTGATATGTTGCTGTACTTGCTTTTTAGATCGAACTTATGTCCTCCCTGATGCGGCCAGAGTCCTGTTGCCCACTTCGCAGGAGCGGCTCCAGCATAAAAAATATTGATAGCCATAATTCTTACACCATCAAAAGTGAGGTCGTTAAGGTCGAATCCATCCTTTTCTTTCGATATGTCAAGCAGAGCCTCCGTCACAACAGGAAAGAAACGATCAGTAGTATAGTCTGTAGCATCAGAAGGAGAATAATATTCGAAATTATTCGGAGCATGATAAATATCCTTAGGCAAATAGTTGATATATGTCAACTTACCACCAGACATCCAACGAAAATGCTCTTTGATTGAACGAGCGTTTCCGTAGACTGTCTTATCGCTTGAATTAAGATATATCTCCACCTCATCACGTGTCACTTTGAATTTTCTGTCGGCGAAATCGATCATCAAGCATACACCATAAACAGTATCAGGAAGAACTGTGGCTGCGCGCAACCGTGGTGCAGTGTCTGTATCCCGTCCAAGTAAACTTTTTTTTCTTGCTATTATCTCATTTCGTCTTTCCGCTTTCAAACGGATATGCGGTTTGACAATCATACCGACTTCCGACGGTGCTACTCCACCTTTGAACTTAATTCCTGATGAAGCATATTCCCTACCGTCGGCAGAAAGCATAGCATAACAGATATAACCATTCTCTTCATCACGTATAAGAGTGTATCCATCCTCACTTTCCGCATCCATATATAAATCAGAACCGAAAAGACGGACAGTAACAGTATCTCCGTCAGGTTGAGTAAACTTATATGGTGTAGCATGATACACTCGAGCGACTACCGGGGAAAACAACATTCCCACAAGTGTCAAAACAATAGTAAGTAAAGTGTGTTTCATAGTACATAAATTTCATTAATTAACTCCATAAAAATATAAATGAAAAATGAACTGACAAATAAAAAAGGTAAAAACAAACCGATAAGAGATTTCTGTCTATCTTGTTAGATATTTAGAAACTATATTTTATCACACAGAAAAGAGGATTGTTTAAGGAGAGACACTTCTATATTCTCCAAATTCGCAAATTCATAGGAGTAATATTCTAAGTTTAGCTGATAACTATACTGGGTATTTAAAACATAAAAACCAAACGAATATTCGCTTGGTTTTATATGTTAGTTAGTTTTCATCATATTGCATTCTGTTTCACAACACGCAATAAAGTAGATATAATAATTTATAATAGGGTCAAAATCTTTTTGTACTGCAATGTTAATGCTTTATTCTGCCACGCATGTTCAATTATTTAATTTTTATGTGGATTTTTTCAAAAACCGCCATTTCATCGAAAAAATCCACATAAAATCGCAAAAAATCCACATGAAATCACCCAGAATTCGTCTTTACAAACTAATTAATCGAAAAAAAATAAAACATCTAATCCGAATTTATCTTATGAAAAAATCTTAATATCATATTCCATCACAACAAAAATAGACAAACAGACTTGCCAAATAGGAATTTTAAAGGTCTTTACACACTCTTTTTACGAATAGATAAGCAAAACTTTTATATTGGTTGTTATTTATCAAACAATAAATCAAATCACCGGCAAAAAATTGAAAAAGTCATTGACAAACAGCATTTTCATCATTAAAATCATTAATAATACAATAAATTATTATAAATTTGCCCTGAACTTATTTTAATGACTTATCAACAATGAAGAAATTCAAGAATTATTGTTCGGTCTTTGCCTCAATAATTGTATTGTCCAATAGTGTGTACGCACAAGACTCAGCACCTGTTTCCACACCAGCTGAATCTGTCACTACACCTTCAGGTGCATCATCTGTTGTGAATATTTTTCCAATCCAAGCGCCTCAGACCACAGCACCAGTGGCTCAACAACCTGTTGCAGTGCCTGTACCGGTGCCACCACCCGCTCCTATACCATTGCCTATAGTGGAGGAGCCTGTAGCACCAGCACCACCATGCCGTGAACCGGTCGCAGTGGGATTCAGAGGAACGTTGGGAATAAGCCGTTTTTCTGAAAGAACAAGAGAATCAGGTCACAGCGTGGCTTACCACACTGATATAAATATACTGCAGTCCAGTGCGAATGAGGTCTTTCTACCATACCTTGAAGGTGGAATCGTGATTGACATTCCAATCCATCACTATTTTGCAATCTCCACAGGTGTTCTATACTCGCAGAAAGCCAACCACCGCAAATGTTTTATCGACACCACTAATTTCAAAAGTGAGAATGCGATCATCACAAGAATCGGATACATCAAGATTCCTGGACAGTTGACATTACGTAACTGGTTTTCTGACGACAAGCGTTTTGATATAAGCGCAGGTCCTTATATGGCATTTGGAATACATGGAATAGTGAAAGAAAGATATATAAGCGACGTGGATGACATGATCATTCATAAAACAGAAACCAAAATCGACGTTTTTGACGAGAGTGTCTACGACAACAAAACGATGTCACGCATCGCCCCTTACAAACGTTTCGACTTCGGCTTCACTTTCTCTACCACTTACGAATTCAAAAGATACATGATTGGTGCCAGCTTTGATATGGGTCTGACGGACATCACCAAACCAGAACATAACGTCGGAAACACAAGGACAAGAAGCATCGGTGTATTCTTCGGATACATGTTTAGGTAATTTCATAATGCATAATTGTTGGGAAATACATCTACGGATTTGAATTTTACATTTCTCATTAATACAAGCCATGGTAGCGATTAATTCCAACCGTGGATACTAATTAAAAAGTAGGGTGTATCAAATGTGATTTTGATACACCCTCTTTTTTTCATTTGACATTATGCGTTTCTATTTTCTGATTTTCATCATCATTCCTCCATTTAAAGTGATGAAATAAACACCTGTTGGCAAATTATGAAGACTTAATTCCCGCTTGCATCCACCAATTTCACCAGTCATACAACAGATGCCACGTGAATCATAGATTTCCACCGTCATCTTCTCCTGACCTTCCCCACTCCATATCAGTTTATTATCGATAAAAATGATAGGATTCTCAATATTGATGTCATTAGCAGCGGTGATTTCTTCCCCAGGTTGGAAAATTCTCCAAAGTGCGGATTTATCATCTGGCAACGGTGCCTGGAAAACAGTACCGTCTTCACCGACCTGAAGATACTTATCACTATGTCGAGCCATCATCGTCACCACATTCGACGAATAATTCGCCTGTTTTTCAAACGCAAACTGCTGGTGTCCGCCACCATTCCAGTCCCAGATGCCAGCTCTTGCTCCGTCGTCTCTGCTTTCACCAGCGATCTCAAGCACTTTTCCTGCTATATTCAGACGATATGTTCCGCTATACTGCTCAAACAGATTAATCCAAGCGTCGTCGCTATTGCAATCCACCAAACTCAAATCGCCAGTGACTCCACTCATACATTTCCCCTCACTCACCGACATCACCTTGACCTGATCCGAATGAATCATTTCACTCGCATTTTTCTTCCACACTCTCACCCAATCACACTCCAAGTAAGCTGGATCAGAATTTGTGATCTGAATATTGTCACCAGCCCAACCGCCTACCGCAAGATTGATGATGATGTAATTGTCATTCAGCTGACTTATCTCTGTAGGACGATTATAAGTGGCGATAACCTTATCGTCGAAATAAAATTTCAAATATGAATTTGTCCACTCGAGTCCATAAGTGTGGAAATCCGCACTTTTGTCCGGGCCTGTGTGTGTGCCGCCAAACGAAGCTTCATGATCCCAAGCCGAACCATGCGACGCATACCAATCAGTTTTTGTATAATGAAGATAATAATGGTGGAGATTACGTTCGTGAGGAACCTCGAAGATATCTATTTCAGGTGGCCAACCATCCTGCAAAGTCCAGAACGCAGGCCATGTGCCAAGTTGCCAAGGCATCTTGAAACGACCCTCAATATAGCCTCCGTTGACCTCAAAATGTCCACGGGTGTCGATTGCTCCAGAGGTATAGTCCAAAGAATACGTATTGCCTCCATTTGAGCAAGTAGGAGGAGCATCAGGATGGCGACGCGATTCTGCCTTGATAATCAGTTTTCCATCCTTCACAGAGACATTTTCCTCCACACAATACGCACGATGATTATGTGTATGTCCCCAATTATACGTAGGATTCCACTTGCTCTTGTCGAGAGAATTTCCCTCAAACTCATCGTTGAACACCATTGTCCACCCTGCTGAAGATTCAGGCGGAGCGGCATAAGAAGCAGTAAAAAGTGAAAATGCAGCCAACGCTGCTGAAATGTTAGATTTCATAATTTATGTTTATAGAGTATCAATTCTGTATAGACGAGGATACACCCCCGTCTATAACAGACAAAAATTAATATTTTACAATTTTAAATCGTTCACCATTCACATACATTACATAGACACCTTTCGGATAATCGAATCCAAAGATACGAGTTTCACCATCACACAACATGAAATCATCCACCATTGTACCGTTTATTGAATAGATTGAACAATTGACATTATCCAACGTCGACGCAATTACAAATGCACCATTTAAGTATTCAACTGAAGCAACAGATTTTCCAACAAGTTTATCCTCTACTGATGCTTGTTCATCAATAATTCTCAATTTCAACCATACCTCCGTCTTTGCTCCAGTACCATCGCAAACATACATCTTCAACATCTTCTCAATCGCAACTGTAGGT
This sequence comes from Bacteroidales bacterium, assembly GCA_015061115.1. GTDB lineage: Bacteria > Bacteroidota > Bacteroidia > Bacteroidales > Paludibacteraceae > UBA1723. Next base: position 299,412 of record SUXE01000001.1, on the reverse strand, counting down.
TTACCGACAATCTCCAGATTACTATTAAGCGACAATCCAGCAGGCAGTCCATCTTTCCATTTTATGGAATAATTGCCGTCTCCACCTACCGCATTCAACTTGGCATAATACTCCTGACCAACTTTTCCACTCGGAAGAGAATCACGGTTTGTCAAATCCAATTTATCATATTTTTGTGTTTCACCTCCGTCATCACCTCCATCATCACCACCGTCATCACCACCATCATCACCACCATCATCACCACATTCTCCATAGCAAAACGACATTTTTAAATCCGCTTTACTGAAATTACAGAGATAAATACCAGAATTTTCTCCATTATTCCATTTTGCGCTAGGATCGCTATCGTCAGAAAAAAACTTAGAAGGAGAAGATTCACTCCAAAAAGGATTTGTAGAAGACGCAGGTCGACAATCCAATTTATCTGGATACTGCTCATATCTATTATCACCTGGTTCATATACATGCCAGATATAAATTCCTGGAGTGTTGACAACGACTCTGTTCTCATAGTAAAAACTGCGAACCTCAATATAATAACGTTCCTTCATCGGATCTCCGTCTACATTACCATAATACACAGCGACATTTCCTGGTCCGTACTCAAGATTAACCTTTGTACCCTTTTTCAAATCATTAAGCACAATCTTGTTTTCAAGCCAACCAGCATCATCAAGAATCCACGGATTAGGAATAGGAGGATTACTATTGCTTCTTTGAACAAACTCATCTGCAACATTGAATTTTTCTGCAGGATTACCAGTATGATTGTCAAAAGCATAGAAATCAGGAGCATCAAGAAGCAAATGAAAAGATTCATGCACAAAACTTCCCATTTTCAAATTCTCTGTACAATAAGTCAACTGATAAGGCTGATAAACAGACTTGCCAACACGTGAATCATTATTAACCTTTATTGTCGTTATACTTTGATGTGGCCACAATCCCTTGCCCCATGAATTTGGACAATCCCCCGCATATAAAATATTCATAGCATAGTAAACTGAGCCTTTTACAGAAAGATCCGTCAAATCAAAGCCATCCTTAGACTTAGTATAACTATTGAGTGCGTCATTCACAACAGGAAGCAACTTGCTAAATGTATATGTACTGGCATCAAATGGAGAATAGTAAGATTTCTCATTAGGCGCAGTATAAGGGGCTTTAGGCAAATAGTTGATGTAAGTAAGTTTACCATTAGAAATCCAACTAAAATATTCTTTAATAGACATTGCGTTACCATTGATGCTTCCTTTTCCATTCAAAAATTTATCAATTTCATCCATAGACAAAGGAAACTTACAATCAGGAAAATCAATAAGCACCGTCACTCCATAAACAGTGTCAGGCATAGCAGTGGCAGAACGCAATTGTGGTTTATTATACTCATTATGAACTCCCAACATTTCTTTTGTTTCCGCAATCTTTTGTACTATGGCATCTGAAGATATACGCTGATGAGGTGCAACTATCATAGTCACTGCCTTAGGGGCATCTCCACCACGATATCTGATACCTGAAGATGCGTATTCCAAACTGTCCGCCGTAGTCAAAGCATAACATATATATCCGTCATTTGGATCATGAATCAAAGTATATCCATCTACACTTTCCGCATGAATATAATAATCATTTCCAAACAATCTGACCGACACAGTATCTCCATCAGGCTGGGTGAAAGTATAAGGAGTTCCATAATAACATACTGCTGACATATTTATGCAGTTAAAAACAACTGCCATCAGCACAATAATCGCATTTTTTATCATATCTAAAGTAAGTTTTTCAAACCAGAATTGTATTTTATGGCTCTAATATAAATATAATATAACTAAAATGTCTACAAATGTAACGAAAGGAGTTGTAAAGCATAAAATATGACATCTATTTAATTAAATTCAGTTAAATATGACTTTTTCCAGTGATTTTTACACCAAGACTCAATATCAAAAAACAATTAAATAGGTCTTTTATCTCAACATCATTAACCAGCATCTCTCGAAAACTTAAAATATTGTTGAAAAGTCAGTTCAAAACCTGAAGCAAAACCGACTCAAAAGTTTCAAACTTGAAGCAAAACAGGCAAAATAATTACAATTTTACTTTAATGTCAAAAAGCATAATTTTATTTAAAAAAATCTCCCAAAACGCTTGCATATATGTGTTATAAAGCATAATTTTGCATCGTCAAAAAGAAAAAAACGACTTAAAAATATAAACGATGGTACTAATTAATATTTTGTTGACTAAGCTTTACAAAAAGTACGCTCCAAAGTTCTAATTTGGTTTGGTTATTAAAACAGAGCAGTGACGCACCCAAGAAATTGGATGCGTTTTTGTTTTTTTATCACTCCAGATTCTGTAACCAATTGATGTAACCAAACGTTTTTTCCAAAATCCCCTCCGAAATCATTTGTTTTGGAGTCCTTATTACGAGATTTCTATCATCATCAAGCATCCAAATATCATCAGAAAACTGTAATGCTTGCTCCAAGTCATGTGTTGATAGAAAAACAGTTTTATTTTTATCATGTGCAAGAGTCCTCAGCAACTGCATAGTTTTGATTTTACTCGGATAATCCAGGAAAGACGTCGGTTCATCCAGGATTATTACAGACGTCTCCTGAGCGATAGCTTTGGCAATCATGACCTTTTGACGCTCTCCATCAGAAAGAGTCTCTACCATACGGTCATTATATTGCTCCATTCCAACAATACGTAAGCTTTCTGCTATTATCTCCTTATCTTTCTGACCAAGTTTACCCCAAAAACCGGTATATGGACTTCGCCCCATTGCGACCAGATCAAACACAGTCATATCCTGAACATGCATTGTATTTGTTGTGACGATACTGAGAATACGGGCTCTCTCCTGTATACTGTATTCCTGTATTTCCTTACCTTCTTGTATCACACGCCCTTCTAACAATGGCTGAAATCCAGCTATCGTTCTCAAAAGAGTTGACTTTCCACAACCATTACGTCCGACCAAACTCACGAGTTTGCCTTTAAGGAGAGAACCATTTAAATTGGAAGCTACAATTGTGGCCTTGTTTTTTGTTTTATATCCTATAGTAGCATTTACTAGTTCTATTGTTACATGTTTCATATTGTCAGAATAATAATGCAGACGACAAATGATATAAATTCAGCAACCATACATATATGAATACTCTTGCTCATATCCGCAAATGTCAGTTCACGTGGATTGTCTCCAATGTACGGTTTATAGAATTCTTTTCCGAAATAATTGTGTGAGCCACCAAATCGACAGTCAAGGATGGATGCGAGAGCGGCTTCTGGCCAACCGCTGTTGGGCGACGCATGCTGTGGTCCATATTTCCTCAGAAAAATAAGATGACGTCTTTTTATTCCTCCTGCCACAATGATTAACAATGCCGTTATTCGTGCAGGGATATAGTTTGCTACATCATCAATATGAGCCGCCCAACAACCGAAATCCTTATACTTATCATTCTTATAACCGATCATTGAATCAAGAGTATTAACCATCTTATACGCGATAGCACCTGGCACACCAAACAGCATAAACCAGAACAATGGTGCTATCACTCCATCCGACAGATTCTCGGCAAGAGTCTCAAGAGCAGCTGTACGCACCTCTTGTGCAGACAATTGCTCAGTATCACGTCCAACTATTCGAGAAACCTGTCTTCTGCCATCTTCCAAACTTCGTTCAAGTGCCTCAAAAACCATCCTCACCTCTTTACGAAGAGTATAGCCAGCAAAACAAAAAAACAAGACAATAGAAGAGAGCAGAATACGAAAAATAGAATCATCTTCAATCATCTTAAAACATCCCCATGTGAATACACCTATTCCGACAACGCTTAGAACAGCAAATACCGCCCCCTTTAACCTGCGATTCTCTCCTTTGTTTAGATGTTTGTCGCCAAATGCAATCCATTTTCCCATATAAACCACAGGATGGGGCAACCACATAGGATCACCCAAACAAATGTCGAGCAACCATGCGGAAAAAAGTATTATTGGCAACGGATGAGAAGATATTATAGCTGTGATATCCATTGGGTTAATGCATTTAACAGTTCATCATTTTGTTTTTCGGTCTGCACAGCAATACGAAAATGCTGAGGAGTAAGAGTTTCAAAATTGCTTGCATCACGAATAAGTATACCATATTTGTCAACAAGATATTCCTTCAAATCACAAGCTTTTGAATGAGGAAGACGACACAACAGCATGTGAGAATCAGATTTTGACGTAGTTATCCCTTTAGTATGCAATTCACGTTCAACACGTTGACGTTCAGAGACGAGCATATCTACCGGAATAGGATACTCATTGTGATGAGCAAGAAGATAATGTCCAGCCTCTATAGCTAACGCGTTGACAGACCATGGCGATCGATTGGCTCGTATCATGTCAAGCAAACGGCTGTTGCCAACAACATATCCAAGTCGTAAGCCTGGGACTCCATAATCCTTTGTCATAGAGCAAAGCATAATGACATTGTTGAATCCGACAACCTCCTCAACTCGCAAAACATCCTGCTTTGTATAGGCAGAATAACTGGCATCAACCACAAAAACATCATTGGAATTGGCAGATATAGTATCCAACAACTCTTTTTTAGGGATCACATGACCGGTTGGATTATTAGGAACGCACAACCACCAAATCCTTCGACTTCCACGATTGTCTCGACACGCATCCGCATATTCAGAAAAAGTAGGTTGAGGAATGACAGGTTCACAATGATGAAACGTCCTTGCAATAAGATATATGGCTTCTGTTGCTCCATTGGTAGCCATAACACACTCAGCATCAATACATTTTGTCTCAGCGATCCGTTTTTCCAGTGATACAGGTGAAGGCTCTGGATAATTAGTTATAAGATGCACCGTCTTCCTCAAATGGTCAAAAAGTCCATGATGGGAAAATCCAGCATAGATATTTGACGAGAAGTTGCATCTTACGTCGTTGTATTTATATATGTCGTCTCCGTGTCCGTTAATCATTCCAACTGTAAATTTGATGAATATCCACATGTTTACGCACATGCTCAGCAAGACGATCGTAAGGATCCTCTGTACACTGCCGACTTTCTGGCGAAACATCCTTCAAAATATAGTCGATGACAGGTTTATTATCCAATATACCATGGATGTACGTGCCAATCACATTGTCCTTGATCAGATAGTCAGCACCGTCGCATACAATTTCTCCATTCTCCATTCGCCCACTTTTTCCCTGGTGTATTTCATAACCCCTACATTTTTCCCCGTCAAACATAAACTCCACTTGTCTTGTCGTCTTTTCTGAAGACATTGTCGTATGTATGTCCAACAAACCAAGACCAGGCAACGCAGGTATGCTTCCCTCTACCCCATCAGGATCATTCACAGTCTGACCTAGCATCTGATATCCTCCACATATACCTACGATAGTTTTGCCTTTCTTATGTGCCATGAGGATAGATTTAGCCACACCATTGCGTCGCAATTCAAGAAGATCATCAAGAGTGGCTTTTGTTCCAGGCAAGATTATTATATCCGCAGTCTCAATATCAGAAGTGTTGCTTGAATAAAAAAGGTTGACGCGGGGATCTCGTTCCAATATGTTGAAATCAGTAAAATTACTGATATGCCTCAACATCACAACAACCACATTGACCTTGTTTTCCGCAGAAGAATGTTGTTTTTTTTCTAAGGCGACACTATCCTCCTCCTCGATATTTATATCTGGAAGCATTGGGACGACACCCAATACAGGCACGCCACAAATATCCTCCAACATCTTCTTTCCGCTCTCGAAAAGACGAATATCACCACGGAACTTATTCACAATAATACCCTTGATCAATTTACGGTCTTCAGGAGTCTGGAGCATAATACTTCCATAACAAGATGCGAAGACACCACCCCTATCTATATCAGCAACAAGTATCACATCTGCGCCAGCGTAACGTGCCATCGGCATGTTGACCAGATCTGAATCACGTAGATTAATCTCAGATACACTACCTGCGCCTTCTAACACTATAGGATTGTATTTCATTGAAAGTCTGTCGTATGCAGCATGAACAGCGATACGCAGCTGTTCACGTCCTTCCTTACGGAAATAATCGTATGCCGAACGATTGCCTATCGGTTTACCGTTAAGCACTACCTGGGTGGTATGCTCGCTGTTTGGTTTCAACAACAACGGGTTCATATCTGTGTGAGGAGGCAGACCACATGCTTCAGCCTGTACCGCTTGAGCACGTCCGATCTCCAACCCTTCCGGAGTGGCAAAAGAATTAAGTGCCATATTCTGAGCCTTGAAAGGAGCCGGTCTGTAGCCATCCTGCTTGAAGATACGACACAATGCAGTAGCAATGATGCTCTTTCCAACATCACTTCCTGTACCGACAAGCATCAATGGTCTCATTATTCGCTTAGCTTTTTCCATAATGTTTCAAAACCTGTTTCAGCCCAATACCAATGTGGGTATCCGGCAATGACATTTTTATATTTATGAACCAAATCATGCGACTCCGCAATATCAGAATAGTGAAACTCATGTCCCTTCATTCCATTGTATTCTCTGTATCCAAGATGCAGACGAGCATTCTCCATCGTCGCACTGAATGGAAAGACATCACACATCGGTTCGCCATCGATATCTCGGCAGAGATACATAAAACCTCCACATTCGGCAATGATACGGCCACCTTGTTCTGCATAGCTCTTAATCTGCCGACAAATATTACTGTTTCCTCTTATTTCAGAAAGAAATAATTCCGGATATCCGCCAGGAAGATAGAGCAAATCGCAAAAAGGCATAAAATCGCTGTGCAGAGGAGAAAAAAATTCTACCTCGCCAATCTCCCTGAGAGCATCTATATTTGCCCGATAGGTAAAATTAAAAGCTTCATCATGAGCTATCAATATCCGCATATCCGTTCCATATTTACATGTTCAACAACCTCGTCTGCAGCTGCATTTATCAAAGTCTCCAATTTTTCCGTCTCCATAATGGAGAGCCCCAAATGACGTGATGGAATCTGTAATTTATCATTACGTTTTAGATAGCCAAGACATTCTACCCCCACATCCTCACAAGCTTGTTTAAGCATAGAATAGTGACGTTCGGAGCCAACCATGTTAAACACAACACCAAGAATATTTGGGACTGTCTGTTGCGGACAAAAATGTTTAAAGCCATAAAGCAATGGTGCGACGCTGTATGCTGCCGACTTCGCATTGACAAGGAGAACAATGGGGAGATCAAGCAGAGCTGCTATCTCGGCACAACTTCCATGCCAACGGTCACGGCCATCATATAAACCCATGACACCTTCCACAACACAAAAGTCAGCATCTTTGCCATAACGAGAGAATATCTCTTTCACGTGATTTTCAGATGCCATTACCAGATCAAGATTCACACTTTCTTGTCCTGAAGCCATTTTATGAAACATAGGATCTATGTAATCCGGTCCACATTTATATGGCTGTACCCTAACACCTTTTCTTTTCATGGCACGAAGCAATCCCATGGTAAAAGTTGTCTTACCACAATTGGAATTTGTCGCTGCTATAAGAATCTTTCGCATAGGATGAGCAATATTAGATAATTATACAATTCCATGAGCATAAACGTGGCTCCACAACAATCACCTGTATATCCGCCGATACGATTTTTCATCCATCTGAACAGAAGAAATAATATCGGAGCATTCAACGTGACTACAGACAGGAACATCGCGATATATGGTCTGCTACCTTTATTATATACAATCTTGTTTTTTGCGTTTTCCGCATCTCGAGCATATGGCAGAAAATAGACAATCATCGAGCTCATAAATTTACTGAACACATCGACAACTATCATACATATCATCATCTTCCACAATGGCAATAAATCAGAAAGAGAATAAAGTATATTCCACAACAACAAGAAATAAAGTATCAATCCTAACACACCATATGTTCCAATGAAGGAATCCTTCATTATCCTCAATGTACGTTCACGATCCTTCTCCGACAAACCCGTAGAGCCTCCACCAAAACCATCACAGAAGTCAGCAAATCCGTCTTCGTGAAGTCCTCCCGTCATCAGGATTCGACTTATCATAGCTATTACAATAGCCACTGTGTTGGGCAATACCAACGATGTCATGTAAAATGTACACGACATAACGACACCTGTGAGGATGCCAGCAACCGGCCACATAGGCACAATATTCTCATAATGGCGAGACTCCAAAGAAGAAAGTCGCCAGAAAGGGATTCTTGTAAAGAAACTTAAAGCTGCTATCAATCGCTTCATTAGAAGTATTTTGTTATTTCTGCATGTTGAAAATTATCCATCTCATTTATCATATTGACTGCCGACTGCACAATTGGATAAGCGCATATGGCACCCGTGCCCTCTCCCAATCGCATTCCTAGATGCAACAGAGGTTGTGCATTCATTGCATCAAGCATACGTTTATGGCCAGACTCATCACCACAATGGCCAAAAACAGCGTAATCCATCACCGTCGGATTAATAGTTTGTGCGACAAGCATACAAGCCGTCATAATAAATCCATCCACCAAAATTATCATACGATGTTCAGCCGCACGCAACATTGCTCCGACAGCTGCAGCCATCTCAAAACCACAGAATGAGACTTTCTCCAATTCTCCACGATTAAAAGTGGCATCAAGATGTTGATTCCGCTGATGAAAATTGGAAACAGCTTGTTTCAGAACCTCATGTTTGTGACGCAAGCCATCACTATCAAGTCCACTGCCAGCCCCCACACAATCCTCAAGCGGTATATCAAGGAGCAGATGCATAAGTATGCTCGAAGGAGACGTATTTCCTATCCCCATTTCTCCGAATGAAATAATGTTACATCCCTCTTTATGACATGCGTCGACCTGCTCCGCACCAACTACAACAGCCCTCTGCCATTCATTCTCTGTCATAGCTGGTCCATAAAGGAAATTATTTGTCCCGTATGCAATCTTGCAATTGATGATTTTGTTATCAGTATCAGAATCACACGTCGAAATCAGACACTCAGGGAAATCATGGTCAACGCCAACGTCTACAATACGTAACTTAAAGCCATGCTGCCTGCAAAACATATTCACTCCTCCGCCTCCACGAGTGTAATTTATCATCTGTTGCCATGTTATCTCACGAGGAGAAAAAGAGACTCCCTCTTTCTCTATGCCATGGTCGCCACCAAAGAGAATATGACACGGATGCGACAAACACGGTGTAAGCGTCTGCTGTATCTCACATATCTGTAGAGCCAACGTTTCCAACCGGCCTAAAGAACCTTTAGGTTTGTTGAGATTATCTATTTTTGATTGTATCTGATCCCTTGTGACCATATCACTTTATTTTTACAGGTATTCCGGAAACCATCAGTATCACAGAGTCTGCTTTTGAAGCCACATACTGGTTGAGCCATCCAAGCAGGTCTGTAAACCTTCGCTGTACGGCATTTATGCTAGTTCCTCCAAGACCTATTTCATTGGTAACTAAGACAAAAGTAGCATTTTGACGCGTAAAAGCATCAAATTCACGTTTTAACGAATCCAATACATCATCCACACTGGCATCATCCCCAGCCTCGTAAAAAAAGTTTGTGGACCATAGAGTAAGACAATCAACAAGTACGACCCTGCCAGACAAATCATATTTGGATATATACTTTTCCTCCTCTATATTAGTCCATTGCGGGCCTCTTCGATCCTGATGTCTGATCACACGTTCACGAAACTCATCATCCCATATATGTGCAGTTGCCATATAGACGGGATTGTCAGAAAGTGACAGGACCATTTTTTCTGCGTAAGAGCTTTTACCAGAACGTTGACCACCAGTTATGAGTATTATTTTTGCCATAATTGCATTATCTCTTTCAGTTTATTTACTCTGTATGTGACAGGTCCAGGAGGCATCCAATCCGGTTCCCATCTGTTATATAATACGGTGTCAATCCCTACTGCGGCAGCACCAATGATGTCTGTGTCATAATTGTCTCCTATCATCAATGTAGTTTCAGGCAAGGATTTTGTCATACGCAAAGCATATTCAAAAAACGCTCTATCTGGTTTTTCCGCCCCAGCCATTTCACTACATATTACAGTGTCGAATGCTTTTTCGAGATGTAAAGCAAAAAGTTTGTCCATCCGCTCCTGTAGCATTCCATTACTACAGATATGCAGTCTGCAACCTGCATCACGAAAATATTGCAGCAACTCATATGCGCCTTCAATCGGAATACCAGCGACAGGCGACTTTGTGTCGTACAAAGTATTGTCAAGATCTATAAAAATATCTTTATATTTCATTGTCTTTTACGTTTTAACAACACATAAAGAGCTATTGGTGCACCAATTAAAGCAGTTACCGAATTGATCGGAATTACGCCGTTTGCTCCCGGCATTTTACTTATAAGATTACATAACAAAGCAAGTCCCATACCACAAAGAAGTGTGGCAGGCAGCAAAATGCGGTGGTCACTCGTTCGAAACAATCCTCTGGCTATATGTGGCACTGCAAGACCAATAAACATTATCGGTCCACAATATGCAGTCACGACCGCAGTGAGGATTCCTGCAGAAATTATTATCCACATCCGAGCACGTTTTACATTAAGACCAAGATTGAGTGCATAAAGATCTCCCATAAGCAGCATATTCAACGGTTTAGCCAAGAGCATGGAGAGAGGCAAAAGCAATGCCGTAATACCTATAAACACACTAATCTGTCCACCTGAAACTCGAGAAAAAGATCCCAATCCCCAGATAACATACGCATGTATATCCTCTTCATTTGAATATGCCTTAAGCACTCCGATTATAGCAGTAGCTATATATCCGATCAAAACTCCAGATATAAGCAACGTCGCATTTCCTTGTACTTTTCTCGACAGCCATACGATCACCATCATGACACTCAATGCTCCTGTTATGGCGGCAATCGTTATCGCTGTATTTCCTATAATACCGAAACGAGAAAGCGTTGAGCCTCCGATTGTGCCACTGAGCAAAAGAACTAATGCCACGCCAAGACTCGCCGCACTCGACACTCCAAGCACAGAAGGTCCTGCAAGTGGATTATGGAAAATTGTCTGCATCTGCAATCCTGCGACAGACAAACTTGCTCCACATGCCATTGCAGTCAACACCTGCGGCAAACGGATCGTCATAACCACAGTCTCCCACAACTCACTGCCCATCTCTACACTTCCTGTCATAATATTGCATAGCATCAACAGTGGTATGCTTACAATGAGTATCACAAATAATACCGTATTCTTCATTATCATACATTTGCGTCTCGTATCAATCTCACCTCCAGTTCTCCATCTGGAAAGACCGTACGACAATGTTTCCAACAATTTTTTTCTATCTCCGTAAAAAATGAAGGGGGCATCACATCCCACAATTGACGAGCCATCGTCACACCCCACTTACTTAAGTCGAGCTCCACTTTGTGTGAATGCGTATCCATATGACCATCAGCCAATTTAATCGCTTTGCCTATCATTATCCCCAACACTACTCGCTGGAACCCTAAGTTATGAGCCTTTTTCAACGCTTCTCCCACAAAATTTCCATAATGGATCACACGCAGATCTGGTTCTGCTTCTTTGAGCGCGTTTTCTCCTTTCTTACCAGAAGCGAATCCGATAGCCGTACAACCAATGGCTTTAGCCACCTGCAATTCTCTACCTATACTTTCAACAAACGCTTCGTTGCTGAGAGGAGATACAATTCCAGATGTGCCTATTATACTTATTCCGTCAACCACCCCAACTTTATAATTGAAAGTTCTCAAAGCAAGTTCAGAGCCATTTTCGACACTTATTCTGACATCATAGCCATCTTTGCTTAAAGTTCGTATTTCATTTGTAATCATTTGTCGTGGAGTTGGGTTGACGGCGGGGTCACCAACTGGGATGCCAAGTCCGGGAAGTGTGACTGTTCCTACTCCATCTCCATGCAAAAATCGTATGTCACCAGTCTTATTTGGCATGACGGTTGATGTAATCCTACATCCTTTCAACACATCCGGATCGTCCGAATAATCTTTTTCTACTGTCGCAGTTCCAGGCGATGAACATTCTACAGGAATGGTAAGTACCTCACCATCAGGCAATGCGAACGACACCTCTTCCGGATATTCATCACAAAGCAAAGATAACAGTGCGGCCTTTGTGGCTGCGGTTGCACAGGCACCAGTAGTCAAACCTGTCTTCAAAGGGAAGAAGTCCGGCACAAGATGTTGTATGGCTCGACGAAGTGTATGCGAACCACTTACATATATCCAGTCGGCTGGCAATTGTGGATGTTCCACAACAAAGACTTTCAGACCCAAAGCCATCGCCGCCTTCACTTTGGCTTCAAAACCTCCCGTCTCACCACTTTCCTTAGTGATAATTGCGTCACAACCAACAACAGACATCATCCGTTTTTCCTCTTCAACATCAGGCATGCTGTCGGGATAGAAAATGAGATTGTCAATAGGGAATCCGTTTTTCTTGGCACATTCCACACTCTCTTCTCTATTGAGAATACGAAAAACGGCATGATGGTTTTGCCAGAAAGATTTGAGTTTGTTAATCGTGTTGGCTCCACTCAAAGCCAAAAGATTTTGCACACCAAAATGAAGCATCTTCTGAATCGCATCCTCATAATCTTTACAATATGTTATGCCGTCTATTTTATCTCCAAACTGACGTTGAAGACGAATGACCTTAATACCTGTTTCAGCAATAGTCTTATGTAAATTTTCAGCAAATGGGTGAGCAGCGTCAACAATGCAATGGATATCATTTTGATGGCAGAAATTTAGGATATCATCGGAAGTCATGACGCCAGAAAGGCGTACACCATGACACAACTCCACTTGCTGCAACGCACTTTTTGTGGAGTAGTAGAACTGTTTGCCTGCTTCTTCGCAAACATCTACAGCCATACGGCCTTCTGTCGTGCCACCAAAAATTAATATCATAAAATCATTTGTTTTTACTATATACCCTTTCTGAACATATGAGTGAAATGGCTGTCATACAGTTTACTTAACCCATGCCGATTGTCGATCGCTTCACCTACAACAATCAATGTGGTCAGGGAAAGATTATTATCCTTGAGGATAGAGGCAAGATCCTTTAACTGTCCTCGGAAAATACGTTGATCTTTCCATGTCAGTTTGTAACAGACAGCGACAGGTGTTTCTGGAGGATATCCTCCATCAAGAAGATGACGTTGCACTTCATCAACAATACTTGCCGACAAGAAGATGCACATCGTACTTTGGTGCGACGCCAGCATATACAGTTTCTCTTTGGGAGGCATTGCGGTACGCCCTTCACCACGAGTCAGTATAATGGTCTGGCATCGTTCAGGTATGGTAAATTGAGAACGGAGTTCAGCAGCAGCGGCAAGGAAAGATGATATACCAGGTGTGATATGATAATCCATCTTATACTTGTCGAAGAAGGACATCTGTTCCTGGATCGCTCCATAGATGCATGGATCTCCAGTGTGCAAACGAACCACAAGATGACCTTTGTCGTAATGTTTCTTCATCAGATCAAACTGTTCCTCAAGATTGAGTTCGGCGGATGACCGCACCTCACATCCCGGCTTAGCATAACAAGTCAGTTCTTTTGGAACAAGGCTGCCAGCATAGAGTATCAGATCCGCAGTCTGGAGGAATCGTTTTCCACGTACGCTGACCAATTCAGGATCTCCAGGGCCAGCACCAACAATCTCAATATGACCATGTCTGCGTCCTAACGCCCATGTGTAATGGCATCCTTCCACACATCCTTTCGTCTTCTCCACCACAAGAGCATTGCCGTCTGCCATGGCTGATGCCTCAGCAACGCCATAACATCCCGTCACCTCAAACACTTTTTCAGACGGATTAGGCACATCTATACAGCTGAGTTGATCTGATGTGTATATATGTTTCTCTGCCCATGGGATCAACTGACAAAGACGAGCCAGCATCGGTTCATCTTTCTTTAGTTCTATAGTAGCAATGGCAGATATATCGTTGATACTATATCCCATCTCACTGATTTGACGGACAATCTGGTCGGCACACTCCACAACCGCATTTTTTTGACAACCGAATCCAAGTGTCATCCCATGGTTGAGAGAGATAGCAAACGTATCATCTTTGACGGTGATAGAAAGAGGGAAAAATCCTTCTGTAGGATTGACCGTCACATGCTTTGGGCAAGTTTCACGAAGATAACGCGTTCCTTCGTCTTCTTGCAAAAGATACAAAGCTGTCGGCTTACAGCTGACAAAAGCAGCGATAGCTTTGTTCATCTCCGAGCGGTCGATATATTCCTGTTTCCAACCAAAACGCTGAGCCAGTGTATCCAACGGCCAAAGACCAAGATTATCGCTCTGTGTGGTTATCACAGCCTCACCTCCAATCGCGTCGGCTATAAGACGAGCCAAATGATTGGCACCTCCGATATGTCCGCTCAACACTGGAATAACCCAACGTCCAGTAGAGTCAACACAGACAACAGCAGGATCTGTATATTTGTCGCCAATCATCGGGAGTATCTTGCGCACACATATTCCCAACGCACCTACAAACACAATAGCGTCACCATCATGCTGTACGTTTTTATTCTCTATTAGATCGGCAATCTTCTTGCCTTGTTCATTTACATATTCGAAGTGTATCATTGAGCCTTCAATATATAGATTGGATTATGGTCATCGATTGTCATGCGTGTACAACTTGTGATCCGCATTCCTGCTTCTGATATACCTTCCTCATACAGCAGTTTACTATCTTCCGAAACTGAATTAAAAACGATGTCACAAGTAGGAGACATCACAGATTTCAACCTCATAATCATCTCCTTCAACCTGCCTCCATGTCCACCGATAAAAATCGCGTCTGGAGCTGGATAGAGACTGAGGTCCTGTTCCAAAAAATCTCCAATAACAGTAGTTATGCCAGGAGTTCCAAACTTTCGAGAGTTCTGTCGCATCAATTCACGTCCCTCTTCACGTATCTCAAATGCGGTGACATTGAGATATGGAAACTGTAATTTAGCCTCAATGCTTACACTGCCCGTACAGAACCCAACATCCCAAAAAGAGTGTTTATATCTAAGATCAAGCATAGACAATGAAAGTAGACGTATAGGCATCTTAGTAATCATATTCACTCTTCCATTCAAAAGATGGAAATCCTGTTCTGGTATGCCAAACGGACGGTTTCTGTCAGCTGTCTTCTGTAGAATCACACAATTGGGAAGAGAATATTCCCTATCCATGCAAAATTCTCCGACATGTTCTTCATTTTCATTACCAAGATTTTCACCAACCGTCATCTTGTAATTGTCATATCCATACTCTTGCATTCTTTTCCAAATGGCATTCGGAGTCTTGTTTCGATCGGTGAGACAACCAATAAGAGACTCCCCATTGATGATAGCCTCATCAAACTTGTCCCAAGGTCGACCTGTCAATGACACAACACGCATATCTTGGTATGGCAGGCACATTCTATGAGCCAGCATCTGTAATGAATTGAACCATGGATAGACCGTAATCTCACACTCCGGACATTCACGCTGAACAGTGGCAGCAAAGCCATAGAACAATGGGTCGCCAGAGGCTATAATCACAATATCATCAAATTGTTTGTATTGTTCGAACACACCAGACAATGGCACTGTAATGTCTATCCATAGGCTATTAGCAGGCAAATAATTTGCCATTATCTCATGATGTCGCTTACCTCCAGAGAAAACTTTTCCTTTGGAGATAACCGAAGAGACTTCCGGATAAAACCATTGAGTCCTCTGATCACTTATACCTACAATAGCACAACGTTTCATAGATCTCTTCCCGGTTTCAACGGTTCTGCATCATCATAAGTCAATATGCTATTGACCAATGTCGCAGCCAAATTACTTCCTCCCTTTCGTCCATCAATAAGGATCTTAGGTATATTTCTAAATGATTTGACAGCGTGTTTGCTCTCCTCCACATGAACAAATCCGACAGGTGCTCCAACTATACCTTCCGGCATACATTTACCTTTACGGATAAGGTCACAAAGTTCCAACATAGCAGTAGGTGCGTTACCGAAAGCGAACAACACACCTTTTCCTTCAGGATAATCCTCTAAAGCAAGCCGTATACCAGCCTGTGCACGAGTTATGTTCAGAGTCTTTGCCATTTCAGCACCACGGAAATCGTTTATATACGAATATACTTCTATTCCGAGACGTTCCAAAGCTCCTTTACGAATACCTGCAGCCACCATACTCACATCAGTGATTATGACCTTTATCCTGCCATTTTTCACCTTGTCGAATAGTTTTTCCGTAGCCATATCATCAAGCCAAAGAAGTTTCTCCATCTCAAAATCTGCCGTTGTGTGGATTGCGTGAAGCATCGGCCACAAACGCCACAATTCAACATTAGGATTTTTCAGTTCGGCACGTATAGTCTGGAAAGACTTTATCATGATCGACTGACCAATATTTTTTCCTTCGTCTACCTGTTCATTATAATATCCTCTAGGAGTGATGAATTTGTCATTCCATCTGTAAGACTGGCTATTGCCAATAATAACGACAGTGAACATATCCACATCCTCAGGATCGAACTCTTCAAGTGTGGTGATCTTGACCTCTTCATCCATACGTCCAGCCTGTCGCACATAACCGACAACAGTGTCTGGTTTGCGCTCTTGGATAAATATCTCTTTAAGACGGTGCAGCTGCCAATAACGTCCGTTACTCTTGGGGTTGTAAACAGCAGTAATGAAGTCGCCAATAGCCGCCGCTTTGATTCTTTTTTCTATCAAAGACCAAGGAGTCATCAGGTCACTCAAACTGATAACGCAGAAATCGTGCCCCATAGGAGCACCTAAAAGAGCAGCCGCTTTCTGGAAAGCACTTATTCCTGGTAATGATATGATCTCAATGTCGGAATGACGCTGCATCTTCATTTCATAGATCAATGGAGCCATTCCATATATACCCGCGTCGCCACTGGAAATAACACAAACGGTCTTTCCTTCTTCAGCAAGACGGAATGCTTGCTCAGCTCGGTCGCACTCCTTCTTCATGCCTGTGTCAACACACTCTGTACCAGGGTTCAAATATGGAGTGATAAACTGGAAATAGTATTTATACCCCACTATCACGTTGCTCTCCTTGACTGCGGCAAGGACAGCAGGCGTAATATCTTCCGGAGAACCGGGACCGATGCCAGCGACATATATCTTCATATCAATTCTTGAATTTTAGAGCCAGACTTACATAGAATGATCTGCCTGGGCTGATAGTAGAGTAATTTGAATTCCAATATGAATCATCAACCTCATTGAAAAGGTTTTCTATACCTATTCCAGGTTCAAGTACAAACTGATTCATTGTTATCGTGTGACGAGTGTTCAAATTCCACTGACTATAGCCATCAGCATAACCATAAGTGCTGCTGAAACGTTTTCCCTGGACATGTCCGTTAACAGCGACATTAAGATGGTATTTATTCCATGTCTTATCGTATGAGACGTTAGCATTACCCACATGGCGAACTGCCTTGTCTACTTCACCATCAGTGAATGCATAGCCACCACCAAAAGACAAACCTGCTTTGGTGATGAACTTGACATTTGTGTTTATACCTCTGAGCAAAGCGTTGTCTATGTTATCACGCTGTCTGATTGTCGTCCACTCCTTGTTAAGTTCAGTAAGCTTCGGATCAGCCATGATCTCTTCCTCGGTAAGCGTACGATAATTGATCATATCCATGATTTTGTTGACAAATCCAGTCACACCAATATTCATCCAATTGTTGCCATACTCAAGGTTGACCGTACCAAAATGATTTTTTTCCGCCTTCAACATAGCATTATTGATTGTATACCTACTGCTTGTTTTGGCTTGGTCGGTAGCGTAAAGCTGGGAAAGAGTTGGAGTTTTGTAGCCTCCGGCATAACTAGTACGGATTCGGAACCCTCCTATATGGTAGAAAAGTCCAACATTCGGAGTGACATGACTTCCAAAGTTAGTGTTGTAAGTATAGCGTACGCCAGCCACAATATCAAACCATTTTGCGACAGTCAGCTCTTCCTGTGCAAACACATTGTAAGTGTTGGTTGTCTCATGCGATATATTGTCGCTCTCACTGTTGAGCGACTCCTGTACAAATTCCAAACCACCTGACAATTTATTCCAATTAGCCAAACGGAAAATACCCTTCAATGATTCATTTACATAATGAGTGCTCTTGCGTGTCTCATCATAAGCCTCAGCCTCATCAGTCTGCCAATAATCATATTTAGAAGTGACATTGTCGCAATACACATCCATGAACACACTGACGCTGTCGTTAGGCGTCCAACGTGAGCCACCACCATACTTATACGAGTTGTGATGAAGATCATATGTATATGCAGCTTTAGGTGTATAGCTGTACTTGATTTCTCCTGTACTCTTGTCTGTACTCTTCTTTTGAGTGAAAGAGATTGCATTTTCAGGACGTGTAGTCACATAATCATAATAATCTCCCGTCAAATACAGTTGCCAGTGATCATTGAAACGCCATTCCAATTTTTCACTTATATTATGACTTTGGAAACCCTGTGACATAGGACGTCCATTCAACTTTATGACACTCTGCTCATTTCCATCCTTATCAGTCTCAATAAACTCCTGATACTTGTTAACCTGCCAATTGTCAGCTTTACGGAAGTTGTAAGAAGTGAAACTTGAAAATTTCTTCACATTGACATCCACGTTGACATCATGATTCATACGGCCATGATCCATCACTTTGGTTCGTGAGGTAGCCTCAACCAAATCATTGCCTTCTTCTGTGATAATATTGATGACACCTGCAATAGCATCGCTACCATACAGAGCACTTGCCGCACCACTGAACACTTCAATACGTTTGACATTGTCCAGACTTATACGAGACCAACGATCATCTCCACTTACTCGTTTGCCATTTTCCATAATAAGAAGATAATCATCGCTCACTCCGTTGAAATTCACAAAACTGCCCATACCATTGGTGTGAAGCGTAATGTTAGGAGTCAGTTTGTTAAGAGCATCCTGTACGTTAGTAGCCTGCACCTCCTTCAATTCCTTGGCCGAAATCACCTTCACAGCCACAGGCGAATTATCCGCAGTATGGTAAGTGCCCGTTCCGGTCACGACCACAGGATTAAGTTCTGTTATCCTCATACTGTCGACCTGGGCCAACACCCCAAAAGAGAGGCTGAAACTTGTTATGATTGTTAAAATTTCCTTTTTCATTTATCGAGCCCAGTTTTTCTTTTCCAAACTATATCTTCCACTTTATTGTCAACATTCAGTTTACGTGCCAAAACAAAAAAATAGTCACTAAGACGGTTTATATAAGCCAACAGATTGTCATCCACATCCGCACCTGATTCAACCAGACGCAATATACAGCGTTCAGCTCTACGGCATACTGTACGGCAAACATGAGCAAAAGCAGCAGCACGTGAACCTCCAGGTATCACAAACAGTTTCAACGGAGGAGCAAGAGTCTTTAGCCTGTCGATCTCCTTTTCCAACTCCAAAACCATCTCAGATGTGACAATGTTTCCTTCCCTTATCTCCCGTTTAGAGTTGTCTGTAGCCAGATATCCAGCCACTATGAACAGTTTGATCTGAACATCCAGCAGATATTGCACATCCGCAGAATCGTCGCAGTATGTCATCAGCACTCCAACGTGTGAGTTCAATTCATCCACTGTGCCGTAACTCTCCAACCTTTCACAGCATTTGCTTACTCGCTGTCCTCCGACCAACGAAGTTTGTCCTTTATCTCCCGTCTTTGTGTAAACCTTCATTATTTAATCAGTTTATAATATTTGGGTTCGTAATGAGGCAACAGTTCAGGATGAAAAGCCTTAACGAAATCAGCCAATATATAATGAGGCTGAACACCACCAAGCTCTCGGTAAGGAGTCTCACTCAGATTACAGAACACAACCTGCTTATTCTTGAATGCCTCCATCGTGGCATAGCGTTCATCCTCAGCAGCAAGATCAGCAAGAGTGAACTCGCCATTGTGTGCTCCGTCAGTTTGCCAGAAATCAGCTTTCAATCCCTTGACATAAACAGATTCAAAATCCTCTGTCACGCCACCAGACTCTGTATTGTCTCGCATGACATATTCGGCTCCAGCATCATTAAATATCTGAGCCATATAACTTTTGCCACCGACATAATACCATCCATCACGAATCTGTCGGCCAGATACGACCGTCGGCATCTTGTCTGTTTTTTTGTCGGCAACCTCATTCTTCAATTTTAGATATTTGGCTTCAATATCTGCAAATACGGCATTGGCACGACGTGTCTCACCTGTAAGCAGACCTACCATCTTGATCCACTCAGCCTGTCCCAACGGATCCGTCTCCTTATAACCATGATGCGGAATCAATGGAATGCCACAATCCTTCAATACTTCGAATCCACCATGTTTGCTCGCAGAGACGAAGATGAAATCAGGCTTTGATGCGACTACCGATTCCAGATCAAAATTTCCTTCCTTACCAATCTTTACCGTTTTTCCACTCTTGATCTGTTCCTTCATTTTCGACGAAAACAGATTCTTTAACGAGTTCATGCCCACAATCTTATCTTCCAGGCCAAGAGCCTCAAAATTACCAAGTTGTAAAGCAGTTGTGCAAATGAAGCGATTTGATGGGTCGGTGATTACAATCTCTTCCTTTTTGCTCATCTTAGCGTTCGGATCAGGATTACTGATATATAGATGTACGCCATCCGACTGATAATCAACCTTTAGTCCTTTTGCATACTTTATCACTATAGTGTCGCTGTACTCATCACTGTGTGCGAACACAGAATCCTGCTGTGCGAACAACTCGTCCGCAGAGCAATTCATCTCCTTATTCCCGTGATTATCACAAGAATACAAACATGTGACTGTAACAATAAAAAATAAAAATCTCTTCATCTTTTAAACCTCAAAATAGGGCACATCGGGATTTTACCCCCGACTACCCTATTCTAATTAAATTAATAAATACTTTCTCACAGAATCATATGCTTATTCCTCTGGATACATTGAATGGTATGCATCCTCAAGAAAATCAGCATTCTTTGTATGTGAAATCCATACATTCAATACGCCAGGAATCTCCAAAAGACCTTGAGGCTCATTGTTTGAACCCAATGGCACATTTGTAGTGTAACCGTTATGAGAGAAATACTCATACCAGCTGTCATCCTCGCCTTCCTCGTTGTTCCAGTAGTCATCTCCCTTACCTGCCATATCATTATGAGCATGGTCTCCGGCAATTGACATCAAACAGTGCAAATACAGATTTCCTGATGTTTTGCCGGCATTCTTCATGTTCTCATGCACATCATACTTGTATGTGTTAGGAGCATCAACAGTACCTACAAAATAGTTTTCGCTATACTTCTTAAGCGCTGTCTCCAACTGAGAATAACGGATATTTGCCTTGAATGAATCATAGTTGTCTGGATTACCATGACCCATGAAAGCGACAACACCCTGTGCAGCCTCATTCTTGCATAGCTCATTCAATTGTTTTGCGACTTCATCCACATCATTGCCAGCTCCCTCGTATGTATTCAACAGTGGCATACCCAAGAAAATGGCTTTTTCCTCATCCAACTTTGCCAAATACTCATCGTCAAGATGGGCAGACGCGATGTAACCGTTGTTCATAAACTTCTTCACACATGACACTACATTAGCAAACTCCTCTCCTGGGATAACCTGCAACGACTGTACATAAATCTTGCTGTACTTTGCAGCTCCAATAGCATGCAACAAATAACGTGGCTCATAGTAGTCGCGAGACTCTCCATTCTCACCTGCACTCGCACGGTTGATACAAATGTCGGAAGAGAAACAAAAATATACATCAGCATTTGGGAAAGCCTCCTCATATGCCTTCTTTGTAGCGTCGAACGCAGCAAATGAATTGCTCCATGTCGAACCGAAAGCGACCAACAAAACAGCCTCATTCTTGCCAGATGTAGCCTTCTGTTCAGCTACGATCTTGTCGTTAACACCATACTCTGAAATGATGTTGTTTGCGCCATTTTCATCATCCTCACAGGATGTGAACATTGATGTAGCGGCCAACGCTGCCATCAAAAGAAATGATCTAATCTTCATTTTCATTATTGTTTTTTAAGACTTTTGTTTTATATGCTTTAAGTTTTTTTCCTTGCTTGAAACGGACAGTGAAGTTTCCAAACACTTTTGTGCCAGAACTTTTTGTACCCAAATGATATGGATGCATTGTACGGTCAACATAATTGAATATGTTGTCGACACCTAAATCCACACGATATGTGACTTTCTTGTTTTCATTGCCGAAATCATGCGTCGTGTTCAGACGATACAGCTGGAACGGTTTTCCATTCCCATTATTTTCATAATATCGCATACTGCTTCCACGATTGTTTAGGTTTATACCCAATTTATACACAGACGTGAACCTGTGTGTGTATACAGCTGACGCGCTCCATTTGTGGTGAGCCATTCCGTCGATCACAACCTCCTTCATCTTATCATGGTCGGAGTCATAAAGATTTGCCTTTGTATCAAGATAACTGTATGAAGCGTTCAACGTAAGATCACCAAACACTTTATATGACACGTTCACATCCCCGCCCCATGTCTGCGCGTTCTCCATATTCTTATACATACGTGCCTGCACCTTTCCACTTCCGTCGCCCATATAGGCCATCTGCACATCTGAAGGGATCTCTTCGACTGGGACATTTACAAGAGCGATCATGTTGTCAAGTTTATTATAGTAACCTGTCACCGACACTGTCACACGTTGTCCACGATATTCCCCGGAAGCACTCCAATAGTTGCTAGTCTGAGGTTTTAGGTTCAAGTTGCCCATATTGAATATCGTGCTGCTTCCCATCACATGCAGATAACGGTAGTACATCTCCTTAACAGTCGGTGTCTTGAAACCCTGACTCCATCCAAGTCGGATACGGAAATCTCCCAAAGAAAACATTGTGCTGACCTTAGGTGTGACTCTGACACCGAACCCCTCGTTCACAACCAGTCGCAATCCAGTTGTGACATTGAACCATTTTATCCAGTCGAACTCATCCTGGACGTATGCCGCGGCAGTCATGTCGCTGGCTGATCCGTCTACCGTTCTTAATGGAGCATGCAGATAGTCCCAACGGTACTCCAGTCCACTGTTCAAAGTGTTTTTGTAAGGAAGATGGAAGATACTTTTGGCTTGAGCCATGATGCGTTGCTGGTCGCTCTGCAGATTCTTCTGTCCGGGGTAAAATGGCACCGAATACCACTCATTATTCATCTCACCATACTCTTCGCCATTAAGTTTCATGTATTCGTACGTGCGAGCAGTATACTTATAATAATAGTCGTGCAGATTCCAGTCGACGTCGAAAGTAAACACATCTTTCTTCTTTTCATTGAACTCCCACTTGCCTCCACACGATGCACTTGCGTTACGGTACATCAGATTATATGTGTACACATCACAACTTGGGTACTTGCCATCTGTAGGACGGAATATAGTCTTGGTGTAATATGAACCGTCGGCATAAAATTCAAGATTTTTCTTCGGATTATAGGTCAGGCGTTCCGCGATCTGCCAATTGGTATATTCGTTGACTGTTTTTGTACGTGTGTCCTCCAAAATCTTTCCCTCGGCAAACTGTCTGGCGGTGTTCTGCCATCCGTCAGTATGTTGCAACTGGAAATTTGTATAGCTGGTGACTTTGCCGACACCAATATTAACGCCATTATGTTGGCGCAGATCATTATACATGCCATATCTGGTGGAATTCTCCAATTGCAGACCCTCTTTTTCTCTCTTCTTGGTGATAATGTTTATGACACCAGCCATGGCATCACTGCCATACAAGGCCGACTGAGCACCCTTAACAATCTCTATGCGGTCAATGTTGTGAGGATCTATCAATCCGAGGTCGTTCTCTCCTCCCACGTCGCCATGGATGCGCTTTCCATCTATAAGGATCAGGATATAATTATTGCCAAGTCCATTAAGCTGCATCTGACTGCCCATATCTCCCTGGTCGAACGCAAAAGAGGCGGTCAGGCCACTTATGATATCCTGTATGGAGCTTCCTCCATAGCTGTCGAGCATCTTTCTGGTTATGACTTCCGTTTGAACAGGAGCATCCTTCAGCAAACGCTCCGTTCCAGTACCTGTGATAACAACCTCATTCAGGACAACATCTTTCTCTTGATGCTGTCCACGACTGTGCTCTTCCTGCGCCACCAATGACATAGGAACATGACACAGCAAGCCCATTAAGGCAAAATGTGTGAATCTATATAATTGCATAAGTAGATGACCCCTATCCTGGGAGTTTGTTATCACTTAATTAGACGTGGCAGGTATTCTGGCTTCCCTCCAAGTCAACGCCTTCCCAACACAATTGTCAGTGACTTTATTGTTGACTCTACATTAATGGGGTTACAGCTGCAGGAACAGCTCAGGTCTTACACCTGATTCCCTTGCACATGGTATAATCACCATGTTACCAAATCCGGTGCAAATTTAGTCATTTTATCAAGACTTTAATATCTTTCCTTAACTTTATATTATTTTCTTCTATGTATTCAAACACAGAAAAAATCAAAATTAGAAGCAAGACAAGCCAAATTCTAACACTTTTATTTTGGTGTCAATAAACAAAAAGTACGCTCCAAAGTTCTAATTTGGTTTGTTTGTTAGATCTAAAGCAAAGCAGTGACGCACCCAAGAAATTGGATGCGTTTTTGTTTTTTTTAAACTCTTACCTCATATATGTGAAACATTTCATAATAACGTAGACCTTGAACACAAAATATTCAACAAGACACAAATCGAGATATTACATTTGCATTGAGTAAAATACCGACTAAATACCAACTTAGAAAGTGAGTGATTTATGTCCAAAAGCATCATTACTTTAGACGAAACTAAAGTATTTTTTATATAATTTAGCATCATCAACAAAAAAACGAAATGAAAATTAGGACTTTTTTAATCAAGTTTACGGCAGAGATAAGACAAAGTGAGATTCCATTATTTAGAGGGGCAATAAACGCCATATTGGAAGAAAACCACAGCATACTTTTCCATAATCATACAGACGATGGATTAAGATATTCATATCCACTTATTCAATATAAAAGAATTGGAGATAAAGCAGCCATTGTTTGTGTGGGTGAAGGCACAGATGCAATAGGTGAGTTTTTTAATAAGCAAGAATTTTCTCTACAAATAGGCAAAAGAAACGTAAATTGTGAAGTAGACGAAATAATCACTAAACATCATGAAATAGCCATCACAAAAGAATTGATGCCATATAGAATAAGAAAATGGTTGCCATTCAATTCTGAAAATTATGAAAACTATATGAAATCCAATGGAATCGTGGAGAAATATCAAATGTTGGAAAAAATAATGACAGGAAATATACTATCGATGGCTAAAGGATTAAAAATTACGATAGAGACACCTCTTTGTGTCAAATTGGAAGAAATCATAGATTCAGACAATGTAACATTCAAAGGCATCAAAATGATGTGTTTTGATTTTGATTTCATGGCTAACATCACAATTCCAGACTTCATTGGAGTGGGCAAAGGTGTTAGTCATGGATTTGGAAATATAACAAGCAGAAAATAGAAAAGATATGACAAAATATTTATACGGAGCGGCGGTGCAAGGCATCCAAGGCTTCATTTTTCAGACAAACAAGCTTCGAGAGATTGTAGGAGCAAGTGAACTGGTGGAAGAAATATGCACAAGCAAGTTTGCTAAATTATTAGGAAAGAATGGATATTATCCAGATTTGAAAAAACAATTGGAAGAAGATGAAAACTGCATTCTTCACGCTGCTGGTAATATAAAATACATCTTCGGCGAAGAAGCTGATTGTGCAAAAGTCGTTCGTGAGTTTCCAAAATCCATTTATGAGTTTGCTCCAGGCGTGACGGTAAGTCAGGCTGTTATTAAAATGGAGGGGAAATTCGAAAAATTTGAAAATGCCGTCAACGAATTAGAGAAACGTCTTCGTACACAGCGCAATAAACCAATGCGTAGTGCAACTCTTGGACTGATGGGAATCGAGAGGAGTAAGCAGACGGGATTGCCTGTAGTTTACGCTGAAGATGAAAACACCCATCTTGATGCAAGTACGTTTGCCAAGTTACAATACGTGTGGGAAACAAAAGATGGCAAACGTATAGCCAAACGTCATACCACAAGAAATCTTTGTCAAAAAGCTTTTTATGAAGACGTAAAAGATGATCAGATTGCATACGATGTTGAAGAAATCACACAAAATAACGATTGGATAGCCATCATTCATGCCGACGGGAATGGGTTGGGACAAGTTGTTCAAAAGATTGGTAAAGACCAAAAGTTGTTCAAACGATTCTCAAAAAAATTGGACGAAGCTACAACTTTATCAGCATGTGAAGCTTTTGAAGCAGTGAAAAATCAGTTCAATAATTCAAAAAAGAAACCTGATTTCATACCAATTCGTCCTATCGTTTTGGGTGGCGACGATTTGACAATTATTTGTCGTGCTGATTTAGCACTTGATTTTGCCACAACTTTCATCTCCCAATTTGAAAAAAATACCCGAGAGATGTTGAAAGACGATAATGGAGGACTTTTATTGAAGGATGTTTTTGAAAATGAGACAGACAAACGTTTGACCGCTTGTGCCGGCATTGCCTACATCAAGTCGTCTTTTCCATTCTATTACGGATACAATTTAGCAGAGACTCTCTGCTCTTTAGCCAAAAAAGATGCCAAAGACAAGCAGGAAATCAAGGAAGGAAAGGAATTGCCAAAATCATGTCTGATGTTCCACAAGGTGCAGGATTCGTTTACTGAAGATTGGGATGCCATTGCCAAACGAGAACTGACGCCACAGGAGAATATCAGCTTCCAATTCGGACCTTATTACATAAAGGACAAGAAAGAGGAATGCAGATGGACTGTGGAAGATTTGAAAAAAGATGTGCACAAGTTGGAAGACAAAGAAGGCAATGCAGTCAAGTCGCATCTGCGTCAATGGATGAGTCTTTTGCACGACAATCCTGAAATGGCACATCAAAAGTTGTTGCGCCTAAAGTCAATGACATCTATGCGCACATACGTTGAAGATGTAACGAAAGGAGTTAAGAAAATGGTAAAGAAAAATGAGAAAGATGTGGAAGTTACTTTCTATCCCGTCTACGACATTCTTGCCATTCATACTATCAACAACCAAAAAACGAAGGAGAACGAGTAATGGAGAAAAAATACACAATAAAATATAGTATAGAATTTCACACCGACTGGCATTGCGGTTCGGGCTTGGCAGCCGGAGCCGACGTGGATGCCTTGGTGGTGAAAGATGAAAAAGGAATGCCTTTTATTCCTGGCAAAACTATCAAAGGATTGATAAGAGAAGCAGCAGCAGAAATTCGCGGTTTGCAATGCCAAAGTTTCGATGATGACTTTTATAATACATTTGGGTTCTTTGAAAAAGATAAGGAAGAAATGAAAAAAGGATCAATGTTCTTTACCAATGCCGAACTAAATAAAGATGAATATGATGCCATAGTATCAAACAATGCCTCACGCTTTATGTATCGTGACATTGCAAGCACTGCTATTGATAATGATGGAATAGCCAAGGAACATAGCCTTCGCAAAATGGAAGTTGTCGTGCCGTGTATTTTATATGGCACAATACATGACGTGCCCGAAGGAATGGCTGATGAAATAGTAAAATCATTAGGTTTTATAAAGCGATTGGGACAAAACCGCAACCGTGGCTTGGGACGCTGTACTATAACAGGAAGAAAGGAGGACGTCAATGAAAACGCTTAAATTCAAATGCACATTGCTTTCAGATGTGATTCTCAACCAGAAAGCAGCCACCGAAGGACCAAACCAAACGCTGGATTTCATCCCTGGAAGTTGTTTTTTGGGCATTGTGGCTAGTGAACTATATCCAAAGGATAAAGATAAAGATAAAGATGATTATGAACAAAGGATGAATAAGGCATTGGAAATCTTTCACAGTGGCAAAGTTCGTTTTGGCGACGCTCATCCTTCCAAAGATAGTATTCGTGGATTGAAGATTCCTGCATCGATGTTTTATCCGAAACTGAAAAAGATTACGGATGGCATGATTTACATTCACCATGGTGTGCCCAACTTGGAAAGTGACGAAATGAAACAAAAGCAGTTAAAACAATGTCGCAATGGTTTCTATACATTCGTCGGAGATAAAGCTACGGAAGTTAAAACCGAAACCAACTTTGCCATCAAGTCAGCCTACGACAAAGAAAAACGCCGTTCAAAGGACGAGCAGATGTACGGCTATGAATCGTTGCAGAGAGGCCTTGAACTCTATTTCGAGGTTGAAGTTGACAACGAAGCTTTGGTAAAAGACGTTAAAAATGCTTTGGTCGGCAAGAAACGTGTCGGTCGCTCCCGTACTGCACAATATGGGTTGGTTGAAATAACTGAAACTCCATATAATGATGTAGATTGCGAAAAGCCTAAAAATAATATTGTTACGGTCTATGCAGATGGTCGCCTGATCTTCTTAGATGAATACGGCTTACCAACATTCAGACCGAAAGAAGAACAACTTGGATTACCTAAAGATTCTAAAATACTTTGGGACAAAACGCAAATCCGCACATTTCAATATGCCCCATGGAACTATACGCGTCAATGTTTCGATGCCGACCGATGCGGCATTGAAAAAGGCAGCGTGTTTGTGGTGGATGTTTCTAAATGCGACAATCTTGATTTGAAGTCACAATATGTCGGTTCTTTCAAAAACGAAGGCTTCGGCAAGGTGATTTACAATCCGGAGTTTCTGAAGGCAGAAAAAGATGGCAAGGCTTTCTATCAAGTAAAAAACAAAGCACAAGAATCACCAAAAACAAATAAAAAAGAGATGGCAGGTACTCCATTGTTGGATTATATAAAGAAACAACAATCGGAAGAAATCAAAGAGAATGACATTTATTCAAACGTCAACAAATGGGTAAATGACAATAAAACTGCATTCCAAGGCAAAGAGAAATTTGCTTCGCAATGGGGAGCTATCCGTGGTATTGCTATGGCGACAAAAGATGATTCCAAAATTAGTGACAATGTGATTGCTTATATTGGTCATGGGGTAAAATCTTCTGATTGGGACGGTAATCGCAAAAAGAAATTGGAAGAGTTTATGAAGAAATGTGATACTAACAATATTCGAGAGTCATTAGTCAACCTTGCCGCAGAAATGGCAAAGAAATGCCAAAAGGAGGAAAATAAATGAAAGACGTAATAAAATTTTCAGGATATAATCATCGCTTCCTTGCACGTTTTGTCATAGAAGCGGAGACTCCACTTGCTGTAGGTAGTGGAGAAAAAGACATACTTACCGATGCTCTTGTGGCAACTGATGTAAACGG
This sequence comes from Bacteroidales bacterium, assembly GCA_015061115.1. GTDB lineage: Bacteria > Bacteroidota > Bacteroidia > Bacteroidales > Paludibacteraceae > UBA1723. The sequence goes on along the minus strand of SUXE01000001.1, from coordinate 269,896 downwards.
CTTGCCGTACATTCCAGGAACCGCGATCGCTGGCGTAGTAAGGCATATGATTGAAGAAGTAAAACCAGAAGACTTTAATGTAAATCAAATCTTTGGTTTTCAAGATAAGAAAGAAGGACAAGGTTCTGAAATAATTTTCACCGAAGCAAAAATTCTCAATTCAAATGGTGAAGTTATTGACGGAATGGATCTAAAAGCGAAAGATGATTCGTTGCTGAGATATTATGCGGAACTTCCAATTCGTCAACACGTTCGTATCAACGAAAAAGGGGTAACCGACAAGGCTGGCAAATTTGACGAGCAAGTGATTTTTGCTGGCACCCGATTCTGCTTTGAGATAGAAATGGTCGCAAAAGAGGCCAAGGATGAAGTCAATTTTCAAAAGGCCTTAGAGCAGATTCAAAGCAAGACCTTCCGCATAGGTGGGGGCACACGCAGTGGATTCGGCGAAATAAAGGTAATAAAACTCTACAAACGCAGTTTGTATTTGAAACAAGCCAATGACTTGGAACTCTATTTGTCAAAGTCGTCTAACCTTTCTGAAGAGTGGTGTGGTTGGGAAAAACATGATATCTTAAACGATAACAAAGCAGATGGTTGGATCACGTATGAACTCAAGTTACAACCCGAGGATTTCTTCCTTTTCGGCAGCGGTTTTGGTGATGACGAGGTGGATATGACACCCGTGAAAGAAAAGAAAGTGGTTTGGAAAGATGCCAAAGGTGAATTATCAGAAGAACTTGTTCTAATTCCTGCCACTTCGGTGAAAGGTGCGTTGGCACACAGGGTGGCATTCCATTATAATCGATTGAAAGAACGTTTTGCTGGATGCACTGGAGATAAAGAGCCAAAAGTTGGCAATGAAAACGAAGCAGTTCAAGCGTTGTTCGGGTACGAAAACCAGAAAGAGAAGAAACAAGTGCGTGGCAATCTACTTTTCTCTGATGTGATTGAAGACAAGTCATTGGAGGACAAGATTCTCAACCATGTTGCAATAGACCGTTTCACAGGCGGAGCCATTGATGGTGCATTGTTTTCTGAGAAAACCACATACGGCAAAGGTCAAGAGTTCACGCTGACAATCCTTGCAAAATGCGACGCATTAAAGGGAGATAAAATTCAAGATTCGCTCGAAGCGGCAATGATAGACATTTGCAAAGGAATGTTGCCATTGGGCGGTGGCGTGAACCGTGGCAATGGTGTGTTTACAGGAAGTTTAACAAAAGATGGAAATGTAATTTATGAACAAAGTAGATAAGATAAAACCAGGTGATTACACAGGCTATTTCTGGAAAAGCGATTCCAAAGAACCAGAAACAGTGAATGGATCATTTGATCAGGAGTTGAATCCAAACAAAAATCCATTTATAATTGAAGCTCAATTGTATGACCGCAATACAATGCTATCTTACTGCATAAAATATATTGATGGAGAGTATTTGATAATGGAACATCAAGTTGATCCTCTTGATTTCAACAATAAAGATGTTGAAATCAAGGACTTTTATGCACACAGAATGAAGGAACATAAGCGACTTCAATTTTTACAATATTGGCAAGAAGTTGAAGATGACATTTGCGAAAGCATGAAGGTTCTTCAGCCCGCAGAATTAGTTTTTGTTGGATTTAATGATAAGGAGGAATAATTATGGCAATGATAAAAGCACCGTTTAATTTTGTACCTCTGTCCGATAAAGTTTTCTTTCCCGATTGGGCAGATAAAATTTCGCAGGATATTCCGTTTGAGGACGGTGTGAGCGGAACTATTGAGTTGAAGATTACGGCTCAGACACCTATTTTCGTTCGCAACGGGCACACCCCAAAAGACGCCGAAGATAAAAACAATAAATATTCATCATTTTCAAAGACTTCGGACAACCAATATTTCATACCCGCGACAAGCATAAAGGGCAGCATAAGGAATGTGCTGGAAATAATGTCGTTTGGGAAGATGACCCAAGTGGACAACGCAAGTTTCGGCAAACGCGATTTAGACGACAAATCGTACACTTCTCTTTTGAGGAAGGTTAAATGTGGCTGGTTGAGTTTGACCGATGATGGTTTCGTAATAGAAGATCACGGTACTCCCAAAAGAATATCTATAAAGGATATTGACAAAGAATTGGGAGGCGACAGGCTATTTAAGTTTATTTCGGATTCTGATTTCAAAAAAGATTATGACAAACTTGCCAGAAAGAAGTATGAAATAATCTACGAGATAAAGAACAAGATTTCACAAAAAAATGATTATGAAAGATTTGTATTTTCTGAAGACTATTTGTTGTCCAACAATGAAGGAACTTATGTATTGACAGGTCAGACTTCTAAAAGATACTACGACGCTGAAGCCACGAAACCCAAAGTAGGAAAAGATGGTAAGAAAATTGGTTGCTGGAAAGGAAAGGAAAAAGAATTTTTGTTTCCTAACAAGTGTATTGGTACAATACCAGTTGACGATGTTGTATTCAAAGCTTTTGAAACCATCCACAAAGATTCTGAAGATTATTATTCTTTCTGGAAGAAAAAATTGTACCATGGTCAGAGGATTCCTGTATTCTTTGTACTTGAAAACAACAAACTGCATAGTTTTGGATTGACGGGATTGTACAAATATCCATACAGTAAATCTGTTCATGACGCAATCCCTAACGAATTCAAGAATCCTGAAAGAAGCAACAAAGAGAACTTCAAAATGGATTTGGCAGAATGTATGTTTGGCTTCGCTTTTAGTGATTACGCCCTTCGTGGTAGAGTCCATTTTGGAAATGCTTTTGCACAAGGACAGACAGTCCCGATGCAAAATAAAACATTTGTGTCCGCCACTCCGCATCCGTCTTTTTACCCTTTATATGTAAAAGATGGTCACAATTGGGATAATGCTAACTGCATTGCTGGTCGCAAACGCTATCCAATTCGTAAACAGGCAAATTACAATAATGAAGGCACCGACAACATGGAACAAACATGTTCAATGTTGAATAAAGGAACCATTTTCAACGAGAAAATCGTATTCCACAACCTAAAAGCCATTGAATTGGGTGCATTACTTTCTGCATTGACATTTCATAAGAATCAAGACGAATGTTTCCACAGCATTGGTTTCGGGAAGCCATACGGATACGGTTCTGTCAAAATCTCAAACATAGAACTAAGCTTTGTTGGCAACAGCAAGGATTATTATATGCTGGAATTTGAAAATGAGATGGAAAAACACATTCCGAATTGGAAAAACACCAATACGATAAAAGAACTTTTCAATATGGCGCAAGGCATTCCTAATGGACAAGAGCAAAAGTTCAGTTATCTTAGGATGTCAAATAACAGAGAGGATAATGAGTTTCTGCTAGTAAAGAATAACAGAGAACATTTGGAATCTTTCTCAAAGATTGTTCAAAGAGATTGTGATGTTCATTCAATTAACGACAACTTTGTTTCTTTTGAAGACGAACAAAAGGCGAAACGAGAACAAGAAGCGAAACTTGCTGAAATAAAGAAAAAAGAAACTGAAGAACTGCAGAAACGAGAAGCTCAATTCGCATCGTTGGATTTCAGTTTTCTTGCAAACGAAACAAGATTCAAAGTTGGTTGGATTAGATTGGAAAAGAAGCTAAAAGACAGTGGCAAAGAGTTTGATAATGAAACATTTTTACAGTTGTCATATAACAATCAAGTCTCTATCGTTGAATTTTGCAAAAAGATGTTCGAACGTAAAGACAGCAAATGGGGCAACAAAAATAACGATTATGCCAAAGAATATGCTGAGAAAGAGGTAAAAAGAGTCTTGGTAAGGAATATACATGAATTATAATAGTCTTACATTCAGATGGTTCAACGAAATAGTAAATAACAAATGATCCTCCTCTTCTCCACCCTCGGTGCCTGCCCGACATAATCGGAGATTGGCAATCCGCTATGGATGGATTTGGAGTATCTGGATTTGTCCAACTTCGAAAAATGGTCAGCATTGGCATTGAAGCTAATACGAAAGCATCGCTAATCAGACCTCAAAAATTACATTTCGTCTTATCAGCAAAACAAAATTCATTCAATTTTGTTTTATTCACGAAACAAAAACAAAGAGGTCATTGGATGTAAATCTTATTAAAAACTGACATTCAATGCGACTAAAGCAGTGCTTCGATACCGAAAATTAAAATTCCATTTCACTTTCCGATACCGAAAATTGAAATCAGAATCATATCTTTGATACCGAAAATTGAAGTTAAAGGTGAAGAATACATTGAAATACAAATATATAAAAGTCTAAAGCCATGGAGATACTCAAGCAATAGAATTTAAAGTATATCCATTGTATGCAATAGGAAATTTGATTAAAGAAAATTATGATCTATAATATGGAAGATTTATTAAATTTTATGCAAGAAGTCGCTTCAATAGGCGACATAATAAAAGGAGTTGCAGGAATACTTTCTATTTCTGCGATTTATATGGCCATAACAGATTGGCTTCCTAAAAAAGTAACATTGAGCATCGGTTCTTTTGTCGTGAGAAGAAAGTATTACAACGTGCAAAATGTCACAAACATTGTCAGTGCACAGTTTTATGAAGGAGGAACAGTTCCCGACAATGTCCGCAAAGAGATTATTCTCCTAACGAGCCCCAAAGTTAGAAATGTCATGAAAAACAAAGAAATTAAATTAGAAAAGTAATTTGTCATGAAAGTTCATATCACATTAGTTGGAGGACAGCCCGCTCCTGTTTACAATGGAATAAAAGCTGACAATCCAGACAAAGTCATTTATGTTTATTCAAATGACAAACAAAGTCTAAAATCTCTTAATTCATTACGTAACGAGATTAAGATAGAAGAAGCAGAAACTCTGTCACCATTAAGTCCAACAGATCCTAATGAGATTGAAAACCTTGTCTCATATTTAGCTGAGAAGTATAAAGATGACGAAATAGTAGTGAATATTTCTAGCGGATTAAAATCGTGGTCTCATATATTCGGATACCATTTTCAAAATCAAGAAAATGCATCCGTTATTTATATGGATCAAAATAATGTTTTGTGGAATTACAAAACAAAACAAAGTAGTTCTGACTTTAATTTTGACATGTTTACTTTGTTCCGCCTATATGGCAATCCTCTTGAAAAGTACACAAGGCTATCAGATTATAACGAAGCAGATAAAGAAGTAGCAAAAAAAATTGAAGGAATCAGAAATACCAATCCTTCAGACTTCAACAAACTATTAGCAGTATTAGAAGGTTCCAAAAAGAGTTTAATCACAAATAAGACAGGCAAGTTTGACTTACCAACAGGTTCTTATGTAGAATGGATAAAAGCGACAAAAGATTCAGACGCTTTTGTGAGAATCTGTTTATTCAACAAGAAAGGTGTTTCTGAGGTTGAATTGGAAAGTCCTCATGCATTTGAATTGGCATTTAATTCAGGCTGGTTTGAGTATAAAATAGCATCTATCTTGTCTACATGGAAACATGCCAAAGACATATGCTTAAATTGTAGATTTCCATTTAAAAATAACATTGACAAAAATGAGGTCGACATAATAGTGAACACAGGAACGAAATTATTATTTGTGGAATGTAAAACTCAGATTACAAAACCTACAGATATCGACAAATTCCGTACTGTAGTAAAGACATACGGTGGTCTTGGTGCTAAATCTTTGTTTGTCACCGACGCTGCAAAATCAGAAGTCGCTAAAAAGAAATGTGAAGACTACGAAATTATCGATTATTCTTTGAAAGAAGGACAAGGCAAAATATTACAACTGCTAAATGACGAGTTAGAAAAAATAAATGCCAGATAACCATATGTTCATCAACCTATCAAATCATCCGTCTTCAAAATGGACGGAATCACAGATCAAAGCAGCAGAACAATATGGCGAGATTGTTGACATGCAATTTCCAAATGTTGATCCTGCAGGCGACACTACATATATTGACGATTTAGCTAACGAGTATGCTCAGAAAGTGAATTATATCACTAATGGCACCCCCTCCGTCGTTCATATTATGGGAGAAATGACCCTTACTTTCGCTATTATCATCAAACTGCAAAAAATGAACTTTAACTGCGTTTGCTCTACTACTGAACGAATCGTGGAAGATCTTGACAATGGAGAAAAAAAGGTTTTGTTTAATTTTGTAAAATTCAGGAATTATGCCAAAATGTAAAAATGCAGATGAAAGATACAAAGTTTACGACAAACTTTTTAGTGACGCATCGCATCCATATGGATACTGTTGGGAAGAGATAGCTTTAGAATTAGAGCAAAATATTACACAACAACAATTCAATAGGGATATAAAAAATATGATAGCTTTGTTCTTCAAAGGCAAAGAATTTGAAAATGTATTTTCTAAAAAAACGAGGGGGAAAAAGGTATATTTTACATATCTCGATAAAACACAGAGAATTGATGTAAACAGCAGAACTTTCGAAACCATTTCAAAACTTTCGCACATGGAAGGCCTTGGAATAGATGATATTATCGACGACCTATGCGAAACTGCTGGAGTACACCGTAGCGACAACTCCGTCATCTCATATGCATCAGTAAAAAATTTGGAGGGTTTGGATTGGCTACTACCCTTTTATTCCTGTATTCTGAACAAACAGGTTATAGAAATCGATTTTCTGAGGGAATTTGAAAAAGAGGAAACATACACAATTCATCCATATCATCTACGAAGATATAACGGAAGATGGTTTTTATTCGGTTGGAATCCTGAAATGAAACATATCTACAACATCTCTTTTGAAAGAGTTCTCGATTTCAGGATAAAGCCAGAGATTGTTTATGAGGATGCAGAAAGTCACGGAATTCATTTTGGTGGTGAAAACGATTATTACAAAGATGTGGTCGGCGTCACAAAATTCGATAAGGAACCTGTCCGTAAAATATATATCAGATTTTCTGACAAGTCATTTTATTACGTCAAGACCAAACCACTCCACCCTTCACAAAAAATAGTGAAAAAAAATGAAGTTTCTATTGAAGTTTCTCCTAATTACGAATTGGATTCGCTAATACTTTCCTTTGGTAAAAATGCAGAAGTCATTGGTCCTCCAGAATATAGAGATCACATCAAAGAGATTGTAAACAGTTTAGTTGAGACATATAAAGATTAGGAATTATAGTCTTTTGAAAAGCCCGATTCACCACCGCGTGAGTCAGGCTTTTTTATTGAACATAAAATGTTAAAATAAAAGAAAAACATCAATATACCTTTGCATCAGAACAAAAGAGAGATTCATTCTTGATTTCGTTCTAAATGAGATGTTGAGAAATATTCTTCCCCACACGACAAGGAAGGGAAGAAAAGTGATGATGAAAACAAGATGTTCAACGTTACAGATTTTCACTTTGTAGTTTTGCAACATCAAGAGGTCTTTGACATATTGGAACAAGAATCATAAAGAGTCAGGGCACACTCGAAAGTCGCCCACGTGAATCCCAGACACGGCAGTTAAATTCTGGGAAACTAAAACATTAATTTTATGAATAATACAATTTTAAATAACAAAATAACAATGCAGAAAACAGTAGGATATCTCAACATGGTACTAACTGTTGCAGAAATTGCGTATCGTACTTATAAACTATATAAAAACTTAAAAAAAGAAAAATTATGATGAAAGAACTAAAAACAATCCTAGGATCCGCATTCGAAGTGGCTGTCTTATTAGGAGAGATAATTGGGGATAAAATCAACGATTTCATCGACGAGAATATTCCCCAAAGTGATGAACAAACAAATAAGAAAGGAGGTGGAAAATGAGCACTAATACTATTGTAAAGGCTTTTGTAGCTGTTGTTCTGATTACAGCTGGCACTGTTCTTGGAAACACAGCAGCCAAACAAGCTGGAAAAGAGATGTTGAGTAAGGCATAAACGGATTATTTCCGTACTCTCTCCCCTACCGCTGGAGGTTAAGCGGAACCATTTATCAAATATTTTTCATAAACCATCAATAAATTATTAGAAACTATGCTAAACAAAAGAAACAAAATCAAATCATTATCAAAATCACGTTATAATTCTTTGAATCAATATGATCAGAAAACTTACGATATGCGTGATCCTATCAGCAGAATACATTGCTCTCAATGTGGCAGACGCAAACATCTGTTTGAGACAGAAAAGGAAGCTGTACTTTTTCTCGTCTACAACGGAGATGTGATTGAATCGCAGAATGGCAAACGTCCATTGAGAGTCTATTGGTGTGACGCATGTGCAGGTTATCACACAACACATCTGAAAGAATGGATGACAAAACAGTAAGTACGTTTTACAAAAAATATTAAAATTTATGAATATGGATAGAGATATAGAAAATTGCCCCAATGAGGAAAATAATTGGGAATGGCAGGATCAAGAGGATTCATACGACTGGGAAAGAGAGTCTTTTGACGCTCTGACCGACGGAATGGACATTGATTATGATGATTGGGATGGCGATTGGGATGCTCTAAACGATTATTTAGGCCGTTAGCAACTTATTTTACTGGAATATATGGAATTGATTCTCAACACATACGGGAGCTACTTGAACCGTGACCAAAATGGTTTTGTGATCTCATCAGGCGATTCCAAACAAAGAGTGCCGACGGATGGTATCACGTCGATACAGATCAGCAATGGAGCCATCATCTCAAGCGACGCCGTGCTCTTCGCAATCGAGAATGAGATCGAGATCATCTTTATGACAAAGGGAGGCAACCCGATGGGACGTGTATGGAGCCCAAAATACGGATCTATCTCCACTATACGCAAAGGACAACTCTCTTTTCTTCACACTCACGACTCTGTGGCATGGATAAAGGAGACAATCTGCAAAAAGATTGAAAACCAACAGGCTCTGCTTCTGGCTATGGACTCAAAAGGATACTCCGCATTAGAAGCCGCTAAGACAAAAGCCATCAACAGACTTGAGGATTATCTGACAAAACTGACTTCGCTGGATGGTGATTTCGTGACAGATATCGCCGCAAAACTGAGAGGTTGGGAAGGACAGGCGTCTAAAATATACTTCGACTGCATGAACATTTTCCTTCCTGAAAAATATCGCTTCGACGAAAGATCCCAACACCCCGCCATGGACATCGCTAACGCATTGCTCAACTATGGATACGGTCTCCTTTACTCAAAAATAGAAGGTGCGTTGATAAAAAGTGGTATCGACCCTTATATAGGAGTTTTACACAGAGACAATTACAATCGTCCGGTATTGGCATACGACGTGATTGAAATATACAGAGTGTGGGTGGACTATGTTGTGTTCTCCCTACTCTGCCAAAACATCATCACCGATGAGTTCTACAGTGTCAGGGATGATGGTTCCTACTGGCTCGAGCCTCTTGGCAGAAGAGTGCTCATCCAGTCTCTCAACGACTACTTGGAAGAGATAGTAGGTATTGGAAATATAAAAAGAAGCAGACTGACACAGATCTTTTTGTATTGTCAGGAATTAGCACAAATGTTTAAAAAATTTGAATAACTATGATATCTATAGGAAACAATATTACAATGATGGGAGATCTTCTCCAGAGAATAGAATTACGAACCGTTTGCGACGCAGTGAGAAATCCGAATTCTGAGATGCAGGCAAGAATCCGCCAGCTAAGATTGCTGCGCGATATTGATGAGAAAAAGTATTCGGCTGCCAAACGCACTCTGCCATATATCGTCTGTGGAATGTTCGCATCAGGAATCCGAAGATCCGATGATTTCTCGTATACCGAATATTTCATAATAGACATCGACCATATTTCCGACAAATCAATGGAAATAGAGCAGGTCCGTGCTAAAATTGTGTCGGACGACAGAGTCGCCGCATGCTTCATCTCTCCCGGAGGAGACGGGCTGAAAGTGTTTTTCAAATTTCAGGAAAGATGCTACGACAAAGGATTGTACTCCCGTTTCTATAAAATATTCGTCCATCAATTCGCTCAAGAGAAAGGCATCACGCAAGTGGTGGACATGAAGACATGTGATGTCACCAGAGCTTGTTTTGTCAGCCACGACCCGAATGTCTACTTCAATTCCGTCTCCTCAACTATACGACTCGAAGATTTTGTGGATATAATCGACGTGGATGCTCAAAACACCCTGTTGCAGGAGGTTGAGAAATGTATATCCAATCTGCCAGAAAAGAAAGAGATGAAACAAAGTCCTGAAAAATCGGAAATGGATAAGATCAGAGCCACACTGAATCCCGAACTGGCAAAAAAGAAGGAAAACAGACCACCAGCATTCGTGCCTGAGATATTAAACGATATAATCGGAGGTCTGAAAGAGCATATCGAGATGAAGGGGATCCTGGTGAAAGAGATAAGAGACATCCAATATGGAAAGAAACTTTCAATGGCTCTTGGCATCAAAGAGTCGGAAATAAATCTCTTTTACGGAAAAAAAGGATTCTCTGTAGTGAAGACGCCACGGACAGGAACCGATTCTGAGCTTAACGATCTGATGGCAGACATCGTCAATGAATACATAAACTCTATGTATGTGTTCGACCTGCCAAACATACAAAGGCCCCAGATATCAGCGTCTGCCCTTCCATCTTAAAAATTTGAACGACTATGCCCAAACGGAAATATGAAGAATGGGATTTTGTGGCTCGTGTAAAAGCGATAAAAAAAGCCGGGCTCAAAGAGTCGGCATCCCCAAACAGAGAAATAGAGAAAACAGATGAGACGGTGCCAAGTCTGGAGACAAGGCTTGACATGATATTTGAAATAACGCAGAGAAAAGAAAATAATGCAGGAAATATGCTGTTTTTTGTGATGTACGACATAGAGGACAACAGAGTAAGGAATCTGGTGTCGAAATATCTGGTGAAAAATGGATGCACGAGAATACAAAAATCCATATTTCTCGCAGACCTCCCGTCTTCAAAATATGAGAAGATAAGAAATGATCTGACAGAAGTGCAGGCTGCCTATGAAAATCTCGACAGTATTCTTGTGGTGCCAATATCCACAGATTATCTCAAATCGATGAAAATCATAGGCAAAAATATCAGCGTCGACGTGATTACAAAATCCAAAAACACACTGTTTTTCTGAGACCCACGTGCGAGCCATAGGCGAGCTCATATAAAACTAAAACCACAGAGACACAAAGTTCTCAGAGAAAGTCTTCGACTTTTTTGAGGAAAGGAGACTGGAAAATCGTCTGAAAGACGTTACCGAGCAAAGCGAGAGTAACCCGGGACGGAGTCTGGGGGAGCGACAACATCAATGAGGATTGTTAAGGACGGAACGTCCTAACCACTCCTCCCCACGTGCGAGCCGTAGGCGAGCACATATAAAATAAAACCACAGAGACACAAAGTTCTCAGAGAAAGTCTTCGACTTTTTTTGAGGAAAAGAAACAGGAAAACGTATTGTTGAGTTGAAAAAAATTATATTTTTGTAGACGAAAAATGTACTTTTTTTCATGCGATTTTTGAAATTTTGGCCATTTTTCGCACATAAAAGTCTGCAAATCTGCGAGTTGCAAAATCACCTCTCGCAGACCATCTTCCACTAAAACAAGGATTAAGACCCTCCCTGAAATTTAAGTTCAGTGCTCTGAGGAGTAGTTCTCGCAGACCATCTTCCACTAAAACAAGGATTAAGACGTCGATTCTAGTTTCGTATTTTTGAAAAATAAATCATCTCGCAGACCATCTTCCACTAAAACAAGGATTAAGACTAAAATAGGCAACTTGAAAGTTGCCTCTACAAATCCTCGCAGACCATCTTCCACTAAAACAAGGATTAAGACTCAAAACCTTGGAATGCATAAAGCATTCCTTCAGAAAAGCTCGCAGACCATCTTCCACTAAAACAAGGATTAAGACTCAACGACATCTCCTTCATTGTCTCGATTGGATTTTTTACTCGCAGACCATCTTCCACTAAAACAAGGATTAAGACGTCAGCCAATAGCCGCCGCCGTCGAGCTTTTCAGCTACAACTCGCAGACCATCTTCCACTAAAACAAGGATTAAGACTTCATCCTCGAAAGTTCTTGTTATTGTAATCATAATCCTCGCAGACCATCTTCCACTAAAACAAGGATTAAGACAAACAGAAACTGGTTTCATACCCAGTTTCTCGGTAATTCTCGCAGACCATCTTCCACTAAAACAAGGATTAAGACATTAACGGTTGCCTTGAGTTTTGTCGCGTCTGACGGCAACTCGCAGACCATCTTCCACTAAAACAAGGATTAAGACTCGTATTTTTCGACACCTTTGATTTTTGTTTTGATTTCCTCGCAGACCATCTTCCACTAAAACAAGGATTAAGACTACCAATCCAACTCGTAAGACGTCCATCCGTCTTTTGAGCTCGCAGACCATCTTCCACTAAAACAAGGATTAAGACCAGCAGTCATAGTAGACGAATCTGAGATTAAAAAGCTCGCAGACCATCTTCCACTAAAACAAGGATTAAGACAGAAAAATGTGTTCTTTCTTCTTCAGAAAAAGCTTTTTCCTCGCAGACCATCTTCCACTAAAACAAGGATTAAGACTATTTTTTGTAGTTAAAAAATTTTATTCTATATTTACTCGCAGACCATCTTCCACTAAAACAAGGATTAAGACTCTCTCCCTGTTGATGCAATCCGTTAGATATATTCCGAGCTCGCAGACCATCTTCCACTAAAACAAGGATTAAGACTGTTTCTTGTCTCTGCCATTTGAATTGTTTTTGCCCCACTCGCAGACCATCTTCCACTAAAACAAGGATTAAGACCCACATATACGCGCCCTTTCATATACTTGTGCGCTCTCGCAGACCATCTTCCACTAAAACAAGGATTAAGACCCTAATCTTGTATACTCTGGAGTTATAATCACTCCACACTCGCAGACCATCTTCCACTAAAACAAGGATTAAGACAATAAAATCTTTACCTCGCCCTGTTAAAATATCGTGGGCTCGCAGACCATCTTCCACTAAAACAAGGATTAAGACAGTTTGGTGGGTAGTTATCCCACAAAACTAAAAGATCTCGCAGACCATCTTCCACTAAAACAAGGATTAAGACGTAATAAACCTCCTTACATTATAGAACACGGAGATAACTCGCAGACCATCTTCCACTAAAACAAGGATTAAGACTCGCCAAACTCTTGACGACATACATTGTCGGAACTCGCAGACCATCTTCCACTAAAACAAGGATTAAGACACTGAATGCCTTTCTTTAAGGCATCAGCGTCTTGAACTCTCGCAGACCATCTTCCACTAAAACAAGGATTAAGACCATCATAATGTCGAATTTTTCGACATTATTAATTTTGGTCTCGCAGACCATCTTCCACTAAAACAAGGATTAAGACACTACGTCCCCATCATGAAGAATTGCATCTTCATTGACTCGCAGACCATCTTCCACTAAAACAAGGATTAAGACCGCTAAAAAACTGAATGCCTTTCTTTAAGGCATCAGTATCTCGCAGACCATCTTCCACTAAAACAAGGATTAAGACCCTTCTTTAAGGTGTCGGCATCTGACACATGATTAGCTCGCAGACCATCTTCCACTAAAACAAGGATTAAGACTCATTAAAAGCCGCCTTCTTAATTTTTCTTGGCAACTTCTCGCAGACCATCTTCCACTAAAACAAGGATTAAGACTTGCCTTAGCAAGTTCGCTGTCTCTGAAGAAATACTTCTCGCAGACCATCTTCCACTAAAACAAGGATTAAGACTACCAGTATAAATGGGTAAATTACGGCGGTTAATTTTAGCTCGCAGACCATCTTCCACTAAAACAAGGATTAAGACTGCATAGTTAAATCGACGCCTTCTAATTCAGTTTCAGACTCGCAGACCATCTTCCACTAAAACAAGGATTAAGACATCAATACAAGTGCGATGCCTGTAAGTGCGAATAGCACTCGCAGACCATCTTCCACTAAAACAAGGATTAAGACATAAAATAAGCAACTTGAAAGTTGCCGCTACAAATCTCGCAGACCATCTTCCACTAAAACAAGGATTAAGACTGTTAGACCCGATACGACTTAACAGGTTTGTACTTGACTCGCAGACCATCTTCCACTAAAACAAGGATTAAGACAACAGATCTCCTTCAGGAATCATTTTGTATTTCCTATCCTCGCAGACCATCTTCCACTAAAACAAGGATTAAGACTTCATATCCCCAACCACGTACTAAAATTTCTGGCACCTCTCGCAGACCATCTTCCACTAAAACAAGGATTAAGACCGTTTGTAGCTTCTACGACTCCGATTTCTCTTGCTGTACTCGCAGACCATCTTCCACTAAAACAAGGATTAAGACGATACATCTTCTATTGAGGGCGAAGACTTTTATTTCTCGCAGACCATCTTCCACTAAAACAAGGATTAAGACCGTAAAAATTAAATCTTTTAATAATTTTTCTGCATCCTCGCAGACCATCTTCCACTAAAACAAGGATTAAGACTTGTACATACTCATGCTGCGTGTGTTGCCATTCTAGTCAACTCGCAGACCATCTTCCACTAAAACAAGGATTAAGACTTTTTCAAACTCTTTCATCTCATCCTCGTAATTCGCAGTGCTCGCAGACCATCTTCCACTAAAACAAGGATTAAGACAATTTGATTATAGATGGAATACGTTATTATTGATGCTCGCAGACCATCTTCCACTAAAACAAGGATTAAGACTGTACCTCTTTTGTTGTTGTTCAAAGAATTCTGCAACTCTCGCAGACCATCTTCCACTAAAACAAGGATTAAGACCGTCCGTTTGAGTAGGCCAAATATTTTGTTGAGTTGCCTCGCAGACCATCTTCCACTAAAACAAGGATTAAGACAATACATCGCAATTTGCGAAATCGTTGAATGTCATAACTCGCAGACCATCTTCCACTAAAACAAGGATTAAGACTTCAATAGCTAACTCCTTTTTAGCTTCATAAGCCTCTCTCGCAGACCATCTTCCACTAAAACAAGGATTAAGACAGCCAACAGAATATTTTCGATGTCGTTGGCTTTGTCCCTTCTCGCAGACCATCTTCCACTAAAACAAGGATTAAGACGGCATCATTGCGCTCAGAAATGATAATTTGGCTCAACCTCGCAGACCATCTTCCACTAAAACAAGGATTAAGACGGCTTTTTCACCACGACGATTGATGGCATCGTAAACCACTCGCAGACCATCTTCCACTAAAACAAGGATTAAGACCCAACTTGAGAATGTTCTGACACCTTGGTTGGATCAAGGCTCGCAGACCATCTTCCACTAAAACAAGGATTAAGACTCTTTATTCGTTCTACATATTCGACTATCAGTTTGTCTCGCAGACCATCTTCCACTAAAACAAGGATTAAGACTTTTAAGATAGTGGAAAGATATTTCTGTCTGTTTCTAGCTCGCAGACCATCTTCCACTAAAACAAGGATTAAGACGAATATAGTCATCAATAGAGAATTCACAATCATTAGTCCTCGCAGACCATCTTCCACTAAAACAAGGATTAAGACAAATATAAATTTTATAATTGCTTTTGAGAGAAAACAGCTCGCAGACCATCTTCCACTAAAACAAGGATTAAGACAAAACCTTGGAATGCATAAAGCATTCCTTCCGAAAACTCGCAGACCATCTTCCACTAAAACAAGGATTAAGACGTAGACCTTGGCATCTCTATAGACCTCAGCATTATCCTCGCAGACCATCTTCCACTAAAACAAGGATTAAGACTCTTTATTCGTTCTACATATTCGACTATCAGTTTGTCTCGCAGACCATCTTCCACTAAAACAAGGATTAAGACTTTTTTCTACAATAGTTCCATTATTTAGAACAACTCGCAGACCATCTTCCACTAAAACAAGGATTAAGACAGGTTAGGGATTAGTGTGGTTGTAACAAATTCCATGTCTCGCAGACCATCTTCCACTAAAACAAGGATTAAGACACTTCATATTTCTCTAGTATTATACAAGTTTCACAAAACTCGCAGACCATCTTCCACTAAAACAAGGATTAAGACCAATTCTTTGTAGATCTGACCACAGCTCTTTTTTGACCTCGCAGACCATCTTCCACTAAAACAAGGATTAAGACTTGCCCGTATTACAGATGCCCGTATTCCTGTTGCCCTCGCAGACCATCTTCCACTAAAACAAGGATTAAGACTTGAGGCATATTCTTTCAGATCCACATTATCCTTAATGCTCGCAGACCATCTTCCACTAAAACAAGGATTAAGACCAATTCTTTTTGTACCTTTTCGGAAAAAGTGCCCGTACTCGCAGACCATCTTCCACTAAAACAAGGATTAAGACATAAAATAGGCACTTTGAAAGTTGCCACTACAAATCACTCGCAGACCATCTTCCACTAAAACAAGGATTAAGACCAGGCTTTTCTCATAAGATAAATCTCTGTATTGCATCTCGCAGACCATCTTCCACTAAAACAAGGATTAAGACGCCTGCTGTCTTTGAACTGAATACTTCTGCCTTCGCAAACTCGCAGACCATCTTCCACTAAAACAAGGATTAAGACGACGCATATCTCCTATGTAACGGACAGCCATGTTGAGAGCTCGCAGACCATCTTCCACTAAAACAAGGATTAAGACTTTTTATACTCTTCGTGTGTGATGAGCATCTTGCTCACCGCTCGCAGACCATCTTCCACTAAAACAAGGATTAAGACCCCTGTAGTCGTATCTTTCCATAGTTTTTTGAATTTCTCGCAGACCATCTTCCACTAAAACAAGGATTAAGACTGGTATAAGCTTGAGGAGATACTTCTGGATTATTTGTGACTCGCAGACCATCTTCCACTAAAACAAGGATTAAGACAGGTGTTTTGTCTCCTCATTGTAAGGGATACAATAACTCGCAGACCATCTTCCACTAAAACAAGGATTAAGACCATCCCATCCAGACAGATCCTGATTGAAAGATTCACCTCGCAGACCATCTTCCACTAAAACAAGGATTAAGACCCATGCGAATTAGGGAAACCTATATCAACTCTTTCCTCTCGCAGACCATCTTCCATTAAAACAAGGATTAAGACTCGTGACTGTTGTACCGTCCTCTTTCTTTTCGGTGTCTCGCAGACCATATTCCACTAAAACAAGGATTAAGACCTTCGACTTTGTCGTCTTTTATTTCCAAGTTGTTAACCTCGCAGACCATCTTCCACTAAAACAAGGATTAAGACCCATGCGAATTAGGGAAACCTATATCAACTCTTTCCTCTCGCAGACCATCTTCCATTAAAACAAGGATTAAGACTCGTGACTGTTGTACCGTCCTCTTTCTTTTCGGTGTCTCGCAGACCATATTCCACTAAAACAAGGATTAAGACCTTCGACTTTGTCGTCTTTTATTTCCAAGTTGTTAACCTCGCAGACCATCTTCCACTAAAACAAGGATTAAGACAATTCCTCAAACGTGTATGGACGGAGTTTTGGCTCTTCTCGCAGACCATCTTCCATTAAAACAAGGATTAAGACGTGAACCGCTCGTTCTTCTCCGCCTTCTCCGCAAGTCCTCGCAGACCATCTTCCATTAAAACAAGGATTAAGACTTTATGTGAACATCATATAAGATCCATCAGTTAGATTCCTCGCAGACCATCTTCCACTAAAACAAGGATTAAGACGCAGCTGTGTCGTCTCGTTTGAGTTGAAATTCTCGCCCTCGCAGACCATCTTCCACTAAAACAAGGATTAAGATGCAGAGACGTTGTGCACAACGTCTCTACATCTCACCCTAACAATTCCGTCATTCTCATCAAAAAATGTTTTTCTATTCTGGATTTTTTCCATATCTTTGCAGACAAAATCCAATCGGAACGCAACTATTCAGCCAAAAATACATTGTATGATGCGAAAAGGCTGTCTCGATATTTTATAAACCAGCGTGAAAGAACTTGACATTAAAAGACTAAAATTGGCGAATCTGTTGCTGGCGATTTATCTCACGATACTCGCTGGTAGCTTCTTGCATTTCCATGATTTGCAGGAGGAGACAGTCATTTTTGGATGTCAAGACAATTGTCACAAACATGAGCAGTGTCATGGTCACCTGACCAAGTGGGCTCCAACTCATGACGATTGTTTCCTATGTGATTTCTTCCACGAATCAATTATTATTCCACCCCTATTCTCTTTCTCGGCATCACTACCTGAGATTTACGACCCTATTCTGTGGTCGTCAGATGACGCTATTTCTCGCATCGTCTGCATGCCGAGCCAACGTGCACCACCAGTCTTTTGTTAATTGATTTTCTTATAATTAACTGAAGGAAGATGCTGTCATCTTCTTAACAAAAGACAAATACAATGAGGATAAAACATACCATTTGGGTTGTTCTACTGGTATGCCTTTCATCCTTGACTGTTTGTGCGCAAAATATCGATCTGGCAGATACATTCCAACTAGAAGAGATTGTTGTTGCGGGCGTTAGAAAACCTGTGACAGAAGTTGCCGTGCTACCCGCCGTCAACATCGCTTCTGAAGAGATAAATCTGCACATGGGTCACAGCCTGATGGATGCGCTCTCCCACACGGAAGGAGTGCAGGCCATGGATATCGGTGTAGGGTTCAGCAAACCGATGATCCGTGGATTGGGTTTTCAGCGCGTAGTAGTCTCGGATAATGGCGTAAAACAAGAAGGGCAACAATGGGGAGCCGATCATGGACTTGAGATTGATGCTTTCCATGTAGACGGTGTTGTGGTCGTCAAAGGACCGGCATCCGTCTTATACGGCAGCGATGCGATGGGTGGTGCGATTGAGATTCTGCCCCCTATCATTCCATATCAGGACACGTTGTCGGGAGAGATCCTGTTCCAGCACCAGAGTGTATGCTCTGGGTTGAGCGGCTCTGCCATGCTAGCGATCAAACATAAAAGAGTCTATTCTCAGATCCGCTATACCGAACGCCACTGGGGAGACTATCGCGTACCTGCTGATAGTTTCACCTATCTGAGCATGAGACTTCCTATTCCGGATAGACACTTGAAGAATACTGCAGGAATGGAACGCAGTGGCAACTATCTTCTTGCATTCCGTCATAAAAAATACGACGGACGGTTGAACATAAGTGACAACTATCAGAAATCAGGATTCTTCAGCGGTGCCCACGGCATCCCCAACAACAGCAATATGCAGTCGGACGGGGACAAGTGGAATATCGACTTGCCGTACAGCTTGGTCAACCACCTGAAAGTGTCGAGCACCAACAAGTGGACTTCTGAGAAGACTCAGATGATGTTTGTGATGGCCTACCAAAAAAACCACAGAGAGGAATGGAGCAAATTCCATACCCATGTGATCGGCCAGCAAGCTCCGGCTGTTGATCCAGACAAGGAGCTGATGCTTGATCTACAGACCATCTCCGCCAAACTGCAGTTTCGCTATACCCCATCCGACCTATGGGAACATTATGCTGGCATCTCCACCTCATTCCAGAACAATGAGATCGGTGGATACAGTTTTCTGATCCCTGCGTACCGTCGTGAAGAATATGGAGCTTATTATCTTGTGAACTATAAGCCGAGCGACGTATGGGCATTCAACGCCAGTGCCAGATATGACATCAGCCATATCCACACAGAGGCACACGGTCAGGATGTTGGAGAGGTTGAGCGTGACTACCACGATTATTCATTGGCAGTGGGAGCAGTGTTCACCCCGAAGGATGGGCACGAATGGAGAGGCTCAATCGGACGTGCCTACAGACTCCCGTCGGCTAATGAACTGACATCCAACGGAGTGCATCACGGAGCGTTCCGCCATGAGTTGGGCGACAGCACACTTGTCGGCGAGCAGGGATGGCAGGCAGATTTGTCTTATTCTCTACGCAAGAAAAGAGTTGATATGAGTATATCTCCTTTCTTCAGTTACTATCCACATTTTATCTCATTGCATCCTACAGGACAGTGGTCTATGTTGCCAGACGCAGGACAGATCTACCAATATGTGGATGCTCCAGCGACATTCTTTGGAGGAGAGGCGCGTGTCAAAGTGAAACTTGTGCGTGATCTGCACTATGAATTTTCAGGTGAATATGTGCATACATACGACCACGATTCACACACAGCCACCCCATTCTCCCCTCCTGCCACTATGCGCAACACCATAAGCTGGGAGCGTAAAAGATGGCAGGCGTATGCGGAATGCCAAAGCGTCGCCACACAGACACGAGTGTGCCATAATGAGGACGAGACTCAAGGATACAATCTGTTGAATGTGGGAGGCAAGGTTGAGTTTCCGGTATCTCCGGGAAAGATTTCGTTGCATGTCAACGCACGTAACATACTCAACACTTACCATCTTAATCATCTTAATTTTTACAGGAAAATCGATCTGCCAGAAGCAGGAGTCGATATCCAATCAACAATTCGTTTTACATTTTAAAAATTGACAAAAATGAAAAAAAATATTTTCTTTTACGTTCTTTCAGTTGTTTTGTGTTTCTCATTCTATGCTTGTTCGGAAGACGATGCGGACACAACAAAACCAGTCATCATGCTCGACGAGCCAGAAGATGGCGATTCACTACGTATCGGAGAGAGTGTGCATTTTGAGGCTGATTTTTCCGACGACGAGGCTCTTGGCAGCTATCTGATTGAGATCCACAACAATTTTGACGGACACAACCATAAAGTGTCATCCACAAGAGCGGAAGAGACTGTGCCATTTTCTCTAAAGAAGTCATATGATTTGAGCAATCTGCGCAACACACACGTTCACCATCACGACATTGTGATTCCAGAGAACACAACTCCAGGAGCATACCACTTGGTTGTATATTGCACAGACGCTGCAGGAAACCAGTCTATGGTGGCTCGTGACATCATCCTTTCATTGGACGCAGAATCACATCACCACGACGGCGACGATGATGATGATGATCATGACCATGATCACGAGTAATGGCGGATCATCTAACATCCTCCATAGTGCGAGCCATAAGCAAGCACTTAATAAAAAACATTATTTAATATCGAAAAAAGGGTTAACTCTCATCAAGAGATAACTATAAATAGAGCCGCGGACTGGTTATTGATTAATCAGTCCGCGTTTTTTTTTATTATAGCACCAAGAGTGCGACATAATAATAGTATAAGATATGAAAATTATGCCTTCAATACCGAATTGCATCACATATTTCCAGAAAAAACGCAGTAAAAACCGTTCATTTCACCCTAAAACCATCGTCTACATATAATCAAAATCTACCATCAAAACATATCAAAGAATAATCTTCTACCAATCGCGTCAAATATAGGCTAAACGGAGTATAGTATACTATTATTCTTTCATTATATAGTTTTTATATCCGTTGTTTCAATTTTTTTTTCGTGAGGTTATAAAAAGCCATAATTTTGCAAGTGTAAAAAGGAAACAAACTTAAAAATATAAAACTATGGCTAAAATTATTGAAAGTACACTCGAGTTGATTGGCAATACGCCACTTTTGAAACTCAACAATTATTCTAAGAAAGCAGGAGTTAACAACGCTACTTTGTTGGCTAAGCTTGAGTACCTTAACCCAGCCGGTTCAGTGAAAGACCGTATCGCTCTTGCGATGATCGAGGACGCTGAGAAGAAAGGCATCTTGAAGGCTGGAGCAACAATCATCGAGCCAACTTCTGGTAACACAGGTATCGGTTTGGCTGCTGTAGCTGCAGCTAAGGGTTACAAGGCTATCTTGACATTGCCTGACACAATGAGCGTAGAGCGTAGAAACCTATTGAAGGCTTACGGTGCAGAGATCGTCTTGACTGAAGGTGCTAAAGGTATGAAGGGTGCCATCGCTAAGGCTGAGGAGTTGAACAAGGAGATCAAGGGTTCTGTGATCTTAGGTCAGTTCGTCAACCCTGCTAACCCTGAGGCTCACCGCGCAACTACAGGTCCTGAGATCTGGGATCAGACAGACGGTAAAGTTGATATTTTCGTAGCTGGTGTAGGTACTGGCGGTACATTGAC
The DNA here is from genome assembly GCA_015061115.1 of Bacteroidales bacterium. GTDB lineage: Bacteria > Bacteroidota > Bacteroidia > Bacteroidales > Paludibacteraceae > UBA1723. The sequence continues at coordinate 247,918 of SUXE01000001.1, read as the reverse complement.
TGGTGTAGGCGAATACTTGAAGTCTAAGAATCCGAATGTTAAAATCGTAGCTGTTGAGCCTGCAACATCACCAGTATTATCTAAGGGTACAGCTGGAGCTCACAAGATCCAGGGTATCGGAGCAGGTTTCGTTCCTGACACATTGAACACAAAAGTTTACGACGAGGTGATCGCCATCGAGAACGATGATGCATTCACTGAGGGAAGAAACTTTGCTATCAGCGAAGGTGTTTTGGTAGGAATCTCTTCAGGAGCCGCTCTTAAGGCTGCATCAATCTTGGCAAACCGCCCAGAAAACAAAGGAAAGAACATCGTGGTTCTTCTTCCAGATTCAGGTGACAGATACTTATCAACTGCGTTATTCTCAAATAACTAATTCATAATCTTAACATTCCTTCCGCATATTCCGACGGTTTTCATGCCGTCGGAAGGGGGATTGTTATCTTATCATAACAGTCTTCCCGCAATCAGTTAACCCATATTTATTAACGTATCTTCTATATGCATCCGATGATAGAAATGTTGTCGGGAGGGGATTTTATATCTAAAAATTATGACTGAGAATCAAGAGAAATTACGCAATAATCACCCGTGCTTTGCATCAAAGCCAGGTAATCTAGGAAGAATCCACTTGCCCGTCAGCCCAGCATGTAACATCGGTTGTCGCTTTTGCAGTCGAGTGCTAAATGACACAGAAAACCGTCCGGGAGTCACATCCAAAGTGATCACACCGGCAGACAGCATAGCCATCTTGCGAAAGGCGTTGAAGATATGTCCAGATATCAGAGTGGCGGGCATTGCGGGTCCAGGCGACACATTGGCGACCGACACAGCCTTGGAGACATTCCGTTTGGTGGACAAAGAATTTCCACATCTACTTAAATGTATGAGCACCAACGGATTGCTACTCGATGAAAAGGCTGACAAGGTAATCGAGGCAAAAATCGACTCCCTGACTGTGACGGTCAATGCCATCGACCCTGAAATAGAGGCAAAACTAAACAAGTTTGTCATCTATCACGGCAAAAAATACGATGCATACGAAGGAGCCAAGATACTGATTGAAAACCAGTTGAACGGCATCCGTAAAGTGGCAGAGAGCGGTATCACAGTAAAGGTAAACACAGTGTTGGTGCCACGAATCAATGGAAGCCACATTGAGAAAATCGCAAAAACAGTCTCTTCACTAGGTGCATCCATCTACAACATCATCCCGTTGATTCCAACGTATGAGTTGAAAGATGAAAAAGCTCCATTCTGCTTCCAGATTGAAGAGGCAAGAAAGAGTGCAGGAAAGTACATCGACGTCTTCCGCCATTGTAACCGATGCCGAGCCGATGCGGTGGGTGTTCCGGGAGTCAGCGAATTCTCAAAAGAAGTTTATTCAGACGATTTTGTAATAAGTGACACATTTTCACATGGATAACCCAAAAAAATACAATGCTTTTAGAGTAGCGGCAGCATCGACAGACGGCGGATACACAATCGACACTCATTTCGGCAGAGCCACTGAATTCTACATATATCAGTTTTTCGAAGACGAATGGGTATACGTCGAGAAACGGACAGTGGATCCAGTATGCCAGAACGGAAGCCATTCAAGAGATGCGATGCAGAAGACGGTGGATCTCTTCTCAGATTGCCAATACGTTGCAGCGTCGCGAATAGGTGCAGGAGCCAACGCTCTTCTAACTCAGAAAGGAATCGTAGCGATGGCATTGCCTGGCGACCTGATTGAGGCATTGAACAAAATTCATACATACAACGAAATTCAAAACTTATTTAATTAATTATTCACCAGCCACTCTCGCGTGGCAAAAAACTAAAACAAAATGGGAGAAATCAGACAGATAGCAATTTACGGTAAAGGTGGTATTGGTAAGTCGACTACGACTCAGAACTTAACAGCAGGATTGGTAGAGCATGGAAAGAAAGTGATGGTGGTGGGCTGTGACCCTAAAGCCGATTCAACACGTCTTTTGTTAGGCGGTCTTGCTCAGAAAACAGTATTGGATACTATTCGCGACGAGGGTGAGGATATCACACTTGACAGAATCATGAAGGAAGGATTCGGCGGCACACGTTGTGTTGAGTCTGGTGGTCCGGAGCCAGGAGTTGGATGTGCAGGTCGTGGTATCATCACGTCTATCAATATGTTGGAAAACCTAGGAGCTTACACAGACGATTTGGACTATGTGTTCTATGATGTCTTGGGAGACGTGGTCTGTGGAGGTTTCGCAATGCCTATACGTGAGGGAAAAGCTAAAGAGATCTATATCGTGGCATCTGGAGAGATGATGGCCCTTTACGCTGCCAACAATATCGCAAAAGGTATCCAGCGTTATGCAAAGACTGGTGGTGTACGTCTTGGTGGTATCATCTGTAACTCAAGAAATGTAGACCGTGAGTTGGACTTGCTTAGAGCTTTCGCTAAGGAACTTGGAACTCAGCTAATTCACTTCGTGCCTCGTAACAACATTGTACAGCGCGCTGAGATTAACAAGAAGACAGTTATCGAATACAAACCAGATTCTGATCAGGCAGATGAGTACAGAAATCTAGCAAAGGCTATCATTGAAAATAAAAGCTTTGTGATCCCTACTCCAATGACATCAGAACGCTTGGAAGAGATTCTTCTTGAATACGGTTTGATGGATAACGCAGACGACTACAGAATCTAAAAAGTTAAAAATTAAAAGTCAACATGCTATGAGTTACAAGATTGCGGTTGCCACATCGGACGGACTGAATGTCGATTTGCATTTTGGCTCAGCTCCAAGTTTCGATATTTATGATGTTGACGGCATTGATTTTTTGAAGGTTGAAACAAGAAAAGTCCCCACTGCACCGGAACAGGAATATTATTACATAGCTGGAAATGAAGGATCCGGCTCATGCAATTCCGGTTGTGGTTCGGGCTGCGGGTCAGGAAGTGGCAATGAATGCAATTCAGGTTGTAACTCTGGCTGTGGCACAAAAAACGGTTGCGGTGGCGGAGAAAAGTCAGAATCCGTAGAAATGCTTTCAGACTGTAGATGCGTGGTTTGCAAGAAAATAGGACGCAACATTCTGAAACAATTTGAACGGAAAGCCATCTCAGTTTTCGATGTCGAGTTGCCGGTCAAGGAGGCTTTGTCCAAGATTGTCAGCTACTACAACAAACTTGACGAGAGAAAATTGAAATTTAAGAATCAGGAAGACTAAAACAAATTTAATATGGCGAACAGAATAAACTTAAATATGACCACCGTCGAGAACCGTGAATTGCGACTCGGCACAATCATCGGTTGGGATGGTTCGGCAAAGGAATTGATCGAACAATCCGCATACGATGAGCGAAGCATAAAGAAGCATGGTGGGTGCAAAGGTGCAGGACAAGGTTGTAGACTTTGCGAATTGCAGAGTCCGTTGAACCAAGAGACGATGTGTTCCAATGCCATCGTACAATGTCAGATCGGTAACCTTACCGACTGTGTCTTGATCAACCACGCACCGATCGGTTGTAGTAGTGAGGATGCAAAGTTTAACCTTTCAATGCACAATGGTCTCAGACGTCGTGGCAAGCCTCAGCAGAACACATTGAATATCAGCACCAACCTACAAGAGAAAGACATGGTGTTCGGTGGTAGTGCAAAACTTCGTCAGGCCATCCGCATCGCCAAGGAACGTTACAATCCGAAAGCAATATTCATCGCCATGGCTTGTGCGACAGCCATCACAGGTGAGGATATCGACAGCGTTGCAGAAGAGATGGAGCCTGAGGTTGGTGTTCCAATCATACCATTGCACTGTGAGGGATTCAGAAGCAAGCACTGGAGTACAGGTTTCGACGTTGCATTCCACGGTGTTTTGAGACAGATTGTCGAGAAGCATCCAAAGAAGAAACAGAAAGATCTAATCAACATAATCGCTCTTTGGGGAACAGACTGGTTCTCTGATTTGTTGAAACCACTTGGTTTGCGAGTTAATTATCTTTTGGACTGTGCCTCATACGAGGAGATCCGTCAAGCATCAGAGGCAGTTGCGACAACTACTTTCTGTGAGACACTCGGAGGTTACATGGGAGCAGCGTTGGAAGATCAGTTCGGTGTGCCACAGATCGACGCTCCACAGCCTTACGGTATCAAAGGAACAGACGCATGGTTGAGAGCCATTGCCAAAGTCGTAGGCAAAGAGAAAGAGGCAGAAGAGTTCATTGAAAGCGAGCACAAACGTATCGCTCCGAAATTGGCGGAGTATCGTGAGTATTTCAAGGGTAAATACGGAATGGTGCTAACTGGTTCAGCATACGCCCATGGTTTGATCAGTGTATTGGCAGAGTTGGGCATCAAGAATGAGGCTGCACTCGTATTCCACCACGACCCTGTTTATGATGGTGCAGGTAAGAACCAAGACACATTGAAAGAGTTGGTTGAGACATACGGAGACATACCACACTACACAGTCAGCAAGACACGTGCATTCCAGTTGCCTCAACTGTTGAAACGAGTAAAGACAGATTTCTTGATCATACGTCACCCAGGACTTGCATCAGTGGCTGGACACCTTGGAGTGCCAACTTTCGCACTAGGAGACGAGCATATTCCAGTAGGATATGATGGACTATTGCGTGTGGGAGAGATTTTGAAAGGAGTGTTGGCACGAACAAAGTTCAACAAGACACTTCAACGCCATGTCAGCTTGCCATACAACGACTGGTGGTTTAGCCAGACAGACCCATTCAAACTCACAAACGACAAGACTGTATTTGAAGAGATTGAAAAGAAACTCGGTGAATAAATAATTTTAGCAGAAGAGGCATGAGAGTATTATTTAATGAAAATATTATGTATTGTGCCTCTTCATTTTCAAAACCATCAAAAGATTCAATCAAATGAGCGAAATACAAAAGAAGAAACCTTCGGTGATATCCGATGTCAGATATGCTTGTGCGGTGGGTGCGACCAACACCGTAGTTGCCATCAAAGGTGCGGTTCCGATCGCCAACTGTAGTCCCGGTTGTCAGTTGAAGACGACAGCGATGTTGACTTTTGAAAACGGCTTTCAGGGAAGTATCGCGGCAGGTGGTGGTAACATGCCAAGCTCCAACGCAACAGAAAACGATGTGGTGTTCGGTGGTATAAAGACACTTGACAACCTTATCAAATCAACATTGAAAATTTACAAGGGCGATCTTTTCGTAGTTCTTACTGGATGTACAGGAGAGCTTATCGGAGATAACGTTCCTGACTTGGTAGGACGTTATCAGAAAGCAGGATACCCTATCGTCTACGCAAACACAGCAGGATTCAAAGGGAACAATCTCTTCGGACATGAGGCTGTTGTAGATGCCATCATCGACCAATTCGTAGGAGATTATGACGGAGAAAAGAAGAAAGGTCTTGTAAACCTTTGGTTTGAGACTCCTTATTATAACCATAACTGGAGAGGTGACTATCAGGAACTTGCACGTATCCTCCGTGGTGCAGGCTTAGAGGTGAACGTGCTTTTCGGCCCTGAAAATCCAGGTGTTGAAGCATGGAAGAAGATTCCACAGGCTCAATTCAATCTTGTCGTTTCCCCATGGGTTGGTGTCAAGAATGCGGAACATCTGCAAAAGAAATACAATCAGCCATTCCTACATATCCCAGAAATACCTGTAGGAGAAGAGGCGACGACGAAGTTTATCCGTCAGGTAGTCGAGTATGCAGGAATCGACAAGACTCAATCAGAAGAGTTCATCAAACAGGAGGCAGAGGTTTATTACTACTACCTTGAGCACTTCTCTGAATTCTTTGCAGAATACTGGTATGGAATGCCAAGTGAGTTTGTAGTTACAGCAGATGCGGCATACGCATTGGCTTATTCTAAATTCTTGGCAGACCAGATCGGTTTGATTCCAAAGAAGGTGATCATCACAGACAAGACACCAGAAAAGTTCCGTCCAGCAATTTCGGACTACTTCAAAAACAACATCTCTGAAGGCGTTAGTATTGATGTCGTATTCGAAGAGGATGGTTACGAAGTAGAAAAACTGATTGAGGAGGTAAATTTCACATCTGGAAAGCCATTGATTCTCGGCACATCTTGGGAATTGACTCTTGCCAACAAGAAAGGAGCATTGTTCTTTGAGATCTCTACTCCATCGTCGGAGACTCTCATCATCAACCGTTCTCACATCGGTTATAAAGGAGCATTGCAATTCTTGGAACGTATCTACAGTGCTTCCGTAGGAGGCAAATAAGCAAATAAAAAGAAGAGTACATATTAAATGTAAAGTATCTTACATTTTTGTCTCTTATATAGTTAATGGACGAAGCCGTTTTAGAGCTGCTGTTGGAATAAAATCCAATATAAAGTTCTAAAACGGTGATTTTTTTGTTTGAACCATCATGGTTAATTGGCTAATACATATAAAATCAACTGTTCTTCTACCCTATTTTCACCACTTTCTTATCAAATATTCCGTAAAAACAGAATTTCGAGCCAGTCAAAAGAAAGAAAATCTACACAACAAGCCTTATATAGTGTTATATTCCTTATTTTCACTTTTTATTGGGCAGGACTCAATATCGCCATACCTTTGTATCAGAAAAATAAAAGTAAAGAAAATGGCAAGACTAAATAACATACAGAACATTATAGTCGCAGCAATCAAGTCGCTTCTGAACGAGGTTGTTGGCCATTCTCTTATTGTCGAAAAATCATTCGCATACATTATATCTTTCACTTCTAACAAACCATGTATGCGATGTTGTATGAATGAGTGTTGTTGTCGATGTTGTATGCCAGTGTGTTGAAATTTAAACTGGTCTTTTAAACATCAAGATTCCATCTTATAATCTAAAATCAAGTATTTTCTGACAATTGAAACTATTGGTTTCAAGTAGCTGTATTTGCAATCGCCAAATACATAAATTAATCATTTTCAGATACTTACATTTTAGAAAAATCAAAAAAAAGAAAATCATCAAAAGAATATCTGATATGGCAATTTACAGAAATGTTTTGGATATGATTGGCAACACGCCAATCGTTGAACTTACAAAATTGAATACAGGAAAGAGCAACCTCTTCTTGAAACTGGAAAATCAGAATCCAGGAGGAAGCATTAAAGATCGTACAGGCTTGAACATGATTGTACAAGCAGAGAAACGAGGAGATATCCATCCCGGTCAACTTATAGTAGAAGCCACAGCCGGCAACACTGGGTTGGGATTGGCGTTGACCAGTCGAATGAAGGGGTACAAACTTCTGTTGGTGATTCCAGATAAGATGAGCATTGAGAAAATCAACCATCTCCGTGCACTTGGAGTCGAAACCGTAATTACAAGAAGCGATGTCGGCAAAGGACATCCTGAATATTATCAGGATTTGGCAGCACGAATCGCAAAAGAACGTGGAGGATACTACATCAACCAATTTGAGAACCCAGACAATCCTGAGACTCACGTGTTGAGCACAGGTCCTGAAATTTGGGAACAGATGGAACACAAAGTAGACGCGGTAGTGGTAGGAGTCGGTTCAGCAGGAACATTGACTGGATTGACAAAATTCTTCAAGAAAGTAAGTCCACAGACAGAATTTATTTTGGCAGACCCAAAAGGTTCAGTACTAGCCGATTACATCAATCTGAAGAAGCTACGCAATGATGCAGGATCATGGTTTGTCGAGGGAATCGGTGAAGATTACATTCCCAAACTGGCTGATTTCGACTTGGTTAAAAAAGCTTACGAAGTGACAGATGAAGAAAGTTTCACAGCCGCACGTCTTCTGCTTAGAGAAGAGGGAATCCTAGCAGGTTCGTCGACAGGAACACTTCTAAGCGCTGCCCTACGCTACTGCCAGGAACAGACTACTCCTAAGCGTGTTGTCACACTAGCATGCGACAGCGGTAACAAATATCTTTCCAAGATGTTCAACGACGAATGGTTGAAAGATAAAAACCTGACTCTCAATTTATAATTCTTAATTTTTAACTTTTTAATTGATAAAACTTATGGCTATCGGATTTTCAACAAGGGCAATACACAATGGTGAGGAGCCCGATTTCAGAGCAGGAGCAAGTGGCGACGTTGCCGTTCCTATACATTTGTCTACAACTTTTGCACGATTAAAAGCAGGCAGTCCTACAGCAGGATATGAGTATACACGTAGTCTCAACCCTACACGTAAAGCATTGGAAGAGAAGCTGGCATCTTTGGATGGAGCTAAATATGGTCTTGCATTCTCATCTGGTTTGGCTGCAGCGTCGACTGTCATCATCTCACTTTTGAAAGCAGGCGACCACGTGATCGGATTCGATGATCTGTATGGAGGCACAAGACGTCTATTGAGCAATGTTTTCGTGAATTTCAATATCTCGGTATCGTATGTCGACGCTACTGTCCCAGAGAACATTGAGAAAGCAGTGAAGCCAGAATCAAAACTGATCTGGATAGAGTCGCCAACAAACCCATTGTTGAAGATCGCCGACATCAGAGCCATCGCTAAGATCGCAAAGAAGCATGGACTTATCTTGGTGGTAGACAACACATTCCTATCTCCTTATTTCCAGAAGCCACTTGATTTGGGAGCCGACGTGGTGGTTTACAGCACTACGAAATACATCGGTGGACACAGCGACGCATTGGGCGGTTCCGTCGTCTTGAATAATGAAGATTATTACAAAAAGATCGCTTACAATCAGAATGCGGTCGGAGCTGTACTTTCTCCATTCGACAGCTATTTGACATTACGTGGAGCTAAGACGCTTGCTGTACGTATGGAGCAGCATCAGAAAAATGCGTTGGCATTGGCTGAATTCCTTCAGAAATCACCAAAAATCAAACGTGTGCTTTATCCTGGATTGAAAAATCATCCACATCATGATATAGCAGCGTCGCAAACAACTGGTTTTGGAGGTGTGCTATCATTCGAATTGGAAGGAACTCTTGCTGATGCAGAAAACTTCCTTTCTAAGCTGAAACTCTTCTCTACAGCTGAGAGTCTTGGAGGAGTCGAGAGCCTTGCGGAGATACCAGCCATCATGACACACGCGTCTGTTCCAAAAGAAGTACGTGAGAAGAATGGCATTTCAGACACATTGATCAGAATCTCAGCAGGTATTGAAAACACAGAAGACTTAATAGAAGATTTTCGAAAGGCGTTAGAATGAAATACATTATGTCTGTATAAAATAAACATTATGGCAAAAAAAGTAAAACCTAATTTTCAAGAGAATGTTTCAGAAACGCTCTTGATTCCTCTCTACATGAGAGCGAAAGAATCTAAAGAGGAAAATCCGATTATCGTCGACAAGACATCGGAATCAATTCTTTCGATGGTAGATTATGACTTTAGTAAGTTTTTTACAGATGTACGATGTCAGTTATGTATTTCATTCAGAACAAGATATTTTGATGATGCGGTCAGGAAGTTTGTGGCAAGATATGACGACGCTGTTGTGGTGCTGATCGCATGTGGATTGGATCCACGTGTTGAACGTATCGCTCTAAGCAAGGAATATCAGGTGTATGAGTTGGATTTTCCGGATGTGATCAATCTCAGAAGACAATTCCTGCCAGAGTCTTCAAACAACAAATATATCACGGGAGACATAACGAATGACGGATGGATCAAAGCCATCAAGGCAGAACATCCTAATGGTCATTTCCTCTTTATCTTAGAGGGTATTGCCATGTATCTTACGGAGGAGCAGGTGAAGCGATTCTTCAAAAACATTGACGATAACTTCGACCATGCGGAGATTCACGTAGAGCGCATGAACAAATACTTGAGTAAGCGTACTCATCTCCACGAATCAGTCAACAACACCAACGCTACATTCAGTTGGGGATGCGACGATCCGAAAGAGATAGAAAAGTGGAGCAGCTCGTTTAAACTGAAGAATGAATATTATTACTATTCAGACGAATACAAACAAATCCGCAAGAGAATCGGATTAAAGGCAATTCCACTGAAATATATTCCGGCATACAGTCGTTCGTTGGGTATATGGAGTTACGTGAAAAACAAAAAGTATCTTAGAATGTGTTGCTAATCCAGTAAACGTTCATATAAAAATTATAAAATCAATTCCACACCTCATCTTCTGAAAAAGATGTTGGTGTGGAAAAACAAAAAGAAACACATAAATTCCAAGCATTCCTTCTTTCGAGGCTTATGACCTTCGGAATGCAAAAGGATTTATGGCAAATCAAAAAAACACGGTCATAAAACAATTAACTACAACTGTTAAAGTTGCCGTTCGGGCAGACTATATCCCTTGAGATATAGAAAAAGAGAGTTTATCATAATCCATCTAATTAAAAATCAACGAGAATGAAAAAGTTTTATCATATTTTAGGATTAATCTTACTGAATACAGTAATAGTAAGTGCACAGAATGTTTCTACAGAGACTGTTAAGGAACAAACGCCAACAGAGGCTACAACAACCACGCAAGATGTCACTTCAGAAACTGCTAAAGACCTTGTGCCAGCAATAAAGTTCGGAGACGAAATCAAAGTGAAATTTGGAGGTTTCTTCAGAGCTGAGTATTATGTGGACAGTCGTGAGATTGTAGGTGCTTGTGATGATCTTTTCGGTTTCTTCCCAGAAGACCATGTTTACGACAATAATGGCGACGACTTGAACGATGTTGTCAGACAAAATTTCTCTACTCAGGCCACTCGATTCACAGCAACTTTGGATGGTCCGAAACTAGGAAAAGCCAATTCCAAAGCCTACGTGGAGTTCGATTTCTCCGGTGGAAACGCAGTAAATGTGAGATTGCGACAGGCTTGGGCAAAATTCATCTGGCAGAAAGGTGAGTTGCTATTAGGTAAGGCTTGGAATCCATTCGCAGACCTTCCATTCCCTTACGTAGCTGGTTTGCACGTCGGTATACCGTTCCGCCAGTTCAACAGAGGTGATCAGATCCGCTACACATTCAAGCCAACTGAGCATGTAAGTTTTGTAGCTGCAGGTGTATACCAAACTGAGCACAAGTCGACACTTGAGGCCTCTTCAAACAGCGATATCCGTCAGAATCCTATACCAGAATTTCATTTGCAGTGGCGTTATACATCGCCAAAATTTAGTGCCGGAATACTTGGTGAAGTCAAGAGTATCCGACCAGCCACTAAGGTCACAAATGATCAAAAAGCTGTATACAAGACAGATGAGACTGTAAGCTCTTATGCGTTCAGCTATTTCGCACAATATTTGGCAGACCGTTTCGGACTTAGAACAGGAGGTCTGTATGGAAAGAATTTGGGTGAATATTTCCAGCAAGGAGGCTACGCAGTGAAATCAATTGACGAGCAGACAGGCAGACGCACATATTCTACATCAGCCGTCACTTCATATTGGTTGAGTCTTTCATGGGGTAAGAAATGGTCGCCAAGCCTATTCTTCGGATATTCAAAGAATCTAGGATTTGATGACAACATCTTGGCTGGTGGCGATTTCTTTGGCAGATGGCAAAATGTCGACCATATATTGAGAGTATCTCCATCATTGAAGTTCTCTCACAAACAATGGACGATCCAAGCTGAACTCGACTACGACAATGTAGCGTACGGAAATGTTGACTACGCCGACCATGGAAAGGTGAAAGACACTCACAATGTGTCAGGTGTCAGAGGTTTGATCGCCACAACATTCTTCTTCTAATCACAACTAAAACTTATTGTTTAACTTAATTAATATTGAACTGTATGAAAAAGATTAACTTAATCACAGCCGCATTGCTTTTTTTATCATCATTCTTTTTATTTTCATGTGGCAACGCAACAAAAGATTCAAATGGATCAAGTGTAGAAAAGAAGGAAATCTCGGTAGGTTTTTCTCCTGGCCCATATTCCGACCTATTCAAAAAGACTATCCAGCCAGCACTTGAAAAGAAGGGTTATAAAATCAAAATAGTTGAATTTACAGACTGGGTGACTCCCAACCTTGCTTTGGCAAACAAAGAGATAGATGCCAATATTTACCAGAACACACTATACAGACAAAATTTCTGTGACACAAAGGGCGTTGACCTGACCGCCTCATTCTCGGTTCCAACAGCGGCACTCGGTCTTTTCTCAGACAAATACAAAGTGCAGAACGTCGACGAATTGAAAGCACAGCTTCAGCCTGGAGGCATCGTGTCCGTGCCTAATGATGCAGTCAACCTTGCACGTTCACTAAGATTCCTTCGTTCACTTGGTCTGCTTACAATAAAATCAACTGTCGACGACAAGAATGCCACTGAAAATGACATTGACGAGAATCCATTCCAACTTAAGATTGTTCCGTTGGAAGCAGCTCAGTTGCCTCGCTCGTTGGACGGTAGCGCACTTGCTGTGATCCCTGGCAACTATGCAATATCTTCAGGATTGAAACTATCCTCATCAATCGTCGGAGAGACTTTGCCACCTGAGTTGTTCATCTGGTTTGTAGTTCGTACTGAAAACGCAGACCAACAATTTGTAAAGGATGCTCAGGAAGCTTATGAATCAGAAGAATTCAAAAACTACTTTGAGAATCCAGACAACGAATTCGACAGATTCCAACGTCCACAATGGTATGTAGACAGATGGAATATACAGAACAGATAATAATCAGAGTCCTTTCATAGATGCTCGATTGAGTCAAAATCGGGCATCTATTTGTAAAAAAGTTAAAAGATAGAAGATATGATTAAATTTGATAATGTTAGTGTATCGTTTACAAATAAGAAAGGTCAAAGAGTAGATGCAGTCAAAAATGTATCGTTTGATGTAAAAGACGGTGAGATATTGGGAATTGTGGGAACAAGTGGAGCTGGCAAAAGTACACTTCTACGCACAGTCAATCAGCTTCAACTGCCTACTGGCGGACACACAATAGTAGAAGGCAAAGATATCGGCACGTTATCGGGAAAGAGTCTTGCTAAATTCCGTCACTCAATAGGCATGATTTTTCAGCAATTCAACCTTGTCAGCACCAAGACAGTGGCTCAGAATGTGGCCTTTGCAATGGAGATCGCCGGACGCAGCAAAGATGAGATCAAACAACGTGTGCCTGAACTATTGAGCCTTGTAGGATTGTCGGACCGTGCGGACGTCTATCCAAACACATTGAGTGGAGGTCAGAAACAGAGAGTGGCAATCGCGCGTGCCGTCGCCAATAATCCTAAAATCTTGCTTTGCGACGAAGCGACTTCAGCACTGGATCCCGAAACAACAAACGATGTCCTGCAACTTCTGGAAGTGATTAACATAAAATTCGGAATCACCATAGTGCTTATCACACACGAATTTGATGTGGTCAAGAAAATATGCCATCGTGTGGCAGTGATGGACAAAGGCGAATTGGTGGAAATCGGCGATGTATTCGATGTTTTTACGAAGCCTCAGCACGAATTTACAAAAACTCTATTGTCTCACACCTTTGATCTCGACCTTCCCGGACGTCTGACAGAAGACAAATCGAAACCACTGGTGAAAATCATATATAACGGAGAAAAAGCAGAAAACGCTATCGTTTCCAACGTAGTGAAACTTTACAACGTCGACGTAAATATTCTTCATGGCAAGATTGAATATATCAACGACAAGCCATTTGGCATACTGATCGTCCAATTGATCGGCAAACAAGACGATATCAACAAAAGCTTGGATTATTTGAGTAATAACACATATAGAACGGAGGTGATAAATGAACGATACTAATTATTCCGAACTGCTCAACAATCTGTTGCCTGCGTTCGGCGAAACATTGGAAATGTGTGGAATCGCACTTTTATTGGCGGTCGTATTGGGTACTCCACTTGGAGTGTTGTCTTATATTACTAGCAAACAGAGTATATGTCAAAATAGAGTTGTGAATCTTTTTGTCGGCTTCATTATAAATGTCATCATGTCGACGCCGTTCGTCATTCTGCTTGTGTTGCTGTTGCCATTCACACGTTTTGTTGTCGGCACATCCATAGGTCCAGAGGCTGCGTCAGTGCCGTTAGGTATTGTGGCAATCGCATTCTATGCCCGTTTGGTGGAAGGAAACCTGCATGCTATAGACAAAGGAGTGATTGAGGCATCACTGGCTATGGGAGCCACTTGGTTTAGGATTGTAACCAACGTCTTGCTACCAGGTGCATTCAGCGGAATGATCCGTGGACTTACGGTTCTGGCTGTCACATTGGTCGGCTATTCAGCTATGGCAGGTATCGTAGGTGGAGGTGGTGTCGGAGACCTTGCCATCCGCTTCGGATACTATCGTTATCAGACCGACATCATGATCATCACAGTACTGCTATTAATCGGTTTGGTACAGATTATTCAGACTATAGGAGAAAAGGCTTCCAGAAAAGTGCAGAAGTAAAATTCGCACTCTGATGTGCCACAATCGTGAAAATAAACGATCAACAACAGGAAAATGTTCGATTTTAGCGAAGAAGAAATATATAGATATTCACGTCACATCTTATTGAAGGATGTTGGCGTAGAAGGACAAGATAAAATACATAATGCCAAAGTTTTATCTGTGGGTGCGGGGGGCTTAGGCTCTCCCGTCATCCTTTATCTTGCTGCTGCAGGGATAGGCACAATAGGCATTATTGATGGCGACGTGGTGGATTTGAGCAATCTCCAACGTCAAGTAATCCATTTCACAAAAGATGTCGGATATTCAAAAGCACTTTCGGCAAAAGAAAAAGTCAACGCGATCAATCCTCACGTCAACGCAATCGCTTACAAGGATTTTCTCCGTGCCGACAATGCGATGGATATCATCAAAGAATATGATTTCATTGTAGATGCGACGGATAATTTTCCAGTCAAATTCCTGATCAACGACGCTTGTGTGATGGCTAACAAACCGTTCAGCCACGGAGGAATCCTTCAATTCGAAGGACAAACATTCACACATGTACCAGGAAGCAGCTGTTACCGCTGTCTTTTCGACTCTCCTCCCCCACCAGATCTGGTTCCGACCTGCGCACAAGCTGGAGTGTTGGGAGCTATCGCAGGAATGCTGGGAACTATACAAGCTGCGGAAGTGCTCAAATATTTTACCGGAGCTGGAGAATTGTTGACGGATAAGCTTTTGACATTCAATGCAAAAACCATGGATTTCAAAAAAATATCTATAAAGAAACGTGACAATTGTCCTATTTGCAGTGAGCATCCTACTATCACTAAACTAATCGATTACGAGCAGAAAACCTGCGAATTTAAATAAGATTGACTATGGCAGATCAAAAAAAGCTTTCATTGATCGCATTTTCCGGCGATTTCGACAGACTGACAGCCGTGTTCACCCTTGCGACGGGAGCGGCGGCATTAGGTTATGAAGTCAACATATTCTTCACATTCTGGGGATTGGATGCGATCAAACAGAAAAAAGGCAGAAGTTTTGTCGGGAACAGTTTTCTGACAAAGATTTTCGGGTTTCTGATGGGCGGACTCTCGTCGACACCGACAAGCCGTTTTAATTTCTTCGGATTCGGACCCAAGATTTTCCGTTTTTTGATGAAGAAAAACAATGTCGCCACATTGGAGGAACTGGTGGAGGCAGCCACAGCACTCGGTGTAAATCTGTACGCATGTGAGATGGCGATGCATGTGCTTGGACTTAAACAATCCGACTTCATCCATGAAGTGAAAGACACTCTCGGAGTCGCATCTTTCTTGGAAATCTCCGACGGCGGACGAACAATGTTCATCTAATTCTTAACTCTTAATTTTTAATTCTTAATTCCTGATTAAATTGGCAACACATACATTAGACATAACAAAAGAGCATTGTCCGATGACATTTGTCAAGACAAAGATCAAATTGGCTCAGATCGCAGAAGGAGACATACTTGAAGTGATTCTGCTCGAAGGAGAACCACTCAAAAATGTACCAAAATCCGCCACAGAACAAGGATACAACGTATTGGATGTAAGTCATGTGGAAGGAAATATATATAAGGTAACGATTAAAAAATAATGGTTAAGAGACACTGTCAACCACCTTTTTGAACAACTTTTAGCAAGGTTTTATGTGTCTCTTATCCACTTTTTTCTTTTTAATGAATTTCCAAGGAGTGATTTTTTCTATCACTCCTCTTTTTTGCGTAACATACAGCATAGATATTCTATAAAAAAAGGTCATATTAGGAGCATTATCCATATTCACCCTTATTATTTGTCAAAATATTCTACAGTCATACCTTTGCAATACAAAACAACGAATTCTAATTATAAATAATAAAAGATATGGCAAACATTCATCAATCAATTGCAGAACTAGTAGGTAAGACACCGCTACTGCAGATTAACGGATATAACAAAGCAAAGAACCTTGGTGCTAACCTTATCGCCAAGTTGGAATATTTCAATCCTAACCAGTCTGTAAAGGACAGAATCGCCCTTGCAATGGTGGAGACAGCTGAAAAAGAAGGAAAACTAAAGAAGGGAGACACCATCATCGAGCTAACAAGCGGTAACACAGGTGTAGGATTGGCAGCCATCGCAGCAGCCAAGGGATATCCTTTCCGCGTATACATCCAAGACCAAGTGTCGAAGGAGCGTTTCCAGGTAATCCACGCTTTAGGAGGAAAGACAGTGAAACTTTCTGAAGTTCCAGAGATAGTGGAGACATTCGAGAAGTATGGTCCAGACTTCATCAAGTGTGTGGAGGCATTGGAGCGTCACGTCTCAGGAGAGAAAAATCTTTGGTTTGCAGACCAGACACGTAATCCTGCCAACCCTAATGTCCACTTCCATACAACTGGTCCAGAGATCTGGAACGATACAGACGGACATGTTGACGCATTCGTGGCATGTGTAGGTACGGGAGGAACACTTTCAGGTGTAGGAAACTTCTTGAAATCAAAGAATCCAAACGTTAAGATTTTCGGTGTGCAGCCTACAGAGGACTCATTCCAGTCACCAGAACGTCCTGATCAGGAGGAGATCACAGGAGTTCACCCATTTGAGAACACAAAAGAGGAGTATATCCCTGCCAACCTTGACCGCAAAGTTTACGACGGATACTTTGAGGTTCACACAGACCAAGCCTACGAGGCAGCACGTCTGTTAGCACAGAAAGACGGTGTGTTGGTGGGAGCCTCATCAGGAGCAGCACTATACGCAGCTACTCAATTGGCTCAACGTGAAGAGTTCAAGGGCAAGAATATCGTTGTCCTATTGCCAGACACTGGTTTGAGATATTTGTCAACACATTTGTTTGAAAAATAAAAAAGCAAAAATACTATGTCCATTAACTTAAACAACTCCAATGTAGCAGTCAGAGAAAACCGTATCGGTTCAATCACCGGTTACATCGGAACATTAAAAGATTTAGCTGAGAAATCAGAATGCGGCACATTGAAAGGATGTGCACGATGTTTCTCACAATCAAGCACATGTCTATCGTTATGTGGATTAAGCCAATTGGCAGGTATCCGTGACGTTGCGATCATCCACCACGGTCCGTCGGGCTGTTCGGTCACTAGCTCCAACAGCTACTACATGTCGAAGGTGATGTCGAAGAAACGAGGAGTCACTTCCGATACTGTATACATCGGAACAGACATGAACGAAAGAGACACTATCTTCGGATCTACAGAAAGTCTTCGGAAGATCATTTTGGAGACCAACCGTCGCTACCATCCTAAAGCGATTTTCGTGTCAAGTAGCTGTGCCACTGGTATCATCGGTGAGGATATCGACAGTATCGTCGACGACGTGAAAGCTGAGATCGACGTGCCTGTTGTGGCTGTCCACTGTGAAGGATTCAAATCAAAGATTTGGGCGACGGGATTCGATATCTCCGACCATGCGGTGATGCAGTCCATCGTCCAGAAACCACGTCCAGGTATCAAGACAAACAAGATAAATTTCAAAAACTTCTTCGAGTCGGCTCGTCCAGAGATCATCGAGATGTTCAAGCAATTCGACCTTGATCCCGTCTTCCTATATTGCAACTCTACAGTGGAAGAACTTTCTCACCTTTCTGAGAGTATCGCGACAACTTGTATCTGTGGAACGCTGGGAAATTATCTCGGCAACGCATTGGAGGAGAAGTATGGAGTGCCATACGTTCGCAGCATCAACCAGTGTGGAATCACAGGATTCGAGACATGGTTGCGTGAGATCGGAAAAGTCACTCACAGAGAGGATAAAATCGAGAAGTATATCCAGGAGCAGCGTGCCATCTATCTTCCTAAGATTGAGGAGGTGAAGAAGGAATTGGAAGGAAAGACTGCCGTCCTAGGAATGGGTCCCGGCTATACGTTCGAAGTTTCCAGAGTGTTGAACGAACTTGGAATCAAAGTGGTGTGGGCTTTGGCTTGGCACTACGACAAGAAGTATGAGAACGGAGACGTTCCACCATCTATGAAGTATCTGTTGGACAACAACATTGATTTCGAGACATCTGTGGCAGACCAGCAGAACTACGAGGTGATGAATATCCTCAACAAATATAAGCCAGACATGTATCTATCACGTCACCCAGGCTCGACAGTTTGGGCTATCAAGAACGGAACACCTGCCATATATGTGGCGGACGAATACATGATTTTCGGTTACAAACATACATTGGAGTTTGCGAACACCATTCTAGACACAATCAGAAACCGCAGTTTTGAAGCTAATTTGGCAAAACGCTCCAAACTACCATACACTAAATGGTGGTACGAACAAAATGTAGACAAATTTTTTGAGGAGGCAAAATAATGGCAAAGATACTTGACAAACAAAGATATAAATGTGCTTTGGCGGCTATGCAGACCGTTCAGGCAATAGACCGTGCATGCCCAGTGCTTCATTCGGGTCCAGGCTGTGCACAGAAACTATCCGACACAACAGGAAGCTCCGGATACTTGTCGCCACAGATTTTCCCATGTACATCCATCAACGAAAAGGATGTGGTGTTCGGTGGTGTGAAGAAACTGGAGTCCACAATTACAAACGCATTGAAAGTTATCGACGCAGATTTGTATGTTGTGTTGACGGGATGTATTCCTGAGATCGTAGGAGACGACGCCGCAGAGGTCGTGTCTAAATTCGCAGATGCTGACAAACCTGTCGTTTTTGCTCCTACAGCCGGATTCAAAGGCAACAACTACAAGGGTCACGAGCAGGTGGTGGAGGCTATCGTCACACAATATCTGAAGAAGTCGGACAAGAAGCAGAAGGGACTTGTAAACCTTTGGGCAGACGTACCTTATCAGGATTTGTTCTGGCTTGGAAACATCCGTGAGCTTGAGAATCTTTTGAGAGAGATCGGTTTGACTCCAAACACAATCTTCGGATATCAGCGTGGAATAGACAACATCAACAAGATTCCAGAAGCTGAATTCAATCTGTTAGTCTCACCTTGGGTTGGATTGAAGAACATGAAGACTATGGAAAAGAGATTAGGCATTCCATATCTTCACTATCCAGTGTTGCCAGTAGGTGCGACAGAGACAAGCAAGTTCTTGCGTGAAGTTGGAAAATTTGCAAAAATAGATGAGGCAAAGGTGGAGGATGTCATCAAGAAACACGAGGATTATTTCTACTACCTGATCTCTCGCTATGCAGATTTGTTCTTGGAAAACCGTGTGATAAACAAGCAGTTCTCCATTGTGGCAGACGCACAATACACATTAGGAATCACAAAATTCCTTGTGAACGACTTGGGATTAGTCCCAGCCAAGCAATTTGTCACAGACGACACTCCAAAAGAGTATCAGGAGCAGATCGCAGCGGAGTTCCAGAATCTCAACTATGGCATAAAAGCAGACGTCTCCTTCGAGACAGATGGATTCAATATCCACTCAGAGATCAAGAGTCACGACTATCACGGCTACCCTCTGATTTTGGGAGGTTACTACGAAAAAGAGATGACAGAGAAGCTGAACGGAAACTTCCTGAATATCTCATGGCCAGTGATGGACAAAGTTGTTTTCGATGACTTCTATGTCGGCTACACAGGCGGAATACGTCTGATCGAAGACATTTACACAGTAGCGGTTCAGCGATTCAATTAGTTTATAAATACGGTATACCATGAGTGAGAAGAACTTTGACTTTGATACAATCATTGAGCGTCGCAACACGATGTCCATCAAATACGACTTCGCTGAACACGTTGGTTTGCCATCAGACGTTTTGCCTCTTTGGATAGCCGATATGGATTTCAAGACATCAAGCTATATCCAGGAAGCGTTGATCGACGTTGTCAACCATGGAATCTTCGGATACAGTGAGGCATTGTCGGAATACAACAACACCGTCATAGAGTATTTTCACAAGAAATACAACTATGATTTCGAGGAAAACGAACTGATAAAGACTCCAGGTGTTGTGTTTGCAATTGCGACAGCCATCAGAGCATTGTCCGAGGAAGGCGACGCAGTGTTGATTCAAAGTCCGGTTTATCATCCATTTGCAGAAACCATAATACGTAATGGAAGGAAAGTGGTTGATAACACTCTGGTATATCGTGAAACTGAAAACAGATATCATGTTGATTTCGAAGACTTTGAACAAAAGATCATCGACAACAATGTAAAGCTGTTTTTGTTGTGCAACCCACACAATCCAGTGTCAAGAGTGTGGAGTGTAGATGAGTTATTGCAACTCGGAGAGATATGTCTGAAACATAATGTGATCATTTTAAGCGACGAGATACATGCCGATTTCACATTTGTAGGCAAGCACCACGTATTCGCGAGTCTGAGTCAAGAATTGGAAAACAATACGATCACATTCACGTCGCCATCCAAAACATTTAATCTTGCCGGATTGCAACTAGCCAATATCATCATAAAAAATCCGAAGATCAGGAGAGCGTTCGCCCATGCATACAAAGTGTCGGGATACAGCGAGATCAGCATCATGGGATATGCCAGCACCATTGCCGCATACAAGAACGGAGATCAGTGGTTTAACGCAGTCTTCGATTATATAAAGAAAAACGTGGAATACGTAAAGAAATTTGTCGATCAGTATCTTCCAGGAGTAAGGGTAATTAATCACGAGGCAACCTATCTTGTTTGGTTGGATTTCCGAAAAGTTGGGTTGTCTGCGGACGAACTTGATCACAAGATAATATTCGAGTCCAAACTGTGGCTCAACAGCGGAAGGATATTCGGAAAGACGGGAGAAGGATTCCAACGCATCAACGTCGCCTGCCCAAGAAAGACATTGGAAGAGGCGATGAACAGATTAAAGAAAGTGTTTGGTTAAGTTATACATAATGCCAGTCTAACTTTTCATAAGCTAAACCATTATGAGAAGTTTAAACCAGACCATCTATCTAAATGTTTTCAGTTCTTAAACGGCGCAAAATCTGCGTCGTTTTTGATTTTTAGTTGGTTATTTTTTGCATTTTTGTAGTACACAATAAAAATAGAGGAGCCAGAACGTCATGACAATACAAGAAGCAATAGAAGCACGACACAGCGTGCGCAAGTACATACACAAAGAGATTCCACAGGAGACCATCGAGGCCCTTCAGTCAAAGATTGACGAGTGTAACCGTCTTGGCGATCTGCATATACAGCTTGTCACCAACGAGACGAAAGCCTTCAGCGGCTTAATGGCATACGGTCAGTTTTACGGAGTGGAGAATTATCTCGTCATGGTGGGAGTCAAGTCGCCAGACCTTGATGAACGAGTGGGATACTATGGAGAGCAACTTGTGCTTCTGGCTCAGCAGCTCGGACTCAACACATGTTGGGCAGGACTCTCATACCGCAAAGTCGACGATGCATATAGCGTAAGGAAAGGGGAAAAGATAGTGTGCATGATAGCACTCGGATATGGGGAGACGCAGGGAAACCCACACAAGATCAAGACAGAACAGGAGGTCAGCAACATAAGCGACACCACACCTGCGTGGTTCCGCGAAGGAGTGAAGTCCGCCCTACTCGCCCCCACTGCTATCAACCAGCAAAAATTCCACTTCGAACTTATCACAGATGCAGACGGCAGACACAAAGTGAGAGCAGAGAGACGATTCTCAATGATGGGATACACCCATATCGACCTAGGAATCGCCAAACTCCATTTTGAAATCGGAGCTGGTGATGGAAATTTTGAATGGGAATAGACAATTGGAAAATCGCGAAAAAATCCCCGAAAGTAAATTTCGGGGATTTTTTAGTTTATAATATCACTCAACCATCAAATTTCTATGCTTTTCCAGTAGTTTTTTGTTTGGCATAAATCGTTCTGGTAATATTATTGATTTTCCTTCATATTTACCAAAATATTCATTTACCACTTCATTTGTATAATAATCCTTTATTTCTTTACTGACAACCATTCTATAATCATCATCAAATGAAATCAGGTGTTTATCAAACGCTGCATCATAAGTTGCACTTAAGCACAATCCATTTTCAGGATCCATTCTATGCTTTACATTTTCTGCCCACGATACAATATGACTTGCACGGAGCAACTGAGGAATATTAAGTCCGGACACACAACACTTGTTAGCATAGTTTGCCAAAACCATTTTTCGGAAATAACTCTGACCTAATCTCACTTTTGCAGGAACCTCTTTATCTAGTCCTTTTTTATCAATATCAAATAGAGTAATCAATTGATTTGAAATGGCAGAACCTTTTGTGTGACTTGATACAATTTCGCTCGCTTTCTTTTCTTCAATATCATACTTATGATACTGAAGAAGTTGCTTGATAGCTGCAGAACAAAAGCCTTTTCCCGGATAGCTATTTTGTCTTGTATTAACATTACGAAATATTGAAACTTCTCCCTTTTTAAATAAAGATTGTTGATCCGAAACGAAATCTGCTATTCGAGTTAATAATTCTGTATCCTCAATAGATGTAACAGATTTCCCCTTAAGAGCAAAAACATCGTTATATTCAAACATCTCATCAATTATATGAATAGCTGTTATATAACTCTTAGCAGTTCCAGTTTTTTGACCAAATAGAGCATACAAATAATCTTCAAAACCTTTTTGTGTCATATATCATACAATTAATTTTTACTTCTACACATACGTCTCAATAACAACTTCTCTCCATCTTTGATTATTTTATCTATCTGTCCAACGTTATTGAAAGGAAGATTGACAAGACGAAATGGGTTAGAATCTGGAAATGGATATACCGGTCTCATATACTCAATCTTCATATGATGTGATTGTACTTGATATTCGCGTCATATTTTGACGTGAATAAGCATTTTATTCACGTCATTTTTACAATTTGACAGCAAAAATTCAAACAAAATTAGAAACAATCCCCAATTTCACAAGCCATTCCGTCTTCAAAAATTGGAAAAAATTCCCCTCGTCTTCCCCATTCTCAATCTCAATCATACACGTCGGCATACTCACAAAAATCTTGTCATAAACATGCATCTTTTTTATTAGATTCAACGGCAAAAATGAGCACCTCTCCAAACGTACAGTTAACTTATTGATAATCTGATTTTAAGATATAATTTTCTTTCTAAAACATAGGCAACTTTCGCCCATTTTTCTTCTAAAACATAGGCAACACGCATGATTTTGTCATATTGGGATAGGTTTCACAACCTACCCTATGATCTTTCGCACTTTCAGTGCTTATTTCAAATAAAATATTTAATTTTGTATCATTAAACAAAACGATAAATTTATGAATATCTACATACCTCCTTTCGAATATTTAGGAATTTTGGTGCAGGGCGGAAACATTTTCTACTTCATGATCAATGCGATATTCTTGTTTTTCATCATGCCTAAACTGCAACCGAAGCGTAACACGGCTACCGTCGCCATTCATAAATCTCTTGGCTGGCTTCTGACGCTCTACGTCCTGAATTTCTGCCTTTGGATCGTCCCTGAACTGTTCCAAGAGAAATGCGGATACTACCAGATTGGCAAGGTTTATCCCGCCTATAATACGGTCATGGAATATTTGGATCTCGCCATCCTGCCTCTTTCCATGGTGTTCGCCGCCACAATGCTTTTGAGCAAAATGCCGAAGCCGTGGATCATCCCGTCGATCGTTTTCCCATACATGCTCTATGCTTTGAACGATATCTACAGCATCCTGCCTTTCAAATTCTACCAATTCGCCTACATCACCACTATCATCGTGGTCTTCGCTCAATTGGCGTGGTACGGATTCTTCATCAAGAAATTTGATAAGAGACTGATGGACAACTATTCCAATCTCGACCGCAGAAGCATCAAATGGATGATGTGGACTCTCATCCCTTTATGTCTGCTCACAATCCTATATATCCCTCTCAATATGATGTCAAATAACGACGAGTGGATGATCATCTACGACTTACTTACTTTTCTGATCTTATCAAATATCGTGGGATGTGCTCTCTCTTATAAGGTGGACGACATGACTATTGAGCTGATCGACGAGCAGATGGATGAGATTAAAAAAGAAAAGAATCAAAAGGTAGACGTTGCAGCATCCGACAACTCTAAGACACAACCGTCATCAAACCTCAGCAACAAATTCCTAAACTTCGACGAGATTTTCCAGAAACTGGAAGAAGAATGTTTCTATCTCGACACAGAGGTGAATATCGACTGGATTTCCAGCAAACTCGGAACCAACCGTCATTACGTGTCAGACTATCTCAACAGAGTCAAACACGTCACATTCTACGAATATGTCAATACTCTCCGTCTGATCCATGCTGAACGTCTGCTGAAAGAGGGAAATGAAAAGATGGCGGACATCGCTTTCATCTGCGGTTTCAATAGCGACCACACCTTCCGTAGACTCTTCAAGGAAAGATACGGATGCACCCCTTTACAATATCAAAAAAGTGCATGACAAGGGGGTGCCAAAATTGAGAATTTCAAAGGGTCAAACGTCCTTTTTTCCACAAATTCGCATGTCCGTAAGACGAATGTTTTAACGATTATAAAAAAATTTCAATGATTTAATGCGACAGACTGCAAAAAACAGTTCTGTTGCATTTTATTTATACACAACAACTTAGCATTTTGTACAATTTGTGAAAACGTACAAAATGTGAACTTCACAAACTGTCCACACACATTTCATAGCCTGTCCACCCGACCCCGTAACCTTAGTCTATCTTTGCTACGTCGAAAGGAACGAAAGAGTTCTGAAACGACAAAAGAAAATTAATATTCACACGATAAAATTTTACGGCTATGAAAAAGATATTATTGACAATCGTT
Organism: Bacteroidales bacterium; assembly: GCA_015061115.1. Taxonomy (GTDB): domain Bacteria; phylum Bacteroidota; class Bacteroidia; order Bacteroidales; family Paludibacteraceae; genus UBA1723. The sequence continues at coordinate 222,811 of SUXE01000001.1, read as the reverse complement.
TTTATTACGGTTACATTGATGGCAAATGCATTAGAGACAAAATTCTTCTCAGTTGATTTCGACAAGATGGAATTGGTGCAGAACGGAGAGACATATGAGTTGTTAGAGATCAGCAAGAAAGAGCTTGTCAACGGACGCGTAGTGACATACCGTTGTATGGATCAAAGCCTACGAGCAGTAGCATTCAAGTTGGTGGTATCAAACAAAGGAAGATTCTTGAGATACAGAAAATGTGTGTTGGAATCGAAATAACAATTAGAAATTATAAATGCGGAATGCAAAATTGTAGAGACGCACGGTCGTGCGTCTCTCAATATAGATTTGTCGTGCATCTCAATTTGATTTGACATACATATCAATTTGATTTGACATACATATCAATTTGATTTCACGTGCATATAGATTGAACAAATTTCCATTAGTCTAGAATAAAGCTTCTCATGATTGAATGCGATGGTTATTGGTTAATCATCGCATTTTTTCGATAAATAACAAGAAAAGGAGGGACAAGAACAAAGACCGTAGGGGCAGGTTTGAAACCTGCCCGCTGATTAGCATCCATCAAAATACAATAAGAAGTTTATCCATAAGACAAAGTCAAATGAATCATCTTTATATTCCACCTTAAACACCGGCACTACTCTGCCCCAGCGAACTTGACAAATTATCCTAAAAGGATTTAGTTAACTCTGGATTCTGCTTTTGTACGTTATTATCCGCAACTTTATTGTCGGCATTATTTTTCTTCACGTAGGCTCTTGCCTTTTTGACCTCAAAAAAAGTACGAGAATCTGTTTGGTGAGCAACACCTTTAACTACAACAAAATAGTTTGGAACTTTATCTCCTTTTTCATCAATAGTACATTTAATGTATGTCTTCTCCACTGAAATGGCATCAAACTCGTTTGCCAAAACTGGAGTAAAGACAAATGCTAAAGCAATTGAAAGCGTCTTGAAAAATGTAGTTTTCATAGTCTTAAAGCTGAATACTTTTAATAATGTTTGTTTGTGTTCACGAAATTGTTGATTCCGTTTATATTGGCAAAGATAGAGCATAGACAAAGACAGACGCATTAAAAATACTCCAAAATATAGGAAATTTACGCCATGTTTAAATCAAATGAAAAAAACGTCAGGAATAAATGGATTTTCCATAATAAAACCTACAAACCAACGCCACATGTTACAATAATATTTAAATGATGTTACATTTGGCATTCATATGTCATGATATAAATTATAAATTCGGAATGCTAAATTGTAGAGACGCACGGTCGTACGTCTAATTGATTAAGGTTTTGTCCTATTTTATTACTGATATTTCCATTTTTTCGTCTGAAAGACGCTATCGAGCGAAGCGAGAGTAACCCGTGACGAAGTCTCGGGATGATGTGACGATGATAAAGGACTCTGCCTGAAAGGCAATACCATAAGTACTGTCTCTCGCCTCTTTTCCTCATAAAAGTCGAAGTCTTTCTCTTAAAAACTCCGAGTCTCTGTGTTTATTCTATCTATATGCGCTCGCCTTCGGCTCGCGCTGGCAAGGAGGGCAAGGGCGTTCCGCCCTTTGCAATCCTCAAATACGATGGACTATTTATCAGTCATAAATAGGCTCAGTTTTTATTTCAGGCAAAATACTAGGACAGCGATTCAAACATTACAAAAAAAAACACTCGCTTTTGCAAGCGAGTGTTTTTTATTTAATAATCTTTGATTCTGATTATTATCCGCCGAAGTTATCGAAACGGATCATGTCGTCCTCAACACCTAGGCTATGAAGCAAGTCAAGAACTGTCTTCGCCATCATTGGAGGTCCACACAAGTAGTACTCACAATCCTCTGGATTCTCGTGCTGCTTCAAGTAGGTATCACCCATCACTGGAGCAACGAATCCTGGTGTATACTTGATTCCTGCCGCATCAGCCTTTGGATCTGGACGGTCCAATGCCAAGTGGAAGTGGAAGTTAGGGAAATCCTTCTCCAACTGCAAGAAATCGTCTAGGAATGGGATCTCCTCAAGTGCACGTGCTCCGTAGAAGTAGTGCATTGGACGGTTGCGATCCTCATCTGAGATTCCATGACCCTTCAACATATGCATGATCTGCGCACGTAGAGGAGCCATACCGGCACCACCACCGACCCAAATCATCTCTCTACCTGAACCATATACTGGACGGAACTCTCCGTAAGGTCCTGACATGATAACCTTGTCTCCTGGCTTCAAGTTGAAGATATAAGAAGACGCGATACCTGGGTTAACCTCAACGAATGGGCTCTCTCCTGGTGCAAGAACATTTGGAACTGGCTTACCATCCTCACCAAGGATTGGCTTGTTTGTCTTAGGATCCATCTTGAAGCGAGGCTTCATAGGAGGAGTTGCAATACGTACATTCAAAGTGATGATATCACCCTCATCTGGGTAGTTGGCCATTGAGTATGCACGGATTGTCTCTGTTGGATTGACACAACGAAGATCAAACATCTTGTTGTTGTTCCAGAAAGGAAGATAAACATCACCGATCAACTCTTTATCAAAGTCGTTGTAGCTGATATCAAATGCAGGAATCTTAATCTGTGCATATGAACCTGGCTCGAAGTGCATGTGCTCACCAGCAGGCAAAGCAACCTTGTACTCCTTGATGAATGTAGCGACGTTTCTGTTTCCAATAACTGTACACTCCCACTCCTTAACGCCCATTACAGACTCAGGAACCTTGATTGTCATGTCACCCTTAACCTTAGCCTGACAACCTAGACGCCAGTGTGCTTTCTGCTCCTTACGTGAGAAGAATCCCTTCTCTGAATCAAGGATCTCACCACCACCCTCTGTGATCTGGCACTTGCACTGTCCACAAGCACCCTTACCACCACATGCTGAAGGCAAGAACACACCGTTAGAAGCCAATGTTGAAAGCAATGATGAACCAGACTCTACCTCTAGCTCCTTGTCGCCATTGATGCTCAATTTAACAGGACCTGATGCCACCAAAAACTTCTTTGCTACAAGAAGGATAGCAACAAGAGTCAAAACAACTGCGAGGAATACTCCAATACTTGCTAAAATCAAATTCATGTCCATTTTTTATTCCTCCATTTTAGATTTTAAGACCTGAGAAACACATGAATGCCATAGCCATAAGTCCTACAGTGATGAATGTTAGTCCAAGGCCTTTCAATGCTGCTGGAGCGGCGTTATAGCTCAACTTCTCACGAATAGCAGCCAAACCTACGATTGCCAATAGCCAACCTAGACCAGAACCCAATGCGTATGCTAGACAGTCGCTCACACCACCGATGTACTGTGTGCTGTCTGGAGACATTGTGATTCTCTGCTGCATGAATAGTGACGCACCCATGATTGCACAGTTTACTGCGATCAAAGGCAAGAAGATACCCAATGATGCGTAAAGTGATGGGCTGAACTTCTCTACTACCATCTCAACCAACTGCACAATACCTGCAATCACGGCGATGAATAGGATGAAACTCAAGAATGACAAATCAACACCATCTACAAGACAATTTGGTCCAAGAACCTTTGTATAAAGTAGGTAGTTGACTGGCAATGTAACGCACAACACGAAAATTACAGCAAGACCAAGTCCTAATGCTGTCTTCACATTTTTCGAAACTGCAAGGTAAGAACACATACCTAGGAAAAATGCGAAAATCATATTGTCGACGAAAATCGACCTTACAAATAAACTAAAAAAATGTTCCATATTCTTTTCCTAAATACCTGTTGTTATTTCTCCTGCAATTCAGGGTTCTTTGCTCTCATAGCCCAGATGATGCATCCTAGGATGATCAACGCCATTGGAGGCATAAGCATCAAACCACAGTTCATATAACCTGCCTCGTATAAGCAATCAGGGATAACCTGGTAGCCGAACAATGTGCCAGCTCCGAATAGCTCACGAATGAAAGCTACGATCACCAAGATGATTGCATAACCAAGACCGTTACCAATTCCGTCGACCAATGAATCTACAGGACCATTTGCCATTGCGAATGCCTCTAGACGACCCATCAAGATACAGTTTGTGATGATCAATCCGACATACACTGACAAAGCAACGCTCACATCGTATGCGAATGCCTTCAAAACCTCACTTACGATTGTTACCAATGTAGCGACAACAACCAACTGAACAATGATACGAATACGGTTTGGAATAGTGTTTCTCAACAAAGAGATAACAACGTTTGCTAGAGCAAGAATGATTGTTACCGACAATCCCATTACGATTGCTGGCTCAAGCTGTGCTGTAACTGCAAGCGCAGAGCATATACCAAGCACCTGCACAGCCACTGGGTTGTTCAAACCAAGCGGTGTAAGAAATGTTTCTTTAAGATTACTCATTTGTATATCCTCCTTATGTTATTTTTTCAACTCGTCTTTAACTTCCTTTACAATAGAATCAGCCTTAGCAACAAGTGTATCCTTCAATGCGCATACTGTTGAATCAACAGCAGCCATCTTTGCTGCGGCAGAATCCTGTGCTGCATTCTCTACTTTTGTAGCTCCTGAAGTTGCGTCTGCAGCAGCAGAAGACAAGAATGCGCTGTATCTCTTCAAGCAAGACTTCAACATCTCATCAACACCCTTAGATGTGATTGTACCTCCTGAGATACCATCAACCTCGCAAGATGAATCAGAAACCTTTCCGTTCTTAACAACGCTCAAAACGATGTTGCCATCTCTTGAAACTGTCTTGTCTACGAACTGCTCTGTGAAGAAAGGCTTTGTGATCTCTGCTCCAAGTCCTGGAGTCTCTCCTTCGTGACCGAAGTAAGTTCCATATACTGTGTTCTTGTCAGCGTTCAATGCTACATAACCCCAGATAGGACCCCAAAGACCAGCACCTCTTACAGGGAAAACATATTTCTTCTCACCGTTAACATTGCTCTCAAATACATGAAGCTCTGTTGTATCAGAATAGTTTGTTCTGAAATCTCCGTCGTAAGCTGAAAGAGTACCGTCTGCATTCAAAATGAAATCACTAACATTCTCCCAATTTGCAGCGACGTCGCCATCCTTAATGTTCAAAGCGCTCAAAATCTGCTTCTTTGTATCCAACTTAACATTTTCTGTCTGCTTCTCTTTCAAAGAAGAAGAAATGAAAGCTAGAAGGAAAGCTACGATAATAACCATTATCGAAGCATAACCGATAGTATAAGCATTACTATTTGTATTCATTTTTCTGCTTTTTTAATGATTATTTATTATTAAGACGGTTCAATCTCTTATTGATGTTACGCTGTACGAAACAGTAGTCAATCAATGCTGCGAACAAGTTCATCAACAAGATTGCCAACATCATACCCTCTGGATAACCAGGGTTCATACAACGGATCACGATTGCTACAACTCCGATCAAGAATCCGAAGATGTACTTACCGCTGTTTGTACGTGGAGATGTAACTGGGTCTGTTGCCATAAACACAGCACCGAAGCAGAAACCTCCGACACACAAATGCTCCATCCAATCAAGATTCCAAACCTGGTTCGACTCGCTTCCGATTGCGTTGAACAAGAATGCTGTAACAGCACCACCAACGAATACGCTGATCATTGTTCTCCAGTTTGCAACACCTGAAACCAATAGGATAACCGCACCGATCATGATTGCGATCACACTTGTCTCACCGATTGAACCTGGCATCAAACCGATAATCATATCCTTTAGATCAACCGCCTGGTTTACAGCATTTGTGATTGTTGTAGACGATCCTGTTGCCACCTGACCTAGAGCAGTAGCTCCTGTATAACCGTCAACACCAGCCAAATCATTACCTAGTCCGAAGATTGATTCCTTAGCGATCCAAACCTGATCACCACTCATCTTTGTAGGATAAGCGAAGAACAAGAATGCACGAGTGATCAATGCTACGTTGAAGATGTTGTAACCTGTACCTCCGAAGATCTCCTTAGCGAAGATTACAGCGAATGCTGTTGCTACAGCGATGATCCAAAGTGGACACTCAACTGGAACGATCAACGGAATCAACATACCAGAAACCAAGAATCCCTCCTGGATTTCCTCATGTTTCCACTGCGCTACTGTAAACTCGATTCCTAGACCAACTACGTAAGAAACGATGATCTTAGGAAGAACTGCCAAGAATCCGTAGAAGAATACCTCCAAGAAGCTTGCCTGATCTAGTGTACCTGCCACCAAATAGTTCTGGTAACCAACGTTGTACATACCGAAAAGCAAAGCTGGGATCAAGGCAATCACAACAAATGACATCACACGTTTGCTGTCGATTATGTCGTGAATATGTGTTCCGCTCTTCGAAACTGTGTTTGGCACGAACAAGAATGTTTCAAAACCATCAAACACAGAACGGAACGCTGAAAGTTTGCCGCCCTCCTCAAAGTTTGGCTTCACTTTATCCAGAAAATTCCTTAAAGCTTTCAATTTATCACTTATTTAAATTATTACTCCAATTATGCCAACTCCTTACGCAAGTAATCCAATCCTTCACGAACGATTCTCTGCGTCTCAATCTTGGATGTGCAGACATACTCGCAAAGCGCGAAATCCTCAGGCGCAACCTCGTAGATACCAAGCTGCTCCATCTTGTCGATGTCCTTGTCCATGATTGCTTTCACCAAAAACTCTGGCAAAATATCCATTGGGAATACTGCGTCGTACTCACCACTCATGATGAACGCACGCTCACCACCGTTGATGTTAGTGTCCGCAACATACTCCTTTTTGCTTCCTAGCAACCAAGAGAAATAAGAATGGCTTGTGCTGAACTTGTTAAGACGTGGCATAATCCAACCAAACATCTCATTGTTCTTGTTTCCTTCTGGGATAACTGTGATCTGGTGGGCGAAAGCACCGATGAAACCATCTTTGCTTACCTGTCTACCAGTCAACGGATTACCACTGATGTATCTTACATTCTCCTCTGTCACCTGACCCTTCACTACAGAAGCGATCTCAGCACCTGGATATGTCTTGTAATATGATGGTTTAGAAACTGATGATCCTACAAGAGCAACAAGTCTTGAGAAATCAATTGCTCCTTTCTTGAATGCAGAACCAATAGCCACTACATCGTATGGGCTGATTGTCCAAACAATATCACCCTTGTTGATTGGGCTGATGTGGTTGATCTGTACTCCCACGTTTCCTGCTGGATGAGGTCCCTCAAACTCTGTGATGGCAACACCCTTCAACTCCTTGAATGCACGAGCTGCAGAATCTTTGTGAATAGAGACGTAAACCTTGCCAGTAGTCAACTTCGCAAGAGCATCGATACCTAGCTGAAGTTCATCCTTACACTGTGTGTAATCAAACACATAGTCGTATGACGGTGCCAATGGAGCAGAGTCAAAACCCGAGATGAAGATAGCCTTAGGGACATCGTTAGGGTTAGCGACTACATCAAATGGGCGCTGGTTGATGAACGCGAAGAATCCACTCTCCAAAAGAACCTTCTTCACCTCATCTGAGCTTAGCTGCGATGGCTGAGCTTTCTCAAATGGTACAGACTCAAACTTACCATCTGACTTCAACCTAATATCCAACACCTTTCGTCTCTCACCACGATTGACAGCTTCAACCGTTCCGCTACATGGAGAGACAACCTTTAAATCTGGGTTTGCCTTGTCGTAAAACAACACCGAACCCACCTTCACTGCATCTCCCTCCTTAACAGCAACTTTTGGAGTCATGCCGTGAAAGTCGTCAGGGCGCATAGAAAAAAACTGACTCTGCAAAGCATCAGACTTTGTCTCTGCTGCCTTACCCTTCAGTTTTATGTCCAGGCCTTTTTTGATTTTAATTGATTCAGCCATAAATGGATCTAAAAAAAGTATTAAAAATTATAGGCAAAGTTAAATCTTTTTAACGATTTAATAACAAATATCCTCGTTTTTTTGTTTTTTATTGATAAATATTGGTAGAAACAGACATTTTGGTATCAAAACCAAAATTCTAATTTCACATTTCCAATTTAGCATTTTGCATTCAGAATTTACTCCAAATCCACCGTCTCCAAATCATAAGGCACCTCTACCCTACCCGAGAATCCAAGTTTTGCCTCAGCTGTATACTTCTCTTTTCTCGTCTCCAGCGTCTTCTCCTCAGTGTGATAAAGCAGAATATTCTTCACTCCCAATGTCGACGCGATTTCTCCCGCATCTTTCGCAGTGCTGTGATGCTTTTCGTATGGATGGAATCGATCACGGTCGTCGTACAAGCAGAACGCTTCACAAAGCATCCAATCGACACCCTTCACATAATCAGCACATTTCTCATTATACGGTTCGTCGCCAAGGCATGCGACCTTCAGATCACCATACTCCATACGGTAGCCGAACTGCTCCAATTTAGTGGAGTGGATAGAGAACGCAGTGAAGTGGGCGCCGATAGCTTCAAACGCTTCACCGTCGCCAATCTCATTAATCAAAATGCCCTTTCCGACCTCAGAAGCGATCTTTTTCGGCAACATTTCCGTCACCATCATCTTCAATAGTCCACAAAGGTGCGAATGGCCATATATATTGAAATTGCCTTTATATTCTCCACGGTTAATAGCAGTGGAAATCATACGCACAATCCAAAGAGCCCCAAGAAGGTGATCTGTGTGGGCATGAGTAAGGAACATCGCGTTCAAACTACGGTAGTCGATGCCAGCTTTTTCTAGTTGGACAAGCACTCCATTTCCACCACCTGCATCAGTAAGAAAATTACCCTCATCAGTTGAAATAACAAAACAAGTGTTATAGCATTTCGTCACAAGGGCATTTCCCGTACCCAACATTGTTATTTTAGTCTTCATCTCTTATTTTTTTATTTGGGATGCGAAATTACGATATTTTTATAACGGCTACAAATACTTAGACAAAACAACATTGTTTTCCCGACTATGTTTTTAAAACCATATCAATACATAAAACTCCAAACTATTTCCTATTTTTGTATTGATTCTATTTTCTAATCAAATAGATACACAATAAAAGTCAACACCATGAGAAAAAATTTCGTTTTATTGATAGTTTCATTCTTACTCTGTATGCCAGAGGTCGCATCAAGTAAAAAGAAAAACGATGTCCAAAATAGTGAGATTACTGAAGTTGTGGATGCATCAAACTCACAACTGAAATTCAATATTCTGACCGATTCCACAGCAGAAGTCACAAGCGATGATTCATACTGGAGTCTTATTTCTGCCACTGTACCCACAAAAATACGAATTGGAGATTATGTATTTACCGTAACACGTATTGGTTCGAAAGCATTTGAAAAATGTCAAAACTTGACAAGTATAGAGATTCCGTCAAGTGTGGCATCCATTGGCGACGAGGCGTTTTCAGATTGCAGCAGTTTGACAAAGATAAAGATTCCGTCAACAGTAACAAGCATTGGAGAAGGAGCATTTTTCGGTTGTAAAAATCTGACTGACATTAATTTACCTTCAAACATCACCAGCATTGAATATGGAGTTTTCGAAGGATGCAAAGAATTGACAAGCATAAAGATTCCATCCAATGTGACCCGTATAGGAGGAGTTGCGTTTAATAAATGTACAAATTTGAAGAAAATAGAGATTCCGTCAAAAGTGACAAGCATTGGCAATGGAGCATTCCATGGCTGTGAAAAATTGAAAAGCATCAACGTAGATCCAAGCAATACAGAATATTCCACTATAGATGGAGTTTTATATAATAAAGACAAAACTGAGATTGTGGTTGTCCCAGGTGCGACAAAAGGAAAATTCACAATTCCATCTAGTGTCATAAGCATAAACAAAGGTGCATTTGCTAAATGTAAAGAATTAAAAAACATAGAAATACCATCAAGTGTAAGTTTCATCGGCGAATTTGCGTTTTCAAGTTGTGATGGTTTGACAAGCATAGAGATTCCAACAAGTGTGACAAAAATAGACGATTATGCGTTTTCTACCTGCCAAAACTTAAAAAGCATAGTGATTCCATCAAGCGTGACAATTATTGGAGACTGGGTGTTCTCACATTGCTATAGTTTGACAAGCATAGAGATACCGTCAAGTGTAACTAAAATTGGAGATTGGGCATTCGCAAATTGTGAAGAATTGACCAGTATAAAAATCCCTTCAAATGTAACCAGTTTGGGAGACCGTGCATTTTTTCACTGTTTTAGTTTGACAGACATAAATATTCCTGCAAGTGTCACTAGTTTAGGGGATTCATCATTTGAGAAATGTACAGGTTTGACCAACATAGAAATTCCTGCAAGTGTCACTTTCATTGGAGAAAAAGCATTTTATGAATGCAAAAATCTGAAGGTCGTAATTGACAATTCTGAAGATAAAGTAAAGATTGGCAACGATGCATTTCTCGAATGTGAGTCTGTGACATTCACAAAAAATGCAATAGAGCAAACAGAACAACAATAAAAGGGTATAGATAAGAGGCATAAATCTTTTTATAAATCAATACTCCTTCGTACCCTACTCGATTTTCAAACCAAACAAACAATAAAAAATGAAAAAAGTATTATTAACAGCTTGCTCTGTATGTTTCGCACTACAGATTTTGAGTCAAGAGAATTTATGGTGGAAGACTCCAGTCAATTCACCAGAAATAAATAAAGACAACACTGTGACATTCCGCCTGAAAGCGCCGAATGCCTCATCAGTCGAGGTAGTTGGTGATTTTCTTTCTAAAAATGAGAAAGCCGAGATGAAGAAGGTGGATAATGACGTGTGGGAATATACGACACCGAAATCGCTACATCCTGAACTGTACAGCTATTCATTTATGATGGATGGTGTAAAGATTTCAGATCCTTCAAATGTTTTCATGTCACGCGACGTTGTGACAATCAGCAACTTATTCATGATAGACGGAAAAGAAAGTGAGCTGTATAAAGTTCAGAATGTGCCACACGGTTCTCTCAGCAAAGTATGGTATCACAGCGACAGACACAACTCAGACAGGCGTATCACCGTCTACACGCCAGCCGGTTATGAAAACGACAATCAAAGATATCCAGTGCTGTATCTTCTGCATGGTATGGGAGGAGACGAAGATTCATGGTCGACGTTGGGACGTGCGGCCCAGATTTTGGACAATCTGATAGCACAAGGCAAAGCCAAGCCAATGATTGTAGTCATGACCAATGGCAATTCTGATCTTCAAGCAGCCTGGGGAGAATCCCCTACCGGTTATGTCACCCCCACCATTGAATTACCCAAGACTACAGACGGTTCGTTTGAAGATGCATTTCCTGAGGTAGTGACATTTATAGACAAAGCATATAGAACAATCGCAAAAAAAGAATCTCGAGCGATTGCCGGTCTGTCAATGGGAGGATTCCATTCCATGCAGATTTCAAAAGAGTATCCGACTCAATTCAACTATATCGGACTCTTTTCTGCATCGGCAAGATTCAAAGGTAGGAAAGAGTCTCACATATATGAAAACTGTGAGGAAAAAATAAAAAAACAATTCTCACAGAAACCCGCATTATATTGGATAGCTATTGGCAAAGAGGATTTTCTTTATGAGGAAAATCAAAAGTTCAGATCTTTCCTAGACGCCAATGGATTCCCCTATACATATGTGGAAAGTGAAGGTGGACATATATGGAGGAACTGGAGAAACTACCTATGCCAGTTTCTGCCTTTGATATTCAAATAACGACAAAAGTTTAAGGTAAATAATAAGGGGCAGGTTTTTGAAACCTACCCCTATTTTTTCTAGGAACACACATCAGTGTGTCACTACATTTATTTTCTTAGTATAACCTTAGATGCAAGCTGACCCTTATCGTTCTTAACCACGATAGCAACAATCTTGTCGTTCTTTGTAGCCACACGACCCTCCATATTGTAAGCTGCGACCAATTCTCCATTAAGGACTACGATATCACCATTCTTGTCAACATAAGCGACAATGTCAAATGCATCAGCATCAACCTGATTTACCTTAACATCAGCAAACTTCTTAGAAGAGAACATAATATCGTCAACCAAATAACCAGCCTTACCTGATTTGAAAATCAAATCAAAAGATTCAGCTCCAGCGGGGACCTTAACCTCGCCTTCGAACTTAGTCCAGATCATCTTGATAGTATCCTTTGCCAAGTCAACCATCTCACCTGTATTGAATTTCAAAATGATTGGAAGGTCTTCATTAAGGAACACTGTAGAATCTGCATCTTTCCATTTTTTCTTTTCATTTTTATGCTTTTTAATAAGCATCTTTGAGAAGATTGTGTCTGTTCCAGCAGGAATCTTGATACCAGGGAACACAACAGAATCACGATTTGGCTCCATCTGTAATCCATGCAATAGTTCACAATCGATATAACCAGAACCATCCTGATCTCTCTCTATATTCTTTCGGAAATCTCTAAACGCAGCCAATGCAGGACGGCCTTCATCATCCGCATTGGAAACATCATTAGCTGTAACAATTGGACGAATTCCTCCTAAATAAGAAACAGGCTCTAAAGCTGTTCCTTTAGGACTCAATTCTGAAATGTCAAGAGTTTCACCATAAAATTCGCCCAATCCATATCCGTCAAAATTTTCTGCATAAAAAGGTTTTCCCTCCTTAATTGATACAAATCCTAAATTTTTGATGTAAGGGAATTCTGTCATATCACCATTAAGATACTCACGAGCATATGAAACAATCATACCTTCAAGCGTTGTTATTGAAGGGTCTGCATATATATATTTTTTTACCGTAACCCACTCATTTGTAACACCCCATTTTGCATCAATCATGCTGTAGGTTTCACTTTTGGTACAATTTTTAGTTTTAAGACTTTCAGATGTTTCAGAGAATCCAAAAATAAACAATGGTTTATTTCCTTCAGAAATCAAATTCAATTCTCCATGAGATTCAGGAATCTTATATTCCAAAACCATCACATAGTTCTTCGACAGATCCAGTTTATTTAAAGAATCAAATTTCAAACGGACATCCAAATAATGTTGAGACAATTGCTTATAAGCAACGACATTCTCACCATTTACTGTTGTGTCAATCATCTCACTCGGAACCTTAGATCCAAGATCATCATACGGAACATATGAGACATTCTTTGTAATTCTACCATCTTTGATCACCCAATATGGATTATCATAATCAAGTTCCGCAAATGCAGAAAGAGAGGCAAATGCAGAAGCCAAAAATAGAATAATTTTTTTCATAAAAACATAAATTTTAATTTATAAAACACAGCCAAAACTGGTTATATCCAATTTTGGCTGCTAAACAATTCTAAATAATCAATTGATTATCCTTACTTCACGATCAACTTCTCTGTTGTGGCGTTAGTCTCACCAACTACAGAAACGAAGTATACACCAGGAGCCGCACTCAAATTGATTGTTTCAGTAGCACCAGCCTCAACATTTGCAGAGTAAACAGCAGCACCTAAAGAATTAACAACTTTAACAACAGAATTCTCCTTTACGGTAACATTGAATACACCACCCTCTGCTGGGTTTGGAGCGATAACAGGAGCTATAGCTTCCGCCTCTTCCACTGAAGAAGGATCACCTATGATCTTGAAAGAACCCATACCTGAGAACGAAGTCATGAAAGCGAAAGAAAGTTTGTGCTCACCTGGCTTCTCAAAACGGATCTTATGCTTGATTTCCTTATTGTAATCATTGTATGGCTTAACCCAATCCCATGTATTATAATCTAGATTATTTTCAGTAGTTACAGTACCACCTTTACATTGTGGCAAGTACAAAGCCTGGAATTGAGTTTCCTCGCCATTCTGAGTCACCAAACCTGGCTTACCGTCTACAACAATACCAAATGTATTGTAATCCTTATGGTCACATGCAGATACCTCAAAATCATAGTCACCTGCCTTCTTAACATCGATTGTGTAAGTTATCCACTCACCGTTTCCGATGTAACCCAAAGTCATATGAGCTTCTGACTTATCCTTTGAAGAGTAACCGATATCGAAGTACTCTCCTGGACGGAAATTATCCTCTTTACCTGCATCACCAGCATTACAAGGCGATGTATTATTGATATCATTACCTGGACATGCCCAAGTCTCATCATAATCGAAGTAAGCATTGTCCTGGCCACCCTTATCATATTTACCCAAGTCCAAATAGAAATCATTCACACCATCAAACTCCTGTACTTCATAAGGAGTAGACTCACAATATTTCCAGTTATCTCCTTTTTTCAACTGTTCTCTGATGAAATTACCTGATTCTGAGAAACTCATGCTACCGTAACCACCTCCAGTAAATGTTCCTGATGATTCACCCTTATCAGACCAGCTCCAGTTAGCCCAACTTACAATCTGACCACCAAGATTCTTACCATTAGCGACCTCGATCATATGCTCACCTGCAACCTTGTCTACACCAGTGTCTCCTGTATGACTTGAAAGACCCCACTCTGTGATGAATACAGGAACAAAAGCAGCTGCGGCAGAGAAAATACCCAAATATCTCTGTTGGTCTCCTGCATAGTGGTGGAAGCTATACATCAACTGCAAATTCTTACAGTCATCCTTAAGTTCGATTGGATCCTGGAATGCTACAGTAACATCCTGGTCCCACTGTGGTGTACCAACCAAAACGATAGCATCTGGCAAGTTGCTTGCGATAATAGGAAGTACTTTATCTGCATACTTCTTTACCCAATCCCATACATTATGGAATTTTGCTGGAGCACCTTCATCATCAAAATTTGGTTCATTACAAATCTCCCACAAAACATGCTTGTAACCTTTCTGCTTCACATAAGAAGTCATCTCTCTAAAGAAATCAGCATAACCGCTGTAATCACCAGCATTTGGATTTCCTGGAGTAAGGATATGCCAGTCTACAATACAATACATACCCAATGATGCAGTGTAATCTACACAGTTCTTAACCCACTGTATATTCACGCCATCTCCTTCATTGATATACATTGCGATACGAGCCATGTTAGCACCTTCATTCTTCATTTTTTCGAAGTCTGACATGTCATCGTAACAGCCCATAAACCATGAACCGTGTGTTGACCATCCTCTTAGCTGAACAGGCTCGCCTGTCTCTGATGACAACTGATTACCAACAAGTTTAAGTTTACCCCACTGTTCAACAGGGCTTGCCGAAATAGCCTGCATGCAAAGCATAGCGGCTGATACTAAAGTAAATAGTTTCTTCATGTTATTCTTTTTATTAGAACAAAACAATAATTTTCTCTTAACAATGTCCATTAAGAGCCTCCAAATGTATCATATTATTTCAATTCTGACAACAAAAAGCAGATAAATTACGCAAAAATCCAAAAAAATGAAAAGGAGACGCGAATCATCACGTCTCCTTTTCTAATAATTTTTATTTTGATTTTCAATTACCTGCCCCAGCCTCCACTATTGCCGCTTCCGGCTTTAAGTTCACTTAACAAACTAAAAGAAATCGTTGTTTTTTCCTTATACTGGTTCTCAAACAAATCAAGTTCGATATCCGCGCTTGAGTCCACAGTATAGAAAGAATAGCCGCTCAATGAAGAACCGTATGCGAAAATCAACTTCGACAACGCATCTGGCACTTTACATGCCGCAATCACATCTCCAGATGAATTTGCCACACATAATATAGATCCGGCTGACACTGAGCAAGATGTGTTGGTGATTGAATTTGCGCATGTCGGCTTCACATCCTGGCTCCACATGCTTGCACTACTTGGTCCAAGAACCAACAATGTGCCTCCTGTATGCTTCTGATAACAGCTGTTGCCATCACCCGCATCAATAGGCGAGGAACCGCATGCGATCACAAGTCCACCTGTGAACTCCATACTTCCGTTTGAATCCAAGCAATCATGATCACCCGAAGATGCATATGCCCATACCTGTCCTCCAGTAACTCTCAACATACCAGTTGTCTCTGTAGTCACATTCATACAATCGTCTGTTGTAGTGATATGCAAATATCCTCCGTTGACATAAATATTAGAACCCTCTAGACCTTCATAAGCCGTCTTGACTCTGATTGATCCATCATTGATAGTCAGATCTCCGTCTGAATGCATTGCGTCATCTGAAGTGTCAATAGTGAAAATTCCACCGTTCACAACCATTTGGACATTGGCATGGAATGCGTCATCTTTGGCATCAACTGTGATCGTTCCGCTGTTGACTGTGATATATTCTGCGACAAACGCCTTTGGATTTCCTGCATAATCAGAAGAGTTTCCATCACTCATGCCGCCTGGCATACCACCAGGTCTTCCTCCACTGGAAGAAGATGATGATGAAGACGTTGCTGTTCCATTTGTAGTGACATTGATAGTCAATGCTGAATTGTCAGCATTCTCAGTTCCAATAATCAAATCTGCGTCCGCTTTAACTCCTTTTGCACCATCTGATGTTATCAGAGTAAACTCTCCAGCTGTCAAGTATACATTGTTTCCTTTGATACAACGTCCTTCTGTATAGTCTGTAGATGTTTTTGATGAACCTCCAAATCCTCCAGGGCCTCCAAATCCAGAATTTCCTGTAGACGTAGTGGTAGTCGCTCCAGTGTAATAGCTTCCGTTATTAGTGATCTTCACTACTCCACCCTCGACTGTAACATCTCCGTCAGCAGTGATTCCTTTTGAAGCGATAGCATTCTTTCCAAGAGTCAAATCAACTGTACCTCCACTCATCTTCACACCTTTGTCTGTCTTGATAGCGGCAGAATAAGAGGTGTCACCATCAGCGATTAATGATGTACCGTCGATACTCATTATAATCTCACCACCATAAATTTCAATATCTGCAAGTGAAGTCTTCATTCCTTTCGCCGCAGCTCCGGTCATTGTAATGTCTACCTTTCCTCCCTTCACCACGATTGAGGAATCTGATTTCAAAGCTTTCGCATCGTCGGCAACAGAATTGAAAACAAATTCTCCATCTTTAATAAGTATGGATTCAGAAGCATCCACTCCATCACCGGCTGTGCCAGAGATATTCAGTTTTCCGCCATACATCTGCAGGCCATCACTGTTCAAACCATCACCCTGAGCAGATTTGATATTGACTGTGCCGGCATAGAATTCCGTCTTCTTAGACGAGTTGATCGCATGCTTCGTGTTTCCTGAGATGGTAAGTTCACCGTCGCCTCCCAATTCTCCGAATTTCAATTTAGACTTCGCATAGATACATCCCTTATATGCGGATGCAGACGCGTCAGAAAGCGTCGACTTGCCTTTAAGCTCAACATTCGTAGCGTACGATTCACCGTTAGCTCCAATATTGATCACTATCGGCGACGACGTTGCGCTTGAAAGAGTTAGATTATCCATCACCAGAGTATACGCTCTGTCTGGAGTGATAGAGAATGATCCATCCTCAGAAGAACCAGAAAGATAATACACAATACCTTTCTTATCCTGTGCCGACGTGAATGATATATTCGCACCGTCAACTTCATACATCACTTTGTCCCAAGAATATTCGTTGACACTTACCTTGTCTCCTTCAAATGTCACAAAGATTGTATCGGCCTTACTACCTTCTTCCAACGAGAAATCAGCGTACGACACATTTGGCACCTGAAACTCCTTGTCGACATTACCCGATATCTTCATCACACCGTCGACAAACTTTATAAGGCTAATATCCTCGATATTGATGCTTTCAGTAGCATCTTGAAGATAAATGTTCAGTTTATCTTGAGCGAACAAAAACAGAGTGGCTAACGAAGCCGCTGATAAAATTATTTTCTTTTTCATAGCTTCTCAATTTTAAAAATTAAACCACCTAGTTTCACCCCATATATGCCAGCTGCCAAACCACTCATATCAACCTCACCCTTCTGCTCCACCGTCTGTCTCTTCACAATCTTACCATCAGACGACAGAATCTCAACATCCACTATTCCGTCAACTTCCACATTCAACACATCTACCACCGGATTGGGATAAACATTAAACTTAACATCCGAAATCTGAGAAACATCCGACACTTCGACATTTGAAAAGTTCAACTTTTCAATGTCTTCCAGATTAATGGTCGAGATTTTGGCATTCTCATCATTCTGGATTAAAAGAGTACGGCCAGAAAAAGAGATCTGTCCCGTCTCATTAAGTGTAAAAGAATACTCTTCTCCACTTTTCAGCTCTGTCTTTACGACTGTGACTGTTTTTGCTGACAAGCCACTGCACAACAGGCAAAGCAAAATGATTAAACTAACTTTAAGCATACCCTTTATAATTTATGGCACAAAACACATACAAATTGCACATATTTCGGCCGTTAGATTGATTTTTCAAAAGTACAAAACGGCAATTTATAGATAACCCCTACAAACCACGTTTGGACTTTTTCATACCTAATTTGGTACGTTTGACACCCTTGAACACCTAAAAAGATTAAAAAAATGGGGGAAAAAAGAAAAGAAATAGATTCGAGAAATACATTACTGACAGACTGAAAATATGAGATGTCGCAAAAATTGGGAGATTTGATACTCATTCATAAACAATAATTTATTATCTTTGCACGAAAAGAACGATTAAATTTTAACACAATATAAAGATATGGCTTCACAAGAAGATGCATTCAAGGCATTAGTTTCGCACTGTAAGGAGTATGGTTTTGTATTCCCATCAAGTGAGATTTATGGAGGTTTGGCAGCTGTTTACGACTACGGTCAGAACGGTGTAGAGTTGAAGAACAACATTAAGAAATATTGGTGGGACAGCATGACATTGCTACACCAAAATATTGTAGGTATTGATGCCGCAATCTTTATGGAGCCAACTACATGGAAGGCTTCCGGTCACGTTGATGCGTTCAATGATCCTTTGATTGACAACCGTGATTCAAAGAAGAGATACAGAGCTGACGTACTAATCGAGGATCAGCTTGCAAAGTATGACGACAAAATCAACAAGGAGTGTGAGAAGGCAGCCAAGAAGTTTGGTGACGCATTCGACAAAGAGCAGTTCATCTCAACAAATGCTCGCGTAAAGGAGTACGCAGAGAAGAGAGATGCACTTCACGAGCGTTTCGCAAAGGCTCTTAACGACAACAACCTTGACGAGTTAAAGCAGATCATCCTTGACGAGGAGATCGTTTGTCCTATTTCAGGCACAAGAAACTGGACTGATGTTAAGCAGTTCAACCTAATGTTCAAGACACAGATCGGTGCAAGTGCAGACAACACTATGGACATTTACCTACGTCCAGAGACTTGCCAGGGTATCTTCACTAACTTCTTGAATGTACAGAAGACTGGTCGTATGAAGGTTCCATTCGGTATCGCACAGATCGGTAAGGCATTCCGTAACGAGATCGTTGCACGTCAGTTCATCTTCCGTATGCGTGAGTTTGAGCAGATGGAGATGCAGTTCTTCTGCAAGCCAGGCACAGAGATGGAGTGGTTCAAGCACTGGAAGAATTTCCGTTTGAAATGGCACAAGGCTCTTGGTTTGGGAGATCAGAAGTACCGTTACCACGATCATGACAAGTTGGCACACTACGCTAACGCAGCTACAGATATCGAGTTCGAGATGCCATTCGGATTCAAGGAGGTTGAGGGTATCCACTCTCGTACAAACTGGGATTTGAGCCGTCACGGACAGTTCTCAGGAAAGAAACTAGAGTACTTCGATCCAGAAGAGAACAAGTCATATATACCATATGTAATCGAGACATCAATCGGAGTTGACCGTATGTTCTTGTCTATCCTTGCTGGTTCATACAAGGAGGAGCAGTTGGAAGGCGGCGACAAGCGTGTGGTTCTTAACTTGCCACCTGCATTGGCACCAATCAAATGTGCAGTTCTTCCATTGTTGAAGAAAGATGGTCTTCCTGAGAAGGCAACTGAAATCATGAACGAGTTGAAGTTCGACTTCCGTTGCGCTTACGAAGAGAAAGATACAATTGGTAAGAGATACCGTCGTCAGGATGCGATCGGTACTCCATTCTGTATCACAGTCGACCATCAGACACTAGAAGACAACACAGTGACTGTACGTTACCGTGACACAATGGCTCAGGAGCGTATCAGCGTAGACGCACTTCACAGCAAGATCTCTGAAGCTGTCTCTATGAGAAACCTTTACAAGAAAATGATGCAGGACTAATATAGTCCCGTCCATTTATAAAATATGCCTTGGCACGTGAGTGCCAGGGCATTTCAAAAAATTAGTCCTTAATTCCCAAACTAAATGAAAAAGCATATTTTGGCAGTATTGGCTGTACTGCTTTCTACATTCATGTACGCACAACCTTATACTATGATTAAGGGAGGTGCCCAGTTTAGCAACTTTTCATCAGATGGTTCAGAATCAAAATTCGGTATCAGAGGTGGTATCGGAGGATTTGTGCCACTAGGAGAGTCTTCTTTCTTCTTTATGCCTCAAGCAGTGTATGCTCAGAAAGGTCAGAATGCTGGAAAATTCCTTGACAACTGTACAATCCACTATGCCGAAGTGCCAGTGACATTTGGCGCATTGCTTAAATTCACAAGACATATTGGTCTAGGACTTATGGTCGGACCTTATGCTGCTGTCGGTGTTGCCGGAAAAAGCGACAATCCAGAAGTGACCAAACTGTTTGACACAATCAGCCGTTTCGACGCAGGTTTATCAGCAGGAATCCAACTTCACATCTGGAAAATATTCGTATTTGCCGATTATGATTACGGTTTGCGTAATCTTATGCGTTCCGAAGATTTAGACATCGGAGAATACCTGACAACACGAAGTGTATCAGTCGGATTAGGTTTCGCTTATTAATAAAATTCAATAATTTCATTCTGAGACGTGCAAAACACGTCTCTTTTTTTTAATTCGCTTTTTTACCAACATAACACATCATTCCTGCAAGACAAATACATTTTTTTTGTCCAAAAATTGCCGACATCCAAATAATCAATTAATTTTGTGAACATAGGATTTTAAAAACACGTTATTATGATCATTGCGGAAGGAGGCTCTACAAAATTGGATATTGTCATAATCGATGAGCAGAATGAGGTTAGACGATACTCTTTGCCAGGGATCAACCCATTTTACCAATCGACGGAAGAAATGACGTCTACCTTAAAAGAGTCGCAAATACAAGAAGAAAATGGAAATGCTCTTAAAAAAGTATACTACTATGGAGCTGGTTGTGCTTTTGAAGAGCAGACAAATGCAATAAAAGAGAGTTTCAAACAAGCTTTCCAATCTGAAACAGTAGAGGTGGAAAGTGATCTTTTAGCGGCAGCGCGTGGACTTTTCGGAGATGAGAATGGCATTGCGGCAATCCTAGGAACAGGTTCAAATTCAGGATATTACGACGGAGAAAAAATCATAGATAATGTATCATCGCTTGGATTCATGCTTGGCGACGAAGGCAGTGGTGGATATCTCGGCAAACACTTGGTAAGCGACATTCTCAAAGGATTGACATCCGCTGAATTAGCAGAAGAATTTTTCCAAGAGTACCACACAAGCAAAGAGGTAATAATGGAGAATGTCTATAAAAAGCCTTTTCCAAACCGTTATCTTGCAGGTTTTGTGCCATTCATAGCAAAACGAATAGAAAACGCATACATCAACACACTTGTGATGAACTCATTCCGTGACTTTTTCAAACGAAACATAGCACATTATGGCATATACAACACTAAGCAGATATCATTTGTTGGCGGAGTCGCACAACAATTCAAGAGAGAGCTGACTTTAGTGGCGTCACAATACGGTTTTACTATCAATGATGTGCAAAAGTCACCGTTGGAAAAGTTAATCGATTATCATACAAAACATTAAAAGGGTTTTTCTATTTTCACCTTACAGCTTATTAAACCCTGAAATATAAATGTTTATAAATTTATAAAAAAGAAATATGTCTCACATAAAAGGCATCATTTCTATTCATTATGTATTGTTGATAATTTTTTGTTTCAATAAATGTTACACAACATACATAAAATTTCTTAAAAGGATTTAATTTTAGTAAATTTGTAAGATAATTAGTACTATGTACTATCAGGGGGGTAATTAATATTAGAAACTTATGGGCTATCTTAAGTTCGACAATTTCATGTTAGCTGATTTGGGACAATCTCTTCAAAAGGAAATCATTATCCCAAACAAACTAGGAGCATACTATAGCACAACCTCAGTAGGTTGCAACACGCGTAAATACCATGGAGCGTTTGTAGTGCCATCAAATATAGAAGGCAAGGAGAAGTTATTGTTGATTTCTTCCATAGATGAGACTTTGATTCAGAATACAGCCGAGTATAATTTCGGTGTACACGAATATTCAGCTGGATATTTCTCTCCAAACGGACAGAATTACATGCGTCTGTTTGATTACAATTCCAACTCTGTCACTCTAACATACAGAGCAGGAGGCACGCTTGTTGAGAAATGTGTGACTCTTTGTGAAAATGAGAACAGACTGATAGCCAGATACAAAATCCTCCGTGGAAACACCACAATCAAGATCGAACCATTACTCGCATTCCGTGACACTTCTGAACTGTGTATGGAAAACAATTCCGTCCATAGAGAATATAAAGCGATAAGCAACGGAATTGCCCTGTCACTATACAATGAGTATCCGATGCTTAACATGCAGTTGTCAAAGAAATGTGAGTTTGTAGCGACAGGATACTGGAAAAACGGCATCGAATATTTCAACGAGAGAGATCGTGGCTACCACGACAGAGAAGACCTGTACGTTGCCGGACATTTCATAGTCGAGGCAAAAGAGGGTGAAGAGATATTTTTCACTGCCGGTCTGGACGAATGCAAGACAAAAGATATTGAGACTGCATTCAACTTCCAAATAAAAAAAGGGTCATCAGACACTATGGAATGCGTGCTTCAGCAGACAGCCAAAAGCATGTTCGTAGAGAAAGATGGTAAATCTTATATGATGGCCGGTTACCCATGGTATAAATGCATAGCTAGAAATATGGCTATCGCAATACCGGGACTGATTTCCGCAGGTCTGACACAAAAAGAAATTGATTCTCATCTTGACACACTTGGCAAAGAGATAGAAAAGATGATGTCTGAGTCAACAGAAAAAGGATACGATCAGAACATCACCGAAATAGAGCAGCCAGACGTAGTATTGTGGTATGCGAAAGCCATCCAAGACTATGCTGCCACATTTGGAAAGAGCGACGCTCAAAAGAAGTATGCGGACAAATTGATCCGCATCGTCGACTTCATAAAGAGCGGCAAACATATTAATATTGAATTCACATACAATGGTCTGCTTTATATCCATGGATGGAAAAAGCCAATGACATGGATGAATGCAGTAGGAGTCAACGGAATGCCAATCACCCCAAGAAGCGGATGGGCAGTGGAGATCAACGCATTGTGGTACAACGCATTGAAATTCACAGCTGAACTTACAGGCAACAGTGCCTACGACCAATTGGCAGACAATGTCGGCGACAATTTCGTCGCCATCTTCTGGAACGGCTCATACCTGTTTGATTTTGTTGACGGAGACCATTTTGAAAGAAGTGTCCGTCCAAACATGCTTTGGGCAGTGGCACTTAAACATTCACCACTTAATGGTGAGCAGCAAAAAGCGGTCGTGGATATGGCGACAAAAGAATTGCTGACACCAAAAGGAATCAGATCATTGAGTCCATACAGCGACAATTTCCATTGGAACGGAGCTGGCGGACAACAAGGACGCGACTACGCAGCATTCCAGGGAGCAGTTTACCCTTGGCTGATGGGAGCATATATAGAGAGTTATCTCCGTGTCTACAAACAGAGCGGATACTCGTTTGCAGAAAAATCAATGCACGGATTGGAAGACGAATTGTTTAACAATACCATAGGCACATACTCAGAGATGTACGACGGAATGGCTCCATACAAGAGCTGTGAAGGAATGTCGTACGGAATAAATGTTTGCGAAGTGATAAGAGCGAAACAAATACTGGGTAAATTTGAAGCAGAGTAAAGAAAGGATAGTGTATGAAGGCTTTAATGTTTGGGTGGGAATTTCCACCTCACATATTAGGAGGACTTGGTACTGCAAGCTACGGTTTGATAAAAGGTATGTCACGACACAAAGATATTGACATCACCTTGGTGTTACCAAAACCATGGGGTGACGAAGACCAAAGTTTCTTGAAAATCATTGCAGCAAACAAAGTGCCGATCGTATGGCAGGAGCCAGACAGCAAGTTCCTGAAAGATTCTTTGGAAGGAAGAATAAGCAGCGACGAATATTACCATTTCAGAAACTGTATCTGTGAAGACAACCGTTATATAGGAACCAACGGCATCGGATCAGTAGAGTTTTCCGGACGCTATCCAGACAATCTGCTAGAAGAGATACGCAACTATGAGGCTGTGGCAGGTGTGGTGTGCCGATCTAACAACTTCGACATCATCCACTCCCACGACTGGCTTACATACAACGCCGGTGTGAAGGCAAAACAGATAACAGGAAAACCACTTGTCATCCACGTCCACGCGACTGATTTCGACAGAAGCCGCGGAAACGTGAACCCTACCGTCTACAACATTGAGAAATACGGTATGGATATGGCAGACCATATCATCACAGTGAGCAACATGACAAGAGACACTGTGATCAACAAATATCATATAGATCCAAGAAAGGTGACAACAGTGCACAATGCAGTGACACCGTTAAGCCGTGAGATTCTGGATATCAAGCCAAACAACAATACAGGCGACAAGATCGTGACATTCCTAGGACGAATCACAATGCAGAAGGGTCCGGAATTCTTCGTGCAGGCAGCAAGACAGGTGTTGCAAAGGACACCGAACGTGCGATTCGTGATGGCAGGAGGCGGCGACAAGATGGCCGAGATGGTCGACCTCGCGTCGGCATACGGCATAGTCGACAGATTCCACTTCACCGGATTCCTCAAAGGAAAGGAAGTTTACGAAATGCTTAAAAGCAGCGACCTTTATATAATGCCGTCTGTGTCTGAGCCATTCGGAATATCACCGTTGGAGGCGATGCAATGTGGAGTGCCGACAATAGTGTCGAAGCAAAGCGGATGCGCAGAGATTCTATCGAAAGTGATCAAAGTCGATTTTTGGGATATCGACGCAATGGCCGACGCCATCCATTCGATTGTAACCAACGACGCTTTCGCAGAATACTTGAAAGTGGAGGGAAAGAAAGAGGTAGACGAGATAAAATGGGAATACGCAGGAGATAAAGTCATAAATGTGTACAACCAAGTGCTTGGCTACAAATAATTTGTCAACAATTTAAAAGTAAAGATATATGAAGTCGATTTGTTTATACTTTCAAATACATCAGCCGTTTCGACTAAAAAGATATAGATTCTTCAACATTGGAGCCGACCACCACTATTTCGACGATGCCAATAATGAAGCTATCATAAAAAGGATTGCAAAGAACAGCTATATTCCAGCTAACGACGCAATGCTTCAGATGATCAAAGAGAGCAATGGCGAATTCAAAGTCGCTTACTCAATATCAGGTTTGGCATTGGAACAGCTTGAACACTACTGTCCTGAAGTCATCGACAGTTTCAAGAAACTGGCAAAGACTGGATGTGTAGAGTTTCTTGGTGAGACATACGCCCACTCTTTCGCGTCATTACGCAAAGAGAACAATGAATTCGAGAAACAGGTAGAGGCCCATTCAAAGAAAATTGAATCTCTGTTCGGGCAAAAGCCAACAGTGTTCAGAAACTCAGAGCTACTATTCTGCGACGACATGGTGGACAGAGTTCTAAACATGGGATTTGCAGGAATGCTTGCTGAAGGAGCCCCACAGACATTGGATTGGAAGAGTCCTAACTACGTATATTGTTCTGCGGCAAACAAAAGAATGAAACTTCTTTTGAAAAACTGTGGAATGAGCGACGACATAGCATACAGATTCTCAGACTGGGGTTGGAAAGAATTCCCGCTAACTGCCGACAAGTTCGCCAACTGGATAATGAACAATCCAGAAGAGCAGGTAGTCAACCTGTTCATGAACTACGAAGTGTTGGGTGAGATTCAGAACGCAAACACAGGTATCTTTGATTTCTTCAAAGCCCTACCGAAAGTTGCAGCAAGCAGAGGAATCAAATTCGCCACACCTTCAGAGGTGATCAACAACAATAATCCGACAGACCAGATATCAGCACCCCACCCTACAACGTGGGCAAATGCGACAAAAGACCTGTCGCCATGGCTTGCCAACACAATCCAGAACGAAGCATTCAATAAACTGTATGCTTTGACTGACAAGGTAAACAGATGTTCAGACAAACAGATAATCGATGATTGGTACAAAATACAGTCAACAGACCATCTGTATTATATGAGCACATCATTCTACAACCAGACATTCTGTCCGTACGACTCACCATACGACGCATTCATCAACTTTATGAATGTCTTGTCTGACTTCAAAAAACGCATCGACAGTTTCTTCACAGCCGACATCAGCGAAGAAGAGTTGAACTCACTGGTAAAAGAGAAACTTGCACTTGAAGCTGAATTAGCCGCTCTAAAATCTGGCAAAAAAATTACTAAGTCAGAAGCAAAAGCTGAAAAAACAACAAAGAAAGCAGCAAAAGAAACAAAGGAAGCAGTTGAAGAAAAGCAGGTTGTTGAAGAAAAAAAAGTGAAAAAAGCAGTTGAAAAGAAGCCTGTTGCCAAAGAAAAAGAGACAAAGAAAAAAGCAAAATAAGCAACTGAAAATATCATGCTTTACAGCATATTTAAGCACGTTTTTTATACAAAACGTGCTTTTTTTTAATAAAAAAGGACAAAAAAAGTAAAAAAATGAACTTGTTTCTTGTATTCATTATAAATTAAAATATATATTTGCATAAAAATTATGTGGAATATGGAAAAGGAAAACATGCGTACGTCAGTTCCTATGGAAGGATTGACACTAGAGACAAGCGTCATTTTGGCGGTTAAGAACGGTAGAATCAGTGAGTCTATCACTTTGTTGGCTAACAAAGAGTTGAAAGATGCAGGCTACGAAGTAACATTCGAGCAGGCATTGGTGGTATTCTTGCTTAACTTCTACGATGGTTTGACACAGAGAGACATCGCTATCTCTCTAGACAAAGACAGTCCGAGCATCACTCGTTTGATCGATGAGCTTGAAGGATTGAAGATGTTGGAGAGAAGAAGCGACCCTAACGACAGACGTGCTAAGAACATCTACCTAACTTCAAAGGGTAAAGGTGTTGTTCCAGGTATCATTGATGTTACAAAAGTTGCTTTCAAGAAGGCATTCAAGGGAATCAGCGACGATGAGGTCAATGTAATGCAGAGCGTCTTGAAACGTATGATGGAGAATATGCGTGCTGAAATGATCAACGTTGTAGCACAATAATTCACCAATGTTAAATTAGAAATTTAAAAACCTGAGGCTCTACAGCTTCAGGTTTTTTTGTTAAATTAAATTTTAAATTGTTAATTCGAATAAACTGGCCATCATCATAAGAAAAAGGCTCTTTTATAGCTAAACCACTCTACCGACAAACCAAGAAAAGGCCAACCTAAACATATAAAACACTATATTTCAGTAATTTAAAACACAAAACAAAAATAACATCTGTTGAAATCCACCTTTATTCATCGAATGGTTCATTGCAACTTATTATCTGCAGAAAGTTAATAATAGTGAAAAAACATGTTAAATTATGTGAAAATCCCGTTTAGTATTTATAGAATACTAACTTTGCATTGTCGTTAAAGAAACGCATGTTTTAACGACTTTTGAATTTGTCAGCGTGTGACACGAAGAGAATTCAAAACTTTTTATATTCCACAATTAATAAGTATCAGTATAAAAAGGGAAATAAAACAAACTTTTCCATAATTTTACAAGGAGATGAACTTTCTTTGTTCATCTCCCTTTTTTGTTTTTCAACGCAAGGCTTACTCCAAACATATAAAAAACAGAAGACTTTATTCGGTTCTATATTTCTTCTTTGCCACACATGTTCTCTTATCTCATTATACTCCGAACAGAAAAAAAGACACTTTTTTTGAATTTTCTTTCTCAGAAATTTGCAATATCAAAATAAAGCAGTACTTTTGCAGTCGCAAATGCGGATGTGGCGTAATTGGTAGCCGCGCTAGACTTAGGATCTAGTACTGAGAGGTGTGTGGGTTCGAGTCCCGTCATCCGCACGAAGAGAGACCAAGATTAATCCTGGTCTCTTTTTTTGTTAATCACTCCAAAACAATGAAAAGCCACTCATATATTATAACTTAACTATTTTGTAATTTATTGTGAATTACGTAATTTTGCAACAACTGAAATTACATAAACTATGTCAAAAAAGATTTTAATATATCAAGTGTTGCCACGTCTGTATGGCAACATGGCTAAGAAGACGAAGTTTGACGGCAGCATCGTCGATAACGGATGCGGAAAATTTGCAGATTTCACAGAAGATCGTTTGACAGGAATAAAAAACTCCGGCTATACACATATATGGTACACTGGCGTGATAGAACACGCCACAAAGACTGATTATTCTGCACACAAGATCACCCCAGACCATCCTGCGGTCGTGAAAGGTCGTGCAGGAAGCCCTTACGCAATCAAAGACTACTACGATGTAGATCCGGATCTGGCTACAGATGTGGACAAGCGTATGAGTGAGTATGAAGATCTTATCGTCCGCACTCACAAAGCTGGCTTGAAGGTGATTATGGATTTCGTTCCTAACCACGTTGCCCGCAGCTACCACTCGGATTCAAAACCACGTGGAGTGCGTGACCTTGGTGCAGACGACATCACAGACGTCCGTTTCAACCGTGACAACAATTTCTACTATCTTCCAGGTGAAAAACTTTGTGCCCAGTTCGATATGAAGGGTGAGGCAAAGGAGGAATACGTTGAGTTCCCTTGCAAAGTGACAGGAGACGACTACTATGCCAACAATCCAGGAATCTACCAATGGTATGAAACAGTGAAGTTGAACTACGGTCGTGACTACACTAACGGCAACAGACTTGACGTCTGCCCCATCCCGTCTACTTGGAACAAGATGCGTGATATCCTTTTGTTCTGGGCGAAGAAAAAAGTCGACGGTTTCCGTTGCGATATGGCGGAGATGGTTCCGACAGAATTCTGGGAATGGGTCATTCCTCAGGTGAAGGAGAAATATCCGTCGATCATATTTATAGCTGAGACCTATAATCCATCACAATACAGAGATTATATCTTCCGTGGTCATTTCGACTATCTTTACGATAAAGTCGGTCTATACGACACTCTCCGTGCAATCGCGGAATGCAAAGCAAGTGCATCTGCCATCACAGGATGCTGGCAACGTTTGGACGGCTTGGCACCGTCGATGCTTACATTCATGGAGAATCACGACGAGCAGCGTCTTGCATCAAGCCATGTGCTTGGCGACGCGATCAAAGGCCGTCCTGCGATGTTTGTCGCAGCGACAGTCTCAAAAGCTCCGACAATGGTTTATTTCGGACAGGAGCTTGGCGAGCCAGCTGTAGGTGAGCAAGGATTCAGCGGCGACGACGGAAAAACATCCATCTTCGACTATTCTGTCGTGCCAACCATTCAGAGGAAACTCAATGGCAAATCCACAAAGGCAGAAAAAGATCTGGAGAGTTTCTACTCCCGTCTCCTCACAATATGCCGTGACAACGAGTGTATCTACAACGGTACATTCTACGATCTGATGTATGTCAATTATCAAAACGATTCATTCGACCATCACCGTCAGTATGCATATGTAAGAAGAAGCGACGAGAGGGCTCTCATCTTCGTGGCAAATTTCAGCGACGAGAAGAAAAACAACCTTATCAACCTGCCTCAACACATGTTCGATTATCTTGGCATCAAGCAGGGCAAAGTGTCGGCTACAGAACTGATGTCTGGCAAAACAGTCAAGATTGACCTTAGTGCAGACTCGCCATTGAAGGTTTCGGTACCAGCTCAAAGTGGTGTGATCCTTGAGGTTTTGATGGCAAAAAACTAAGGCATCGGCAGATGATGATGAAGATGTCGACGCCGGCTGATGGCAATATGTTTTTATCTTCGTTATCGTAAAATTGCGGCAAAATAATTATCTTTGCGTGAAAGAAGAATAATATGGCAGATTTTATCGTTTCGGCAAGAAAATACCGTCCAATGACATTCAGCACAGTCGTTGGACAAAAAGGTTTGACTGACACATTGAAGAATGCGATCAAGACAAACCATTTGGCAAGTGCCTACCTTTTTTCTGGTCCGCGTGGAGTCGGAAAGACGACGTGTGCACGAATCTTCGCCAAGACGATAAACTGTATGAACCGCACCGACGATTTTGAGGCGTGTGGAGAATGCGAAAGCTGTAGAAGTTTTGCGGAAGGACGTTCGTTCTGCATCCATGAACTTGATGCCGCATCCAACAACAAAGTGGACGACATCCGTCTGCTGATCGACAAAGTGATGGTGCCGCCACAAGTCGGACAGAAAAGCGTCTACATCATCGACGAGGTCCATATGCTGACGACAGCCGCTTTCAATGCCTTTTTGAAGACGTTGGAAGAGCCACCAGCATACGCCATCTTCATCCTTGCCACAACTGAAAAGCATAAGATCCTGCCTACTATTCTGAGCCGCTGCCAGGTATACGATTTCAAACGTATCACTATCGACGACACGATCGACCATCTTGCCAATGTGGCGAAGAAAGAGGGCATCGATGCAGAGGAGGAGGCATTGGCTGTGATCGCGAAGAAAGCCGACGGTGGTATGCGTGACGCCTTGTCAATCTTCGACCAAGTAGTGTCGTTCTGCGGCAATAAGATAACATACAATGAAGTGCTTCAGAAACTTAATGTTCTCGATTTCGACTACTATTTCAAGTTTATGACACAATGTAAGAACGGCGATGTCTCAGGAGTGCTCACAATCATCAACGAAGTGATTTCCAACGGATTCGACGAAGGTCTGTTCATCAACGATTATGCGCAGCATCTACGTAATGTACTGATGGCACGCGATCCTAAGACAGTGACTCTGCTGGATGTAAGCAAACACGCTCAGGATCAGTATGTCGACGCGGCAAGAGACTGTGAAGAGGATTTTCTATACAAGAGTCTGAGAATAGCTGTAGAATGCGGAATACAGTATCCGACATTCAAAAACAAGCGATTGCTCGTTGAGCTTGCAGCAATCCGCATGTGCCAGATAATGGCCGAAAAAAAAAACTCCTGACGGAGCCCATTAAAGACGACTGGTGGGACGTCGACAGCAACTACCTAAAGTCGTTCCTACAGTTGTTTGCAACAGACCAACCTGTTGCGGCAGCCCCAGCAGCAGTAAACCAATCGTTTCAGATACAAAAACGTGCCACTCTGCAGACAATACAGAATGGCCACACCATCACAGCCCATTCCATCCGTGGATGCAACGAAGAGCAGCAGCAGAACTTCGTCGTCACAGTCAAAGAGCATAAGATTGAGCGAGAAGTCACAAAGGGCGGATTGGAGACCGCACGTATCAGCATATATAATGAGTGGAGAGACCAGCAACGTTCACAAGAGGCTGGTATCATAAGCACATGTAAGTTCGAGCTGATCGACTCATTCAAGATCCTGATCAAGGTTCCATCCAAAGAGACATATTCAAGACTGAATGCAGAGTTACGCATCAATTTGCTGAATGCGTTAAAAAACCACCTGTCAAATTCCAAGATTGAGGTTCAATATATCATAGACGAAGCGATAGCAAAAGAGCAGGTATTGACCAACAAACAGAAGTTTGAAGCCCTTTTGAAATCATCGCCACTTGTGCAGATGCTAATGGATGAATTGGATCTGGTTTATTCTGAAAACCAGTAGAAATTCCACCGTCGTACCATAGCAATTCACTAAAAAAGTCTCTATTCAGCCCCAAAAAGCCGACATTATCACGTCAATTTTGATGATTTTTCCATTTTTTTCTCATTTTCTCACCAAAATCCGCTGAAAAACATAAAATCATATCCAAAACATACGAATTTAGTGTTAATTTTTGTGAAAGGTGTTGTTTAGATAAAGTAAGTTTGTATTTTTGGAGACATAAAAGGATACATAAAAGGATAAGTGATATGGTTAACGTAGAATTGAGGATTTATCCCAAGTTCGGAAAAGTCTGGACAAAGCGCATGCCGCTTACAGACAATGGAGTTATAGAACTTCAAAGACTTCAGGCTGACGCCTGCAAGGTGATGGTTTGCCAGTTATTAGGAACCAAAGCTGATGATGTCAGCATGGTTGAAGTGAAGAGGATGCTTGACGACGAGTAAAAACTTGTTAGATACAGAAAGGGGCTAAAAGCCCTTTCTTTGTTTTATGGATATGAGCATTATTAAAATCACCTCATATCTATTGATTTTTCTCAGTTTTGACGGTCAAAAAAGAGGAAAACCATAGCTATTTTCACTTTTTTCAAAAAAAATGAGGGTTTAACTAAAAAAAAGTGGCAAAAAGTTTTGCATGTAATAAAAAAGCACTACCTTTGCAGTGTCAAAAGGAAATGACAACACAACGGTTCCTTGGATGAGTGGCTTAGTCAGCGGTCTGCAAAACCGTGTACAGCAGTTCGAATCTGCTAGGAACCTCACAAAGACTTCACAAATGTGAAGTCTTTTTTGTTTTATTAAAGTCAATTCAAAAACGATATGGAAAACATTCCTTCAGATCCAATGATGCTTCTCAGTTTCCTCAACATGAAATTGAGAGATTTCTATTCCAATCTTGATGAACTTTGCAACGCCCTCGACTTAGACAAGGAAGAGATCGTCAAGAAAATGGCAGAAGCTGGATTCGAATACAACGAAAGCCAGAATAAGTTTTGGTGATCCCCCCACTCCTTCGCTAAAGCATAGGATGATGGACTCATCTTATCAAAACTAAATTCACTTGTACACGAAGTTGTTCCATCCACAAAAAAATCATATCTTTGTAAAAAAAGAAATATTATGGGCTTATATCTGAATCCGAATGCAGAAGCACTTAAGATGGGACTAAATTCGGAGATTTATGTCGATAAATCTCTCGTGTTGTCAGAACTAAACAAATTGGCATGCAGTCAAGGAAACTTCGTCTGCATTTCCCGTCCCCGTCGTTTCGGAAAAAGCATGGTCGGCAACCTTATCTCAGCCTACTATTCTAAAGGTTGCGACACACGTGAGATATTCAGCCAAATGAAAATCGGTGAAATGCCTGATTATGACAGGTATTTGAATAAGTTCAACGTCATCAAGTTGGATTTGAATGGATGGTATCAAAGATCTATTCAAAAAAGAAGAAAAGAATATCTGATTACAGACATTCATAAAACATTAACCAATGAGTTTAAGGAGTCTTTTTCATCTATAGAATTCAACGGAGAAGAGACATTGGACCAATGCATTCTCAAAGTTTATGGTAAAACAGGAGAGAAATTCGTCATCATCATCGATGAATACGATGTCCTAGTTCGAGAGAGAGTGCCAGAAGAACTGTTCCAAGACTACCTAAGTTTCCTTAACAGTCTTTTCAAGGATACCACTTTACGCCCAGCCATTGCCCTTGCCTACATCACCGGCATCATTCCGATTGTGCGAGACAAAATACAGAGCAAACTGAACGAATTTATGGAATACACCATGATCGACGCGGGTCCATTTGCACCGTATATTGGATTCACAGAGGAAGAGACGAAAGCATTGTGCGAGGAATACGGCAGAGACTATGCCGAATACAAGCGTTGGTACGACGGATACAAATTGAGTGATGAGGTAAGCTTATATAATCCTAAGTCTGTCACCACATCCATAAACAGAAAGAGAATGAGCGGATATTGGTCGGCGACAGGTTCGTTCGAAGTTCTGAAAGATTATATCATGATGGATTTCGCAGGCATCCGACAAGATGTCATAAGCATGATATCGGGCAAGTGGGTGCCAGTGAATGTGGGCAAATTTCAAAACACGCTGGAGTCTATCACAAACAAGGATAACGCATTCACCTATCTGATCCATTTGGGATACTTGTCGTACAACTATGACGAAGGCACTTGTGGCATTCCCAATGAAGAGGTTCGTTTGGAATGGGTCAACGCCATTGACGACGAGGATGATTACAGTGCGATAATGAATTTAATCAACACATCGAAAAAACTTCTTGATGACACCATAAATGGCAACGAAGAAGCTGTAGCACGTGCACTCGACACTGCTCACACCGCAGTGACCAATCCGTTGACATACAATGACGAGCATTGCTTCCAGAGTGCCATCTGCTTGGCCTATTTCTACGCTAATACACGCTACACTTTGATAAAGGAATTGCCTACAGGCAAAGGCTATGCTGACTTGGTATTGATTCCTTATCAACCGAACATTCCAGCTCTGGTCATCGAACTTAAACACAACAAGAGTGCGGAAAGTGCCTTACAACAGATCAAAGAAAAAAATTATTGCCAAGCATTGAACAACTACGCAGGAAATCTGCTTTTCGTGGGAATCAGCTACGACGAGAAGACGAAAGAGCATAGTTGTAGGATTGAACAGATGAAATAAATATTCGCTAAAACCAACGGAACATCATTGACAAATATTCTTCCACCGATGCCTCTGTTTGGAGCTGGCAACAAACGTGAAGAAAAGAAACGTATTGTCTGTAAGAAATTGGAACAATGGCTGAGAAGATATAGTGGATGCAAGGGACAACCAAATAAAAATCTATCTACAGTATAGCAATTTAAATGTATTTTTTCAATTATGATTAAAGAAACAGAAAACATCGATTATGATTTTCCCCAAACGTATCAAAAAATGATTAAATTCAAGGAAAATTCTCGAAACATTGAAGAAATTGTGCAAGAACTCAAAAATGAACTTGTACATGTTAAAGAAGAATCATTTCTTGTTCATGCAATGCGATTAATTCTTGAGTTGGAACAAAGAAAAACATCTCATTTATATGTTCATTTACAATCTCCAATGAAGCAGACTTTATATTTAATAGATGTATATTACTCGGTTGAAAAAAGAGATGAAAATTTGGATATGAATGATAACCTATGGGAAAGAATAGCACTACTTCTTGATGAAATAGAGATGACTTATTTCGTAAATATAGGATTCAATAATGACAGAGATTTATATCATGACGAACGTGATGGAAAAATAGAGATATCGTTACCTACATTTATGGATTATTTTGGGAGTTCAAATTTGATTTATGAGGAACAAACATTAGATAAAATAACAAGATACTTTAAGCAATATGAGTATGAGGATTATATAAAAGAAAATTTGGGGTTTAGTATTGATGAAGTTCTAAAGTTTATTTCTCATGTTAGAACTCTTAATAATAACAGATTAAATGAAATTATTAAGCCCTGTGTAGAAACATTCAATTACTATAATAACAATCCGAAAGAATGGGAAAAACTAACAACTAAGTTTGAGGAAAGAGGTATCTGTAATCCTCATGACTGGTTAAAAGAACCTGAATTAAACGGAATACTTAATTCCCTCGCCATTAATCCAGGTGAGATTCATATAATAAAAAAAGAGGATTTGACAAATGTTGAAATCAACTCTAAAAGCCTTAACAATATACTAAATTTCTTTACCTATGATAAAAACGCATTAAAAGGAAAGGTTATCTATTATGCAGAGAAAAGGCAATCGGAATCATTTCCTCTCATTCAATTAGAGGATAAATA
Source organism: Bacteroidales bacterium (assembly GCA_015061115.1). GTDB lineage: Bacteria > Bacteroidota > Bacteroidia > Bacteroidales > Paludibacteraceae > UBA1723. The sequence goes on along the minus strand of SUXE01000001.1, from coordinate 187,175 downwards.
TATTTGTCCTATCAATAAATTTTTCATCGAAAGTTTGTATTTTAGAATTGATGAGTTTTTAACGAAAAACATGCCAAAGTATAAAAAAAATAAGGACAAAGCATTTGAAAAAAGAGTATTTGAAGTATTCCAACATTTCTTTCCTAAAAAAACCAAATTTTTCTCATCTTATAGTGTAGACGGGGTTTCTGAGAATGATCTACTTATCATATTCGAATCTATTTGTATCATAGTAGAAATAAAAGATTGCGGATTTCGAGAACCTTTAAGAGATCCTATCAAAGCATACGAAAGAATTAGAAATGATTTTCAAAAGGCTATACAAAAAGGATATGATCAATGTAAGCGTGTTGAAGATGTCCTTCTATCAGGAAAGGACATAAATGTTATTGACTCTGGTAATAAAAACATTGTAAAATATCAAATCAAGAATAGAAAAATTGAGCATTGTTGGTCTATAGTTGTTACAAGCCATAGGTATGGCGTTATACAAACAGATCTTAGTTTGTTACTACAAAAAGTAGAAGATGGATTGTATCCATGGTCTGTTTGTATTGATGATTTGGAAGCATTTTTAATTCTAATGAAAAAATTATTGAGGGGAATTGCACCAAATCGATTCATAGAGTACCTTGATTATAGAGAAAGGCTACATGAACATATTCTTTGCAGTGATGAATTGGAACTATGCGGCTGGTATTTAATTGATCGAGAACAATTTAAAAAACATGCAGGAAACGAAGAGAAAATTTGCACAACGCCTAAAATGGGAAACATTTTTGATGCTTATTACCGTGTTGGGCTTGGATTTAAGAATGAACTGGATATAGAATATAAGAAGCAATATAAATTGCCTGATTATCAAAAACATTTTGAATTAAATGAAATGACTTTAGATAATATGAAACAAGAAAATAAATAAATTTAAGGGAATGGGGTGGAAAGATATCAATTACCTTAATTGTATCGTTTTATTATCAATGATTTATGATTATTATAGAAGAAATATATTTTCTGTTGAAATAGAAGCAGACTTTGTCAGCATGAACAAAATCGGTGGATGCTAAGACATACTCAATCATAATTAAAGAGACGACTTAGATAATGAAAGATTCAAATATCATAAAGAAAGAGACGTATCATTTGAATACAAATGTGATGCCGACGATTCCTGTGCCTCACGATTGCATTGTGAAAGAGATACAGTTAGATGACAACACCCTGATATTTGTTTTTGAGAACGACATCACATATCATGATTGTATTAAAAGCATATGTCCGGAGACAGATTTCAAATCGTTGATTATCAAGTTTCACCTTATTGATGACATTTACGACATAAGCATGTTTGTGAAAAACAAAACCAATAGATATCATACGACAAGCTTATATAAGGAGATCTTTTTGTCTGAGGACAAATATGCTCTGCTTAATCTACCAAAAAATAGATTAGAGTATCTTAGCCATAATGTGGGCTATTGTTCTATCATTGTGAAGTTATGGTCTAATAGAAGTATTGTTTTAGACATGACTGTTGATCAAGTAGAATACGAATGGATCGGTTGACATTCCTATAAACCTGGTAATAAAAGCATCATAACAATAATAAAACAACAAACATGGGAAATTTAATCATTGGCATAATCTGTCTTCTTTACGGATTATTTACTCTTTATCTGAGAATATTCAAGGAGTCTAAAGGATTGGGAAAACTTGAGAATATGAAGATGATGTTAGGTGACAAATTGGGAACTATACTCCACGTCTTCTCTTACACGATTCTTCCTATCTGTATCGGCTTGTACTTTATCGTCAGATACTATTATCCTGAATTGGAAATATTCCAGGAATAAAGACACAAAAAAAGATACAAAAAAACACACAAAAAAACACACAAAAAAACACAAAAAAGGATACACAAAAAAGGATACACAAAAAGGCACAAAAAGACACAAAAAGACACAAAAAGACACAAAAAGACACAAAAAGACACAAAAAAGGACACAAAAAAGGACACAAAAAAGGACACAAAAAAGGACACAAAAAAGGACACAAAAAAGGACACAAAAAAGGACACAAAAAAAGACACAAAAAAAGACACAAAAAAAGACACAAAAAAAGACACAAAAAAAGACACAAAAAAAGACACAAAAAAGAGACACAAAAAAGAGACGCACGTCCGTGCGTCTCTACAAATATTCTATTGATTCATTTTCCCCTCGGAAACATTTTCCTTATTCGCAGCAATCTGTCGGCGATGTTTTTGCCTCCTATCACAATACAAACGGCCACCAATATCATGACCAAACCTACAGTCTCCCTGAATGACAATGACTCTCCTAAAAACAGGATTCCAAGGACTACCGCTGTGACCGGTTCCAACGCTCCCAATATAGCTGTTGGAGTGGCACCCACATACTGGACTGCCATCGTTGTCCAGACGAATGACAGCACCGTCGGAAAGATCACCATACATATGATATTGAGCCACATATCCCAACGTTCGATTGGCGGACAGACAAGCGTAGTACAACACTCCACCCTTACCGCATACAATCCCGCGCCAAACAGCAATGTGTAGAATGTCAGTTTCAAGGTCGGGATGCGTTTACACACGTCTCTTCCGACCGCCACAATATAAATTGCGTATGTGAGCGAGGAGCAAAGCACAATTATGCAACCGACAGTGCTCAACGTATCTGTGCCGTCTGTCTTATACAGCATCGCTATTCCTCCCATCGCCAATGCGATACAGACAATGATATGGAGCCTCAGTTTCTCGCCAAAAAACAGAACCATCAGCACTGCGACATTCACTGGGTATATAAAGAGCATCGTCGACGCGATTCCTGCAGAAAGATAATTATAGCTCATATAGAGGGTGAGCGACGATACGGCGACGAGAATGCCGACCATAAATAGGAATAGAGTCTCTTTTCCGGTGAGACGGAAGTCATGCCCACGCATCTTTATCATCAATGCCAATATCGGCAATGCCAAAAGGTATCTGAACAGAAGTACAGAATCCGGATTCATACCGCCTTTGTAGAGATTGACAGCAAACAGCGGATTCATACCATACGTCATCGCAGCGACGGATCCATACAGACATCCTTTCAGTTTAGTATCCATAACGTTTCCTGTATTTGAATATCAACGATAGCGACAACAGCATCGCCAACGTCTCTGCCACAAGCACAGCCCACCATATCACCTCGATGCCAAACAAGAATGGCAAGAGCAATACACAGCCACTTTCAAGCACCAGCGTACGTGTCAGAGAGATCAGAGCAGATATAGGACCGTTGTTCAACGCTGTGAAGAATTCCGAAGCGAAGATGTTGATTCCAGTCACAATGAAATGCAGCGAATAGATACGGAAAGCATGCACCGTCAACTCGAGCAGAGCCTCATCATATCCGACGAAGATGACGGATAGCGGACGAGCCAAAACCTGTGCGATCAAAGCGATAACAATTCCTGCAGTCACTACTATAGTCATACTCTTTTTCAACAGACTGTGCATCTCTCTCTTGTTTTCAGCCCCATAATGATAGCTCACCACTGGCGACACTCCGATACCGTAGCCGATGAAAAGAGCCGCAAAAGTGAATGCGAAATATGAAATCACACCGTAGGCAGCAACACCGTCTTCCCCACTCTGTCGGATAAGCTGATACATATACAGCATACTCACCAACGACAATGAGATATTCAGCACCAGTTCAGAAAGACCGTTGGAACAAGCCTTTCTTATCGCCGTAAAATCCCAGTGGCAACGACGAAGCCATTTTCTTTTGTAGAAATAATAGAGAGGCACAAATCCTCCGATAGCCATTCCGACATTCGACGCCCATGCAGCTCCTGCGATACCCATATCGAAAAAGCCAATGAAAACGACATCAAACACCATGTTGCTCACTCCTGCGGCAATCGTCACCCACATGGCATACCTAGGCCGTTCCGCCACAATCAGAAACGATTGGAAATAGACCTGCATAACATAGGTCGGCAGACAGATAAGAAGGATCTGAGCGTAGACGACGCAATGCTCCACCATCTCACCTTCAGCACCAAGGAAAATCGCCGCATCACGTGTGAAAAATAGTCCCAACACACCCAATACAACAGAAAAAGTCAATGCTGTATAGGTGAGCAAAGAAAATATACTTTTGGCTTTGTCACTCTCACCCTCACCCATCGTCTTTGCCACCAATGCGCATCCACCTGTGCCAAGAAGGAAACCAATGGAACCAAGCACCGCGACAAACGGCCAAATGAGGTTGAGCGCGGCAAACGGAGTCGTGCCGACAAAGTTTGATACCATCACACCATCCACAATGCTATAGATAGAGGTGAATATCACCATAAGCATAGACGGATATGTAAACAGCAGAAGTCTCTTAAAATTAAAATGATCTGATAATTGTATTCTTGACATAAAAATTCTTTTGTAGGGGCACCCCTTGTGGTTGCCCAATCTCTTGTGGTTGCCCGATCTCTAAAGGCAACACATCACCAAGTGAGTTCGATAACCTCCAAATCACGCATCGTGTCACCATCGATGACAAGACGGATCAGCGTGCGTACAGTCTGCTGACCATATCTGCCTGCAGCTCCTGGGTTAACACAAAGCATTCCAAACTTTTTATCCGCCATAACCTTCAATATATGGCTATGACCACAAACGAACAAGCGTGGAGCGGATTTCAAAAATTCCTGACGTACGTTCGGATTATAATGTCCAGGGTAGCCACCGATGTGGGTAAGCAAAACGTCTACCTCCTCAACCGTGAAGCGAAGAATATCTTTGCAGTTGAGCCTGACATCTCCACCGTCGGCATTGCCACGCACGGCACGCACCATTTTCTTCTCCTTCAAACGTTCAAGGATACCGTTACCGATGTCTCCGGCATGCCAGATCTCATCACAATCCTCAAAATATTTCAAATATCTGTCGTCCCAATAGCCATGGGTATCAGACATAATACCTATCCTCGTTGCCATAAATCCTTCTGTTTTTAGTTGAGCAAAGAGTTTTCGATATCCGAAATCTTCTTTATGAAAGATGGACGCAGATTTCTGTTTCCGTTTTCAAACTTCACATTGACAGTGTCACGGCTCTGATCTGTGCTGATCACCACTCCATCGCCGAATATCTCATGACGTACAAGATCTCCCTCATGGAAATAGTCGCTCTTCACAACCGTATCGAAAAGCGGACGAGACTGATTGTCTTCTCCAGCAAGTCTCTTGGTATTCTCCCAAAGAATCGGATCCATCTTACCCTCAGTCACAAAAAGTTCTCGTTTGATTTCAAGAAGGAATCTCGACGGATATTTTTCCGCCTGAGTAGCAGCATTATATCCCTCACTCTCAGTAAGCATCAACGTCTTCTCTGCACGTGTCACAGCCACATACATCAGACGTCTCTCCTCCTCTTCCGCAAGATTCTTACGCTCACGTATAGCGCGGAGGCTTGGGAAAATTCCGTCGCTCAGGCCGACAACAAAGACATGAGGGAACTCCAGTCCCTTCGACTGATGGATAGTCATAAGTTTCACTGAATCAGTCTCTTTCGTATAGTCGGCATTTGTATACAGAGCCACATCCTGAAGATACGACACCAAGTTTGGAGCCTCTTCTGATGTATCCTCATAATACTTCACCGAACTGACAAGTTCAAGCACATTCTGCAGACGGTCGTCATCACCGTCGGTGCGGATTTCATCTTTCAATCCACTCTCCTTCAGCACGCTTTCAAGCAGTTGAGAAATCTTTGTGTACGGAGCTTTGGAACGCCAGTCGTTCACATTATCAATGAATTTAGCGATAGGTTCCTTTTTGAACGGTTGCTCGTCGCGGTGCCAGCAAAGAGTCTCGAAAAGCGATTTCTGCTCTTTCTGAGCAAGAGCCTGAAGAGCGGAGACGGTGCTCTTTCCCATCTTACGAGCAGGGACATTGCAGATACGAAGGAAAGACAGATCATCGTCGGCGGCAATCAGACGGAGGTAAGACAGAGCATCTTTGATCTCCTTACGTTCAAAGAAACGTATACCACCCCAAATCTGGTAAGGGATGTTATGCTTCATCAGATTCTGCTCGATAAAACGAGAAAGATATGAGGCTCGATATAGCACAGCGAAATCACTGGCGTTTGTGTCACCCTCGGCCATCTTCTTCTTGATCTGCTTCACAATCCACTCAGCCTCTTTCTGCTCCGATGCCGCGTGGAAATGGACAATAGACGGACCAGCATCCTTTTTTGTATAGAGGTCCTTGTCGATACGATTCTTATTATGTTTGATCACGCTGTTGGCGACGTCGAGAATCCCCTGCGTCGACCTATAATTACGGTTGAGCACGATATCCTTGTCGGCCTCAAACTTCACAAAATAGCCAGGATCAGAACCACGCCATTCATAGATAGCCTGGTCTGGATCACCCACGATAAAGAGGTTGCCACATCCTTCAGAAAGAAGCTCCACAAGATTCCAGTCTGTAGTGTTACAGTCTTGAGCCTCATCAATCATCACATAGTTTAATTCCTGCTGCCAATGGGCAAGCACTTCAGGAAAAGCGTGAAGAATATAGAGAGTGAGATGAATAAGGTCGTCAAAATCAAGAGCAAACAGTTTCAACTGCATAGCGATGTAGAGTTCAAACTCATCACGGCAGTTTTCCACATCTATCTTATTGGCAGACTGGGTCAGATACGTCTCCACGTACCCACCCGTCGACTTACGGCCAGCTATACCAGAAAGGAAGCTATTTATATTTTTGACACTTTTGTCAACACCAAGATGGTCGAGTACCTGATGGGCAATCTGTTTCTGATCCTCAACATCAATGATTGTAAACGACTTAGGGAATCCGATATGATAGATTTCAGCACGGAGAAACTTCACGCAAAAGCCATGGATGGTGCATACGAAATCACTGTAGTTGCCCTTATCCACAAGTTTGGCGATACGTTGAGTCATCTCCTTAGCCGCCTTGTTGGTGAAAGTAAGGCAAAGGATATTAGCAGGGTCGATACCCAAAGCAGACACGATGAAAGCATATCTTGCTGCAAGAGTCTTAGTCTTGCCAGCACCTGCGCCAGCCACCACACGTACCCTACCCTCAGTAGAGCGGACAGCCTCCTGCTGACTATCGTTTAGATCTTTGAAAATGTCTATATTCATCTGAAAATTCTTTTCCTGATACAAATATACAAAGAAAACGCAGATAGATAAAATTCAGGATGCAGATTTCATAATGAGTAAATTAGCATCCAGACCCAAAAAACGTCTCTTTTGTGAACTATAGGATTTTTTACTGACACATAACAGAAAAAAATTGTAATTTCGTGAGCGATTTACAACAACTATAGATTTTATATTTTGGAAACAAACGTAACAAATAAAAAGCCTTCGGAATGTCAGAACATCAACGATGTGCGTAATGAGATCGACAATATCGATAATGCGATCATCACATTATTGAGCGAACGTTTCGACTATGTAAAGGAAGTTGTCAAATACAAAGAAAAGACATCGGCCAGTGCAGAAGCATCCGACCGAAAGAAAGCCGTCATAGAGAAACGTCGCCAGTGGGCAGAGGAAAAAGGTTTGAATCCTGACATTATCGAAGATATTTATACAAGATTGATCCAATACTTTATCAGCGAGGAGAAAAAAATAATGCATTTATAATCCTCCGATACAAAAGTGTTCGGAAAATCATGAATAAAGATTCTATACGAGCAATTGTACAGTCCAATGAGAAACAACGTATTTGACATAGTATCAACGACAGTCTTCGTACTCTCTGTGATCGGCATCATCCTATCACTGTATGAATACGACCGCTATCTGCTGTTGCTCTCCGTCATCTCCTTCGGAATCGCATTGAATGTCACAAGCCGAAGAATATATCTTCATGCCGCATTCATATCCACAATTGCCGGAATCATAATCGGATACAGTCTTTTCTCTCCAATAATAATGCTCCCAGCAGTTGTGCTTTGTGGTATCTATGGAGGACTTGTCATCAGTCTTCATCTACAGGACAACAACGAGAAAAAGCACTATTTCGAGCATCTCAAATATCTTGACGACTCCACAAACAACATCAATTCCTACAGCATCGGAATCCCATTCCTGTTCAGCATGGTGGTCAGAAGTGACGGATATATCACAGACAGAGAAAGAGATAAAGTGTTCGACTTCTTCAAAAAGAAGTTTCCAAAGGAGTGTTTTGAGATGAACAACACATTCAAACTCACACTCGGATACCATGCCACAGATTATAAGAAATATTGTGCGACGGTGCTTGCCTATGCTGATAAGGTAGACGAGACATTCCCACTCGACCTATTCTATGCTCTGTATGACGTCGCATCAGACGATGGATGCATAGTGCCTGAAGAAGCGGAAAAAATGCGTCAGATCGGCAAAACATTGAGGATAGACAACGAGATTATCCGTCAGATGGAGCATGCCCATGGAATAAGAGTCGTCATGACAGACAAAGAAGAGTCGAAAGCAGAGCTACGCAAAAAAGCCCTGCAAACATTAGGTCTTGACGAAACAGCTGATGACTACACAATCAAATCAGCGTACAACGCTTTGGTGCAGAAGTGTCACCCACACAAGATGAAAGGAAAATCCACAGCGGAGACAAACGAACTGTTGAAACGCTTCGAACAGATCCAGACCAGCTACGACGTGTTGTTTATGCAGAAATAACAATATATAACTGCACAAAACTTTGGCAAAATTGCATTTTCACAAAACTAAAAAATTGCGTTTTTGCGAATAATGCATTAAATTTGCATAATTTTATTTCATAAGACGCAAAAATATGAGTAAAGATACAATAAAAATAGCAGGCAAAACGTTTATTCCTATGATAAGCGCTGCGGAATTACACACGCGCGTCTGTGAACTAGGCAAGACAATTTGGCAAGAGAACGCGTCAGAAAACCCACTATTCATAGTGATGCTTTCAGGAGCCTATGTATTTGCCGCTGATTTGTTGAGAACTATCCCCACGGCTGTCGACATGGTATTCGTGAAATATTCATCCTACGAAGGCACACAAAGCAGTGGATCACTAAAACGAGAGATTTCCATTCCAGCCAGCGTCGAAGGCAGGACATGCATCGTGGTGGAGGATATTATAGACTCAGGCATCACAATGAAACAGTTTGCAGCAGACCTCAAAGCGATGGGTGCGACAAAAGTGAAGATCGCCAGTCTTCTCGTCAAACCAGAAAACAACAAAACTGACATCAAAGCCGACTATTGCGGATTCTCAATATCGAAAGAATTCGTGGTGGGATACGGATTAGATTTCGACGGCAATGCGAGAAATCTAGATTCTATATATAAGTGCATTGACTAATAAAAGAGAAATTAAACGAATTTTAAACAAATAAAGATGAAAAACGTAGTGATTTTCGGAGCTCCAGGTTCAGGAAAGGGAACACAGAGCGAACTTATCATCAAGGAGTTTGGTTTGGCTCACATCTCAACAGGTGATGTACTAAGAGCTGAGATCGCAAACGGTACAGAGCTTGGCAAGACAGCAAAGGGTTACATGGACAACGGACAGTTGGTGCCAGACAGCCTAATCATCGACATCCTTGCATCAGTACTAGACAGCAAAGGTAAGAATATCCCAGGTGTTATCTTCGACGGTTTCCCACGTACAATCGCTCAGGCAGAGGCTCTTAACGCAATGTTGAAGGAGCGTGGCACTCAGATCAATGTAGTTGTTGGTCTTGAAGTTGAGGAAGACGAGCTTATCAAGAGAATCGTAGAGAGAGGTAAGACATCAGGTCGTTCAGACGATAACGCAGAGACAGCAAAGAAGCGTTTGTCTACATACTTCAACCAGACACTTCCATTGAAGGACTTCTACGTGAAGGAAGGTAAGTATGCTTCTATCAAGGGTATGGGCTCAATCGAGTCTATCTTCGCTGATATCAAGAAAGCTATCGAGAACGCTTAATAGATTACGACAAAACAACAGGTGCTGTATAAAACAGCATCTGTTTTATTTTGATTAATTTACACCCCATTATCAACAGTGAAGCTGGTATGGGAATAAAACGAGAGACATTGAACAAGACATGATGGTATTACCTTATGCTATAATTGTTTCTATAATCGCTTGTTGTCTCAACCACAAATTGAACATCAGCGACAAGAAGCAGATCAAAATAAAGAAAACTCTTAGTTTGATTACATTTATTATATTGCTATATCTAGTATGCAATCTTGCGGTATTGATTGAATATCAGTTACACACACGAGCAATCATCCGTTTTGCGACAGAAAATATAGTAACAGTAAAGAATCACTACATATTAGGCAAAGGTTTATTTATCACGCTCTTCCTTTCAATAGTGACAATTGTATACAACTATTATGAATCAAAGGTAAGAGCTAAAAGACTTGCCAAAGAAGCTGAGATCGTCAACTACGAAATTGACAACAACACAGAAGAAAAATCGTTTTTTGAGAAATACCATTTGCTAGATATTCTTTGCTATATCACATTGTCTACAATAACATATTGGATAACGAGCACAATATTCCTAAAAGTTATTGCCTTCGTGGTGAAGAACTACATCAGATATAGTATTTAACGAGGAGCCATGCAGTAGGGAATCACAAGATTTCAAAGGGAATAACGCCCCCCCTTACTACACCCGCGAATTTCAACAAATGACAAAAAAATAGACGTTGCATTTAGCAACGTCTATTTTTATTTTATATCCTACAACCGGATTAGTCGATATATTCGCAACCCATGTAAGGGACAAGCACCTTTGGAACGCGAACACCCTTCTCTGTCTGGTTGTTCTCAAGCAAAGCAGCGACGATTCTAGGAAGAGCCATAGCTGAACCATTCAATGTATGGCAAAGCTGAGTCTTCTTGTCAGCTCCCTTGTAACGGCATTTCAAACGGTTTGCCTGGTAAGTATCGAAGTTAGAAACAGACGAAACCTCCAACCATCTTTTCTGTGCGGCTGAATAAACCTCAAAGTCGTAGCATGTAGCAGCTGTGAAGCTCATATCACCACCGCATAGGTGAAGAATACGATATGGAAGTTCAAGTTTCTTAACCAAGCTCTCTACGTGAGCCAACATCTCTTTGTGGCTCTCCTTAGAATGCTCAGGAGTATCAATTCTTACGATCTCAATCTTAGAGAACTCGTGAAGACGGTTCAAACCACGAACATCCTTACCGTATGAACCAGCCTCTCTACGGAAGCACTGAGTGTAAGCGCAATTCTTGATTGGAAGATCCTTCTCATCAAGGATCACATCACGATAGATGTTAGTGACAGGCACCTCTGCTGTTGGGATCAAATATAGATCATCAACCTCACAGTGGTACATCTGACCCTCTTTGTCTGGCAACTGACCTGTACCAAAACCTGAAGCCTGGTTTACAACTGTAGGCGGCATAATCTCTGTGTATCCTGCGTTTCTTGCCTCATCCAAGAAGAAATTGATAAGTGCACGCTGAAGACGAGCTCCCTTACCGATATAAACAGGGAATCCAGCACCAGAAATCTTTACACCAAGTTCAAAATCAATCAAATTGTATTTTTTAGCGATCTCCCAGTGAGGAAGGGCATCTTCACCCAATTCAGGAATCTCGTTACCCATCTTAACAACGACATTATCCTCAGCAGTCTTGCCATCAGGAACATCATCGTAAGGCATGTTAGGAATTGTATATAGAAGTGAGTTGATCTTCTCAATAGCCTCACTCATCTTAGCATCAAGTTCCTTCGACTTCTCTTTGATAGAAGCAACCTTGCTCTTAGCCTCCTCTGCCTCAGCCTTCTTGCCTTCCTTCATAAGAGCGCCAACGCTCTTTGAAATCGCATTTGTTTCAGCCAAATTTGCGTCAAGCTCAGCCTGAGTCGACTTACGAATCTTATCTAGTTCAATGATTTTACCAATCACCTCTTTGGCGTCAAAACCTTTTCTCGCCAACTTGCGGACAACCTCATCCGTGTTCTCTGTAATTACCTTTAGTGTTAGCATAATCTTATTTTTAGCTACTCTTTATTTTGCAAAGTTATAAAATTTCTAACAAATGAAACAAAATTAAGATGCTTTTATATCCAGATTGCAGAAAATTAGAATCAGTCCAACTTCACGTCCCTCACATACCTTGCTGGCACACCTGCCACCACAGTCTCGGAAGCGACATCCTTCGTCACCACTGAACCAGCTGCGATTATTGCACCGTCGCCAATAACAACACCGGGACAAATCGTCACATTCGAACCGATCCAGACATTATTTCCTATAGTGATCGGACGGAAATACATAGACGCACGTTTTTCAGGGATTTCATCATGATTGATTGTAGCCATCATACAGTTGTGGCCTATCAGACATCCGTCTCCGATATAAATTCCACCTTGATCCTGGAAATGGCATGACGAATTGATAAACACGTTCTTACCGACATGAATATTGCGTCCGCAATCCGTATAGAAAGGAGGGAAAATGCCAAATGAAGGATCAACTTTCTCTCCCGTCAACTCAGAGAAAAGAGCATTCAACTCTTCATTTGTATGGAATTTTGTATTCATCTCCATTGTGATGCGACGTGCATCCATCGCCATCTCATGCATCAGTTTATGAGCCTCGCTTCCTGCCTCCACATACCCCTTCTCTTTGACAAGGGCAAAGAAGTCACGCTCAGTCATTGGAGAAGACGCTGCTGTATTCTGCGACGTTGCGTTTTCTAGTTCATTCTGCATACCCTTGGTGATAGTCTCAACCATCTGTTTAGCAAGCACATGGCCAGCGTCAGCAGCAGCCTTAAACAATTCAAGTGCCCTCTTGACATCCTTCTCCACACCGTTTCCAGTAAGGAATCTGCGACCTACGGAAAAATTGATTTCCGCATCGTCGTCTTCATATCCATTATTCGGATCATAATTATTGCAACTCATTACGCAATCATCAATTAATAGTGAATAATAATGTAGACATTATTGTCATGCATAAAAAAAGGGAGGCAGAAAGACCACCTCCCATAATAAGTCTTAAAACTAAAGATTAATTAGCTGATTTGTTTCCACCAAATTTGTTAAGGATTTCAACGATAGCTGTAACCTTGTCAGTTGTTGATCCGTTTGAGATAGTCGTAATCTGATCTATGATTGCGTTAAGTTTCTCAACCGCATTGTCTCCTGTTGATGAGTCTCCCAAAAGGCCTGTCTCTGCAGCACCTTCAGCAAAAGCAGCCTGATAAACAGTGTTTTCCTTATTGCTCTTGTACTTAGTTGCAAGTGAAATAAGATTAGTAGCCTCTGTCACAGTGATGTTAGAACCTTTGGCAGCAATTGAACCAAAATTCTTACCATCTTCTCTACCCTGCTCTGCAGTGGTCTTATCATTCAAAACAGATTCTTTCTTTGCATCATCGTCCTCATCGTCACCACAAGAAGTGAACGATCCACACATCAAAGATGATGCCAAAAAGCACATTGCTAAATACTTATTGAATTTCATATTCATCAGTTTTAATTAAATTTTCAGCAATATTACTTCATTTCTCTCACAAATCCACAAAATCTCAATAATTTTTGATAAAAAAACAGTTAAAAAGTTTTAATTATCGTATTATTATGTCTACTTTTGCAACAAACGGATTAAAACAATTAGACAAAATGAGAAAGATATATCAATCAATAATGATTGCTACAGTAGCGGTTGCGATGTCGTCATGTGCCAACAAAGATCAGGCAAAGCCAGTTGAGAACGCACAAGGCCCAATCAAACCAGCTGAGCAGGAGATTGTTGTAGACACGACAGCGATCGCAGAGAAGGATGCAGCATACTTATTTTATAATGAGTTCACTGTTGCAGGTCAGCCTCTAAAGATCAAAGGTGGTGAGTATGCGAAAGGAGCAAAGGTAAGTGTTCTTTTCAACGACGGTAATGGATACAACCTTGCTTCTCCAAAAGTAGAGGTAAAGGGCAGCAACGAGATTTGGGCAGTTGTTCCAGAGAAAGTTGCCAATTCATTCCCTGTCATGATCGTCAACGGTTCAGACTCTATCAAGACAGATGTCCTTTTCCGTGACTCACGCAACATCATCGTAGACTTCGACAATAAGAAAGATCAGCTTTACATCAGCGGTGCAGCAGAAAAGTACACTAACCTATTCTCTTTGAACAATGGAGATTACGGTGTGTTCGATGACATCAAGAGCTGGCAGGCAATCGTTTACCAGAGTTCACGCGAGAATGCAAAGGCTGCTGATTCTACTGTCTTCGGTGTATTCACAAACGATATCTTGAACAAGCAGTTCAATATCCGTGAGTTCGCTATCAAGTTTGAAGTAAACGTACCAAAGGAGCATCCAATTATCGGTGAGGTATTTGAGTTCGGTTTCTGCAGCGGTAACGATGAGGATCCAATCGGAAACATCCGTAATTGCGCAGCGTACTGGTGTCCATCTGAATATGTTTGGATCAAGGAGACTGATTCATGGGAGATTGACAATGCTAAGCCATTCTACACAGACGGTTGGATGACTGTAACAATCCCATTCTCTGAGCTACTTTGGAAGAGCAAGAACATGAGTATCTGTGCTGACGCTTCTCACAATGGCCAGTACACTAACGGTGCATGGACAGACTACAAGCACCACTACAACTACGCACAGCTTCACGCAGACCCAACAGAGGTTGAGCGTTGGGGTGGATTCACAATCAACGTGAACGAGTACGGTAGCTGCTTGAGAAGAGAGAAGTACAAAGTTGCAATGGACAACATCCGTATCGTGCCTAACGACGGTGCTGGAGCTCTTTACTTGAAGAAAGATTACGGTGTACCTCAGCGTCACTACTCAAAGAAATAAGAGTTAACCACTTCTTTATAAAAAGCGAGTCACTTATCCAGCGACTCGCTTTTTTATATCGTAAACACTTATCATTTAGCATTCTGTATTTTTTCGCATTTCACATCCCGCATTTATAATTATCAAACGTGTTTGCAGAAATAACATATTGGCTATTCAACGCCCTATACATATACGCAGTTGCGATGACCATCATCGTGCTGATGCTAGAGAACAGGAATCCAATCAAATCTATCGCCTGGATAATAGCCATAATAGCGATACCTGTGGTTGGACTTGTCCTATATGCGCTGTTTGGCCGTGACTTCAGAAAAGGCAAGACTGTGGAGAAAGCCAACAAAGCCTACGCTGAAGCATTGAAAAACTTAGATGAGACATTCGACCAAGGCACTCCCGTCGAAGGATATGAAAACATGTCCCAACTCATATATAATCTATGCAATGAGAAAATCTACAACAACACATATATAAAACCATTCACAGACGGAACGTCACTTTACGAATCTATCTTTGCTGACATAGAATCTGCAAAAGAGACAATCTTCGCTGAATATTATATCATAGAGAACGACAAGATCAGCAAACGGTTCATCGAAACCTTGATAAAAAAAGCCAAAGAGGGAGTCAAAATAAAAATTGTTGTGGATGCTGTAGGCAGCTGGAAAGTGACAAAAAAGACAAAACAAGACTTAGCTGAGGCTGGCATTGAATATCATGAGTTCCTTCCTGTCACCCTACCCTTTTTCGGCAAGAAAATCAACTATCGCAACCACCGAAAATTGCTCATCATCGACAATGAGATCGGCTACATAGGAGGAATGAACGTCGCAGACAGATATATTGAAGGAAAGCCATCTCTCGGAAAGTGGAGAGACACTCATATTAAAGTCATTGGCAACGGTATCCAAGGTTTGACAAAAGTGTTCAGGAAAGACTACCATTTCGTCAGCAGACAGTTAGTGCCGATAGACATAAAGAAAATGCCGAATACAGATGGTCTCACACTATGCGGCATGCAAACTGTGTTCAGCGGCCCCGACATGGAATACAGAGCCATTATGCAGACATATCTGCGAATAATAATGCAGAGTCAAAAATACGTCTACATCGAGTCGCCTTATTTTATGCCGAATGAAGCGGTGCGATCCGCACTGGTGACCGCAGCAAAAAGTGGCGTAGAGATAAAAATAATCATACCTCTAGTGTGCGACGACAGGATTGTGTTGAGGAGCACCTACTCATATGTGAAAGACCTTGCGTCGGCAGGCGTCCACTTTTATTTCTACAAAGCCGGATTCATCCACAGCAAGCTTATCGTGTCAGACGACAAGATAGTGAGTGTTGGCAGCGCAAACATGGATTTCCGCAGTCTTGAACATAATTTCGAGACAAATGTCATTTTGTATGGCGACGAGACAGCATCCATCTTCCGCAAAATATTCGAAAGTGATATGGCAGACAGTGAAGCTTTCGATATGGATCGCTGGAAAAGCAGACCATTCTCAATGAGGATCAAAGAATCCATAGCAAGATTATTCAGTCCTGTGTTTTAAGTTTATTCAGCATTACGAAGTTTACTATTCTGCTTTAAGTTTTTTTTTGTACATTTGCAGAATATATTCAATTAGATATGGCAGAAAACGAATTTTTGCAGATAGAAGAGAAAGTTGTAGAGATGCTCAAGACCGTATACGATCCTGAGATACCTATTGATATATATGCACTTGGGCTGGTGTATGGAATCGATGTGGATGGCAGCACCGTCAACATCAAAATGACTTTGACAGCGCCATCATGCCCAGCAGGCGACTTTATGGTGGAGGACATCAAACAGAAAGTAGAGTCGATCGACGGAGTGGAAAACTGCAACGTCGAGATTGTCTTTGAGCCGGAATGGAATCAAGACATGATGACAGAAGAGGCAAAACTAGAATTAGGATTTTTATAATCGAACTGTCATTAAGTCCACATTGTCAAATGGGAAACGAAAAAAACAGAATATACTTCATCTCCGACTGTCATTTCGGGCTTGACGCGAAAGCTTCGTCAATAGAACGGGAAAAGAAATTCGTTCGATGGATGGACAGCATCAAAAGCAGTTGCAAAAGTCTGTACATGCTTGGCGACATCTTCGACTATTGGTTTGAATACAACACCGTTATCCCCAAAGGATTTACAAGAGTATTAGCCAAAATCCAGGAATTCGTTGACGACGGTATTGAAGTTGTATATTTCACAGGCAACCACGACATCTGGACATTCGGTTATCTGGAAAAAGAGCTTGGAGTACGCGTTGTAAGAAATGAAGAATCAGCAATGCTTCAAGGCAAAAACATATATATGGCCCATGGTGACGGATTGGGAGATCCAAGCCGCACATTCAGATTCTTGCGCAGATTCTTCAGAAATGGTCCATGCCAATGGCTATTCAAATGGATACATCCAGATGTGACAATGCCATTCGGCAACTGGTGGAGCCGTCGCAACCGTTACAGCAGATGGAGCAAAGTGACGGAGCAAGAAAGTGAAAATGAGGATGTTTACCTTGGAGAAGACAAAGAACATCTTGTTATTTTCGCTAAAAACAACGAAAAAACAAATGGGCCAAAGTACGACTTTTACATCTTCGGACACCGTCATATTGAATTAGATTTGATGATAAATGCAAAAAGTCGTGTAATTATTTTGGGAAATTGGATAAATAAATATACATTTGGAGTGTTAGAGGATGGGCGCTTCCGGTTAGACAATTTTTTTGAAGACGAAAATGTCGATTGTTGTGACCTATCTAATGTTGTTTAACTAAAGAAGAAAAGAGAGGATAATATTATGAATTCAAAATATATAATTTTATTTGCATTGGCCGCGATACTATCTGGATGCACAATGTCAATGAAAGGAGATTGGGCAGGAAGAGAATACTGCGGATGTGACGATGGAGATTTGTTGGACAGAGCAAAATGTAAAAAAGATGTCCTTGTAAAATATAAGGATGATCTAAAAAACGAGGAGTTCCGCAAAGCATTCCACAATCACAAATGTGATTAATACATAAAAGGAAAGATATTTAGGGATTAAAAACAAACGAAATGAAATCTAACGTTTTCAACACCATATTATTCGGTTCCATGCTGGTTGCAGCAACTGGATGTCAGGAAAAAGTCATCACCATGCAAAGCATGAAATGTGAATTCGTAAATGCTGGGGAAGAAGCCATCATTTATGGTAAGGGATTCTCTGCTGATGACGAAATTTTCTTTGAAAACAACAAAAAGGGCGAAATCGTAGCGTCGAAGACAAACGATTCTGTTCTTACAGTAATTGTTCCGGAAGATGCAAAACCCGGTATGCTTTGTTATGTGCCAAAACATGGCAAAAAAGTATATTCTGACTTTATGTTCAGAGACAACCGAGGAATAATTATCGATTTTGACAAATATCGTTCAACTTGGGGCGGATTCGACCCATTCAACGACGACGGAGAGCCAATCAAAATGGTCAGCGACGGAGACAGTATACTGACACTGCCAGTCACTCCACCTGAAGCAATCAGTGGCCATTATGGTTTTCTATATGGCATATATAAAGAGGCATGGACTATGAAAAGAGAAACCTTCCTTCAGTATTGTGCGAACAAAGAATATGGAGGCAGAGGAAATCATTCTGTTGCTGGAGACAATGCCGAAATGCCAATCGATGAATTATGCTTGAAATTTGAAGTGTTCGTGCCAAAAGAGTGTGCCTTCAAATGTCGTCCACGTGTAGAGATATTCTTTGGCCCGTACATATCAATCAACAAACATGGCCGAGAGCAATCACCAATCTGTGCGTGGGAGCCATGTGATTCAAAGACAGGTGAATTCTTCACAAAAGACGGATGGGAAACTGTAACTATCCCTCTTACTGAATTCAACCACAGCTACAAGAGTGACGCTATAAAAGCAGATCCTTTATATCTTAAGACTGCTACAAACTTTACATTCGTAATCATAGGTGATCCTGGAGATTCTCCTTCTGAAAACTTCTTGTGTGTGGACAATTTCCGAATCGTTCCTATAAAATAATTAAAGTTACATTACAACACAAAAGAGACGTGCAATACGCAACGTCTCTTTTTATTTAATATCCAATCAAGAAAGAATGGCATACAGATGTTTCCCCCATACAATAAAGCAATAAGCGCAATAAATTAGTATTACCGCCCTCTTTTTTTACGCTATCCACCAATATTTTGCATATTTTTCTTATTTTTGCTAAATACGTATCATTATTGCACAATAAAATACGATTATTGCAGTTATTTCAGTAAGACGGAATGTTGCCAGTCTGAATAAGATTAACGATGCGCTTCTACGGGATTCAAAAGCAGCACCGTATCTACAGCACTGAAATGCAGTATTTTACTAAAAAAAGAGAAGATATGGGAAGATATATAGCGCCATCGGAACTGCCGTTGAATGAAGACGGTTCTGTGTTCCATCTACATTTGAAGAAAGGTCAGTTGGCAGACAAGGTTATTCTTGTCGGCGACCCGGCACGTGTGAACATGGTGGCTTCTTTCTTCGACAAAGGAAGCATCGAATGTGACATCCAGAGCCGTGAATTCCATACTATCACAGGAAAATACAACGGACAGAGAGTTTCTTGTGTCAGCCACGGAATAGGCACAGACAATATCGACATAGTGCTTACTGAGCTGGACGCTCTTGTGAACGTCGACTTTGAGACACGAGAAGTCTGCGACTCACTTAAAAGTTTGACAATCGTGAGAGTCGGAACAAGCGGAGGTATGCAAGACTTCTGCCCTATCGGCTCATACGTAGTGTCTAAGAGAAGTATCGGATTCGACGGAGTTCTCAACTACTATAGCGGCGAAAACGTATGCGACCTGGATTTCGAGGACAAGTTCTGCAAACATGTCGGATATTCAGCACGTTATGCCCGTCCTTATGTCATCAGTGCAGACGAAAAGCTCGTCGAACAGATCGGTTATGACATGATAAAAGGTGTGACTATTTCAGCACCTGGATTTTATGCTCCACAAGGAAGATGGGTGCGTCTTCAGCCTCAAGACCCTGAGTTGAACGCCAAAATCCGCACGTTCGACTACAACGGAGAAAAGATCACAAACTACGAGATGGAAAGCTCCGCAGTGGCAGGTCTCTCACGTCTACTCGGACACAGGGCAATGACAGTGTGCTGTATCATCGCAGGACGAACATCTGGCGACATGAACACTGAATACCACGGCACTATGGAAAAATTAGTAGAAACAGTTCTAAAGAGATTAATGAAATAAAATATGGACGGAATGCCATACAATACGCAGATGCCCAAACTTGCACTGCCAGAATACGGAAGAAACATCCAAAACATGGTGAACTACTGTCTTACAATTGAAGACAGGGAGGAACGCACCAATTGTGCATACAGCATAATCCAGACAATGGGCAACCTGTTCCCTCATCTGCGAGATGTTAATGACTTCAAGCATATCCTTTGGGATCACTTGGCTATCATGGCTGATTTCAAACTTGACATCGACTATCCTTACGATATAATCAAAAAGGAGGAGTTGTATGAGAAACCAGAGCCTATGCCATATCCCGACAATTTCATGATATTCAAGCACTATGGTGCTTCCATCCAAAAATTGATCGGATTTTGCCGCACTATTGAAGACGAAGATGAAAAAATGTCGTTGGCAGTACTCATCGCCAACCAAATGAAAAAGAGCTATTTTGCTCACAATAAGGAGACTGACGACGTTAAGATCATCAAAGACTTGAGAGACATGTCGGGAGGCGAGATACTTCTTGATCCAGAAAAAATTTCTCTTATCTCATCCGCTGAGATCATGAAAAGTGCTAAGGCTAATGCCACAACTGCAGCAAAAAAGAAGAAAAAATAATATCTGATTCGTATGAATAAAGTTATTGCACTTATGCTTTCAGCTGGAGCCGCATTTCCAGCATTCGCAGAAAGAGACATCTACGGATGGGAATTTCTTTCCGCATCCACTTCTGCATATACAGGAAGCATAGGAGTCGAAAACGTTTCTTCACATAGCAGAGAAATAGACATGGCTCTACGCAACCCTGCATTGATGACAGAAGAGACTCACAACACAGCATCGTTAAGCTACCAGAACTATCTGGCAGGCTCAAGCTGGGCGACAGCATCATATTCGAGAGCCGTTAACGATAAAAATTCATGGGGCGCGGCAGTAGTGTACGCTCCATACGGAAATATGACAGAGACTGACATCTATGGAAATGAAATAGGAGAATTCAGTGCCACAGACTTCATGGCGGAAGGACTATATAGCCGTCTATTGGCTGAGAAATTACGTGTAGGTCTCGGGTTCAAACTTATCTTCTCATCCATAGCAGAAGAAAGAAGTTTTGGTTTTGGATTCGACGTCGGTGCTAACTATTTCAATGAAGACAAAGACATCTCATTGGGTTTCGCAGTCAGAAACATAGGCGTCCAGCTAGCGACATACACAGACACTCCTGATTCAAGGGACAGACTTCCATGGAATATGCAGATCGGATTAACAAAAGGTCTTGAACACGCTCCTTTCAAATTCTCAGTCACTTACACAGACCTCAACCGTTGGGATTTGTCTTACACAAAATACAATGAGGTTGACAAAAGTACTTTAGATGGAAAGGATTTGGATGCCACCCAAGAGATCAAATGGGGAGACATGTTCATGCGTCACTTTGTTTTCTCAGTGGAATTCGTGCCAAAAGATGAATTCTCTTTAGTAGTAGGTTACAACTGCAGACGTAGCCGCGAATACCAACTGGCGGATTCCCGCTCTGGAGCCGGATTCAGTTTCGGACTCAACCTGAATATAAAGAATGTATACGTCGGTGCGGCATATTCAATATATGGAAAGGCGGCAAACGTATTCGGTGCGACTATCGGGTACAGAATAAACAGAGCCGAATATGTTAAGACAATAGAACCGGGCGAACTATATATAGAGCCAAACGACCAACACTAAAAGAAGATAAAAGATGAAAAATATAGTAGTAGCAATCGACGGATTCTCGTCTTGCGGAAAAAGCACAATGGCTAAATGGCTTGCCAAAGAGGTAGGCTACAAATATATCGATTCTGGAGCAATGTACCGTGCAGTGACCCTATTCTGCCTGCGCAACAACCTTATCAAAGATGGTGTTGTGGACACAGAAAAACTTGAGAAACGCATGAACGAAGTCAAGATCGAATTCCGTGTCAATGAAAATACAGGAAAAAGCGACACTTATCTTAACGGAGAATGTGTTGAGTCGGAAATCCGTGGCATGGAGGTCTCATCAAACGTCAGCCCAGTAGCGGCTGTACCATTCGTTCGCCACGCCATGGTGGATCTGCAGAGAAGCTATGGTGAAGGAGGCGGAATCGTGATGGATGGACGCGACATAGGCACCACCGTCTTCCCTAACGCTGAATTGAAACTATACGTGGTGGCTTCCGCTGAAGTCAGAGCACAAAGAAGATACGATGAGCTGACAGCCAAAGGAGACAAAGTGTCATTCGATGACATTTTGAAAAACGTGCAGGAACGCGACTATATCGACATGAACCGTGCTGAATCGCCATTGAGAAAGGCTGACGACGCAATTGAACTTGACAACGGTCTGCTTACAATCGAGGAGCAAAACAAGTGGTTGATGCAGATTTTTAACGAAAAGACTAAATAAGACGATGATAATCGATATCGACGAAAATTCCGGTTTTTGTCCAGGAGTTGTGTCAGCGATCAAAAAAGCGGAGGATGAATTAAAACAAAACAACTCACTTTTCTGCTTGGGTGATATCGTCCACAATTCCCGTGAAGTGGAAAGACTGACTGAACAAGGTCTGGAAACAATCGGAATCGACGAATTGCAGGAGTTGAAAGACACCCGTGTGCTTCTAAGAGCTCATGGAGAACCACCGTCTACATACGATTTGGCAAAAAGGAACAATATCTCCATCATCGACGCCACATGTCCCGTAGTGCTCGCGCTGCAACGCAAGATCAAGGCAGCTTACGAGAAACACGACAAAAAGAACACACAGATCGTGATATACGGGAAAGTGGGACATGCAGAGGTGAACGGACTTGTCGGCCAGACAAACGGAACTGCAATCGTAGTGGAAAACCTCAACGATATCGACAAAATTGATTTCTCAAAAGATATCTGTCTATTTTCGCAGACAACCAAAAGCATTGAGGGTTTTAACGAAATAATAGCGGAGATCAAAAAGAAGAAACACGATTGTATCAAATTTGAATATTTTGATACAATATGCAGACAAGTGGCTAATAGAATTCCAAAAATCATTAGTTTTGTCTCGAAATACGAACTGATTTACTTTGTTTGTGGGAAAAAAAGCTCTAACGGCAAGGTCCTATATGAACAATGCAAAAAGACAAATCCTACGACACTTCTAATTTCAGGAGTAGAAGATATTGATTTGTCAGACATTAAAGACAAAGAAAAAATCGGGATATGCGGTGCGACGTCAACACCAAAGTGGCAGATGGAAGCAGTCCGAGACTATATCTTGAACGCTAACAAATAAATACCAACACTATGAAAATTAAGTGCATAGGCATTTTAACATCCGGAGGCGACGCTCCAGGAATGAACGCTGCAATCAGAGCGATCACTCGTTCTGCTATCTACAACGGTATCCGTGTCAAAGGTATCTACAGAGGCTACAAGGGACTGATGATGGGAGAGATTGAGGAATTTCACACAGAAAGCGTCAGCAACATCATCCAACATGGAGGAACAATCCTTAAGAGCGCAAGATGTCAAGAATTCCACACACAGGAAGGAAGACAGAAGGCTTACACTACCCTACGATCAGAAGGCATTGACGCATTGGTTGTATGTGGTGGAGACGGAACTTTCACCGGAGCACGTCTGTTCGCTCAAGAATTCGACTTTCCGATCATCGGTGTGCCATGCACTATCGACAACGACTTGTCCGGAACTGATTTCACAATAGGATACGACACTGCGCTTAATACAATTATGGACGCAGTGGATAAAATAAAAGATACTGCCAATTCTCACGAACGTTTGTTTTTCATTGAGGTCATGGGCCGCGACGCAGGTTATCTTGCACTGAACGGTGCAATCGCGACTGGAGCGGAAGCGGCCATCATTCCAGAAATCGAAACTGGAATAGACCAACTTGAGGAATTCATTTCAAGAGGATTCAGAAAGTCAAAAAACAGCAGTATCGTGCTTGTTGCGGAAAGCGACATAACAGGTGGAGCTATAGGTGTTGCGGAACGTCTGAAGAAAGAGCATCCTGAATACGAGGCTCGTATAACAATCCTTGGACATATCCAAAGAGGAGGTTCGCCAACAGCAGCCGACCGTATACTTGCTTCACGTCTGGGAGCCGCAGCTATCGACGCTCTTATCGACGACCAGAGAAACATCATGGTTGGTGTGGTAAACGACCACGTCGTCTACGTGCCATTCAACAAGGCCATCAAACATGAGAAGAAGATGGACACATCTCTATTATCTGTACTGAAAGTTGTTTCAAATTAATTATACAAAATGAAAAAAAATCTTTTTTTCCTTATGCTTGTAGGAGCAATGTCTTCATGTGGCAATGCACCTCAAAACAGCGAGAATAATGACATGTATGCTTTTGATTCAACAGCTGTAACAATTTCTGATGAGGTTGCCGGAGTAGAGACACGTTCTGTGCCATTCGAGGCAATTAACGGCAAGTGGATGATCAAATCAGCAAAAAGTGAGGCTGTAGCGGAAGGCGATACTTCAGCGTACATTATCATTAACGTTGCTGAAAAAACGATCAACGCAACTGCTGGCTGCAACTCTATCTTCGGAGCGATCAACAGAAATGGCAGAACAGACAATTCGTTGGCTTTCGAAAATATGGGAGCCACAAGAATGATGTGTCAAGACAAAGACGCTATTGAAAGAGCTTTGATCGACGCTCTAAACACCACTCGTTCGTTCTCTCTAACTAACGGTGAACTTTCATTCTGCAACGAGAATAACGAAGTTGTGCTAAAAGCTGCAAAATAAGATCATAATTAATAAAGCATAATTTGGGAGACGTGGGGAATCACGTCTCCTTTTTTATTTTGCGATTCTTTGTCACTTGCTTCAATCTATTTCTTCTAAGGGATTTAGGGCTTCAATGAGATAACGTTCAATTGCTAATATCTTTGTGCTTCAATGCCTGTAATATGCTTTGGCGAATCCACCAAATCGCATATGGTACAAATTTGAAACCACGAGATTTGTCAAACACATCAATGGCATGAGATAACCCTTCCAATCCATTTTCTTGTAGTTCCTCAAATGAGAGTCCATTTCCAAGATATCGTTTTGCAACAGATGAGACAAAACGTGTATGATATTGAATTAGACTTTTTTTTGCCTCAACATCACCAGCCTGACTTTTGGTTATTAACTCAAATATCTCTTCCAATGTAAAAATCTTGTTGTTTTCCATATATATAGTTTTTAGATGTTACTATACTACTATATACGAAAGAAAATTGCAATCTTATGGAAATCTCTCAGTGTGATGTGCAATAACTATGCACAGGCGGCCATTTATTTTGCATTGACATTCTTGTTTGATTCTTAGCAACCTCAAAATATGGATTCATTAGCAGTTTGATTTCATCATTGAATACAATGTTTTTAGAAATCTGTTTCTTATTTGATAATAAGTCTTGAACTGTCAACGTCTCGTATATAAACTTTACATTATTAAATTCTGGAATTTTATCAAATAACTCTAATGCCCTCGATTTAAAAAACTCAGCTAGATAAGAGTCTTCTTTATCATCATCAAATTTCCAGAATACATTATAAAACTTTAGTTCCTTTCCTTTTAAAATAGATTGCTGTATATGTTTGTCCCCTATTCCCAAAAGCATAAATATAATTCCTATCAGGTGGCAAGTTTCTTGTTTAGGATAAAACCATTTACAGTTGCTGTCTTTTTGTGGCATACCTGTCAAGAACTCATCTACATCATTAATAAATTTGATAATCTCATTACAGATTAATTCGTAATCATAATATCTTTGATATAAACTCCATGATTTTTTTCCATGAGGTTCTTCTGAATAATATGCTTTTGGAAGATGACCATTTTTATAGTTAAGATTTTCCTTTTCTGAGAATTTGCTTTCTATAAATATAATTTCATCTTCTGTTTCAATAAAGACGTCCATATTTGGTACTTTTCCTCCACTTTTTAACCCCGGAAGTTTATATTCAAATGAAAAATCAATCACTTTTGGACATTTTGCTATCCATGAATATAGATCAAATGCCATTCGTGACGATGATTTTACATTCCAAAAATTTTTAGAAAGTTCTTTTCCATCTCCTTTAAGATACTGTTCAATAAAGAAACGAGTTTGTTCTTTTGCCTTATAAGGGATAATCAAACGTTCAAAATAATTTAGTTTTTCTTTTCCTGAAATATATTTATCTACCATATCTTTGTCATTTATATCTGGTTAAACAATTTTCTATTTTCTTCTTCATTTCTTTCCTCAACTCCTGAGGCTCCAACACCTCTATATTGTCGCCCATCATTAACAACTGACTTATAAGTTCTGGCGTCAAACAAAGAGTATATTGAAAATCGCTATATTCTTCATACTTACATAATACTTCTTCCTGAGAACGATGTAATGGCAATGTTCGAAGATAATCTACTTGTTCACCATAAACACGAATACGAACTTTCTGTGGTTTTAATTCTTCATTGACAAATATGCCGACCGTATTTGCATAGTATTTCTCTGCATTAAAACTCTCTGGAACATGATAGTTCTTTTCAGTTGGTTGGAGATCTAAGATTCTGTCTAATGCTAACTGACGAATCTTGTCATGCTCTTGAATGTTTCCAATAACGTACAATCGTTGATGATACACCTTAATGGCATACGTTTCCATGTGGTACGTTTTTCGTGATTCTCCAAATGACTGATAATCCACCTCTATAATCTTTCCTTGTTGCATAGATTCAATGATAGTTTGCAGATATTCAATGCCACTAGCAACGGCCTCTAACAGAATACGTCCACTCATGTTGTGCCATTCAGTTATCAAATTTGACAAAGAAAATGAATTGAGCAGCCATTTTCTGACTTTATCTCCATATATCTTTTCTGGATTAAAAACATAGTAGTTATAGCCATCAGATAGGTCACATCTTATCTCTATTCCAAACAGTTCCTCAATCGCTTTTCTATGCTGATGAAAAGTTCGGAGAGACATTCGTGAATTTTTTCCTGGATTGCTTTTCTGCCACATCTCACTTATCTCCTGAAAGGACATCCTTTTTCGCTGCAAAAGAATATTGAGAAGCCATATGTAACGGTTAAATGTCTTGCTTATCATATTCACAACAAAATTCACTGATATTCAGTGCAAAATTATGGAAAATCTATAATTGTGCAAGCAATGGAACGAAAATATTATTGAGTCATTTGCAATCTTACTTATGGGGATAAAGGAATAAGAGACATGAAAATGTCATCAGTAGTGTCTGTATTTATCTTCCGTGGAGACGTGGCAGTGTCGCGTCTCTACCAGAATTTATTCTTTTTTCGGCTCTTTCAGCACCACATTGTATTCCCCACTCTTTCTTGCCCTCATCTTGTGCGGGACATAGTGCGACCAAAGAAACCAGACTTTTTTGCGTTGCTTCACCTTGATATCATATTTTCCATTCACATCCGCCATAATCTTCAGATTGCAATCCTGTATCACAATATCCGTAAACGAAAGCGGTGCTCCCGTCGTATCGGTGACTGTGCCATAAAGATGAATCTCTTTACGTGCATAGACATTGGTGACGCAAAACAGCGTAATAAATATGGAAATGATTGATTTCATTTGGATACGTTGATAAAAATATACCACTAAAGGGGAAATGAATATAATCCGTCGTAATTTTCTACCAATATTAAACGTCTACGACGTATTGGGATTGGGGTTGATGCATTTCCACGGGGGATTATTGCGTCTCACGGAAAAATGCCTAAGACGTATTTCCCAACAATTACGCATTACGATTTACGCATTACGAATTAGGCATTAGGCATTACGAATTATAATTTATTTCTTCTTCTTTTTGGATTCTCTTTCCTTTTCATTCTTTTCTATCTGCTTCTGGATCTTGTAGTCCTTTACGAAGCCTTCCGCAATCCACTTTGCCATAGCCTCACGATTGCTTGTACGAATGAAACGCTGCTGATCCTGCAAATTCTGAATATTGCCAAGTTCAAAGAATATCGACGGTGGATTTGTTTCAGTCAACACAAACAGATCGCGTCGGCTGACAGTGCCCTCGAATCCACGGTTTGGCTGATGCTGCGCATATTTGTCCTCCAACGTTGTTCGGATACTTTCAGCTGTCATCTTTCCTTGTTTGCTACCCCTTGCATGATAAAGGAAAATGTCAATTCTTTTTCTCTCACTTCGGCTGTCAAGATGGATGAATACCGCACGGCGATATCCTTTGTTATCCTTCTTATACAACGCATTTATCTTCTCACAACGCTGTTTAAGTCGCTTAACCTGGTCGAGTGGTATCGGCGATCCCATACATGTCTCACGTCGGGATGTCTGCAAGAACTGGTCATCTCGTATTCCGTCTACATTATCCTGAATGATGAAATGGACCTTCGCGCCTCGCATCATCAACTGTCGGCCAAGACGAAGAATCACATCATAGGCATACTCATCCTCATGAAGTTCATGCCCTGCGAAATTGCCGATAGCACCTGGATCCGGACCTCCATGACCAGAGACAAGATAGAAGACAGCACCGTCTAACTCCTTGCTGGTGACTGGAACTCTTTCGTAGTCCTTTCCAAAAAGTTTCTCAATCACATCACTCTTCTGCGGTTTCATCGGCACTTGGTCTTTGGCCACAGGAGCAGACTCTGTCTCAATATCGTCTATTGTAGGAATCTTATAATAAACTCCCGTCAACAGGGATGCATCTTTTCCGAATCTGCCCTGATTGACATCCAAAAAGACATCACGCAAATCCTTGGTATTCAGTCCGACACGAGCATAAAACGCCCACAAACCTTCTCCTTCAAGCGGACAAACATGCTCCTTTACCGTAACTTTCTTTATCTTTTTTGTCGAGTCGACGGTAGAGACATCTCCAGCATGTGGAATTTTATATGCGACTCCCGTCAACAATGATGAATCTTTTCCAAACTTTCCTTTATTGATTGCAAAAAACTGTTCACGCAACTCTTTGGTATTCAGTCCGACACGAGCATAGAACGCCCATAATCCCTCTCCTTCAAGCGGATATACTTTTGTCTGGGCAAACGAAGAGGCCGTAAACCACAAAGCGAATATTGCTGAAATCAGTCTCTTCATCTTTTACAACAATAATCGGATTTCGCCACTTCCGTAGCACTTATTACCTTCTTCATCATAGATCACGCCAAACTGGCCAGGAGCGATTCCCTGAATAGGTTCTGAACTCTCCACGTTCAAATCTATTCCATTATCAGCAAGACGAAGTTTTCCGCACTTCAACATCTCGGTGTGACGGATCTTAAACTTGATATCGTACACTTCCCCAGCCTTCCACGGATGCTCCGACAACGTTAGGTGGTTGAAAGCAGTGACAATGAAACTATTACCGTAGATGCCTCCCTTCTGTTCACAACGAGAGACATACACCACATTGTCATCAATATCCTTGTCGACCACAAACCAAGGTCCTCCGCTCAACCCCAAGCCTTTACGCTGGCCTATTGTGTGATACCAGAAACCTTTATGTTTACCGATTATCTTGCCACTCTCCTTGTCGACGATATTTCCCTCTTTCTCTCCGACTATATTCTTCAAGAAATCATTGTATTTGAACTTTCCAAGAAAACAGATTCCCTGGCTGTCCTTTCTGTAAGCGCTTGGCAGACGTGATTCCTGAGCAATCCTACGCACTTCACTCTTCATCATATCTCCGATCGGGAACATCGACTTTGCGATCTGTTTCTGTGATAGTTGCGACAAGAAATCTGTCTGGTCCTTCACTGGATCTGGAGCTGTGCACAGCCATGTCAGACCACCTTCTCTCACCGCTCTCGCATAATGTCCGGTTGCAGTGAAATCATACTGATAGCCGACTCTCTCCTCGAACATGCCAAACTTGATAAGTTTGTTGCACATCACATCAGGATTAGGCGTAAGACCACGCATAACCTTCTCTTTGGCATAGCCTACAACGTTTTCCCAATACTCCTTGTGAAGATTCACGACATCAAACTGCAAGCCATATTTCTTAGCGATCATTGTCGAGATCATGATATCGTCGTCCATAGAGCAATCGGACAAGCCATCGCATCCGCCACCAATTTGGATATAGAATAAATCCGGTTTAAGACCTTGTTCGCATAACTGATGTACGACAACAGAACTGTCGACGCCACCAGATATAAGAGTTGCTATATTCATATGTTCTTTGTTATTCCCCACAAAAATAAGAATTTTATGGAAAAAAATGAATATGAGAAAAGAATAAAAAATATTGATATTCGATATTTAATATCTTGTAGAAACTAATATTCATTCTTTCTCATCATCAGCAGTACCTTCAATACGCTCAGGTTCTGCTTTCAACTCTGTAGCATGGAAATAATGTTGAAGCATTTGTTGCCATTCTTGTAGATCGAATGGATGCTGAAATATATGTCGAAGTGTTTCTTTGTTATATTATTTTATAAGTTTTTTCAATTCTTCCATATCAGGCAATGCATCCCTCAGTGGCTGTGGCAATTCATTAGAAGTACGATAAGTTGCTACACCCATTGGCTTCGTCGTGTCGGAAAATGACAATTCCACGATTTCCTCATTCTTAGTTTTGCAAAGGATGATGCCAATTGATGGATTTTCATCCGGCAGCTTTACATATTTGTCAAGTGCAGCCAAATAAAAGTTCATTTTCCCAGTGTATTCCGGTTTAAAATCTCCACGTTTTAACTCAAAGGCGACAAGGCTTTTTAGACGACGGGAAAAGAACAACAAGTCGATGACAAACTCCTGACCAGACACCTCCAATCGGTACTGATTGCCCATAAAAGCAAAATCTGGGCCAAATGCCATAATAAAATTTTTGATGTTTTGGATGATGCCTTGTTCAAATTCCCTTTCATCAACTAATTCAGGATCTTCTATGTTGATAAAATCCAACAGATACTCATCCTTGAATGATTGCAAAGCCCGCTGCTTGAATACTGAATTATCCAGGGTCTTGTTGAAATTGGTTTGTTGGATGGAACCTTCTTTCTTATAAAGATTCTCAGTAAGATGATATTTAAGAGTATCCTTACTCCAGAATTCCTTTGCACATCGTCTGATATAAAAAAGTCTTTCCTCTAGGGAATAAGTCTTTCTTAGAATCTCACGGTGATTAGTAAAACCGACACTTAGGAAACACTCAAAATCATAGGCATCCAAATCGGCAGCCACCAGTTGCCGATTTTGTAACGCACTGAAATCTAGAGGCTTTTCCAATTCGGCAGCCGTCAACTGCCGATTTAACACAGATCCCCATGCCTCATAGAAAATACGCATATTCTTGATATTTGTCTCAGAGAAACCTGTTAATCCAGGCAACTCCTGCTGAAGCATTTTTGCGATGGTTGCAATGGCATTCGTGTTCCATGCATCTACACGACTATGGACAGAGACATAATTGCCTACCCAATAATAGAGCGAAAGCAATTCTTTGTTCACTAACTTTGCTGCCCGATAGCGACTTTCCAATATTGCTTGTTTTATAGCTTTTACTGCATGTAGATATTCAGAGGAAACTATATCTTGTTTCATTACTTTGTCTTAAATGAAGGTTTCGGAAATAATATACTGTTTATTTTTAGAAATATCCGCTAAGATAAGAAAAAAAACTTAAAATCCGTTTGCAATTTTATAAAGGTTATAACATTTACCCATTCTCCTATTAACATTAAGTATATTCAAAATAAATAATCTATACAATAGAAATCAAATAGGGGCAGGCACAAGACCTACCCCTACATTTTCACACCAATTCCTTCTTCTGTCTCAACCTCCATATCTCCTGCCCCAAACGAATGCAGACGCATCCGATGGCATAGCAGATAATGTCAGCCCAGGCGAAGGATGTTCCCAACACAGCACGAGCGATATTGTTGTCGCCTAGACCTATCACTTCCACCAATTTGAAATATTGCGTGATCTCTATCACGACTGAGAACAGGAATATGTAGTACGGCAGCAACTTAAATCTCTTCGGATAAAAGATGCGTACAAAACAGTATATCAACCACTCCACAATGATATCACCTCCGTATGGACGAATAAACGCGTCGTCTACATAAACCGCTATAATCACTTCCTGCACAAAGATCAACAGAAACAGGAAAATATAAATTGCTCTTTTCATAAGATGTAATTTTAAGACAAAACACATGTTTCAAAAATGGTATTGCAATAGAGTCAAGCGTTTAGAGTGCAACATATGATGTATGTATTAAAAACACCCTCTTTTTGAATCAGTCAAATGTCTGATCGCGAAATACTCTATAAGCGATAATACAATTTGAATTGGAATGATAATGACATAGGCAAACATTGCTCTTAAAGGCCAACCTATTCCCATAATATGTGACAACATTCCTTCCACCATCACCCTATCGCCTGATTTCACATTCTGAAAACACTCGCTTTCACACATTCCATCATTATTATATCCATAGTATTCCATCAACCATTTTGTTGAATAATCATCCAATCCGAAATACAAGAGAAGAAAAATTCCATCTACGACAAAAATAGAAAGGATTAAAAAGATTGAATGTTTCTTGTTCTTTACAAATGGCACAAGGAGAAATGGATATATGACAATAAATGATATAAATATAAAATTTATACAGTCTATGAAACTTTTCATCATACATGGGTCATTAACTATCCTAACTATCTCTGCGACACTTATGTCATTTTACAATTCTGTTCCAGTCTACCTTCTGCGACAAATACATTATGCCAGCCAAAATAAAGAACAATCCGACACTTCCTGCCAACAAAGCGTATGTTTCCATCTGGATCAGCACGAAAATGTAGACGTAAAGCACCGTCAGAATACCACCGATATAGAAAGCTGTCTTTTTAATTCTCAACACAGCTGCAGTGTAGATGGTGAGCATGGCAATCGTCATCACAGATGCCACAACATAAGCTGGAACAAATCCAATATGCTCAGACAGTGAGATCAGAAGTGAATAGAAAAGAGTAAGAGCAAGTCCTACCAACAGATACTGTATCGGATGGATGTTTCTCTTCTGGATATTCTCAACAAAGAAGAAGACGGCAAAAGTGAGAATGATGAAAAGCATCGCATACTTCGTACAGCGGAGCGACTGCTGGTAGTGCTGGACAGGAATCAGCAGATCTACACCGAACATTGAACTGTCTACAGCATTGACAATTTCAGTTTTTGCTTCAGTAAATTCCTGTGGATAGTTTCTGTTAAGATACGAAACCTTCCAGTTACATGTGAATCCACTATCAGTAACTGCACTGTTTTCAGGAAGAAAATTGCCCGTAAAGCTAGGAGTTGTGGCATTAGATTTCAATGCGACGGTAGTCAGCTCACCAATAGGCACGAATCTAAGCGACTGTGAACCCTTGACGTTGAACTTCATGCTGAAAGGAATATTCTTCATGTCATTCACATCACCAAGATCCAATTTAGCCGAAAGTTTGCTGGTCTCATTCAAGAAACCTTTTCCATTTGGTTTCAATTCCAATTCTTTACCTGCGATTGTAATCATCATCACATCTGAAATTCCCTTCAAGTCACTCAAAGCAAACTCCACAGTCACAGATTTTTGTGGATTATCGTCATCAGAAATGGCATTCTGAATATCCTCGCTCAATTCAAAAGAACCATCAATTTCGATAGGAGCAGTATAAAGAGAGATTTGGTAAAGACCCTTCTTACGTGATTGGTTGTGGATGTCTCCCTTAATGTTCAGTTTTTTAGGCAAGACCACCACATTCTTCATATCCTTGACTCGCCTCATCTCCTCACCATCTTTAACAGAAGTGTAGTATGGTTTGGCGACGGTAAGCGTCGGGCCTACAATCTGTTGAGACAAACACCATTGTCCCGTCACCTTTTCAATTGTGTATTCCGAACTATTTTTACGTTCCTCGATCAACCCCTCGATCATACCGATTGGAATGAGTAGCAATAGAGAAAGTACGACAATGATAGCCATCTTAACGCTGACTCTTCTACCTGCGTTTTCTGTTGCTGCTGATGTGGTTTCTACCACTTTTTCGTTTTGTGTTTCCATAATCTAAAAATTTTAAAGTACTTTGAATTTCAAAGTATATGATTAAAAAAAATATTTGATTCTAATTTGCCACTGATTCTAGTTTCGCAAGTATGTTTCATATTCAATTTTGTGTGAAAATGAGGATTGCAAAGGGCGGAACGCCCTTATTCCTCCCTTTATCGCAAGCACGTAAGTGCGAGCGACAACAAAGGACATTGAATAAGGAAGTCATCATGCAAAGTTTTATTAAAGTGCTCGCCTACGGCTCGCAATGCAGAGAAAGAGGTTAGGGCGTTCCGCCCTTAACAATCCTCTATTAAATGCCAACCAGGGAAAAAATCCACTTACGAAACTTGAGCTTCTGATTTTTCGAGTTGAGATCCTAAACCTAAAAGATTATTAATCTGGAACAGGAAATGAATCCTCACATAAAAAGACAAATAGAAAGAAAGCCACGTAAAAGCATACCATTAATATGAAAGGCATTATAGAAATAATCATACTTTTCACCAGCTTCCTGTTCGTATCAGTCTTTCTATAATACAAGATTGCCATACAGGAACTGAATAAGAATTGAGGAATCCAATCAGAATAAAACTCCACAATTGTATGCGATACATTCTCTGCAATCCATATAACATGACCTAAAATCCATATAACAATGGAGCCAATAGCTGTCAGTGCGAGAGTTGGAATAAATTTCATAGCCAATTAAATTTTAAGTAAAACCTACATTAAATAAAAAGTACTTTGTATTTCAAAGTAACATAGTAAAAAAAAGAGGCCACTACCCTCTTGAGAGTTTTAAGAAAGACTCCAACGCATTCAAGTGTTCCTCAAATGCCTCCTTTCCACGCTCTGTGATATTGAAAGTGGTGTTTGGTTTACGGCCTATAAACTGCTTATGGATCTCGATGTAGCCCAGCTCCTCCAAACTTTTGGTATGGCTGGCGAGATTGCCATCGGTCAGTTCCAGCAGCGTCTTCAGGCTAACGAAATCCAATTCCTCGTTCACCATCAGCGCCGACATGATCCCAAGACGCACCTTGCTTTCAAAAGCCTTGTTTATATTCTTCAACTCATCCCTCATAATCAATTTCTTTCATGTTTGAAATAGAAAAAGATGCCGTAGATGATATGACAGACGCCGAAGCCTAGAGCCCAAAACAGAATGGCATGATTGCCAGTGGCACAATCAACCAAACCTAGAACTATATTGGCCAAGCCCAAATATTTAGCATTCGAGTATGTGTACGACGACGCGTTGTAGAGAGCCAATCCGTAGAAGATAAGCATCATCGACGACGTGAGTCCGTAGAAACTGTTCATCACCAACGTCAAGCAGAGAACTCCACCCACCGCAAGAGGAAGAGCGAAGTGCCAGAGCATCTGTTGAGTAGTCTGGTCCAAACGGAAAGACATGTTGTTTTTGTTAGCCTTCTTTTTTGAGAAAAGAAAAACTGTTGTTATACAGATGCAAAGCAATAGAGCCCCTTCCGACATTAGAGCTATCGTCTTCTCACTCTGAGCCAACGATTCATTCTCCAATATGCAGTTGGCAATGTATGCCGCTATAATCGCGAAAACGCCGACAAAGACAGACGATGTTCCACTCAAAGAAAGGACTTTTGATGACTTCGCCATCATGTCTCTTATTTCGTTTAGTGTATTTAATGCTTCACTTTTTTCCATGTGCTTTTTATAATTAAAAGTACTTTGTACTGCAAAGTTAGTATTCTTTTCACAAATGCAAAATAATTTTTGGAAAAAAAGAAAAAAAGTTTCGGTCATAGCCGAAACTTTTAATTTTAAATGATAATTATTTCTAACTTTTAGACATAAGACACCTTAACTGCCAAATCTTTTAAGAAAGAATAACATTCATACAATTTATTTTTTATTTCTTCAGTTTTGGATCCTTCTATTTCCGCCACTAATAAATAAACCCTCTTATTCTCATTATTCTCTCCTTTATCCAAATAGCAATCCTTATACTTTTTTATAATATCACTTTCGTAAGGTTTCCAACAATCCAAGGCAGAAGTTCCTTTTTGATTGTTCCAAGTAGTAATATAAATTCTAAATTTTGCACGAGGATCATTATTTTCT
Organism: Bacteroidales bacterium; assembly: GCA_015061115.1. Taxonomy (GTDB): domain Bacteria; phylum Bacteroidota; class Bacteroidia; order Bacteroidales; family Paludibacteraceae; genus UBA1723. The sequence continues at coordinate 150,792 of SUXE01000001.1, read as the reverse complement.
TCTTTATAAGAAGATTCTATTCCTATTCTTTTATTTGTGTTATCATTAAAAGAAATACCCAAATCCCAACCAGACCAAATCCACCAACTTTTATCGTTTGTCTTTTCCTTTATATCGTAACATAAAGTAGAAATGGCTTCGGTTTGTTGTTTAGTGATATCGTTTCTCCATTCGTTGTAATGATAAATTAATTTTTCAACTTCCTCTCTGTGCTGAGAAAAGAAATTTTCAAGTTCTCTATTCCCCATAAATTTCATTTTATTATTTATTGTTTTCATAAAATCTATCATAAAAGTCAATTGCTTCACGTTACAATCAACAATGTAATCACCTAAAATGGAGTTTACTTGCTCAAAAAGAACCTTATATGATATTTCTTCAAATCCATCTTGAATGGCTTTTTGTTTTTCAATCGAATTTAGTGCGTGAGCTGTTAGAACTATCTTTTTTTTCTTAATAAAATTTTCTTTGTATTTTTTCTCAATATGTTCTGAATAAACTTTTAAGTTGTTATATAACTGTGCTCCTATTTTGTTTTCAATAGCATAAACCGTATTATCGGCTTCAATTAAAATGTCTATTCTTTTGTTTTCACATTCTTCAACACAAGACGTATGCTCTTCCAAAATAAACCTAATGTTTTTAGGCTTACAATATTCTCCTTCTTGTTTTATGCATTGATTCAACGCACGAAACCATAAATCACGGAACCCGTGTTCCTCATTAGGATTAAAATAAAAAGCCAATACTCTACTGCAAATTTCCTCAAAACGACTCGTAGGATACTGACAGATACCCATAAAAGTCTTTTCTTCTTTAGAAATTGGTATTTTCAAAAATTCATCTAACAGTTCCTGATATTTTTTCATTTCCATAGTCATTTCTATTGTATTTTAAGTCTAAATTTTGAGACATTCAATAATAATCCTCGTCACCTACACAAATTTCAACTTTATTGTTGCTAATTTAAGATTACTCATAATTATATCCAAGAAAGCAAACACATTTTTCACAAAAAGAATGTCACAAAACATTTCTGTTGTAAAAATTCAGAATTCTATATAATATTTTGAGTATCACACACTCAATATCATTTAGCTTTATTTCAAAAAGAGGGAATATCAAAATTTCAACTTTCATTTTGGTATACCCTCCATAAAATCCTAATCTGTCACCTCTTTTCATATTTTTTTCCTAACCTCTATATTGATTTCTGTTTCAAACCTACGCACATAGATAAAATCTGTAATAGCAAAATTCGTATGTTCGTAGAGGTTGTATAGAGCGTTTATGATGTTCATATCTTTCGTCAGTTCTCTATCTATCCCAACATGCCAAGTGCCAGAAGGACAGTCCATTCCAATGAACGACTCAAAAGAAACATTCTCATCGGATGGGAAAGTCAGTGGAAAAAGACTTACCCCATCCTTATATATCGGATTCCATTCAAAATCACAAATCGCTTTCCATAGTTTCTGTCTATCCTCATCTTGTATGGGATGATGTTCTGGATAGTCGTAGCGGAAAAAACATTTTGCTGTCAACTCCATGTCTCCACAAAAAGACTTATCATTTTTGATAGTTTTCCAGATTTGATGAGCATTGTCGTATAGTTCTTTCAACGCTTTCCTTAACGATTCATTAAAATCTTTTAAATAAGGCAGGATGTCCTTCGGATACGCAGAAATTCTCCTGTTAATCATATCTCGACGTAAAGAAAGCAAACTGTTGCAATCAGAAAATTTATATCGATTACCCATGGATGTTGCCAAAAAGATTTCTCTCTCAATGAGTTTTATTTCATTGTCGTATATTTCACCAATGATATTTACCGCAGAACTGTCCGAACAATTCAACTCCATCTCTGATAATTTTTCAAAAAACTTACTCATACCTTTTACTTTTTATTCGTTAATAAGTAATTCTTGAGACAAAACAAGAGAAGACATCAGCCAAGTAATGGCGGAAGTTAAAGTTTTTTTCGTAACAGAGAGACATTTCACTCATTTTTTTTCCAACTGCCTATATTATCCTGGAAATCTTGGAAATAGATTCTAAAATGCATGGGCACACTGTTGATGTAATCAATGTATGTAGGGAGTTGATCGAGCAACGACTTTACCCTTTCCAGATTTGATTTGGGTAATGTCAATTTTAATTTTCTCTTTTTTTGCAGTTTAATTTCCAATGTGAATTGATATTCAGAGAATCTATACTCACACCCCATTTCCTTCATTTTTTCCTTCACCAACATCTTCGTTGCTTTTTCTGAGATATTCTCCATTTTTTTCTTCTTCAAACATTCATATCGCATAGATTGCCCCTCTTCTAGCCATTTAGGCATATTCTCATCTATTTGTGAAAAATATGGCAGATACACACAATCAATATCAAAGCAACTTTCATTTTTCAATACTCTTATTTCTTTAGATCTGGAAAAATCATATTTGATCGTTGAGTTTTTCAACTTTAATATATATGACTTTTTATCCTGTGAATCTGGCAGACCACCATGATCCGTCAGCCATTGTATGACATTATCAGATGTATAAAAAGAAAAAAATGGTTTTTTCATCAAAAGAAGATCCATGGTCTTAAAACAAACATAATGATCTAGTATATTGTACCCATGCATTTTCATTAGACGACTCTTTTCGAATTTCTCTATTTTGCTCGCATTTGTCTCACAAAACTGTCTGAATTCACTTCTCCACTCCGGCATTGCATCGTTGATTAGCTTCATTCTTCCAATAATACAGTTTGAAAAACATAAAAAGTTATTTTGGTAAGAACAGTAATCCAAAGGAAAAAACAAACATATATACACCTTATCTATATAGCAAGCGTTCATACAGAAGTCAACATTGGGAAGACGAATAATTTTAATTTTTTCTTTTCTGTAATCCAAAATTTTCGCCTCCGGAAATTGGCGAAACAGATCTTCATTAAAATCTTTATCCTCAGCTACTTTTTTGTCTAACACCTCTTGTACTTTTTCATTAAAAAAAAGTCGGTTCAATTGCATCAATGTCGAAGTGTCAGACTCTTTCTTCAACTTTCCAAACAACTTTTTTGTTTCCATATACTTAAACTTAAAACTCTATCCAACATACTTTTCCTGTTTTTTTCATCCAATCCACGTGACGTTTATAATCACTTTCACTTTGGCAAACCCATAATACTTTGGTCCGCATCCTGAACTCGACTTTAGGCTCAGATGCATAACCATCAGTGAAAATGATAAGTCCATCATACCAGCGTTTATCTTTGATATAATCAAACAAACTCTGAAACTCCGTGCCACCACGACCTTCAACATCAATCTGTGTTTGTCTTTTTCTGAATGTGGAGACTTCGCGCATCCCCACGTCGAATTGCACAACATCAATGCTTTCCATACCATACTTGAAAAAATGTGCGATGACAGAATAGAACGCCTGCAATGTCCGGTTGTCAATGGATCCACTCACGTCAACAGCGACCAGAAGTTTTGAGGCAAGATCATAGATGCTGCCCATTTGCAGGAAACCGCTCCGTCTGTTTGGACGCATCCTTGTCAGACGTCGCTTGCTCGACAATATGCTTGTATGAAAAGAAGAGATAACCTTGCGATAATCCAGTTTCACTTCAAGTGAAGCAATGATTTTTTCAATCAATCCGCCAGATAAACTTCCCCAATCTTTCGTGTCACGTATCAAATTATTGATTTCCTCCCGTCGCAAATCATCATTCTCCCACAACTCCGACTGTGCCGACAATTCCCCCAACTCATCATCTGACAACAAGAAGCCTTCAATCCCTGTATGCGACGACGGGGGTTCTTTGCCGTTTCCAGCCAACATAAAATCATTCTGTTCATCTGTATCATTGTCAGATTTTCCAAAATCGTCCGTGCCTGGTTCACTTTTTTCATCAGGCATCGATGGCTGTTGCAACAATTCATTAAGCTGTCTCACATACCATTCAAAACATTCTCTTTGTGGCAACTGAAACTCCGAAGATTTGGGTATGTTCAAATGTGGTAACAAATAATGCTGGTCTATCACCATGTCACTTCCTAGAGATAGTGCTGCAGGCAAACTGCATTCTGGCTGCCGTTCGTAGGGATGTTTCAAAAACAAGCGAATCATTTCCAGCCGCAACATCTCCTCCACATGTTCTTCGTTGTCAGCAATCTGGCGGATCCTGCCCGGATTATATTCCACCCTTCCCTTTCCACACCGAATCGCACAATCCATCACTGGATTTTCCACCAAATGCTGCCGACAGAAAATATTGAATAACGCAGGTTCCCTCAAAAACCAACTATCAATAATCTGTTTAAATATCGCTATCATTTTCAGTCAATTTTTTCCGTTCAACAATCGCTTTAAAAGCCTCAACACGTTTATGGAGTTTCTCATTTTCTTTCTTCAGAAGAGGATCGAACTGTTTCAAAACATCATAAAATGCCCTACTGTGATTCATATGAATCAGATGGCTCATCTCATGATATATGACATGTCGGACAAAATATACATCATCTAATTTTTGCAATTTTTGATTGAGGGATATATACCGTTTAGCACATAATCCCCACGCCTTTCTTAGTTTTTTTATATATAATTTTGGTCTTTCCACATAAGGATACTGCCTATGAAACACTTCCCAACAACCATCATATTCTCTTTGCAGATCAATCATATCTGTTTTATAAGCTTTCAATAAATTTTATTAATTTATTATACACTTCAGAAACATTAGTGACAATGAAAATCACCGCTTTTGGGTAATTCTCATTTTCAAAGAAAGAGGCGAAATGAGCAATTTCCTCATTTCGATTGGCGTTTTGCAAATCGTTAATATAGGATGTAAGATTAACGGCTATAGTCATTATTTTGTCAGCGACAGATTCGTCGGTCTCAAGGAAACGGAACACATCCTCATTGACAATTGCAATCTCATGCAACTTGTATTTTTTGAGTTTCTCCTTATGTTTCTTGTAATTCAGCAAGATATCGCCACCTGAAAGTATTTTATCAGAGAACAACGATTGAGTAAACGCTTGTGTAGCAATTGGGCCGACAATACCGGCAATCATTTTTTTGTGCAGTTCTGTAATCTCTTCTATATTGGCAATGCAATCCGACACCTTTTCCCATGCACGGCGGTCTGGAGTCTTTTCCAATCCCATATCCGATTTTGTGGTTACGTCATTACCATCCAAAAACTTAGGATATTTACGGATAAACGCAACAACACGATTGTCCAAATTCTTTTTCTGGGCCCAAATCAACCAATCCGACGTCGACGGACAAAACTCGAAAATATTGAAACGAGAAACTAACGCGGGGTCAAGATCGGTGAGTTGGTACTCATCCCCATCGTTGACAGCCGATATCAAACGACTGCCAGCAGGAAGAGTTCGGCCTGCCAATTTTCGGTTGAGGGCAAGATCCATGATCGTCTGCAACACCTCTGGACGGGCACGGTTAAGTTCATCCAAGAACAGCACGACTGGATTGCCATCGACAGGGAACCAGTATGGAGGGATAAAAACAGTTTTGCCAGTCTGCTCGTCAAGACGTGGCAATCCGATCAAGTCACCGGGATCACTCATCTGCCCCAGAAACAAAGTGACAACAGGAATCCCCAACTTATGGAAATAGTCTGTGAGAATTTCCGATTTACCAATACCATGCTTACCGACAAGCATAATATTCTGCTTTGCCGGCATCACATCCAAAATGCCAAATAATTCATTTACGTTTATTGCCATATCAAATACAATTAATATTGACAGCAAAATAAACGGCATCCTAAGCAAAGCCGTTGCTGAGGTTTTATAAAAATCAAAAAAAAATCACATCAGTACCGTTGTCCGCAACTTGGAACTTTTAGAAATTGGTACGGCGTTCCAAACTATAGTCTTCTGAATTTTCTTAGAAATTTGATGATTATGAAATAAGTAAAATTCATCATTATATAAGTTATCCCCAAAAGAATGTATTTGTCCCATAAACGAACACAGTTCATCTATCTGCAAAGGATATTCTGCAGGATAAAAGAAACACATATAGATATAACCATACGGTCCACAATTTTGGAGATATTTCTTGATTTGCTCAAATGTCTGCCCAATTCGATCAGAGTCATTGGCATCAACTGATGTTTCCAGAAGATGAATTTCACCATCACCACAAAAATTGTCACAAAGCTCATCAACAGAAATAAAGCCATTATCCAATAATTTTTGTACAACTGTTCTGGCATCATAAACCGTTTCTTCTTTTTGTACAGGTTGAATTCTACTAATCAAACTGTCCAAATCTGATAATCCATGTTTCATTTTATCTAATTTTAGTTTAGGACAAAAAAAAACGACACCCTCTGCGAAATGGTAGCAGAGGGTGAAGAAAAATCAAAAAATTCCAATATGCTTCACAGATCTTACCCGTGATAGCACTTCAGTGTAGTGGGCGGTGTTGGTGATGTATTGTAACATTTTTTCCCAGTATATTAGACAAACTAAATTAAATTCTTGGTCAATTCAATAAATTTGTTCTTTGCTGCTATAGGATTAGAAATAAGAGGGTATATCCATTCTCCGTTAACACTATTGAATCCCAAAGATTTTATAGTCTCAATTTTAATAGATGGTTTTGCAGGGCATCTATCTATCCAAACAACAATCTGATAGTCATTACCTATTATTCGCATATCAAGTGTAATATTATATACGTAACAACTAGAGTAAAATACAGAATTATTACCATCTGACCATACCCAGAATCCATTCCAATTATTCATATCTACCATATTTTTCTCAAACACTTGGCCTCTATGGAATAGCAGAAAGTTAGCACTCGCTTTTGTTTTTTCCATTAACTCAATAACACCTTGAGCATGAACACGTATCTTATGATCTTTTGAGAAATCAAGGTATGACTCATTATGAATCAATGGATAGAAAGGAGATTCTATGTCATTATGACTCGCTATAATATCATCTATTCTACCATTGTTTATAAAGGTAATGATTTGTTTTCCTTGCTTTTCAAACAAATCACGCCACTCTGAATCTGAACAGAGAGTCAAATTTGCATAACCTGTTTGCATAGGGTAGTCATTAACACCATATGCTAATAATGCACGTCGCAATTTATTAAGACAATTAGGCTCTTCCCAAAGCTCCTTAATTTTATTATAGAAGAAATCAAGCTTTTCTATGGACAATTCACTCCAATTAACTAATGTTGATATTTTTCCAGCATAAATCTTAAAGTTTTCTGCGCATGCGAATAATTCTTCAATATGACACCGTTGAGATTCATTTTCTTTATATTTACAGATAAATGATAGTTTCGTTTTCTCTTCATCAACATCAAAAGAATTAACTTCGAGTAATGACAAAATGTCCTTTGATGGAAGTTTATTTACCAACTGACATGACCGATATGCTGGTACTCTAATCGCTTCATTTTGAGAAGAACGTGTTACAGGCCTGTATCTTCCCATATTATAAAAGAGATGGTATATTCTCTGAACATCTACATCTGTCGCATCAATATTGTTTTTGCAATAGAGCATCGCAGGTAGAATAGAATAGAGATCTTTCTGTGTATAATGTGTCTGGTTATCTGGATAAATTATATTTGGAATCGATAACCAGGTATAATCAAGTTCATAAATTCTTTTATATGCACAAAACCAATCCCAAATACTTTTCATTTTAATTGTAATTGGGAACTTGTCATCACTGATGTCTATTGTATGATGCCAATCTGCTTCAGAAACACTCTCTAGAACCCTGACACAATGAAGGAAAGCAAGCATGCCTTCTGTTGAGGTATCGATATCATTAAGCCTTCTATGTTTCCAAAACCAAGTTTCCATTTTCTCCCAATCATTTGCTGTATCATGTTCTATTTCAACTCCATTGGAATCAATAGCAGTCCGTACATAGTCAGGATTTTCCAGGATAATGAGTGGCTTTAGATTTTGATTTGCAGATAATGGTTCACCTGTAGTGTTAATTACAACAAAAGTCTCTTCGCCATTTTGTCTGTCATTCATATTATAAAATAGGAACTTTAGGTGATTTTGTAAGAAATCACCTAATGCCTTTAATGCATCAATATCCTTCAGGCGAATTGTTATTGTTTCGAGAGCTCTTAATATACTAAGAATTGTAGGATCTTGATTATAAGAGTTCAAAAACCAATACTGGCTCTTTATTTCCTTAAATGAAACTTTGGAATCGAGGAAATAGTGTGTACATAAATCACTAAGGAAATATAAAGAACTCTCTCGAATTCCATAGAGCAGGTGGGGGTCCTTGTCATCTTCGTTTAATTCGAAATTAGAGATTAGTAATTCTCTATATCTATTGTTCACATTTCTATTAATAATTCCCATTATAAGAAATAAGGTTGTCAAGCGTTGTTGACCATCACATAATTGTAGGTGATAAGGCTTAAGCTCGTCGTAATAGCCATATATCAATCCCATAGTAATATCCTTATCAGGGTCTTGTTTGAATAGGCTAAGAACGCTGTCAAGAAAAGAATCTACCAGAGAATCTTCACTATCTTTAGAGTATGGATTGCCCCAACAATAGTCTCTCTGTAGATCAGGGATAATAATTTTGTCATTTTCCCCTGAGAAGATATCTTTTAGGGAGTATGTATTCCCACTAACTAATTTACTCATTGTTTATAACATTAAGTTCTGGATATTCTTCATAAAAACACTTCAACTCCTCATATTTCCGATGAGGAACCTGTTCTTTATTCCATGCGCTACCAGTATTTTCATCTTCCCAACTTACATCTGAAAAGATCATAGTAGTATGAATCAAGTGGCGGCTCTCAAAGGCTTCATCATCCAAATCCCTAAAGAAATAATGATTCTTTTGTCTGAAATCAGCATCGTTAAACTTGGAATTATCTCTTTTGTACAATAAAACTAAATTCCCAATGCAATGCTCAGAACCATGATAAACGTGATTGTCTTCAGGGCAAGTCCACGTCATGTCTTCGCGCCACAACTCAATTTCTGATAGATGTTTTGCGTCCAATTTCTCATCATTCCAACCAATCGATTCTCCATCATCACTTTTATGCCCAATCTTGGATTTGGGATATATGTGCTCTAAAGAACGATCTCGTTCGATATTAAAATTAAATTTGCGTCCTATATCTTTTGGGCCTTTATTATCTTGCCTAATTTGATTATCTTGTTTAATATTTTGCCGAAGAAGCCATCTATAAGCAACCTCATAGTTTTGTATAAACAACAGATTACTTTCGAGCGCAGTCAAGAATGTCCTTCTGGCATCATTATACCTCTCAATATTTCTGGAAACAATGTCCTCATGATTTACGCCAATAATAGCCCAATCATAATAACGTTTAAGTTCTTTTTCAGACTTTGCACGGGTCTCTTCATTTTGATTATTCTGTCCAAAATACCATCTTAGAAATGCAAATCTTTGTTCTGAATTGTTTCGAATGTAGAGAATCATACCAAGATAATTGTACGATTTCGAGTCGTTATACGCATCTTCTATACTTTTCTGAAGCAGTCTCATTCTTCTAAATACTGTTTTCGATTGTTTTATGCTTTGCTCACTAAGCATTCTATTACGGAAATCTTTGAAAGATGTTTTGTTATTATTAGCTATAAGTGGCAATAACCACCCCAATTGCCTAGCATCAGTACGGAAGAACTTCACTATATTATCATCATTCCACCAGTGTAACCAATAATCCCACTCACGAGCCAAACGACTGCGCATCTCAGAGTGTTCAGCTTCTTTTATAATATCGTGCTTTAGTGAAGCACATCTCAATAGTTCTGCCTTAATAAGCTCTTCATCAGTCATTTTGGCTTTATTGCCATTCATCATTGTAAATACAATCTTCGCTTGTTCTTCAGGAATGATAACAAACAAAAACTTCACATGATCTAAAATGAATGTCAAGAAATCTTGTTTGTTATATCCTTCAAGTTCTCTTGTAAATATACGAAGAGTCCTTTTGAAAAAGAAAATATCTTGAAAATTCTCCTTTTCATCTCTATTGATGGATTCTAAATCTATATTGGCAAGAAATTCGTTAGATTGATTGCGAATTTGATACTTTATTTTTAATGCTCCGTCATATCCTAAAAATTTGAGTAGCAAATAAAAAAAGGTTGTTCGTTGTTGTCCATCAACCAAATTAATATCGTAGGAGTTAGTATCCCTATGCACTGTAATTCCTTGCAAAAAGACATCCTTTTTTTGACGATAAGCATCTTTTAAAGTACCTATTAAGTAGGAAACGGAGTCAGTCGGTTCATCTTTCTTTCGCTGTCCCCATACGTAGCCACGCTGATAATCAGGTATTACAAAACTTCCCTCATTATGCAGTAGCCCAAGATATTCTCGAAGATTTATCGTAGTCCTGTCTATTTCACCCTTTATTCGTTGGGATAATGATGCTATATTTTCCATATAAATTTTTTTTATAATGTCTCTCGCAATCCATGCACAAGCTTAAACATTGGCAAGAACATAAGCCATAGATACGGATCATTGCATATTTATATCCTCCAAATATATCCAAAACAATTATTTTTCACAACCTAAAGCCAACTATTTTCACATAGCATTAACTTTTTCAAGCGTCATTTGCCATCGCATGGAACAATTGACCCACTGAGAATTATCAACTTACCCCAATTTTTAATTTATAATTTATAATTCATAATTTCCTCACAGTATCTCCCTCGCTATCCATGCGCAAGCCTCAGCGTCGGCAAGGGCGTGATGATGGTTTTCTAGGATGTAGCCACACTCTGCCGCTACGGTGTGAAGCTGATGGTTCTCCAGATATGGGAATGCTCGACGGGCTGCCCATAACGTGTCGTAGAATTCATAATCAGGATAGTCCATCTGGTAAACTTGGAACACGGCTTTCAAACAACTCTCATCAAAATTTTTGTTGTGGGCGACGAGGGGGAGTCCTTCTATCAGTGGCTCTACCTGCTCCCACACTTTGGGAAACACTGGCGCGTCGTCCGTATCCTCACAACATAATCCATGCACCTGGCTGCAACGGTAATTATAGTAGTTTGGCTCGGGCTGAATGAGCGAGTAAAACTGGTCGACAATCTCCCCGTCTCTCACAATCACAATTCCAACAGAGCAAACTGAGGAGCGTTCATAATTGGCGGTCTCAAAATCGATCGCCGCAAAATCACTTAGTCCAACTCGGTAATCTTTCGGCTCGGATGCGTTGTGACGTCGTCCCTTATACCATCTGTTATTCATATCTTTCATAATTCAATCCTCCTTATAGCTGTCTGACATTCTTTTTATCTTTCCTGCAATCTCTTCTCTGAGCCACTGCGGCTCCAGCACTTCTACCTCTTCCCCGTTCTTCAAAATCTCCTGCTGGAAATCAAACTGAGGTCGGATGTTGAATGTGAAGATGCTGTACTCTTCATTGCGTTCTATCTCTTTCTGCGACTCATGTATCTTCAGATCACGAATATATTTGGCTTGTATTGCCGTCGCCTTCAATTTGACCATCTGCTTCTCTACGCTCTGGTCGGCTATGATGCCAAAACATCCGTTGAAATAATCCTCCGCATTCCAATCCTTCGGCATGACAAAAGTCTCATCTTTCGTGTTAAGTTCACGAATTCGGTCTAATGAATATATCCTCGGACCTTCGTCATAATAGGTGCTTTTTGCCACCATATACCATCTCTGTCTGAACAGTTTCACACAATATGGCTGGACATCGAAATTGCTTTCCACATCTTTCCAATAGCTGTGGTATGTTATGTTGAGCACACGGTTCTCCTTCATGGCTGAGATGATAGGATGCAGATATTCTTGTCCCGACGGGATATATTCCAACAGAATACGATCTTTTATACTCTGACTGTTTGCCAGAGCATTGCTGACTGAAAAAGCATTGTATAGCCACGACCGTATTCCATTCTCGTTGATGTCTTCCTCATTCTCGATATAATAACGGTATCTGCCGGAATTCTCATTGGAGATGTCGATGCCAAACATGTCTCCTATGACTACACGCCAATTGTCAAAGGTCCGTTTGGGAAGATCCTTACCTCTGCTGATATCTTTATCATTGACCCATAGTTCATTCAGATCATTGTAAGATATCTTATGTCTGCGATAGATGGTCTCTATCACCCAGACATACTTGTTGATCAAACTTTGTCCTCTATCGTTGTTCTTCATATTCTTATAATTTTTCTACAAAGATGGGGCAAGGGTACGCCAAATCATGGTGTAGGTTTGAAAAAAGATAAAAAAAGGAGGATATATCGCCATTCTTCAATTTTGATATACCCTCTTTTATATCTCACGACGTGAATGCAAATCACATCTGATGCTCTTTTCTCAAAAGGTCGTTCACCGTCTTCACTGGATTGAATGTGTCGATAGGCACCTCCACGAAGATTGTGTTCCAGTCGCTCATCGCACCGTTCCACAAACCTGGAAGTTCAAGTGCCTTCAACGCCTTGCCATCCTTGCTCTTGCTTGAGATGAAACCAGTATTTGGATCGACGAACTTAGTCAAATCATATTTGTCGCCCTTATAGTCTTTCACTCCACATACGAGATCAACAGGGTTGAAATGAGTGGCCTCCTTGAATATAGTCATCTGCTCAGGATCATTCTTGTCGAACTGCGCGCTTTCAAGAATCTGAAGAGAATGGCTACCGTCAGGATTAACTGCGACGTAAGGTCCACCACCGGGCTCACCCTCATTCTTGACCATACCGCAGACGCGGATAGGACGATCCAACTTCTTCTTCAAGTATTCAATTTTATTTGCCAGGTGAAGAGGGCAATCAGCAGCGTCTACATGAAGCTTCTCAATTACGAATTTCTCTATCTCATCCAACTCCTTGTCGCTGACAGAAGCGTTGTTGAGCTTTCTCAAATACTTGAACATCTTCTCCTGATATTCGACAAGAACGCCAGCCAACATAGCCTTATATTCAACAGTAGGCTGTTTCAAAGCATCCGGCACAACATTGTCGATATTCTTGATAAAGATGATTTCAGCGTCGATATCATTAAGATTCTGAATCAACGCTCCATGGCCACCTGGGCGGAAGACCATCTTTCCATTGCTGGAACGGAAAGGTTCATTATTCTCGTCGACAGCGACAGTATCTGTGCTATGACGCTGCACAGAGAAAGTGACGTCGTATTGGACTCCGAAATTATATTCGTATTCAGCAACCTTTTCAGACAACAATCTGTTGAAATATGTAAGGTGATCCTCAGACACAGTGAAATGCAAACGAACTATACCATTTTTGTTTTTCGCGTACATCGCACCTTCTGCCAAATGTTCCTCAAAAGCAGTGCGAACACCCTTATCATTTTTATGGAATTGTATCAAACCCTTTGGCAAGAATCTGTAGTTCAATCCATTCTGTTCAAGCAACGCATCCAGAACGTTAGTATAACGCTTCTCTGTGATAAGACGCATAACATTCTTTCCATCGTTCTTCAAGCATACTTTATTAAGCTGCTCATAAAAAGCAAACTTCTGGATTTCGCTAATAAACTTCTGCTCAAAGTCTGTTTGAGGCTCCCCTCCTCTATCTCTGAACGCAAACAAATCCTTGAACATACGGCTTGCTGCTCCAGATGCAGGTGTAAATTTCAACACATCATGACCTGCGGCCAAATATTCTCTCCATAATGAGATATATTTATCTTTGCTTTTGTCAGACAGATGTAAAATTCCATCCTCTACAGTGGCTGCACACACAACCTTCAAAAAAGGAAAACCGTTTTTGAAACAATCCAATTGTTCCGAAAGTTTTTCTTCTGAAATTCCCATCTGCTTCAGCAAATCCAAATCATCCTGTGTCATATCCTAAAAATTTGCGTATCCTAAATCTTTGTCCTAAAATTAAACCTATTTCACGAACAATGCAAAGTTATAAGAGAAAAAGATAATAAAAAAGTTTTCAATGACAAATAAACTATGCTACTCAACAACTTTTAACATTTTTTAATTTATAAATTTATCAGTTTTCAAATAGGTTTCATATTCAGAAAGTCCTCATGTAAAATTTTATTAAAGTGCTCGCCTATGACTCAAACTGCAGAGGGGAATGTCAGGGTGTTCCGCCCTTTACAATTTTCATTTTATCGTGCTTTGAAATCTATAGCATTTTACAAAAAAACAAGCACCTCTATTCCCATAGAAATGCTTGGATAATTAATCACATAAAACGAACTGAAATATTACTACTTAATCTTGTCTTATAAAAGACGGTGCGAATATAAGCATTATTTTAATTCGACATTCAAGATTTTTGTATAAAAATTGATTTTATGCTATATTTGCACACATATTAAGAATCTAAGACGTGACACGACGATTATACAGTATTTTTTTATTCTTAGCTATTTGCATCAGCATAGCGGCACAAAAAACGGACGGTTCGATCAACAGTTCGCTTGACAGTGTCTTTACGTGGTTCAGGGAGGCAAACTATCCGACTTTGAGATACGGTAACCTTAAAGTTGACAATTACAGCGCAAGTCTGAGCGACTCTCTAATCCAAATTTCCCTCAGCAAACCTTTCAGAAATGTCAATTACAGAGAAGACGCAATCAAAGCGTTGAAAGACAGCATCAGCAAAAATCTTCCTGCCCCATACACAAATTTCGATGTCGAGCTATACATCTCTTCTAAAAATATTTATGACTATGTCCCTAATGACATGCGTAAAGAGACAAAAAAAGACAAGTCCCGAATACTCAATCTCAGGAACAGAGACAAAGATGATTTAAAGAATGTGGTCACTAAGGTTGGTGCTCCATGTGCTCCTTCCGCTGGTCTGCAGGGCCGACACATCGCTCTATGGGCGAGTCACGGCTACTATTTCGAACCGTCACAAAACCTTTGGATTCTGCAACGTCCTCGCTTCTGGGGAATCTCCGAAGACACTTATACCCCTTCGGTCGTTCTGCCATACCTGATTCCGATGTTGGAAAACGCTGGAGCTAACGTTTTTTATCCAAGAGAAAGGGATGTACAGAAGAATGAGGTAATTGTGGATTTTGAAACAGCGAAGACCACTGAATACGTGGAAGAAAATGCTCGTCGCGCCAAATGGCACAATCCAACCCCGGATAGAGTCGACACGACAGGATTCGCACAAAAGAAAAAGATATATCGTCATGGAGATAATCCGTTCGAAGACGGTTCTTATCGCGTGATCCGTTCCCATCCTAACGGTTCTGCTTACACTGACTGGATTCCTGAGATTCCTGAAGATGGAGAATATGCGGTTTATGTGTCATATAAGACTGTTTCCAAAAGCACTGAAGATGCCCACTACACTGTCTTCCATACTGGTGGAGAAACGGAGTTTGTGGTAGACCAGACTAAAGGTGGCGGCACATGGATTTACCTCGGCACATTCAAGTTCAAAGCCGGATCACATCCGGAGATGGGCAAGGTGCGTCTGACTAACCAAAGTGAAGAAAAAGGCAATCATGTCACCGCTGACGCTGTGAAATTCGGAGGCGGCGTCGGATGTGTGGAGAGAAGCATCGCTCCTATCCCTGGTGCTCCAGATCCATTCTTTTTCACAAGTGAAAAGCCAAAATATCTGGAATGCGCTCGCTACTGGCTACAGATGGCCGGATTCTCCGACAGCGTCTACTGCGGCCAGAACAACGAATACAAAACAGACTACATGAGCCGCGCCATTTGGGTGAACGCTCTGTCGGGAGGCTCGCGTCTCAACAAAAAAACAAAAGGAATTGGCATACCTATCGACTTGGCTCTTGCCCTCCATACTGATGCCGGCATCGACACGTCTACTGTCGGCTCACTGGCAATATTCCTGACAAGCGATATGGGAAAAACGGAATACCCTACCGGTCTTTCACGCATGGCATCACGTGATTTTGCAGACATGGTGGAATCACAGGTGGTCGAGGACATCAAAAAAGTATATTGTCCAGACTGGCATAACCGTGGTTTGAGAGACGAGGCCTATTACGAGGCAAGAGTGCCTGAGGTCCCTACTATGTTGCTTGAACTTCTTTCTCATCAAAACTTTGAGGATATGAAGTATGCGTTCGACCCTGAATTCAAGTTTACCGTCGCACGCTCCATCTACAAGGCTGTCATAAAATTCATAGCCAGCATCAACAAGATTGAGGACTACGAATTCACTCCGCTCGCGCCATCTCACTTCTCAATTGATTTCAACGGAGACAAAATAAACTTATCTTGGAGACCAACAAAAGACAGTCTCGAACCTTCCGTCACAACAGACGGATACCTCCTCTACACAGCAATCGGTGACAACGGTTTCAACAACGGAATCTATTTGGAAAGCAACAAATACTCAATGGAACTGCACAAAGATTCCATCTACAGGTTCAAAGTGACCGCAGTCAACAGAGGTGGAGAGAGCTTCCCTACTGAGATTTTGTCTGCAAGCATCGCTTCCAAAGAGAAAGGAAGAGTGCTGATCGTGAATGGATTCAACCGCGTGTCCGGACCTGAATTCTTTGAAGACTCTCTGTCAGGTGGATTTGTAGACAGCAAAGACCCAGGAGTGCCTTACATAAGAGACATATCCAAAACTGGCAGTCAAACTAATTTTACAAAAAGTGACCCATATATCTCCAACGACCAACCGGGATTCGGAGCTTGTGAGAAAAATCTGGAAGGTCAGATCATCGCAGGAAACACATTCAACTATCCATACGTGCATGGAAAAGCACTGCACTCACTAGGATTCAGTTTCGTTTCAACGAGCGACGAAGCGTTTGAGTCATACAACAACGTCGACAAAAACAATTTCTGTATGGTGGACTACATCCTTGGAATGGAGAAAGAGACAAAATGTGGAATGCAAAAGCGTTACAACGTGCTGAATTATGCCACACGAAAAAGATTGTCGAAATATCTGTTATCTGGAGGAAACCTCTTCATGTCTGGAGCATACATCATGTCGGAACTTGAAGAGACAAAAGCTGAATACCCTTCCGTAGCGAAATTCGCCAATGAGGTTTTGGGTGTTAAACTAAAAGCAGCGACAGCGGACATTCTATGGTGTAAGACTCATGCTATCGAGTATCTGACTCCACTACCAAAAAGTGATATCCAACTTAGTCAGATACAAAGTTCATTCAGCATCAAGAATGACTTCAAACGTAGCTATAAGTTCAACAACAGGCCTAGTGAACGCCAATACACAGTAGCGTCGCCTAACATTCTCGACAAAGGCAATCCAAACGCATTCGTCGTGTTCAGATACCTTGAGAATGGCGAGCCTGCAGCTGTCGGACAGAAAGGCAAACTGAACACTCTCATCAGCGCGGTTCCGTTTGAAAGCATAGATGAAGATGAACAAAACCAATTCATGAAAGAACTTGTCACATTTTTCGGTTTGACAGGAAGCAAAAACAAAGCGTCAAAATCGAAGAATGCCGCCAAGAAGACAGCAACGGCAAAGAAAAAAAATGTTGTAAAGAAAACAACACCAAAGAAAACGACAAAGTAGGAAAATGAAAATATATGTATATACTGAATTTGTAGACGAGAGCGTCGGAAACAGATTCAATGGGAAAAAGACTGCAGAGGCAGACTACATTCTGCTTGACAAAGTGGATGATGCCGAACATATTTTAGGAAGCAGTCGTTCGGTGTGGCAGGTATCCCAAGCTTTGAAAAAAGCCAATTTCTGCCCAGACGACTATTTGATGCTCATCACACACAATGTGGATTGCAAACTCATCAACGGAGGTGAAAGTGAATTTGCGTTTGCAGCCGCTTACACTGGACGCACATGCGTCTACTCGAATTACATCACCATTTCCGAAGGAGAGGCCCACGACACTCCTGTGATAGCTCCACAGATAGGCAGCGTGAGAGAAGACTTCAACATGGGAAGCATCGTGCTCTACAAAGCATCGGAATGGGTCAAGGCGAGCGAGAAGATGGCCGATGATTATGACTACGCAGCCTACTATTTCATGCGTCTGATGCTTTGCCAGAATGGCGACACATACCATATCCGCCAGACTCTGTATCAGGAGAGCGAATTCGACAGCCGTAGCGCCGAAGACAAACAGTTTGACTATGTCAACCCTAACAATGAACTTAAACAACTCGAGATGCAAAGAGCATATCTTGAGTATTCTAAAATAGCAGGGACATATATCGATTACACTCAGACAAACAGAATCAAAATAGAGACCACGGACTATGCCGAGAACTACAAATTCAAAGTCTCGGTGATCATTCCTGTGAGAAACCGTGAGAAAACTATTGAAGACGCTGTGAAATCCGCACTCAGCCAAAAACTGAAAGACGGAAAAGTGAATGTGATCGTAGTCGACAATTTCTCCACAGACAAGACAACTGACAAGCTTATCAAACTTGCCAACGAGAACAACCGTCTCTACCATATATTCCCATCTCGCACAGACCTCGGAATCGGAGGATGCTGGATGGAGGCTGTACGCCATGAGGCATGTGGACTATACTGTGTCCAGCTCGACAGCGATGACGTCTATCAGGACGAAAACACTTTGCAGAAGATAGTCGATGCGTTTGAACAGAACAAATGCGCGATGGTGATCGGATCATACTCACTTACAGACTTCGACCTCAACCCTATCCCACCGGGATTGATCGCCCACAAAGAGTGGACAGACAAAGAGGGTCCTAACAACGCTGTCAGAATCAACGGTTTGGGAGCGCCACGAGCATTCTTCACTCCTGTACTTGTGGAGATACCTATCCCTAACGCAAGTTATGGCGAGGATTACGCTGTGGGATTGCAGATGTCGAAGAAATACAAGATCGGAAGAATCTACGACAGTCTGTACTGCTGCCGCAGATGGGGAGGCAACTCCGATTCTTCTCTTTCTGTTGAGAAAATAAACGCAAACAACAACTACAAGGATTCTATCCGCACAATAGAGATGTTGTCAAGAGGTTTTAACAAATAAACAATCAGGTAATGGAAATCGAAAACATCAACATATCGCTAATATTCTACGCCGCATTCCGCAATCAGGCGTGTGAAGACAAATTCCAGGAACTGATCAAGGATGTGAACCTGTCTTCCGACGTGATGATTGGCGGCAAACTGTATAATGCCAATTTCACATCAACAATCATAAAGCTTGACTTCCCTAATTTCAACTCTGACAGAAAAAGGAAGAACAACATCATCTATGTAGACCGTGACTGCAACGCCAATGAGAAAATGAATGGCAGTCTGATCGACGCTGTCCTCGGTTCACCAGAAGCTGAATATGTGAAAAGCTCAAAACCAGAGAATAGACATTATGCGATCTTCTTCAGCCGTCTTGTTGACTACAATATACACCCAAGCGAATTGTCGGAATTGGTCCGTGTGATGGTGGAGACCGACGCGATGATCACCTACTCCGACTACAACAAATTGGTGAACGGCCGCAGAATCAGAATGCGTCTTGCCAACCCGACGACCGGAATGTCCGTCTACGACAGAGATTTCGGCACCGTCTTCGGAATAAACTGCGAGAAATACGACGTCTATCAGAAAGATAACGGATTCATGCAACTAGACAGAATGATCTTCAACAACTCATTCAACAAACGTGGAGAAATAGTCCATATCTGCGACGCTCTCTACGATGAAGTCTATTTGCCAGGATACGAAAATATCATAAACAACGAAAGAGGCACATCATCCGATCTCGCCAACTTCGCAATGGATCTCCACTTCGACATGATGCGTCTGAAGGCAAACATTCCGTTTGACCAGATCAAAGAAAATGAAAGCATCGCAAAAATCGTCGAGAAAGAAGAAAAGCCCAAAGTGCTCGTCCTTTTGCTTGGCGACGAGTGCACTAAGGATGACGATGAGCTGAACATACACAGATACGAGCAAAAGACCAAGATCGCTGTTGAATTGAAGAGATATTATGGAGATGATTCCGTCGACGTGAGATTAAAGGAACCACATTTCCTTTATACCGGCTACCCTGCTTACGAGACTGAATACAATCTTCCTATCGACTTGGTGCAGATCGCAGACATCGTGATCGAAATCCAATACAACACGCTGATCAAAGCCGCTGACATCCGATATATCGTGAAACGTATGGCGGAGACAAAAGCTGGAATGGTGCTTTCCATCCATCCTGATATGGATCTTTTCTCTAAAGCCGACGCAATGCATCTCGGCGAAGCTATGCCACAGTGTTGTCTGAGCGGTCTGTACAGATTCGTAGACAGAGCTTTCGCATCATCCGCATTCATGGATTCCAGACTGCGTCTTACATCACCTATGCCTCGCTACGAGAACTTCCTAAGCATGGCTCAGAAATATAAGACTGTCGTGCTACAGAAATATATCTCATCTGAAAGCAACTCTAAACTAGTGGACAAGCTTAATTTCATCCACACAGCGGAACTGCAATTCAAACGTGACACAGAAGAGGCTGCTCTGCTTGAGAGGGAAATGTTCCACCGTCAACTGCTTGCGAAATAGAGACAATAGCGGCTGGAGATACGGTTTTCTATTTAAAACTATTAAACTATGAGCGAAATACAGAAGAAAGTTTACGATACACTTATCCCGACAAATGAGAATCTTGATGTTTTGACAAAGGTTTTCTTAGTCGACGGTTATAAGGTTGTGGCTCAACACAATCCTGCGAGAGCGGTGTCGTCTGGAGCCAAACTAGACAAGGCTACAATCGCAAAACGCAAATGCTTTCTTTGTAAAGAAAACCGTCCAGCTGACCAGCCAAGCGTGATATACAACGACAATTTTGAGATACTCAAAAATCCTTTCCCGATTTTGAAAAAGCATCTCACTATTCCTCTTATGCGTCACGAACGTCAAGAGATCCTTCCTCATTTCGCCACAATGCTTGATTTGAGCAAAGATCTGCCAGACTTCACCCTACTCTACAACGGCCCCAAATGCGGAGCTTCAGCCCCCGACCACATGCATTTCCAAGCCGTGCAGACCGGGTTGATGCCACTTGATGAAAAAGCCATATCTGAATTTGATATCGCAGACGGTGAGATCCGCGACTTCGGCAGAAAATGTTTCGTGTTTGAAAGTTCGGACAAAGAGTCTATCTGCAAACAATATTCATCTTTATACAACAAACTGACAATCAAGGAAGACGAGTGGGAACCACGAATGAATGTGGTGGCACACTTCATCACATCCACACAGACATGGAATATATGGGTATTTCCAAGAGAAAAGCACCGTCCTTCATACTATGATCAAGGAAGAATGATCAGTCCAGGCGTGATAGACATGGCTGGAATATTGGTTTTCCCAAAACCAGATGATTTTGAAGATGTGGATGAAGCAATGATTCGCCAGATATATAAAGAAGTCTCGTTATAAAATGCTAAATGCTAAATGCTAAATGCTAAATGCTGAATGCTGAATGCTAAATAAAAAATAAGAATCTAATTAAAATTAATCAAAAAAGGAGGTTAGAGGTTGAAGATTGTTAAGGGCGGAACGCCCTAACCCCTCCTCTCTAGTGCGAGCCGAAGGCGAGCACATAAATATATAACTGCTCGTTCTTACGAACTCGCAAATGTGG
Source organism: Bacteroidales bacterium (assembly GCA_015061115.1). Lineage (GTDB taxonomy): Bacteria > Bacteroidota > Bacteroidia > Bacteroidales > Paludibacteraceae > UBA1723. Next base: position 129,164 of record SUXE01000001.1, on the reverse strand, counting down.
TGGAGTCAGGGCGTTCCGCCCTTAACAATCCTCATTTTTAGTTGCAGAATGAGTCATTTTAACAAATTCAAACAGCTTCTAAATAAAAATTAATACGAATTATGACAAAGTTATCTCATTTATTTTCGGCAATCATGATCACATCAACAGCGATTCTATCAACAGGATGCGGATACGACCATTCTTTAATCGATGCCAGTGACGAAAGAATCAAAATTTCCGGACGTGTAGTGTATGAAACATATGATAGACATCACGGAGATTTTACTCGAAAAGAGACAATGGCTAAATGGTCATACCCTGGAGTGACAATATCCACAAAATTCATAGGCTCTAAAATCACCATGCTTGCCAAGCCACACAGTGGATACTTCATGGTAGAGGTAGACGGGAAAGATCGAAAGAAAATCGGATTCACAGAAACTAGTTATGAAGACAGGATTGTTTTAGCGGACAGTCTTGACAAAAATCAGATTCATAGCGTCAAGGTTGTTTATTGCGACGAAGGACACGAGCTGCAACCGGAATTTCACGGATTCAAGACAGATGGAGATTTGATAAAAGATGAGACAGAAAAGAAAAACAAATTCTATTTTATCGGCAACTCCATCACATGCGGATATGGTGTGGACGGAGACAGATCACAGACATTCAACTATGAGACTGAGGATTTCACCAAAACCTTCGCATATCAGATATCAGAGAAATATGACGCCGAATATATAGTGTTTGCTAAATCAGGTTATGGAATATACCGTAATTATGGCGACGTGAAAGAAGGAAGCTCAGTCAACATGAGCACACTATACGACTATACCCTATTCTGCGACACCACATACAAGTGGGATCACAACAGTTTCAAAGCAGACGTCGTGTTCCTCAACCTCGGCACCAACGACACTAGTGAAGACAACTACGATATCGAGAAATTCAAGTCTGCAGCAAAAAACTTCGTCGCAAAGATCAGAGCCACAAATCCAGGAAGCAAACTTGTGTTGATGACAGGCCCGATGATGCACGACAAAGCACTGTCGGATGTGATGATGACACTTGACGAAATAGCATTCCAGATGGCAAAAGATGGAGATGACAAAGTTTACCGATTCAATTTCACTCCTGATGATGGCAAATTCGGTTACGGCACAGACTGGCATCCGAGTGCAGAAAAACAAAAAGACATGACAAAAGAGCTGTCAGAATTTTTGGAGAAGCATGAGATAGTCAAATAAATAGAGGTATCATTATAGTATGAAAAAATTATTAATCATTACATTAGGAATACTTGATTCTCTTACAAAGATATATGCTCAAGTAGATACTATGTACTATAATAACGAAGGACAAGAGGTTCACAAAGCATTAGCCGATTATCAACGAATATCTGTTTGCGACTCAAATGGATTATGGCAGTTTATTGATAAAAAAATCACAGGTGAAAAATTGGCAAGTGGGAGCTATAAAAAGACATCAGAAGGAATAAAATATGAAGGGACAATTAGATCCTACTATCCAAATGGCAAACCTAAAATTGAATATAATTATAAGAATGGACTGATGGAAGGCGAACAACTCGAATATGACAATTATGGAGGAAAGATAACCAAACATTATAAGAACGGAGAAATTCAAGGAAAATTTTATTACCACACAACTATTGAAGGGATTAAAACAAAATACTCTACAAAAGATGGTAAAATGATCTGGGAAAGCCCAAACACAAATGACAGGAAGATGTCATTCAATCATGGGACTCAATGGCAATATTATATCGCAAATAACATTGTAATAGATGCAACTTGTACAACAATTAAAGATTATGGAAAATGGTTTAGAATAGATATTTGCATTACTAACGGAACTGATGAAATTTTAGATATAGATCCTACAAAAATGTTTATAAATGTGGTCGATGATATAAATTATCGTCAGGCATGGAATTACGAAAGATATATGAAAAAAGTACGAAAACAGCAAAACTGGGAAGCTGCTTTATTAGGACTTTCAGCGGGAATAAACACCTACAACGCTTCATATTCGACTAGTACAGTAACAACAACGACATATGGTCAAGGACATTTTTATACAAGTTATTCAACGGTCCAAACATATAATCCAACAGCAGCATTGTATGCCAACACTCAAAACCAAATAATGTTCTCTCAATTAGCATTAGAACAAAAAGCATCAAATGCACAAATTTGTGATAACTATTTAAGAGAAACAACACTCCAACCAGGAGATAACATCAGCGGTTATATTTTGATAGAAAGGGAAAGAAAAGACAAAAAATTATCAATAAATGTAGACATCAATGGAGCAAAATATCAATTTGATTGGGTTGTCGTAAAATAAAATTGTTTTGTATACTACGACAACTAGCAATCTAACATATTATACTTATCCTATATCTCACATGAAATACTAATTTCCTTATTTTAATAAAGCGTCTCTATTTTTTTCTTTTCATTGTCAAGAATCCCCACCAGGCCCAATGCTTGCGTTTCTTCAGATAATGGGGATTATATTGGTGGCAATAAGCCTCACGTTCAAAAGAGATGCGACGGTAGGCCAAATGTGAATTCCGGAATTTAACCAGCCACACAAGCCATTCTATCACATACCACAGATAAAACGGAATGAAAAGCATCTCCTTCATCTGTGCGGAATGGATCGACTCATGATTGATAAGCACAGTGTTGACTGTTGCCTCCTTACGTACAAAAAGCAATGTGAAAAGGTTGATTGCAGCAAAACCTTTGGTCGGAAGAATACTGTTTCTGATTATCAACATACACGTCTACAAAATAAATCCGCAATCCTTGCATATTGGATTCACAATCTCATTTCTTGCGAAAGCCTGCTTCATCTCCACAGCTTCCTTACAATTGATTATTTCATCGAGAGGTGACGTGAAGACATTGCCCAATACCATATCTCCGTTAGCATCCAGACAACACGGCACAACACTACCGTCGCACAGAATAGCTATATGATCACGCAACGCATAACATTTCTTGTGAGCCAGATCCAACTTTTTCTGTCCAGGCCATGAAAAACGAGCCGCATTCTGCAAAAAAATATGATCCTGAATCTTCACATTACGAGACAATGTGTCTTCAATCTGCGTAGAAAAAAATGAATTTACCGCATTCCTGCAATACTCATTGAAATCAGACGCTCCCTCCGCGCCGTTGTTCCAGAGTCGGAAACTGAAATATGTATTTTCAGAATATCTTTTGGCAAAAGAGAATACTCCATCCATCTTCTCCTTCCATTGCTCCGACGGAATATTCTCAGCATAAGCGTGAACCGATACATTGCACTGCCTAACAAGTTTATCAGCAAACACCTGCTCCACCTTATCAAGCATCGAACCATTTGTGGTCAGATTGACGTGGAACCCATTATCTACAGCCATCTTCACCAAATCACAAAACTGAGGATGAAGAGTAGGTTCGCCAAGCACATGAAGATAGATATATTCAGTATAGGGGCGGATATAAAAAAGTATCGCCGAAAATTCTTCCGGCGACATAAACTTTTTCTTTCTCTTAGACGACTGACAGAAACTGCATCTGAAATTGCAGACATTCGTCAGCTCTATATAGATTTTTTTGAATCTCAAATTCTTAATCTTATGGGTTATATTCCAAAATACCTGTATTATAACGAGAACGTAAGCCCTTCAAATACTGGAACTTATAACCGAAAGAAGCCATAATCACCATATTCTGGCATGATGTAAAACCTCTTGATACACCGACCTGCCAATACATGCCATTAACTTCCTCCTTCATCAACTCGTACATGATTTTGAATGACAAACCATAGTCGAACTCATCAGGAATCAAATCCTTACTTTGTTCTTTGTCTGCCTCCCAATTACTCTTAAAGACAGACTCCTGAGCATAAGTACCTACATCCAAAGTCTTACCACCTATGTATCCAGTAACATACAAGCCAAGGCTTGGAACAAGTCTACCCGGACCTACATTATAAATAGAATACATGATGTCAACAGGAAGTTTAAGTCCCATAGAACCCACCTTAACATCCTTTTCCACACCTGAAAATTCTACTTCTGGAGCAGCAGTCAAAGGACCTTTAACAGAAAAGTTTGTGAATGGCAGAGAATCTAGTTTCGCACCTTCCGAGCAGAACAACAAACCCGGTTGAATACTCCATTTTGAGTTTAGTTGGATTTCAGCAACGACTCCCGCATTGAAACCATGTTTGAAACTACCTCCATAAGCCTCTTTGAAATCGCCATTCCAGCTAGACATGTTATAACCAGCCTGCAAACCCATTCGCACTTTTACATCAGGCTCTGCAAATATATTCAATGCTGAAATCAGCATCACAATAGAGATTAAAATCCTTTTCATCCTTAACAACAAATTGATACTTATTAGTGCAAATGTATTTATATTTTCCTTTTCTGCAAAATTTCTTTCAATTAATGTTATAAACAATTTTAGAAGATAAGAAGCGACAGTGATAAAAAAACAAAAAAAGACGGCCATAATGACCGTCTTTATAATATCATATTTGATATTTATTAGAATCTGAACTGAACCTTAGCAGAGACACTTGGAGTAGCGGAATCCAACCAATCATTCTCAAACTCTATACCAGCACCGATTGACTCGTTGAAATACCAAGTACCGCCAGAATACATACCGAACACACCATTAACGTGATCCCACTGATCTTTTCTTGTCTGATGTTTAGGCTCATAGTAGAAATCATCTCCAGTTGGAATAGAAAGAGCGACACCACCATGGAATCCCATGTATGTGTCAAGTTTCTTCAAGAACTGGTAATGGAACGCAGAACGAAGAATAATCAAGTGCTCCATCAAACCACAATTATCAACACCAGGAATCATATGAGCATAAGCCCAATTCTCAAAAAATGTATCGTCGTATCCACAAATAGCATACTGGAAACCTAAATCAATACCACCATTGTTACCGAAATGCTTAGTGTTGATAAAACCACTTGCAAGACCAAATGCACCGTCAACTGAAAGCATTGGCATAACAGCCTTGCAATTTCCATTCCAACCAGGAACACCAACACCAAGACCCAACTTGAATCCATCAACCATTGTCATACCTGTAGCACGCTGATTTCCAGCATTTGCCGACACAAAAGTCATAGCAGCAAGAACAAAAGCAAAAACTTTTTTCATTTCCTTTTCCTTTAATGATTAATTTTCGGCAAAGGTACAACATTTTTGTGTTTACTATCGCAAAATAATGTTAAAAAACATTTCATCGTGGGAGATTTAAGCATTTTATACACAATATAAAACTTTTTGACAAATTTGTACACACTAAAATACCGTAGATGAAAACAATGTTTTTAGCCTATTGTAACCAATAATGTAGAAAAACAAGACAACAACCATGCATTTTTTGACAAAAGAGAAGGATTTTAAGTTAGTTTTTTACAAAAAGAGCCTTTCTTATTTCATAATTTTATATATTTGCATTCGCTTTTTGCATAGGCATACAAAGACACTAACAAAAAGCAAGTTAACAGCAAGTAATAATATTTAATATGAATATCGAAAAGAAAGTAATTGATGAAGTGAGCTTGCAGCTAACACTTAGCATCAATGAGGAGGATTACAAGGGAAGAGTTGACAATGCTCTTCGTTCATACCGTCAGAAGGCTAGCATCCCAGGTTTCCGTCCTGGTAAAGCTCCAGCGTCGTTGATCGACAAGATGTACCGCAAGAGTGCAATGGCAGAAGAGGTTAACAAGATGGTTCCTGAAATGCTATCTAACTACATCAACGAAAACAAACTTCGCGTACTTGGCGAGCCAATCCTAGCCGAGGGTCAGGAGTTGCTAGATTTTGAAAAGGATGTAAACTACACTCTTACTTTCGACGTAGCATTGATTCCAGAATACAAGGTTGCACTTGACAAGAATATCAATGTACCTCAGTATGAGATCACTGTTGACGACAAGATGATTGACGATACAATCAAGTCTTACGCTTCACGCTACGGTTCTTACTCTGAAGGTGATGAAGTAAAAGAGAACGATATCGTTAAAGCAACAGTTGTTGAGCTTGAGAACGGAAAAGAGAAGGAAGGTGGCGTTAAGGTAGAAGAGGCTATCCTTTCTCCAAAATACTTGAAAGACGAGAATCAGAAGAAGTTATTCCTAGGTGCTAAGAAAGGTGCTAAGCTTAATATCTCTTTGAAGGCAGCTATGGATGGCAATGAGGCAGAGATCGCTTCATTCTTGAAGATCAAGAAAGAAGACGTTGCCAACGTAAACGACGAGCTTTCTCTTGAGATCACTTCTATCTCTCATTACACAGAGGCAGAAGTAAATCAGGAGTTGTTCGACAAGGCTCTTGGTGAAGGAGCTGTAAAGAACGAGGCTGAGTTCAGAGCTAAGATCAAAGAAGAGCTTCAGGGTTCACTAACTGCTGACAGCGACTACAAACTTGGTCTAGACGTTAGAGAGGCTATCCTTGCTAAGATCAAAGATCAGAAATTCCCAGATGCTATCTTCAAGAGATTCTTGAAGCTTAACAACAAGGAGCAGGCTGAGAAGTTGTCTGATGAGGACTTCGACAAGTCGTACGCTAACGAGATCGACGAAATGAAATGGATGCTTTACAAGGACGCCATTCTTGTAGAGAACAAGGTAAAGATCGAGCAGGCAGACGTAATGTCATTCTGCAAGAAGGTAGCTAAAGCTCAATTCGCTCAGTATGGTATGGTTGCTGTTCCAAACGATGTTTTGGAGAACTACGCACGTGAGATGATGAAGAACTCACAGCAGAGCCAGCAGATTGTTGAGAACATCAAGAATGAGAAGTTCATCGAAATTGCAAAATCTAATATCACTTTGGAGAAGAAGGCTATTTCATTGGATGATTTCAGCAAAATGTTCCAGAACAATTAATCTTAGATTAGATTCAATCATTATAAGGGACGCCGTACCAACGACGTCTCTTTTTTTATGTCATAAAGCACAAAACAGCATCAAATCCGGACAAACTCACACGTTGTCGACCTGATTTCAATCAGTTTTTTAGGCAAAAAAGCATCTTTTTGAAATTTTTTTGATTTCAGGTAAAAAAAATGGTCGTTTTTATTGGATATTGATGTATTATTTCTTTAAGTTTGCATATAAGGAAAAACGAAATAAAAATGAATAACGATTTCAGAAAATTCGCAGTTGGACATTTAGGCATGAATGGTCTTGCTTTGGACCAATATACATCCCAAATTTCAAATAGCTATATATCCCCAAGTATTTTGGAGGAACGTCAGCTTAATGTGACTCAGATGGATGTGTTCTCACGCCTTATGATGGACAGAATCATCTTTTTGGGTGACCAGATAGACTCATATACTGCCAATGTGGTTCAGGCTCAGCTTCTATATCTTGAGTCGGCAAACCCAGGCAAAGACATCTCAATTTATTTGAACTCACCTGGAGGTTCAGTATATGACGGATTGGGAATATACGACACAATGCAGTTCATATCTTCAGACGTGTCTACAATCTGTACAGGTCTCGCAGCATCAATGGCATCAGTGTTGCTTGTATCCGGAGCTAAAGGCAAAAGATATGCATTGAAGCATTCACGAGTGATGATCCACCAGCCTCTTGGCCAAGCTCACGGTCAGGCATCAGATATTGAAATCACAGCTCGCGAAATCTTGAAATTGAAGCAGGAGCTATACACAATCATCGCAGACCACTCAGGCCAGACATTCGACAAGGTTTGGGCTGATTCCGACCGCGACTGCTGGATGACAGCAGAAGAAGCCAAGGAATATGGTATGATAGATGAAGTGTTAGTGAAGATGAAATAAAATATGGCAGGACATAGCACTGATAGATGTAGTTTCTGTGGCCGCACATCCAAAGAGTGCAACGTGCTACTTGAAGGGTTGAGCGGAAAGATTTGCGACGTATGCGTACAACAAGCATACACTATGTTGCCGAATCTAACCGCAGAAAAAAAAGGCAAAAATGGGAAAAACGGATTCGACGAGAAGCTTCCGACACCAAAGGAAATCGTCGAATATATGGATCAATACGTAATCGGTCAGGACACTGCAAAGAAAGTTTTGTCGGTGGCTGTATACAACCACTACAAGCGTTTGAAGCAGGATATTGTCGACGACGGTGTGGAGATTGAAAAATCCAACATCATAATGGTCGGACCTACAGGTACAGGTAAGACATTGCTTGCCCGCACTATAGCAAGGTTGCTCAATGTGCCATTCACCATCGTAGACGCAACAGTGTTCACGGAAGCAGGTTATGTGGGTGAGGATATAGAAAGCATTCTGACACGTCTGCTTCAAGTATCAGATTATGACGTAGAGTCAGCCCAGCGTGGTATCGTCTTCATCGACGAAATTGATAAGATTGCAAGAAAAGGAGACAATCCATCAATCACACGTGATGTGAGCGGAGAAGGTGTACAGCAGGGATTGCTTAAGTTGCTGGAAGGGTCTATTGTAAACGTACCGCCTCAGGGAGGAAGAAAACACCCAGACCAGAAGATGATCCAGGTTGACACAAAGAATATCCTGTTCATTTGTGGAGGAGCATTCGACGGCATTGAAAGAAAGATTGCCATGAGAATGAACACAAAAGCAGTGGGATATAGTGTGGCAAGAGGAAAGAACGCACAGATTTCATTAGACGACATCATCCAATACGTGTCACCACACGATTTGAAGTCGTTCGGACTAATTCCAGAGATCATCGGTCGTCTTCCATTGCTCACTCACCTTGATAAACTTGATTCTGCAGCATTACGAAGAATCCTTGTTGAACCCAAGAATTCCATCATCAAACAGTATGTCAAATTGATGGAGATGGATGGAGTGGAACTTACATTCACCGACGACACACTAGACTTGATTGTTGAGAAGACAGTGGAATGCAAACTTGGAGCAAGAGGTTTGAGATCGATCGTAGAAATGATCATGACCGATGTGATGTTTGAGACTCCATCAAACAAAGTCAAGAGCGTTGAAATCACAAAAGATTTCGCGCTTAAAAAGCTTGAGAATCTAAGTTTAAGAGCAGAATCATAAATATCATTTGAAAATACGAAAATGATAATGAAAGATTTTGCGTTTGTGTAATTTAGCATTAAATTTGGAGATATGATGACAAAGGAAGAATTACATAAGGAGCTAAAATATCATTTTGGTTTCGACTCTTTCAAGGGCAACCAAGAGGATATCATAATGAACGTACTTGCCGGTAATGACACTTTTGTGTTGATGCCAACAGGTGGCGGCAAATCGTTGTGTTACCAATTGCCATCACTTATAATGGATGGCACAGCCATTGTTATATCTCCATTGATAGCATTGATGAAAAATCAGGTCGATGCTATGCGAAATTTCAGTGAAGAACGCGGAATCGCACATTTTCTGAATTCGTCATTGTCGAAAGCAGAAGTCGACAGTGTCAAGACTGATATATTAGAAAAAAGAACCAAACTACTATATGTTGCGCCAGAGTCGCTGACAAAAGATGAGTATATCGAGTTTTTACAGAATGTTAAAATCTCATTCTATGCCGTCGACGAAGCACACTGTATTTCCGAGTGGGGTCACGACTTCCGTCAGGAGTACCGCAACATCCGTCCTATCATCGACCGTATAGGTCAGAAAGTGGGTGTGATTGCACTTACTGCTACAGCGACCCCAAAGGTTCAGCATGACATCCAAAAAAGTCTTGGAATGAAAGATGCGAAGATATTCAAGTCTTCATTCAACAGATCTAACCTTTACTATGAGGTTAAGCCAAAGACAAAGGATGTCGACAAAGATCTGATCAAGTTTATCCGTGCCAACCACGGGAAAAGCGGTATCATTTACTGTCTGAGCCGTAAACAAGTGGAAGACCTTGCTGAGACGTTGAATCTCAACGGAATCAAAGCCAGAGCTTACCACGCTGGTATGGATGCGACAGTAAGAAGCGCCAACCAAGATGATTTCCTTTTGGAAAAAGTAGACGTGATTGTAGCGACAATCGCATTCGGAATGGGAATTGACAAACCGGATGTCAGATACGTGATACATTACGACATTCCAAAGAGTCTGGAAGGTTACTATCAGGAAACCGGACGTGCCGGCAGAGACGGAGGTGAAGGCAAATGTATAGCTTACTACTGCGAGGAAGACCTTAAGAAACTTGAGAAATTCACTCAAAGTAAGAATGGTTCTGAAAAAGAAATAGGCAAACAGTTGCTGGCAGAGACACAGATGTACGCCACAACAACAATGTGCCGAAGAAAAGTATTGCTTCACTATTTCGGTGAAGAATATGTAGAAGATAATTGTGGAAATTGCGATAATTGTTTAAATCCGAAGAAAACAGTGGAGGCAAAAGAGTTACTAAGCACGGTATTGGAAACCGTTGTAGCTTTAGGAGAGCAGGAGAAAATTGATTATGTCATTGACATCATCTTGGGCAGAGAGACTCCAATGATTGTTGAATTGAATCAACATGAGGAGATTGACACTTTTGGCGAGGGCAAATCCGAGCCTGAATCAACATGGCAGGCTGTGATTCAAGAAGCCATCGTCGTCGGATACCTCAAGAAAGATGTTGAAAGCTATGGCAACTTGAAGATCACGCCGGAAGGAAAGAAATTCTTGTCTAAGCCAAAGAGCTTTAAGGTCAACATCATAGACGAAGATGATGTTGACGACATCGACCTAGAGAACATTCCTCAGACAGGTGATGCAGACTCGTGTGCTGTAGATCCTGAGTTATTCTCAATGCTTAAGGATTTGAGAAAGAAGATGGCAAACCAAATGGAAATTCCACCATTTGTAATCTTCCAGGATCCGGCATTGGAAGCTATGGCTACTACTTATCCAATCAACTTGGATGAGTTGGCAAACATCCCTGGTGTAGGACAAGGAAAAGCTAAAAAGTTCGGTAAAGAATTTGTTGACGTTATCCGCCGACATGTGGAAGAAAACGAGATTCAACGTCCAGAAGACTTCAGAATCCGTACCGCACCAAGCAAGTCAAAGATAAAGGTTGAGATTCTAAATGCCATCGACCTGAAGAAACCACTTGACGAGTGGGCTGCAGGAAGAGGTATTGAATTTGACGACTTGCTAACAGAAATCGAATCAATCGTCAATTCAGGTCCTGACACTCCTCCAGACATCAGCTACTTTATCGAGCAGGTGATGGACGAAGACAGAGTGGAGGAGATATATGATTACTTCAGAGACGAAGCCGAATCTGATGATATCGACTCTGCAATTGAGAATTTAGGAGGCGACTATACAGAAGAGGAAGTACGTCTTGTTAGAATAAAATTTTTGACAGAATTAGGTAGTTAATTAAGAAAAATGAAACCAACATTATTAGTTTTGGCAGCCGGAATGGGTAGCCGTTACGGCACATTGAAACAGCTTGACGGAGTTGGCCCAAGCGGTGAGACAATCATGGATTATTCAATCTATGATGCAGTAAGAGCAGGATTCGGCAAAGTTGTATTTGTGATCCGTCGTGATTTTGAGAAAGACTTCAATGAGAAGATCCTATCTAAATACAAAGGTGTTGTAGATGTTGCGACTGTATTCCAGTCATTGGATTGTCTTCCAGCAGGCTACAGCGTTCCTGAAGGACGAGAGAAGCCTTGGGGAACAAACCACGCTATCTTGGTGGCAAAAGATGCTGTCAACACTCCATTTGCAGTGATCAACGCAGATGACTTCTACGGTAAGGAAAGTTTTGAAATCCTTGCAAAAGCTTTGATCTCTCTTGAAGGCAAGAAGAACGACTACTGTATGGTAGGCTACCGTCTTGGTAACACTCTTTCTGAAAGCGGTACTGTATCTAGAGGAGTTTGCCACACAGACAACAATGGTTGCCTTTCAACAGTTGAAGAGCACTATGAGATTCATAGAAAAGATGGCCAGGTCATCTTTAAGAACCAGACAACAGGTGAGTTCAACTCTATCGACGAGAACTTGCCAGTCTCAATGAACATGTGGGGATTCACTCCTGACTACTTCGTTCATTCTGAGTCTGACTTCAAGGTATTCCTTGATGGATGCAATGGTAATTTGAAGGCTGAGTATGGTATTCCTACAATGGTAAACAAACTTATCCAGACTAAGACTGCAACAATCAAAGTTCTTGACACTCCATGCAAATGGTTCGGTGTTACTTATAAAGAAGACCGTCCAATGGTGGTATCTAAGATCGAATCGCTTGTTGCAGCAGGCGTTTATCCAAAGAAACTGTTCTGATCAAAAAATATCTGATCAAAAGGGAGCGCCAACAACGCTCCCTTTTTTATTTTGATATCGACAATCACCCAACGGGTCCATCACTCACTGAGAATTACAACAAATTCAAATTTAACCAAGAACTAATAAAGACCAACACATGGATAAACTAATAAAAAGGACTTTCATAATATTGATGACCGTATTGCTCTCATCAATCAATATTACTGCAGCTAACGACACAAAAACAAACACCAAAGCAATTGCAGATACATTCTGTATCACAAACCACGACATTATTAGTCTGCTGACAGAAGATTATATCAGCAAAAAGGGGAATTTGAAACAAAAATACTATGCAGAACTTAAAAGTGGAATTATAGACAAAGACATACCAAAGAAAGCATACATAAGCAAAAGCGATCACACATATGTTGGTGACGCGAACAAAAACAATATTACCGTCGGACTATATCTGATTGTAAAAAAAGGACAAAGCAGAATAGTGAGAGACGTGGATGGCAGAAAAAGTTGCAAGATACTACCGTCGACAACATCATTTGCCGCACTACCACACAGCGAGGATGTCACCTGTGTGCAGCGGATATTGAAAGTCAAAGATGGAGACACATTCGACTATCTCGATTGCAATGGAGCGATCCACACCGTACGCATAGCTGGAATAGATACACCGGAGAAGGGACAACCGTTTGCCAATAAAGCCAAAGAAAAACTCTCGTCACTACTCCATTCCGGCAAGATAACGCTGCTGCGTACTGGTTCAGGCAACCATAAAAGATTGGCGATGGAAGTTTATGTAGACGGAATTGATGTCAATCTAGAGATGGTGAAATGCGGACTTGCCTGGCGGGAACCTCGTTTCGATAGGTCTGGTAAATATATTCAGGCTGAAGAAGATGCAAAAAAAGCGAAACTTGGATTATGGAGTGATCCTACCAGCATAGCGCCATGGGAATACAGAGCAAGCAAAAGAAAATAATTGCCATATAAAAACGCCATAGTCATCCATATATGATTATGGCGTTCTTGTTTTTAATATCCTAATTTAGACCACTTCCACTGACCGCAGGCAATATACATATCAACAGAACGACGAATATCTTCCAATTGGGCATCAGAAATCGCCATAACACATGGATTACCATGATTCACATAAGCTACCTTTACGGATTTTGCTTTATACAAAGCCCAGGTCAAATCTCTATATTGCTCGGAATCTAAAATCACTGTATGTAAAAGCCAACGTCTCCTCAACCCTTTTTCATTATCTTCTTCAACTTCAACAGATGAAATATCAAATTCATTATCATCTGCAACAATCACCATTTTACTGATATCAAAACTTTCAGCCTCTTTCGACAAATTTACATTTAGATAAAGATGAGAATGAACTTCTCCATTCTCTATTCCAAAAGTAATATAAAACCAATCATGATAAGTAAGACAAGTAGGCGCTGTTTTAGGATGATAAACATTCAAACCATTCTTTTGTCGTATTATCTTAAAGTAAGGCATCAAATCATTCATTTTAGCAGTATCGACATGACCCAAATTTTCCTTCGCAAATTTAGGAGAACAAGCAAAAGTATTCAAATTGACACCAGTTTTTTGAGTATCTGTCACAAGGGAATCCGTTTTTGAAGAATCTATAACAGAAACATTTATACTTTGTGAATCAGATACCATAGTGTCAACACACTGAGTCGAATCCTTTTCTGTCGAACCATCAGCTGTTTTATACTTATCAATCATATCTGGATTATTGTAGATATAAAGCAAAATAACTCCGACTAACACCAAAAGGAATTTAAAAAAGTTCTTCATATTTAGAAATCATATTATTAAAAGAAAAAAGCGAGTCTTTCAACTCGCTTTTATATCTTAACACTCAAATTATATTACATCTGAGGTTTTTTTCTCTGTTTGCCAGCAGTCATTGTAGGGAATGTGTAACCTACACCGATTCTCATACTTCTGTGACAAAGAGTCTGTCCAAGAGTCGAAGTATTTTGAGTAATATCTCTCAAACCAAGATCGTAATCATAGAATACAAACAATCTCTTGTAGTGGAACTCCAAAGAAAAAGCTACTCCAAGGTCACCATGGCTTACCAATTTCATAACATTTCTAGAATCCCTTGTATCTCTCAAAACCTTCATATTTTCCGAACACTCGTTGAATCTGAAATCATAAGCGATATATGGACCAGCACCCACATTCAAATGCATATCATTTATAGGCAAATCAATCTTACCTCCAAACAAAACAGGCAACTCTACCATATGGAACAAAACCGGAGCTACTGCCTTATTTTTTTCTTCAATCACTACTTCATTTTCCTGTCCTTTCTGTGCGTACAAAAGTTCAGGCATAATGAAAAAACGGCTATTGCTGATATGGAACTTACCTCCGAATCCCGCAGCTACGCCCATTCTGTTTTCAGACTCATCTACATTGAATTTACTAATGCTTACACCACCCTTAAGAAAAAGATCGATGTCCGCAGCGAAGGCAGATAGACTTGTCATTAAAGCCACAATGGCTACTAAAATTTTTCTCATTTTTAAATATATAAAAATCCTTAAATTATTTTCAATACTTTACGAACATTGAAATCGCCATATTCGCATCAGCACTTATCAGCTACAAAAATAATCATAAAAATCTTACATACAAAATATATTCCACTATTTTCCATAAAAATTGAATAAAACCAAAATATTATCTCAGAAAAACGTATATTTGCGGTACAAATGGAATTTTTATGAGCATACAGGATTTTATAGATTTTTGGGACTTGGTGGCAAATTATTTTGCGAACCTCGAACTATCAGAGATAGCAATCGGTATATTGGTGACACTTGGAATCTGCTTATCAATACAGCTATTTTTCTACCTTTATTACTACGCTTCCGTCGCTCACAACGGCAAAGCTCTTAAAGATGGAAACGTCAAACATGTCATAAAGCGTCCTCCAGTAAGTATCATTGTCGTTTCCAGATATGACAGTGAGAATCTCGCGAAATGTCTTCCGTCGATACTTGAACAAAGTTATCCAAATTACGAAGTTGTCGTGGTGAACGACGGTACAACAAACGACACCACTATCCTACTCGACAATTTAAAAAAGAAATACTCTCATCTCCGCACAACGTATCTTCCTGAAGACGCCAAATATATGAGTCGTAAAAAGATGTGTATGACGGTGGGTATCAAAGCTGCTTTCTACGACTACTTGGTGTTCACTGATTCCGACTGCGTAGCCGACACTAGGGATTGGCTGACTGAAATAATGCGTAATTTCAACGAAGAGACTGACCTTGTCCTTGGATTCAACCACAACAGAGCCACTGACAACTGTGAAACTTTATGGCAAAAATTCATCAACTTCGACAATGTATTCTCTACTATCAAATACATGTCGTATGCAATGAAAGGTCTGGCTTATAGCGGTACTATTAAGAATATGGCATACCGTAAAGAGAAATTCTTTGAGAACAGAGGTTTCGCATCCAACCTTAATATAGAAGGAGGTGAGGATGACATCTTCATCACTGAAGTTTCGAACGGAACCAACATCGCTGTAGAAACAAGTCCAAACGCCAGCACTTCAATTAATAAAGAAGTGACACTCAAGAGTTTCATCGAAAAGAAAGAAACGGATTTGGAAAACAGCGAATACTATCCGAACAATGTCAAATTAAGAATCAACACGGAAGTCACAACCAGATATCTGTTCTTCCTGATCTTCATCACCGGCATCATCTACGGAATCGTATCAGAAGAGTATTTCGTGACAAGCGTATGTGGAATAATGGGTCTTATACGCTATGGTGTACAGTGCTACACATTTGTAAAAGGAGCTCACGCTCTGGGAATGAAAGGATCAGCATTCCTGTTCACTATCTTTGAGTTAATAATTCCGTTGGCTACAATGTATGTGTCGACGGTGGGACAAATCGGTAAAAGAAAATTGGAATTATGGAAAGTGTAAACAATAACGAAAAGGTTGTGGTGTTCCGCATCTACGACTCAGTTTTCGAGGCTAACGTAGTGAAGGAACTACTTGCGTCGAACGACATCCCGTCTATGATAAAAAATGAGCATACGACTGTATTGTTGCCTATGTTCAATTCGATGAGCGGAGTCGCTTTGATGGTTTTGGAAAAGGACTTGGCCAGAGCACAAGAAATTGTAGACGCCACAAACGACAGCGATAACAGTTCAACAGAAAAATAACAATTTGATAACATGAACGATAGAAAAGCACAACTTGCAGCATTTGAGCGTCTGCTTGACGTCATGGATGAACTGAGAGCAAAATGTCCGTGGGATAGCAAACAGACTTTCCAAAGCATCCGTCCTAACACGATCGAGGAGACTTACGAACTCTGTGACGCTCTTGCTAAAAACGATCTTCCAAATATCAAGAAAGAGCTTGGAGACGTGTTGCTTCACATCGTTTTCTATTCCAAAATCGCATCCGAAACCAATGATTTCGATATCGCAGATGTGTGCAACACATTGTGCGACAAACTGATATTCCGTCATCCACATGTGTTTGGCGACGTGAATGCAGAAAACGCAGGTCAGGTGGAGACCAACTGGGAAAGGATCAAAATGAAGGAGAAAGATGGCAACAAGAGTGTATTGTCTGGTGTGCCGTCTGCCCTCCCGTCGCTAATAAAGGCATACAGAATCCAAGACAAAGCCAGAAATGTAGGCTTCGACTGGGAAGAGCGCGAACAGGTGTGGGAAAAAGTTAAAGAGGAGTTTGAAGAGCTGATGGTTGAGATCAAGAATATGGACCCCAAAAAACAGGAGGAGGAATTCGGAGACCTGCTATTCTCTCTAATCAACGCCGCACGACTCTATAAAATCAACCCAGACAACGCATTGGAAAGCACAAATGCAAAATTCATCCGTCGTTTCAATTATCTTGAAGAAAAGACAATCAAGAAAGGCATTGATCTAAAGTCTATGTCTCTTGACGATATGAGTGCAATCTGGGATGAAGCAAAACAACTTGAAAAAGAGGGAAAACTGAAGTGATCATGCAAAAACTTTTATCGATTATAATTCTAGCATTCTGCATACTGCAATCCACGTATGCAAGGAAAGAGGTTGTTGATGACATAAACGACCTTCCCCTTGACACACTTCTTTCGGTAAAAGTGGATAGTATTGAAATCGACTCCACTACAATTGAGGCTCCAGAGGAAGTTTACGACAAATTCTACTACATTCCTCGTACTTCAACAATCCATATCCCAATGTCGATCAACATTCCATTGATTGAACGTCGCCTGAATGAGACTTTTAACGGACTCATATATAACGACTCCATAATTGAAGACGACGGTTTGAAACTCAAAGCGTGGAAAAACAGAAACATTAAATTAAAATACCAGGCTGATACACTATTCTATACAATCCCAGTTAAGATTTGGGCGGAAAAGCGTTTTGATCTTGGAATCACAACTACAGACAAAGAGCTCAACGCTGAAATAGAGATTGATTTCCAGACCACAATCAACTTTTCAAAAGACTGGAAACTTCTGACTCACACTACCATTCTTGACTACAGATGGCTGTCGAAACCGACAATCAAGATCCTTGGAATGAACATGTCTATCTCATTCCTTGCCGACCAACTGATAGCCAGCTACAGAAGCGACTTCAACCAAGAGATAGACAAAGCTCTCAACGAACAGATTCCTCTTGCCGACTATATGGCAGAAATCTGGATGTCATTACAGGAGCCGATCTCAACAAACGCATCCGGCTACCAAATTTGGATTGTAGCGTCGCCAGAAAACATCTATTGCACTCCTCTACTCGGAGACCTTGGCAAACTGACAACCACCCTTGGAATCAAATCAAAACTTGATTTGTTCGTTGGAAAACAAAATCCAGGTTCCAGACGAAAGACAGGACTGCCGCCATTAAAAATGTATTCCAACTGTATAGACACCATTGATATTGGCGTGCTGACAGACCTGCCATATGAGTTAATGGACTCTGTGGCAATGGATCTGCTAAAAGGAACAACATTTGGAGAAGGACGCCACTCCATTTCTGTGGATACAATCTTCTTCTACGGAAAGAAAGACAAACTTGTCATTGGCCTTGGTGTTTCTGGATTCATCAACGGAAAAATATATCTTGAAAGTGTGCCATACTTCGACAAAGAAAATGTATCTATAAAAGTCAAAGACGTTGACTATAAACTAGATACTAGGAACGTTTTGGCAAAAATCGTCAATCTGTTCTATAAAAAGAAACTGAAAGAGAAGTTGGAGTCTGAATTTGAGTTGCCTCTTCGAACTGAATTTGAAATGATCAAAGAATTCGGACGAAACTCCATTTTCGACACTGAGATATTCCCAGACGTCAAGATAAACGGAAGGCTTGACAACATCAATGTAGATAGAATCCAAATCACACCAATCGGACTAAAAGTCAGTCTTGACATTAATGGAAAGTTAAGACTTTCAGTGGATTAAAGCAAAGCGAAATAATCGTTATAAGATTTCAATTGTATATTGCGAAGACGCGAGTAATTGCGTCTTTGCTTTTTTTTCTGCTTTTAATCATAAAAAAGCATTATATTTGCGACGTAAAATAACAGACGTAGAATGAAAATTGTTATTGCAGGTGCAGGTGCAGTGGGTGGTCATTTGGCAAAATTATTGTCAAGAGAGAATCACGACATCACACTTATCGACGACGATCCGACAAGATTAAGAAGTTTGGAAAACTCCTACGACTTGAGTGTGCTTGAAGGTTCGGCAACATCTCTTACAATCCTTCGAAACGCAGGTGTAGGCGAAGCTGACCTATTCGTCGGAGTCACTAAAAATGAGAGTCAAAATCTTAACGCCTGCATCCTAGCCCATGAACTAGGAGCTAAAAAAACTGTCGCCCGTATAGACAGCGAGGATCTGATGGAGCATGAAAACAGAGCTCTACTCGCAAAACTCGGAGTGGAAAAACTAATCTATCCAGAACTGTTGGCCGCGGAAGAAATCGCACAATCAATCCGACAAAGTTGGGTGAGACAGTGGATCGACTTCAACGGAGGCAAACTTCTTGTGCTTGCCGTAAAAGTGAGAGACAACGCGCCAATCGTCAACAAACGATTGATGGATCTGAAAGGCAGCCAAAACTACCGTATTGTAACAATCAAACGTGAAGAGGAGACAATCATCCCAGGCGGTCACACTGAAATACTCGCCGGAGACGTTGTCTATTTCATCACAACACCAGACTATATCGACGACGTCCGCAAACAAGCAGGAAAAAAGCTCTACACTGTGAAAGATATGATCGTCATGGGTGGAGGCAAAATCGCTGTCAAGACTGTTAAGGAGCTTAGCGGTGTCAACATAAAAATGTTTGAGAAAGACGAAAAGAAAGTCAGGAAACTTGTGGAACAAGAGATCGGAAATGCCCTTGTTTTGCAGGGAGACGCTACTGATATTGAACTACTTAAAGAAGAGAATATCGATGACGCGGATGCTTTCGTCGCATTGACTGATAATTCAGAAGCCAATATTCTTGCCTGCCTTGCCGCACGCCGACATGGAGTGCAGAAAATTGTGGCAGAAGTGGAGAATGTAGACTATATTCCATTGGCGGAACGAATGGATATCGGTGTGATCATCAACAAAATGGAAATCGCCGCCACATACATTTACCGTCTATCTCTAAGTTCTGATATACGCAAGGTAAAACGAATGAGTTACGCCGACGCCGAGATCGTGGAATTGACGGCAAAAGAGGGATCAAAGATCACCAAAGGATTCGTGAAAGATCTTAATCTGCCACAGAATATGTTCATCGGTGGAGTTATCAGAAACGGAGAAAGTTTCATCGTGAATGGTATGTCTGAGATTTTCGCCGGCGACAAAGTGGTGGTATTCTGTTTGAAATCAAGCATCAAACGTTTGAGCGAACTATTCAACTAAAATGAAGAAATCACTGATCGACAAAAAAGCGGTAGCACTGACTCTCGGTTCTTTATTGGCATTCGAAGCTTTCTTCCTGCTGATATGTCTGATAGTTTCTATATGCTACGGAGAAAGTGACATCTTTCCTCTTGCTATCACAACGGCAATCACCGCTGCGATCGGTATCTACAGCATCTCCGTCACACGCAAAAAAAGAGGAGAGTCAGATGTCAAATTGGGAAGACGCGAGGGTTACCTTATCGTTTCTCTCGTATGGGTAGTATTCTCACTGTTCGGAGCTCTGCCATACTACATTGGCGGCTTTACAGAGTCGTTCACCGACGCATATTTTGAGACAATCTCAGGATTCTCAACCACAGGAGCCACTATTTTCACCAATGTGGAAAAACTGCCACACGGAATAGCACTGTGGCGTTCTGCCACACAGTGGGTAGGTGGAATGGGAATCATCGTATTGTCTCTCGCCATCCTTCCTTTCTTAGGAGTCGGAGGCATGCAGCTTTACATAGCGGAAGTGACAGGTCCGACCAAAGACAAACTGACACCACGAGTGATGCAGACAGCGCAAATGCTGTATGGAGCATATATCGCCATCACTGTGTCGGAAGTCATACTATTCTGTATAGGAGGCATGGGATTTTTCGATTCAGTCTGCCATGCCATGACCACTATTTCAACAGGAGGATTCTCCACCAAAAACGACGGAATACTATTTTGGCACTCTCCGCTTTTGGAATATTTCGTATGCTTCTATATGGTGTTGGCTGGAGTGAACTTCATGGTGACATTCACACTTTTGAAAGGAGATTTCTCAAGAGCCAGAAACAGTGAAGAGTTCAACATCTATATGATCCTCAACATTGTGATAACGTTATTGGTGTTCGGTGGTCTGCTCTACACAAACCGAAATACAATGATAGATACGGAAGATACATTCCGCACTGCCCTTTTTGAGTCGACGGCATTGGTCTCAGGCACAGGTTTCGTCTACACGGATATCAGCCAATGGCACCCATTCATCTGGGGAATCCTGTTCATCTGTATGATTATCGGAGGTAGCGCAGGTAGTGCCAGTGGAGGAATAAAGATAATGAGAGTCCTACTGTTAGTGAAAAACAGTTACTTGGAATTCAAACGTCTGCTGCATCCACAGGCTATCATACCAGTGAAGCTGAACAAAAGAGTGGTGACAGAAAAAATCATCACCAACATTCTTGCATACGTGGTGATTTTTGCCGGAATATGCATGATAAGCATCATCATATTCATGCTGTTTGGAAACGAGTTCACAGAATCCGCAGGTATGGCAATCTCATGTTTGAGCAACGTCGGACCGGGATTGGCTTCACAGACAAATGGAATATTCGCCCTACAGGACGACTTCATAAAATGGTTTATGGGCCTACTTATGCTCATCGGCCGACTTGAAATATTCACCGTGTTGTTCATCCTTACTCCAGTGTTCTGGAAAAAGAGTTGATTAACAATAAACACACAATCATGGCAATAGCAAAAAAAGATTACATATTTGAAGAGAAGTTCAAGGTACGCGACTACGAATGCGACCTGCAGGGCATCGTCAACAATGCTAATTACCAGCATTATACAGAACATGCATGCCATGAGTTTTTCCTTTCACGCGGTGTCAGTTTCGCCGATCTACACGACAAGGGAATTGATCTCGTGGTATCTAAGATCACCATTGAATACAAGAAATCGCTGAAAAGTGGGGATGATTTCGTTTGCCGTCTATATATGGAAAAAGAGGGCATCAGATACGTGTACTATCAGGATATCTACCGATTGGCAGACAACGCTTTGTGTGCAAAAACAAAAACAGAAACAGTATGCGTTGTCGATGGCAAACTGGCAGCCTCTTGCCAAGAGTTAGACGAGCTATTAAAATAAATACGGAATAGATTTACACCAACATTCCTAAAACAGACTATATAAATTAAAAACATACAGACATGGCAATTGTAAAAAAAGATTACATATTTGAGGAGAAGTTCAAAGTGCGTGATTACGAGTGTGACCTACAAGGTATCGTCAACAACGCAAATTACCAGCACTATACAGAACATGCACGTCACGAATTTCTTCTATCACGAGGCATCAGTTTTGCCGACCTGCACAACAGAGGAATAGACGCAGTGGTGACAAAAATCACAATTGAA
Source organism: Bacteroidales bacterium (assembly GCA_015061115.1). Classification (GTDB taxonomy): domain Bacteria; phylum Bacteroidota; class Bacteroidia; order Bacteroidales; family Paludibacteraceae; genus UBA1723. The sequence continues at coordinate 106,727 of SUXE01000001.1, read as the reverse complement.
TACAAGAAATCCCTAAAGAGCGGAGATGAATTCGCATGCCGTCTGTACGTGGAGAAAGAGGGCATCAGATACGTATTCTATCAGGACATCTACCGCTTGTCTGACGAAGCATTATGCGCAAAGGCAAAAGTTGAATCAGCATGCGTAGTCAATGGCAAATTGGCAGCATCATGTCCAGAACTTGATGTGCTTTTGGAAAAATAACCCATAGAAACCATTTAACATTGAGACTATATTTCGACCTACTCACCACATTCCTGAAAATTGGAAGTTTCACTCTCGGAGGCGGATACGCAATGCTAGCCCTCGTAGAGCAGGCTGTTGTCAGACAGAAAAAATGGATTGACGAAGACGAATTCTGGAAAATGATCACCATAGTGCAGTCGTTGCCTGGAGTGTTTGCCGTCAACACAGCCCTTTATGTAGGATATAGGATCGCAGGAAAATGTGGAGCTGCCGTTTCATTTCTTGGAGCCGTTCTCCCATCATTGGTGATCATAGGAGCCATAAGCACATGTTTCCAAGAATTCAGAGAAAACGAAACTGTGATGAAAATTTTTGCCGGCATACGTCCATGCGTAGTGGCTCTTATTCTAGCTCCGTCGGTCAAAATGTTCATCAAATCAAAATTATCATGGAAATTCCTGCCAATCCCTATTTTTGTGGCGGCAGTGGTAGTTTTTCTGAAAATGTCTCCCGTCTACATCATAATGGCAGCGATCATCTGCACATTATGCTGGGAATATTGGAAATTCAAGGAGATAGACAAGAAAAAATCCGACAACGACACGGACAATCATGATGATTCAGAAGAAGATGATGATGAGAAAAACGTGGAGTTCATTTCAAGCAAAAAAGAAAACGACTAAAACCAAGAAACTGAAGAAATGGATATAATAATATATTTGAAACTATTCTGGAGTTTCTTCAAAATCGGATTGTTCGGTTTTGGTGGTGGATACGGAATGATCTCCATGATCCAATTCGACGTCGTGGACAAAAACGGATGGATGACCAACAGCGAGTTTGCCGACATTCTCGCTTTATCCCAAATGACTCCCGGACCGATCTCCATAAACTGCGCCACATATATCGGCTATAATCAAGGAGGCATTATCGGAGCCATATTCACAACATTCGCATTATGTTTGCCTACTGTGCTCCTGATGGTAGCGGTGATCACATGGCTATTCAAGAACAAAGAGAACCACTATGTCAAGGCATTGCTGGCGTCGCTCAATCCAATCGTCGTCGGATTGATTTTTTCAGCCGGAGTGCTCATGATGAACAAAGAGAATTTCATCGGTTTTGAAAGCGTGATAATATGCGTGATAGTTTTCATAGCCACATTCTTTTTCAAGGTCAATCCGATATATCTGATTATAATGAGCGGAATCTTCGGATATTTCTATTATTAAATGCAAAATCATTCCTAAAAGTTTATTAATTTTGCATCATTACTACTTTGAAGAAAATAAGATACAATGGATACATTTACGTTACAGGGTTCAATTGCAGCATTGGTCACACCGTTTAATAGCGACGGATCAATCGATTACGCATCGTATGACGCACTTTTGGACTTTCATTTGGAGAATGGCACATCAGGTGTCGTAGTGTGTGGAACAACAGGAGAAACTCCTACTTTGAGCGAGAAAGAAGACGCTCAGATGTTCGAGCACACAATGAAACGTATCGGTGGCAAGATGACTGTGATCGCCGGAACAGGCAGCAACAGCACAGCCTCATGCATCAGCTACACAAAGAACGCAGCTTCTTCAGGTGTTGATGCCGTCCTAGTGGTTGGCCCATACTACAACAAACCTACAGCAGAGGGAATGTACCTTCACTTTGCGGAGCTAGCAAACAATGTGAATCTTCCTATCATCCTATATAATGTGCCAGGACGTACAGGTTCAGCGATCAAACCTGCGACTGTATTCCGTCTTGCCAACGATTTCGAGAACATCGTCGGAATCAAGGAGGCAAGTGGAAACATCGGCATCATCGAGACTCTTGTAGAGGGAAGAAAGAAAGGATTCAAGATTTATTCTGGCGACGACGGTACATCTATGGTTTCCAACCTGTTAGGTGCAGACGGATGTATTTCAGTGGCTTGCAACATATTCCCTAAAGAATTCGCAAAAATGATGGAGTTGTCTATCGCAGGTAAGGCTGCAGAGGCACGTGAGATCCACTATAAATACCGTCATTTGATGGACCTTCTATTCGTTGAGAGCAATCCAATCCCAGTGAAAGCAGCTTTGGCAGCAATGGGTATGATGAAGGAAGAGTACCGTCTTCCTCTTTGCAAGATGGCTGACGAGAACAAAGCTTTGCTTCTTGCTGAAATGAAGAAATTGGGTCTAATCAAATAATAATATGAGATTATTTCTGTCGACGTTGCTCGCACTTCTGCTATTTGCATGCAGTGGCAATGAAAATCCAAGCGTCGACAGTCAGACAAATAAAATTGATACAATTGGTGTACTCTGGGAAAGAGTACACCATTGTTCTAAATTGGAGGTCGCTGAATATACAGTGCTTAAAATAGTATCATTTGACGACAAAAGCCAACTTAAGTTTTTCGGATACAGCACACCTCTGCCAGGAGAAAAAAGACTGATGGTCCCAATTGAGGTCAAAATGAAAATCATTGTAGACCTTAACTTCGTCACTACCAATGACATATCAGTAAACGATTCTACAATAGACATAACCCTCCCCTCTCCTACACTTGAAATCACAAGTACAAAAATCGACCACGACAAATCACGAGAATATGTATCTTGGTTCAGATCAAACTTTACAGAACAAGAGCGTGAGTATGTCATCAAGCATGGCATTGAAGATGTCAAAAAAAGCACTTCCTATATAGAAATCAACAACATAGCAAAAAGCAACACCGAAAAAGTGCTCCAACCTATTCTTGTAAACGCAGGCTTCAAACAGCATCTGAATATAACATTCAAAAATCCAGAAATCAAAACTCCAAATTTCAAGGATTAAACGTACACACAACCTTTAACTGACGCAGAGACAAATCATTGCGTCTTCTTTGAATCCAAGCAAAATCGAAAAGGGAAAAATCTGAGCTGAAATAAAAACAATGACGTTGTTTGTTGTTGATTTTTTTCTAATTTTGTAGAACTTATCAAAGAGACTTATTTTAACATGACTAGCAAAAATGAACCTGTAGAAGGAGAAAAAAAAGAAAACTTCTTCTCCAAACTAAAGACACGCATCAAGAACAGTGTGACCAATAGCAACACAAAAATCTGTGTTGGTATCATACTGCTAGTGCTATGCCTATACGTTACCGTAGCATATATCAACTTCTTTTTCACTAGTTCTACAGATGCCAGTCTGATTGAGACAGGAATATCTCCTACCCAAGATGCAGAAGACGGTGCGCTTAACGCATCCGGTTTTTCAGGTGCCGTAATAGCCGACTTCATGGTAAACAAGACATTCGGAGTATCATCGTTCGGCATCATCATCGTACTATGGTGTATAGGAATGAAGATATTGACATCTTTCAAACTGGAAATCAGAAGAATCGTTGGCAACTGCCTATTCTGGATGCTATGGATATCTCTTTTGCTCGGACTTATCTGCACTCCATTTTCAGACAACAGCTCAATATATTGGGGTGGACTTCACGGACAGAACACAGCCACTACACTGAACACATATATTGGAGAGTTCGGAACCACACTCGTGCTTCTCACTACACTTATGATATTCATGATTCTTATGTATCCTAACGTCGTAGAAAAAATCAAAAACTACTTTGCGAAAAAGGAAAATGAGCCTTCAACCGATGGAGAGAAAAAGAGCGACAACAACACTGCGAATAATCAAAACGGAGAGTCGGCTACCACATCTTCGGACGAGACATCAACTGAATCTGAAAACAAATCAGCTGTAGAAGAGGAGGAAGAGGAAATAGAAGAGAATAAAAACGACATAAAAGAAGAAAAACAAGAAGAAAAAACCGTGGCCGAGACTGAGGTTAAAGAAGAGACAACTGAAAAAACAGTAGAGAAGCCAGCGGAGAATATAGATGGAGGATTCAAAGTCAAAATAAATGATGACGACGATGATCTTCCATTCGATCACGAACCAAATGCGGTTAAAGACGCAGCGTCTGCAAACGAACAATCCCTTACTCCTGCGGAACAAGAGATGCCAGTTTCGGTATTTGAAGAAGAGAATTCCATACAGCTTGAGCCAATAAATCCAAGAGAAGATTTGCCTCACTATCAGTTTCCTCCAATTGAGCTTTTGAAGGAATATCCAAACAATAAGATCGAAGCAAACGAGGAGGAGCTCAAAGACAATCAGCAACGAATCATTTCAGCGCTCGAAACATACGGAGTACAAGTAACAAGCATCGAAGCCCAACTTGGACCTACAGTCACACTATATGAAATCACGTTGGCTCCAGGAATCCGTATTTCCAAAGTGCAGAGTCTGAACAAGGATATCGCTATGAGCCTTAAAGCCGAAGGTGTGCGAATCATTGCCCCTATCCCAGGCAAAGGAACAATAGGTATCGAAGTGCCAAACCAGAAGAAGCTTATCGTGCCTATGCATGATATGGTGGCAAGCAAAAAGTATCAGACCAACACGATGGAGTTGCCAATCATCCTTGGAAAAACCATCACCAACAACAACTACATGATCGACCTTGCGAAGTGTCCGCATGTCATCTGTGCCGGAGCCACAGGACAAGGAAAATCAGTAGCGTTGAACGCAGTGCTGATGTCACTGTTGTATAAGAAACACCCGTCGGAACTAAAGCTCGTGCTAGTCGATCCAAAGACTGTAGAGTTTTCAATGTACGCTCCACTGCTAAAGCACTATCTTGCAAAAATGCCAGGTGAAGACGAAGCGATCATCACAGACGTGACCAAGGTGGTAGCTGCAATGAACAGTCTTTGTGTAGAGATGGAAAACCGCTACGAACTGTTGAAGAAAGCAAAGGTCAGAAACATTATAGAATACAACGATAAATATAAAGAACGCCGTCTGAACCCAGAAAACGGACATCACTTCTTGCCTTATATCGTTGTGATCATTGATGAGTTTGCCGACCTAATCATGCAAGTAGGAAAGGACATCGAGACTCCAGTAGCACGACTGGCACAAAAAGCACGTGCGATCGGAATCCATGTCATACTTGCGACACAGCGTCCGTCAGTCAACGTCATCACAGGTTTGATCAAGTCAAACTTCCCTGTACGTTTCGCATGTAAGACAGCACAGGCCATCGACTCAAAAACCATCCTCGACTGCACTGGAGCAGAAACACTTATCGGACGAGGTGACATGCTTATCCTGTCTAACGGAAACCTTGAACGTGTGCAATGTGCATTTGTAGACACTCCAGAGGTAGAGGCCATCAACGACTTTATCCAAGCACAGGAAGGATATCTCGAGCCATATGAATTGCCAGAATATGTGGATCCAAATGTTGAATCAGCAGAAGATAAAGGTATCGACTTACGAAACAGAGATCCGTTCTTTGAAGAGGCCGCACGTTTGATTGTCGGTTCCGGACAAGGATCAACATCAATGTTGCAGAGAAAATTCAGTTTGGGCTACAACCGTTCCGGACGTTTGATGGACCAGTTGGAAGTTGCTGGAATCGTAGGTCCACAGGTAGGAAGCAAACCAAGAGAAGTATATATCAACGACCTTGACACTCTTGAAATGATTTTGCAGAACATCAACAACAATAATCCGAGATAAGGGAGGAGAAAGGTTGAAGGTTAGAGGAGAAAGGTTAGAGGTTGAAGGTTAGAGGTTGAAGGTTTGAGGAGAAAGGTTAGAGGTTGAAGGCTTGAGGTTGAAGGCTTGAGGTTGAAGGTTTGAGGTTAGAGATAAAAGACTGGAGACGTGGTGATGCTACGTCTCTATTTTTTTATAATCAAGGGTTGTAAATTTATAAAGATATTTTCCATATTACATATTATATCGATGGGATCGGCACTCCACTTCTATAAGACCTAAAAAAATAAAACTTGAAACTTCCCAAAACCATCGTAAAATCAATCTTCAATCAAAATCAATATTTTAATATTTGTAGTTTTTCTTTACAAAATAATTTTGATATATTTGCAAGTGGTAATAATGCCTCTTAGAGAAACAACTATGAAACACAAAGATTTGGTAGCCGTTCTATCCGAGAAAACTGGAATGAAGGCACAACAGATTGAAAGCATGATTGACGATACTGTTGCCACTATGGCAAAAGTGTTGGAAGGCAACGACACAATCATGATCTCTGGTTTCGGTTCATTCGACCTACGCAAGAAAGATGGAAGAATTTCCTACAACCCAACTACCAAACAGCGCATCATGACAGCGCCTAAATTGGTTTGCGGATTCAAGCCAAGTGATATTTTGAAGGATTCAATACAGAAGGACTACAATGAATAAGAAAATCACTATTTCCGAACTATCCCAGCTATTGAGCACAAACGTAAGCCTGATCAACAAAAAAGGTTGGGAGGACTTCTTACGTATTTTCTTTGCTCAAATCAGCGAAGGTCTTCAAGCAGACGGAAATGTCAAGATTAAAGGACTAGGAACATTCAAAGTCGTAAAAGTTGATGCGAGAAAGAGTAAAGATGTCAATACAGGAGCCAACACCATTATTCCTGCTCACAATAAAATTTCTTTCACGCCAGACTCTTCTTTAGCGGAGACTCTCAACAAGCCTTACGCACACTTTGAGCCGACCTACGTACTTGCGCCAGAGGGAGAAGTTGATGCTCCAGAGCCAGAAGAAGATGATGATACAGAAGTCAACAATGTAAAGGCAGAAACAACAGAAACCGCCACATCAGTTGAAACTGTAGTCGAAGAGCCTGCCGTCGCAGCAACGATAAGCAATCTGAATACAGAGGTTGTCAACCAAGCGGCAAATGAAATTGAGGCAGTTGTGTCTGAGACAATCACAAAAGCAGAAACTCCGATTGTCGAAACCGTTGTGGAAAGCCCAAACACTGTAGCTGAGCCAGTTGAGACAATCATCCATGAAGAGCAGAAAGTCGAGACAGAGCCAACTTCCACAATAGGATACACTGCAACTTCTTCAATCAACGAAGAGATCCACACTGAGGAGCCAGCAGCCATAGTGGAAAATGAAGCGACGTCTTCTATTAACGAAGAGATCCATACTCAGGAACCTACTGCCACAGTTGAAACAGCGACGTCTTCTATTAACGAAGAGATTCATACTCAAGAACCTACTGCCACAGCTGAGACAGCGACGTCTTCTATTAACGAAGAGATCCATACTCAAGAACCTACTGCCACAGCTGAGACAGCGACGTCTTCTAAAGCAGACGACATTGAAGCTGAAGGACCAGAAGAGCCAACAGAAGAAGATGCAACAGCAGATGAAGATGAAAATGTAGACACAAATCCTGCTGAAATCGCAGCATACGCCTCTACATTCAAACGTCATGATCTACCGAAAGAAGATGATGACGACGAGAACAATGATAAAAATTCCCATGGCAAAAAACTGGGAATCGCAATCATATTGTTCCTATGCATTTTGTTTGTAGTCGGTTTGGTAGCATGGATGTCTGATCCAAACATCGTCAGCAAAATACGTTCAAAAATAACAGGAGAAGAACCTGTTAAGACAGAGATCAAAGTCGATTCTGTAGATTATGAAGAGACAAACGACCTTGAAGAACAGATCATTGCAGAAAAGGCAGAAGAAAATGCAGAGACAATGGATTCACTTATTGAATCAACTACTTCAATAGAGGAGCCACAAGAGGCAAAGCCAACTGCCAAACAAGATGTCCAAAAATACACAAACTTCAAGGATGATTTCATCAACTATATGAAGAAGAAACATCCTGAAATGGACATCACAGACCAAGGAGATCCAATTGAAGAGAAACTTGGCAACGCAAGTCGTCTGACACTCGTATCTCTTCGTCACTATGGAGCTAAAGACTTCTGGGTTTACATTTACCTTTACAACAAGGATGTAATCAAGAATCCGAACCACATCAAGGCCGGCACAAAAATCAAAGTACCGATGCTTGACAACACGAAACTTGTGAATCCAGATTCCGAGCATAGTATCCTCACTGCCAAAGAGATACAGCACGAATTCGTAAAATAATCAATTGGAGACGCAGGAACAAGCGTCTCCTTTTTGAAATATAAAAGAGATATTAACGCAAGTATTTTATCATTTTTAGCAAAGGAGCACAATAATTTTGACGATCTTTCGTTATATGGTATATACGAGCAATGAAATTAACTAGAACAAAAAACAAAAAATACAATGAGTGAAGTAATAGGAAGCGGTAATCCAGATTTCAGCCGTTTGAATGAAAGAATTGAAAGACAGAGTGCTTTCGTTGACAACCTTCTTTCTGGAATGGACACAATCATTGAAGGACAGAAGCATCTAAAGGAAATTTTGATCATAGCCCTTTTGGCAGACGGACACGTGTTGCTTGAAGGTGTACCAGGATTGGCTAAGACAGCGTCAATCACTACTCTAGCCCAACTAATTTCAGCTAAATACAGCAGAATCCAGTTCACACCAGACTTGTTGCCAGCCGACGTGTTGGGTACACAGATCTATAGCCAGAAGAACGAGGAATTCACAATCAAGAAAGGACCAATCTTCGCAAACTTCGTATTGGCGGATGAGATCAACCGTGCTCCAGCAAAAGTGCAGAGTGCATTGCTTGAGGGTATGCAGGAGCGTCAGGTGACAATCGGTGAGACAACATTCAAGTTGCCTTCTCCATTCTTGGTTATGGCTACACAGAACCCAGTTGAGCAGGAAGGAACATACCCATTGCCAGAAGCGCAGATGGACCGTTTCATGTTCAAGGTGATCATCACATATCCAAAGAGAGAAGAAGAGATGCGTATCATCCAGGCACAGCTAAAGCGTGAGCCAAAGACAGTCACAGCGCTTCTTAAGCCAGAGGATATCATCGAAGCAAGAAAAGTTGTGCACGACGTATATATGGATGAGAAGATCCAGAAATATATCACTGAGATTGTGTTTGCGACTCGTTTCCCTGAAGAATATGGTCTTAACAATTTGAAGGACATGATCGCATTCGGAGGATCTCCACGTGCATCAATCTCACTTGCAAAGGCATCAAGAGCATACGCATTCGTAAAGCGCAGAGGATATGTTTTGCCAGAAGACGTGAGAGCAGTTGCCCACGACATTCTTCGCCACCGTATCGGTTTGACTTACGAGGCAGAGGCAAACAACATGAACACTGATGACATCATCAATGAGATCATCAATGCAGTAGAGGTGCCTTAATTTACCAATTTACCGATTAAAGATATTTGGTGATGGAAGACAACAAAAAGGTAGACACTAGCGAACTTTTAAAGAAAGTCCGCAAAATAGAGATAAAGACGCGAGGACTCTCCAACAACATCTTTGCTGGAGAGTACCACACTGCGTTCAAAGGTCGTGGTATGCAGTTCGCGGAAGTTCGCGAATACATGCCTGGAGACGATGTGAGAAGCATCGACTGGAATGTCACCGCACGCTATTCAAAGCCATTTATCAAAGTGTTTGAAGAGGAACGAGAAATGACACTGATGCTCCTTGTCGATGTTTCAGGCAGTGACGACTTCGGAACAGCCGAACAGACAAAGAGAGAATATCTGACAGAGGTGGCGGCAACAATCGCCTTCTCCGCAGCGACGAACAACGATAAAATCGGAGTCATCTTCTTCTCTGACAAAATCGAAAAATATATTCCGCCTCAGAAGGGAAAGAAACATATCCTCTATATCATCAGAGAATTACTAAGTTTCCAACCTACAAGTAGGAAGACAAATATCGATTTTGCGCTCAAATACTTCACCAACATGGTAAAGAAGCGTTGTTCGGCATTCTTGATTTCAGACTTTATAGATGATAGCAACTATTCTGATTCACTTCTTATCGCAAGCAAGAAACATGATTTGGCGGCATTGCAGATCTTTGACCCTAGAGAAAAAGAGTTGCCTGATGCCGGACTTATCAAAATGAAGGATGCGGAGACCAATGAAGACATGTGGGTCGACACTTCCAGTGCATCTACGCGAAGAGTGTACGAACAGTATGTAAAGGAGAGAGACGAATTGCTCGCACAAGGGTTTGCAAAAAGTGGTGTGGATTATATCTCTATCGCCACAACAGACGACTACGTGAAGTCGCTGATGAAACTCTTCAAGAAAAGAGCATAAAACATTGTAATTCATGAAATTTCACAGTATAGCCATAGTTTTTTTCTTATGCAATAGTCTTGTAGCAAGTGCCGCAAGTCTTACTGCAAAGATGGATTCAGCCCATATCGGAATAGGCCGTCAGACAGCTGTCCACTTGACTTTGACCCAACCAAAGGATCAAGACTTCGAGTTACAGGTGGAAAAAGACACCACTGGTAAGATTGATGTGGTAAAGTTAAAAAAGGCCGACACTACAGAAATGGGAGGCTCGCTTGAAATCAAGCAGGATGTGATCATAACATCGTTTGATTCAGGAAGTTGCGTCGTTCCTCCATTCAAATATGTCAATATCAAAACTGGAGAGACTCTTACATCCGAGCCATTGGCATTGGAAGTAAACAACGACATTGAAATCAAACTTGATGAAGCTGGTCAACCTGACTCAACAAGTGTCAAGGATATCAAAGACATCATGACACTTGGCTTCGATTGGGGAAAATTCTTCACAATCCTTCTTATCATTCTGCTTATAGCAGTGCTCGGATTCTTAGGTTGGAAATATGGATGGCCATATATCAAGAAGAAGTTAGCAAAGAAAAAAGGAGAAGGCATTGTTCCTGATAAGCCTGAGATTGTTTTGCCAATCGATGTTGTGGCAATAAACAAGCTTGATGAGATAAAAGCAAAACGCATTTGGAAGGATTCAACTCGAATCAAAGAATATTATACTGACGTCACAGAAACTCTTAGAGAATATTTCTGCAGCAGATTCAACATCAGTGCGATGGAGATGACATCAGATGAGATTCTTGACGAGCTAAGATACAACACCGACGCGATGCCGATTATCCCAGAACTGAAGAGTATCCTCAGCAAAGCCGATATGGCCAAATTCGCAAAAGCAATTCCTACAGAAGAGGATTGCGAAATGAGTCTTGCCAACGCTTACCTTATCGTAAGCAGAACAAAGCCTGTATATACAGAGCCTGCAAAAGACAAGAAATCAAAAAAGGAAGAGGCACCATTGGCAATAAACAGCAGTTCAAATAATTTAGCATAACGACTTATGTTTACATTTGAATCACCACAATATTTATATCTGGCACTGCTTATCATTCCTATTACGGCATGGTATATATGGAGACGAAACAAACAGACCGCAAATCTGCAGGTTTCGACAATCAATCCATTCAAAGGAGCACCTAAAAGTTTGAGATACTACATTCTCCATCTGCCTTTTGCGTTGAGAATGATATCATTAGCATTATTATGCGTCATCCTTGCTCGACCTCAGAGTTCAGAGACATGGTCCGACCAGAATGTTGAGGGTATAGACATCATGATGGCAATCGATATCTCAGGATCAATGTTGGCGGAAGACTTGAAGCCAAACCGACTTGAGGCAGCAAAGACCATCAGTTCTGAATTCGTCAACAGCCGTCCGAACGACAATATCGGACTTGTAGTATTCTCTGGAGAGAGTTTCACTCAGTGTCCGCTTACAACAGACAAAGCTGCCCTTTCACAACTTTTTGGAGTGATCAACGAACAGATGATCCAGGCAAACGGTACTGCAATCGGACTTGGTTTGGCATCAGCTGTAAACAGATTGAAAGACAGCCAGGCGAAATCAAAAGTCATCATCCTGCTGACCGATGGTTCGAACAACACAGGTGAAATCGACCCGATGATGGCGAGTGATCTAGCCAAAACATTCGGAATCCGCGTCTACACTATTGGAGTGGGAACAAAAGGTATGGCACCCTACCCTTTCCAGACTGCATTCGGAATCCAGCGCCAGATGGTGCCAGTTGACATTGATGAAAGCACACTCAAATCGATTTCCGGAAACACTGATGGAAAATATTTCCGTGCTACGGACAACAAATCTTTGAAAGCAATCTACGAAGAGATTGACCAACTTGAAAAGACAAAGATCAGTGTGCAAGAATACAGCAAAAAGAACGAGGAGTATCTGCCATTCGCAATTGCGTTGCTTGGTGTCATGCTTCTTGAATTTTTAGTGCGCTATTTAGTAGTGCGCCACAACCCATAAGAGTAAGAGTATGTTTAGATTTGCAAATTCAGAATATCTTTATCTGCTTTTCGCATTGATACCGATGGCCGCAATTTTCGGTTATGCGATGTATCGCAGAAGCAGAAATCTGAAGAAATACGGAAACTATCAGATTCTAAAGCAATTTATGCCAGGCTACACAACTTGGAGATACTACTTCAAGTGTGCACTGTTTATGATTGCGCTTGCAGGAGCCATATTCGTTGCAGCACGCCCACAGTTCGGATCCAAACTTGAGATGGTGAAGAGAAAAGGTGTTGAGGTAATGATTGCAATGGACGTATCCAACTCAATGCTTTGTGAGGATATCAAACCAAGCCGTCTGCAGAAATCAAAACAGATGATCTATAAGTTTGTAGACGGAATGGAGAACGACAAACTCGGACTCATTGTCTTTGCAGGCCAGGCATTCACACAGTTGCCGATGACAAGCGACTACAGTGCAGCCAAAATGTATGCATCCAATATAAGCACTGGTGTGATTCCGACACAGGGTACAGCAATCGGAGCAGCAATCAAAATGGCAGTCAATGGATTCAGCAGCAAGACGAACGTAGGAAAAGCCATCATAGTGATCACAGATGGTGAGAACCACGAAGACGACGCTGTCGAGCAAGCTAAAGCAGCATACGAAAGCGGCATACAGGTGCATGTGATCGGTATCGGTAAACCTGAGGGTGCACCAATACCAGACGGACACGGAAGCTTCAGAAAAGATATAGACGGACAGACTGTCATAACAAAACTCAACGAACAGATGGCCGCCGAAATTGCCGCTGCAGGTGGAGGATTGTACGTCAGAGCAGACAACACGAACAATGCGTTGAAATACATACAGTCGGAGCTAGACAAGTCTGCGAAAGGAGACGTGGAGAGCAAAGTCTACACAGATTTCGACGAGCAGTTCCAAACAATCGCATGGATAGTGCTTGTGATTCTTATTCTTGAAATATTCATCAGAGAGAGAAAGAACAAGTTCCTTTCTAAATTCAAACTATTTTAGGACAGTCTAATTAACATTGACCATGAACAAGACTATGACAAATAAATTGTTAGCGACTACAATAGTTACCCTTTTCAGTCTTCCTTCGTTTGCATCAAACCCAGAGGATGAGTTCATCCGTAAGGGAAACGACAAATATGAGGCCAAAGACTTCAAAGGAGCTGAAGACGAATATAGAAAAGCATTGGACAAGAATGTTGGATCAAAAATCGCGAACTACAATATGGGCAACACATATTACCGTAGAGACGAATATGATTCCGCATTAGAGAACTACAAGCAGGCGATAAGTGAGAAGAACAGCGACAAAGAAAACGCTGCCATCATGCACAACATAGGCAACACATACCTCAAAAACAAAAAGTATGAGGAGAGTATCGATGCCTACAAGAAAAGCCTTAAGCTCAATCCAGACGACGAAGAGACTCGCTACAACCTTGCGTATGCCAAGAGAATGTTGCAGATTCAACAACAACAGCAGCAAAATCAGCAAAACCAACAACAGCAACAGCAGCAAGACCAACAGCAGGAGCCTCCTAAAGATGGAAAAGAGCAAGAGAATCACGATCAGAAAGACGATGCTCGTGAGGGAGAACACCACATGGACGAAAATTCAGCCCGTCAACTGCTAGAAGCCCTTGAAAGAGATGAAAAGGACAAGCAGGACGAGAGAATGAAGGAACAAATAAAGAATGCAAAAAAGAAAAGAATAGAGAAAGACTGGTAATAAAATACCAGAAATTTGATTATTTTTGCATTAATAAGAAAAAGGAAAAATGAAAAAGATATTAGCCATACTACTGACTTTAACTTATTTTAGTGTAATGTCAGTTTTCGCAGCAGGAGATGTTTCGTTCGTAGCGAAAGCAGATAATGTTGTGGCTGTAGGACAAAGGTTCAATTTGACATTCACACTCAACAATGCAGAATCAGACAATGTCCAGCTACCGCTTGAATCATTATCTGACTTCACAATTCTGTATGGACCTCAGCAGTCAACTAGCCAGAGTTTCCAAAGCATCAACGGTCAGGTGACCAGAAACAGTGCTACAACGTACACATACGTTTTGATGCCAAAGAAAGAGGGCTCATACACAATATCTTCTGCCAAGGCGACTGTCGGAGACAAAATCATTCGTTCCAACGCTCTGGTAATCAAGGTAATCAAAGGAGAAGCCAACGCTAACCAGAATGCGCAACAAGCACAAAGTTCAAGCAATGGCATGAAAATAAACGACGATGACCTGTTCATTCGCACAGAATTGTCAAAGACAAAGATGTACGAACAAGAGCAGTTTATCGCCACAACAAAGGTATACTACAGAGTCGCTCTACGTGGCTTTGACGATTACAAATTGCCAGAATACAAAGGGTTCATCTCTCAGGAGATCGAAGTGCCAGAAGCAAAACGTCAGAGCAAAGAGAATGTAAACGGAAAGGTTTACAACACATACATTCTAAAACAATGTGTCTTGATTCCACAGAAGAGTGGAAATCAAGAGTTGGAGAAAGGAAATATCACTGCAGTTGTCCAAGTGCGCGTACAAGGTGGCGGCGGCGGATTCTTCGGTGACATGTTCGCCTCTTATAGAGAGTTAAAGAAAAACCTTACAATCCCTGGAGTAAAGATCAACGTACAGGAATTGCCAAAGAATGGCAAGCCTGCTAATTTCAGTGGTGCAGTGGGTTCATTCACAATGAACACATCAATCACTCCAGAAGATGGATACAAGACAAACGATGCCATTACTATCAAGGTGAAAATCAATGGTAGTGGAAACCTCAAGTATGCGAAGGATCCTAACATCACCTTCCCTACTGACTTCGAACTTTATGATCCTAAAGTCACATCAAAGATCAAAGCATCAGATGCAGGTCTGAATGGAACTAAGGAGATTGAATATCTAGCAATCGCACGTTATCCAGGAGAATATGTCATTCCGTCTGCTGAATTCAGCTACTTTGACATAAAGAGCAAGACATATAAGACTCTAAAGACTCCTGAATATAAGATCAATGTTGAGAAGGGAGCTGAGACAACAGACAACCAGACTGTCGTTTCAAACTTCACCAACAAGGAGAGCATCAAGTATCTCGGAACAAACGACATCCGTTTCATCAATACAAAGGATCTTACAACATATCCTAAGGACGACTACTTGTTCGGCTCGTTGGCATTCTATCTATGGTTTATCATTCCATTGGTGCTGTTCGTCATCGCCTACCTATTCCTAAGAAAATTGGCAGAGGAAAACAGCAACATGGTATTGGTTAGGAAGAAGAAAGCTAACAAACAGGCATTGAAGAGATTGGCTAAAGCAAAATCATTCCTTGATCAGGAAGACTTGAAGTCGTTCTACGACGAGACAAGCAAAGCCATCACAGGATTCGTTGGTGACAAATTCAATATTCCACTAGCTCAGCAGAACAAGGAGGCAATGGAAGAGATCTTGAAGGAAAAGGGATTGAAGGAAGAGACTATTGTAAACTTCTCTGCAATGCTAGACACTTGTCAGTTTGCAAGATTCGCGCCAACAGCAGTGAAGGAATCTCCTTCTGATATCTACAACAACGCAATTGCACTAATCAACAGCATTGAAGAGGAGGTAAAGAAATGAAGACAATGAAAAATATAGTTCTATCCATCATATTGTCACTATCTGTATTCAGTGCATGGGCTGCAGCAGATAGCAGAATCATAAACGGAAACGCAGCATACTCAAACAACAAGTTTGACGAAGCGATCTCCCAATATGAGGATTTATTGAAGACGCAGGAGAGTGCGGCTCTTTATTATAATTTAGGAAATGCCTACTATAAATCAGGCAAACTTGCACCGGCAATCCTGAATTACGAAAGAGCGATTCTGTTGGATCCAAACGATGATGATATCAAAAGCAACCTTGAGTTGGCTAAACTTCAGACAGTTGACAAAGACGAGTCGGCTGTAGACCAGCTTGCCATCTCGGAATGGGCTCAAAGTTTTGTTGACATCTACAGTTCAAACACTTGGGCAAAAATGTCAATCATCTTTTTCCTTCTCACTTTGGCAGGAGCGTCACTTTATCTATACGTCAAAGTGATGGCTGTACGCAAAATTGGATTTGTAGGAGCTATCCTAGCTTCCCTAATCTGCATAGTAAGTTTCTTCTGTGCAAAAAGTGCCAAGGAGAAAATCACAACTCACGAATATGCAATCGTGTTCACACCTTCTGTGACAGCGAAGAGTTCACCTAAAGACACTGCGACTGATGCGTTGGTTCTACATGAAGGGACAAAAGTATTGATAAAGCAGCAGGTGAAAGACTGGTATGAGATCGAAACAAGCGGCGGACACCGTGCTTGGATAAAAACCAGCGATGCAGAAAAAATTTAATTACGATTAAATGGTAAATAATGCGAAATGCTAAATGTGGGACACTCTCCATTTAGCATTTCGCATTTCTAATTTTGAATTTGATACTATGCACAACAATCTAAATAAATTAGTTGAACGCTTCTTCAACTACGTCAAAATCAATACACAGTCCGACGAGAACACGCATACAACACCGTCGACAGCATCACAAGGATATTTCGCGGAGATGCTTGCCAACGAATTGGAAGAGATCGGACTTAAGGATGTCCATATCAGCCGACACTCTTATGTCACTGCCACAATACCGGCAAACTGTGATTGCGACGCTCCAACAATCGGATTCATCGCTCACATGGATACAAGTCCAGAGACATCCGGAGCAAATGTCAAGCCTCAGGTGGTGAAATTTGACGGAGACACTCTCGTCATCAACAATGAACTTGGAATAAAGCTTGATGCAAAAGAATACAAAGAGCTGGACCATTATGTCGGAGAGGAGATAATCACTTCTGACGGAACTACCCTACTCGGTGCAGACGATAAAGCAGGAATCGCAGAAATCGTGACAGCAGCAGAGTATTTGATACAACATCCAGAGATAAAGCATGGAAAAATCCGCGTCGCCTTCACTCCTGACGAAGAGATCGGAGAAGGAGCCGACCATTTCAACGTAGAGAAATTCGGAGCGGATTTCGCATACACAGTAGACGGAGGCGGACTTGGAGAGATCGAGTTCGAGAACTTCAATGCTGCGGCCGCAACAGTCAAATTCACAGGCCATAATATCCATCCAGGATATGCTTTGGGCAAAATGGTGAACGCTAGCCGCCTCATCTCCGACTTCCTCAACATGCTTCCTGAAGACGAGTGTCCTGAAATGACAGACGGATACAAAGGTTTCTTCCACGTGACAGAAATGAAATCGACTGTGACATCGGGAGAGATCAACCTTATCATACGAGACTTCGACGAAAAAAGCTTCACAGACAGAAAAGAGTATTTGCAACGAGTTGTAGATGCTCTGAACAAACATTATAAAAATGGCAAGGTGGAGCTTGAGATCAGAGACCAGTATGCCAATATGAAGCAGGAGATCGAAAAAGTACCACACGTTGTGGATAGAGCTATCAATGCAATGAAGACGTTGGACATCACACCTGTTGTCGTGCCAATACGTGGCGGCACAGACGGCGCCCGACTATCATTCATGGGACTACCCTGCCCCAACCTGTTTGCCGGCGGCCACAATTTCCATTCCAACACAGAATATGTGCCAGTGCTATCGATGAAAGCGGCTATGGATGTGATTATAGAGATAGCTAAATGCAAATGATCTGATATCATCATGCCATCTGAAATCACACTTGAAATTGTCGAACAATCATTAGATATCATCCACGACAAAGATCCGCAAAGAAAAGATGAGTTTTTCTTGGATCTTGCGGCTGTCAATCTTCTCAATGCGGCTGCAAAAAAGAAGGAATTCAAAGAGATAGCAAAATACAAAGATATCAAGCGACACGTCACATATCTCTTTTCTCTTTGGGTTGCAGACCATACTTTGGCGGACGAAGCGTCATACGATATTGCAAACAAATGTCTGTATATCAGATGCCACACTCTTCAATTCAGTTTTCATTTCATCTACGACAAGTATCAACCAATCGTGGAATTCATCCATTCCAACGAAAACAAGCCGACGACATGGGATGGCATTAAACTGCAGCCGATTGCCGTCGAAATACTGAATATTGCCATCGAAAAAATAAAAAATCCTAGTGGTGACATCAATATCAAAATAGAGGAAATCAAATTTAATTCATAATGCATAATGCATAATTCGTAATTGCTTGAACATTCATCCGTGGCATTGGATTTTGACCGTAGGGGCGAACCCTTGTGATCGCCCATATATTAGAAATTGGGAATTCTAGTTAATACAATTTACATTTTAATAGTTCAGACCAAAAGCCCACAAAGGGACGACATTGGCATATCCGTACTCAATATCATCCTTAACTACAAATCCCTTAGCAACCGTTTCAATCTGCTTTTGTCCTTTCTTTTTACCACCAATTTCAAAAGACATATCATCTATACAAAAATCTGTAACAGACGAACTAATCACAGACTGACGGACTCTCATTTGATTCATAAAAAAAGTCTCTCTAACATTTCCTATATTAGCTGTGTTTGGAGTAAGTGTATAAATAAGATTTGTATTATCTAAATAGATTTTCTCTACTTTTCCCAAACCTCTAATGCCACCTGTTTCATCACGCAACTGAGAAATTAATCCAGCCTTCTCCATATAAATAAGATAGTCAGGGATATTATTTCTGCTTGCGCCTACCAAATCAGCCAATTTTTGCATCACAGGCTTAAACGGCACACTCTCGGAT
Organism: Bacteroidales bacterium; assembly: GCA_015061115.1. GTDB lineage: Bacteria > Bacteroidota > Bacteroidia > Bacteroidales > Paludibacteraceae > UBA1723. Next base: position 87,651 of record SUXE01000001.1, on the reverse strand, counting down.
ATGATCATCAGAAGATGTTTCAGTTTTCGACATACAGAGATATTCATTTTAGCATATTGAGGAATATCCACTTCTATTGTTTGGTTTATGACCTGGTACAACTCCATTTGATATTCCTTTTCATCTTTTCCGAATGGATAATATCCCCGTCTTAAATAATCCTGAAAGTAAACAAGGGGATGCTTTACATTGGGAATTGTCGCCTTATTGTTTATAATATCCGACAATGAAAATACAGGCACATCTATGTCATGAAATAACTTTAGATATTCCCTAAACGAAAGCCCCTGCATCTCATATATTGGCACTCTTCTACTTAAATCAGAGAGTCCCTGATAAATATCAAGTATAGAAGATCCGGAAATAACAATTTGAAGATCATTATAACTATCATAAATCTGTTTCAATTCACGAGACCATCCTTCATATTTATGGATTTCATCAACAAAAAGATGTTTACCTCCCAATTTAACAAACCTATCCGCTAAATCGACCAATGAATTTGAAGAAAAATATAAATTATCAGCAGAGACATAAAGTGTATCAGTAGTATTCAAATTACGTTTAATGTATTGAAGTAATAATGTCGACTTGCCTACACCTCGTGGACCAACAAGACCAAATGCCCTTCCCTCCCAATTTATATCTGAATACTTATACCGAACAAAACTATTAGGAGTTTCACTTAATTTACGATTGAAAAATTCATATAAACGTTCCATAATCCATCTATTTTTTTGCTAAAATAACAAAACTGCACTAAAATAATGCGGTTTTTGTCAAAAACTGCACTAAAAAAATGCAACTTTAACTTAAACCTGCACTAAAACAATGCAACACACATGATTCGTTCATTCTACATAAAAAAAATAGTTTCCTAAACAATAAAAAAGCAACGAATCCGTTTTATTAATGAATTAAGGAAAATTCTTAAATTAACTGTTTTATATTATGGATTGATCAACTATTAAGTGCTTTTGATATAAGCAATGGAACCTATTAGTTCCGCTCACACATTCGGATTGGCGATAAATGGGTTATGGGCATTCCGTCATTAACAATCCTCTTTATTAGCAACCGAATGAAAAACATCAATGATTTTTCAATTAATAGTCTTATATTTTATTAAAAAATCATTAATTAATGCATCATTTTCTTAACTTTGCAAACGTAAAAAATAATACGCGAGATAAAAACATCATGAATTTTGTTAAATCCCTACTGTGTTCATTAGCAATGGGTACAGTTGTCACTACCGCAGCTCAAACCAAAACAATCGCCGGATATGTGACAGACGCATCATCAGGAGAGACTCTGATCGGAGCATATATTATGACTCCAGACGGAAAGAAAGGAACCGAAACCAACCAGTATGGTTACTTTGTCCTATCATTGCCAGAAGGTGAGAACCAGATTATAGCTTCATACGTAAGCTATACTGAAAAAACATTATCCTTCAATCTTAAGAAAGACACAACTGTAAGAATCAAACTGGAGCCAGACAACCAGTTGGAAGAGCTTGTTGTGACTGCCAAAGAGATAAAAAGAGACAAGCGACTGGAAGAGACCGTAATAAGCAAAGAGGTCATCTCTCCAGAACTGCTTAATGTGCTTCCAGCGATTCTTGGCGAGCCAGATCTTGTGAAGACGGTGCAGACTTTGCCTGGTGTGCAAAGTGGTATGGAAGGATCATCCGGACTATATGTGCGTGGAGGATCGCCCGACGAGAACCTTATCCTACTCGACGACGTGCCACTATACAATGTGACACACCTGTTTGGATTCTTCTCCGTATTCAATGCAGATGCGATCAAAAATGTCAACCTGCATAAAGGAGGATTCCCAGCAAGATTCGGAGGAAGACTATCATCTGTGTTGGATATCCACACCAAAGACGGAAATGACAAAGAGCTTCACGGAGCTTTCCAAATCGGTCTGCTATCATCAAAATTCAGTCTTGAAGGACCGATTGTAAAGGAACGCACAACATTCTTCGTATCTGCAAGAAGAACATATTTTGATGTTCTATCCAAACCATTCATGGAAAAAGATGAGCAATTCGGCTACTATTTCTGGGATTTGAATGCGAAAGTAAACCATAAATTCAACGACAGACACCGTCTGTATTTCAGCATTTATTCCGGACGAGACAAACTTGGATTCGAAAGTGAAGAAGAGTACGACGACTGGAATTTCGGATTAGGTTGGGGAAACATATCGTCGGCACTCAGATGGAACTTCCTGATTCACAACAAACTGTTTATGAATACTACAGTAGCGTTCTCAAAGTACAAATTCTTTACGGAAGACAACGAAACCATGTACAATAACATGACCAAGAAGAAAGAGTATGAGATGAACATGATCTATTCTTCCATGATCAGAGACTGGAGCTTAAAGAACACATTTACATACACGCCAAACAACAGACATGAGATAAAGTTTGGAGAAGCCGTAACTCTCCATTCATTCAAACCTGGCGAACAAGGAGTCTACGAAAAATATTCTGAAGAGAATTTCTATGGTGAGGCAGGAACCGACACCACCATCCACTCGTCAGAAACAGCACCAACAGAATGCAATCTTTTCGTAGAAGACGAGTTCAAAATCACCAAAAGAATAAACCTGAATGTAGGTCTGCATGCGTCGCTATTCAATGTAAACGATAAGACATACACATCCCTAGAGCCACGTCTTGCTTTCGCAGCACATCCTACAGAAAAATTCACAATAAAGGCAGCTTACACCAAAATGCAACAGTATCTGCATCTATTGTCGAACTCTACTATCGGACTGCCAACTGACCTTTGGGTGCCAGTGACACAGAATATCAAGCCACTCGAATCTCACCAGACCGCATTAGGATTCGTATTCGGATTACCTAAAGATCTACTCTTTTCTATAGAAGGATACTACAAGACGATGGACAACGTCATCGAGTATAAAGAAGGAGCATCCCTGTTTTCCAGCACAAATTGGGAAGAGAAAGTCGATATGGGAAAAGGAAGAGCGAAAGGTATAGAGCTGATGTTGAAAAAAGAGACCGGCAAGACTACCGGTTGGATAGCCTATACACTGTCGAAAGCAGAACGTAAGTTCGACGAGATCAACAACGGAAAATGGTATCCATCCAACTACGACAGAACTCACGACATAAGCATCGTAATCAATCATAAATTCTCAGAAAAAGTAGATCTTGGAGCGACGTGGGTATTCGGAACAGGATATCCAGTCACAATGCAGACACATTACATCATGGTAGACCCAAGTCTGCAGATGAAAGACTATTACGATGAGAACAGAATAGATTATGCTGCGAGCCGAAACAACTATCGAATGGAGAATTACCACAGACTTGATCTTGGTGTCAACTTCCACCGACAGAAAGAAGGAAGCAAGATAAAGCGTCAACTTTCAGTAAGTATTTTCAATGTCTACAACAGACATAATCCATTTTTCTATTATTTAGAAACAGATCACAATGAAGAAGGAACTAGGAAACTGATGAAAACATCAATTTTCCCAACAATTCCGTCAGTTTCATATTCTATAAAATTCTAAAATATAATACGATGAAAAAGATTGCAGCTTTATTATATATTTTCATTCTCATATTTACCTCATGCCAAGAAGAGGTGGATTATGAAGATATGGGACTGAAAAACATCATTGTTGTAAACGGTAGGTTTATCGACGGTGAGACTCCATGGTGTCAGGTATCGAGAAGCGACTTGATCTTCGACCAAATCAAAAACAAAATCACTCCAACAGTATTTCTTCCCGATGCGAATGTGACAGCGACCGACGGAGATGCAGATTATAAATATACAGTCGTTGCAGACAGTGCGATGATGGAAGCTAAAGGTTTGATTGCGAAAGCAGGAGAGACATACACATTGAAAGCCAAAGCCAATGGCTTGGACGACGTATACTCCACAGTCACAGTACCGAACAAACCGAAAGCAGAATTCAGAATGGTCAGCAATGAACAAAAAACAGAAATTTACGACAGAGGAGATTTTTATTATATTCTACCATACGAGGAACAAGAAAGACAAAAGGACACAACAATATACAACGAGGTGACTTATGAGCTCAACATAGAAGATGATCCTAATACAGAAGACTATTACCAAATTGTCTTTTACGCAAATCAAATGCATTACATAAATGAGACAGTATTAGATACAATTGACGAATATTGGGCTGACGGCAAATGGATAAAGATTGAGCCATACATAGTTACTAATTACAAGGCCATCGACTCATTTATAGTGTATGGTGAAGTACCATACTATCTATTAAAGTCAAACGACCCCGTGATGAATTGGAATAAAAGCCAATCCGAAGAGAATATATTTGATACTTACGAATGGAACGAAAAGAATATCTTCAACGACCAATTGTTCAATGGACAGACATCCAAGATCAGGTTTACTATGAATATCTCCAGAGGGACAAATGCATACAATTATGGAGTCGACATCAACACTCTCGACTATGAAGTACGTCATATAAACAAAGAGATGTATATGTATTATCGCACATACCAATTGGTAAAGGACAACGATTACAATGGTACACTCTCACCATACATTCTCTACTGCAACGTGGAGAATGGAGCAGGAATGATTGCAGCATGGTCAGCTGTGAAAGCTCCGGTAAAAGTGCCGGATCAGGTAAAATAATCCATGGTGATTATCAACGTAATAAAAAAGCCAATCGCATAAAAAACGGTTGGCTTTTTTTATTTCACTGGAATTGAGGCGACGAGGGAGTGAGCCAGATGAAGATGTGGATTCCCATTCCGTGATTTGCGTCTGAAAGACGTTACCGAGCAAAGCAAACGCCAAAGGTGTGATTATCATCAGCATAGGGTGTAAACCATATGCCGTTGAGACCACACCGATTCCCGTTAGCCCGGAACGGGCGATATCGATATCGTAGGGTTTCACCCTACCTTGGCAGATTAGGCACCGTTGGTGCATGAGTCTAGGAGACGGGAGAATTTCACATTTACACAACAATACCCAGATAGCAAATCCTTAACTATGCAAAAATGTAGGGTTAAGGATACAATATTCCGATCCTTCATCCTTAACTATGCAAAAATGTATAGTTAAGGATGAAGTATCGGTATCTTTTTGTTTTTCTTGAAATACAAATTTTTCCGAAATGCGTCTGAAGACGCTACCGAGCAAAGCGAGAGTAACCCGTGACGACGTCTCGGGTATAGCGACAACACCTACTCTTTGCCTGAAAGGCTATAGGATAAGAACCTACTCTCTTATGCTATTACTTTAGGAACATACCATTTTTTCGATTTCCTTAGCTCTTTCCTCACTGATATCATTTGCTTTTTTGAGTTTATCAAGAAAACGCTGATCACGATCAGAAATGTTACCATCCGCAATGATTTCTTGGTATTCATCAAAATATTCTTGTTCCTCTGGAGTCAAAGCTGGAGCAATAAGAGAATTTTCTAATTCTGCAGATCTATCTTCAGAAATACCGAGTTGAACACGAATTTTTTCGAGAAGACGACGCTCTCGGGAAGAAATTTCACCATCTGCTAAAATATCCTTAAGTTCCTTCAAATATTCTTCTTCAGATGAAGTTAATGATGTGTTTCTCTTAATTGTGTCAACAATGTTAGAACTCATTTTTTTAGCAAACTTGCCCAATGCATTAACCCTTTCCTTCACTGTTCCTCCCAGATTACTGTTTGATTCAATTACAGTTCCTGTAAGCTGATTCATTGGAGCGAACTGTACTTTTATCGCCAACACTGCATTTTCCTGCTGAGTAAACTTTGCCTCTTCTTCTTCACTAATCGACATATTCATGTCAACATAAAGAGAGTTTACCTCAGCCTTCAATTCAGTCAATTCTCTACCATCTACCATCTGGCTTTTTTTTGTCTCAATTCGTTCTTCATGAGAAGTTAGGCCTCCACTCAAACGTTGAGATACAAGACGTTGCCAAGACGGTTCATCATCATACCAAACCATGTTTTCAGGTATAGATGGTTTATTGCAAGGAGTGAATTTTTGACGAATACATATAGAATGGCTAAGTTTATCAATCATCTGCCTACTACGATCTTGATGATATTCACCTTTGCCTTTTAGGAGTCTGTTTCCTGCCTCTCCACTGATATTTTGCTGGTTACTTCCCATTTCATTTGAAGATGAAGAATTCAAACATTCAATGGAAATCTCTGTAGCCCCAAGGCTTTGAGCTAACATACAAAATTCACGAACCTTATCTCCTACCAATTCCAATTGATAATTTTCAAACGGAATATATTTTGATGGAATAAGAGGATGACCTACATATAATTGATTTGCAATAGGATGTCCCATAGGGAATTTAATGGCTGGCAAATTGTCCATACGGATGACAGACACCCTATCCTGATGAAGATCTACATATTCCTTTACTGGCATAAGAACTTTACGCTCGTTGTAAGGTAACGATAGAAAATGAGAAATATAATTTTCATCAAAAGAATTGAATTTATTTGTTGCAATTTGTTTACATCTCTCCCCATTCCATTCTTGATCTGAAGCATAACGCATAACATCTAGACAATCTTTACGAGCTGTCATAAAATCAGATTGCTTTTCCATTGCAGAAAATCTTATTGACTTAAGCATTGTAGTACCATAAGATTCTGGTTCACAAATATCTAATCCCAGATTACAATTTTCTATAGCTTTCTTATAATCTCCATTTTGATAAAGGATGTCTGCAATATTATAATAAATATACCATTTTACAGCGTCATCAACATAATCCAATACAATATTTAATCTGGTTACCGCCTCATTTACATTTCCATTTTCTGCAAGTTGTCTAGATTCAGAAACGAATTTGACCAAAGGATCCTCTTTTGGACTAACACAAGAAGCCATTTGAGTGAATACTTCAGCAAGATAAGGTCCATCAGATTCGTCATGGGATTTAACAACACAAGCAAGGCCGTATTGAGCAGATTCCTCATTGTTCGCATCCTTGAAATATAATACGTTTTCTTGATACTCTACATGATCGACATCACCCCAATCTACATAAAAACGACCATCACTGCTTTCATTATCATTAATATAATACAATCCTTCATTTGTTATTACAAGTCCTTGATCACGAGAATCCCAAAAAGAAGTATCTCTAAACAAAATTATAGTCTCTTTTCTATCTATATCAAAATAAAGTCTGATTTGTTGCAAAACATTATCACTTATATTAGGATAAACTAAACAATCGGATCCATTGTGATAATAATGTCTCAATTTAGATGCCAAGCCAATTATTGAACTCGGTAGGGTCATTCCCAACTCTTTTGCAACAAAACTATATAAATCTTGAAAAGTTACTGCTTCAAGATCTAAATCAATATCAATATTAAAATCCCTACTTATAGCTCCAAGTAAAAGACGAAATCTTTGAAAGGAGTCATAATCTATACTTGCGTAAGGCGTACCCTTCCCTTCCATCAATATTGTTTTGATTTTAAAAGTAGGAAGTATCGAATTTACATCTACCCCAAAACGTATAGAAACAATATTATTAATTTTATTTATTAATTCTTTTTCTTCCATTTCATATTATGCTTAACTAGTATATGGAACAAAATTTATCCAATCTTCACCACTTCCAAATCCGCCGTGTTCAATACACCGGCCTTCTTGATATCGATTCCATAGACACGCATAAACGCATCCACCACTGGTTGTCCGCCATTGGTTACTACAGGGTTGCTGAAACTTTGGGATACAACTTGCACCGTCATTCCCGGCTCGATAAGAATGCCGTTTACATTCCTGCGATGCTTGGTAGTAATTTGAAATATTGGCATGATTCCTTAAGTTTTAGTTAATACTCTAATATTATCAATCCTTCACATCCACACACAAAAAAAAGTGTGGGGAATTTCATCAACTCTTTTGTAATTTGAGGTCTTCGAACGTACCCTTACATCCTAAACGAGCAACAAAATCCCCACACTATATGTCAATGCGACGTCAGCCCTGGCGGACTGACATCACAAGTATCCACATAATATGGACTCTATCGTTGCACGGACATGAGGTGTAATAAATGAAATGTTCGAAGTTTCAAATTACCTTCATCCGAGCGCACAATATACGCCTATAATATTATATTCCGCCATCCAATCATTTCAGATGGCAGACGACTTACTTTTGGTAAAGTCTTTGCAAATATAATATCTTTACTATACAAATCAATCTATAGATGCGTTTTTTGTGTCGATTTTCTGGTAAATATTCACGTCGATTTGCTTTATGATATTAAAGAGCATTCTCTGCCATCCGTCGCCAGATGTAAGTTCTGAATTGTTCGAAGTTCCAAACTGCTGGTTCAGGGCGACATCGAATGCTATTGATCTACAAATGTTTTGTTTCTACCGCAATATTAATTTACATCTGCTCTTCTCACAAGAAAATTTAATCAATTAGTTTTCAAATATATATCAATGTGATGTATTCTGTAATAGGATACGGGTTGGAATACATGGGAAAAACAATCTAAAAAAGATGTTTTTATTCTGATACAACATCTTGTAATAAAAATAATTTAGATTTTTCAATTGTCAATTTTAAGAAAATAAGTTTGGCATCTGTTGAAAAACAAAAAAACACTATTTTTGCACTATCATAGACATTTATTCGAACTGTGATATTTAACAAAATATACAAAAGATAAAGTCATGGAAAATAAGAAATTGCTATCGAAAAAACAAAAAAAGACAAACGCGAATATTTAGCCGCAGTAAAGGCAGGCAAAACGGTAGTTCAAATGGAAAAAGAAGGCTTGATGTTTTTGAATGTTTCAAAATGATGAACAAAAAAAACATTGAGCCGTCTACCATAAAAAACAGATTATTTTTGAATCAATCTAATTGTTGTGCTCTTGCTTTAATGTATATGAAAGACTCCCAAAGGACAAAATACGCAGAAATGATAAACGTGATCGCAAATACATGTCTGATGTTTTGCGACAGAAAAAGTATGAGCGACCATATCGACTATGATATGGAGACCAACAATGCATCGTCAATGGTGCCGTTCCGGCAAAAATCGACTTTCTGCGAACTGGCGAATGAGGTGTCGAACTGGTTTGACGGAGATTTTGACTTGGAGACGTTGCTTTGTGATTATAAAATAGCCAGCGATTGTTTCGCCTCTTATTTCAAAAGGAGTTATTCGATAGATTTGAACAGCGATGCCATTGCTGAAAACAAACGTGAGCAAATATTCAGCATCATCAATTTTTTCAATTCCGTCGACACGGAATCATCCATATCTGAGATCTCTTTTCTAAACAGCGAGAAGATTTCCATTCTAAAAAAGATAAAAGGTAATAAGACGACGCTATTCCAAGCCATTTTTATCCTGCTTATGGTAGGGCTGATCCCGTCTTACACATCAAAGAAAGGTTCGGCAAAACAGATAATGAGAGATTTCCATCTGCTCATGAATTTTTTGCGTGAATATGCGAGACAAGCCAATATTGCCGAACAGGCGAGATCATCACCTGTACTTATAAGATTCGAGACGTGGGTGAAAGAGAATGATGAGGATGAAGTCAGACGCATCGATCTGATTATAATAACAAAGATTTTTTTCGATGTTGTCTATGGCTATTCATCCGCAGAAAACACATTCCTATTCAACAAACAAATAAATTATATCTATCCTGATCTTGATGGATTCTGGTCTGACAACGAGATTCCAGGCTCCCATTTCTGGAAATTTGAAAAGTTGTCGAATGGCTATTATCTGTATGAGTATAACCTAATAAGTGAAAACAGAAGGCTGGAATACACAAAACACGAATGCTATATTTACGAAGAGAAGAAGAACAAGATATCTTTTTACGTCTGCCACCCTACTTTTATGAAAAAAATGGTGGAGAATGACAATACCGAATTTCTTCAAGAATGGGTCAACTGTAAGATTACTGAAAATAAGGAATGTAAAATAACCCGTCTCTCTTTCCATCCTACAATCCGTGTCAGCTCGCCACTGCTGCCTAAAAATCTGTATCATATTGAAGACGACGGATTTTATATAAAGACATTACAAAACCCACAGCTGACTACAATCAATCTATTCGCTGAAGATGACTACACACTTATATTAAACCACTATGCGATAACGCAAGACTATCTTTACGTCATTCTGGATAAAACCGATATCCGTATGCTCAATCTGCCAGACATGCCGTCAGCACGATACCTGAAAATTCCTAAATCACTCAACTCATGTCTCGACATGCTGACCCTGCACGACGAATGGGGCATCTGCAATTTCAACAACGGTGACTGCTATTTTGTCGTGGTTTACAGTATGCTTCGTTTCAAAATCAACACTGAAGAAGAGAGAAAACAATTTGGATTTGAAATTGTGGATAGAATTGAATGATAGTTTTATGATAGATTATTTCCTCTTCTTCTTTGTAGGAATCACATAATCTGTTGGCACGTCCAATGGTTTGAAACTGATTGCCTGATAGAAATAGTAGACGTCGATGGGTTCACTCTCGTCGCAAATATTAGAAAGGATCCTCGACTGTTCGTTTTCAAAACGCTTGCTGGTTTTGATCTCATCCCAAGTGTAGGAATATTTCAACGCAAAACCGTCAAACTGATAAAGACGGTAGAGATAGAAATCATTGTTCTCTTTTGTGTAGAACTTTGCCTTATCACGAATGCCATCAAACGTGAATTTCTCCCCCATCTGATCCAACAACACCTGTATATCAAGAGGGAATGCGGTTGTCACGACTGCTTGATTCGTACACCACACACTATCCGCGATAATGTCGTCGTACGAGACGTTGAGCATATATCTGTGGCTCAACTGATCATAATTGTTGATTTTGTTACGTTTCACCTCCACCTTGCTCCACGGAGTCCACACCTTTTTCTTCTTCCATGCCTCCTTGAACCCAAGCTTGCGGTATATCGTAGTATCTTTATAGCTATCCTCTACCTCCAGACGATTATAAGACTCTTCATAGAATCCTTTAATACGCACTTTCTCTTGGGAAAATAATGAAACGGTGAAAATCAAAAACAAAATAAGTATATTTATTCTCATATATTATCCTTTTTATACTCTAACTAGATAGTCAAACTTAAACAAAGATACTAAACTTAACATAAATATTGCAAAAACAACAGAGAGAATTCTAAAAACAATGTTGTTAAAAAATCTTCTTTTGCCGCTAAAATAAAAATATATCTAAGATAAATACATGAAATCACACCATAAGTTTCAAGTTATCGAAAATGAAGAATGTATGCATTATTAAATCTTTTCATTACAATCATATTACAATAAGTCTATAACTATTAAAATAACGTACAGGAATAACCAACTTTATTTATTTTGCAACAAAAGAACTAATCAATTAATCAAAAAATTAAGATGAGAAAAAAATTACTTATTACAATTCTACTTGCAGCATCAGGAATATCCTCCTATGCAACAACATTTATGTGCGTGAAAAACAATGATGGCCAAATTGTAAAATTTGACGTGAATGATGTCGAAGAAGTGATATTTGAAGATAAAACAGATTCCGTCGACACTACATCTTCCATTAACAAATGTGTTGACCTCAACCTGCCAAGCGGTACTATATGGGCAACCTGCAACATCGGAGCCACAAAACCAGAAGAATACGGTGATTACTTCGCTTGGGGAGAAACTTCACCAAAGGATGTATATGATTGGAATACATACAAATGGGGATTGTCCATTTGGGATGAATCCGAAAATTCTTGGTCGTATGACTCCCTATTAAAATATAATTCAGTAGACAGTCTTGTGACATTACTTCCGGAGGACGACGCTGCGACAGCAAACTGGGGTTCCGATTGGCGTATGCCTACAGCCGACGAAGTCAATGAACTTATCGATAATTGCGAGTATAGTTGGGCAGAGGTCAACGGAGTGAAAGGAGTAAAATTCACCGCCTCTAACGGCAACTTCATTTTTTTCCCTGCTGCTGGTGCACTTTCTGATGAAGGCGATATTTACCCAGAAGGAACACTTGGCTGTTATTGGTCGTCTTCGCTTTTCGGGATAGATCATAATTCTAATGCTTATGATTTAAGCATTTCTGAATTTATTGCTTTCTCTGCCGGATACAGACGTAAAATTGGATTTTCTGTGCGTGCGGTTCGTGCCACGAAATAATTAAACACATTGAATAAAAAAAGAGACGCACTGTGATGTGCGTCTCTTTTTTTTATCTGATTATTCTGCTTATTCTGCAGTTGTAGTTTTCTTTTTCTCGTTGATTTCTGGGTCAACCAAGATTCTACCACAGTACTCACAAACGATAACTCTCTTGCGAGTGCGGATATCAGCGATTCTCTGAGGTGGGATACGGTTGAAACAACCACCACAAGCGTCTCTCTGAACAGTAACAACAGACAAACCGTTGCGTGCGTTCTTTCTGATTCTCTTGAATGCTGAAAGAAGTCTCTCGTCGATCTTGTTCTCAAGTTTCTCAGCCTTCTCCATCAACTTCTCCTCCTCAGCGCGTGTGTCGGCGATGATTGATGTAAGCTCCTCTCTCTTCTGATCCAAGTCTTGTTTTCTTCCCTGCAAGTACTCTTCTGTAGACTTCAATTCCTGAGTCTTATTCTCAATGTCTCTCTCTCCTTCTTTGATTCTCTTCTCAGAAAGTTGGATTTCAAGACCCTGATATTCAATTTCTTTTGCAAGATTATCGTATTCTCTGTTGTTGCGTACAGTGTTCTGCTGATCCTGGTACTTTTTCATCTGACCTTTGGCCAAATCGATATCGCTCTTATGACGATTGATCTTAAAGTTTAGATCTTTAATATCGTTATCCAAATTAGCAATACGTGTCTCCAAACCAGCTACTTCATCCTCAAGGTCTTTAACCTCCAATGGTAGCTCACCACGCACAGCACGTAGATTGTCGATCTGCGACATTACCTTCTGCAAATCATACAATTTCTTTAGTTTCTCTTCTACTGTAATCTCTTTAGCCTCTGCCATAATCTATAAATAATTTATAGGATTCGACTTTATAGTTGAATTCTGAACCGCAAATTTAATATTATTTTTTGATAATACATTAAAAAATATCTCTTTTGTGTATTGTTCGCTCTCATAATGTCCAATATCTGCAATAATTGGGCCATCATAGCTATCAAAAAACTGATGATACTTCACATCTCCAGTCACCAAAATGTCCGCTCCCTTACTTTTTGCCAAGCCTACCATATCCGAACCTGAGCCGCCACACAATGCGACACGTCGTATCGTCTCGACTTTATCTATGTCTGTATATTTCAACATATCGCAACGGAAAATCTCTTTCACACGTTTCAAGAATTCTATCGGTGCGACGGGAGTCTCCAAATCTCCAACGACTCCCATTCCTGCTGAGACGATGGTGTTTTCAAGCTTTATCACATCTATCGCAGGCTCTTCATACGGATGTGCCTTTTCTACCGCATGCAACACTTTCGACAGATTGCGTCGGCTGACAACATACTCCACCCTGCTCTCCTTCTCCACGTGTATCTCACCGATATTGCCTACATAGGGATTGCAACCCTCGTTGGCTTTGAACGTACCAGCACCATCTACAGAAAAACTGCAACAATCATAGGCTCCGATCGTGCCGCCTCCGTTTGCATACACAGCATCAGAAACTTTCTGTTTGTCAGCTACCGGAACATAAACAACTACTTTGTAAACCGGCTCATTTTCAGCCTCTAACGGAGCCACATTCACAAGCGATAATTTTTCTGCCATCTTATAGCTCACTCCTCCGATTATCTTATCGGCATTGGTGTGGGCAGCATAAATAGCGATGTCTTTCTTGATTGCTTTGTGCAGGATTCGTTCTATATAATTTTTCCCTGTGATCCGCTTTACCCCCTTGAATATCAACGGGTGATGACACAATATAAAATTACATCCTTTCTCCTCAGCCTCATCCAAAGTGGCTTCCACGACGTCAATCGCCAAAAGCACTCCAGAGACTTCCACATTCCCGTCGCCAACCTGCAAACCACAATTGTCGTAACTCTCTTGAAGCGACAATGGGAACTCATTATCAAGATATTTTGCTAATTCTGATACTTTCATTGTTTTTTCAATGTGATGATTATATACTCAGGCGACATTCCGATTCTAAATGGAATTGCCGTACATCCGATGCCTCGGCTCACTACAATCTGTCGCCCATTCTTCTCATATATTCCATGCCAATATGGATATTTCAGGGAAGACGGTGAGATTTCCCAATCTCCTATTTCTATTCCAAACTGCATCGCATGGGTATGTCCAGACAGTGTCAAAAAATAATCATTGTTACCTTCCAGCTGATACTCCCAAAAATCTGGATCATGTGAAAGAAGGATGCGAGTAGACGATGCGACTCCCGTCTCCGCCTTTTTCAAATCACAATTCTGCGGGAACGGTGGTCGACCCCAGTTCTCAACTCCTACAACTGATATGGAATCTCCATCCCTATAGATCGATCTGTTTTCATTCAACAACAGATCAAAACCTGCCTGACGAATGTTTTCCTCTGTCTTCGCTAAATTCGCATCACGTGCGGACCGACTGCTCCACTTGTGGTAATCTCCATAATCATGGTTGCCTATGATCGCAAACTTTCCATCCTTGGCTTTCAACCGTTTCAACGCATCCATGTGTGAAGACATCTCGTCGCTTAATATAGAGACGATATCACCCGTGAAACAGATCATGTCGGGATTCTCCGCATTCATCATATCCACCCATTTCGACACGGTCTCCTCATCACCGTAAAGACTGCCAAGATGGAAATCTGAAATATGAAGGATTTTATAACCGTCAAAATGATGCGGCAATGATTTGTTCTCTACCGTGATATATTTGGCTGACATGTTGAACCTTCCCAACATTATTCCGTATGCGTATGTCAGGAAACCGAACGCAGCAAAGACAAATGCCGCACGTCTCAACATCTTCGACTTAAAAAACAATGTCCACACGTCGACAATACTGAAAAGCAGTTTTACGACGAACACAGAAATAAGTGCGTTCATCACCATACTCGTCTCATACAGTGTCGCCACAGACTCAGATGTTGAATAGACTCCGAACATCAGCACCAGCAAGACAAAGCACAACAGCGAGAACACAGTGTAAAGCACCTGTGTACGCCACTGGCATTTCTTCCATATATAACGGAAAAATATATAAATATCAGGAAAAAGACCTATTAGAAAAAAGAAGAAAAATCTACTTAGCATAAATCACATAATTTTAATTTGTTTGTAAGAATTCAAGAACATCCATCATCTCTTCAATGTAATGACTGCATATTCAGGTGTCATACCAAATCTTATAGGAATAACGTTACACCCAATTCCTCTGCTGACAAAAATCTGGTTGCCGTTTCTTTCATATAAGCCATGCCAATATGGATATTTCAAAAATGACAAAGAAAATTCCCAATCTCCGATTTCTATTCCAGCCTGCATTGCATGTGTATGGCCGGACAATGTCAAGAAGTATTTGGTGTCGCCATTAAGATGCATCTCCCAAAGATCGGGATCATGAGAAAGAAGGAGTCTCGTGTCGACAGTCAACCCTGTCTCCGCCCTCTCCAAATTTCCATTTTTATCTTCTCGTGGTGACTCTCCCTTGTTTTCCAGACCGACAACCGCCAGTGTATCACCTTCTTTTGTCAACAATCTGTATTCATCCAGCAGAAGATCAAAACCTGCGGATCTGATCAACGATCTGAGTCTCTCATTATGAGCCTCCTTTTCTTCTTCCGTCTTCCACCTGTGGTAATCACCATAATCATGATTTCCAAGAATAGCATATTTGCCATCTTTCGCTTTCAATCGTTTCAGATCATCCATATAAGGAAGCATCTCATCCGCAAATACAGCTACTATATCTCCAGTCATGCATATAATATCCGGATTTTCCGCATTCATCATATCCACCCACTCCGACACGATCTTTTCATCACCATAGAAACTTGACAAATGAAGATCTGAGATTTGCAGGACTTTATAACCATCGAAATTACGAGGCAAACTCTTATTTTCAACAGTGACCCGTTTGGCGGAAATATTGAACCTTCCAAACATCATGCCATACATACACGATAAGAAACCCCAGGCGGTCAATCCAACAGCGATCCATTTCAATACCTTTGTCTTGAAGATAAGAGTCCATACGTCAACTATAAAGAATATCATTTTGCTGACAAATACGGATAAAAACACACCCAAGATTATGCCTATTTCATATAACTCGGACACAGAATCAGTTAGAAAATACTTTCTAAACAACAACACCGAAAACACATAAGTGAGCAATGAGAATATCGCATATATTATCCTTGTAGACCATCGACATTTCCTCCAGACATATCTGAAGAAAATATAAAAGTCCGCAACAATAGCATACAAAAGGATCCTAAATAGCATATAGTTCTAATTTTATAACCGATTCATAATAGCAAAGGGCGGATTCTGCACCCGCCCATTACATATTATATTATCTCTTAACCAAAAGGATCACATTCTCCACATGATGAGTGTGAGGGAACATATCCACAGGACGCACCTTCACAACCTTATATTTTTCATCAAGGAGAGTCAAATCTCTTGCCTGAGTGGCTGGATTACAGCTGACATAAACGATTTTCTCCGGAGCTGTGTTGAGCAATACCTTGATCACATCCTGATGCATACCGTCACGTGGTGGATCTGTGATCACAACATCCGGACGTCCATGTTGAGCGACGAAATCGTCAGTCAGGATATCCTTCATGTCTCCGGCAAAGAATGTCGCGTTGTCAATATTATTGTTGGCAGCATTGATTTTCGCGTCTTCAATAGCTTCTGGCACATACTCAATACCGACTACTTTCTTCACACGTCCGGCACAGAAACATGCGATAGTTCCTGTTCCTGTATACAAATCGTAAAGAGTCTGTTCCGGTTTCAAATCAGCAAACTCACGTGCCACCTTATACAATTCGTAAGCCTGGAGAGTGTTAGTCTGATAGAAACTCTTCGGACCTACCTTGAATCTCAAACCTTCCATCTCCTCCTCGATAAAGTCACGTCCCTTATATAGAATAGTCTGCTGGTCAGTGATTGTATCATTAGCCTTTCCGTTGATCACATATATAAGACTTGTGATCTCAGGGAAAGTCGTTGCCAAATGGTCAAGCAAAGCTACTCGTTTAGCCTCATCCTCCTTGAAGAACACCACGATAAGCATCACCTCTCCTGTTCCAGCTGTACGGATTATGATGTTACGCAAGAAACCATCACGGTTGCGAAGGTCAAAGAAAGCCAAATCATGAGCTTTAGCATATTGTTTGATCTCTGTACGTATACGGTTGGAAATCTCGGGCTGAAGATAACACTTCTCTATATCAAGCACCTTATCAAACATACTTGGGATGTGGAATCCAAGAGCGTTCATATCGTCATACTGGACACCTGCCTTCACCTCATCATCTGTCAACCAACGCTTGTTGCTGAAAGTGAATTCAAGTTTGTTTCTATAATAAGTGGTCTCCTTTGAGCCGAGAATAGGAGTTATCTCAGGAAGTTCAACTTTTCCTATGCGACGAAGCACATTCTCCACCTGATTCTGTTTGTGTTTGATCTGCAACTCGTAAGGCAACACCTGCCATTTGCAACCACCACAGACTCCATAATGCGAACACATAGGAGCTATACGGTCTGGCGAAGGAGTAACGATTCTCAACGCACGGCCCTCCATATAACTATGTTTCTTCTTTGTAACTTGGATATCAACCACATCACCAGGAATAACATATGGTACAAAAATCACCATATCATCAATTCTCGCAATCGCCTTGCCTTCTCCAGCAATGTCGGCGATAGTGACATTCTCCAATATCGGAAGTTCTTTTCTCTTTCTTGACATATACCAATTTAATTTATGCTTACACCTTCAGCAAGCGAGTGCAAAAGTAGTCTAATTTTAGATAAAACAGCAGAAAATACAGACATTTGGGGCAAAAAAGCATATTTTTCACTATTTTTTCTCAACTATTTGGACGAACTATTTGCAAAGTCACATCGAAATACTAATTTTGCTCCCAACAAGTTGTAAAAAGTAATTTTTTTCGATTCGAAAGAATCATGTGTTTATGTTATTAGAGTTTTAAGTTTAGAATACCGTCAGCGTGAGTTAACGGTATTTTTTTTGTCTCTTATTGAAACATTAAAAGATTCTCCAACCTGCTTTCATCGAAAAATTTGTGCGTACTTTATAGAATCTTCTATAAAGGCCATCATAGATTCCATCCGGCGAACAATCGTTTTTCGGATAAAAACTTACACTGAAGCCAAGCAAGAATTTGTAAACAACCATATTAGCTTCGCAACCAACACCTACAGCAAATCTATTCGCCCCATACTTGCCTCCATAACTGTTGTGCTTAAAGACTCCAAATTCCGGATCTGGATAAAAATCATAATACTCACGACATTCTCCACTCACTCCATAGGCAAATCGTGGACCAACCGATAAGGATCCCCAAAAATCTTCATCATCAGCCTTTCTGTAGCCGAAAAGCAAAGGAATATCCAAAAAACGTTTTGTGTTACGCATATAATTGCCAGGCGAAAACTGATTATATATGGATTGTTTAGCAAAACCAACACCCGAACTAAGGAAAAGATGCTTAGTCAAACCTACGTCACAACGCACCTCTATATTATATCCTAAATTCTCAAAAAGTCCATCATCCTCGTCTTCAAAATCCAACAAACCTGAAAAACCTCTGTATGACACTCCAAATCCAAGATTAGCGAAAAGCATAAATCTATCCAAATCACAATCTTTAGAGACAGAGGAACTAGAATAGTTGCTTGTACTTGTCGTATAATTTGCATCGTCTTCTACAACCACAACTACATCTCCCCCATGATGATGGTGGTGATGTGGAGGCTGAGGATCATGATGATGAGCATGTCCAGATGAAGGTGAATGGGGTCTCGCTTGTGGACGTTCTGGACGTGAATCACTAGGCCTAGATGGTCTTGTTTCAACTGGTCTGGCAGATCTCTCATTACGTGATGATTTATTTTTGTCGTCATCTCCATTGTCACTGGCAGTTCTCTGAGCCAATAGCATCTCATCATTAAAATCCTCTACTTCAGAAGACATCACTGGCGTCATCATTGCAGACAACAATAAAACAGAAAACAACTTATAAATTTTTCCGCTAATCATAAAATTATCCATTTGTTTATCATAAAAAAGACGAGGATTATCCCCGTCTTCAAAAATCATTCAAATATAATTCAATCATTTTGTTTGAGGCAACGTGAATCTTATTGGCAACATCAGACGGCTTCGTGTCTTGACACCATTCATCTCTGCAGCCACCCAGTTTGGCATCACACCCACTACCCTTTTTGCCTCAGCATCAAGTTTGGAATCAACAGACTGCTCCATATGTATTCCTGTGATAGAACCGTCTCTCTCAACAATGAATGAAACAATCACCTCTCCCTCCACCTTTTTGTCAATACACTCCTGAGGATATTTCAAATTCTCCGACAACCACGTCGCCAAAGCAGTCTGACCACCTGGGAAATAGGCATGTTGGTTGACCTTTACAGTCAACTCCTCCTCTGCAAAAACAGACGACGAGAACGCCAACATAAGCACAGATATTATTGGAATAAATATGTTTTTCATAGCCCTAATCTTTAATTGTTTCGACAAAGATAAGAAATCAATGCGAAATGTGAAATATCAAACACAAATTCAGTCAATTTTCTAATAAATCATCACTTTTTTAAGGTTGCTAATTACAAATTTATTATTTTTGCAGGATAATTATTTAGAATTCGTTTAATAGATACAGATAATGAAACATCAACTTCGCAGTGCATTCAGCACAGAGGGACGCAGAATGGCAGGAGCAAGAGCTCTATGGGTGGCAAACGGTATGAAACGCGAGCAGATGGGCAAACCAATCATCGCTATCGCCAACAGCTTCACTCAGTTCGTGCCAGGACATACACATCTTCATGAAATTGGACAGAAAGTTAAGGCTGAGATTGAAAAACTTGGTTGCTTCGCAGCTGAGTTCAACACAATCGCCATCGACGACGGTATCGCTATGGGCCACGATGGTATGCTATACTCTCTTCCTAGCCGTGACTTGATTGCAGACTCTGTGGAGTATATGGTCAACGCACACAAGGCTGACGCTTTGGTTTGTATCTCAAACTGTGACAAGATCACTCCAGGTATGTTGATCGCTACTATGCGTCTTAACATTCCTACAATCTTCGTTTCTGGTGGTGCTATGGAGGCTGGTAAACTAGAAGGAAGCCACGATCTTGACCTTATCGACGCAATGATTCAGAGTGCCGACGAGACAGTTTCTGATGAGCAGGTCGCTAAGATTGAAAACGCTGCATGTCCAGGATGCGGATGCTGTTCTGGTATCTTCACAGCTAACTCAATGAACTGTTTGAACGAGGTGCTTGGTTTCGCTTTGCCAGGAAACGGTACAATCGTTGCTACTCACAAGAACCGTGAGCAGTTGTTCATGGATGCGGCAAAGATGATCGTTGACAATGCATACAAATATTATAGAGATGGAGATGAGAGCGTACTTCCTAGAAGCATCGCCACTCGTCAGGCATTCTTGAATGCAATGACTCTTGATATCGCGATGGGTGGTTCGACAAACACAGTGCTTCACCTTCTAGCTATCGCTCAGGAAGGCGGCGTTGATTTCAAGATGGACGACATCGACTCTCTTTCTAAAGTGACTCCATGCCTATGCAAGGTGGCTCCTAACACACAGAAATACCACATCCAGGATTTGAACCGTGCAGGAGGTATCCTTTCTATCATGAACGAGCTTGACAAAGCCGGATTGGTAGACAGAAGCGTTAAGCGTGTAGACGGAATGACTATCGGAGAGGCTATCGACAAATATGCTATCACAAAACCTACTCACTGTGAGAAGGCTGAGAAGATCTACAAGAGTACTGCAGCCAACAAGTTCTCTATCAAGATGGGTTCACAGGAGACATATTGGGATTCATTCGATACAGACCGTGCTAATGGTTGTATCCGTGATCTTGAGCACGCATACTCGAAAGACGGTGGTATGGCAATCTTGAAGGGTAATATCGCTCTTGACGGATGTGTTGTGAAGACTGCAGGAGTAGACGAAAGCATTTGGAAATTCGCTGGACCTGCAAAGGTATTCAACTCACAGGACGACGCTTGTAAAGGCATTTTGAACGGCAGTGTAGTTTCTGGAGACGTAGTTGTCATCACACACGAGGGACCTAAGGGAGGCCCAGGAATGCAGGAGATGCTCTACCCTACTTCATATATCAAATCACGTCACCTTGGAAAAGAGTGTGCTTTGATCACAGACGGTCGTTTCTCAGGAGGAACATCAGGATTGTCTATCGGCCACATCTCTCCAGAGGCAGCAAGCGGTGGTAATATCGGTCTTGTACGTGATGGAGACATCATCGAGATTGATATTCCAGCACGTAAGATTTCAGTCCGTTTGTCTGACGCAGAATTGGCAGAGCGCCGCAAAGCAGAAGAGGCTAAGGGCAAAGACGCATGGAAGCCAAAGCGTGACCGCGTCGTCTCAAAGGCTTTGAGAGCATACGCTTCAATGGTGGCATCTGCCGACAAGGGCGGTGTCCGTATCGTTGATTAATAAGGTGGCATCCTTGTTTATGACAAATAATCATTAAAGTCATAATTAAGGATTGCAAATGGCGGAACGCTCTTGCCCCACCAATCATCGCGAGCCCGAAAGGGCGAGCGATCATAACAAAATAGATTTAATAAACTAAGTAAATAAAAAGGTAATTATTGAGGCGTTGCCAAGATGCATAAAGCAGGTTCCAAACTTGCCCACAAAATAAAGACAACACATTAGTATTACCATAAAAAGTCAGTTATGAGTAATCAGATGAAAGGTGCGTACATTCTTATGGAGAGTCTTCTTAAAGAGAATGTCGACACTATTTTTGGCTATCCCGGAGGCAGCATCATGCCTACGTTCGATGCTCTGTACGACTACATGGACAAATTCAATTACGTCCTGACCCGTCATGAGCAAGGTGCAACACACGCGGCACAGGGATACGCACGAGTCAGCGGAAAGACTGGTGTTTGCTTAGTGACTTCAGGACCAGGTGCAACAAACGCAATCACAGGTATCGCAGACGCAATGATGGACTCGACTCCACTTGTTGTGATCGCAGGTCAGGCTGGAGCCGCATTCCTTGGAACAGACGCATTCCAGGAAGTCGACTTGATTGGTTGCACACTTCCTATCACAAAATGGTCTTACCAAATTCGTTCGGCCGCAGACATTGCTCCAGCAGTAGCAAAAGCTTTCCATATAGCAAATTCGGGAAGAAAAGGCCCTGTGGTGCTGGATTTTGCAAAAAACGCACAGGTGGAGATGGCTGAATTCAACTACGAGAAATGCCATTTCACTCGCGGTTATATCCCTTTCACAGCTATCAAGCCGACGCAAATCGACGCGGCAGCTGAGATCATCAACAACGCCAAGAAACCTCTAGCATTGGTCGGACAAGGTGTAATCCTTGGCAATGCGGAAGCTGAGCTGAAAGCTTTCTTGGAAAAAGCAGACATCCCTGCAGGAAGCACACTCCTTGGTTTGTCGGCACTGCCTTCAGACCACCGTCTCAACAAGGGAATGCTCGGCATGCACGGCAACGTCGGACCAAACATCAAGACTAACGAAGCCGACGTGATCATCGCCATCGGTATGCGTTTCGACGACCGTGTCACCGGAGATTTGAAGACATACGCAAAACAAGCAAAGATTGTCCATCTTGATATCGACAACGCGGAGTTGGACAAGAATGTGAAAGCGACAGCCAAAGTGCTTGGCGACGTGAAGGCATCCCTTCCTGAACTTACACTCAAGATCAAAGAGGCCAAACATACCCAGTGGATCGAAAGTTTCCACGAGTATGAAGTAAAAGAGGATGAGAAAGTAATCCGTCCTGAGGTATATGCGACAGAAGGTCCATTGAAAATGGGTGAAGTTGTCCGCAAGATATCAGAGGCGACAAACAATGATGCTGTGCTTGTGACAGACGTAGGTCAGAACCAGATCATGGCTGCCCGCTACTTCAAATTTACAAAATCACGCAGTGTTGTGACAAGTGGTGGACTTGGAACAATGGGATTCGGTATTCCAGCAGCAATCGGAGCCAAGATAGGAGCTCCAAAACGTACAGTATGTATGTTTGCTGGCGACGGTGGATTCCAGATGACAATCCAAGAGTTGGGAACAATCATGGAGAAACAGATTGGGGTGAAGATGATTATTCTGAACAACAACTACCTTGGAATGGTACGCCAATGGCAGGAATTGTTCTTCAAGAAAAGATATTCGTCCACTCCAATGATGAATCCTCATTTCAACACCATTGCTGACGCTTATGGAATCAAGAACAAAGAGGTCAGCACACGAGAGGAACTTGACGCAGCAATCAAAGAGATGTTTGCGGACGACAAACCATACCTATTGATAGCCAATTGCGAGGAGATGGGAATGGTTTATCCGATGGTTCCAGCAGGTGAGACTGTAACAAACATTCTTTTGGGATAAGAATAATTACCGTAGAGACGGGGAGCTCCCCGTCTCTACATAATTAGAAATAATTATGGCAGATAATTTTAAGGCAAAGCAGTGCGGCAAGGAGTGTCAGAAATGCAATCCTGCAGAATGCAATGATGGAAAGAAGCTGTTCACTGTAACGGTTTTCTCAGAGAATCAGGTAGGCTTGCTAAACCAGATTTCCATAATCTTCACACGCCGTCGCCTAAACATAGAGAGTCTGAGTGTATCACAGTCGGCTCTACCAGGAATACATAAGTTTACTATCACTACAATCACAGATGAAGACACCATCGAAAAAGTAGTGAAGCAGATCGACAAGAGAATCGACATCATCAAAAGTTTCTACAACGATGATTCCGACCTTGTATATCAGGAGATTGCGATGTACAAAGTAGCCACTCAGGATTTCATCAACCTTGAGGGCACAGAGGAGTTGATCAGAAAGTACAACATCCGTATTCTTGAGATCAACGAGACATGCGTGATATTCGAGAAGACAGGTCATACAGACGAGACACAAGGATTGTTCAACGAATTGAGCCAGAAGCTGCAGGTGCTTCAGTTCATCCGTTCAGGTCGTGTGGCAATCACAAAGTCGAAAATCGAGCGTCTGAGCGACATGTTGGCCAATATCGAGGCTCACAAGATGATTTATGAATAATCATTGATTAAACCAATAACGTGGGGGCCATTTTAAGTATACTTAAAATGGCCCCCATAAATTTTAGTCATATTTTATCGGAATGCAGCGAATCAGCAATATCCAAAGTGAGAAAGTTTCATTCAAGAGTCTACTGCAAATAAAAATCAAATAGCATCTAAAAACTCTCTGAAAATCTTCCTCGACGGTTCATCACATCCATACAGAAATTCTGGATGCCACTGTACAGCCCAAAGGAATGGATGTTCTGGCAAATATACAGCCTCCACGATTCCATCTTCCGCAATCGCCATCGGTTTTAATTTTGGCGACAAGTTTGCAATAGCCTGATGATGATAACTGTTCACAGGAAGTGTATCAACCCGCAACAAGTCATACAAAGGAGTTTCCTTGATCAAAGAGACTGTATGAATATATTTGTCGTATGGAGCAGACATATGATGTTCGACGGTAGACGGAAAATCAGTCGGCAGATCCTGATACAGAGTTCCACCTAAATAAGCATTAAAAAACTGTATACCTCTACATATTCCCAACGCAGGCTTTTGGGTTCGGATAAAAATATCCAATAATATCCCTTCCATTGTATCTCGTGCCGCACAAGGTTCTCCACAGACATCTCGTTTCTGTTCTCCATATACAGACGGAGAGACATCATGACCACCTGTGAAAAGAATTCCGTCGCACATTGATGCCAATTGCTTTATATCTTTTTCGTCTGTCGTCAATGGAAAAACAATAGGCAAAGCACTTTCTGAAATGATAGCGTCCAGATAATTTGGAAGCATCCACAAACTCTCTTTTTCATCGTCCCAAAGCGGAACCACTCCTATTACCTTCTTTTTCATACCATATGATTTTATCACAAATTTAGGTTCTCGAATGTTCTACGGGAATAGAATCAGATGATTTCTCAATTTTTTATTTCGTGATTTTCAATTTAAAACTAAAATGGGGATTATTTGATTGAAATGTTACAAATTCAATTCTCACAAACCTAGGGTCACACTTTTGTGCAAGCACAAAAGTGGACCCTAGGCTATTAATAATACCGACCGTTTCCACGGTCTCTGTGCATTATTCTATCAAATCATATGGCAATTCTTTTCCTGCCAATGATGCAAAATGTTTCAATTCGCCTAATGAATCAATTTCCTTATGATGCTTTTGCTGATTATTTATATATTGAATCACCCGTTGAACAGAATATACAGAAACACTAAATGCAGCATAATGTCTCTGCCAATTAAATGGAACCCCAGTCTTTTTATATAACAATGTAGCACTTGATCTTTTTATATCTCTAACAACATCCGATAACAAATGATTTTGATCCATGCGTAGAAGAATATGAACATGGTCAGAAACTCCGTTTATTGCTACTACTGCCAATCCCATTTTTTGAACATTTGTCCTTATCGTCTCAAAAATAACACCTCGTAAATCTGCCGTCAAAACCGGTACTCTTCCCTTTGTCGCAAATATGATATGATCATATCTGCAAATTAATGATCCCATACAAATAACATTATTAAAATTGTTCTAATCCATTCCCAGACCGTGGTAACGGTCAATCTAATTAAAAGCCTAGGGTTTGGATTTGTCGTTAGACAAATTCATAACCCTAGGCATAAATGTTGCCTAATAAACACCCTAGGCATATTTCAAATTCCCGCAACCGGGATTATTTCATATTGCTGATAAACAACAGCAATCTGTTTGCAATATTAGCTTCACTCACACCTCCGTCAAAGTCGAGAGCTAGCATGTTGAGCTGAGGATAAAGTGTTTTCATCTTCTTCTCAATACCACGAGCACAGATGTGGTTGGCAATACATCCGAATGGCTGAAGACTCACCACGTTGTTACATCCTTGCTTCATATACTGGATTGTCTCAGCAGGAAGCAACCATCCTTCTCCACTCTGCACCGTCAAACAAAGAACCTCTTCTGCCCACTTGCTTATTGTACGGATATCTGGTTCTGGCTCGAAATATCTGAATTTCGACGCTGCTTTCTCAAAACTCTTGACACGGCTGTAAACCATTCTGTAGATCAAATCCATTGTCCATGATGGCAATTTAGGATCGATAATCTTATTCTTTCTGTTGAATTCAATGTTCACAAGGATCTTCAAGAAGAAGTTGTGGAATGTAGGAGGAAGCACCTCCACTCCATGAGCCATCAACCAGTCTGAAATATGCTTGTGTGAGTATGGATTGAACTTCAAGAATATCTCACCTGCTATACCAGCCTTTGGATATGTCTTGTCGTAAACTTCAATAGAGTTGAAATCATCAGCAGCCTGTTTTAGCAAACCAATAAGTTTCTTACTCTTGCGAATCTCAATAAGTGGTTTTGCCAACTCCAGATACTTGTCTCTCATTGCTTTTGCCTCGCCCTTCTTCTTCTCACGCACAGCAATCGCATGATACATGATTGAAATCCAGTCGCCATATAGCAATGAATTCAACACAATCGGACCTGCTGTCTTGTAAGGCAAATTGAAACCAGGATATTCCTCCTCATTCGGAATACCAAGTGAAATCACTGGCACCTGAGAGAAACCAGCGTCTACCAAAGCTCGCTTGATCAACGCAGGATAGTTTGTTGCACGACACTGTCCAAGCTGCGTGATTGTCACTGCAGTGTTGTTCAAATCATATTTACCACTCTTCAAAGCCTTGATAAAGTCTCCGACAACCAAAGTGGCTGGGTAGCAAACCTCATTATTAGAATATCTCAATCCTTCCTCATTACTCTGTGCGTCTCCCATTGGCAATGCCACAAGATTGTAGCCGATAGCCTTGAATGCTGACGGAAGTAGTGGAGACATATATTCAGTAAAGAACGGAGCAAGAATAGTCTTCTTTGTCTTATCGCCTTCAGCGAAAATTCCCGTCTTCACGAATGGAGCTTTCTTTCTTTCCGAAACACCACCCTTGGCCTCATACTCATATTTCAAGCTGTCGATCAAAGAGCGGACACGAAGTTTCAGTGAACCAATATTGTTCACATCGTCGATCTTCAAAAGTGTCAATGATTTGCCATGACGTGACAGAATGCTTCTGATCTCGTCTGTCAAGAAGGCGTCTGGTCCGCAACCAAATGAAGTCATCTCTACAAAATGAACATCATTATCCTGCTCTGCAGCCCACTGTGCCGCATTCAAAATACGGTTGACGTAACTCCACTGACGAATATGGAATGCTTCCGGAGTATCGCTTTTCAACACTACTGCTCCACCACGTGCAATCTCCTCTGTGATGACCTCAACACCAAGTTTGGCAATCATCTCGGAAATTCTATGCTGCACAAGCGGATCTGTATGATAAGGACGGCCGGCAAGCAAAATAGTCATTTTCTTCTTCTTGCGTGCATTCTCCAATGCTATCACATTATTGCGACGCAATTCCTCGCCCCACTTTGTCCAGTCTTTCTCAGCCTGGTCTACAGCCTTCAATATATCATTTCTCTTGATACCGAAAGTTGTAAAGTAGACGAGCATCTGCTCACGTAGAAGTTTTGAATTCTTGAACGCAACGATTGGAGAATCAATCGGAACCTTCACTGTGATCGCTGAGTCAACCACATCCGGATAACCGATGATGATCGGACAGTTGAAACTGTTCTGTGCATTCTTATCCTCAGTACGCTCATGCACAACACGAGGATAGAATATTCTGTCTACCTTATCAGCCAACTCATAAATGTGGCTATGGATAAGTTTGGCAGGGAAACAGATGTTGTCACTCATGACCGAGTGCACACCCTTCTCATAATTAGTATATGTTGAAGTAGAGCTCAACACAACCTTGAAACCAAGGTTTGTGAACATCGAATACCAGAATGGGAACTCCTCATACATGTTCAATGCGCGAGGTATACCAATCGTCGGCAATCCACTCTTTCCTTCATTATCAGGCACATCGAAAGTCAAGTGATACTTCATATCACTCATATTCACACCCTTCTCTACCGCATCACCGCCATTAGTGAAGATCTTCTCACATTTGTTTCCTGAATAGTATTTAGAACCATTCTTGAATGTATACTGAGTGATACGACAATTGTTTTCACAACCCTTACACTGCAAAGGACGGATTTCAAACTCCGCCGCATTCATAAGAGTCTCAAGAGGACGTGGGTCACACGACTCTTTCTTGCTCTGCTCGATAGCGTATAGCGCACAACCATACGCACCCATAAGCTCAGGAATATTGTTTCGGCAAACTCTCTTGCCTGTAAGATTCTCAAATGCCTTTACAACAGCGTCATTACGCATCGTACCTCCCTGAAGCACAATGTTCTTTCCTAACTCATTGTAATTCTTGATTTTCAACACCTTGAACAAACAGTTCTTAACAACTGAATATGCCAATCCTGCTGAAATATCACTTATTGAATATCCCTCACGTAGCACCTGCTTCACCTTTGAGTTCATAAACACAGTGCATCGTGTTCCCAAATCACAAGGATGCTCACTCTTTGTGGCTTCACGGACAAACTGTCCGATCTCACAACCAAGAGTCTGGGCAAACGTCTCAATAAAGGATCCACATCCTGAACTACAAGCCTCATTGATCTCCATACGGGTCAATACACCACCGTCGACATATATCGCCTTCATGTCCTGACCACCGATATCCAGGATGAACGACACATTAGGACTGATGCTTTTTGCCGCCACATAGTGAGCCATTGTCTCAATCATACCATAATTGAGAGAGAACGCAGCCTTTATCAAATCCTCGCCATAACCAGTGGAACATCCGCCAGCGATATTCAATTTCACTCCTGCGGCATCTGCCTGTGCCTTCAACTCACCCAATCCTTTAGCCACAGCCTGAACCGGATTTCCACCGTTGTGAGCATAATAACGGTAAAGGATCTCACCGTCAACATTCGTCAAAACGATTTTTGTGGTTGTTGAACCGGAATCGATACCAAGATAACACTTGTCATCAACGTCTGCCAAAGATTTGAACTTGATATCATCATTGCTCTTATCCTTGAGCCAAGACTGATAATCATCCTCTCCTTTGAAGACGGGAGGCATTGAAACTGAGTAGATACTCTCTTTTCTGATAGCCTTCGCCTCCTGCGAATCAAGAATCTGAGAAAGAGATTCGACGGTGTATCGTTTCTCTCCAGCATCAGCAATCGCAGTTCCCCACGCAGGGATAAAATTAGCTAGTTCAGGGGAGATAATATCCTTATTGATATCAAGATGGAAATAATCAGCAAGAGCCTTACGAAGAGCCGGAATGAAAGTCAACGGACCACCACAAAGCAAAACCTTAGGAAGTACCTCACAACCATGGCTCAACGCACTGGCTGTCTGCACAGCAACAGCGCGGAAAATACTTGCCGAGATATCCTCCTTTGTAGCATTTCTTGCGATAAGGTTCTGTATATCAGTTTTTGAAAACACACCACAACGTGATGCAATAGGATAGATTCCTTTGGCATTTTCTGCCAAACCATTAAGTTCAGTCACGTCTACACCAAGACACAAAGCCATCTGATCAATAAATGCACCAGTACCACCAGCACAGTTACCGTTCATACGAAGACTGTCTACCTTTCCATCCTTTAGATATACGATTTTTGCATCCTCTCCACCTATGTCAATAAGAGTACGCACATCAGGATGCATTTTCTTGGTGTATTCAGTTGCGCCCACAACCTCCTGAACGAAGTTGAAGCCGCATCTCTCAGCAAGTCCAAGTCCCACGCTACCTGTAACAGAGAATGAGAATTCTGAATCTAAGAGTTTTTCTTTCAATTCAACTAATATATCCTTTATCACTGCACCAGGATTTGCCTGATGTCTGCGGTAAGAAGAATATACAACCTTATCCTCATCCAGCACTACAATTTTAGCCGTGGTTGAACCCACATCAAGTCCTATTCTATACATTGTCTTTTTTACGTTCTATAATATGTCTGCAAATATATCTTTTTTTCCTCAATCATTGATAAAAATCTCTCCCTAATTGATCAAAAAGTAATCTACCCCATCTGGCGACAGAATAAATTTTATATAAAAAACAAAATTATTTTTTAACTCAAATCAAATTTATATAAATCATAAAAATATAATTAGTATGATACAAAATTCATATAAAAAACAAAAATTCCATATTATAAAACATAATTTAGGCTATTTATATATACATTTTTATATAATTATTTGGTTAAAAGAAAAAAATGAATTTACTTTGTACCCATAAACAGAGAGCTTATAGAATATGATTTACATTTGTCGGGTGTAGACTTCGTCATTAGTTGTATCACTTATCACTTATCACGTAAGGTTTGGACTGTTTATGTTGCATTGTGTGCAAGAAATATATGTCTTTAAGATGAACCTTTTTAAAATTTCTAGGGTCTACACCCTGACAAATGATAAACACTTCCGTGCTCTCAGCGAAGTGGCTTCAGCGATGGATCTCTGTCCGCTGAAGGAGGATTTATCTCTTTATATATCAAAGCTTAAAGACGCACTTTCAAAGGAACAAAATCTTAGTGGAGACGGAAGATCCGCCCCATTCACCTCTGAATTAAGGAAAAATTACCGTTCGTTAAATTTGCTGTCGACGGTAGTGAAAAAAACACTTATGGTGGCAGCTCTTTCTGATGACTCAGACATTCGTAGTCAAGCGGAATCAATGCAACGTATTTATTCGGAAAGCAACGTCGCCCAAAATCTGAAATTGGAAACAGCTATCGCTCGCTACTCCACTCTATGCAATAACATCAATAATTTTTTTTCATCTTTTATTCAATCAGCTGTCGGAATCGGGGAAACGATAAAAAAAATGACAAACCTATGTGATGAGAGTAATAAGATGTTGGAGGAAAGAAACAAAAACAAAGGAGTGAAAAAAGGTAATGCTCTCGACATCGCACGTCGGGAAACTGATGATATTCTTGCACTTATCGATTGCAAATTACAGGTACTGATGGTGGAAAAGCCATCAAAAGATTTGGATTTACTTGTGGAGGAGATTCAGGAAAAATGTGAAAGAGCTTAAACTTACAAAATATGATTGCACTTTTCTTCTTACTAATTTGTTTCTGTATACCGCTAATCAGTTTACTACTAACCTTTATCATTTCCAAAATCCAAAAGTCAACTCATACAAAACGTAATTGTATTATTTCATTTGTCCTTATCTTCAACCTCCAACTGTTTTACTTTTTATGTTGGGAAGAAGTCGAAACTAGGTTCGGCATTTATGATGACAATTGGGAAACACGCAGAGTGTCTACAGTTTATGGGGATTTTGAGAAAGTAGATCAAATTGAGACATTATCAGACATTGACATTGACTCCGTTGCAGAATATGACAATTTCATTATAGTCAAATTATCTCAAGACTCTTTATATTCATACATTGATAATCATGCAAATAAAACAAACGTTTCCTCTTTATCCGAATTGCCAGTTGCCGTATCTCAAAAGGATTTTGTTTCAGCCTCTGAATATATAAACGACTTATACTGGAAAATATATAATGAGAATCATATCGATTTAATTAAGATTCTCATCGCGTTGATTTTATCCATGTTGATCACAACACTAGAATATATCATCTTCAAAAACAGAAAAATATAATGAGTATTATTCAAGGTGTTCACGAAAACTGACTCTCAAATTCATTTCTTTCTAATCGCTTTTGCTTTGACCCTGAATACTGTTCTCTTGTTTTTCGCGTTACTATAAACTATAAGTTTTTTACTAATCACTCCGCTCATATCCGGATTAAGCACGATTTTGATGCTGTCTGTCGACATGGAAGCAATCGGTCTTATTCCCCATTCTGCCTCAACACAATGACATGTTGACGAAACTTGGTTGATCACCAATGGTTCATCACCTTCGTTCTTTACAACCAACATCTTAGTTTGGTGTCCGTCTGCTATATTTACGTCGCCAAAATCAATAATCTCTTCCGACAAAACCAAAACTGGTTTTGCCGACACTGCAGAGAATACAAACAGCGACATCAAGAAAAACAGACTAATGCGCATGATGGAATATAAACTCAGTAATAAAACAGATTCCAGCTATAGTCTGACGACTCTAACATCCGTGAGCAGGCAGAATCTCTGCAACGTATTTATATAGAGAGCAACGTCGCTCAAAATCTGAAACTGGAGATTGCGATCGCACGATACACATTTCTTTGCAACAGCATCAATGAAAAATTCTCCACAGACATCCAATCTGCAGTGGGCATAGGAGAAACAATAAAAAAAATGGATCAGCTATGTGTTGAGTGTAACAAAATGTTGGAGGAAAGAAAGAAAAACAAAAGCGGAAAAAAAGGCAAGTCCCTCGATATCGCCCGCCGTGAAACTGATGATATTTTGGCTTTGATAGATTGCAAACTGCAGGTGATGATGGCAGAAATGCCGTCAAAAGAATTGGATTTACTGGTGGAAAAGATTCAGGAGAATGTGAAATAAGCTATTTTGATTCCATCTCCATTCGTGTAAATAATTTTTCTACATTAAAGGTATCCATCGTTTCTGATATTGTGCGAAAACGTCCTACCGTATCTATCTTATAGATAATAGTATCGTCAAAATCTACATACCGGTACTTTCCCGTAGTAATATTCTTCACAATGTATGTTGTTGATATAAATTCAAAAATATTGTCATCTATCAAATTCAAAACAGGTTCATGAGTTTCACAAAAATAGCAATATTCTCCTACTGTATCTTTCTTGAAAATACTGCCAGAGGAAAATATCTCATTTTCTGGAAGATCTGGCTCACATCCTCCTACCATAAAAGACAATGAATCTAAAACATTAAAATGATTATCTATTATTAAATAGTGACTTAAACGTTCGCAATCCTCTCCATCATTTAATAGCAGCAAATGCAAATCACCTAATTTCTTATATCCACATATAGTAGGGTTATTCGAGTTTTTGCAGAATAAAATATTTTCTTTTTCAAACATACCAAAATTCTTACACATATTAGCACCTTCTTTCGTTGAAAAGTATTTACTCAGTTGAGTAAAATATTCTTTTGCGACTTTGGTGTCCGATTCCTTAGAATAATTAACAATGCTGTCTCCTACAATTTCACAAATTGTATCAGAATCAGTTATATTTTTATCACATGATTGGATATCATTTTGATTTCCTGATGATAAACATGACACACATAAAAAGAATGACAAAACAAATATGATACTATAGTTTTTCATAATCTGATTGTTAAGATATCACTTAATCCTCTAATCGTCTTGGGATACCAGTAAAATGAACATCCGCTTTGACTCTAAATGGAACTCTTCTATTCTGTGCATTACTATAAATGATCAATTTTTTGCTTACCTTACCACTGACATCAGGTTCAAAATCAATCTGTATTGTGTCAGATGATCCTGGTTCAATCGGCCTTATCCACCAACTTGCCTCAACACAATGACACGTTGACGAAACTTGGTTGATCACCAACGGTTCATCCCCAATATTCTTAACAAGCAATTTCTTCCTATGTACAGTAGGATCAAGTCTGACCGCCCCAAAATCCACAATCTCTTCCGACAACTCCAAGACCGGTTTTGCCGAAACAGACAGTGAAGAAACCAACATTATGAATAGTAGGTTAATGCGCATGATGGAATATAAACTCTGTTATGAAAAAGATTCCTGCAATAATAAACATAATGCCGACAAACTTGCGTACCAACGCATTGGCACTGAAAAATTTCGTCTGCATAGACGCTACTTTTTCCACACCATACGCATATAATGCGACAACCACGAGCAACGGTATAGCTGCGCCTATAGCAAAAAAGAGAGGAATCATTACTGAATGGTTTTCAGCAATCGTAAGTGGCAGCATCATACCGAAATAGAGGACAGCACCGTCTGGACAAAAAGCCAAAGCGAGCAACATGCCCACCAAAAGAGTCTGAAAAACCGTTTTTTTCTCCTCTCCCTTAAACGAACTTACAATTTTATCTTCCAAACCATGAAGATGGATAATGTCGAGCATCAACACTCCCACAAGTATAAAAAGCACTCCTATTATCTGGACATAAGTGTCAGCGAAATGCTCTCCAATTTCCATGGCTCCAGCAAATTGAGATAAAAACATTGCCAAAATAATATATGACAACGATTTTCCCAGTACAAGGATAGCACCCTGATACAACGTTGACTTTTTTGAATCACAGCCAACAGACACAAAAGACAATGAGGCCAAATTGGCTGCGATAGTACAAGGGCTTATCGCCACAAGTATACCAAGCAACAATGCTGCTATTAGCGGCACATCTTGGAATCTGCTCTGAAGAGCATAAATAAAATCACTCATTTTGTAAAATTCTCAACTTATAACTAAGTGCTTGAATAGACGGATTGATTGCACTAATCCTCTGTTTCCCATCTATCAAAACTCCATAAGGAATTTTATGAACACAATATCGTTTTGTCACTGGACTCTCCCAATACATAAAATCACAAGCTATTGGCCAGCCACAAGATTCTTCCGCCAGTTCATTTAGTTCTTCCTGCGTTTTATCCAAAGAGATTTCCAACACTTCAAATCCAGGAGATTTGAAACGACGGTGAACCTCATCAAGAGCTCTTGCATACGACTCGCAAGAATCACACCAAGATGAAGTAAAATACAAAAATAAATTTTTATTGTAATAATGGTCAAGAGTAAGAGTATCGCCTTCCATAGTAACGACAGAGAACTGTGGAGCAGGTTTGTTCACCTCCAAACCTGAATATAACATCAACTCATCCTTAAGATATTTGTAATATTCAGAATCACCAACAGATTCTTCATCAAGCATATTTAGGCACTGGACAATTTTATTCAAGCTAAACAGCTGATTCACATAAGCATAATACACATAGTAAGTACAACCGAAAGAAGTAGGTTTGTTAGCGACCTCTGATTTAAGCATATAATATAGAGAATCAAATGTCTGATAATATTCAGTTTCCATCTTTTCTATTTCATCGAAGACATCTGTATTAACTATTTTCAACCAGTTTTTACGTCGTATCGCCTCATACCTTCTTTCAAATCTAAGGATACGAGTCCAATCATCATTCGACGAACTTCCTGTTATCTGAATCTGGTCTGGGATCATCAATGTTCCGTTAACTTCAATATTGGTATTCTCAACCATCAGATAAATACTTCTTTTGCCAATCTCTATCTGACACATAGAAGGGTTTTCAACTCTGCCTTTAAAGACAAAATCGCCACCATATATCTCACTTTGAGCAATAGTATCCTTAATTCCTGTCAACGGAGACGTATATGTAAGATATACTCTCGGCATAGGCAGACATCTAATCTTTCCTTTAATCACAAAAGAATCGTTACTCTTACATGACAACAATGATGTAAGAATAAACCAAAAAAAGAAGAATTTTATAATTTGTCTACCCATATATTCATAAAACTAAAAAAGGACGACAAGGTCACCCATGTCGTCCATATAATTCATTCAATGATTATTTTACAGTACCGCTAACAGACACAACCTTTCTGCTTGTGTTAGGGTCATTAGAAATGATAGTCAAACGCTTTGTGAAATCACCGACCTTCATGTTCTTAGCGTCGATAGTGATAGAAACATCACCAGACTTGCCAGACTTGATTGGCTTCTTAGGCTTTGTGATAACCACGTTATCATCAAGAGCTGTGATGTTACGGATAATCAATGGATCCTTACCCTTGTTCTCAATCTTGAACAAGAAAGACTTCTTAGATCCCTTTGCGATCTCATTTACAGGGACCACACTACCGACTGCGATAACTGGAGCGTTCTTCTTCTGCTCCTCTGTTAGCTTAGAGAAATCCTCAACGACTGTTGCGTTTACATTGATAGTCTTAGACTCTCCATTAGCAACGATTGCAAAGCTTGAAACTACAGTACCCCACTCCTCAGACTTCTTAGAATCATAAACGACTGTGATTTCAGCCTGACTTTTTGGCTTGATAACTTCCTTGTCACAAGAAACCGTGATATAAGAAGGAACGCTCTTAAATGTTGGA
The DNA here is from genome assembly GCA_015061115.1 of Bacteroidales bacterium. GTDB lineage: Bacteria > Bacteroidota > Bacteroidia > Bacteroidales > Paludibacteraceae > UBA1723. The sequence continues at coordinate 51,197 of SUXE01000001.1, read as the reverse complement.
GTGATATCAGCAGATCCATTATTGTATACCATCAATTTCTCTGACTTTGACTCAGGATTCTTGATTTTATGCAAATAGATGTTCTGGTTTTTCAAACGAAGATCACCTACATTGAATGGATATTCATCCTCAATCTTCTTTGCTTTAGGAATAACCTCTCCCTTGATAGTAAGACGGTGCTCACCTGCATTCTGAGTTGTGACTGTGATAGTCTTAGTAAACGCACCAGGACGACCAGTAGCATTATATGTAGCGTTGACAACACCACTATCACCAGGAGCAACAGGAGTCTTTGTCCAATCTGGAGTTGTACATCCACAACTTGCTCTTACCTTACTCAACACCAAATCCTCAGTACCTTTGTTGACAAAGACAAACGTACAAGACACTCTTCCGTTCTCCTCTGGGAATGTACCAAAGTTATGAACAGTTTTCTTAAATTCAATTACAGCCTTACCCTGCTCCTGAGCAAAAGCACAGATCGCAGTAACAAATGCTGCAATAAATAAAATTACTCTTTTCATATCTGTTTTTTTTTATTTCTAAACATTACACCGCAAAGTTAAAAAACTTATTTCTCATTTGCGAATAAAGAGAGATATAAAACAAGAGAAATTAAACTTTTTTAGCATTACAAACGAAAGACCGCCTCTTTTTGAGAGGCGGTCTTTATATAATCAACCAAATTAATGATCAAATTAGTTGTTCTCTGGACGCAACTTACGTACAGTAACAGCTGTCTGCCACATTTCGCTCTCACGAAGTGCCTTAAGCTCCTTCTCAAGACCAGCGCGGTAGTCAGGCTTTGAGTTAGCGTCGATAGAGATCTGAGCCTCGTTACCAGACTTAACACTAGCGTAAAGCTTCTCAACAACTGGCTTGATTGCATCGTGGAATGGAGTCATCCAATCCAAAGCACCACGCTGAGCTGTAGTAGAACAGTTAGCGTACATCCAGTCCATACCGTTCTTTGCGAACAAAGGCATCAAAGACTGAGTAAGCTCCTCAACTGTCTCGTTGAATGCCTCTGATGGAGTGTGTCCGTTCTCACGCAATACCTCGTACTGAGCAAGAAGAAGACCCTGGATAGCACCCATCAATGAACCACGCTCACCTGTAAGGTCTGAAGTAGCCTCACGCTGGAATGTAGTCTCGAACATGTAACCTGAACCGATACCGATACCAAGTGCCAATGTCTTCTCCAATGCCTTACCTGTTGCATCCTGGTAAACTGCGTATGAAGAGTTAAGACCACGACCCTCTAGGAACATTGTACGTAGAGATGTACCTGAACCCTTAGGAGCTACCATGATAACATCGATATCCTTAGCAGGAACAACACCTGTACGATCGTTCCAAGTGATTGCGAATCCGTGTGAGAAGTAAAGAGTCTTACCTGGAGTAAGATACTTCTTGATTGTTGGCCATACTGACATTACAGCAGCATCTGAAAGAAGACACATTACGATAGTAGCCTTCTCACAAGCCTCTTCGATACCGAATAGAGTCTCACCTGGCTTCCAACCATCAGCTACAGCCTTATCGTAAGTCTTACCTGGACGCTGTCCAACGATTACATTGAAACCGTTGTCACGTAGGTTCAAGCTCTGACCTGGACCCTGTACACCATATCCGATTACTGCAATTGTCTCGTTCTTAAGAACCTCACGTGCTTTCTCCAATGGAAACTCATCGCGTGTCATCACTTCTTCGATAACGCCGCCAAAATTCATTTTTGCCATTTTCTATCTTTAAAAATTACAATTATTCAAATGTTCAATACACAATCAGCATAGTAATAATCCTACACAAAAACCGATTGTGACGCAAAAATACAAAAAAACAATTCGCCAACGACTATATTTTATAACATTTTTTCATTTTTTTTCATCGCGACCTGTTTTTACATAAAAAAAAGAGAGAAACATAAGTTTCTCTCCCCTTGGAGCGGAAGACGGGGCTCAAACCCGCAACTTTCAGCTTGGAAGGCTGACGCTCTATCAATTGAGTTACTTCCGCAATTTTTTGTGGGTGCGGATGGATTCGAACCACCGAAGGCAGAGCCAGCAGATTTACAGTCTGCCCCATTTGGCCACTCTGGTACACACCCTTAAGTCAATCTTCTTACTTGTTGTTGGTAAGTCGTTTTCCTTAATTGCGATGCAAAGGTAGATGTTTTCTATATCACCTCCAAACATTTCATGATGTTTTTTTTAAGTTTTTTCACAACGTCCAATATATCAGCACATTAAAATTATTCAAAAAAAGCATCATTTCCATCGCACTTTTCTTCTATCTGGCTCCTCCATTAAATTCATCATCATTAAAAATCTCCCCGTCGATATCTAATATAGAGATAAATGGTATCACAGTTCCGTCAGACATCGTCAAAGAATTATCATACTCATCAATTTTTCTGACCGTCCCGGTGTGGGATTTATACTCTCCTCCCGTTTTTTTCTTGTCATGGATGAAATATGTAATGGTGACGACGGGATGATCCTGCATTCTTACATTCAGATATGCCATCCTACGATTGAGGATTTTGACAGCCTCATCCTCCATCTCCACTTCTTCATCCGTAAGTCGTGCAGTTTCGGAAATCATCGCATCATGACCTACCAATGCCGCAAACGGAGCAAACTGTGCCGCTCGCTGATACATCGTCATCTGCGGATGTGTCTTAGACACATGATGCGGTAGATTTATAATGTCGTCATAATTGTCTGTCATGCTTTGTGTCCTCCAATTTGTTCGTTTCGGTCCTTTGCCGTCGCTCCTTCCTCGAAATTCAATCCTTTAAGAATAGAATTCTTGCCGAACTGTTTCTTTATGGCTAATAGAGCTTCTTGCATTCTTCGTTCTTTCGCCAACCGTTCCTCTTCTTCTTTCTTCCGTTTTGCCAAAGTCTCATAATCGGTAAACAGATCCAGTTGGACCATTTTGTCATCTTGCTTTTTCACCCTCGACTCCGGAATGACATGATTGGTGGTTATATTGAGTCGACGTACAAGCAAATCTTTGTTGACGATGCGGTCAAAGAGTTTTTCGACAGCTGTCATAATAAGTGTGGTTGATGATGTCTGTCTGTCGAGATTCGTTGTGCCATGTGCTGATTTCGGTACCTCCCTACCATAATAATCTTTCACCACAGGGCCATGGTATTTTGCTCTAATCTCAGGATTTTCAAGCGATGTCCTATCATACCCCACCGTCACCACAAGCTGATCCGTCACCAATCCTTTGTCAAGCAGATCCATAGAAACAGCATCCGCCATCTCCTTGATCACAACACGTGCCTTTGAGAAGGTGTATGGCTCATGAAGCACTTGCCCACTACTCAATGAATTTGTCTCGGGCCGATAACTTTTCACATAATCCATCGTACAAGGTTCCCAACCCCAGGAATGGTCAATCAGAAGCTCGGCATTCACTCCGAATAGTTTATACAAGACTTCTTCATTCTTGACGGAAAGTCGGGCGATCTGTCCCATGGTCTCAATTCCATACATCGCCAACTTGCTCACGATTCCCTTTCCACATCTCCAAAAATCTGTAAGCGGACGGTGATCCCATAGTTTTTCACGATAAGATTTCTCATCAAGTTCCGCTATTCTCACTCCATCTTTATCCGCAGGCATATGTTTTGCCACGATATCCATCGCCACTTTGCACAGATACATGTTGGTTCCTATACCAGCGGTAGCCGTTATTCCTGTCTGTTTCAACACATCACGCACAATTGTCATCGCAAGGTCATGCGGAGTTTTCTTATAAGTTGACAGATATGACGTCACATCCATAAAAACTTCATCACACGAATAGACGTGAATATCTTCCGGAGCTATATATTTAAGGTAGACGGAATAAATATGTGCGGACATCTGCATGTAGCGAGCCATACGTGGTGGAGCCACAATATAGTCAAGTTCCCAATCAGGATGGGCCTGCAAATCTGGATTTCTCCATGATTTTCCTGTGAACATACCATACGGGATCTTCATCCGTCGCTCATAATTCACCTCTCGCACTCTCTGGACGACCTCGAATAATCGTGCACGTCCACCGATACCATAAGATTTAAGCGACGGACTTACAGCCAGACAGATTGTCTTTTCCGTTCTGCTTGAATCAGCCACAACAAGGTTGGTAGTCAGAGGATCCAGCCCTCTGTCCACACATTCTACTGAAGCGTAGAACGACTTCAAGTCGATAGCAATATATGTACGATTATCGGGGTTCATTCTACATACGATTCAAATACTGTTCTTATTCCTTTTCCCGTTTCCTTTTTTATTTATTATTCAATCTCCTTATCAAAGTAAATATAATAGAGGCAAATGCCAGACTCAATCCTGCGGCGACTGTGCCATACCATCCGAATTTGCTCCACATCGTTCCGGCAAGGAATGTTCCGAAAGATCCGCCGAAAAAGAATGTCACCATAAATATAGTGTTCATTCGGCTCGACGCCTGCGGACAAAGTTTCATCGTTGCGCTTTGGTTGCCCAACTGCACACACTGCATTCCGATGTCGATGATGATCACTCCTGCAATGATGCCAACGTAATAGTTTTGGAACAACCCCATGATTATCCATGCCAGCACAACAAACGTCACACCCCACGCGTTTACTTTCTCCACTCCATAACGTGAGATATATTTGCCTGCGTTTGATGCAGTCAACGCACCTGCTATACCACACAATCCAAGTAAACCAACCACGTCGCTCCCCTGAAAAAACGGAGCCTCTTTCATACGGAATGCCATACAAGCCCACATTCCAAGCAATGAGCCAAAGATCAAACCAGAACGGACTGAATAGGTGACAGCTTTAGGATTTTCCTTAACAAGCTGAAAAATTGAAGACATCAATTTAACAAACCGTCCATTAAACGTTGGCTCAACATACGGAAATGTCTTCAGCACTATCATTGCTGAAATTGCAATCAGCCCTGCAGCAATCTCATACATCGCACGCCATCCGAAAATGTCGCCGACGTAACCGCTTGCGACTCGTGAGCCAAGAATTCCGACAAGAAGTCCAGACAATATCAATCCGACTTTACGCTCTTTCTCTTCTGTGCGAGAAAACTGAGACACAAATGGAATAAAAATCTGTGGAGCGACGGAGAAAACTCCCGTCACAAAACTTGACACAAGCAACAGCATCACATTGCTGGAGAACGCTATCGTCAACAGAGAGAAAAACAGTGCTCCAAAACAAGTGAGTATAGTGGTGCGTCTATTATAGAGATCTCCCATCGGGATAATGAAAAGAAGGCCAAGCGCATAACCTATCTGCGTAAACACTGGCATCAAATTAACCTGAAACTCAGTGAGACCAATGTCCTCACGAATAAGATTCAGCAATGGCTGACAATAGTACAGGTTAGCCACCGACACCCCCGCCATCACAGCAAGCAACGCCACCAATGCTGATGGTATTCCCTCATTTGGTTTAAGACAGTCGACCTTTTGCATTTCTTTCCTCTTCAAACAACAACACAAGAATCATCAGATTAATTAGCAGGAGCCCACTTGCAACGAACAGGAGATACGATCGCCCCCTCTTCTTTCAACTCCTTCATCGCTTTATCCACTTCCTTACGGTCAAGACCACTAAGTTCAGCGATTTTTCCTGCATTAAGAGGCTCACCTGCCTTCTTCATTGTTTCCAACACTTTACTTTTGTTATCCATAGTATTTACAAATTTTAGATTTCTTTACCACAAGCGAACGCTTTTCCAAGTGTCTTGCCAAGCTGAATATAATTATGGTTGACAGAATCATACGTGATAAGATTCATCTTTTCCACGTCTGGATTGCCATTACCATCCAAGTATTTTTCATCACAAAGGACATTGACCACTTCAGCCACAAGATTGTAACCAGTCTCAGACTCATCAAATTTCTGTTTGATACGGCATTCCATAGTCATAGGGAAATTCGTGAAGACTGGAGCGTTGACGTTGGGAGCTTTCTCTGCAGTCCATCCCGTCTTCTCCATCTTATTTGGATCTTTTCTGGCTGACACAATACCCACGAAATCACTTGCCACCATTGTCTCTGCAGTAGCAAAAGCGACAGTGAACTCGCCATTGTTCAATTTTAGATTATCAGTAGTGGCGTGGCTGCCCATTGAAATCATAATCTCATGCATATCCCAAGTGCCACCCCACGCAGCGTTCATCGCATTTGGTTTTCCTTCTTTATTATATGTGCCGATAATGAGCACTGGCTGTGGAAGCATCCACGGTTTTGATCCAAAACTTTTCATAAATCGTCTAAATTAATAATTCAACATTATTCTGCCGTTCTCTTTGACAAACACACCAGGAAACCTGCATATCACAGCATACACCTGTTTGCTGGTCACCGGCAGTCCATCTTTTCTGACATGCAGTTTCTGTCTGTTTATAGCCTCAGCAATCTGATCAGTCGTCATTCCTCCGTTTCTCGATGCGATCACGTAGACTATAGCCTCTTCAATTTTCATTCAATAGTTTTCTAAGTTCTTTTTCAAACTGTGCTGTGTCACTGAAGACTATTCCATCCATACCCAAACGTCGGCCAGCCTCTACATTCTCCACACGGTCGTCAGTAAAGACACACTCCTCCGGGTTCAAATGGAAACGGTCAAAAAGACATTGATAGATTTCTGGCTCTGGTTTGATCTTATGTACTTCAGAAGAGACGATATAACCGTCGAGCAAATCGAAAATATCATATTGTTCCATCGTAAGGTAAACCTTACTGCACCAGTTGGATAGACCATATAGTTTGTACCCTTCCGCTTTTAGTTTCTTAAGCAGATCTTTCATACCTGGAATCTCACCTGTAATAAGATCAGGATAACGGTCTTCGAAAATTCGCAATTCTGGTTCAAACTCTGGATATTCAGCTATCAGATCGTCGACAATCTCATCAAAAGGTTTCTCCCCCCTATCCACAACAGGAGTCAAACCATCATTATATAAGACAGGGACAAATTGTTTACGTCGCTCCTCATTGGGAACATAACGACGGAAAAAAATGTCGAAATCGTAGTCGACCAACACTTTGCCAAAGTCTAAAATTATATTACGTATCATGCCTTTATTTCTTTTAATTCTGTTTCTACAGGACGCAAACAGTGAGGCAACTTGCCATACTCTCTGTGATGGGCCACGCAGGCACAGCACTTTCCATGCCTTGGACACTCCTTGGGGCAAGTACATTCAAAAGAATGTTTTTCTTCCACTGTTTTTGATCTATGAGGACAATCCATAATTGTTATCTAATAAAATTCATAGGTGTACGAGGTTCACGCACAGGAGCATCACCGTCACCAGTTGCAATCTTCTTCATCAGCCAAGACATATTGTTGGCCAGAGTGCGTACAGTCTGCAAGCCTTCGACATCAAGAGCTGTCTCACCTTCCGCACAACCATAAAGGATATTCCAGTATTGAGACGTCACGACTGGCATATTAGTCATTTGGAAAGGCATATTAAGCGACTGAAACGCGGCAGTAGCTCCTCCACGGCGGCAGACACAGATACCAGCAGCCGGTTTGTTTGCCATCACACTACTACCAGCATACATCATACGCTGTTGCAGACAACACACTGGTCCAGCAGGCTGCCCATAGTAGACTGGCGAACCAATCACAAGTCCATCACACTCCTCCATCTTGGCAATGATGCTGTTTGTGATGTCATCGGTGAAAGAGCAACGATTGTCATGGCAGCTGTTGCATGCCACACAGCCACGGATTGGTTTTGTGCCGATCCACACCATCTCACTTTCGATTCCGTTGTTTGCCAACTGTTTGGCGAACTCATTCAAAGCCACAGATGTGTTGCCTTCCTTACGAGGACTTCCATTTACAAGTAAAACTTTCATATTAGTATTTGTTAATTAATAAACATTAGTAGAGACGTGGGGATATCCACGTCTCTTACTATTTATATTTGAAATTTAGTCTTTTACTACCACTGCGGTCTCATTCTTTTTTCTGTTGTAGAAGAAATAACCGACATATCCTACAACCAGAATGATAAGAATCCATCCAATCGCATTAGACATGTGAGTCAAATTGACAAATGTGTCAGGATAGAACAAGAATTCGATCTCATGCTCTCCCGCAGGGACAACCATACCACGCAGAATCCAGTTTGTACGGAAATGTTCAACCTCATTACCGTCAACATAGACATGCCATCCCGGTTTATAATAAACATCCGAGAAGACAGTCAGAATATTCTTTTGTGAAGAAGACATGAATTTCTTTCTGTTAGGATGAGACAATGTCAACTCGACTTTAGCTGTTGAATCCATCTCAAATGGAGTGACCATACTCTTGAATTCCTCATTTATGATTGCAGTCTTAGACGGATCAATCACTTTCAACGTATTCATTTCTGAGTCAGCACTTTTAGCATATCTAACATCACCGACAACCCAAGCATCGCCATTTCTATATGGATTCTCAATTGGTGCAGCGTCGTTACTATAAATAATATACTTTGTGTTTAGCATATTCAACACCTTAGTAGAAGCGAATACAGGCTCAACATCCTCTACAGTTTTCGCCTTTTGCAAAGATGCATAGATTGTATTCATTTCTGGCTCTATACACTGTTCAATCAAATCCTGGTATCTACGCAACTTAGCGGCATTGTATCCACCGATTGAATGATGGAAATAAGAGACTTCTGAATTATTGAATGGATTACGAAGATTCAACACTCGGAAATCTATAGTATTGTCAGCTAAGATAAACTCATCAGCCTTTGTTGGCTTTCTCGTCTCACTCTTTGCACGCTGCTTTATGTAGCAATCATCATTCAAATAACGTTTATCTACACTCCACAAATCAATCAAAGTGAGGAATGCGATAGCGACAGCAACAAACTTTCTGTTCTTCACCATTCCTTGACGTGAGAAAATCCACATCAACGCAGCAGCTATCAAAATAAACACCAACGAACGGAATGCATCATCACTTGCCAGATCTTTACGATCGGCAACCAATGCATCTACAAACCAATCAGGATAATTAGCCAACTGAGCAGCATCCTGTGGAGAAACAAAATCTCCAAATATACCAGGTGCGATCCAAACAAGCAAACAGACCCCTGCAGTAAGAATCAATGATGCATAAAATGAGAAACTGAATCTGTCAGTACTGATTTTACCAAACAATTTCGAAGGCAACGGTGTCTTGTCTATATCCTTTGTCATATACTTGTTCAAAGCCAACGCTCCCAACAAAGCAAATATCAACTGCGGTATCACAAGGGCCATCGACGGCGTTCTGAATTTATTGTACATTGGCAAATAATGGAAGAAGAAATCATTGATTCCCGCATTCTTTCCAAAACTCAATACCATAAAGAATATTGTTGACGCAAATAACACCCATTTAAATTTGCTCTTGATGTAGAACATCGCAAAACAAGCCAAGAAACATACTATCGCGCCAAAATAAACAGGACCAGATGTAAATGGCTGATCTCCCCAATATGTATTCATACGAAGAGTCTTGGGAATAGAAACCCCATGCTTCTTCATCTCTTTCGCTAAATTTGAATTCTTGCGGTCTAGCTCTCCTCCACTCTCTCCTCCATATATATTTGGAATCAAAAGTGTAAATGTCTCTGCCTTGCCATAACTCCATGCAAAAGCATAACCCTGATCCAAACCAGATGATTTGTCTGTCTTACCATCTACCTGTGAAGTCAATTCACTTTTTCCTCTTATACTCTGCTGTCCAAGTTCGTAATTAGACAACAACTTTGGAGAATTCATTAAAAATGCGATTAGCACACCTGTAGCCAAACATCCAGTGTTGACCAAAAGCTCTTTTTTCTCTCCTCTCTTTAATGAATATACCAAATAACCTAAATAAATAGCAAGACATAACAAAGCAAAATAATAAGTTATCTGATAATGTGCAAACGCAATATGCAAATGCAATGCGACAGAAAATATTATCGTAGCCCAAAACTTATTCTTGTTCTTAACTAACATTGCCATACCCAAAAGAATCAGCGGCATAAATGCCATCGTCCATGCTTTTATAACATGACCGGCAGCTATGATAATAAACGAATAAGATGAAAGAGCAAACGCAAATGCTCCAAACACCGCCACAGGAATAGAACAACCTAAGACTATCAACAAGGCATACATACATAGAAGACTGCACAATACTATTCCGCCATCTTTGTCTCCCAAAATATATAAAAACTTTGTCAATGCCGTTGTCACAGGATTCGGCGCCAAACCACATCCAGTAACAGTATACGCAGGCATTCCAGAGAACATCGAACTACACCATAACGAAACCTCGTCATGTTCCCCATCATTATAGAAGGCCTTCTGCTCATGTGCCATTCCCTCCCAATGGTAAACATCACCGCCTAACAACTCTTTGCCGTCAAACTTAACACTAAAGTACGCCATCGTACTCGCAACGAAAATTAACAGCACTAACAAGTGCTTCATCCAGTCTTTCATATTTTTTATCTTTTTCTTTTCAATATTGATAATTCGTCTAATATATCACATTTTATTAATTTCAATCCTATGAAATACACAACTCCTCCCACTGCCACACTTGAAAACATTCTCAACAATGGTCCGAAATCCATATACAATTTCGCTTGCCATACAATCAACACCATCACAACAGATATAATCAAATATGGAGTGACATCTTTTATCATTTCTGAAATGGAATACCGAAAGATTCTGTTTATAAATTTGATCTTCATACTCAAACATACAAACCAGGCCATAAATGATGCGACAATCATAATGTTTATCACTGCATTGCCTCCATAAACCTCCAACATGGCTTTATGCGATTCACTCAAATTGATAAAACAAATATACGCTGAAAGTATGAGCAATGTATGACGCACACATTCAGAGAAGAAAAAATGCTTGGTTTTTCCTTCTACCAGCAATATCTGATTCGCCAAACCGTTGAATGGATCAAGCAGAGCCACCACTACCAACATTCTGAAATATGGCACTATAGGCAACCATTTCTCCGTAAGGACCAACACACAGAAATCGTCAAACACAACTGCCAACCCTAACAATGCAGGAAAAATCAACAATGCGCAGACATTCGTGAATTTGCGATAATACTGCTTCTGACGAACTTTGTCGTCCTTGATCTCCGTCAACACAGGCATCGCCACCTGAGAAATGGTAGGAGTGATAACATCTCTCGCTATATTCTTATATTTATCCGCTGTATAATAATGTCCAAGTATCGACGCTGGAAAAACTCTTCCGATTGTAACTGTAAAAAAGTTTGTCGTCACACTTGAAACAATACCGTTGATTATAAGCAAGTAAGAGAAATCAAACAATTCACCAACAACTCCAAACCTAGGGTTCAGTTTCAACCCCTTCCACGGTTTTATAACCCAAAGCATGAAGGTCTTGGTTATTCTCAACGATATCTGCTGCCACGCCAACGCCCAATACGAATATCCTAAATGAACCAAAGAAATAGCGACCACTCCACTCACAATCACCGCCACCAAGTTTGCTATCGCTATATATTTAAACTCCAACGCCTTGGTATGTCTGACGATCTGTACCAACGACAACGAATTGATGATGACAATCAAGAACAGCAATCTTGCCAGATCAGTCAGTTCTGGTATTGAATACCAATCTGAAATCAATGGAGCACAGAAATAACCTACAAGATATAGGACGACACTAATCAGCAAATTCACATAAAATATAGCTGAATACTCCTCATCCGTATTACTCTCCCGTCGAATCAAAGCTGTGGAGAATCCCAGGTCTACCAATCCTATTCCGATCGAGACAAAAATAGTCAACGCTCCAATGAATCCCATATCTGTTTCTGAGACGTTGCGGACAACGTACAGACCGGTAAGCAGTGCAATCAACTGCACTCCCACCTTCTCTATGGCATTCCATACTATCGACTTTTTCGTCTTCTGTTTAAGATTGTCCATTATCTCTTGTCAACAAATTTTGTGATCTTTCTCTGTCCCTCCACAATTCGTATTTTATCCACATCAGCAGGATTTGCGAATTCAATAATCGGTGCGACTCTCACCTTCGCACGATACAGATCCTTGATCTTCTTCTGCAACTCCTCTGATGGTGTATTTGTTCCGACCAAGATTCTGATCTCATCAGTGCCAAGATCATTTGTGAATGCCTCGACCACATAGTTAACGACCTCAGGCAACGGATCAAGGACATCAAACAATGCTGGCGGGTAGACGGTAGTGCCCTTCACCTTAAGCATCTGACTGCGTCTGCCAATCACCGCGCTCAATCGCATAGTGTTGCGTCCACATTTACACTTTTCTGTATGGTGGTAGCAGATATCTCCTGTCTTGAATCTGACAAGAGGCATTCCTTCCACACCCAAATGTGTGATTGTCACCTCTCCAGGCTCATCGTCGGCAACAGGATTATTGTTTTCATCAAGAAACTCCACAATGATAAGTTCTGGCTGGTGATGTCCGCCACAACCAAACGAGCACTCGCTGAATCCTGTCTGCATCTCTGTAGACGCATATGTGTTGTAGAGTTTGATTTCTCCCCAACGCTCATCGATATGCTTGCTCAACTCTGTGAAGCCGAACTCTTTCGTACGGATACTTTCACCAATACAAATCGCCTTTTTGATTCCACTCTTATGGAAATCTATTCCGTTTTTTTCAGCGAACTCCGCAAGTTTGATCAAAAAACTTGGCACACACATCAACGTTGTAGGATGGATTCTCTGGATAGTGTCCCATTGAAGCTGCGGCACACCGCCTCCGACTCTCACAATTCCTGTGCCAAGCTCCACAGCACCAAGGAAATATGCCATACCTGCCATGAAACGTTTGTCGAGCGTGCATGTCAGCTGAATTATGTCATCTTTGGTCAGTTCAGCGGCTGAAAATGTCAGAAACTCATTATAAGAAAGTCTGTCCAAATCATGTTTGGTCAGGCCGACTACAACTGGATCTCCAGTCGTGCCGGAAGTTGTCACAATATCCACAATCTCACTCTGCGGAACACAGAAGAAATCGTTGTTGAACTTTTGGAGTTCTGTCTTTGTTGTGACGGGAAGACGCTGCAGATCAGCCACTGTCTTAATATCTTCAGGCGAGACGTGGCTCTCATCAAACACTCTCCTGTAGTATGGAGAATGGGCATAGACGTATGCCATCTGCTCTTGCAGACGCTCATTCTGGAACGCCGCAATCTCTTCCTTACTTTTATATTGTATGTCTGGTTGACGTTTGAAAGTCAACTGATTAAAAACACTATTCATAATTTCTTTTTATCGTTTTTCTTTCGTCACAAACAAGATCATTTTTTAGATGCACGTCAATCAAAATATCCTGACATGCTCGTCCGTTTATCTAGAAACACGTCCGTGCGTCTCTACCGGTATTTTTTTATTTTATCCTCTATCGCCTTACGTTGTGCCAATTTTGGAATCTTGCACTCCAATGCTTTTTGCCACTCGTCGCAAGCCGATTTTATATTGTTTCTTCTAAGATATAAATCTCCTGCTATATCATGAGCTTCAAAAAACATAGGATTAGATGCGACCAACGAATCTGGAATAAGTATCTGAACACTACTACAAAACCGATTTACTTTACTAGGTTCAAAACACGAACGATCAAAAAATGAATTATCTCCATCTCTTAAACGAACATATCTTCCATATTTCTCAAAATCATCACTTTGTCTTAAAGAATCAGCAACAGAAATATATTGGCATGCAATTTTGTAATCAGACGCTCTACCAAAATCATTAGATGCACTTCCATGTTCATTAGACGCACGTCCGTGCGTCTCTACAGCAACATTTAGGATATCCTGTAGATTAAATTTTATATACGGATAAAAATATTTTGGTTGCGTGCAGACGTAGATGTTCAATTTTTCTGGTTCAAAGACAACGGAATGGTGCGCAATCAACTGGTTGATAGCCATCTCATTGCCCAAACCTATATTCTCACCACCTTTGCCGTATGGATTCAGCAGCACAGCCATCGCGTCTTCTGCATCAAACTTTTCTTTTTTTCCTAGTAGCTCTGCAAGCAGTTCAATGCGATATTTAGTATCTGTCTGGTTGATATTCATCAAATTACGTTCATTCTGCATAAACTTTTCACTCTGGAAATGGTTTGTGCAAAGCAACATATCTTTGTCGGACGAGCGATATAGCTCGATCTCTTCAGGAGATTTCTCAATGGTAGCCATATCATTGTCGTAAGCAGACGCGATCACGATATTCTCCGCCACAAAAGTCTTCATCTTCTTTGCCTCCGCATACGCCTCATCAATACTCTTGCAATGAATCAATATGTGGCGCACAAGCATCGAGATCGGCATTGCCACAGATTTCGGAATATCAAGTTTGGATGCATTGATACATACAGCCAAACCTTTCTCGTTCATTCCCGACAACACGCCAAGCATACCTCCCCACGAAACAGAAACAAACGCATATCCTGAATCAGGTTTGCAGACTGAAAGCACCTTCGTCTTAGCAAACTCATCTCCACAATAGAAATCAAAATTACGTCCGAAAAGCAATGTCGAATCTTTCGTTTTCTTCCCATTCAGCACGAATGAGCTGCACCCGACGAGCATATAATCCTGCATGGCATGTCCGATATCATGGGCCGCGTGAAGATTCAGCTGAAGTTCATAAGGCTCTGCCAACTCATCGAAATCATTAGAGTCGGCAAGACTCAATCCATACAACTCACGGCACTGCTCATCAGTCAGATACTCCTGAATTCCACTGTTGTAGAATCTCACGAATCGACATAAAAACTTACGATACCACTCGCCTTTCACCGTCTCCTCCATTCTTCTCAGAAGAGCACTTTTCTGATACGACATCAGATCAGGCAGCAATGCTCCATAAGCATACCCTCTCGTCTCTGGATTACCCTCTGTGTAGCTGACGTAGAGATCATCACCTATTTTTTTTGCCCAGTTGTTTCCAAGCGTACGTATGGAATCATTTTTCTGGACTACAGAGTCAGTCAAAGCAATTTTTCCTATCTGCGGTGTAGGGGTCACATGAAAGGACGTATATACAAACAAGCATAGCAATGCCAACAAAGGCACTGCCACACAAATGATTAATATATACGCAATTGCTTTCTTCATAGGCTAAACGATTCGCATCGGAATACCTTCACCTTTCAAATAATTCTTCAAATCCGGAATGGCGATCTCATGGAAATGGAAGATCGACGCTGCCAATGCGGCATCAGCTTTACCCTCAGTGAAGACATCCTTGAAATGCTCCATCTTGCCTGCTCCACCCGAAGCGATAACAGGAATAGACAAACTTTCCGACAATACACGCAAAGCATCGTTGGCAAAACCTTGCTTCACTCCGTCATGGTTCATACTTGTGAACAGGATCTCTCCAGCGCCT
Source organism: Bacteroidales bacterium (assembly GCA_015061115.1). Classification (GTDB taxonomy): domain Bacteria; phylum Bacteroidota; class Bacteroidia; order Bacteroidales; family Paludibacteraceae; genus UBA1723. Next base: position 35,740 of record SUXE01000001.1, on the reverse strand, counting down.
CTCTCCTGAGCCTCCTTAGCCCAAGCGAAAAGTTTCTTGTCTGTAGCGACGCGACCTCCGTTAAGATAGCATGTCCACTCTCCACTCTCGTCAAGTTTGGCATCTATAGCCACAGTACATACCTGGCTTCCGAATCCTTTCGCCACCTCACTTATAAGGTCAGGATTCTTGATTGCGGCGGAGTTGATGGAAACCTTGTCGGCGCCGGCACAAAGCAACGCGTCGACATCACCAATCTCATGGATTCCTCCACCCACAGTAAATGGGATACTGATGTTCTCAGCGATACGTCTGACCAGATCCTTGAATGTTTTTCTTCCCTCGTGCGACGCAGTGATATCCAAGAAAACAAGTTCATCCGCGCCAAGACGGCTGTATTCAGCCCCAAGTTCCACAGGGTCGCCCACCGAACGAATATTAACGAAGTTTACACCCTTCACAGTCTGACCATCCTTGATGTCGAGACATGGAATAATTCTTTTTGCTAACATTACCCTGCAGATTTTATAGTTCCAAGAAATTTTTCAATAGTTGTTCTCCCACTTTGCCACTCTTTTCCGGATGGAACTGCACAGCATAGAAATTATCCTTGTGCAAAGCGGCAGAATACTGGTTGATATAATCAGTAGTCGCGATTGTATCCTTACCTACCGTAGCATGATAGCTGTGTACGTAATAGAAATAAGGATCATTGATAAGTTTTTTGAAAAGAGGCGACGACGGATCGGCAGTCACAGTGTTCCAACCCATGTGAGGCACCTTGATAATGCTTTCGTTTGGCACGAATTTTTTCACCACCTCATCAAAAATGCCAAGGCACTCCACATTACCACCTTCCTCGCTACTCTTGCAAAGAAGCTGCATGCCGATACAGATACCCAAAGTAGGCTGAGTAAGATTCTTAATAACATTGTCAAGGCCATGCTCACGAAGATAGTTCATCGTTGTCTCTGCCTCACCCACACCAGGGAAAATAACTTTGTCGGCCGACTTGATGACATCAGCGTCGCCAGAAATTGTAGCCTCTACGCCAAGACGTCGGAGCGCATAATCCACAGAAAATATGTTTCCTGCGTTGTACTTTATTATAACTACTTTCATATAAATCGAAATATAGTCGCAAATATACTAATTTCAATTATAAATGCGAAATGCAGAATTCAGAAACAACACAATAGAAAATTGTTCTTTATCAAGATCAAAAAAAGAGACGTTGCAAACAACGTCTCTTTGTATTACTTCTCATCAACCGTATAATTCAACATTTCAACATCCTCAACTCTTCTCTTGTTGGTTTCTTGATAATATATTTCTTCATAATCAGAATCATGAGGTTCTATAACATTAGTATCAAACTCCAACTCAATGACTCCCGTTGAATCAACATTTCCATACATTCTTATGACATGGCTGACATAACCGACATATTTACCAGAATTGAAAATGAACTCATAAGTGTTCTCCGACCCCGGCAAAATAATCGTATTCATCTCACCAGAACTACATATACAGCCACAAGATGGTTGAATATCGGTGATTACCAACGGATCCTTACCTATATTGGCGACTCTCCACTCCATCTTCAAATCCTGTCCACGCACAATACTTGGATAGTGTCGAACTGGATCCAACACCTTCACTTTTGTCGGTCCGACCTCCTTATTACATGATGTCAATACCATCACAACGGCAAACAGCACCGTCAATAAAATATTCTTTTTCATCTTCCTCTCTATCTTAATTCAATCTCATCACAAGCTATAGTACTTTTGTTTGAGACCTGTTTTCTCCTAAATATTATATCCAGTTCAGATTTTCCATCAAAACCAGACAAAGCGATCTCAATCGTTTTTCTTACTTTATCCGATTCATCAGAACCATCATCCTTCCAACCGCCAATTTTCTTTCCATCTTGTTGAATCTCTATTTCAGCCGGCAAATACATGCTCCACTTGTTACACATTAAAAATGATGCAACAACCTTATTGTTGGAAGACGTTGCCGACTCATCCGGCTTTATCCTGACACTCCACTCATTCGCTTTGCTGCGGAGCCATCCTGTATGGTAATTGAAGTGAAACGCATACTTGCCATCAGTAAGAAGATCAACATTCCCAACCGAAGACTCCACACTCTGATTCAGAAAATGATCGTCAGATTCAACTTTAACGCCTTGCGTCTCCCATGCGTCTATATAATCTTCCAATTTCACATGCGACTCATTGATGTATTTAACACCAGACTCTTTAAGACCAGCAAGTGCCTCCGCGACATATTCCTTATCTATCTTACCCTTACAACGCATTATTTCAAGACGTGTGTAATTCAATGCGGCTAGCAGTTTGCCAACACGTTGTTTCTCATCTCCAGAAATATTCTTTGACTCTGAATCAAGTTTTTTCCAAAAAGACTCAAATTTATTTATGTCGAGATACGCTGATATAGCATTATCAATACCACCATATATTTCAAGGATTTTGCCTCTATTGTATGCCAAGTCCTCCAACGCTCCATAATACTCCATGATAGTTGTATACGTATTAGGATAATATTGTTTCAAGAATCTCTCCGTCTCCAACATGATATCACAATCCACATCAATCATCAATGCAGCAAGCAAATGAGACTGTAGATCATCAAATGTTGAATAATCGTCTCCTGATCCATTTAGGAAAACACCGTCAACACCTAACTCCTTGTACATTCTAAATCTATGTCTCAAAAAATTGACACATGGGAACGGAGTAAGATAGTCATCAAAATTTCGTTCATATTCCCAAATATATATTGACGAGACAGCCTTACCCCACTCACCGCACAAATCTTCAAACTCCTGATATTCCTTAGAACATTTATAATCTCGGCAGAAAGGGACATCCACACTACTGATAAACACACCTACATTTGAAGGCATTTTCATGCTCGGAGCTGATTTAGTGGATGAATACGCCGACGTGAAAAATTTATGATAAGGGAATTTCTCCGCCAATGACGCAATCAATTTAGACACTGCAGGTGTAGCATTTCCTTTTTTATTTCCTGCACTTTTACAATCATCACATAAACATACAATACTATTGTCATTGGGCATGATTGTTATATTCTCCCCCTTTCCAGGTTTTCCATATCCAAATTGGTCTATGATATAAGACTCTATATCCTTCTTCAGTTTAGAAGACGAGAAACAAAACTGATCAGAATACTTTTTTCCATCAACCTCAGCATAATACTCACTCTTCATTCCAAGTTTTTTCCCAAGATTATGTCCCCACAAAGCCCAATTATAGTCCACATGATGGGTTCCCTTTATCAAAAGCATATCACTGTCTGAATTCGACGGCGAATACAATCCTCTCCATTCAAAAGTGAAATTTTTCTCCTGACTCTCCATTTTCAAAATAACTGGGGGAAGATCAGAAGCATCAAAACGAGAATCCAACTCCGCAGCACCACCAATAAACTGATATATCAGCCATAACATTGCATTCTCATCCTTAGCATAAAGAGTGATTTCCTCACGTTCACGATCAATTTTGTAGTCATATTTAGCATCCGCTACTATATGTACACCCAATGTCACATGATTATCATCTGTCGGAAAATCTTTCGAAACCAAAGTGTTGATCTTTGCTCGTTTAGACAAATGATAAAAGAGATACTCAGTCCATTTCGCATCCTCCTGCGTATCATAAAGCTGCACAACACAATAGTTCTGATAATAGTCGAATGGCAAGGTTGTCGCTTTATCACACGATGTAAAAGTCAACAATAATGCAAATAAAATTTTAAAAGCTAATATACAATTGCGCATTGACATAGAAATAATTAGTGTAAACAGTTCTACAATACGTATTATAAGACTTATTATCCACCAAATACGTGTTTTGTACAAAGAAAGAATACCATGTTCCTGACAATCCAAATGTAAGCGAACGGTTGAGAACATATTTGCCTCCTGCACCTACAAACGTATTAATATTATCGAATGTAGCAGGCAGTCTCTTATCCAACAAAGTCGCCTCCGGAGCGGAACCAACACCCGTCGCCAAGAACACATTACTTGTAGCTCCCTCTACCGGGAAAAATGTCATCTTAAAGTTTGAACTGTAGTACAAACTCTTCTTATACAAATAAGCATCAGCCCCAAGAGCAAGAAGAAATTGTTTAACAGTCTTCGATAACGTAGATCCAATAATAAATATATTCATTTTATTCTCTTCCCAACCCTGCAACTTGGTATAATATACAGTGTCCTGCTTATTTGTATAGTCAAGACTCAAATCAGGCAAACTAACAACATGAGGATCGTATGTACCAACAGAACGATAAGAACCTCTGAAATCCAAACTCCAGTCATTGCGCAATGACACAGCGAAATTCATTTTAAATGTCAGACGAGGGAAGAATCTGCTACCCCATGTGGCAGACAAATCCATTACAGTACGGTTGCCTAGACGTTGTTGCCAACCGATACCGAACTGAATAGCAGCCCCTCCAGCACTCTCCTCTTCAGTTATCAACTTCTTAGAGTCCAAATCTTCTTGATCCACTCCATTTCTTCCAGTGTAACCCATACTGAAAGACAAATTGTTTTCTCGGATTCTGCGTGAGTACTCAAAGATAGCATTAGCTGTGTAAGTATTGTTATTTGTATTGATAGAACGCTGATAATCTGCCATAAAATGGTTCTTAAATGCCTTGTTCTGCAAATCCTCCAGATGTGCATTGAATGCGTTAATTTCAGTTGGAGAAGGCACATAATCCTTCTGGTAATAATAAGCAGAATCATACATGTGCATCTTTTCCAAGATCAAACCTTTTGTATAAAACAACTCAGATTTGTCAAAAGCATAAAGTAATGCGGTATCAACAATACCCAACGCAGGCTCATACTCAAGTTTCTTATAAAGTTTTGTTGCCTGCATCTGGCAAAAGTCAGAGTGTGCGTTCACTATGGTAGAATCGTAAGCATAATTTTCCAAAAGTGGATAAACAATCTTACGAGCAGTGTCGTACATTGCCTCATTTGCATAAATAGAAGCCTCCTTCACAACAAAGAAAGGATCATTAGGGAACCTTTTCCTTGCGGTCATCACCAAATCCTTATAGTCTTCGTCTTTATGTAACAATGCCGCAGCAGAAATCGCTTGACGCATGATATCTGATGATTTTGGACAAATTTCCGTCGCTCTTCTTGCCTCTTCCAACGCCTGACGCGCTGATCCTATATTAAGCAGTTTCTTGATGAACGGTTGGGCTATTTCCTCATAAGCATTAGACAAAAGAGGCAAAGATGTAGAATCTGAAGTCTCGGACATCGTTGCCGCTATCAACTGCAAAGCTTCTGAATCTTTCTGTTTTTCGTGGAGGATCGATGCCTTATTAATCGCATAACGCTCTTCCCCAAAATACTCTCTCAACTGCTCAAGTATCTCCATAGCAGAATTGTAGTCCTTCAACTCCATATTACATGTGTACATACGGGAATTAGCCGCCATACGCTGATCTAACTCTTTTGAGTTCATCGACACAAATTGCAACAAAGGCAACGCCTCATCAAACTGACCATCCGCCATTGTAGACTTTGCATTCTTGAAATACAAATCACACAGTGATGCCATCGCATCCGTATTTTTAGGATATCTGGCAACCAGTTTTTTCAATGCAGAGTTCGCCTCCTTGGTATTTCCAATTCTACTATTTACAATATATGTCTTATATAAAAGAGCTTCACTCTCACCTTTTTTCTTTTTAGATTCACGGATATAGTTGAGAGCATCCTCATAATATCCACGAGAAATAGATGTATTCAACAGATAATTAAGTGCCTCCTGATTTTTTGTCCTACTATACATTTTTGAGTACATCGCATACGCATCATTTGTCTGGGCACCAACAGCAGCCTCGTTCTCAACATCATTCTGCAACTTATTAAGCTGAGGGCGCATACTCGAATCGCTTACCTTGCAATCATTTATAAACGCAATGGCCTCTGCATAACGACCCTTCTCTGTTAGCATACCAACCTTCTTCTTGATAAGTTCATAATCACCAGTAGACTTAACGCCTTTGTTTACCATCTCAAGTGCGGCATCATCATCTCCGTTGGAATGCAACACATTTATTAACTGAATATAATATTCAGTATTCTTCGGCTGTGATTTGACCAAATCGGTCAAAGCCTTTATCTGACCTTCTATATCTCCGAGTCGCTTCATATTGGCAAGACGCTCCTCATTCTGATAATCAACATTACGTTTAACTGTTTGGTCGTCAGGATAAATCTGGCGCAAACGAGTAAGAACGACCTCTGCTTCCTTATCATTGTTCAACTTACGAAGAAGATCAACTTTTCTCAGCCATAGGTTCTTAGCATAAGGAGAATATTCCAGCATCTCGTTTACATAACAAAGAGCACTTGAATAATGTTGTGTCTCTTCTTCGACATTGAGCAACATCTCTCGTGCCACATTGTTGGAACGATCCTCTTTCAAAGCGCGATTCAAATAATAACGTGCCTTATTATAATCTTTCTTCTGATAATAGTACTTACCTTGAAACTCATTCATAAAAGATAGAGAACCGTAATTCTCCATACCTTCATCAAGAAGTTTTTTTCCTTCTTCCCATTTGCCCTTCTTAAACAAATCTCGGACATTAGCTTCATAAAAACTCGCATTACGACTATCTGCCGAAACACTCTGCACTCCCACGAAAAATACAGTGAGAAACAATATCAAATATACCTTTAGCAATTGCATAATAGTAAAATGAAATTCATTGATATTACTGGACCGGATTCGCCGGATTTACAGAACCTGAAGGTGTGGTAGGTGTGGTAGAAGTCTTCTTGGTTCCTGTTCTCGTGATAGACTTCCACTTGGCCTGTGTACCAAAAATATATCCAACATATCCTTTTAAAGAAGAATAAGTCACAAATGGATGATATACAAATGGTTCCAGAGATGCCGCCAACAACAATTTCAGATAGTTTTGCAATCGTGTGTAACTACATCCTTGAATAAAATCATAGAATACCACAAAACTTGACAACATAAATGAAAACGCATAAATAGCAGCAAACATGATCCAAAAAGAACCCCAATTGATTGCGCCACTACACAATTGCACAGTCAACAGGATGATACCTATAAACTCAATGATTGGAGCTAAAAACTCAAACAATACAATATAAGGAAGAGTAATCAATCCAAACCTTCTGTATTTTGGATTGCAAATCATTCTGCGGTGTTGATGCAACAGCTGTATCAGGCCTCGTCCCCAGCGTGTACGCTGACGGCTGAGGATCGACAATGTTGAAGGTCCCTCTGTCCAACAACAATTGTGAGGAATCTGCAGCACCTGATAAGAACGATTAAAATCACAGCAATAACGCACCATTCTCGCAATCATATCCATATCTTCGGCAAAAGAGTCGTAGCCATAACCTCCTGCCGCAATAGCGACACTCGTATCAAACAATCCATAACCTCCTGACACGTTCGGCATAGCGTTGATATTTGACCATCCCATCTTTCCTACCAAGAACGAACGCTTGTACTCTAGATCCTGAAACAGTGGAATCGGATTACTATCCGCCTTATATTCAACAATTTCCAAATCTTCATTAAGAATCATACCATTAGACATACTCATCGTTCCGCTGACAGCTATTACATTATGATTCTGAAGCACAGGGAAAACACATTCATACATGGCATCATGCTCAAGGATACAGTCCACATCAGTATTGATGAACAATGGATATCTGGCGACATTCAGTCCTCCATTTACCGCATCCGCCTTAGTTCCTCCGTTGGTCTTATCCACCACAACAAGTTTGCTGAACTTCGGATTCTTCGACTTGAACAACCTCTTGAACGGCTGACAGTGCACATGATAAACATAATCGTATGGAACCTCCACCATATCAAAACTATTTATCAGGATTTCCAACGTCTTGTCCTTACTTCCGTCGTTCACAATCACTATCTCAAACTTAGGATACTCCATCTTCATAAGTGATGTCACATTATCATAAATTGTGACCTCCTCATTATATGCGGGAGCAACAATCGAAACACCAGGAGTGTAAGGACTCTTATCAACAATGTTCTTCAAATAACTCTTTGTCCAATTCTGATATCTGTTGGCATATAAATATGCGTTAACCAACAAAAAAACGTACATGAATATCAGCAATAGCGAATATACAAATACGAAATAGCTATAGAATGTCACGAAATTCTGCCACATAATAAATTAAATTTCATTAAGACGACTTGATGTTTCAATCTGATCGAGCAGTACCTTCTCCTCGTCAGTAGCATTTCTACGAATTTCTTCAAACTTGCTCTTTCCGACCTCTCCATATCCAAACAAACATGTCAATGCAAGTTCTATCATAGTATGAGACGCTGATGTACGATATACATTCTCAAAAAACGCAACTTGTTTACCCGAATTAATCGCAAGCAGTGCATTCATTATATCAATTCTTACATTTTCTGGTTGATAATCAAACGTTTCTACCAATTTATCTTCCGCATCCACATCCTTCAGCAATGCAATTGCCTTAATAGCCGCAGAACGACATCCTTTCTTAGGAGATAACAAATATTCTTTAACCTGTGCCTGTTCCGCTGGATTTCCCCAATAAGCAACCTCCTGAATCAAAAAAGCTGATGTTTCTGGATCCTCAACACTGTCTGCCAGTACAAGAAAACTCGGCATTCGACGGTTTCTCGCTTTCATCCAACCAAAAATATGATGTAAAATCATCGGACGCAAAAGAGACTGATGCTCGTTCAAATCTTCCTGAAGATATTTATACGGGTTAGACTCACTGCACATTATATAATTAAGACGAGCCAACATACGAATGTCGGGATTGCGGTCGTTCACACAGTTCGCCAGACGTCCCTCAGAAATATTCAATTGCAAGAAAAGCATCTCTTGCAATATTGAAAATACATTATTGCCACGCTGAAGGTTCATCTCCAAATAGTCTCTAACCCCCAACAACTCCGCAAGAGGAAGAATATTAGGTAAATAAGGGACATCGCACATCTCTGTACGAATATTCGCCATCAAAGTAACATAATTTTTCGGATCATTCTTTCTTAGGCTCTCTTCATCCTCTCCTATAAAAGCTTCCATCTCATCAATGGACATCTCATCTTTTTCAAGAATTGTTCTGACTACAGTATAATAGTTTTTATCTATTTTCGCTTGTTTTCGAAGATTTTCTCTACGACGATGTATTTTTATTCCAAACATGATAAACAAAACCAACATCATCAAACATGCCAAAACAAGAATACTAAAAGCTGATTTGACCTGCCAAGTATAGCCTTCCGTCAATGTGTTGAAGTAACTCCAATAATATTTCAAGTAGTCTGTACCCGAAAAGACAACACTATTGGATGCATTTGAGTCAAGGCCTATCGCCAATAAATCCATATTTAATCATTTTAATACAATGCAAAATTATACTTTTTCCTAATTTTAATACATAAAAAACAAAGAAAAAATGTCAAATAGCATATTATTTGCATAAATTATCATATTTTTGCAACAAAAAAAAGATTTGTATGAAAAATAATTTTGTTTTGTTATTTGTCCTAATCTACAATTTGACGGCAATCTTCGCCAATGGATTAGAATCGAATAAAAAATATAGAATAGAAAGTAATTACGACTTAAATAGCCAACAAAGAAACGGTGCATTGGCTCTTGGTGCTTACCATAATGGTTCATCCACATCTTTTTACGTAAAGGATGGAGAATATACAGAAGACTGCTGGTGGACTTTTGAGATACAATCAGACGGAACATACCTTATCAAAAACAGTCTGTCTGGAGAATATATGTGCGCCGCAAAAAAATGGGAAGACATCAAGATGGTCAGTACCCCGACAGAAAACGCATACTGGAATCTCTTAGAAGATTGCGGACATATCACTTTATATGTAAAAGGAGATGAAACTCTTCTTCTACATTTTGGAGATTCCAACAAAGAGGTCGAATCTGCATCTACAAGCAGAAAAGAAGGTCCTGCACCTTTCTTCCTTTTTAATATATACGACGAAGATGGAAAATGTGTTGATGCGATGAACTTCAATGGCCATAAATATTGCGGCACAAACGCTAATATTCCAGAAAGATTATCTTTGTTGTCAGAATATGCCAACAACATCAAAATCAATGGCAAACTTATATTCAGTACAGCCGACCCCAAAGGCGTAATTCCATCTTATTGGCTTGCATCAAAACCAAATTCTGGAAAAATATCTATTGAAGGAGATTTCCAGGATGCAGATGTCACACTTAGCATCATGAATGGCTCAGATAAAGTGGAAAAAACTGAAGATATTGAAACTGGCAAAGAATACACTCTTGCCGTTTCAATCAACGGAACTGTATCAGCAACGTCGAAAATAAGATTCACGACTATGCCTATCATTGATATACGTCATGAAGGCAAACTTACACCTGGCATGCTTGACTACCTATGGGGAGAAACCACAATAACAAGCATGGAAGAACCTGGTACCGTTGTGTTGTCTTCTCGATATAAGACAAGAGGAGCGACAGCCTCAAAATACAGCAAGCACTCTTTGAATATAAAACTTCGTAACCGAGACACTGACAAAGAAGAAGACACTACCCTACTCGGTCTGCGTTCTTCCAGTTCATGGATCCTGGACGCTATGGCCATAGACCGCATCAATATGAGAAATAGGGTTTGCTTCGACCTTTGGAATGAGTTTTCAAAACTTCCTTACGACACAAAATTCGGAAGCAGATGTGGAACAGTCGGAAAATTTGTTGAAGTAATTGAAAATGGCAAATACATGGGAATCTATTGTCTCACTGACCGCATCAACAGAAAACTTCTTGACTTGAAGAAACCGGCGACCGACTCTCTGACCGGAGAACAATCAGCCCGTGGTGTACTATATAAATCAACATCATGGGACTACACCGGATTAAACACACATGAAATCAACGACTACAAAGAAAAATATGGAGACTCCCGCAACTCTGCTTTTTGGTGCAGTTGGGAACTTGCAGAGCCAGAAGACATACCTGGAGAAGCAACATGGGAACCATTAGAGTCTCTATATCTAAATGAAGGAAACATAAAATACTACAAGGATAACTTCTACATCAATAATGTCTGCGATTACCATTTGTTCATACTTGCTACACAAGCAACTGACAATGGAAACAAAAATGAATTCATCGCCGCACAAAACATCAAAAAGAAGGGTGAAAACAAAGCTCGCATGTTCTTCTGTCCATGGGATTTAGACGCTACTCTTAGCGGAAACTATGACGGATCTCAGATAGGAGGAGAATTCGTCAGAGAAATCAAAAATGCCAGAATTAACAAAAATCACCCGTTTGCTTCCTTACTTAAAGACGAGGAGTATCTTAATGAGATGAGGACTCGTTGGAAAGATGCAAGGACAAACGTTTTGTCGAGAAAAAATCTTGAAGAAAAAATGAAAAACTACTCATCGGAATTTATAAATTCTGGAGCATGGGCAAGAGAATCTGAAGCCTATGGCAACGACTATGGGAAAAATGGTTGTGCCATCGTCGATGATTTGAACGAAGAAATTGAAGCCATCTGCAATTGGTATGACCAACAAATACTCAGGGTAGACGACTTCCTAGGTGTATACCACGTCGGCTATAAGAACATACCATCTTCAAAAGAGAATGCTGATCATATTTACGATTTGTTTGGTCGCAAACTGAATGAAATACCTAATAATGGCATTTTTATCAGAGACGGAAAAGTAAATATGATAGTAAAATAGAAGTTGAAAATTCAAACTTCAAAAACAAATGAAACAATAAATTAAAAGGAGCAACAAAATTGCTCCTTTTTGCTTTTCAGAACTCAGGTATGTTATCATTTATAATAAGCACAAGTACAATGGATTGTTTTTCTGCCTGCTGTATTTGATTTCTATTTATAAATCGTATTATATAAAAATCAAAAACATGGCAAAAATTACACTTTCTTATGATTCTCGAAATACCTCTGTAAGAAAAATTTTGCAGGTTCTTCTTGATTCAGGATTGGTAAAAGAAGAAAGATCTGAAACAAAAGCAGAAAAGGCCTTTAGAAGATCTTTTAAGGAAGCTATGGAAATCAAGCAAAAACTTATAACTGGAAATACTGAAGGATTGAGTAGTTTAGATGATCTACTAAATGAATTATAAATCTATTTCTCTGCTCTTTCTCCTTAACCTAAATCACACGGAAAAACAAATGCCCCAATACTTTTTTATTTTGAATGCAACTATAGAGATGCAACCATCATAATTAAATCATAAATACAAAATATAGAGACGCCGCAATGCGACGTCTCTACAAAAACAAAAAAGAGAAACCGAATATCAGTTTCTCTTTTTGCGGTGAGGACGAGATTCGAACTCGTGGCATTCAAATCCCGACTCCTACTCCTTAAAGTACTGATTTTCAGCGGTGCAATTTTGTTAAAAACGGTGCGTTTGACGCGATTTTGTCGCATTTTCACACCATATAATCATCTATCAATTAGCCATTTATCCACATAGCGACGAATTATTTTTCACACCGCTCTCTTTTTCGGGATTTTCGGGCAAATGCGCAAGAATCTTATTGATCCCATCAAGTGTGTCGGCTATCCTGTTAAGAAGGAAATCCCTTTGAGCCTCCCTCTTTTCCATATCATCCAATCTTCTACTGATGTTTTCTTCTTCCACATTGTCCGTCTGCTTACAATCGCTTGCAATCTCATTGCTTACAAACATTTCTCCTTCGCCTGTTAAGAGCCAAAGAGCCGAATATTGAGGAAAATTTCTAATAATAGAACTAATCACTTTTGATGAAATGTCGGTATTTGCACGAATGCACTTAGTGATAATTCCCTGAGTACAAGAAATTTTTTCCTCAAACTTCCTTATACTAAGATTTTCATTATCAATGATTTGTTTAATTCTCTGTGAAATCATATATTTCTTTTGAGTAAAATTTCTAACAAATTCCTTTGAGGTGAGGAAAATTTTTCTCACCTTTGCGATACGAAACGACACAAAAAGACTACAAAAAGATAGTTTTTGATACGTTTTGAAACGGCAAAGAAAAGGAAAATTTTTCAAACCACAAAAAGTAAGAAGTATGGCAACAGCGGAATATCAAAGGCAATGGAGGGCAAAGCATCCCGGGTATCATGCGGAATATCAGAGGTGGCTACGCGCCAACAGACCGTCGGAAGACAAGAAGAAGATCTGCAAGACGCAACGTGAGAGATACCGCAACGACCCTGTATATAGGGAAAAGAAGCTTGCCTATAATCGAGAATGGAGACACAAACAGAAACTTTTAAATAAAGAGCTATGAAAGGACAAATAAGAATATCGGTAGAGCCAGAAGATATAATCGAATTCCTTGAGAGTAATATTGACGAACTTACTTGGCAGGATAAGAAATATCTACTGCACATGATAGCAAATTCGATGACAACAAAAGCCGGATGGGAAATATGCGGTGAGATAGAAGATATGATCGAAAGAATTAAGTGATACACAATAGAAACCAACAGTTGCCGTCATTGTAATAATATGACAACAAATTCTATGCAAACCATCTGTGAAGATCGTTTGCAATTGGTCGGGCGATTGCGCGTGTGGGTAGAGCAACGATATAAAAGTAAAAAGCCTCGTGCGGTGGGCGGTTCGAGTCCGTCCCCGGCCACTAGCTAAATTCGTTTAATGGTATGGATGTTATTGTTTGGATTGGTTGGAAAGATGCAGATAAAGGTGGACTGCAAGAATCATGGATAAAAGGTAAGACTTGGCCATCCATGAAGCGTAGGACTCCAGGCGGTTCGATTCCGTCGCCAGCCACGATTTAAAAAAAATGAGAAGAAGAAATGGAAAGAGAAATTTTAGTTAGTAAGGAGATAAGAGAGAAGCTGACAAGCAAAGACGGTTACGGTTTCAACCATGTGACGGTAAGAAAAGCGTTGCGTGGAGACGTGTCGACGTTGAAGCGACAGCAGATCAGAGAAACCGCCCTGAAGGAGGGCGGTGTGTATAAAAACTAGTAAAAGGATAAGGCTATGGAAGCAGGAGTTGAGTTTTTGTTGTGGCTGTCGTTCGCATTCATGATCAGATATGCGGTGCTGACGACAGACGATTTCAAGGAAGAAAAAGAGGAGAAAGAAGATGACTAACATATTCGACTTAATAGACTCAATAATGGAAGAACCGAAAGCGATAGCAGTAGCAATAGTGTTGCTGTTCGCATTCCCTATGCTGAGTCTGTTATTCAACGAGCCGAAAAAAAAACGTAAAGAAAAGAGCTTTGAAAAGAAGGTAGGAGAAAAGATAAAGTGGAGAGACAAAGAGTTTGTCGTGACTCCATCAGAAGGATGTGAAGGATGCTTTTTCTTCAATTATGAAGACTGTGCAGACCTCATATTCGTCACCGGTCCATGCTGTAAAAGAAAGGACGGAGTAAATGTAAAATTTGTTGAACTTATAAAAGAAGAAGAAGATGGAAATAAGAATACTTAGAACAATTTATCAGACCATAGATGAGTTCATGCAAAATGATCTCTTCATGTGTAGCTTTTTCATACATCTAATATGGAAAGGATATATCCATATAAGCGAAGTAGAACAACCTTAAATAAAGAAGACCATGAGATATTCAGCATTAGAAGAGTTCAGCAATGAGATCGAAAGAATTGCTAAGATCGAGAAGATATGTGCTGTAGGAGAAAACAAGTTTAGCTTTGAGATCATAAGTTTTACAGAATGCAACAAGCTGTTAGTCTGTATGCAGAAGTACTTCTATGAAATTGGAGATTTGATTGTCGAGGAGAGAGTATACGGAGAAGATGAAATAGAGGGGACTCTGATTTCATTTGAGTGTAAAGTGCGTTACGACTACATTTAGTTAAGCCTATGGGAAAGAAGCACACACTGACAGGCCAACAGCTTACGAATCTTATCTATGTAGGGAGTATAAAGGTGGAGAAAGACTATAAAGATAAGATGTGTTCTTACTGCACGAACGAGCCTATTTGCTGTTTCGATGCAATAGGTTGCGATTTTATAGTAAGGCAAATAGTGATGGAGCTGAAGGACTTGACATCTGATCAGCTTATGGATCTTGTATTCAATAACAAGAAGTATGGAGGGAAGAAAGATGGAGGACATAAAGATTAACTACATATCAGGCGGCGCGGTGGTGGAAGCGGAAAGCATCCACGTCGACGCTATCCTTAAAGCTTTGCAGGATTATCCGTCTTGCAGGGTTGAGGATATAGAGGATTATCAGAGTGTGGCGACAATCTGGATAAAGTACTACCGAAACCATGTGCCGCTTAAATCCATAATAGAAAAAGCGATAAAAGGATTATGAGAAACACGGTTTTGATCATATTGCTAGCAATATCCGCTCTGGTGGCATTGCCGTCGAGCAGTGTCTACGAAGACACCACCATTCCGAGCTATGACACAACATGGACGGAAAACGGAGACCGCTACAGACAGATATATATATGCGACCGCAAAGAGCGGACGGAGACAGTGATAATAATACGGAACGATTCGGTTCTATTGTGTGAGAAAACTAAATTCTGAAAACGAAAAGGCTATGAAGACAAGGATAATCAAATCACTTAATGTATTGTGTCTGCCAGTGCCGACGGAATTTGCGACCGAGATAGCAGACAAAATAGAGGCGTTGAGCAGCTGCAATGTGACTGAGGTACGCAATCTATTCAGACAGGGTATTTCTAAGATCATTATTTCTGATTCCGACAGAGAGCAAGCGATAAAAGGAATCCAAGAAATTCTTAAAGCTTACGACGATGATAAAGATTGAAGATCTGTACGCAAAGACGAATGGCGGTTTGGATATAATCCTTTCCTACTATCCGCAAGCTGGTGAATGCCTGGATAGTAGGAAACCATTCCGCATGCGTAATGAGCGGACTCCATCAGCATATATAAAGAGGTTCGGGGAGATCTGGAAAGTCACCGACTTTGGAGACGATGCACACGCAATGAATGCTGTTGACATCTGTATGAAGGAGGAAGGTCGTAATTTCCGTGAGGCAATCTGCATTCTTGCGGATAGGTTCGGAGTGTCTGAAACTCTTTCTGTATCTGTCAACAGAGCCGAGATCACCACACGTCCAGCCACAGCCGACGAGAAGGAAGGTGATTTATGCTATGAGAAAAGAGAGAAGTTCACGGAGAAGGAGTTGGAGATATGGGGTCCGAAAGTGAAGCAGGAGCATTTGGACGCATTGTCGTATGTGCCTTTGATTAGCTACACAAAGACAAGTAAAGATAGGGAGACGGGACTGCTTAAAACGACCACAATTGCAAGCACGGAGACCTACCCTATCTTTATGCGTCTGTGCTACTATATGGACGGAGACCAGCAGAAACATTTCGTCAAGATATATCAACCGCTGAATCCTGACAAGGCTTTCAGATTCTTCTACAACGGTGCAAAGCCAAAGGATTTTATCAACGGACTGACTGAATTGCAAGCCAACTACAAGCAATACAACGAAGCAGACAGAATCGCGTTTGAAGGTGATCCGTTGAACGAAGGAAGACCGTACAAAGTGAAGAAGCTACAGGCGGCATGTATCTGTAGCGGTGAACGTGATGCGGTGAACTGCCTGGCCAACGGCTACTATCCTTTGTGGCTCAACAGTGAGACAGCGCCGTTCACGGAGCAGATGTATAAAGACGTGATGAAGTGTGTTGAGACACTTTATAATATTCCCGACAAAGACGAAACTGGTATCAGAAGAGGACGTGAACTGGCATTCAAGTATATCGACATCCGTACAGCTTCTTTGCCCGACTGGTTGAGCGACTATAGGGATAATCGAGGAAGACCAAGAAAGGATTTAAGAGATTATGTTGAGCTACGAAGCAGCAAACATGACTTTGAAGATCTTCTGAAGACTGCAATGCCAGTGCGGTTTTGGGAAAACACGCTTTCTGATAACGGAGTAATGCGTATCGAGATCAACACCGCATACTATATCAACTTTCTTTCGATGGCAGGATTCGGAAGATTGGCAGATCCGCTGACGAAAGAAGAATATCTGGTGAAGGTGGACGGATCTGTAGTGAAGAAGGTGACGGCAAAGGACATACGCCAGTATGTGATTGCATGGTTGAGAGAAAGACGTGAAGACATCAAGGTGTTGAACGTGATTCTTAATTCCAACCGTACAAAAGCATCCACCATGGACGATCTGCCTTTGCTTAATCTGTCATTCTCTCATTGTGAAAGCGACAGACAATTCTTCTACTTTAAGAACTTATGTGTAGAGGTGACAGGAGAGAAGCTGTTGGAACATAAAGCCAACGACATGAACAGATACGTATGGGAAAATGACATATCACAAATACACTACCGTCGCACCGCTCCAGCTTTTGATTTCAGAAGAGAGAGTGAAGAGATGTGGAGCATATTGCCGATGAACATAAAGAGCCACTATTTCCGCTATCTGATAAATGCGAGCCGCATATATTGGAGAGAGGAATTAGAGCAAAGAGCGTCGCAAATGAGTGAAGAAAACGCGCGTTACAACGAAGCCAACAAATTCAATATCTGCGGTGCGCGTCTGAGCTATGACGAGCAGCAGGAGCAGATGCAGAACTTGGCGGCAAAGTTGTTCGCAATCGGTTATCTTTTGCACCGTCACAAAGACCAGGCAAGAGCGTGGGCGCTTTGGATCATGGAAGACAAAATCAGTAATGATGGTGAATCTTCAGGAGGTAGCGGAAAATCATTCATGATCAAGTTTCTTGAAAGCATCCGCAACATCTTGTTTTTGGGTGGTAAGAATAAGAAGCTGACGGAAAACCAGTTCTTGTTTCAGAACGTCACTGAAAGCACCGATGTAATATGGGTGGACGATGCCGACCAGCATTTCGATTTCACATTCTTCTATGATAAGATCACCGGTAGTCTGGAGACTAACAAGAAGCATGTGGATTCCAACGTGATGGACTTTACAAAATCGCCAAAATTCGCATTCACGTCGAATTTTCCACCGCCAAACAAAGACAGTGCCACTCTTAGACGTTTGTTGTTCGTGGTATTCAGCGACTACTACCATCAGAAGACAGACGATAACGACTACAGGGAGAGCCGACGCATATATGATGATTTCAATCTGGAATTAGGCGGTGAGCATTACACAAACGAGATGTGGAATGATGATGTCAATTTCCTTCTTGACTGCGTGCAGTTCTATCTGAAAGTGAGTAAAGAGGTGGTGAAGATAACACCGCCAATGGATAGGATCAAAGACCGTATATCAATTCAGATCATGGGTAACCAGTTCCGTTCATGGGCAGAAGTCTATTTCAATAGAAATAGTGAAAACGTTAATACATACGTCAGCAAGAACGACACGTTTAACGCATTTCTACGTGATTCAAATGTGAAGGGATGGACTACGACAAAGTTTGGTAAAGCTATGAGAGAGTTTTGCCAGCAGTGCGAGTGGGTGACAGAGTTGAACCCGGTAGAGTTAGTTAACGACAACAGAGGAAGAATAATCCGCAAAAACATATTTGGCAAATCGGAAGAGTTCTATTACGTCAGAACGGAAAACAAACCGATAAGGCAGTATGTGGTTTATGCAGGGAACACTACAGACAACCATTAAATTCATGATATTGAACTTTACTTGTTATTAGTTTATTATTTACATAGGTTGTGAATCCGAGACGGTGGAGCAACCTTCTTTTCACTTTATCCTTTTATGAGTTAATAAGTCAAAGCAAAAGAAAAAGAGTCTCTGTGAAGAGACTTTTTTTGTCTGGATAGATTGAAAGCAAAATATCTTTTTCTATCTTTGCAGAAACTAAAAACAAACGGCAATGGCGACATACACAATATCAATCAACGAAAGAACCACAACCGGTAAAGCTGTTGTGGAGTTTCTAAGATCATTGGGGATGCTTGGCGAAAAAAAAGCCAAAAAAGATAAAGAAGCTGATTTAACTATGCAAGCGATCAATGAGATTAAAGAAGGGAAATGTACAAGATGCAATTCATTCGAAGAGTACCTTAAAGAAATTGAAAAATGAGAGTGATTGTATTTTCAAAACAGTATAAGAAAGACTACCAAAAGATAAAGTCTCAAAAAAGGAATGTGGAGGAGCTAAACAAAATCATTAAAATGCTGATGAATGATGAAACTCTTCCAGCTGCCAAGAAAGACCATAAACTTATTGGCAATTATAAAGGAGTAAGAGAGTGCCACATATCAGGAGACTGGCTTTTAGTATATAGCAAAGAAGATGGCGAGCTACAAATCTTAAACCTGTTAAGAATAAATACACATTCAGAGCTATTCTAAAAACAAAGAAAATATAATAAAGAGTGCTAATCGGCACTCTTTTTTTTTGTTCAAAATTTCGCCTAAATGGGGTACAATTTTAGGGCGACTCCGTGGGGTCGATTTTTCAGCCCAAAAAGGTCGAAAAATGGGTATACCAAAAAGTGGAAAATTTTTGTAACTTTGTAACCGAGCATTTTTTGAAAGATAATTCATTGAAAATCAATGGGTACAAAGTTACAATTTTTTGGGTACAATTTTTAACACCATTTTCAAAATTGTAACCGAAATGGGCATTTTTGCCCCAATTTTGGGCGGTCAGTTGGTCGGGTACAATTTTTTGTATCGTTGATACAATTTCATTTTTAAAATTGTACCCTACTTAAAATATTGATTATCTACAATTTAACCCTATCAGGTTACAAGGTTACAATTTTACAATTTTTTTCCGAGTTTTTTATATGGCTGTTTTTTGGGAGAGGTCGGGAAATTGTTCAAAATTTCGCCTAAACCGCCTAAAAAAATTGGATTTTCCTATCCTTTATTGAATCCGTAGAATTTTATGCCATAAAATACCAAAATCCGCATTAAAACAGCACTATTATATTTCTATTTTCTGCTTACATATTCTATTTTTGTTATTATATAATAGTAACAAATTCTATTTCGCATGGAAAAAGAGAGAAAAAATACAATCGCCATCACATGGCGAGTGTCTCCAGAGACGAAAGATAGGCTGATCAAAGAATTTGGATCATCTTCAAGCAACGCAGTCTCTGACACAATCATTAATTCCTACTACAAAATTGTTCCTTCTTTACAGTCTAAAATTATAGAGCTGGAGAAAGCTCTGAAAGAAGGTGGCTCTTTCATGGAAGGAGTTCCAGAAAGCGAGTACAACGCAGTAAAGAAGAAATTGGCAGCTCTTGAATCAGCCGACAAAGAGAAGGAGGATAATATCAACGTTCTATCACAGCAGTTGCAGGAATTACAGGCAAAACTGGAGGAGAAGGAAGACGAATTGGAGAAGTTGAAAGCTTCAGAAGAAGGATTGATCCCAGTTTACGTTACTAATGAAAAAGTGCGTACCTTCCTGGATACAGTGAAGGATCATTTGGAAGAGAAATACGGCCGTGAAGTGACATTTTACGAAATCTTTGTCATGTCCACACTGCTTTACAACGTCGAGAAACGTTGCGACTGGTTCTATCCACCGTTGAAGGATTCAAAAATTGAAGAGGTTACAGGCAAGACAATTAAGGAGTGGAAAGCCTTTCTATCACAAAAAGAGAAATAGTATGGGAATGTTTGATCTATTCAGAAGCAACAAGGGGCAATCATCCGCATTCGGCATGATCGCTGATTTTCTGGCTAATCCGCAGAAGTTGAAAGACACTCTGTTGAAGCAGCTCTACCCTCATTTGGAAACGGCTTTGATTAAGCATCTTGATTCCGTGAAATTGGACGAAGGGGAAATGACAGCCGGAATCATCCTATTCAAAAGCGGTGATGGCAAATTGTCCTACGTGGTTGCCACTTTCGACAACAACGACAATGTAGTCCGTCAGCTGGATTGTCAGGACGTGCAGGACAAACTAAATGAACTATCCGAAAATCTAAAAATGTGATACTATGGCACTAGGAGAAAAGACATACAACGCAAATCTTCCGAACGGAGATTTGGACGAGTTTCTATCAGACATGAACGAGGAAAAGGCGAGCTATTCCGACACTGAGGATGAAGGACTAGACAACTTGTTTGGCAACGCAGGAGAAAGCGACGCAGAAGAGACTTATGGCGGTGGCGAAGAATCCGACGGATATGAAGATGGTGAAGAAGAGAAGGTGAATTTTGATTCGGGATTGGCTTCATTGTCGGCTGAGTTTGCCGCCATGATCACCGACTTAGCTATCCCGGCTCTTATTGCGATGTTTGTGAAATGCAACCCTGAAAGATTGCAAGCCACTACAGACCAACTTCAGAAGCTGACGAAAGCCTACACCCAGTATTTGCAGACAAAGCAGATACAGCTCACTCCTGGATGGATGCTAATCGGTGTGATTGCGTCTATCTATGGCACTAAGATTCCTATCGCGATGCAGGAGCAGAAACTGAAGAAGAAGGAAGAAGAGTTGCAAGCTAAGGAAAAAGAATTGGAGTTGCGAATGAAGGAGTTTGAACAACAACGAAAGGAGACAGCTCATGAAGACGGATATTCAGAATAACGAGAATGAAGGACGCAGACCATTCATGACTATGGTTCTTGGCACTAACGGCACAGGCAAAAGCACTATCATGAGGGAAATTCTCGACAAGT
Source organism: Bacteroidales bacterium (assembly GCA_015061115.1). GTDB lineage: Bacteria > Bacteroidota > Bacteroidia > Bacteroidales > Paludibacteraceae > UBA1723. The sequence continues at coordinate 14,025 of SUXE01000001.1, read as the reverse complement.
GCAACGCAAAGAAAGCCTTAATAGTCACAAACCATATCGAGGAATGGAGAGACGTGCCGGAAGTGGATCTTACAAAGAGAGACGATTTTCTGTTTGAAGGAATCCGTAAGACACGCTGCTATCCACCCACCAAAGACGATATAGGCACGTTGGCAAAGCTCCGATACTTCCGTAAAGGCATTATTGTTTTCGACGATGCACGTCTTTACATGAAGGACGCAAAGACCGACAATCTGATAGAGGATCTTATGATTTCGTATAGACAGCAGGAACTGGATATATTCGTCGTCGCACACGGATTCACGAAAGTGCGTCCAGTGTTCTACAGTTACGTCTCTAACATTATCCTTTTCCGCACACTTGATTCCGTGGCTTACAGAAAGATGCAATTGGGGGAAAACTATCAGAAGATTGTAGACACACAAACAGAAGTAAACAAAAAGAGTGAGAAGAATCCACATTATTACAAAAGAATAAAATTGTGGTGATTATGCATGAGCTAAAGTATAAGGCAATGACAAAACAGGAGTTTGCGGATATGGTCGGCATATCAGGACGCACGCTAAACCGATGGATCAGACGTATTGATTCGGAGCTTGTGGGGGTCGGATATGACAAAAACAGCCATCTGCTTACTCCTAAAATTGTTGAATACTTGTGTCTCAAATTTGTTGTTTTGCCATAACAGGAACTGTACCACTAACCCATAGACCTCATATACTATCTGGTGATTATGATGGGATTTGGGAATGTCATATCAAAGCAGATTGGTTGCTTTTATGGATAGTTACAGATAAAACAGTAACCATTTTGCGTACAGGCACGCATTCTGATTTATTCTGATTACAAAAGGTTGGCGGTTTCGTCAACCTTTTTTTTGTTTACATGTAACAGACAAAAAGTGACAAAAACGGACAAATGCGGACAGAAACGGACAAATCCAGACACCATCATTTTCACTGATTCTACCTTAGCCGAAAATAAAACAAAAAAAACTTACAATTATGAATCAGACTAAAACAGCAGTCATTTTGTCAATTGTCACACTTGTGATGGTAGGTGCTGTAATCTACGCGCTTCGTGACAACTTTTCGAGCAAGAAGGAGAATGCGGTAATCGCTCCAGCTCAGTAATTTCATTTCTTTCAGTTTAACAGTAATTCATTAAAAAAATGGGACAGAACATTTTAGGCGGTGGAGTTAACCGCAACAACGTTCAGAGAATCGTTAAGGCAAAGGCTGAAGGTTCTAACTACATCGGTGTAGGTGACAACTTGCTTGATTTCGGATCAGCAAACTCATTCTTGAAAGAGGACAATTGCGGAAAGATTTTCTCTTTCAACATTACTAACGGTGGCTCAAGTGCCATCAAGGTAGCTCTTTCCGCTGGAGGTTTCGCAGCTGGATCTTCTTACTTGGACTCAAGCAACATCATTGCAGAGGGTACAGTGGCTACAGATCTTACTTGTTCGGGAACTCCTGAGAAGATCGACGCACTTCTTGCTTACGTAAAGGCAAACCCTTCACGTCTTCGCGCTATCAAGATCAAGGCAGACAACGAGTCGCAGCTTGACTACCCTATCGTCTATCGTCAGATCAATCCATTCACTGGCTACATTGATCAGAAGCGTATTCCTGCACAGTACCAGAGATCAGGCGACAACAACACTAAGGTTATCGAGTTGACAGACATCAACTGGATCCTGGGAGCAGACAACCTATTGTTAACAACTATTGGCGCAGGTCGTACAGTCGTTATCTCTCTTGTATTCGGTGCATCGCTTGACACTGAGAAGGGATTGCAGAAGAAGGCAGACGAGGCAATGGCAAACGCAGCAGCTCTTGGTTTCTCTGTAGACTAACCTAAAACAGACAAAGCCATGAATACGAGTCAAAATATTCTTGGTGGGCTTGATAATAAATTGAAAGCAAACCAACCCGGTTTGCTTTCTTTGTTTAATGAGGCAGGAATCCCCGAAAGTGAAGTCACACTCCGTGAATTGGAGAAACTTCGCAAAGTGTGCTTAGAAAAGTATCTTGACGCTTGCCAGATTCTTTATCCTGAATACAAGCCGGAAGCGTCTCCCATCTATCTTTTTCAGAACGGATTCGAAACCACGCAGGAGAAGATAGACCGCTTGGGAATAGATGCTGATTTCAACGCTAAATATTCGGCAGACGCTTTGAACTTGGAGAATGTGACAAGTGAGACCGTCACACTCTCTTACAAGCATATCCTTAAATGGATCGGATATATCGCCATCATCATAGCCACCCTTATCGCATTATGGTATTTCTATAAAAAAATGAAATAATATGGCAAAAAAAGTAACATTGAAGTCAATAAAAGACATGGTGAAGGCTGGAGTTGCAGAAGACATTTCCAAGCTAAAAAGAAGCGATGTGGGGGAAACGCTCTCTACAGTCGCCTACTCTATGCCTCGCAATTCAAACTCTTCAAACGGTGTGTTGAAAATCGGGGATAAGACAAAGAAACTTTATGCCGCATTCGATTCGGGTGCTAGTTACTGGAAATAAAAACTAACGACTATGGACAAAAACACACTAGTATTTCTACTCATCGTTCTTGCGGTGGTGACGGTCGTAGGCATTCTTTTCTGGAAATCTTACGAGTCGCAGAAAGCGGAGACTAACAGAAGTGATGTTGGAGTGGCAATTGCCAACAGCGCAGGCAATGCTGCATCAAGTTTCTTCAATGCTTTTTGGGGTGGAGGTAAATCATGAAAATAAAATGGTTTGAGAGTTTTCCTGAGAATCCGACCAATCCGGCACGAACGGACATGCAGAACGGAGTAATAGAGATCAACCGACAAGCCTACAACCTTTTGCCGTCACACACGAAACAATTTGTCATTCATCACGAAATGGGGCATTTTGTTCTGAAGACACTGGATGAATGCAAAGCTGACGACTATGCACTTTCACAAATGGCATTGAAAACAAAGTACTCTTTACGCAATCACATTGATTCCGTCTATCTTCTGGCTAGGGACGATGTGAAACGCAAATATCACGCTCTTATGTCTGTACTTACCGTAATGGCGAATCTAGGGGACAAAGAAGCAATCAAACTGTTACAAAATAGATAAATCATGGATAAACAGAAAATCAAAATCCTTCTTATCTCATTGGCTTGTGTGCTTGCCATCTTCCTTATCTACAAGGTTATCGGAAAGGTGGCAGACAACAAACTGGAGGCACAGGGAAAGATAGACAGCTTTAATGCTGATCTTGAAAACAAAAAAACTCTCGATGTCTACACTGAGCAAAGGGAGCAGACGGGCAAATCCAAGGAATCGGAAAAGGTGGACTTGATAGACGACGTGCAGGAGGCGCAAGGGATCACCACTTTGTCTGATTATCTTGCAACTCTTACAGACGCAGAGAAAGAGACGTATCAGATATTACGCTCCAACTATATCCGTGTGATGGGAGTTGATCCGGGTGTGATGAGTCTTGACGACCTGACAAAGTGGGCTGACATGTATGATGAGTGGACAGACTGGAACAATCTGTATCTTGAAACTACAGGATCTAGCAAATCCATCCTCGACCCCGACTACGACACAGTGGAAGAGATGAAAGCAGCAGTGCTGTCCGCTCAAGGAATGGTGGATCAGATGTGGAATGACGAATATCTGCTGTTCGTCAACGGCAGACCTGAGCTAAACCTTAGAGGTTGCCCGTATATCACGGCAGCTGATCTAAAAAAATGGCTTCCCGACCCTAGGGACATTCTTGAATTCCAGTATGCAATGCAGGCAGAATATAATGCCTTTATGGATAAATATCCTGAATTGCAGAACAATTTCAAGGCTTTGCAGAACTATTTCAATGGTGGCTACATCAACTGGAAAAACTCAAACCACAACTTTGTGCGTGGAGCTTTGGATTTGCCAGAAGGTACATTTCAGGAGTTGGACCGCTATAATGTCAATGATTGTTGCCTACTTACCAAGCTTATCAACGACAATGGCGGTGTAAGCATCTATTCAGAGGTCAACTCTTTTAACAAGCCGAAGGAGAAGAAAACGTGGTATAACCTTCTCGATGCGTCTTTGGCGGTTGCCAACTTCCAAATGGCTTACCAGGAAGGGACAAACATCTTGGCCGCTATTGCGACAGCTGGCATTTCCGCAGCGATCCAGAAGAACAACAAAGTGCGTAAATATATGCCAGAAAGACTTAATCGTCTTATGAGCCGCATTGAGGCATCAGCCACACAGCACTACACACCATTCGGATTCACATTAGAGATGGCCCATTGGGAACCAGCAGATTTTAGCCAGAGAAAATACGGTTTCGGTGACTATATGTATGATGAAATTGAATCAGGCAAAATGACCATTCAGGAATGGGTGGAAAGTGACACCTACAAAAAGAAATTCGGACTAAAGTAAATAAGCTATGGAAAGTAGATACAGTATCGAGTATATCGAAATGCAGTGCGCCGCTGAGTGCGACGGAAACGCACAGGTCACAACACCGGTGGAGATCGAAGAAGAGATCCCGGCTACAGTAGAATCAATCAAAGACGAAATCGACATGGAAAGAGATTTTGAACAGCAGAATATTTCTGCATACACGACAAGAGGCGGAGTCGTTTATGTCCGCACAACGGATGCCGCCACACACTGGCTGTTGGTTGCTATCCTCGCAATGATGTTCTTATTCATGATCTTCAAATGTGATTGATTATGGCAAACAAGAACACATTAGGAAATGTAGGAGTGATTGTTGAGATTGATCCCTCTTCAATCCTCCTTCTTGCAATTGCATTGACATTGCCAGTTTTGGCTTATTGCCTATTACGTAACATCTAATTTCAATCGGTATGGATAAAACAACTAAAATAATCATCGTCATTGCGGTATTGGCTGCAATCGGTGGCATCGCTTGGTACGTCTATTCTAAGAAGTCGACAAAGACAGAAGAGAAGACAGACACAACAACAACTAAAAACAGCACCGAAAAGAGCAAGGGGGCAAAGGTTCTTGATCTTGGCGGTGACATTCTTAACACAGTCGCTGATTCCGACTTAATGGCATAATCTTATGAAAATGAAACTACCAGTAGACCCTAAATGGATTCTCATTGCGTTGGCTGTGGTGGTTGTCTTGGTGATTGTCTATTTCTTCTGGAGTCGATCAGACAAACAGAAGAAAGTGAAAGAGTCGAATGCCGCTATTGATCAGGCAAACCGAGAGATTGACACAAGCAAAGTCACCGTGACAGCGGAGCAAGCGGAAGCACTTGCCGACAAGCTGTGGAATGCCATGTTTGGACCGGGCACAGACTATGACGCTATCAAGACGGCTATCCGCACTTGCAAAAGTCGTTCGGATGTGATCACTGTAGCTGCAACTTACAGACAGAAGTATGGTGATTCATGGTTCTCTAACGGTACTCTTTGGTCGGACTTGCAAGGCGACTTGTCTACAGAGCAAGCTAAAGAGATCAATGATATTCTTGAAGACAAGAATGTAGAATTTAAAATCTAAGAGTATGAGAGCAATACATTTCTTTTTTATATGGCTTACTATAGCCTCTGTGTGTGCTTATATCCGTTATTATTTTGGTAGCGAGGAAGGAGGTTCAAATGAGTAATCTAAGTGGATGGAGCATGTTTTGGATTGCTTCTACTGTGATTGTCGTCTTTTATACCATCTTCTGTGTGATAGATGCGAATCAAAAAAAGAAACAAAATAAAGGCAAATCCTTTTCAGAAGACGAATTGAAGTCAATGTACGACGCATATTTATATGCTAGGTCTCATGGTATTATGGCTCCAATGACTCCAGCCTTGTCTTATGACGAATGGAAGAGTAAACGTTTTAATTAATCTAAGAGTATGGAAGGAAAAACAAAGACAATATTGATAGTGGTTGGCTGTGTTCTTGCGGTCGCTTTGGTCGTCTTTCTGCTGTGGAAACTGAAGAAGAAATCTGAAAGTAAGATAGACTATGGAACCCCAATAGCAATAGCCACTCCTATTGTGCCATGTAACAATGACGGTATTTTTCCAGGATATCTTCGTAAACAATATTTTGAAACTACTGATTAAGCTATGGATAACAAGAAAAAGACAGCTATAATCATTGTGTGTTGCGTTCTTGCGGTCGCTTTGGTCGTCTTTCTGCTGTGGAAACTGAAGAAGACAGATCCAGAGGGCGGTGTGAGCGGTGGAGTTGTGTTCTTGCAGCAGGGCGACACCGGAAGCAAAGTTGAGATACTACAGAAAAACCTTAACAAAATGCTCGCTGACATGCAGGAAGACGGTGTGAAGGTGTCGCAAATCACCGTCGACGGCATTTTCGGAGCTGAGACCGCAACCGCATGCAAAATGGTACTAGGACATGAGTATGTTACTGAAAAAGAGTTTGATGAACTTAACTAAAAGACAAACAACAATAGTGTTGGCTGTAGCGTCGGTGTCGCTTGTGGCGGCACTAGCGCTATTGCTCTACTATTTCTTTGTCACCAACGTAAAAGAGGAGGATATAGATATGTATAAATTCAAGCATTTCAGCTGGGATGAACTGACAAAGTCAGATACAGCAAAAAAATACGGCATCTCCAACACTCCAGGAGAAGAGGAAAAAAGAAACCTGATAGCACTTGTAATGAAGGTGCTTGATCCGCTGCGTGATAAGTATGCGAAACCTATCACCGTCAATTCCGCATATCGTTCCCCTTTCTTGAACTCAAAAGTAGGTGGGGCGGATTCCTCTCAACACGTCAAAGGACAAGCAGCCGACATTACAGGCGGCAGCAAAGAGGAAAACAAAAAACTCTTTGAGATCCTTAAAACAATGGACTTCGATCAATTGATCAATGAGAAAGATTACAGCTGGATTCATGTCTCATACAAGCGAATCGGCTACAACCGCAAACAAATCCTTAACTTGTAATTACTATGATTTTCAATTCTGCATCCGACATCGACGCAATAGGATATGACAAGATTATAGAGATTCCAGCGTCGGGAATCACATATCTATTCCGTATCGACACAAAGAGATACAACCCATCTACAGACGCTCTATCTCAACCTATCTGGCAGATCAAGAAGATAACAGAGACAACTGTAGACGGTACTACTACGACACTAATACAGTATGCTGAAGGACGAAACGGCTACAATTTCAGAGCTTCCGCATACGACACTTATACATACAAATTCAGGGAGGAGTAAGCAATGGCATACAAACAAAAAATCAACCCTAGAACAGGCAAATTCAATTTGGTTGGTTCTGATCAGGAAGGCATTGCAGACGTGACTTCTCAGGACGGTTCAATCTCTGTTACTGAACCTTCCGACGGAGTGAAAGACTTGTCTGTCAATACCGCTTCCGGTCCACTCAAACAAGAATTTGACACACTCCACGAAATTTATAATAAATACAAGCGTCGTCCGTCTGGTAATATTGATACGGAAGGAATCGAAAAACACTGGATATTCCCGCAAGACGTGTCTCTTACAGGCAGTGTTAACAAGCCGATGCCTTCTGGATCTTCTCAGTATGGAGATTGGCTATTGGTTGCTATATGTACGAGTGGCGTTAATGGGTCTGTCGATACAGAAGGAAAGATAACACTTAATTCCTTCAGTGTCGGCAATCATACAGACCCTCAGCTGCAAGATGCGTCCGTACAATTCCCTCTTCTGGACTTCCGCTGGCGATTATTGAGAGGTGAAAACGTCACAGAACCCGACAACGGTGCTCCTCCACATCTTTTTGTCTCGGATTTGACTTGCAAAAACACATCATATAAGGAGTGTAAAGGACAGACCGTCGGTTCGGACGCTCCGACGTGGAATTTCGACCCTGGAACGGATTTTATGTGCGTATGTCATAAGGTCACGCAAGCAGAATATGGCGTTTCTCTATTCTCTTCTAATGCTGGCTACAATTATGTCTATTTTATCTTTCTACGTCATAAAATTTGGCATTGCTTTTACCTTTCGCTGGAAATGACACGAATAGTGACAGGTAGTCCAAACCAATGCTCGTTTTGGACGAACAACTACCATTATAATGCAGCGATGCAGTCTCCAGCGACAGCATTGTGGAATAACGTGATGAAATCTCCATCCTGGGCATATTCTTCCACCAGTGGTACAGCATTGGCGAACTGGTGTCAGTATTGCGACAGACAGGAAAACAGAGGTCAATTCAGAGACATTCTTTGCCAGACACTTTTTGGAGAAATGTCTGAACATGGAGTTACCGCATTGCCGACAGGCACTAGGGTCATGGCAGAAGTCTCTACAGGAATGACACAATCAGCGGATAATGCGACAGATGAAGCATTCAACAATCTTGCTGAACATCTTGCATTTGCAGATTCTAAGATCTGGGAATCTAAAGCATGGAGCGGACTAACAAGTTTTTCAGGTCAAAACGTGTGGTCAGACGGTACGAATATTTATTATTCGAATGACGCAGATCAGTATGTTCTGGATAAAGCTACGTCTACTTGGATTGCGAAAACATGGAGCGGACTAACAAGTTTTTCAGGTCAAAACGTGTGGTCAGACGGTACGAATATTTACTATCTGTATGAATCCGACCGATATGTCCTGGATAAAGAGACGTCTACTTGGAGTGTGAAAACATGGAGCGGATTGTATGCGACCGCTAAGGGACAAAACGTTTGGTCAGACGGCACGGATTATTATCTGTCGTCTGGCAATAATCAGTATGTTCTGGATAAAGCTACGTCTACTTGGGGTGCGAAAACATGGAGCGGACTAACAAGTTTTTCAGGTCAAAATGTGTGGTCAGACGGCACAGACATCTATTGTTCAACCGCTAGCGATCAGTATGTCCTGAATAAAGCTACGTCTACTTGGAGTGCGAAAACATGGAACGGATTAACAAGTTTCAACGGTGCTTACATCTGGAAAGATGGTTCTGACATCTATTATTCAAACAGCAGTTCACAGTATGCCTTGGATAAAGCTACGTCTACTTGGAGTGCGAAAACATGGAGCGGATTAACAAGTTTCAACGGTCAAAGAGTGTGGTCAGACGGGACATATACCTACAGCTCCAATGGTGGAACGCAGCATGTACTCAATTTGGCCGTATTATCTGATTCCGAGTTTGCTTTCCGCAGATCTGCTTCAGATACATGGAAGAAGGTAACAATGTCGGATATTAAGAATTATCTTATTAAGACTATTGAACAGACATTCGCAATCGAAAGAAGATAATAACAATACTATCAAACTTGTTTGACTATGACACTAGACCCAACCATAATCGTCGCTCTGATAGGTTTTGCCACTACAATTAGTGGCTACCTATTCGGTAGCCGAAAAGCAAATAATGAAGGGCATATGGCGGCATATGAGGCATATGCTTACGCAATCGAATCATTACGCAAAGAATTTGAAGCAAGAGCGGAAACGATGCGTCACGACTACCAGGAACTAAAGCAGAAGTATGAGCTTCTTGAAGCCGAGAACACGACTCTTAGAAACAAGATTCAGAAGCTGGAGGAAAGATGATCAGGAAAGAGAGAGGCAAGAAAAGATACCGTGTTTCAGAAATTGAAGATTTATTCTTCTATACTCTGTATAACTTCAGAGCATACTGGGTGGCAGGAGAGATACACAATAAGGTGTCACGAAGAATAAAACAAATGTGCAAGATCAATGTAGACAAATACATTGTGGAGCTACATTCAGAAGATCTAATACATATTTTTTATCGTCATTTCCATGATTCAGATGTAAGGCAGAAGAATATTTCTGTAAATGACGTGAAGAAGATCCTGGATCTGATTAACTATTGTGACTCTGTAGAAATGTCGGATTTAGACCATTTGAAGTTTAAAAAACGATTTCCCAACGGATCTTATACTTTCATCGTCACAATTGACAATGAAAATAAAAAGCTGTTGGGAAAAACATTCTGGATCTCTGCTTAACTTGTCTTTATGCAAATCCTAAAGTCTTTACGTCCGAAACGAGGGAAAAGCCTTACGACATCCATAATATCACACACCGTGATACTGGATACAAAGGTAATAAGCAGAAAGCAAACAGAAAGCCCTGTAATTCGCTTTTTTTATTCAAAAATTCGCTAAAAAATAAAAACTATGAAACTGAAAGAACCAATAGCTACGCTAAAACCATCAGAGCAGAAGATGGAAAGCAGACCTTCCAAAACGACTTCAAAGAAGGGAGTAAAGAAGAATCTTAAAATGAGACTTAACTAAAAAGCTTATGTATAACAAGATTGTAGATATGGTAGCCGTCACAGCCAGGACAAAGCCAATGGGTGGCGGCAAATGCGAACAATGGTGGAGAGAAAACAGCACTGGCAGACATGGATTAGACAGAAAAGCTTTCAACCGCAGCGCGTCTGGCAGAACCATTCCAGGGGCAATGTCACCATCTGTAGAAGAAACACTAACAAGGTTCAAGTTCAAAGGTTTTGAGTTCGGCAACTGGCTGTCACAGGCAGAAAAATATGACGTATTCCGAGCTTTTCAGTTCTGTCTGGCAGATATGATCAAATGGCTTGGGACAAACAACTTTGGCGTTGACAATCAAATCGGAGTGGCTTTTGGTGCCAGGGGGTCAGGCAAGGCATTGGCTCACTATGAACCAACAACTAACATTATCAACATGACAAAGAAGAAAGGAGCAGGCTCACTTCTTCACGAATACGCACATGCCTTAGATTACACAATCGGAGCTTTCATTGATCAGTGTGCCAGATATACGTCTTTGAGTGGAGGTAGGGAAAAGGAACAAAAGTCTGACAATGTAGGATGTCAGTTTAGGGCAATGATGAATAAGATTCTTAATTATGTCAGATCAACGGAATCTTTTACCAAGCTGAAGAAAATCACTCACGACTCAGATTATTGGTGCAACAGTACGGAATTGTTTGCGCGTCTCACAGAAACATACTATGCTTATTATCACAACGACAGCCACAACTATTATCTAGTGAAGCCGACTTCTTTTTATGAAAGGAGTTACGGAATCTATTTATCGAAAGCAGAAATGGATGTTATCAAACCAGAACTGGATAAGTTCTGGAAGGAAGTAGGATTGTTGCTTAACGACAAATGCAAGCTTGTCGCTACTCCATTCCCAACTTCGGAGAAAAAAGCGGCAAAGTTAAAGGATTCTATAAAGTTGAAAGTCTCCAAATATTCTATAGAATACAGAGTGTACACAGACAAAACCTTTAAGAAGGTAAAGAAGGTAGAGCGGTCCAAAGTAATATTAGAGAATAAACCTTTAGACACATTGCTTGAACATTTGAACCGCATAGAGGCGAACACCAAAGCGGATATTGTAGACAAACGCAAAAACACCTTCATCTCACGCACTCAGTATAGTATTCGATATTTGACGTTTCAAGGAGAATACTATGAAGAAGTGATTGTTGATTCTAACGGTAATAGACTAAAGGAGAAAAAAGCTCCAGCTCCGAAGAAAAAAGACAAGAAACAGAAGCCTATCCAGTTCTAAGATCAAGTACAGCGGACTGATTTTTCAGTCCGCTTGATTTGATTTTTTGAAATAAAACGTATTTTTGCAAAGTAATAACAAAAAAAATGCAAGGATATGGCAACAATCACACTATCTTATGATTCCCGAAATACTTCTGTAAGAAAAATCTTAGAAGGATTGCTAAACTTAGGATTGGTTAAAGAAGAACGTACTATTATAGCTGAGAGTAAAAGTGAGTTTGCTGATGAAAATTTGACGAAAGAAGAGAAGCAGCTAAAAAAAGCGTTAGCAAGTGCTTTAATCATGAAAAGAAAAATTGAACAAGGAGAAATTGAGGGAACAAGTAATATTGACGATTTATTAAAAGAAATATTATGACCGTAAAATTCGTTCACACTCCAGACTTTGACGCAAAGGCTAAAAATCTAAATAAGAAATATCCATCTTTTAGAAACGATTTGGAGGAGATTCTTAAAGAAATAAAGAAGAATCCCAAAATAGGATCAGACTTAGGACACAAAGTTCGAAAGGTAAGAATGGCTATTGAATCCAAAGGGAAAGGGAAAAGCGGAGGTGCAAGAATTTTGACATACGAAGCTCTTACATTAGAGACAGATCAAAAAATCATTTTGCTTTACATTTTCGATAAATCAGAAATGGATAATGTTAGCGACAAGTTTATAAAATGGTTACTCAAAAACAATAAAGATTTATTAAAATAAAGAATATGGCAAAGACTTGTGGTGGAAAAGGCGCACCAAATATGCCTTCTACAACAGGCAATCCGTCTGGAGGTGGAAGAAACAATATGCCTTCTAAGAAATAAGAAAAGGAGCAACAAAATTGCTCCTTTTCGCTTTTAAAATTCTGGTGTATTCTCATTGATAATCTTAACCAAGTTTGGATCATAGTGATTGGCATAGATGGTCGTAATGTCCAAGCTGGAGTGGTCAGCGTGCTGCATCACTGACAAATCGTCAACGTGGGATTTTAGCATATTCCAAATTCCAGTATCACGGAATGAATAGAGCTGCATCGAAGACGGCAGACCTAAAGCCTTGCGCAATTTTGCCCACTCTTTCGTGAACTTAGAATCATAGATTTTGTTTGATCCTGGACGCATTGTTTCAGGATCAGAGAAAATATAGTAACTCTGTGAATGTTTCAAGATTCCCAAATCCTTAATCAAAGCCTCAATCTGTGGAGATATGGCACAGTAGCGAGTGTTGTGGTTCTTTGCTATCGAAGCAGACACTTTTATAGTGTGATTCTTCAAATCAATATCTTCTACTCTTAGATTGCGTATCTCTTTAGGACGGATCAGAGAATGATACACCAACATGCATACAAGCAAGAAGGGGTTACCCTGTAGATGTTCCGCAATCCGCTTTCGTGTATCGGTGTCGATGGTCGTACGCTCTTTCTTTTCTTTCTTCTTCAAAGAAAACTTATTGAAAGGATTCTCTTTGGTATAGCCTTTAGTCACACACCAATTGAAGAAAGCCCGGGACATTTTCAGATAGTTGTTCCAAGTTCTTGCAGAAACGTTTCTCTCATCATAGATGTAGTCCATAAATCTTGTCGCTTTAGACGCGTTGAATAGGCTACAGAACAATTTAGGCTCTCTAGCACTAACCCAGTTGAGAAGCATATTGGCATAAGCGGAATAAGAACGCATAGTGTCAGGTCGCAATTCCTTCTTCATCTCCTTCAGATAAAGTTCCGACACGTCGGAAAGTGGCATGTATAGACGTGAGTCCTCTCCTTCAAAAAAAGGATTCCACCCGTCCATCAGCTTACAGTTAAGCCGTGATACTATATCCAGACAATACTTTCTTGCATCCGCTTTTTTACTGAATCGCTTGATAGCCTTATTCATCCGGGTTCGGAATCGCTTCATTTCAAGAGTTTGCGGATTCTGTGCGTAATACTCGATATACCAATCGTTCTGGTTTTCTTTCAATACGGCTGGCAAATAACTATAATTGCCCGTGTGTGCGATGGAAATTGTAGACATTTTTTTTTAAGTCCGATTTTTTGTGCTGAAAATCGTACTTAAAGGGTAATTTTTTTGGCGCAATCTTGGCGCACTTTTAAAAGCAAAAAGGCTGATTATATAACCTTACTTGTTATAAATCAGCCTTTTGCGGTGAGGACGAGATTCGAACTCGTGGTACGGTTGCCCGTACGTCAGTTTAGCAAACTGGTGGTTTCAGCCACTCACCCACCTCACCAATCCTCGGTGTTGTTCCCGATTGCGAGTGCAAAGGTAGTATATTTTTCTTTAACCACAAACTTTCATATTACTTTTTTTTTCAATTTTATCAAAAGTCACTATAAATCAACACAAAGGGTGGACGGTGGACGGTGGATGGTGGATGGTGGACGGTGGATGAATTCAACCTTCAACCTTCAACCCTCAACCCTCAACTCTCAACCCTCAACTCTCAACCCTCAACCCTCAACCCTCAACCCTCAACCCTCAACCCTCAACCCTCAACTCTCAACCCTCAACTCTCAACC
>SUXE01000010.1:56653-195241 GCA_015061115.1 Bacteroidales bacterium | reverse complement strand
TTCCTACCAACATTTAACGTCTGACGGCGTAATTGGGGGATTCATCATCTCTGTTGAAATTCCGACCGATGGATAATATCCCAACAATTATGCATTACGCATTATGAATTATTCTGAGCGTCCACAAGGGTCCGCCCCAACGGGCAAAATCAATTCCTCAGATGTATTTCCCAACAATTATGAATTACGAATTATGCATTATGAATTATAAAGGCCCTCCGTCAGCGATGGGAAAACAAAAAAAGAGACGCCGCATTGCGACGTCTCTACATACAGAATATTTTAAAATATCATTATCCTACCTCACAACCATTAGCGACTTCTTTGCTAGGAGAAATCACCACTAGCTTGCCATCGCTGTTTACAGCAGACATGATCATTCCCTGACTTTCAAGACCCATCATCTTTCTTGGCTTGAAGTTCGCTACGAAACATACTTGTTTTCCGACAAGTTCCTCTGGATTAGGATAACTCTTCGCGATACCAGAAAGAATTGTGCGTCCGCCCATACCGTCGTCTATCTTAAACTTAAGCAATTTATCCGACTTAGGCACATTAGTGCACTCAAGAATCGTTCCGACACGGATATCAAGTTTCTCGAAACCTTCAAAATCAGCATACTCTTTAACTGGCTCTGGCTTCCATGACGCTGATTTCTCTTTCGCTTCTGCCTCGGCAGCAGCAGCCTCATTCTGAGCCTTGATGTCATGCAGACGTTTTACCTGTGCGTCAACCAAAGCATCCTCTATCTTCTCAAACAATAATTCTGCCTTGCCCAAAACAGAGCCTTCTGGAAGCAAATCAACTCTTCCAAGCTGATTCCACTCAAATGTCTGCATGTTCAACATCTTACGAAGTTTCTCTGAAGAGAATGGCAAGAATGGTTCGAATGCGATAGCCAAATTAGCAGCGATCTGCAATGCGAGATGAAGAATAGACGATGTACGGTCCATGTCTGTCTTGACAAGTTTCCATGGCTCAGTCTCGGCCAAATACTTGTTTCCAATTCTGGCCAAATTCATAGCCTCCTTCTGTGCGTCACGGAACTTGAAGTTGTCGAGCATCTGCTCAAGACGGTTCTTCACATCAGCGAACTCCTTAAGCGTCTCCTTGTCGTAATCTGTCAACTCCTTCAATGCTGGCACCTTTCCGTCGAAATACTTGGAAGTAAGCACCAAAGCACGATTGATAAAGTTACCATAGATAGCAACAAGCTCATTGTTATTGCGAGCCTGATAATCTTTCCAAGTAAAGTCGTTATCCTTTGTCTCAGGAGCATTCGCAGTCAACACATAACGAAGCACATCCTGTTTTCCTGGGAAATCAACTAGATATTCGTTTAGCCAAACTGCCCAATTGCGCGAAGTCGAGATCTTGTCACCCTCAAGGTTCAAAAACTCATTACTTGGCACATTATCAGGAAGGATATAGCTTCCTTCTGCCTTTAGCATTGCAGGGAAGACGATGCAGTGGAACACAATATTGTCCTTACCGATGAAATGGATCAAACGAGTGTCTGAATCCTTCCACCACTTCTCCCAATTACCATACTTTTCCGGATTAGCGTCACAAAGTTCTTTTGTGTTGCTGATGTAACCGATTGGAGCGTCGAACCATACATATAGCACTTTTCCTTCCGCTCCTTCCACTGGGACAGGAATACCCCACTCCAAATCACGAGTCACAGCACGCGGCATAAGATCCATGTCCAACCAGCTCTTGCACTGACCATACACATTTGGACGCCACTCTTTGTGATCCTCCAAGATCCATTTCTTCAACCAATCCTGATGTTTGTTCAAAGGCAAGAACCAATGTTTTGTAGGACGCTTCACTGGTTTTGAACCAGACAACTTACTTACTGGATTGATCAACTCCTCTGGAGAAAGCGTACTACCACACTTCTCACACTGATCTCCATAAGCTCCAGCTGCATGGCAACGTGGGCATTCACCTACGATATAGCGGTCTGCCAAAAACTGCTTGGCCTCCTCATCATAGTATTGCTCACTTGTCTGCTCCACAAACTCATTCTTATCATACAATGTGCGGAAGAAATCAGAAGCCAACTTATGGTGAGTCTCAGATGTCGTTCTTGAGTAGACGTCGAAAGAAATTCCAAACTCAGCAAATGAATCTTTGATGATTTTATGGTAACGGTCCACAACATCCTGTGGTGTGATACCCTCTTTTCTAGCACGAATAGTTACAGGCACACCATGCTCATCAGATCCTCCGATGAAAATAACATCCTCTCCCTTCAGACGAAGATAGCGTACATAAATATCCGCAGGAACATATACACCGGCAAGATGTCCGATATGCACTGGTCCGTTGGCATACGGAAGAGCGGATGTCACGGTCGTTCTCTTATATTTCTTTTCCATTATATCTTAAATTTCTTATTTCCTTATTAATCTGAGAAGACGGGATATAAACCATCTATTCTTTGAATAATCATCATATACTTGGCAGACATGAGGATTTACCTCTATCTTGGTCAACCACGAGATTATTCCCTTTTCACCATGTTGGGCAACTATAAGGGTTGCCCCTACGATCTTAATCTACATATTTCATTGTGGCCATTGAGGCATCAACTGTCAATCTCACACGTCTGCCTAAACAGATTGCATTGTTAGGCTGGTCATGACCGACGTTCACTCCATACATAATAGGAATATCCTGATCTGCAAACTTACTTGCGATGATTTCCTCAACACTTTTGTCTGAGCCTTGCGTCATCTTGATAAACTGGCCAACAACAACACCGACAATATTATCAAGCTTGCCACTCAACTTCAACTGTGTAAGCATTCTGTCCAAACTGTAGTTGTTCTCACCCGTGTCTTCAATGAAAAGGATAGCCTGCTTTGTATTCAAATCATAAGCAGTACCGCCAAGACTGTATATCAATGAGAGATTTCCTCCTACAAGTCGACCCTCTGCGACACCTTCCTTACAATTCTTGTTTTTCATTATCATCAATCCTTCTGTCTCACCAAATAGAGCTTTACGAAGGGTCTCGGCTGTAGTGGAATTAGAAAGATTCTGTGCCATACCACCATGGATTGTCTCCACTCCAAGGTTATTGACAGCAGCATGAAGAGCAGTGACATCGCTATAACCGACAATCCACTTAGGTCGGTCCACCAATACTTCCAGATCAAGGAAAGGAAGAGTCATCGCAGCTCCGTAACCTCCACGTGCGGCTATCATCGCTTTGATATTAGGATTGTTTATCAACTTCTGAGTGCCATCTACTCTTTCTGCCAATGTTCCGGCATATCTTCCGTCTACCTTATAAAGATTATCCGCCTCAACCACATTCAATCCCCAACTCTTGATTTTTGCTATTCCAGCAGACAGATCAGACTGCGAAACAGCATTCGACAAAGCAAAAATAGCGACTGTGTCTCCCCTTTTTAAAAATGGAGCTCGAATATCCTCTGTAATCTCCTTCTGGTTGGAAAGAACAGTAGCGTAATATTCCTTATTGTAAATGGTTGTGTATTCGTTTGTGATATATTCATTCGTGATTTCGTCTCCACACGAGGACATCATCACCAAACAACCACACACAGCAAATAATGTTGACAGAAATCTCATAATACAATCCAATTATAATTATTTTGCAAATGTACTATTTTTTAATAGATAATCCACTCGCTTATAAACATTTTGTTTTTCGATTCAATGCGTGCCCCAAAATACATTTTTTTGAAAATCACGCCAAATATTATGGCTCTGTACTATATAACAACTGATTTTCCGACTCATTTCTCATTAAAAAGCGTAGTCTTTCTTTGTGAACTTTGTGTCTCCGTGGTTTTTATAAATTCTGTGTGCTCGCCTTCGGCTCGCACTTTAGCAGGGGTTAGTGTCCAAACAACCAAACATGGGACCTTAACAATCCTCATTTAATTGACAAATTTCTTAAATTTTATATCTATAGTGTGAATATAAAAATAGGGGCAGGTACAAGACCTGCCCCTACAGAATATTACAAAATGATTTTTAATCGTTAATCAACGTGAAATGTCCGACATATTTCTTTCGGATCTCGTCTATCCAAATTTCATACCAATAATCTGTAGACGGCATCTTCTTACCGAGATAAGTTCCATCCCACGCATCACTTCCCTTCATCTCAACAAGTTTCTTGCCATAACGGTCGTAGATTGTCACCACAGCATCTGGATATGCCTCTGCGATCACATCCGAGATAAAAGCGTCATTCACTCCATCTCCATTAGGAGTCACCACGATTGGAATCTCAAAGTTTGGAGCTTCTGTGTCAAACTCATAACTGCTCATACATCCATTCTTATCCTTGATGACCACCGTGTGATGACCATAAGTGACATAGGCCTCTTCTGAAGTCGAGAATTCATTCGCGTCGACTTTATACTCATAAGGAGCCTCACCAAAATCTGTGTTTGGCACTATCTCAACATTATGATAGTCAATCTTAGTGACCGTGTCGATAACTGGCACTCCTACAATCGTGACCTCAATCTCATCCGTTACTGACGGACACGCATCTGAAGTAAGTTTTGCAGTATACTTATATGTGCCAACCTCCTTTTCTGTGAATTTCAAGACACTGCTTGTAGAAACAACTTCATCCTTGTCGTTCTTCCACTCATAACTCAACACATCACCCTCAACAATCTTCAAGCCAAATTTCAAATTTCCTATATTATTCTCACATATAGTAGTGTCGTTAGCACTGATCATGAAATCGATTGGTTGTGCCACCTTGACAAATATCTTCTCCGTAATCTTACAGCCTCCGTTCTGACTGATTGTGAATGAATATGTCTCGTCGTCTTCTGGAGTAACAACGGCAGTATTGCCAGTGCTTACCAATGATGGACTTGGTGCCCACTCCACTTCGGCAGTAGCTGGAGAAAGAGATTCAAGACCAATTTCCTCAGTCGCTCCTGCACAAACCACATCAACATCCTTAATAGTATAAGTAGGACGTGGCAAAACCGTCAATGTACCGAATGTGCCCGCTGTTCTACAACCTCTGTTTGTCGCTTCATAAGTATACTCGCCAGCCTCAGCCGATGTCACCTTTTTCAACACAAGCGATGCATCTGTGCTGATTTCCGAACCATCTTTCTTCCAAACCACATCAGGATTTTCCATTCCTGCCGTGATATTCAAAGACATTGTCACGTTCTCTCCCTCACAAAGTGTTGTGTCGAACGATACCGTATTGTCGACAATAGGATTTGGTGCAATCTCAACAGCAAAACCAGTCTCACATCCATTGGCATCCTTGTATGTCAACTTATATACTCCACCCTTCTTTGTGATAGTATTGCCAGCCGTTCCGTCCTGCCAAACGAAATCTGATCCAGCCACATCAGCAACAATAGTGACATCACCTCCACAACTATGGAATTTCGCTCCATCAGCAGATGCATTCATCTTAACTGGCGAATTGTCGTTGTCTTCCTCTGAAATCTCAATCTTACCGTCTATCACACCATTGTTGATTTCAACTTCTTTCTCAAACGTCTTTGTGCATACTCCATCAGAAAGCGTCACTGAAAACGTAGTGCTCTGCTTGATCGGCTCACTGATGAAATCTCCTTCCACAGTTGAATTGTTTGGTTTGTTCCAAGTATAAGTCAAAGTAGAATCAAAGATCTCCTTATCAACAACATTAACTTTCAATTCTACATTCGAATTAGGGCAGACCGCATCCGGACCTTCAATAGATACTGTTCCCAAACTGTGGATCTCAACTTCTATAGGTAATCTATCGGATTTACACTCCTTGATATTAGAACCCATACCAATATAGATTCCTCCAACTACACGGTATGTTCCAGAGTTCGTCACAAGTTCATCCTGACCAAGAATGCTTCCAAACGATGTGTAGAATGTTGTGAACTCTACCTTCTTGCTGATCGGCGACCACAATCCGTTGATATCTATTGGCTCACCACATGAAGAACTGTCACGAGTGAGAAGTTGTGGCTTGGCAAAAATGTGAACCTCCACAAATGTAGCACTACTTGTCTCAGTGGCATTACCCTGAGCCACATAGTATTTTCTTACAGTCTCCACTTCTCCTGAATTGACAGTGACATCAATCGTAGGTGCAGAAGGAAGTGTTGTACCACCCTTCTTTGGATCATCATCATACCATATCAATGAATAATTGCTTTCAGGTTCCTTCACAAATTCCGTAATTGGGTCAGGAATATCTCCAACACAATAGTAAGCGATAGTCGTAGTCGGAACAGGAGTCTTTGTTATGATAACTGTCACATCCTGCAACTCACTTTCACAACCATTCTTATTAACCTGCTTTACCTTATATGTGACAGTTGCGTCTTCAGTTACCATATCAGGCGACGGTGCTGTCTCACCGATCAAATTTTCATTTGCGTCATACCATACAAGTTTATTATCGGCAGACGATGGAACGACAGCAGTAGGATCCTGTTCTGTCAAAGTAGGGAACTTGCCGCCCACAGCGTCAGACAATGTATAATAGATTGCGTGGCCTGGCATTACAGCTGGCACAAACTCCACATTAACCTCAACAGAAGCCTTCTTGCCTTCACAAGTGCGGCCCTTAGGGATCTCGTATACAGGCGCAACCTCATAGTTGTACATACTTGTACTCTGGACATCTGTTTTAGGAATCGGATTCGTTATTTTCAGACCCTTAAAATACCAGTTGTATGATGTAGGTGTCTTGCCTGACGAAGCGGTATTGACAGTCGCTTTCAACTCAACCGCTTGCTCACCAGCACAATAATTTATCACATCATCTTTCAACTCAGCCACCTCAACTGTAGTGACAGAGAATGTCGTCTTCTCGCTGACTGCTATTCCATTTGTCTGAGCCACTGTGAATTCCTTCACACCAGCCTTATCAGAAATATAGATATCAGGAGCTGTAGTCTCATTTCCATCCTCGTCGTACCAGATAAGAGTATTGCCATCTTCTGTCTTCACAAGAGTAGTGACATCAATCTCCTCACCGATACAGATTGTTGTATCATTAGGATTTGGCTTCTGACTGCTTGTAATCACAACACTGACAGGAACGATATCACCGATACATCCTTCTGGCGATTTCTCACGCACATAATATGTCACCTTACCCTCGTTGCTCAAATCAACAAGTATTGGAGCCTTGACTAAATCCTTGATTGCAGCTGTTTCATCCTTATACCACACCACATAGTTGCCACTACCAGTAGCAGAAGCCATATTGGTGATGTTTTCGCTCACACCATCTTTTAGAGGCAACTCCTTCTCAGGTTGAACTGTCGGAGTAGACGGTACATCATTAATCACCACATCCCATGCTTTTACTTCACCCTTACAACCTGTAGCGTCATCAGTAAGCACATAATAATATGTATTGCGGACATCATCAGCAGGAATATCTTTTGCGTCTACTTCAATCGCCTTGTTGATATCTGCAAACCATTCAATAGTATGATCTTCGACGCTCACATCACCAAGTTTCAGATCTTCATTCTTACATATAACCGCCTTATCCGTAATTTCTTCGTCTGGAAGAGCATTCACAGTCAAAGAAACAGATTTAGAAGTCACAGCACTAGCAGAAGGACAAGAAGGATCTGATATCTTCACCTTATAGTCGCCCATCTCCTTCACAACAAAAGAGTCGACTGAAGAAGCAGTACCCAAACTAGTGTTTCCAAGGAAGAACTCATACTCATACTTGTTGCTCTTTGGAGAGCCGACAGCAGTAATCACAGTGGAATCACCAGCACAGATTTCAGCATCTTTAATAGAAATCTCCGCTTTCTCCACACCCTCACAAGACTCATCGATACATTCACTTTCTGCTTGAGCTGCTATTTCACCATCCTTATGTCCAAGCAAACGAGCATAAGCATAATTGATAACCAACTCATTACAATTTTCAACTTTTCCCTTCCATGTCACTTTATATTTAGTTCCAAAAGGAATAGGGTTATCAATACCTTGCTCAAATTTCCAAACAATTGAGTCACCCTGAAGTTCGCCTCCTTCATCAGCAGAAATGAACTTTATCTCTTCTGGCTTACGGTCAATAATGCTTAAGTCATAAGCATAGTCAGTATGAACATGTATGTTAGAAAATTTATGGATACCGTATGAATCGCCACCATTCATTCCTCCATTTTTGAAACCGACGTATCCCTCACCGTCAGCCAAACCACTGACAGAGTAAATCTCTCCAGAAGTTGTATCTTTGTTGACCCACATACGTAGCAAGTCACCACTCAAGTCCAAAATCATTGATATAGGATCGTTTGAACCTTTGAATATAACCTCTTGGGTTGCTTGTTTTACAGTTGATCCTTGATAAGTAGTGACCATCAAGATATTCTGTGACAAGTCTGGTTTTATTTCCAAAGAAATAGGGTTAGATGATCCCTGACGCAACAATATCTGGAATGTCGCATAAGTAGCGGGATTCAAATCCATCTTGACGTGATAGTTTTTACCCTTTGAATATTTGTATTGAGCACTACCTGTCTGATTTGAAACCGTAGATAGATTTCCACCACTGATTGAGAAATCTTTCAAAGTCCAGTCTGACGCATTTGCCTCTGCTTTATCAAAAATCGCGCCATGAGTCTGCTCATACTCAAGTGTATATTCGATATCATCGTCAACGTTAACCTTCTCTTTGTCTACAGTCTTGACAAGTGTAGATGGGATGATCGGATCTGGCACCTTGGCACATGTCACAGTGATTGTGTCAGCACCAAAGATCTTCGATTCCTTATCGCCCCAGATCCATGCCTTATTGATAATGTCTTCATCATCTGTCTTACATTCTGCACCTGAAGGGAATGTGATGTTTGCATTATATGTGATAGTGCCTTTCTGTTCAATCATCATACGATTAATTGTCCACACCACAACATCACGACCATCCGAAGTTTTTTCTGTTTTCCAAGATCCACCGAACTCTTCCAATGGACATGCTCCGACAAATTCTACAAACTCCATACCCTTTGGCAATGTGTCTCTCAATACCACGTTGTAGACATCACGTCCTGGCTTCGGTCCGTTTCCTAATACGCGTCTCCAAGTGTATCCATCCCATTCCTCAACTAGGATTCTATCGCAATAATTGCTAGGAGTGCCACATGAATGGCGGTCCCAACTTGTTATAGGTTGGTCTATATTGTTAGGATCAGTATGGTCGTTAACAATTGGGTGATGCAAATCATTCTGTTTTGCACTTTCCCACTCATCGCTGTAACTCCAATCGTCTGTAAGGTCAAACAACTTTCCTCCCTGGGAACATGCCATACGCATATTCAGTAATAAAGTAGAACCACCTCCTTCATGCACGTGAAGGCCATCTGCTTCTCCAGCACTTGCATACTGCTGTAAATGTTGGGAAACAGTTGCCAATTGGTCGGCAAACTGGACGATGATACGTTGATTGTATTTCTTTCCAGTCTCAGGATCTGTTCCCTCAACAGTTGTTTCATGAGATATCTTCAACGCCTCTTTCAAACCACCCTGATAATAGTCGCATGCCATAGTCCAACCTATATTGCAATCGTCTGAACCAGTGAAGCAAACAAGACTTGGGTCATACATGTAATACGAAACTCTATAGTTGCCATAATTGATGTATGCTTCATCAGCATCGTTGAACAGACGGTAGAAAGACACAATCTGGTCTGTGGCGGATGGATTTGCCACTGGCAAGTGACCATAAGAAAGTCTTACTCCTGGACGTCCTCCATTGATCCAACCAGCCTCGGCTGAGTTCTCGAAATTAATCTTAAACTGTGCTATGTTATCAGGATTGATCTTATCTCTATTCGCTTTCTTGTCGATCTTTAATGCACGTGCAACTACATCGACACAGTTACGCTCCATCACATCCGTAATATTGTTAGGATATTCATCGGAAGTCCAGCCAGTACCTCCCTTACATTCTATACGTGCTGTCGTGCAGTATCTGCCTTGCTCAATATTGTCGTTAAGTCGGCAGACAACCTTCATTGAGTCTATAGTTGGTTCAAGACCTGTCTTTGTCTTGAATCCAGAAAGAAGTCCTCTATCCCAAACTACAGAATCTCCACTAATCTTACCTTTATCAGATGAAATAAAGTCGAACCCGGCAGGAATACCGAATTTAACAATTGTATTTTTTGCATCTGCCGAACCATAGTTTCTTATAGTAATTGTAAATTCCACTTCATCGCCTGCAAACGCATAAGTCTTATCTACCTTATGGTAAACCTTACAGTTCGCTTGAGGTACCATCTTTGAAGGAGCCTGGAAGTTACCAGACAATACTAACATACCAAGTAGTTTGAACCACTCGTGAAAATAATGAGGTGTTGATGTCTCATAAGATTTGAAGTTTTCATCGTCCCATGCGATAATACAGTGACGGAACATTTGACCCATCAACTCAAAATCCTGTGCTGCTACTGCGGCAGGCGAACCTGCTCCATGAATCCAATTCAAAGGGAAACCGTCTCCAATTTGGCCATACATATCCATCTTGTCACGTAGTGTATATGGTCCCCAGAATTTCAAACCCATATCACCAATGGCATTACAATCGTTACCCCATTTTGCGTCCTGAGGATTAGCAAGAAATTGTGCATATCGCAATGCCATATCCTTCTCGTATGAGTTTGAACCTTCCTCCACTTCGTGAGAAACTGGATTCCAAGTCGTTGTAGGATTACCATGCCATACATAATTCAAGATAGTTCTCCATCCAGCTCGGAAATCTTCGGCAAACTGTCCAGATTCAAATTTGAACTCAGTGTCGCTTACGGAAGTTACCTGACCACAAACTGGAATTGTATTATCGCTTACCTCGTACAGTTTTCTCATCAAATAGTCGGAAGACGCTTCACATCTCAAACACTGACTGATCTGCCATTCTGTACTTTCTGAGTCTTCTTGAAGGAATTTTGCGTACTCATTGAAATAAGCTGGCGCCATATAGTCAAAGTATAGCATCTGAGTACCACCATTTTCAGGGACATAACCCTTATACGTTTTACCCGAACCTCTAGTCATCCAGCCAGTCAAATTGGCTTGGTGAGAACCACCCTTCAAGTATCCGTCAAATCCGACATCTCCAGAAACATAACAACCCAAACCGTTGTATTCTACAGGGTCGACCATTGCACGGATATATTTCAATGCCTCTTCTTTATAGTTAAGTTCACCAAAGCGAGTTTGAATACCGGAATGCTCACCCCATTGTTTAGCGGCAATCAAAAGAGCCAAAGCGATATCCACGTCACCATCGGTTGCTGAAGCTTCACCTCCGCCGTAGCTACCCAACTCCATGCTTGCTCCAGCTCCAAAAGAACCTGAACCGTTCAAGCCTTTAGTGTAACCATCATATTTGTTTGTCCCTCCGTCATAGAAACGCTCGACCCCAATAAACATACGATCGTGCATACTCATGTAGTAGCCGTCGAAATATGCTTTATCTCCGAATATGGCTGATGGCAACAAATAGTAACCGTCTCCTTCTGCACATGCACAATGTGTTTCAGCGTTTTTCTGATCCGGAATCAAATATTGGACACCATCAACTTCGTATGGCTGAGTTATAGTGTTGTTACAAATATGCTGCCATGCGTCCAACATTCTTTTTTCCATCTCCGCATGTGTCACACCAGGAGCATTATGAGTAGCCAAAGACTTACATTCAGGAGAATAATCCATAAATTGAGGGAATGGGAATGCAGGGTCACCTGTATTGACACGAGCTGGCACAACTGCATTCAAATTGAACGCAGCGGCTGCCGTTATAAAAACAGATAGGAATGTTTTCCTTAAAGATATATTGTTATTCATGTGTCTATATTTTTCCTATTATACAATTATCATTATGCAAATATACAATTTTCCAATTAGATTAGTGTTTTATCATCTTTTTGTTTCCTACCATATAGATGCCCGGATCTAATCCGTCCAAAGCAGTGGAAACATGAACATGACGTTTTACTAATGCACCTAATGTGGTATATACATTTACATATTCATCTTCTTTCTGTGATTCCAAACTCTTAACGCCTGACACTTTCTTGTCTGTGATCACCAATGGCTCGGCACTCACTTTTTCATTGTCGGAAGAGACGTGACAGCCTGCACTCATTGTAGTGCCGCCTCCCTCATACACACACGCATAAGTCATCTCATCCTTCTCTCCCAACGGTAATGCTGTGCTGCGACGGTAGGTGATCACACCTGCGTATGGCTTACCTTCTGCCTTTTCATAAACGACGTTAGGGTTATCCTTCAACTGTGTAAGACGGAATCCCAATGGAATCGTGTCTGTCACCACAACATTCTGAGCATCCTCTCCATTCACGAATGGTGTGTCACCCAAAACCTTTCGCCAGACATATCCGTCGAATTCCTCCACCAATACATTCCTTGTCAACTTTGAGACTTCGTCACAAGCTGTACGCAACAATCTATCCACAGGCTGTGGTTCTTCTCCTGCCTGATATGAAGGAGTAACAGGATAGTAGTAGCCTTCATCACTGTCTGTCGACAATATAGACCATCCTTTTGACCAGTCTAGTGTTTTCCAACTTGAATCATAAAAACGAGCCACCACTCGCAATGGATATTTGGCTCCATCACAATTGAACTTCGCCGCTCCTGCCATCTCATTCAAATAATATGTGGAAGCAGCCAACGCATGTGGGAACTGAACAAAAAACTTATGTGTGCCATCCGCCAAAACCTCATCCTTGAAATTAAAATCCGTGGCATTATTACACATCGTCTTTCCTTCCTCTGTGCCTTCCAACAAATCAAAAGAACACAGCAAACCTTGTGCATCCTTCAAATCCTTGAACACCGTCACACGGTAGTTTCCATTATCAATATATGGCTCCACCGCATCATGGTATATCTTGAACATCAGATTATATTGAGCTCCCTTGTCAATATCCGCAACAGCCACATTGACATGTGAACGTCCGCCAACCAAAGCAGGGATTGTATCATTTGAGATTATCGTTCTGAAAGAGACCGTATCTCCCTCTGATACAGATGTGACATCAGCTGTCTTCTCCACATTCAAACCAGTAGGCACAACTTCTATATTGTTGCGCTGCATTGTAGCAGTCACGTAGTTTGGATAGAAATTCGTCTCTCCACCCAAACCATTTGAGCAAGATATTTTTGCAGTTGTCTTATAGACGCCCCTCGCTCCATTTTTAGCCTTACAACGATAGCTTACACCACCGATAGTCTTCGACAAATTCGGAGCAGAAAAATCCAACGCGTCACCGACAATATCATCACTCTTGAATCCTGCTATATTGCTCAACTTCCAAGTCACGGTATGGCTGGCAGCATCGTATACTCCATTGTTATCAGCATCCACAAATGCGAAGTCTGCAGGGACATTCTCCACAATCTTCACATCCTTGGCATCCACCGAACCATAATTACGATAAGAAAGAAGATATGTGACAGTGTCACCAGCATGACAAACAGACATGCTATCCTTCAATGCTCTATAAATCTTCAAGTTTGGCTGAGCCACCATCTTTGAAGGGGCAGGATAATTTCCTGTCAAAGCCATCAACCCTGTCTGACGGAACCATCCGCTCATATAATTACTAACCCACTCTCCGTCATCAGTCGTGCCACTTGCATCCCAATTCTCATAAATGACAGTGAAAAGGTCGCCCATCAAATCGTAATCCTGCACTCCGATAGCAGCGAATGTGGAAGCTCCCTTCGACATTCCAAGAGCAGAAGTGTTTTTATCGTCTAATGTCTCTCCTGTCATCGGATCGATTTGCCAACCCATCATTCTTGGTCCAGAATATGGGATTTTCTTATCTCCTTTAGTATAGCACTTTGAATCTGCAGTCCAATGTGCTGGATCACGCATATAATCGGATAGTTTTACAGCCGCATCATATTCGTATGTGTTACCTCCCTTTTCCACCTGGTGGGTTTTAGGATTCCACGAATAAGTAGGGTTGCCATGCCAAGCATAGTTGCAGATTGTACGCCAAGGGCAGCGGTAATCCTCACCATCCTGGAAATTGCTATATGTTGTCTCTGATCCGTCTCTGCTGACAGTGTTCCATCCTGCAGTAGGAAGAGATGTCTTGTTTTTTCCGATCAAATCACCGATAAGCCAATCTGAAGAAGCCTCAGCGCGACGGAATTGCTCTGCCTCCCATTCAGCAGTAGCACCGACAGCGTCAGCCATCTCTACAAACAGATCGTGGAACTCACGGAAATATGCCGGAGCGCAATAGTCGATATGCTGTTTCTCTCCACCTGGATTTGCAAAAAGAGGATAGACTTTGACTCCGTCAACAGTGATATAATTCTCCTCCTGCAAAGCCCAATCAGTCTGTTCCTTCCAAGTGTCTCCACCACGAGGATATCCATCAAGACCTATGATACCAGTGTTGACACGGGCAGGATTCTTTCCCGGATCCATATTCGTCAACGCCACAAGACCTCTGATCACATTGATCATCTCCTGTTTGTAGCTGATTGGGTTACCACATGCGTCCAACACCTTCTCTCCTTTTTCATCAAGCATGAATTCACCCCACTGTTTGTAGGCGACGTAAAGAGCCAACGCCACATCCACATCTCCATCAGCGGCTGTGTTTCCACCCTCGTCTGCACCATCACTGATCGCGAACTGTCCGAACTCGTAGTTAGGAGCATTATCAGAGCAATCTGAATAACGTTTCGTATGGACACGTCTTTTATCGTGGGTAGCCATCCAATAGCCATCGAAAGTCACCTTGTCAGCCATATATGCAGCCGCCAACAAAGCATAACCGTCACCCTCCGAACAATCGTAGGCAGCCTTGTAAGGAGTCCATATATATTTGATTCCCTTATATTCTTTCCCTGTATATTCAAACTCATTGGCATGCTGCTGGTATGCTTTACGGATGTAACGCTCCATTTCGGCATGAACCAACCCTTCCGGATTCTCTGTTCCAAGATTTCCACCACAAGCATATTCCAAAAACTGTGGGAACGGATAAGCAGGATTTCCTGAATTTATATGAACAGGCACAGCATTAGCTATACTTGCTGACATCAAAAAAGACGCAATTGCACCAAAATATATTAAATTACGCATTATACCTTTCATGCAATTTAGATTTAAAATGTGTGTACCCTATTATTAATTAGTGTTTTTGTTATAGAATTCAGCCTACAAATTTCTAAAATTTTCTTCGTAAATACAAATAATATACAGTATTTTGTAGGGGCAACCCTTGTGGTTGCCCATGGATTCCTTGTGGTTGCCCATGGAATAAGGGCAACAACCAAACATATCATTGACGACCTTCCTATTAATCTTGGGCGACCACAAGAGTCGCCCCTACGGATTACAACCCTAAAAATCAATATATTATGAACATTTATGAAAAATTTTCTCAAAAACACTTGCATATTATCGGAATTCCGTATACTTTTGCACTCGCAATTCAGAAATGAATGCCCAGATGGCGGAATCGGTAGACGCGCTGGTCTCAAACACCAGTGGGGCAACCCATCCCGGTTCGATCCCGGGTCTGGGTACAAAGAAAGAGAATCAGAAATGGTTCTCTTTTTTTATGCTTTATTATGAAAAACAAAAAACGGTTTGAATTTCCATCCAAACCGTTCTTATTATTTTAGAAGCGAACATTCACGTCGCCACTAATTATTCCCAATACAATTCCCTTCTTTGCACACTTCCATCTTCATATTGCATTTTTACAGGATAACCATCTTTATCAAGCACCCACTGATATGAAAGCTCTTCCTCAGCATCTAAATCATCCCATTCAACACTGCCGCCACTTCCATTTGATACTACAGTTTCATACAAAGAGACCAGAATGTTTTTGCTTGGTTCTCCTAACAGAAAATCATAAAAACCATCAAAACTACTGTATGGATCAAAAAAATGGAATCTTGATTTATTCTCAATAGGCGAAGAGTAATTGCTATTGGTGTATTTATAAAAAAACACATACATGTCATCATACTTTTTTACAAGATTTCCATTCTCCCACTCATACTTTATTGTATCGACACTACCATCTGTATTATGATGATATTCTGCAATTAAATGACCCTGATCATCATATTCATATTTGAACTTACCACTCAAAAATTCTCTTGATTCCAGATATCCTTTTGAGTTAAGAGTCACTGTTGTTATGTTAGGATCTTTAGCATTTTTAGTATAATATGATTCTATCCTTATCGTATTTCCATCATACTTGTGTATACCCTTGTAATATAACTCTTCTTTTTCATTTATATATGAATAAAGAGAGACACACCTTCCGTCATTGTCATAATTAAACTCATAAGTAAAAATATTATCAACAACCTTTACCAATTTCTTCTGATGGTCATTCTCGTCATCTTTATTTTCTTCCTCTTTGCACGACGTTGCAAATCCCGCAACCAACGCGATGACACCAAAAAAGTTAAGCAATTTCTTCATAATTTTCTTTTATTGTTTTTTTACATTGCAAAATGTACACATTATCTTTTGAATATATAAATTCAATTGTATTTTTTCAAAAACATACAGAAGATTATAACTGTTGCCAGCCTTCATCACTTTTCATAATATCTCGTCAGCGTCTTCGCCAATTCCCTCATTGTCTCTCTGACAGACTCTGGCTCAAGCACTTCAATCATTTCCCCCTGTTGCATCACAAGCTGTAGGAAATCATTCGTTATCTTCACATCCATCTCAAACAGTGTCGTATCTTCGTCGCACGACACCATACGCTGTGATTCATGGAATGGCAACGTCTCCATATAATTTCTTGCTTTTCCGTATGCCCGAATCACTACATGCTGCTTCTCTTCATTGCTATGTGTCACGCCGACACATCCGTCGTAAAACTCATCCGCATTGAAATCCTTATCTATCTTGAAAGTCTTATCCGTGATTTCGACGTTGACGATGCGATCAAGAGCGTAGACGCGAATTTCATCATCATGCGTATTATTCTCTTTGTTTTTCTCCACATAATGCAACGCACGTACGATCACATACCAACGTCTGTTTGCCACCTTCAAAAAGTAAGGTTCCACTTCAAACGTGTTCCCAGCGTCGTCGCTGAATTTTTTATATGTGATTCTCACCACCTTGTTTTCCCGCATAGCCTGCATGAAAGAGGAAAGCCATGTATTTCCCGACGGGATTTTTTCAAACTGGATTCGGTTTTCCAACTTTTTGTCGGCAAGCACCTGATTCAACACGGAATATGAATCCATCACCCATGACCTTACAGATTTGTTTCCATCCAAAGATGAGTCGACAACATGATAGTAATAACCCGTTTTGCTTTTGTCAATCTCTATATCTATACCCAACGAATCAGCGATACCAGCTCTGAAATTATGGAACGTGCGAAGAGACAACAACTCCCCGTCGCCGAATCCCGAATCCCTCCATTTCTCACTTATCTGCTTGTAAGTGAGATGTTTGTATTGGCGTAGGATATCTACAAGCCATACGTATTTTGCCAACTGATTGCCTGCCATAACTAACACTTTTTATTTTACAAATGTAGGAATAATGTATGTAATAAAACAGCGCAGGTTGGAAATTTTACGTTGGCTTTTGGCTTATGGCTCTGTTTGCAATCCGCTATCTTTTAAAACTAAAACCGCCAGACCTTTGCCTGGCGTTTTTAAGTAGTAGTTTATAAATCCATAATATTTTCTCATTAATAAAAGGTTTAGTCATTTCATACTCAAATTCTACTCTTTTCTCAATTTTCTACATTCAAATCCTAATCAGTCCAAATAATGTGCCCTTTTCCAAATCCTTTTACGTCCCTCCAATTCCCTAAAGAGATTAAAATAAAAACGTCAGCGTGGGAATTGAGCCTTAATGCAACGCTGTTTTTTTAACGTTTTTAACAAAAGTATATCAAAATCTAAATATTTGTTTACAAAAACGTATGTCCTTTAACATCTAATTTTAGAGATATTCGTATATTGTTAATAATCAGCATATTATCAATTCTTATAAAAACATGTTATACAAAAGTGTTCTTTGTGATATTAGTATATGTTCTCTTCCTTTTTTCGCAAGCACGTAAGTGCGAGCGACAATAAAAGACATTGAATATGGAAGTCATAATGCAAAATTTTATTAAAGTGCTCGCCTACGGCTCGCACTGCAGAAGAGGGGTCAGGGCGTTCCGCCCTTGACAATCCTCATATCTTAAAACCATAACAAGATCTTTTGGATTGAAAATTAACAACTTCTCAATTTTGAAGGGAGAAAAATAGAAATATCCATAAATATATCCTATTTTTGGACATTGGAAAAACCAAATAAAAGACTACAAAATGAAAAAAATCAAATTATTCAGTTTACTTTGCCTAGGACTTATGCTAGGAAGCACATCATGTTCTAAAGACAACGATGATGATAATGACAACCAAAACAACAATAAAGTAGTGAATAATCCTACAGATGAGGATGATAAGGAAGAGACTGCCAAATACAGATACTTCGGCGCTGAGCTATTCTCTAACGAGACCTTCACTTATGGTAAGTTTGAGGCAAAAATGAAGATGGCTTATGCTCCCGGATGCATCAGTTCAATGTTCCTTTATTACAATGATTCATACAAAGGTAATGGAGAAATCTGGAACGAAATTGATATTGAGGTCATTGGAAAAGAGCCAAACGGATTCCAGTCGAACATTATTACAGGAAAGAAAGAAAGTCAGGTCACAACAGAAAAGATTCATAAGATTGATTCTCCCGTCGCAGACAATTTCCATATCTACACTGTAGAATGGACTCCCGATTATGTTGCCTGGTTCTTAGATGGCAAAGAAATCAGAAGAAGCGACGCGTCAAACGACACAAAGAAACAGGTCGCAGCATTGGTCAAGCCTCAGAGTCTACGCTTCAACATCTGGTCAAGCGCAAGTACCGCATGGGTAGGCACACTCAGCCAGAAATACATCCCTATCACACAGGAGATTGACTACATCAAGGTTTACGACTATAACGAAGACGGGACCTTCACAGAAAAATGGACCGACGATTTCGATTCATTCAACAGCAGTCGTTGGGGCAGAGGCAACTGGCAGATGGAAAATGTGATTGAACGTCCAAACAACGTTGTTGTAGAAGATGGAATCTTGAAACTTAAACTTACTAAGGAGCTTAAGTAAAGACACCGTGATACATTAAAGACGCCGTTATACGACGTCTCTACAAGGTTTTATAAAATATACGGCATTGATTTGTCTGATGACAGATTCATGCCGTAATTTTTTATTCCTTCTCAGTTGTAAAAGTTCCGAATTGCGTTTCATCCTATATCTGCTGCTCGTTCTTACGAACTCGCAGATGAGGAAGAGGTTAGACCGAATCAATCATTGGTCCTTAAAATCCTCTTATTTATCAATCTTTTTCCATGATCAATAAGAATTATTACAAACAAAATCAACATAACGTATCAAATCAAAATACATTATTCTTGTATTTAAATGAGAAACGTCAAGTCCAAGTGTATTTTTTTCTTCTTCTTCAGTGTTGTAAAGATATTTAAATTCATTCCTTTCATAGAAGTTTAATACCTTAGGATGATTATACGCTTCTACAACAATAAACCTACATCCACTTTTATTTAACGGTCGAGTAAACCAATATTTTATATAATCAATCATCTGACTTCCAACATTAAAGCCTCTGACAGTCTTTGATACACCAAGTCTACCAATTAAAACCGCAGGATAATTACGTGTTCTCTTAGAATTTGGGATTTTTCTTTGAAGACGGTTACGAATTGTATTAGAAATCAATGACGCTTTTATACTATCATTTGCTACTGTAAAAGCTCCTATAATACGTTTTGAATCTTTCGTTTGGAAGTAATACGTCTTGCCAAGCAACTGTTTGTCATAAAAGAACGCATCCGATAAAAAAAACTCATCCAAATCATCATCACCACAAGAAAACCCATCTAAATCATTTTGGGAACTAACAATTACACGATCACATTCTGATATTGTGATCCTTTTTTCTTTCTTCATCTTCTCTGATTTTACTGTTCAACTCAATCCTTTCAAATTCTTCCAAAGTCAAAAATCTAGGATAACTTTTCTTTGGATTTTGTACATTAGCCTCTGCCTCGTTAATAAAACGTTCTGCTGTTTTTCCCTCCAAAACAGGAATACCTCTTAATTCTAGTGCCATAACTAAACCTATTTTATTTTTTGCAAAAATAATGCATTTTAATTTATTCCGCAAATATCTTCCAATTTGATAAAATAAAAATCCGCCGAACTTTCGTCCGACGGATTCTTAATATAAATCAGTTAGTATAACTTATCTGATGAACAATAGTTCACGATACTTAGGCAATGTCCACATCTCATCGTCAACAATCATCTCTAGCTTGTCGATCTCGTAACGGATCTTATCGAAGAATGGAACAACAGTGTCGTGGTATGCGACTGCCTTCTCACGCTCTGCCTCGATCTTGTTAGCAACCTTTCTTGCCTCAACTAGTTCAGCAGTCAAAGTCTTGATCTTAGCGATACGCTCTGAAATCTCACGGATAAGATCTGAATCTGTACCTGCAAGCTTCAATGCCTCGTCCTTACCGTAAACCTGAGTCATCTTGTAGACGTTGTCAAGAAGAAGCGACTGGTAGCGTGTTGCTACTGGGATGATATTGTTGATTGCCATATCGCCAAGCACACGTGCCTCGATCTGGATCTTCTTTGTATATGTCTCCCACTTGATCTCGTTTCTTGCCTCAAGCTCTCTCTTGCTGAATACTCCTAGGCTCTCGAACATCTTGACAGACTCTGGAGTTGTGTAAGCGTCGTAGATTACTGGAACAGAAGTCTCGCAGTTCAAGCCACGCTTAGCAGCCTCAGCCTTCCACTCATCAGAGTAACCATTACCGTCGAAACGGATAGCCTTGCTCTCCTTGATATACTGCTTGATAACCTCGAACAATGCCTTGCTCTTGCTCTCTCCAGCAGCGATCTTAGCGTCGACAGCAGCCTTGAAATCCTTCAACTGAGCAGCCATAGCTGAGTTCAATGCGATCATTGCACAAGCACAGTTTGCTGATGAACCTACAGCACGGAACTCAAATCTGTTTCCTGTGAATGCGAATGGTGAAGTACGGTTACGGTCAGTGTTATCGATAAGCAACTCTGGAATTGTAGCTACTGCAAGCTTCATCTTCTTCTTAGAGTCCATGATGATAGCCTCTTCTGAAGTAGCGTTCTCAAGTTTGTCAAGCACTGCAGAGATCTGGCTTCCTAGGAATACAGAGATGATTGCAGGAGGTGCCTCGTTTGCTCCAAGACGGTGAGCATTCTGAGCTGTCATTACAGATGCCTTTAGAAGAGCATTGTTCTTGTATACAGCCATCAATGCGTTGACTACGAATGTCACGAACTGTAGGTTCTCCTCTGGAGTCTTACCTGGAGTGAACAAACCAACACCTGTGTTTGTTCCAAGAGACCAGTTGTTGTGCTTACCTGAACCGTTGATTCCTGCGAATGGCTTCTCGTGAAGAAGAACGCGGAAACCGTGCTTGCGGGCAATCTTCTCCATGATTGTCATGATAAGAAGGTTCTGGTCGTTAGCGAAGTTAGTCTCATTGAAGATTGGAGCCAACTCAAACTGGTTTGGAGCAACCTCGTTGTGACGAGTCTTCAAAGGAATGTTATATTTGTAACCCTCAAACTCAAGATCACGCATGAAAGCCTGAACTCTCTGAGGAATAGCACCGAAGTAGTGGTCGTCAAGCTGCTGGTTCTTAGCAGACTCATGTCCGATCAATGTACGGCCTGTAAGTAGCAAGTCTGGACGTGCTGCGTAAAGACCCTCGTCAACCAAGAAATACTCCTGCTCCCAACCTAGGTAAGAGAACACTTTCTTTACTGAAGCGTCGAAGTAGTGGCAAACATCAACAGCTGCCTTGTCTACTGCTCCAAGAGCCTTCAAAAGTGGAGTCTTATAGTCAAGCTGCTCACCTGTGTATGAGATGAACACAGTAGGGATACAAAGAGTATCGTCTACGATGAATGCAGGTGACGATGGATCCCAAGCTGTATATCCACGAGCCTCAAATGTTGAACGGATACCTCCTGATGGGAAAGACGATGCGTCTGGCTCAGCCTGTGCAAGAAGTTTTCCTGAGAACTCCTCAATAACTGGACCACCAGGCATACCAGCGTATTCAATAAATGAATCGTGCTTCTCAGCAGTACCCTCTGTTAGAGGCTGGAACCAGTGTGTATAGTGAGTTGCGCCCATTTCCATTGCCCAGCTCTTCATACCTGCTGCAACACCATTCGCGATTGTACGGTCTAGAGTTTCGCCATTGTCAATTGCCTTTGTAAGAGTTTTGTAAGTCTCCTTTGAAAGATACTTAATCATCTTCTCACGGTTGAATACATACTTGCCGTAGTATTCTGATGTCATCCCTCCTGGAGATGTAACTGCAAGCGCTTTCTTCTTGAAAGCCTCGCTAACAACTTTGAATCTTAAGTTTGACATAATGATTCTCGTTTTATAATGTTATTACTATTTTTCAAATTTCCATTGGAAGCAAAAATTGGCGTTTATCGGCCATAAAGGGCATTTTTTACTTCCATTGGAAGCAGAAACCCCTTGTTTTCCTTCCGACATTGCAAATTTAAGCAAGAATTTGCTCCATACTTACTATTTTTTGTTAAAATCGACACTTTTTTTAATCAAAATTCAAATTGTCATAAAAACAGACAAATTATCTTCAAATTGTAAGGTTCGAAAACTCCACCGCTTACAATTTGTAATACTGATTTTCGTCTTTCACCCCACGTCTTTTCACAATGTTATTTTTTGACGGAATTAATTTCCATACTGTCACATTTTAACATAAATGTAATACTTTTTGATTCGATTTGCGGCAAAAACCGTTATGACATTTTGCATAGGCATATTCAACAAAATAAAATATCATACAATATGCGTACCCACGCATTTCGAATTTAGCATTTCGAATTTTTAATTTAACATTGAGACGCACGACCGTGCGTCTCTACAATTTCGCATTTCCAATTTCGCATTTTTAATTTCATATTCATATTTGTATATCA
Organism: Bacteroidales bacterium; assembly: GCA_015061115.1. Lineage (GTDB taxonomy): Bacteria > Bacteroidota > Bacteroidia > Bacteroidales > Paludibacteraceae > UBA1723. Next base: position 172,087 of record SUXE01000010.1, on the reverse strand, counting down.
TTTGCATTTTCTATTATAAAATTCTATTTTTGCTATATACATATTTAAAAATAAAACACATGAATAAACTTTTTACTCTTTCGGCTATTACGCTGTTCTCCATTTCGATGGCGAACGCGGCCTCTTATATCCCGAACGGATTTTTCGAGCAGAATGTCGACGGATGGGCTATGTGGAATGGCGGCGACGGTGCATCTTTCGAACGTGAAAGCGGAACACAGTTTGACGGTGTTGGCTGCATGAAGGTTGTCAACCCTATAAGCGACCCTGAAAACCAATGGAAAGTGCAAATCCATACAAGTTTTGAAGTAGACGGGGATGGCCTTCCTGCTGGCGAATATGAGCTGTCCTACTACATCCGCACTCAAAGTGGCACAGGTTCTGTACGCGTCTCAACTTCTGGAGAGGAGACTTACCAGGCCGACCAGGAAGTGACCGCTTCATACTCCCAGAAGACACACACTTTCACTTCTAAAGGAGACGTGGATGGGTTCAATTTCGATATCGCCCACACAGCTAACACATATTTTATAGACAATGTGACACTGAAAGCTTTGTCTGTCGAGCAACAGGATCCAGACAACGGTGAATACACAAAAGCATCTGTCGGCATGGACATAAATGACAAACAGCAGGAAGTGCTTGGTATTGGTGGTGGTATTGTCTACTATCAGAACTGGTTTGTCGACCATCCAAACAAAGAAGCTATCTTCGACACTATCTACACAGGTCTGGGATTATCCGCTCTTCGTATAGGAAACTGGAAACAGGATATCGACAAACACGACGTCAAAGACGAATTGACGATCTATAATGAAGCTGTGAAACGTCTTGGAAGAGAAAACTTCATCGTGGAGATGTCTTCATGGGCTGCTCCAGGATCATTGAAGGAGAATGGAGACAAAGACGGTCCATACTCATTAAAGAAAGGTTCTGACGGCAATTTCGTCTACAATGAATACGCAGAGTGGTGGAAGAAATCATTGGCTAAATATCAAGAGGAAGGAATCCACCCAGACTATATCTCAATGCAGAACGAACCCGACATGGAAGCGACTTACGCAGCCACTCTATTCGATGCTACAGAACACTACGTCGACTACACGGGCAAACAGTTCGACCGCGCAGGATACGACAAAGCTCTTCCTATCTTTGTCTCTAAAATCAAAGAATTGAACGAAGTGCCAAAAATCCTTGGTCCGGAAGTGCTTGGTATCGGATATGGCAACACACAGAAATATATGGATGCTCTCGACGCTTCCTTGCTAGACGGTTTGGCATTCCACTATTATCACAGTGGCGAGAATGCTGACGACAGATATTCCAAACCAAACGCATATATAAATGCCATGAAAGAGCTGGCAACTAAATATAGCAACATGCCTCAGTTTATGACAGAGAACTGTGCGATGCGTGCGGAGAAGAGTGGCAACGATGTTCACACAGCATGGATCATTGCAAACAGCTTCAACTACAATCACGTCGGCTCATATATGTATTGGAACCTATTATGGGGAACAAGCGACAAAGACGGATGTATTGCCGTCAACGACCCATGGAAAAAAGAACAATGGAAATCAGACGAGGGATACCAGGTATGCCTTGACTATCACGGTCTACGCCACTTCTCTAAGTTTGCACCAAAAGGATATTTCTGCGTAGGCAGCACAACTGATAATTCAGACTTGGTCTGCACATCATTCGTAAGTCCAGACGGAAACAAAGCGACAATCGTTGTGATCAACAAAGGTGGCAACCATGCAGTAAAGGTGAACGCTCCATTCACTAACTGCACTGCGCGTCTTACAATGACCGCCACTTCAAAAGATGAGAGAAGCAAGGATTACGGTGTGATCGATTTGGCAAACGAAATAGAAATGCCAAAGATGAGTATCGCCACAATCACATTTGAGAACAATGGTTCACTTGATGATGTAAAGCAGTATACTGCAGACAAAACATTCATAGCCACATTTGCTAACGACAATTTGCAGATTATCACATCAGAGGCCGCAAATACCAATGTTGAGGTTTGGGATGTCACAGGTAAGGTTTGGATTAAAAAGGCAGTCTCTTTGAATGCTGGAGTAAACACAGTTGAAGCCAACATTCCTTCTGGAGTTTACTTCGTCAAGGTTACAGCAAACGGCAAGCAGTCGGTTGTAAAATGTGTGAAATAATGGTGTAGAACTGATACCATCAGTCTACATATAAAAATAAGACGCAGTGGAGAAATCCATTGCGTCTGTTGTTATCAATATAATCTTACGAAAAACCTTATTAACAAAGTGAATTATTCATCTTTCCCTTCTTCGTCTTCATTTTTACCCTTAAACAGATACTGTACAAGAGTAACACCGAGTCCTCCACAAACAAAAACCGCCCACATCACATTGAAGAATGTCATTTCTCCTTTAAGACAAAGACCCAAGGATGTACAAATTATAAATGCAACAACAGAAACTATAATACGTCCCATATTACTTAATTAATTTAACGAAAAAAGCGTGGAATTTTCATTCCACGCCTATTCCTTTGCCTTTCCTTCAAATTATCTCTTCAAAGCTGGCTCGTCAGACACTGTAAGCTTCTTTCTTCCGTGAGCTCTACGTGCTGCAAGTACACGACGTCCATTTGGAGTCTCCATTCTTGAACGAAAACCATGCTTATTTCTTCTCTTTGTGTTCGAAGGTTGATAAGTTCTTTTCATCTTATTTTACTTTTTTAATTATTTTCTAAAATCTGCTTTTCAAATTCCTTGAAAATCGGAATGCAAAATTATAGTTTTTAGAGGATAAAACAAATATTTCTTCTCTTTTTTTCTGCATTTGTTAATAACTCACACGTTGAGGTTCAAATCACTCAAGGCTTTCTGCATCTTTTCAATTGCCTTACGTCTGTGAGAAATGCTGTTTTTCACCTCATCATCCAATTCCGCAAGCGTTTTGTCGTAGCCTTCAGGAATGAACACCGGGTCATATCCGAATCCGTTTGTACCTCTGCGTCCTCTAGTGATTTCACCATCAAGAGTGCCCTCACAATGGATCTCATAGTTCTCCATCACCAAAGTGATATGGGCAACAAATCTTGCCTTACGGTTTTCCTCCTCATCAAGCACAGCAAGCAGTTTGTCGATGTTTGTGCTATCAGTCGCGCCCTCTCCCGCAAAACGAGCTGTGTAGACGCCGGGAGCACCGTCAAGAGCATCACATTCAAGACCACTGTCATCGGCCATTGTGGGCAATCCTGTTTTCTCAAAGATGAATTTTGCCTTAAGACGTGAGTTTTCAGCATAAGTGGTTCCGTTTTCTTCCGCAGACTCTGTGATTCCAGCCTCTGCCTGAGTGATCAGTTCAAACTTGTCTCCCAAAATAGAAGCAAACTCAGCCGCCTTGCCTTTGTTCTTTGTAGCCAAAACTATCTTCATCGCCAACAAGAATTATTTAATTTTTGTGCCTCCACTTAGAATATGATTAGCGGAAGTGATCACCACTTCCTTCACTCCCTTGCTTATAGCAGTAAACGCATTGTCAAGTTTAGGGATCATACCTCCACTGATTGTTCCGTCTGCCTTATAAGCCTCAAAATCAGACTTTGTGATCAATGGAATAACCGACGAATCATCGTTTTCATCCTTCAACACACCATCCTTTTCAAAGCAGTAGATCAGAGAGACGTCGAATCTCTTTGCCAAAGCGACAGCAGCCTCCTGAGCGATCGTATCGGCATTAGTATTCAAAAGATTACCCTTGCCATCATGAGTGATTGGAGAAAGCACAGGAACGATTCCACGAGCGATAAGGTCTGCTAGAATATCTGTGTTCACCTCCTTCACGTCGCCAACAAATCCATAATCAATAGGATTAGGCTTACGCTTGTCGCTTCTCATATAATTGATATCAGCACCTGTCAATCCAAGGGAATTGATTCCGTTAGCCTGTAGCTGAGCCACAATATTTTTGTTTACAAGTCCAGCGTAGACCATAGTCACCACCTTAAGCATAGCCTCATCAGTGATACGTCGGCCCTCGACCATCTTTGTCTCGATACCAAGCTGGCCAGCCACTTGTGTGGCACTGCGTCCACCGCCATGCACCAATACCTTGTTTCCTGGAATTTTAGAGAACTGTTCCAATAGGCTTTTAAGTGTAGAAGCTTCCTCTACAATCTTTCCACCTACCTTTATCAATGTTAGTTTTTCCATTTTATCTGATAATTGCGAATTTCAAATTTTTAGTTTCAGTCAAACCTTCGTCATCAGCCGCTGTAGTGACAAACACATTATAAACGCCTGTAGGTAGACGGGAGCCATCACTTCTGCGAGCGGAGAATCTATATGTTCCACCCTTGCTTATACCGTTTTCTATCACCATTCCACGCTGATCTGTGATCCTGACGTTACTTTCATCCATCAATCCCTTGATCTCCACGTCACCATCATAATCCGAACGGACTGGATTTGGATATATCGTTACATTGTTGAAATCGTCTTCTGGGAATGATGAGTCTGTAGCATACATCAACAAACCTGTATCTGTTAAAATATAAAGGACACCTGTCTCCTTCTCATACACAATATCCATAACAACATTGGAAGACAAAGGTGAATTCTTTGTTGTGAAGTTCTCCAAAATCTTGTCTCCACTAGCTGACACCAAGAACAAACCATTGCCCTCTGTAGCAATCCATTTTCTATTCTTTCCATCCACCTGGATTTTTTTCACCTTATCGGATGCTAACAGGTAATCTGCATATCTGCTGTCATCCTCACGTGTGATTTTCGGACGCACATAGGTTTCTTTACCATCAAACACACCCTTTACATTCTTCATGACAAGCGGACCCTGATCGGTAGCAATCCATATGTCTCCTTTATGATCTTCCTCGACAGCGAAAATATAAACAGGTTGAAATGTTTCGACCAACCCATCCTCCGAATATGAAAAAGAACTGATAGCCTTTGTCCTATCATCACTTTCGTCAAATGGTGTTTTATTCATATCTAAAATACAAAGTGCAGGCTGTCTATATTCCGCTACAATAAAGTCAAGCCCAGATTTCGTACGATAATGGAATCGAGCCGATGGTTGATTCAGGAACTTTGGATGGTTTAATTCATGCCATTCTCCAGTAGTATCCATTGCATAAACCATATTACCGAACGAAGCAGGATTTGCGGCAAACAGATTATGATCCTCGTCATACCATGCACACTCCACTTTTGTACATCTTGAGGATTCTGTAGTACCCTGAAATGCAGAATTAGATTTGTCGTAAATTCTCAAAAGAGAATCATTATAAAATTCATGTAGTCCCCACCATGTAGGCACAAAGATATGGTCTTTATCAAGAGGATCTACCAACATTCTATACGCTGAATGGAATTCATACTTTGGATTTTTTTCTTTAATAGTAGAGTCTCTCTCTAAAAACTTACTCAAATAATGCCACTTTCCATCTCGGGAATAATCTGCCACTGCCGGTGTACTATAACCATGATTTCCCGTCAGATAGATTTCTCCATCCAAAACCTGAAGAGAATAATACTCATTCTGACTTGGTCCGTCAAATATAATCGGATCAGAGACCGTGGCACTCAATTCCTCAACAGACAGATCAGCAAATCTCAAACCGTCTTTATCAAGCCACACGACATCTTCATCTACATCATAAACAGCCAAATTTGACCAACACTCTCGGTATTTCATATCACCAAGGTTATCTTTATGAAAGGCCATAATCTGCCAACTAGTGATTGCCGTCAATCTATCCTTATAAACCTGTATTGTATCAGGGACTATTCCTTTTGGACTTATATCCACCCAAGAGCCATCTCCCAAACGAGCATACAGTCCTTCAGTTGTCAGAATAAGAATATGACCAGACGAGCAATCCATCTTCTTGACCACAACCGAATCAGCAGGACACGACACAGGCAATGGCACTGTCACCCAAGCCCCATAGTCATTTGCATTTTCTCCATTTTTGCAGATACGTAACTTTCGATGGGAACAGTTGCTTCTGTCTGCCATCAAAGCATAAATGTCTCCATTCAAAACAACTGTCTGGTACACAACTTCATATTGACCATCGTAACCTATGATATATGTATCAAGTACTTCTTTCTTTCTTGTATTGTATACAACTATTCCAGCATCTAAAGAGACATACACATTATCTCCGTCAACCTTCAGACTATTTACTTTTTTTCCACTTATCTCACTATCCTTGATTGACTCATCACTAAAAGTCACTCCGTTAACTAGCAAATCAATTGTCATGTCGGAGTGGATAATAAACAATGTTTTCGTAGACTCCACATATTCCACCATCTCAATTGCCGATGAACTCAAACCATCAAGCGTAGACAATGGCTTGACTTCCTTTGTCTTCTTATCATAAATATACATGCCACCATTAGCAACCACATATACTTTCTCTTTTGATGGAATGATACTTGTTATTCCGTTATAGGAACGAATTGTCTGCCACTCGCCCGGCGCAATGTTTCGCTTTGCAAAAACTGATATTGTCGCTATAAATAATACAATAACTGTATAAATGAATCTACGCATGAGTCTACTTATTATTGAAATTTAATGCAAATATAAAAAAAGCAAGGATAGAAATTGCATTCTATCCTTGCTTTTCTCCTTATGTCTAGAAATTTTACTTTATTATCTTGAAAACTTCCTTACCTTGATCCGAAATTACAATAGCAGTATATATACCTTTTTCCCACGCTTGTGTAGAAATTGATGTCTGTCCGTTTACTGATGATGACGCGATTGTTCTTCCAGCAATGTCGACAATTTTTACAATTGCTTTCTCAGCTACCACCATCAAATTATCCTTCACCGGATTAGGATAAAAGAAAACTTTACTCTTTGGCTGAACCTGTGCTACAGATGTATACTTGTCCCATCCTGGCATTTCGTCAAGAGTTATCACCTTATCATGATTCATCACTTTCTTCCACTCTTCTTCAGATGTCTGGTCTGCAAAATTGCTTCCCCAACTCTGATACCATGGCATCATCCAGCTCCACATTGCCTCATCCTCAACACAAGCATCTGCGTCAACTACTGGTCCGTTCTCACTCAAAGCGATGATTTTCTTATAACCAGACATCTTCTTCAAATTGTTGAATACCACATAATTTGACTGGTAGTCGAACTTATCATTGTAGATATCAATTGAAATCACATCATAGATGTCATCTCCTGGATTCCAGTCTGTGTCTGCGACACTTTGAGGATTCCATACCCAAACCATATTGTGGACTCCCTTCTCGTCTACCATCTCATGACGGATAAGCTGGTAAAGTTTTGCATAATTGGCTCCTCCCTGGCGTCCCCACCAGAACCAACCGCCTGAAGCCTCGTGCAATGGACGGAAAATACCAGCAATACCTTTCTCTTGTAGATCAAGGAAAAAGTCCGCAATCACGTCGATATCCTTGATCATATTCTTATAGATTGTGGATTCCTCATTCCATGTGCCATCAGCATTCATTGCTGTAGTGAAATCGAAATCTGTATCTCCGTCTTTTAGTTGACCACCCTCTTGTCTTGAATAGAACTGATCTGTCTCGTATGACGGATCACGCCAGTGCCATGTGAAAGCAGGAATACCGCCAAGACTCCACAAATCCTCCATAAGAGATATTGACTTTTGCGTATAGTCGGTATACCACGAAGCATTAGCACCATACGCACTCTGTCCTGTGGCATTCATGAAATCCACACCTCCAAGAGCCGGATATTTTCCACTCTTTGTGTAAACAACCTTATAGTCGTCATGATTCTTAAATGTTCCGTCCGAACCATCCATACTTCCTGCCATGAATCCAGAGATGATGTTCTTTCCAAAGTTCTCATTCAAGAATCTGTATAATGCCTGAGCCGACGCAGTTGCCTTAGAATCCGTAATTCCAGATGGTTTCACCTCCTGTACGACTGCAGGATTCACCTCCATATAGTCGACTACCCACCATGTCCATCCAGGGACAACCGATATTGTCTGCTTTCCTGATTTTAGTTTGAACGTACCCACCGCATGTGGTCCATTCTCATTGATTGTGACATTTACACTTGTGCCGTCTGCCAATTTTACCACACACACCTTGCCAGCATCGTAAGGAATAGCTCCACCAATGATGATGTCGTAATTGCCGTCGGCAGGTATATCGAACTCGAAATTAAGATATCCGTCAGCATCCTGAACCGACACAGCCTTTCCTCCTGAACAAACCTCAGAACCTACTTCTACTCCTTTGTAATCGGCACACTCTGCCTCGATATGAGTCGACGTGTTCAATGAACATGGATCGTCAACGATAATCGTTCCTTTGTATGTGCCCCAGTCTTTCATATCTTCTAGAGTGATGATTCGCTCATCCTCCATATTGCTCTTCCATACAGAATTTGAAGTTTGGCTGATAAACTTTTCATCTCCCCAACTGTCATACCAAGGCATCCACCAGCTCCACACAGCACCGTCGGCATGCATATTCTTAACATCTGGAATTGGGCCATTCTCAGAAAGTGCGATCATCTTGTCTGAACCCATCAGATCCTGTATCTTATTGTAATAGCCAGACAATGAACCATGTTCACCGGCACTCTTGTAGACATCCACAGAGATGAAGTCACAATACTCATCACCGGGATACCAAGATGCTTCAAGCACAGACTCATCGTATGGAGCTTTGTTGACTCTCTCGATATTCCAAACCCATAGACAGTTGTTCACACCGTTCTCCTTCACCATTCTGTCGTACATCAACTTATAGAGAGCTTTATATTCCTCGGCAGTGCCTATACCCCACCAGAACCAAGCTCCAGATGCCTCATGAAGCGGACGCCAGATGCATGCCACACCGTCTTCCTGAAGTCTTAGGAAAACTTTAGAAACAGCATCAATATCCTTGATCATTGTCTTGTATGCGTCACTCTCCTTGTCCCATTCCGTCGTGCCAGATTTGAATGCAGTACGGAAATCAAACTTTGCGTCTTTACTATGCTCCTCTGTCTCACGGCTCGGATCTTTCCAATGCCATGTAAACGCTGGAATACCACCCTTCTGATAAAGCTCCTTCGCTAAAGAAATACAGGTCTCAGTGTAACTTTGATACCAAGATTCAGACTCTTTTGCTCCTGTGAGCATAAGAAGATCAAGACCGACAAGAGCCGGCTGCTTACCTGATTTCTCAACTACCGCAGCAAAATCCTTCTGATTCTTCAATGCAGACGCTCCATCCATGTCTCCTGTCTGAACACCGGAAACTGTATTCTTGCCATAATTGTCGTACAAGAATTTATAAATGTTCTTTGCTCCGTCAGTGCTTCCCGTTACAGGAGTCTGACTGATTGCCGCTGAAGCTGTAGCCCCAAAACCAAGCAATGCCAAACTTGCGTAAAGATTAAGTAACTTTCTATCCATAATCCTTTTGTTTTTTTATTCTATCAACATTACAAATATTTCATATTTCTTTCACTCGATATATCGATGCAGTCAAAACTTACGTTTCCGACAACACAGACAAAATCTTCCCGAGTGTTTATGCAAAGTTAGGTTATAACCCAAAGACAGCTACGGAAAATCGTTTCATAAACATGGAGTATTGTTTCAATGTGTCTATTCCCATAAAACACATCTTATTATAGATCATTCAGCCATCCCCAACGTTGCAAAAAATCTCTAATACCTAAATTAAACACGTCAAATATATTCATTTTTTTCTTAAAAAAACCGAAAAATTGGCACTATAACTAAATATCTAATTTTTAATGCATTACAAAACTTTTTTATTTTTATACGCAAAATACACCCCAAAAAGTTTGTTATAAAGCAGAAAAACGCTACCTTTGCAATGCAATTCAGAAATGAGTTGAATGGATCGCGGAGTGGAGCAGTCGGTAGCTCGTTGGGCTCATAACCCAAAGGTCGTTCGTTCGAGTCGGGCCTCCGCAACTAAGAAAAGACGGAATCAGTTCCGTCTTTTTTATTTTAAATTCTTTTGCACCCACCTTAGAATCTGCAGCGATAAAAAAGGCAATGATTATCAATAATCATCGCCTGAATATAATTCTTAAACAAAAAATAGATGCGAAGCTTTATTTAACTGCACTTGGCACCACCATTATTTTCTCTTTCAAACCACCTCGGAACAAACTTTTTAGCAAAGAAGAACCCACAAACTGCTCCTAATGTATCAGCAAAAAAATCCTCAATATCTCCCGAACGCGTGGTTGTCAGCGTCGCTTGCATAATCTCAATCAAACCTCCATATAGCATCGGAACTACTATTCCCCACAACTTCATTTTGTTGGTTGAGAAATCAACTCGCTGTACCCAAAAATCATGACATAGTGCAAAACTAAGAACAAAAAAGAAAGTGAAGTGTGCAAACTTATCTATATTCGCTTTTATGAAATCAGCTAACGGACGTAAAAAATCTGGAACCAAGCCACCTAATGATATCGACGGCACACTTGTAGATGGCATCATACACATATTCATGATAAACAATGCCACAACCAATGAAAGGCCATATTTTCTAAAAAACTTCATATCTAAAATAGTAGTTATAAGGGTTCAGTTCTTTTTTATTTATGCTGTAGACGATGGGTGTACTTATACAGTTTTGCTGTAATGTTAGACAATCGCAAATTCTTTTTCCACTCAAGCTGTCTCTGCTTCTTTTTCCCAAGAATATATTTGTCCACCACATGGGCGACACCGTTCTCATCGTTTGTGAACGTGATATAGTCCGCATTCCTCTTCACAATCTTTTGTGCATTGCTCATCGCCACACCAAGACCTGCGAACTTGATCATAGACAAATCGTTGAATCCATCTCCACAGGCTATCATCTCATTCTTTGTAAGCCCTAGATGATCAAGAAGACGCTGCAACGACTGTGCTTTGTCGATGCCCTTTGGCATTATCTCCAAAAAGTACGGCTCAGAACGGTAGATGCTCAATTTTTCGCCATACTTGCTTTTTTCACGTTGCTCCACCTCCGCAAGATGTTCCGCATCTCCTGTCATCAGACATTTTGTGACTGGATGCTGCACAGCCTCAATAAAGCTTTCCACCTTGGTGATCGGCATCTTGTTGAGTTTAGCCTCCTTGATGATATACACATCATCTGGAGTCTCTGTCAACACCGACGTCGCATCATAAGATATAATGGAAACATTGTTTGCTTGGGAATCTTCGTAAAGCATAGGAATCATCTCTCCCGGCAGCACACTTTCAAAGATTGTTTTGCCTGTCTTGTAATCGATGATTTTCCCGCCATTGAAAGAAAGAATGTATCCACCATGCTCTGCGAATCCCAACTCTTCAGCCACAGGCACGATACCTGGCGTAGGACGTCCGCTTGCCAATACAATCTTGACTCCTTTATTCTGAGCGCGTCTCAACGCACGTTTAGTGGTTCTTGAAATTTTCTTGGCCGAGTCCGTTAGAGTACCGTCAATATCGAGGACTAATAGTTTATACATTGGTCTTTCGTTTTTAATGCTTTTCTGCAAAATTACGATTTTTATGGAAAATAATGATTATAAGCGTGTAATTATTTGAAAATTATGCACGTGTCGGAAAAATAAAAAAGAGTCGCAATCACTTGTGACTCTTTTCAAAACAAAGAACTTATTTTCCAATGACTTACAAAACAATTTTGTGTATCACATTTGGTTTGTATATGTAATATTGTGTATCTTCTGTGTTTCAAATACATTGCAAATTTAACTCCATTTTCAAATCTTTTTGCATTATCTCATCTGCATTTATTAACAATCACAATGTAGAAATCAACACTGTTGATAAAGTTGACGGGTTATTAACAAAACAGCTGTTAGTTACACCAAAACAGCATATTTTTTTAATGTTTTGACCCAATATACAGGACCCAAAATCTTTCATGATTCCGTCTTTCCACTTTTTTATAATGCAAATTTAGAAACACGATATGCCATATTTAAGCACAACTTCCACAAAAAGCATAATTAAAATTTTTGTTATTGTCTTCTCTTCCTATGTAACCCCATAGGGTGAGCGAAACAATTTTAAAGTGCTTGCCTAAGGCTCACACTGCAAAAGTGGGTTAGGTTCTCCCAACCTTAACAAATACTCTATTACTAACAGAATGTAAATAAAAGATGGCATTAAATGGGGTATCATCCAGCTTGCCGAGGATGATACAGGTGAGATGTATAAAATCTAAGATGGTTTTGCGTTATAAACTAACTGTAGAATCAAAAAATAATTCTATGGGCAGCTATTGTCTTATCTGTGTTCAAGAAGATTTTTGCAGACGCTTGGAATTTCTCCACTGATTCAGTTGTGAGAAATCTTCCCTCCCCATGCTTTGATAATCGTTCGTCCATTTCAGGATGACGGTTGAGATAATCTCTCAAACTATCGGCGACAATCTTTCCCTGTGGTACGACAGCCACATTGGATGGCACATATTTCTCGATCTTATGCTGAAGCAAAGGATAGTGGGTACAACCTAGAATAATTGTGTCTATCAACGAATCTGTCTCCATCAACTCGTTTACTTTCTTTTCAATGAAATAGTCAGCTCCAGGAGAATCGTATTCTCCGTTCTCCACCAATGGCACCCACATAGGGCAGGCACATCCGTTTACCACAACATCAGGATCTGTCTTGGCAAACTCCAATGGATATGTCTTACTGTTGATTGTTCCGCTTGTCCCGAACAATCCGATATGCTTAGTCTTTGTACGCTGAAGAATATTCTCCACTGTAGGGCGAATTATTCCCAACACTCTGTTCTGAGGTTCCCACATCGGCAGATCCTTCTGCTGGATAGTTCGCAATGCTTTGGCTGAAGCTGTGTTGCAGGCAAGAATCACAAGCGGACAGTTGTGGTCCATCAAATACTTGGAACACTGACGAGTATACTCGTAGACAATGTCAAAAGAGCGTGTGCCATATGGAGCACGCGCATTGTCGCCAAGAAACAAGAAATCGTATTCCGGCATCACCTTTATTATCTCTTTCAGAATTGTCAGTCCTCCGAATCCGGAATCAAAAACTCCAATCGAACCCTTCTTATCCATAACTTGCATTTAAAAACAGACGAAAGCGTCACCTTTCAAAAATATGAGAGACGGTGCCCCCACCGTCTCTTCAAATTCGTTTTATAAGCACGGAATGAGAGGCTCGAACTCCCGACACCTGGTTTTGGAGACCAGTGCTCTACCAACTGAGCTAATTCCGTATACAGTCCTCTTGCCGAAACAAGAGAACTGGTTATTATTCATTCACCTGCTAATTACTTAGTCACACCAAGCTTCTTAAGCACAAGATCAGTGATGTCTGTTGCAGACGCTGACTTGAACAGAAGTGCATTTGTGTCGAAGATGTAAGTGAATCCATTCTCCTCAGAAACGGCCTTGATAGCTGCAAGAATTTTTTCACGGATAGGATTCTGAAGTTCCTCCTGCTTCTGCTGCAATGCATTCTGAGCAATCTGGAAATAATTCTTCATCTTCTCCTGTAGCGATAGAAGTTCCTCCTCACGGTTCTTCTTGATAGTCTCGTCCATTGCAGCAACATTCTGCTGATACTCTGAAGCCTTACGAGTATACTCCTCTTCCATACGCTTCATCTCTGTCTCATACGATGTCTGAACCTCTTTCAACTTAGTCTCAACATCCTTTAGTTCTGGCAATTTCAAGAAAAGTGAATTTACATCAAGGTGTCCAAGTTTCACTGCCTGTGCGTTAGCAAATAGCGGCATAGCGCACAATAGAACTGCTAAAAGTCTTTTTACCATATTTCGTTTTAATTATTTATTTGATTCCTAATTTTCTTTTGATCATACTTGTGATATCCACTGCCTGTGGTGAACAATACTTCAAATTTTTCACGTCCCACACATAAAGAAATCCCTGCTCTTTAGCGACTTCCGCCACAGCCTGGTCTATCTTTTTGTGGACAGGGACATAAAGCTCGTTTCTCTTGTCAGACAATGTCTTGCTTGCCATATCGTAATAGTTCTGCATCTTGAGCTTGATTGTATGGATTTCCTCCATACGCACTCTCCTGATTGTCTCATCCCACGACGATTGCTCTTTCTGATACTCAGAAGCCTTACGAGTATATTCGCCTTCCATCTTCACCATCTCTGCCTCATACTGATCCGACAAACTTTTCAGAGTTCGTTCGGCGGCCTCAGTCTCCTTCATCAGTTTGATGACTTCATCCTCATCGTAATGAGCGAGTTTGACGTGAGTGTTCTGTGCAGACGCGAATGCGAAAGTCAGCAACAATAAGAACGTCGACGACAAATATTTCATGCCAGACATCATCATTTCGTGTATCCAAGTTTACTTAGAACTTCATCACTGATATCAATCTTTGCAGAGTAGTACATCATACCGACAGTAGACGCCTTGTCAAGCACAAGAGTATATCCCTTCTGCTCTGCAACATCTTTCACAGCAACATAAACTTCATCCTGAATTGGTTTCATCAAACTCTCTTTTTTCTTGTAGAGTTCTCCATCAGGACCGAAGTATTTTCTGCCAAGGTCGTTTGCCTCTTTCTCCTTTGCCAAAATCTCTTTTTCCTTTGCTTTCTTCATCTCGTCCGACAAGAAGACCACCTCAGTTTGATAGTTTTTCTGAAGCACACGAGCCTCTTCATGCTTCTGATCCACCTCTGTCTGCCACTTCTTTGTGATCTGCTTCACCTGCTCGTTGGCTGACTCATACATTGGCATATTCTTCAGAATATACTCCACGTCGACAACGGCCACCTTGCCTCCACCGAACTGGGCAAAACTGCTTACAGAATAAGCAAGCATTACAACTGCCACAAATATTTTTGATGCTAATCTGCTCATTTCTTTCTTCAATTGATGTTACACATTAAAATTCCTGTCCGATAACGATATGACAATTATGTCCTCCTTTACTACCATAGACATCTTTATCAAATCCATATCCATAATCCACTCCCAGCAATCCAAGCATAGGCAAGAAGATTCTCACACCAGCTCCAGCCGAACGCTTCAAATTCAAAGGATTGAATTCTTTGAAGTTTTTCCAAGAATTACCAGCCTCGACAAACGCCAATGCATAGATTGTAGCTGCCTGCTCAAGCATCAATGGATATCTCAACTCAAACGATAACTTTGAGTACAAGTTTCCTGCTAATTGTACATTGTCTCCAGCATAGAACTGTTCACGAGGTGTCAACTTACCATTTTCATATCCTCGCAACGTCACAGTTGTCATCGCATAAGTGCCACTTGTTCCTGACGTTCCATCTCCACCCACATAATATCTTTCGAATGGAGAACGACGGTTCTTATCATAATAACCCAAGAATCCATATTCCGCACGAGTCAACAACACTAGTTTCTGGTTGCTTGAAAGTGGAGTGAACAATTTTGCTTTGAACTCTGTCTTATAATATTCCACCCACTTGAACAACTCCTGCTTCAATTTATCAACCTCCTCACTAGACAATGTACCTGCCTCTTTCTTTAGCAGAAGTTCGTCTGCTGTCTCATTATTGAAAATTTTGGAGTATGGAGGAGTCGCCTGCAATGTCAACGATACAGATGAACCACGACGTGTATAATATGGGTTGTCAATAGAATTTCTAGCCCAAGTTATACCAAATCGTAAATTATTTGCCTTTCCATTGTGCATAGTGAAGTATTCCCAATCCTTCAATGTGTAATGACGGTAGGCAAACTCATAGTAAAGTGAAAAATAGTCATCTGGCCATTTCAATCTCTTTCCAATTCCAACAGAGACTCCGAGAGTTCTGATATATTCATCTGGATCAGCCTCATAACGATATCCTGTGCCAGACATGTACGTGCCATATCCTGTATTCCAATAGTCAGCATAATCATCCATCTCATACCTGCTACTGATATTTGTCTGATTAGAGAAGAATATTGATGTGCTGAAACTGATAGGACGTTTTCCTCCCAACCAAGGCTCCATGAATGACAAACCTACAGACTGATAACTGCGTCCACTTGTAGTAAACGACAATGACAACTGCTGCCCGTCTCCCTGTGGCAATGGTCTATACGCCTCTTTGTTGAATATATTGTGAAGAGAGAAGTTTGAGAACTTAAGTCCTAACGTACCATTGAAACCTGTCTGTCCGTAACCGAACGACATCTCAACCTGGTCGTTACGTTTCTGCTCCAGATTATAAACGATATCAACCGTTCCGTTCTCTGGATCCGGAACCGGACGAATGTCCATCTTCTCCGGATTCCAATGTCCTGATGCCGCAAGCTCACGAGCCGAACGCTGTAGGTTAGACTTGCTGAACAACTGTCCCGGCTTAGTGTCAAGTTCACGACGGATGACATGCTCGTATATTGCCTCATTACCTGTGATTACCACATTGTTGATCATAGCCTGTCTTCCCTCGTAGATTCGCATCTCCACGTCAACAGAATCCCCATCGATATTTACCTCGACAGGTTCAACATTGAAGAACAAATATCCATTGTCGAGATACAAACTAGAGACTGCATCCTCATCTTCAAGCAGACGCTCATTCAAAAGTTTCTTATTATACACGTCTCCCTTCTTCATTCCAAGAGTCGCATTCAACAAGTTCTCTGGATAAACAGTGTTGCCTACCCAAACAATATTGCGTACATAGTAACGTCTTCCCTCGTTTACCTTGATGTAAATATCCACTCTTTCCGGCTTCTTAGGCGACTGGTAGACACTATCACACACAATTTCCGCGTCACGGAAACCGTACTCGTTGTACTTATTGATCAAATTGACTTTATCAACATCATAATTGGACTGCACAAATTTCTTCGACTTGAAAAGATTCGGTATTATGTGCTTCTCTTTTGTGTCCTTCATCGCATGCTTCAGTTTGCGTGCAGGCACACTATCATTACCATCGATATGGATTCTGTAGATCTTGACCTTTTCCTTTTTGTCAACATCAACATTTACAATCACATAGCCCTCTTTTTCCGGGTCATCAGCCAAACCGATCTTGACATCTGCTTTTTGATATCCATTTGAATCATAGTGTCTTTTGATCACACCTTGTGCTCTGTCAAGCATATTCTGAGAGACCTGACTTCCCGTAGTTAACCCTATCGACTTGTCAAACTCCTCCTTATCTTTCTTCCTCACACCTGAATAAGAAATGCTTGATATTCTTGGGCGAGGCTTTACAGCGATCTCCAACCAGACCTTGTCTCCCTCAATCTTTGTGGCATAGATTTTCACATCTGAATACAATCCCTGTTTCCAAAAACGCTTGATGGCATTGGAAAAATCCTTTCCAGGCAACTTGATTTTCTGACCCACATATAGTCCGGAATAGTTAGCCACGACTTTTTCGTCATAGTTTCCTGCTCCCACGACCTTCACCTCCATGACTGTGTAGATCTTTGCCGTTGTGGAATACGTGATAGTCGGCGTCTCACTTGTCTGAGTCTGTGGCTTTACAATGCTGTTAGTATCAGCGACAGCCGTATCTGCCACACTTTTCATTGTATCTGCAGTGGCGGCAACCGTATCCTTCACACTCCTCAATGTATCTGACGTTTCTGTCTGAGCGGACACATTCACCGAACAAACAAGAGCAATTATGCCGATTATTGTTTTGTAAATCTTCATCTCCTTTCCTTAATTACAACTGTTCACTTGTCTTGCCGAATCTTCTTTCTCGGTTCTGATACTTGTAAATAGCCTCATAGAACTGTTCCTTCTTGAACTCAGGCCAAGGAATATCTGTGAAATACAATTCAGAATAAGACAACTGCCACATCAAGAAGTTACTGATTCTCTGCTCTCCACTTGTACGGATTAGCAGGTCCGGGTCTGGCATGCCCTTTGTCGCCAGATTGTCTGAAATCAGACTTTCATTGATGTCTTCAATGTCAATCTCACCGTTCTTTGCCTTGCGTGCGATATTCTTCACACACTCTATAATTTCCCAACGGGATGAATAGCTGATGCAAAGCACCATTGTCAAACCAGTGCAGTTTGCTGTTTTTGCCATTCCCTCGTTAAGTTTTGCCATCGTCTTCTCGTTAAGACGTGACTTATCGCCAATAATAATGATTCTAACGTTATTATCCTTTGCCTTTTCCGCATAAGTGGTGATAGCCGACGCGAATATTTCCATAAGGGCATCAACCTCTGCCTTTGGACGGTTCCAATTTTCTGTACTGAACGCGTAAAGAGTGATATAGTCAATGCCAAGTTCAGCTGCAGCCTCCATCACTTTGTCGACAGAATCCACACCTTCCTGATGTCCGAAGATTCTCTCTTTTCCTTGTGCTTTCGCCCAACGTCCGTTGCCATCCATGATCAATGCCACATGCTTTGGCAGACGGCTCATATCTATCTTTTCTCTTATGCTCATTTTCCTATATATCTGCAAGAACCTCTCTTTCTGAAAACATCAAACGAGACGAATCCCATCAACAGAGAGTAGTAGTCATTGTTTTTATATTTAACTTTTCCCATCTTATATGGGTCGTCCAAATAGTCATACTCGTCAATATCCAAGTCGTCTGAGAAGAGCTTGTGCATTGTGAATTCCACTCCGATATTCACTCTTTCTCCCACCTTGAACTTATAGCCTGCTCCAAATGCAATACCTCCTCGGAACTCATTTCCGCTCCACTCTTTTGACAGACTCATTGTCGGTCCGAGCATCGCATAAGGTGTATGACGTTTCACATCCCTGTCGTAATTAGAGAAACCATACTTGAAGAAGTTCCATATGATAAGCGCATCAAATGTCATGATTCTTTTATCAAAAGCAAATGGATAGATGCCACTTCCGTCTTGCGGAACATCCGGCATCGCATTTTCGGTATAATCTCTCGCATCACACTTAAGATTGGCAAAACCACCGTCTATCTTGAAATTCAAAAAGTCATTCGCCTTGAAACGCAAAAACGCTCCAGCCGCCGGTGACAGGTCACGGAATACTTTTGATGAATTGATATCTCCATTGTAGAATGCAACACCTCCACGCAAACCTATCTCGCCAATATAGCGAGGCTGTGCGCTAACAACTATCGGAAGTATTGCCAGAACTAACCCAACAAGTATGTCTTTTATTTTGTTTCCTAACATATTTATCTTCTGATCTCAGAATGTAATACACTAAATTAGCAAGCAAAAGTAGTAATAATAGTTGAAAAGATAAAATTGCAACCGCCGACAATTCCATCTTATTCTCCTTTTAATAACATTTTTTTGCTTTTTTTATCTATAACAACGATTTTTTCTGGGAATTATTGTGTCCGACGGGACAAATTTGCATCTTCCGTCTCTATTTGACTTTATTAATGATCTTACAAAGTCATCCAATGTCAACTGATGTTCTCTGCATCACACTTCCCTCGTCGCTGTCAGCACCTGATCCATCTTCACATCCCACTCGTCTGTCGGAACTTTGCTGAGCAACTGACAGTCGAAACAAATGCCTATCTTAAAGGCTTTTATCTCCTTCAGAATTCTGTCGTAATATCCTTTGCCTCTGCCCACACGTCCTAAATCATTGTCAAAACAGACACCTGGCACCACAATAAGTTCTATGCTGTCGTAGTCGTGGAAATTCATTCCCGTCGGCTCCTGAATATTATACTCTCCCGTCTTCAAATCTCCTTTATATTCTCGGATGTACCACTTTTCCCCATCAACCACGGGAAGAAGTATCCTCTTTTTCGACGCATATTTTTCAATCAAACCATGTGTGCAAACCTCATCCGGCAACGAATGGAAAAGAAGGACTGTGTTTGCACTCTTAAACTGCTGAGTGTTCTCAAGTTTCATCATCACATCCTCACTCTCTTTCTTCTTCTCCTCTGCCGTCATGTTCTTCACCCTCGTCTTTGTCTGCTTCCTCAATTCCGCTTTCGTCGAAAGTTCATACCTTGAAAGCGACGGCGTCTCCATCTTAATACTTTGGTTGATGACTCTTCCCTCTGCACTTGATATCTCACTGATTTTCGTACCCACTTTCATGAATTGTTCCGCTAACTCCTTCACTCTATCTTTGTTCTTTTCATCAGCAGATGCACTTATTATCTCAGACTGCAAAAACTCCTTTTGGTTTTTATACCACTCCATTTTCATCAACGTGATTCTACTGCGAAGATTGCTGAACAACTCTCTGTCTCGCTTCTCTTTGCAGAACTGTCTGTCGGCATCTGTCAGTTTTTCCTCTATAGAAATATCGTCAGACAATATGCTGTTTATTGCCTCATTCACTGCCCTGTCGGCATGATTCTGGAAATACTTCACAATATCAGCATTCTTGTCTCCTTTCAACAGTTTATCAGCCTCCTCCAGCATCAGCTTGAATGTCTGATTCGACAGCTCCAGCTCATCTTTGTTGAAGTCGTATACAATAGCCTCCACCACATTGAGTGCCTTAATTGGCTTTTTGTCTTTATCAACAAGCTCAATGACCTCCACATTGCCATAATTGACAACTAGAGATATCAGTTCTCGCTCAACGACATACTGTTTGTTGAGTGTGACAAGGTATTCTGCAGAGAACTTATCAAAAACATCATTCTGTTTCTGTTGTGACTGAGCCGGTCCTCCCTGTTGTGTCGACGGCGTTATATCCGGATGATTGGCGAAAAAATCATCTGGAATGTAATGCTCATCAGGATATTGCTGTTGGTTTTGCGGCTGATTATTCTGCTGTCCGCCAACCTGCTGATTTCCCTGTTGTTGACCCTGAGACTGGTTGTTATATGGCTGATTATTATACCCCTTTCCCGACGGTTGTCCTATAGGAGTCTCACGGAATGTCTGACCTCTGAGACGTTCTTTCTCCTTCTGTGCGGCCGCATCCTTACGTATTTTGCCCACATACTCCATGATGATGCTCTGCTCAGTATGGAAAAGCGGAGCAATCTCCTTTGAGTAGACATCTCGTTTGATAGGGTCTTCAATCACAGAGATGGTCTCAGCCATATCCTTGATTGCCGCAGCCTTCTTCACTGGGTCGGTGCCGCTCTCTCGAAGAAGCACATTGGATTTGAACAGAATATAATCCTGCTCGTTCTCCTCCAAATACTTCTGCACCACATCCGCATTGTTGTGTTGCGCGAATGAATCGGGGTCTTCTTCTGGTGGAAGTGTGACGACGCGGACATTCAAGCCTTCCGCCAGAAACAGTTTGCCGTTCTTGATTGCGGCATGCTGACCAGCGGAGTCGCCATCATAAAGCATAGTGACATACTTCTCGTCGGCCAACGTGTTGCCCACCGATGGCAATACTCGTTTGAGCAGACGGATCTGTCCGTTTGTGAGAGCCGTACCACACGGAGCGACTATGTTCTCCACTCCTGCCTGATGCATAGAGATGACGTCGGCATATCCCTCCACCACATAGCATTTCTGCTTCTTTATGATAGCCTGGCGAGCATAGAAAATACCGTATAGATTCTCACTTTTATTGTATACCTCACTCTCTGGCGGGTTGAAATATTTCGCTACATTTTTATCCGCTTTCAGTGTACGGGCTCCAAAACCCACCACTTTGCCCGATATTGAGTGGATCGGGAACATCACTCTGCCTGCGTACTTGTCGTAGGTGCGTGTGCCGGTGTTCACCGTCGCTCCCAACGCCACAAGATGCTCCAATTTGATTCCCTGACTGAGTGCGGCATTCGTGTATGCCTGATAATCTGCGGGCGAATAGCCAAGATGGAACTTCTTAATTATATCTTCGCGCAAGCCTCTGTGGATGAAATATTGGTAGCCGACGCTGCGTCCTTCCTGAGTCTCACGCATTGATTTCTCAAAAAAGTCCTGAAGCCACTGGTTGGCATCCAACATTTTGTCGCGAAGTGACTGCTGCTCCTTTTCCTCTGGAGTCAGCTCCTTCTCCACGATAGTGATTCCAAACTTTTTTGCAAGGAAACGGAGTGCGTCGAGATAAGATAGATTCTCCATCTTCATGATGAAGGATATACTGTCTCCTCCTCCTCCACAACCGAAGCATTTGCAGATATTTTTTGATGGTGTGACAATAAATGAAGGCGTCTTCTCATTGTGGAACGGACATAATCCCTTATATGAGGTGCCCGCACGACGAAGAGTGACATAGTCTCCAACTACGTCAACAATGTTTGCCGCCTCCTTGATTCTCTGAATCGTGATATTGTCAATCATCGAAAATATTCTTTGTATATATTGTGTTCTGATCGTTGTAGATGCCGAGCAGATCCGACACCATTCCGACCACCGCTATACTCACCTTCACGTTGTTTTCACACTTCTCCATAATCGCCGCCGAACACTCACGTATGGTTTTGCCCGTGGTTATCACATCGTCGACAACAAGTATATGTCTGCCACAAAACTCCTTCACTATATCTGTTGCCAGATATTTGTTGGCAGTGGAGCTCTTATGACGTTTCGCCTCGATACTGTTGCTCACCACCTTGCCTTCGTTGACCAGCAGATCCGTGCGGACAGGGATTCCCGTCTCCATCTCGATACCAGTCGCAAGCAACTCACTCTGGTTATATCCACGCATCTCCTGACGCTTGGATGTGACGGGAACAGGCACAACACAGTCAAATTCTCCCACGTCTACACGGGCCTTTATCATTCTGCCCATCATCATTCCCGCCTCTATGCCATATCTCTGTATTCCCGAATTCTTGATGTTCAGCACGAAACGAGATTCAATATTCGACTTCCTATATGAGAGCAACGGCATGAAATATGCCAGCTGCACATGTGTCATCTCACGTGCCAAAGGAGTAAGATCAACGTCAAGAGGAATGTAGTCCAAACTATATCTGCATTCTTCACACAACGTCTCCCCTTCTGTCTCCACAACCACTCCACAAGCACCGCATGTGTGTGGATATAAGGAACTTACGACCGAGTATTTTACCTTCTTGAAGATTTTAGATAATCTTTCCATCCTTCATCTCAATTACTCTGTCGGACTGCTGGGCAAGTGTCATATCATGAGTGACGATAATCACTGTCAATCCAAACTCTTTTCGGAGATCCAAGAATAATTTCTGCAACTCATCCCTGTTCTGGCTGTCAAGACTTCCCGTTGGCTCATCGGCAAACAGAATCTGCGGCTTGTTGATCAACGCTCTCGCCACCGCCACTCTCTGCTTCTCGCCTCCCGAAAGTTCATTAGGATGGTGAGTAGCTCTCTCCGCAAGTCCAAGACGGGTCAGCAATTCCGTCGCCTCTTGCTTGCATTCAGCCTCATCACGTCCGGCAATGAGAGCAGGAATCATCACATTTTCAAGGGCTGTGAATTCAGGAAGAAGCTGATGAAACTGAAACACGAATCCAAGATCACTGTTACGAAGTTTGCATACCTCTTCATGGGAAAGACGTGAAGTCTCTCTGCCAAGGATAGTGACCTCGCCTGAATCGGCAGATGCAAGAGTGCTGACGATCTGCAAAAGAGTAGTTTTTCCTGCACCGCTTGGCCCCACAATAGAGACAAGTTCGTAACGACGGATATCAAAAGAGACATCCGTAAGCACACGAAGGTTGTTGAAACTTTTGCAAACACCCTTAGCGGAAAGCACCATTTCCTGGTTCATATTCGACATTTCTCTCATTACGCCTTCGATTTAGACAATATGGATTCTAGTTCCTTTGTTGAGATATCATGGATGATAGTACCATTCTCCGCATACGAGATTTTTCCTGTCTCCTCCGACACTATAATAGCCTGGACATCAAGTCTTTCACTCACACCAAGAGCCGCGCGGTGACGCAGACCGAACGACTTCGGCACGTTCATGTTGTGCGACAGAGGAAGAATACATCCAGCCGCTTTTATCACCTTGTTTCCAATGATCATCGCACCGTCGTGCAAAGGAGAGTTTTTGAAAAATATATTCTCGATGAGACGTGAATTGATTTTGGCTGATATCTCATCACCTGTGACGATGATGCTCTGCAGGCTCATCTCGTTTTCAATCACAATCAATGCTCCCACCTTTTCGCGAGCCATATTCTTGCATGCAATCACAATCTGCATGATATCACTCTCTTCCATCGTCTGCACACGCTGAGTGTTGAGCAGGCGGGAAAGGAAATTATTTCCCGAACCGATACCAGTAAGGAAGTTACGGATCTCATCCTGGAAAAGCACGATCAAGGCAATAGCTCCCACGTTGACAATCTGGTTGAGCACACCGCCTATCAGCTTCATCTGCAATAGAGACGTAACAATCATCCAAGTCACGATCACCACCAGCACACCGATGAAAAGACGAAATGCCGACGTGTCTTTCAGCATCTTATATAATTTGTATAAGATGATGCCTCCTAGCAAGATATCTAAAAAATCTACAAACTGGAAAAAGGATGAACCCATAATTCTTCTTTGTTTTTCTATTGCAATATAAAAGCCAACAAAAATAAGAAAAAATGCGAAATGAAAAATGCGGAATGCGGAATTAAATTAAAAATGAGAAATGCGGAATGCAAAACTGAGTCCGGATTTTAATTTGAATCATACTGAACAAATTCTCTCTGTCCATCCTAAATGCAAGGATGTAAGATATAGTCATTTATAAAGATGGAAAAAGAGAAAAACAGACAAAGAATACGGTAAAAAATACAAATTGTCCTATATTTGCAAACTGAAACTTGCAAGTAAACATGGAGAATCTAAAAAGAATAATTCTGACGTTGGTGGTCGTGATGTGCAGTGTGTTCACATCAATGGCTAAAGATCCACGTTCATCATATTCAAAACATTCGGCTCTGCCAAAAGAAAAAACCGGATTCAGACTCTACGGTGACTTCATGCTCACCGCTGATCTCGCCGACACCACAGGTGAGAAGAAACCTGCGTTTGGACTTTTCGCGACTCCAGGAGCCCAGATCACAAACTACTTCTTCGTAGGTGGAAAGGTCGGAGCGATGTATATGCTTAACGACTTCTTCGCATTTCCTGCCGCAGTCAACGTAAGATGGACATTCGGCAGAAAAAACATTCTCACCATAGCCCAGTCTGGCGGTGTGGCTTACTGCGAAGACAAACTTTATCCCTACGTCGACTTTTATTTTGGTGGACGAATTCCTCTACGCGAAGGCAAATGCCTTGTATGCGCTTTAGGTTACGTCATCTATCCACAATATAATATGCAGAAGGTAGGAAATGATGAGACGGAAACAATCACAGAAGATGGAATGACAGTAGAATACGTCACAAATGAGGCACCAAGAGAAAGAAAGATCTCTTCATGGGTTTCCCCTCAACTCACGATCGCTTATCCATTCAGATTCGAGAAGAAAAACAAGATCCGCTACAGAGTCCGTCACTCAAGACCAAAAGTCGAGACACAAAGCGAGTGCAAGGCCAGAACAGGAAAAGCAAAAGACAATAAGAAATCAAGCACTAACTCATACGAAAAGATTGACGACGGCAAAAAAGCAAGACCAGAAAAAACTAATGTGGAACAATGGAATCCTTAAAATGGTGGACGATGGATGATGGACGGGAATTGAATCCTTCGGAGGAAGTGTTGAGGCTTTATTTCAGAAATCTCACTGATTTACAACCTTTAAACGCATCTTTTTCAACTTCCACATTATCCTTGGAATTGTCAATTACAATTTCAAGATTGCTACATCCCCAAAAAGCCTCTTCTCCGATGCTTGTCACACTATTTGGAATGTTTATGCTGGTCAAACTGCCGCATCCCTTAAATGCAGATTCTCCGATGCTCGTCACTCCTTCAGAAATCTTTATGCTTGTCAAACGGATGCATTGCCTAAAAGCAGATGCTCCGATGCTGGTTACACTCTTTGGGATCTTAATGCTAGTCAACCAGTAGTATTTATAAAAAGCCTTATATCCGATGCTCGTCACTCCCTCTGGAATCACAATATTTGTGCATTTTTCCTTATTCCCTACCCATCCATAACATTTTGTGCCTTTATCATAGACCAATAACTTTGGTCCCAAATTATTGCATTCCCCAAAAGCAGATGCTCCGATGCTGGTCACTCCCTTCGGAATCTTTATGCTTGTCAAACTGATGCATCCTGAAAAAGCCTCTTCTCCGATGCTGGTCACTCCTTCAGGAATCTTTATGCTTGTCAAACTGCCGCATCCTGAAAAAGCATAATCTCCGATGCTCATCACTCCCTCTGGAATCTTTATGCTGGTCAAACTACTGCATCCATAAAAAGCATAATCTCCGATGCTGGCCACACTCTCAGGAATGTTTATACTTGTCAATTTTTTGCATCCTGAAAAAGCAGATGCTCCGATGCTCGTCACTCCTTTGGGAATATTAATGCTTGTCAAACTGATACATCCATAAAAAGCTTTTTCTCCTATGTTTGTCACTTCCCTAGGAATATTTATGTTTGTCAAACTGCCGCATTCACGAAAAGCATATCCTCCTATGTTTGTCACTCCCCTAGGAATATTTATGTTTGTCAAACTGATGCATCCTGAAAAAGTAGCATATCCGATGCTCGTCACTCCTTTGGGAATATTAATGCTTGTCAAACTTATGCATCCTGAAAAAGCAACATATCCGATGCTCGTCACTCCTTTGGGAATATTTATACTTGTCAAACTGACGCATCCCTCAAAAGCTCTTTCTCCGATGCTTGTCACTCCTTCTGGGATTTCTATGTTTGTCAAACTGCCGCATCCACGAAAAGCAGCATATCCGATGCTCGTCACTCCTTTGGGAATATTAATGCTGGTCAAACTGATGCATCCTGAAAAAGCATAATCTCCGATGCTTGTCACTCCTTCTGGGATTTCTATACTGACCAAACTGCTACAACCATCAAAAGCAGCATATCCGATGCTCGTCACTCCTTTTGGAATATTTATACTTGTCAAACTGACGCATCCCTCAAAAGCTCTTTCTCCGATACTGGTCACTCCTTCAGGGATATCTATGCTGGTCAAACTACTGCATCCATAAAAAGCATAATCTCCGATGCTTGTCACTCCTTCAGGGATTTCTATACTGACCAAACTGCTACAACCATCAAAAGCTGATCTTCCTATGCTGGTCACTCCCTTAGGAATATTTATGCTGGTCAAACTGATGCATCCTGAAAAAGCATAATCTCCGATGCTTGTCACTCCTTCTGGAATATCGATATCAGTACATTTTTCCTTATTTCCTACCCAGCCATAGCATTTAGTGCCTTTATCATAGACCAATAACTTTGGCTCCAAACTGCTGCATCCATCAAAAGCAGATCTTCCGATGCTGGTCACTCCTTCTGGAATCTTAATGCTAGTCAAACTGCTACATCCTGAAAAAGCCTTCTCTCTGATGCTTGTCACTTTATATGTATGTAATCCTATCATTACTTTAATTGGAACAGTTAAAGTAGACCCATAATCGGGATAACAACCCACTACTTCTACTTCCGTATCTGATATTTTCTCAAACTTCAATTGTGTGGATAAGGCTAATTCCGCATCAAAAAAATAATCGAGAAGAAATTCATACCATCCACGACTTAAAGGTATAATCAAAACTATTGCCACTATTATCGCTATGATTTTCTTTTTCATCTCTTCTCGTAGGTTTCGTAATTTTTTAATTATCGGGAACAAAATTATTAAATTATTCTAGAATGATAAACGACAGACAATGATTATACAAAGGATTGATATTTTGTCGTTCAACCAGTTAGAAACGTAAAAGCACCGTCTTCTTCAAAAAAACGATGTTTGACGGCATCTTTTTAATTTTTATCACTAAATTTGCGGTCAGTTTCATCAAGACAATACAAATGGGTGGCATTTTTGGTACTATCGGCAAAGACAATTGCGTGAAAGATCTGTTCTACGGAACAGACTACAATTCGCATCTTGGCACAAAGCGTGGTGGATTGGCGACTCTTTCTGAAAAGGGATTCGTGAGATCTATCCACAATTTGGAAAGCACATATTTCAGAACGAAATTTGAGCCAGAACTTGAAAAATTCAGTGGCAATTCCGGAATCGGAGTAATCAGCGACACAGATTCGCAACCAATCATCGTCAACAGCCACCTTGGCAGATTCGCAGTGGCAACTGTTGCGAAAATCAATAATCTTAAGGAAATAGAGGGAGATCTGCTCAACCGCAAGCACCATTTCGCTGAGTTCAGCGGCGGTGACACCAACCAGACTGAGCTTATCTCAATGCTTATCACAGAAGGAACAAATTTTGTAGACGGAATTGAACGCGTCTACAACACCATCAAAGGTTCATGCACAATGCTTCTTCTTACTGAAAAGGGAATCATTGCAGCGCGCGACAAATATGGTCGTCTTCCTCTTGTGATCGGAAAGAAAGACGATGCTTACGCAGTGACTGGAGAGACAGTGGCTTATCCTAACCTTGGCTATGAGCCTGTCTACAACATCGGTCCGGGCGAAATCGTTCTTATCACAGCTGACGGATTCGAGCAGCTACGCAAACCTGAGAAGAAGATGCAGATCTGCTCATTCATGTGGATCTACTACGGATACCCACCTTCAACATACGAGGATATCAATGTGGATGAATTCCGTGTGAAGAGCGGCTTGCTTATGTCGAAGGACGACGATGTGAAACCAGACTATGTGGCTGCAATTCCAGACTCTGGTATCGGCCATGCTCTTGGTTATTCCAACGGTCTTGGCGTGCCATACCGTCGTGCCATCGTGAAATATACTCCTACTTGGCCTCGTTCGTTCACCCCTACAAACCAGAAGATGCGTGAACTTGTGGCAAGCATGAAGCTTGTGCCAAACAGAGCTCTTTTGAAAGACAAAGTGGCTATGTTCTGCGACGACTCAATCGTTCGTGGCACACAGTTGAGAGACAATGTCAAGGTGCTATACGACTACGGTGTTAAAGAGGTACACATGCGTATCAGCTGTCCACCATTGCTTTACGGATGCCCATTCATCAACTTCTCCGCTTCAAAGTCGGTGCTTGAACTAATCACTCGCCGTATCGTGAAGGAGCTTGAAGGTGGAGACATGGATGCCCACATCGACGAGTACATCACTCCTGGCACAGAACGCTACAACAAAATGGTAGACGAGATCCGCACACGCTTGGGTATGGATTCATTGAAGTTCAACACTCTTGAAAACATCATCGAGGCAATAGGTCTTCCTAAAGAGTGTGTCTGCACACACTGTTTCGACGGAAGCAGCTACGGACACGAATAAACTTTTAATTAAAAATTAAGAGTTAAAAATTAAGAATTAGCGACCGTTGGGATTCCCATTCCAACGGTTGCTGTTTTTTATTTTACATAATTATTAGGATATCACAACAATAAATGAATAAAAAGTAAGAAAACAGCCTATTTGCCCCTATTCTATTAGGAATACCGAATAAAAATGCAGAAAATATACATAAAAGATTACAAATGTGTAAAATAACATAACATTTTGCATTTGTTTATATTTTTTTCTTACTTTTGCTACTAGGTTTAAACTTTATAAAAATGATTCAGAGAATACAGACAATTTATCTATTTATCAGCGTCATTTTTTTGCTATTTGTAGCGTGTAATGATTGTATAAGATTTTTTAATGCGGAGACTGTTGACGTTTGTAGTTATTCAGTGATGGATTTTCCTGTCACGATGACAATTCATATTATTATAATGCTTCTAACATTCGGCTCTATTTTCTTGTATAAGAAAAGAGTGTGTCAGATGAGAGTGATAGCTTTAGCTATTATACTTATCCTTTTAAATAGTGCTACCGTCGCAGTTTATGTGGCGATGGACAATTTTGACGGATATAAAATCTCTATTACTTGGGCTACTTTAATGGCTGTTGGTTCTTTGCTAATGGATTTTCTTGCTATCAAAGCAATCGGAGTGGACGAAGCTAAAATTAGAAGTCTCAATAGATTACGCTAATGAAGAAAAGACGTTTCGTCGCTAATATTTTTGCTGCTTTGGCTACATTTGCAGCTTCAGCAGTTTCTTTCAATCCAGTCGATAACTCCACTATATTTTACAAGGAGGGATCGTCTGGCGAACTTATCTTCGTGGGAGAAACAGACAGTGCAAACATAAATCTGGTTTCCGACAAAACAGAATCAGAAATACGCAACGTTCTACTTGTTTCAGGAAAAGACACCTCAAAAGTGACGGGGGCATCTGTCATGATAGGCACAGACAAATGTTACACTCTATTATATACGCTAGAAGGTGACGAAGAGAAAGAAAAAACAAACAAGTCTTATTTATGCTACATAAAGAAGACGGCAATGGCTCCGACAGTGAAGGTCTGTGACTACGACACTATAAACAACCTCATCTGTGGTCCAGACTTGAAAGTAAAATTTTCGAATCTTGTGTACGCCAACTCTTACGTCAACTCCAGAGGCGAGACAGTCAAAATACAAGACAACATTGTCCTGACATACGACGACTATGAGGCTGACGGCATAAATATCAAAGACAAGCTAATGGAGGTTGTTGTTATTGGTGTCAATAACGACTCAACTCTGTTTGTTCCAAAGCCCAAAAGACATACCGTATTCAAACTGAAAGATAAATTCTCTCAATATGAATACGTCTCTGACACTTTCCGCTCTTTGCTTCCTTTCGCAACAGCACTACTCACCATCGAAGGAGAAACTATCCCTCACAACACTGAGAAACGAGGTGACGAGGAAATAAAGTTCGGAACTCTGGAAGATGCCAAAACGAATGTCGGCAACTATATGTTCTCAGGACCATTAACAGTCAATCTAGAGCTCAACTCTGTTGACAATACTCCTGCAGATACAGTAGACGCAAGACACTCCTGGAAATTCTACAACGACTCTACTGGCATCCTACGCAATATCTATAAAGGGCCATTCTCCGATATGACAATCAGAGCTATCAGCATCGACGACTATGGCACCTATTTCGTGACTCACACATGTGACAACAGTGTATGTAAGGATACTATCGTGACCGGATTCAAAGTGAAGACATCATATCTATTGATGCCTACCGTGTTCACTCCTAATGGTGACGGATACAACGACGAATTCCGCCCTACTTATACTTCCATCAAAGAGTATGAGATCTGGATCTACAACACTATGGGCAAGCTGATGTATGAGTCAAAAGACATCACAGTGGGATGGGACGGCACACACAAAGGCCACGAAGCTCCAATCGGCGCATACTACTATGTAGTCAAAGCCAAAGGTGTGGATGGCACTAATTATAAGCTGAAAGGAACCGTCAGCATAGTTAGAAACGCAGACAACTAAACTTAATATCTACTTAAGATTTCCGTTATGGAGACGAAGGTAAAGCAATTTATCGAAAAAGAGGCTCTTTTCACAAGAAAGGACAAGATTCTTATCGGTGTGAGCGGTGGACGCGACTCCATTGCTCTTCTTCACGTGCTTTATCGTTTAGGTTATGATATCGTCGTCGCTCACTGCAATTTCCACCTTCGTGGTGAGGAATCCAACAGAGACAGCGAATTTGTGACAAAACATGTCCAGGATATGGATGTGCCATTCTATTCCATCGATTTCGACACGGAATTGTATGCGCGTCAAAACAAGCTATCCATCGAAATGGCAGCTCGTGAACTGCGATATGAATGGTTTGACTCCCTGCTCAAACTGACGGGATGCAAATATATAGCGGTGGCTCACCATGCCGACGACGTGGTGGAGACCTTCCTGATCAATATGACCAGAGGCACAGGTCTGCATGGCTTGACAGGTATAAAAGCCAAGAACGGCAATATCGTCCGCCCGTTCCTCCGTATCACACGCAACGACATCAACGACTATATATACGACAACGGTTTCGACTACGTTGAAGACAGCACCAACAGTGAAGTGGTATATGTAAGGAATAAGGTGCGCAACATCATCATCCCTGCATTGGAGACCATCAATCCAAGTTTCCGCTCGTCGACTATACAAAGCATCGAAAACCTCACACGTGCACAGAATTTCGTGATGCACTATGTGGAATTATTGCGTAATGAGATCGTTGAACACAGAGATGGCATGGATGTGCTGGACCTTGAAAAGATACGTACAGCACCCGAACCGATATACGTACTATATGAGATACTGAAGCCATACGGTTTTTCAGCATCGACAGTATATAATATCTTCACATGTATCTTTGAAGAAAATGTTTCGGGCAAACAGTTCTATTCCGCTTCTGGAATACGCGCACTGAGAGACAGAGACAAGATCTTCATACAGTTGCGTAAAGATGACGACGACGTATATGCGGATGAACCAGAAGAATACGAGATACGCAACGTCGCCGCTTTCTTCAACCTCCATCTCAATTTCATGGCTGAGATATTCGACAGCAACAGTTTCACCATCGTGAAAGACAAATCCGTTTGCTGCATCGACTATAAGAAACTTACTTTCCCTCTAGTTTTGAGGAAGTGGAAACAGGCGGATTCTTTCTGTCCATTCGGTATGAAAGGCAGGAAGAAACTCAGTGATTTCTTTGTGGATCAGAAATTCAGTTTATTTGAAAAAGAAAATACATGGGTCCTGACAGACGGCAAATGTGGCGACATCATCTGGGTGGTAGGCCATCGCACAGACAACCGTTTCAGAATAGACGAACAGACAAAGCAAATACTTAGAATTAGTTTTTTAAAACAGTAAAAAAATGGAAGGAAACGAAAAGACCAACGGAGCAATTGCTCCATCAGCAGAGAAACTAAAGGCATTGCAGCTTGCAATGGAAAAGATAGAGAAGGACCACGGTAAGGGTTCGATCATGCGCATGGGCGACCATGTGGCAACAAACGTACCAGTGATCCCATCAGGATCTATCGGCCTTGACCTTGCCCTTGGCGTAGGCGGTTACCCACGTGGAAGAATAATCGAAATCTTCGGACCAGAGTCGTCTGGTAAGACTACTCTTGCCATCCACGCAATCGCTCAAGCTCAAAAAGCAGGTGGACTCGCAGCTATCATCGACGCGGAGCACGCTTTCGACAGATTCTATGCGGAAAAACTTGGTGTAGACACCAACAATCTTGTCATGTCGCAGCCAGACAATGGTGAGCAGGCTCTTGAGATCGCAGACCAGTTGATCCGCTCATCCGCAGTTGATTTGGTTGTTGTCGACTCTGTGGCAGCCCTAACTCCAAAAGCCGAAATCGAAGGTGAGATGGGTGATTCAAAAATGGGTTTGCAGGCTCGTCTTATGAGCCAGGCGATGAGAAAGCTTACAGCCACTATCGACAAGACAAACACAACATGTATCTTCATCAACCAGCTTCGTGACAAGATCGGTGTGATGTTCGGCAATCCAGAGACAACAACTGGTGGTAACGCACTGAAATTCTACGCCTCTGTCAGAATCGATATCCGCCGCACATCAGCTATCAAGGATGGCGACCAGGTGATCGGAAACAGCACTAAGGTGAAGATCGTAAAGAATAAAGTGGCACCTCCTTTCCGCAGCGCATCTTTCGATATCATGTTCGGTGAGGGTATCTCATACACAGGAGAGTTGATCGACTACGGTGTGGAGTACGGAATCATCAAGAAGAGCGGTTCGTGGTATAGCTACAACGACGAGAAGATCGCTCAGGGACGCGACGCAGCTAAGGAGTTCCTTAAAGCTAATCCAGATTTGATGGAGGAGATCGACGCTGCTGTACGTGCCGCTATCAAAGAAAAAGAAAACGAGTAACCGAAATGCAGGAAGTAAAAACTGAAATATTCGACGAAAGAGCAATCCTTGTCGGAGTTGCCACACAGACAGTGTCGGAACAGAAGGCAAAGGAGTATCTTGACGAGTTGGCTTTCCTTGCGGAGACAGCAGGTGCTTATCCACAGCGTTTCTTCATCCAGAAACTGGTTCAGCCCAACTCCAACTTCTACGTTGGTCCCGGTAAGATTGAGGAGATAAGAGACTATATCATCGAGCACGAGGAAGACGAGGAGAAATCCATCAGCCTTGTGATCTTTGATGACGAGTTGTCGCCAAAACAGTTGCGCAACATCGAGAAAGAGCTGAAAGTCAAGATCCTCGACCGTACGACACTTATCCTCGACATCTTCGCAATGCGCGCTCAGACAGCGCATGCCAAGACGCAAGTGGAGCTGGCACAATGCAGATACCTGTTGCCACGTCTGACCCGAATGTGGACACACTTGGACCGTCAGAAGGGAGGTATCGGTATGCGTGGTACAGGAGAGACGCAGATTGAGACCGACCGTCGTATCATCCTCAACAGAATATCGCTGTTGAAGGAAGAACTGAAAGAGATCGACAAGCAGAAAAGCACACAGCGCAAGAACCGTGGCAAGATGGTGCGTGTGGCACTTGTGGGCTACACCAACGTCGGCAAATCCACAATCATGAACATGCTTTCCAAGAGCGACGTCTTCGCAGAGAACAAGCTCTTCGCCACTCTCGACACAACAGTGAGAAAAGTGACGGTGGAAAACCTTCCGTTCCTGCTTTCTGACACAGTAGGATTCATCCGTAAACTGCCGACTGATCTTGTGGAAAGCTTCAAAAGTACACTCGACGAGGTGAGAGAGGCAGACCTGCTTGTACATGTGGTGGACGTTTCCAATCCGACATTCGAAGATCAGATCGCAGTGGTGGAGAAAACATTGTCGGAGATCAACAAAGAGGAGAAACCGACTATTCTTGTGTTCAACAAGATTGACGCGTTCACATACATAGAGAAGGCGGAAGACGACCTTACTCCAATCAAACGAGAGAACTATTCACTTGAAGATTTGAAAAAAATGTGGATGGCAAAGATGAACAACAGCAACTGCATATTCATCTCCGCAAAAGACAAGTCGAACCTTGAAGATTTCAAGAAGCTACTCTACGACAAAGTGAAGGAGATTCATATCCAACGTTACCCTTACAACGATTTCCTATATCAGAAATACGACGAGGGAGAACTTGGAGAATGATAAATTAGAAATGCTAAATGCTAAATAAAAATTAAAAATAGGCAATCCGAATGGGTTGCCTATTAATGATAAGGAAAATGGCTAAGATAACAGTAGATGATTCAGAAATAACAGTAGTAAGAATTAATGATGAAGATTATTTGTCATTAACTGATATGATGAAAGCTCATGATGGAGAATTCTTTTTCCACAATTGGTTAAGAAATCGAAACACCATAGAATTTTTAGGCATTTGGGAAAAAGTGTATAATCCAAATTTTAATTCTGTCGAATTCGACAGAATTAAATCAATGGCAGGATTAAACAATTTTAGAATAAGTGCAAAAGAATGGATAGAATCCACAAATGCAATAGGATTGGTTTCAAAAGCTGGCAGATATGGAGGAACATATGCTCATAAAGATTTGGCCATGGAATTTGCAATGTGGATCAGTCCTGAATTTAAAGTTTATCTAATACGGGAATTCCAACGTCTCAAAGAAGAAGAGCAAAAACAGCTAGGTTGGTCAGCAAAAAGAGAATTGTCTAAGATCAATTATAGAATTCACACTGACGCAATCAAAAACAACCTCATTCCTGATGATGTCACTTCTGCTCAGGCAAACGTTATTTATGCTGATGAAGCAGATGTTTTAAATGTTGCAATGTTTGGAATGACAGCAAAAATGTGGAGAGATCAAAATCCAACGTTGAAAGGAAATATTAGAGATTATGCAAACATCAATCAGTTGATTTGTCTTTCTAACATGGAAAATCTCAATGCGGTATTTATCGAAAAAGGCATGACTCAAAGCGAAAGACTAATTGAACTGAACAAAATAGCAATTCATCAAATGAAAATATTGGAATGCGTTGATGATAGAAAATTACTAAAATAGGCAATCCGAATGGGTTGCCTATTTTATTATCTTGGATCCAAGAACAAATCATTTTGTCTGGCAATTTGTCTCAATTGCTCAACTGGCAATGAGCTACGAATATGCATATAATAATCGTAACCGAAATCAAGTTCAAAACCTTTGCCCTTGTTTTCAAATGAAATATCTGCCAATTCCCGCAAACAGGCTCTGATATAATTGCCTATTTTCGATCTGTGTATCCTGGCTCCTTTTCTGAGAGATTTATCTAATTCTTTAAGAGGCTCGTTTATCTCTCTGTACCGTTTATCCTTAGCTATTTGGTTAGAGATACTATCGTAGAGATTAAAACGACGGATCGTTACAAACTCCATCTCAGAATATTCCATAATATCCGTAATAAAATTGACGTAATTGTTCTCCACTTCAATATATTCTTTGAGTGTGAACTTGTATCCATCATACTCCTTATCCACATCACAGATGCTTGTCCACTCGTCTTTTGTGTAATGACCTTGCTCATTGTAAAACTCGGGACGATACTTCACCACAGTGTGCCAAGGCAACTTAAAATAATCCCAAACCCATTCAGTGTCAGCCCACTCCTCGTCGTAACATATCTCATAATCCCACTCCAAATCAAACAGATTCTGATTAATCAGTTTTTTCAGGATTCTCTTGGTAGACTTGGCATCTCTAACCTGATAATGGAGTTTACAAATTCCGTTCTGTATCTCTTTTACAACAAACAGAGCGTTAGGAGATTCGACAGATTCCTTAATCTTTCCGTCGATCAAACATTGAAGATTATTCACCTTTGCTTCCGACTCCTTAGTTGGCAAACCATTCTCTAAAAGCTCCGTCAAACAGATTGTTATTTGACAACCCCACGCAAACGCCTCTTTTTGTCTGAAATTCAGAAGCGATCTATTTACAATCATAACACTCGGACATACTTTATTTGTCCCCAGATCAGTGACTGTAGAGCTGATGATTTTGTATCTCTCCTTGGGTATTGATATGTCCAATTTCTGTTGCTTCATAAATTCCAACGTCTTCTCCAACCTCTTATCTTTACCCTTCAACCACTATTCTCTAACCTGTTAACCTCCAACCTCTCAACCTCCAACTATTCCTCTTTCCCCTTGTTGATCTCATCCATGAAACCATCCAACAAGCCATCTGATTCCTTAAGGAAATTACCAATCTCACCTGCAAAATCGTTTGCCGCCTTCTTAGCCAATTTGCCAAGACATTTGCCTTTAAGACGGTTGATCTCCTGAAGTTCCTCCTCAGTATACTGGCTCTTATTCTTCTGTATCTCCTCCTCAATCTCCTCTAGTTCAGAACCCAATGCCACCCACTCCTCTTCAGAGTATTTGGCATCACTCTTGTCGAGCTGCTCGCTCAGCTGAGTCAAACGGTCGATCGGAGTCTGTTTTGTGGAGCAAGACGCTACAGATAAAGCAAGCAACGTCGCAACTATGATATGTCTTATTTTCATGTCGTTGATTTAAATAATATTTTTACAAATGTAGGAAAAATTTGGATTCATAACCATATGTCACCACTCTCCTATCGGTTCTTCATTAGATAAATTCATATCTTATTGTAAATCTTACTTTTAAGAATACAAAATACACTTTTCCGTAAAAATTAGCACTCAAAAAATACACTTTTCCGTAAAATCAACCCCTTAAAAAATACACTTTTCTTTTTAAAGTGCCTGATTCGGATACTTATCACATAAAATTTGCATAGTGCATCATGCAGTTTTACGGCAAAATTGCATACTCTATCGTGCAATTTTTGAAGATTTTTGCATACTCTATCGTGCAAAATTGTAAATTTGCTGAAAAATTCGCTATATGAACAATCTCATTGAAACATATAAACTGCTGATTGATAGAATAAATGTTGATTTTGTACGTTATCTGCACGACAAAATCAATTGGAATAATAGGTTGGTTGCCATTTTAGGAGCACGTGGTGTGGGAAAAACGACCTTAATCCTTCAACATATCAAAATGTATAATGACATAGAAACTTCTCTCTATGTCACAGCGGATGATTTTTATTTCACTACTCATAGATTGTTTGATTTAGCAAAAGAGTTTTACCAAAATGGTGGAAAGAAATTATATATTGATGAAATCCATAAATATAACGGCTGGTCTGTTGAAATAAAAAACATATACGACCTTTTGCCAGACCTCCAGATCGTTTACACTGGTTCTTCGATTCTTGATTTGGAACAAGGAGGGGCAGACTTAAGCAGAAGAAAGGTGGAATATCATTTAACAGGACTGTCATTCCGTGAATATCTTAATCTTACCTTACATTTGAACCTTCCTTCTTATTCATTGGAAGAGATTGTTGAGGGGAAAGTGAAATTCCCTTATTCAGAATACCGGCCTTTGGTATATTTCAAAGAATATATGAAGAGTGGTTATTATCCATTCTTTCTAGAATCGGATGATTATGCTATTCGTCTTAAAAGCGTGCTAAAACAAGTGGTGGAATTTGATGTGCCGACATTTGCCAAAATGAATATCACTTCCAGTGCCAAACTAAAGAAACTGCTTTATGTGATCGCACAAAGTGTACCATTCAAACCTAATTTCTCTGTTTTGGAAAGAGAGTTGGGCATATCAAGAAATGCGTTGCCGGATTATTTTATGTATTTGGAAAAAGCACAGTTGATCACAATGGTAAGAGAAAAAGCGAGTGGCATTAAGATATTAGAGAAAATAGATAAAATCTATTTGAATAATCCCAACCTATCCTATGCCCTTTCTGATGGAGATCCAAATATCGGCACAATACGAGAAAACATTTTTATCCAGTTTATCCAAGATTTTTATCCAATTGTCTCATCTACGACACAAGCAGATTTTGAAGTAAATGGATATACGTTTGAAGTAGGAGGAAAAAACAAGACATCTCATCAAATCAAAGATATAAAAAACGCTTATATCGCCAAGGATGATATCGAATACGCAAGCATGAGAGAAATTCCACTTTGGATGTTCGGATTCATTTATTGAAACCTGACTCGAATGATCCGATATGAGGATCAGAAATCCATTAAGCATATGAATTTAGTATCGGTAATGGAGACTGACATCTTTGGAAATTACAAGTAATAAAATGTCGATTTTTTAATTTTCTCTTTATATTTGCATATAAATTACAACCGTTCTGCTTGAAGACCATAAAGATTCATTTGTAAAATCTCTATGGAATTAGAAACCAGACACCATAATATAATTTGTAAAAAAACAGAAAGTAATTTTTTGAAGTAAATACATATTTTTAACATAAGCATTAGCTATTATTCGCGTTCAAACCAAAAAGCCTGAGAAACTGATTTGATTTGAAAATCGGATAGCAATGTTCACGGAGACGCTTTAAAAACGAACTCTGAATCTCTACTTATATGAGTTTAATGCTCGCACCTTTAGGTGTGGGCTTCTATAAGTAGAGTGCGGGGTTTCATCTCAGGCTTCCCTGTGAACGCGAGTAGAAAGGTCCACACCTTTCTTTTCGCCCGACACTACCTGATGGGAATTGATAGTCAAGTGCTGAAAACGACTATCAATCATGGCAGGAAATAGCAATCTTGGAGCGGCTAAAAATGCCAAGAACGACGAGTTCTACACGCAATATGCCGACATTCAAAAAGAGGTGAACGCATACCTCGAATATAACCCCGACGTTTTCAGAGGAAAAACTATCCTTCTTCCATGTGATGATCCAGAATGGAGCAACTTCACTAAATTTTTTGCACAAAACTTTGAGGAATTCGGGCTAAAGAAACTGATTTCCACGAGTTTCGCCCCAGAAAGCAAAACTATAAAAAGTTGGCAACCTACTCTCTTCGAGACGGAAAACCCCAACTACGACAAAGATAAATCCAAGACCAACGGCAAGATTTTCATTCTGGAAAGAGACGTGAACAACAACGGCACCATAGACTATGACGATCTCGAATGGGATTATCTTGAAGGCGACGGTGATTTTCGGAGCAATGAGGTGAAAAAATTGCGTGATGAAGCGGACATAATCATCACAAATCCTCCTTTTTCGCTGTTTATAGACTTCATGGATTGGGTACAAGATTCCCAGAAAAAATTCATCATATTGGGAAGAATGAGTGCAATTCATTACTCAAAAATATTTACTCGTATAAAAACAAACGACATTTGGGTAGGATACGGATTTAACATTTCTCTTGTATTCAAAACTCCATATGAAAATAACCTTGAAGCAAATAGAAAATTTGTTGAATCCCAGGGATATAATCCAGATGAAAATTACGTAAAGACACCAGCTATTGCATGGTTTACAAATATTGAGCATGGAAGACGCCACCAGCCTCTTCAACTCATGACTCTATCAGATAATTTGAAATATAGCAAACACAAAGAGATTAAGAAATATGGCTATATAAAGTATGATAATTTCGAAGCACTTGATGTTCCTTATACCGATGCAATCCCATCAGATTATGATGGGATAATGGGAGTTCCAGATTCCTTTTTAGGTAAATATTGTCCTGAACAATTTGAACTAATTGGCATCGGTTCAGGAGAGTTAGCCAAATCTCTCGGCGTTACTAAGAATTATAGAGGAAGGACAGACATCCAATATACAATAGATGGAACACCTAAATGTCCATACTCCCGTATCCTTATCCGCAAAAAACAAGACTAATTATCAACCATTTAATATTATGGATTTTTCACAAAAATTTGACTTAACCACTAAAGAAGGATGGTTAAATGCAGGATTACTTGCAAGTGGTCCTATGGGTTGGCTTGGATACCTAATCAAAGAGACGTTCACCGACAACACAGAGAAACAAGTTGAAGGAGCAAAAGAGCTGATTGAAACCGCCAAACAGAATGGTTATAGACATATAAAGTTTAAGGTCGACAAAAAAGCAGGAGGAGAACTTGAGGCCGCTGGATATGGTAAAATCAGAGCGGATAACGGCAATACCGTAGAATTCGAAGCATGGACTTAACTTTCCAGCACTCGTAAGAATCCATCTCAATAACCCCCGTACATCGTAACGTAGATGTGCGGGGTTCCAAAAGATGTACAACAAACAAAAATCAAACAATCATGAAAACACAACTCCGTACTGACATCACCATCGCAGATATCTGCAAAGGGTTCCAATACAACGAGTTGGAAGGCAAAGGTTTGTTCGGACTGGATGGAAAACTCACCATCCAACCAGAGTATCAGCGAAACTACATCTATGCGGATGGCAAAAAAGATGTGGCTGTGATAGACTCAATCATAAAAGGCTATCCGTTGGGAATCATCTATTTCAACAAAATAGGTGAAGATAAATATGAAGTGCTCGACGGTCAACAACGTATCACTTCCTTTGGTCGATATGTGACAAAAAAATTCGCAATAAAGGATAGTAACGGAATGGAACAATACTTCAGCGGACTCCCAAAAAATCTGCAAGACAAGATAATGCAGACTCCTTTGCTCATCTATATTTGCGAAGGTGAAGAGAGTGAAATCAAAGAGTGGTTCAAGACTATCAATATAGCTGGAGTACCACTAAAAGAGCAAGAACTTCTTAATGCCATATATTCTGGTCCATTCGTCACACTCGCAAAAGCAGAGTTTTCAAACTCACAAAATGCCAACATTCAAAAATGGAGTGCATACGTCTCTGGTTCTGTCATTCGTCAGGACTTTCTACGCACAGCTCTCGACTGGGTGAGCAAAGGAGCTGTTGACAACTACATGAGCCAACATCGTCAGGACACAAACATCAATGAACTGAAAACATACTTTATAAGCGTCATTGAATGGATATCTACAACCTTCAAATCAGTTGAAAAAGAAATGTGCGGATTGGAATGGGGACGGCTCTATGAGACCTACCACACAAAGGCATATAGCATAGATGACGTGGACAAGAAGGTGAAAGAACTATATGGCGACCCATACGTAAAGAACAGAAAAGGCATATATGAATACATCCTTGGCGGGTGTGTGGAACACAAACTGATTGAAGTAAGAGTATTCGATGATGCAACCAAGAAAACTGTTTATGCTAAACAAACCAAAACGGCAGAAGCTGCAGGTCAATCCAACTGTCCTCTATGTGCTTTGGGTGACAATACCAACAAAACAAAGATTTGGAAACTGACAGAAATGGACGCTGATCACGTGACAGCATGGAGCAAAGGAGGTGCAACAGATATAAATAATTGTCAGATGCTTTGTGTTACACATAACAGGGCTAAAGGAAACAAGTAAAAACTATCAATTTCTATTATTGTCTCTGCACAATTTTCTCTCTTTCTCTCAAAAAAGTCGTAGACTTTTCTCTGGGACCTTCTGGCCTCTGTGGTTTAAAAATTGCATACTCTATCGTGCAAAATTGTAAATTTGCTGAA
The DNA here is from genome assembly GCA_015061115.1 of Bacteroidales bacterium. Taxonomy (GTDB): domain Bacteria; phylum Bacteroidota; class Bacteroidia; order Bacteroidales; family Paludibacteraceae; genus UBA1723. The sequence continues at coordinate 129,849 of SUXE01000010.1, read as the reverse complement.
AAATTCGGCTTCATTTATTAAAATCCGGAGAGACTCAGGTGACGTGACAAATAGTGCAAACCCATAATCCACTATGAGTTCATTTGGCAAATTTTCACTATCTTTGCGCAAAGAATCAGAATTTATGTTACGTAAACCTCATCTAATCATTGTATTATTGACAATGATAATGTTCTGCACATTCACGTCGAATGCAGAAGAGACAGAAAAAAAGGAAGAAGCGAAAGAGAAAAAATTGTCTGGATTTCTCTCTGCAGGAGGATCATTGAGTTCAGGAAACATCGATAAATCAGATATCAAGGCGACGGGAGGGATCGCTACAGACGACAGCACTATTTCATTCGCATTGGCAGGGAAATACACCTTTTCCCAAAGCGACCATAAAATAAAAAACAACGGCATTGAAGCTGCACTTAAAGTAGATTTTATACAATACAGGAAATGGTCGCCACTGCTTGCATGTGAGTACGTCCACAACACTTACAAAGGCTACAACTTCAGATTGTATTCAGTGGCGGGAGTCAAATACCGTATTTATAACAAACCCAAAGTCTGCGACTACTCCATCAGTCTGGCTGGGCTTTACGATGTCGTCGACTACACAGACGATAAGAAAACCTTGGATGACCAGGCATTCCGTCTCTCCCTGAGGCCCAAAATGAAGCAAAAGATTGGTGAGTCGGTCCATCTGATAGAGAAAATTTTCTATCAGCCGAAAGTGGGCGAGTTCAATGATTATTTGATAAGGAATGAGGCAGAAATAGAATGCAAGATAGTGTCAGCCTTGTATTTAAGCGTCATCTACGAGTTTGACTATCGCAGTGTTTTGCCTCCAATAAGAGAAGACGTGACGTATAAGCACAGCGACCACTCACTTGAATTTTCGCTGAAATTCAAGCTATAGGAAAAAGGGTTCTTAATGCACTCTTATGTTTATGTTATTATTGTAGCCAGTCCAAATAATTATTGGGAGTTATAACAACTGTTTCCTTGATATTGTATGCCTCTAGGAAAGCTTTGGGAAATTTTGAGCCACCTTTATTAGGATTCCATTTCATTTCAAATGCTGTCATCGCTCCGTCGCATTCTTCTATATAGTCTATTTCTTGCTGCTCTTTTGTTCTCCAAAAATAAGTATTCACATAGCGACCATTATAACGATTGTATTTCATGCGTTCCGAAATAAAAAAATTCTCCCACAATGCACCCATGTCTTGACGAAGGTTGATGGAATTGAAATTTTGAATGAGAGCATTCCTTATGCCGTTGTCGTAAAAATATATTTTCTTGCTTTTCTTCAGTTCTGATCTAAGATTTCTGCTCAGACCATTCAAACGAAAGACGATATAGCACTTCTCTAGCAAGTCAACATATTTCTCAATCGTTCTACTATCTGTTCCAACGGTAAGAGCCAACTCATTATATGAGACCTCACTGCCAACTTGTAACGCCAATGCCACAAGTAATTTTTCTATTATTACTGGTTTTCGTACCCCCTCCAATGAGAGTAAATCCTGATACATATAGCTACCTGATAGGTTCTGCAATATTTCACGCGGATTTTGCTCTCCGGTTATCACATCAGGATACGACCCATATATCAGCATCGATTCGAACTTCTGTTTGGCACGTAATATACCACCATCATTCAAAATTTCCTGCATGGATATAGGAAATAGCTGATACTCAAATTTACGACCTGTAAGAGGTTCGTTCAATTTACCTTGCAACATAAACGATGAAGACCCTGTCACAAGCAACTGAACATCCTTAAAATGATCAGTAATTAACTTTAGTCTTATTCCTATACCTTGTATGCGCTGTGCTTCATCTACGTATATAAGTTTATTATTGGCAACCAGTTGACGCATATCATTCAGATTATCGGCATGTTCAAGCAATTCTCGTGCATAAGCATCATCACAATACAACGAAAGAATCTGATCTTTGCCTACCGGCAAATTAGAAGAATCCAATATTTGTTGGCATAGTGTGGATTTTCCTACTTGTCGTGCTCCAATAAGAATGATTGCTTTACCTTTGAACATACGTTCCTCAATATGATCTTGTAAAAGTCTTTTTATGAGTGACATCTTAATATTTATTTATTATGCAAAGTTATAAAAAAAGGCTAAACTAAAAAATAGCACCGATTTTTTGAGTTGTAAATCAAAAAATCGGTACTATTTTTTGATTTTATCAATATTAAAATAGTTTTTTGTCGTTTATGACTGATTTTAAGGATTTTTAATGGCCCGTGTTTGATAGATATTGACCCTCCTTCACTTTCCTCTGCGAGTTCACAAAAACGGACAGATATAAAATGAAATTCTTGTTTGCACAATTATTTTTGCATATTTCAATAAATATGATGACCTTTGCATATTATAATTAATACATTTCATGGACAACGTGTTTATAAGAACATTGAAGAGCAAAGACCACAACAGACCACCGGTTTGGTATATGAGACAAGCTGGACGTATTCTTCCAAGCTACAATGAACTTAGAAAACAATACAGTTTCCGGGAACTGATGACAACGCCAGAGCTTGCGGCAAAGGTGACTTTGCTTCCTGTAGAGGATCTTGGCGTCGACGCGGCGATTATTTTCAGTGACATACTCACCATCCCTACCGCTATGGGAATGGACATTGAGTGGACAGACAAAGGTCCTGTTTTCCACAATCCACTTGTTGATGCACAAAATCCACACAAATGTTTATCACCTGACAGTGACAAACTCTCTTTCGTGTATAGTGCCATCGAATTAGTGAAACGTCAAAGCGACGTTCCACTACTTGGTTTTTGTGGAGCTCCACTCACCACCCTATTCTACATGTTGCAGGGGACAAGCCTCAAACATGAGTTTCCAGAGGCTCGTAAATTCATATATCAGAACAAAAAGGAGACTGAACTTCTGATTGACGCAGTCACAGAATTCAGTATTGAATACGCGACACAGCAGATAAACCGTGGCGTTGATGCCTTCCAGCTGTTTGATACCCACGCTGGATTAATGCCATTGGATATCTACAAGGAAATGTTTATTCCAGCTGTAAGACGTATTGCCGACGCTGTAAGATCAAAAGGCATTCCTTTCATATTTTTTCCAAAAGGATTAGGGGCTGGCTTGAGCCTAGTGACACCTGATCTATGCGATTTCGTAAGCATAGATTGGCAGACATCACTCTCCCAAGCCCGACAGTTGGTGCATCCTCAAGTGGGTCTGCAAGGCAACATAGATCCTATGCTGCTATTCGCATCCAAGGATGAGATCATCAACTATATGGAGAAAAACTACAAGCCATTTTTCGCAAACAATCCTGGTTGGATATTAAACTTGGGTCATGGCGTAATGCCAAACACTCCATTCCAAAACATTAAGTATCTAACTGACTGGATTAAAGCAACTAACTGGATTTAAAATATAATGATACAATATATATCCATCAACCACCAAAACGCATCGCTCACCGACCGAGAGGAATTTCTTCAGAAATTGGAAACTTTATCGGTAGGTCCATCGGTCCTTTTGCAAACTTGCAACCGTATAGAGCTTTACTATGGTGATGGCAAAGTGCCCGACGACGTGGCACGCCATCTTTTCAGAGTTGTTTGTGGACTGGAATCAGCCATCATGGGTGAAAAGGCTGTTCAAGGACAAGTCAAAGACGCATATATGACCGCCAGACAAAGCGGTCAGAAACTGCCGAGCGGAATCCACAAACTGTTTGAATGCGCTTTGGAGATCGGCAAACAAGTGCGCGTTGACACCCAAATTTCATATGGAGCTGTCAGCCACAGCCTCGCAGCCATCGAGATCATAAAGAAAGAACATATTGACGTCAAGACAGCAAAGATCGCAATAATCGGCGTCAACAAACTTAACGAAGACATCATAAAGTTTCTCAAAAACAAAGGTGCAGAGAATGTGATGCTCGTCAACCGAACAGTCGCCAATGCCGAGGAAATTGCCGAAAAATATTCAATAGAATGCCACGGATTCGACCAACTTCCTGACGTGCTGGGCAATAGCGACGTCGTTATAAGCGCCACATCTTCCCCCGACCATGTGATCTGCAAGGAAGATATAACTACCAGACACAAAATGCTGTGTATAGATCTTGCCTTCCCTCGCGACATCGATCCTAATGTAGGCTATGTGGATGGCATAACGCTTTATAATCTTCACGATGTGGAGGAACTGGTGAAAGCCAACCTTTCCATCAGAGAAGACGAAGTGGAAAAAGCAGAAAAAATGATAGAGGAAGAAATTGAAAAACTTAAGGAGATTCTCGACAGACGCGATAGCAGGTCCAAACCTGTACGTGTGATTGCCAGAAGCAGCAAGCTGTCCAGACTGCAGGTCACTGAGGTTTTCAACCGTTTTCCAGACGTGCCCCACACTGTGATCTATTCCGAATCGTATGGCGACAAAAACCTGAAGATCTCACTGCTCAACGGTGAGGCTCCGGACGATATGTTCACAAGGGAATTGGACACAGCACTGCTTAACGATGACGCGGATATCGCCATCCATTCCGCTAAAGATCTTCCTGAAAAGCTGCATCCAGACCTGGAAGTGATAGCCCTTTATGAAGCATTCGACAAGACAGACTCACTCGTAAGTTTCAATAATCTCAAATTGTCGGAACTGAAACCAGGCAGCAAAATTGGAACAAGCTCTCCATTAAGACGCAAGGAGCTGTTAGCCCTTCGCCCAGACATCCAGATTGTAGACATTCGTGGTTGTATAGAGGATCGTGTAGCCCAGGTGCGACGTGGGGATATAGATGCTGCCATAGTGGCGACATGCGCGCTCAAACGTCTTGGAATGGAAAACGAGATAGCTGAAGTTCTACCGTTTGCCACTCATCCGATGCAGGGCCGACTTGCCATCACAGCAAAGAAAGGAAGAGCCGACTTGAAGGCCATCTTCCAAAAAGATAGTTTGGTATGAGCACATTGTTTACAGGACTCGTCTGCAACAACAAAGAGTACATCCATACACCACTAATTGAGATAGTGCCTATTAAAGACGATTCCCAACTTCGTAAGGCTGCAGATCAATGGTATAACGACAAAAGCGAAAATACAGGTTACCTGCTTTTCACAAGCAGATATTCCGTAAAATATTGGAGTTTAGCTCTCGACGGAAGAGATCCACAACATGTCATGCCAAACAAAAAAGTGGTGTCGATAGGAGCCACAACAACACTGGCTCTTGTTGAGGCAGGGTTCCTGAATGTGGAGCAGGTGGAAGAAGACAACTCATACGGCGTGATTGATTGGTTTTCAAAAAGAGAAAGAGGACAAGTGATTATCCCACGGTCTAATCTGGCTCTCAACCTGATTCCCGACGGACTCAAAGAACTGGGATTCCAAGTAACAACGGTTACAGCATACGAAAACAAGATGCCAAGCAATCCCAAGAAAGTTGACCTGTCGAAAATCAGCCGTATCATATTCACGTCGCCCAGCACAATTGATAATTTTATAAAATTGTACGGGTATCTGCCGACGGATAAAGAATTAAAGACCAGAGGTATAGTCACAGAAAATCATTTGACGCAAATACTAAATAAAAACATATAAAATGATCAGATATAGAGAATTCAGAAAAGATCAGGCCACTCGCGACCAATATGCCGACGTAAATGTGAAAGCTGAGGATTTCATATTTCCTTACTTCGTTGTGGAAGGTACTGGCGTAAAAAGCGAAATCTCAAGTATGCCTGGCATTTATAGATTTTCCATCGACACTTTGGTGGATGATGTTAAGGAAGTTTACAAATTAGGTATAAATAAAATATTATTGTTCGGTGTCATCGAAGACAAACTGAAAGATGAGCGAGGATCATTAGCCTATACAGAAGACGCTCTTGTATGCAGAGCCGTCAAGGCCATCAAAAAGGCAGTGCCAGAAGTATTGGTCTTCACTGATGTCTGCCTTTGCGAATATACAAGCCACGGACATTGCGGATTGTTGAAAGACAACGACGTCGACAACGATGCCACTCTACCTTTGCTTGCAGAGATGGCTTACGTCCACGCTAAAGCAGGAGCTGATTTTGTGGCACCGTCGGCTATGATGGACGGACAGATCGAAGCTCTTCACAAGAGACTGACAGAGGCCGGACTTCGTGACAAATGCAAGATCATGGCCTACTCCGCAAAATATGCGTCCGCTTATTACGGACCATTCAGAGACGCGGCCGACTCTGCCCCATCTTTTGGCGACAGAAGAACATATCAGATGGATTTCAGAACCCATGATCAGGGAATCGGAGAGATAGAGGCAGACGTTGCGGAAGGAGCAGACTGGACAATGGTGAAACCAGCCATGCCATACCTTGATATAATCGCCCGTGGTGTGGAGAAATTCCCTAACATACCTATGGTAGCATACCAAGTGAGTGGAGAATACTCAATGGCTAAAGCAGCCGCAAAAATGGGATTCCTTGACGAGAAACGCATCGTTTTTGAGAGCCTCATCGCAATCAAGAGAGCCGGAGCAAAATACATCATTACTTACTACGCTAAAGAATACATGCAGAGATGGGCATAAACAACAGAGAAAAATCAGCAGCGGCTTTTGCCGAGGCTCTTCAGGTAATTCCAGGAGGAGTCAATAGTCCTGTGCGAGCTTTACGCAGCGTGGGCACAACCCCTCTTTTCGTCAAAGAAGCCAAAGGAGCATACGTCACAGATATTGACGACAACAAATTCATCGATTTCTGTATGTCGTGGGGAGTCTTCATCCTAGGACATAACCAAGAGAAAGTCAGCAAGGCGGCAGTCGACGCAGTTATGCGCGGAAGCAGCTACGGAATACCTACTGTAAGCGAAACAATTCTGGCGCAAAAAGTCAGAGAGGCTATCCCTTCAATGGAACGTCTACGTTTCGTGAATAGTGGTACAGAAGCCACTATGTCAGCGATACGTGTTGCACGCGGATACACAGGTCGAGATATATTGGTGAAATTCGAAGGCAACTACCACGGTCATGCCGACCACCTGCTTGTTGCGGCTGGATCTGGCGTCGCCAATATCTCCAACGCATCGTCGGCAGGAGTGCCTAACGATTTCGTGAAACACACCGTCGTACTGCCATATAATGACACTGAAGCGCTAAAGAAATATTTCGCTGAGAACGGAGACAAAGTGGCTGCACTTATCCTTGAACCAGTGGCATGCAACATGGGTGTAGTGGTTCCTTCAGAAGAGTTCCTAAAAACAACCAGAGAGGTGACATCCCAGCATGGAGCGGTATTGATCTTCGACGAGGTGATAACAGGCTTCCGTCTTTCAAGAGGTGGCGCACAACAAAGATTCGGAATCAAACCTGACATGACCACAGTAGGAAAGATTGCAGGAGGTGGATTCCCAGCAGCCGCATTTGGAGGAAGAGAAGACATCATGCGTTGCCTTGCTCCAGACGGCCCTGTTTATCAGGCAGGTACACTAAGTGGAAACCCAGTGGCTATGGCAGCAGGAATAGAGACATTGAATCAGTTGTCTCAACCAGGATTCTATGAAGAACTTGAGGAAAGAAGCGACAAGTTCATTGAGAAGTTGGAAAAGATTGTTGAGGGCAAAGGCATCCAGCTCAACCGTTGCGGCTCAATGTTCACATTGTTTTTCAACGATGATCCTGTACGCAATTTCCAAGACACAAAGAGAAGCAATCAGGAAAGATTCGCTAAATATTTCAGAAATATGCTCAGCAAAGGCATTTATGTAAGCCCATCACAGTTTGAGGGCAATTTCATATCAGCTTGCCACACACAAGAGATACTTGACTATGTGTTGCAAAGTATTAAGGAGAGCATAGAGTAAAATATTTGTCTTATAAAGTTAAAAGCCAACAGAGTGAACCTCCGTTGGCTTTTTTTTCAGTTCGTTTGTTCTACCAAATCATCCAAAATTTATCTTGCTTATTATCAAACCTTCAGCAGTTTAACAATTTCCGACTCAATCTCTCCTGGCGTTACTGTCGGAGCAAAACGCTTCACAACATTACCGTTCTTATCCACCAGGAATTTTTCGAAATTCCACTTGATATCACTCTTCTTACCACTCTTTCCATTGATTTTTGACGTAAGCGAAAGAAGCAGATTCTTAAAACTGAATCCATTGTCATCACGCTCCTCAATAGCATTTTTCAAGAAAGTGTAGAGTGGAGATTCGTTTTCCCCATTCACATCTATCTTTTTGAAACGAGGAAAAGTAGTGTCGTACTTCAATGTGCAGAATGAAGAAATTTCCTCATCGTTCCCCTTGGCCTGCTCCATAAACTGGTTGCAAGGGAAATCAAGGATTGTAAAGTCGACCGACTGATACTTGCGGTAAAGTTTCTCCAATGCCTCATACTGAGGTGTTAAACCACAACCTGTCGCTGTATTGACTATCAGCATAACCTTGCCCTGATACTCACTAAGTGAAACCTCCTTATCCTGAAGATTCTCACGCTTTATCACTTTGATGTCGTAGATACCCATAATCATAATTTTTTTATCGTTTGCGACTCATTTTTCTTATTCAGCAAAGACGAATAATCAATCTCTTACTGAACTCAATGCAAAAATAATAAAATATTTATATCGTGCACAACATTTATTATTTTATTTTGAATTATTTTTTGTTTTTTGTGGAAAAAACCTTAAAACGACCATGTTTAGCTTCAATTTCCTTCATTTTTTAATAAAAACAGTGGAGAATCCGTAGATTCTCCACTGTTTAATAAATTCAATTTGATAACTTTAATTACAGCATTTATTGAAAATTCTTATTAAAGTCATTCTTTCATCAATTTGATCGAATAGATTTTTCTACCCATAGAATCCAAAGCCACAACAATATTTATATCTTCTTTCTGTTTGAATTCACAGATTTCCGCATAATTGAATTTACCAATTAACACTCCTCCTACACTATAAACCATATAAGTAAGGTTTTCTGGCCTGCAGTTTGGAATGTCACGAGAAGGTGACAAGAATCCTTGTCCCATATACCCGTCTGCAATATGGACATCTTTTGCACCAGCTGGAATCTTATAATGAAGATTGTCATTTGTATAATGCTCTTTCACACGTTCACCATCCAGAGAATATGAAATAGTCCATCGCGTTGCAATAGAGTCGGTTGTTTGGACAGGTTTGCCCAAATCCAAATACGTGATTTTATCAGTATCAGCACAACCAAGGCCATATATATCCAACTTGTCGTCATGAGTCAGATACAGATCACGACCCTCAAAGAAATAACCTTCAAACTTATTATACATCAAAGGATTATTGTTGACGTAGATTATCGAGTCTTTATACAATCCTTTGACTGACATTTGTACTGTATCACCCAAATCAAAGAAATCGCTTAAATGAAAATTATAGAATTTATGACGTTCTCTACTCCATTCATAAATATCTTCCAATTCCATTAAAAAACTTTCCATATCATAATCTCTCAAAACTAATGATATATCAGCACTAAGACTATCCAACATATAATCTATCGTGTTCTTAGAGAATGCCGTACCAGCTAAGACACATGTTCTGTCAATGAATGGCTGTCTGAATTTTTCCAAAGAGAACATTTTTATATAGACCTCACATGCTTCTTTAGTATTAGCCATCGATATTTCCTCAAAAGGTTCTTCTCTTAATAAAAAATTATAATATGGAAAAACAGTACGGTGAATGGTTGCATCCATATCTTTCAAAATCCAACGCCATTTTTTTGTCCCCTGTTTATCAAACCACATTGCGACATTATTATATGGGAAATCAACATTCGCAAAATATGCTTGCGTCGATACAAAATTCATGAATGCATTAATATCCAACACCTCAGACATTTGCTCATATGTAGAGGTGGGCGATTCGAAGGTTTTCTTGAAGTAAACATAGTTTGGATACAGATTTTCGTCTATCATATTATCATAGATTCCTGACAATGTCTCCACACTTTCAATATCACTAACCTTGTTGTGGTTAGCCCAAATCATATCATCATTATCACGCTCTTGCAAATGCATAATCTGCTTGTATTCACCATTTATGCAAAATTTCACATTTCGTTGCGCCTGAAAATCGACGTCATAATATCTGGCAAATCGTCCGATAGCCGTTTGTGAAATCATATCTTTGAGTGCAGACACCAAATTAAAACCACTTTGACCCGAAGAACGAATTGTCATACTCTTCTGTTTATCGGCATTTGGCCTCAAATGTTCCCAAAATACTCCCTTGAAGTGTTTGTCGCCAAAACGTTTGTTGGCATATATTACCATGGATTTATTTTTTGCATTAGTTCGTGACACATTGCCACTCACACGGGTCTCAGACAATTGGTTGAAACCGGAGTCCAAAGAGTCCCCTGAATAATACTCCACATTGATAGGTCTGCGCCAATTGTATAAATAGTTGTAATCACCCATCCATGATCTTGGGGAAGGATTGTCAGGATGACTCTGAGCATAATTAGTCGCATCAGACAAAATACCTATATTTTTACTGTATAGATAATCCCTATCACAAACAATATTGATGATAGGCATCTTGTTGTCAATATCAAAGAAATACGTTTGAGTTTTACTGATTTTGCTGATCGCACTATCGCTAAAAGGTTTAGCTCTGACAACTGTCGTTTTACTGATATAAATAGAATCCTTATACAATTTACTATTCTCTGTCGGCTCCTTACCATCAGTCGTATATCTGATAACCGCATCTTCAGGATAGTCACCTTTCAAACTTAGTTTCAAGTAAAACGATTCTTTCTTAACTCCACCGTCAACAGAAAAGTCTACCTTTTTGAGAACCCTCTCACAATTGGTATTATTGTTCTCTTTTTCAGGAGTGGAGATCCTAAAATGAGACAAGCTATCAGGAAAATCTGGCAGACGTCCCCAAGAGACTTCAGGAGAAATCATTTCAGGATACGGGAGAGAATCCATCATCACACCATTGTTGTCCCACAAATAGACAACTCCTGGTTTATCAGAATTCAATCTGAAATCCGTATGCTGTTTTTTATTCTCCTTGTCACAATAAATAAGAGTATAACCATCAGCAGGGACCACCAAAGATTCCGGCAATATGTAAGCAGAATCAATATTGTTGACCTCCGAAATAGAATAACCTTTTAAATCAATGTCTTGATCACTTGAATTATGAACCTCCACCCAAGAATCTGGGTATTCATTATAATAATCCAACACTCCTCCAAAGTTGCTCTGCATGATTTCTGTTATAGAAACTTTCGCGAACAAGGAGTTAAACGAAAATGCAAGCATGGACAGTATAATCACTATCTTGCTTTTAGAAAATAAACACATCATAAACCTAACTAACTAAAAATAAAATGCTTTTTATTCGCATTAAAACCCTATTAACTGTCTCCAAAATTAATCATTATTCATAAACATTTACAACCCACCGCCATTTTTTAGCATCCTTTTCTACAATTTCACAAAAAAAACATGAAAAACTGAAACACTACTGACATAATGTTGTCACTTGCCCCATTTTACCTTTGTCATGTCGAAACAAAAAGATCGACATTAGTATTAATCTTTAATTTCTAAAAAAATGAGAATAACAACAGTAAAGGCAAAGAAAGTGATGAAGTTCACTACCAAAGCAACTCTCAAAGACCTCGACAAGTACACAGGTACAAAGCCAACCGAACTTTATGCTGAGGCTCAAAAATGCGGGTATCAAACCTATGAGCCTCAGATTTGGCAGTATACAGGAGCTGATGGCAAACCAGACACTGTATTCCAACTGGAAATAATGCTTCCTATTATGGGCGAAGGAAACGGATTGAAACCAGAAGGATTCGAAATCGGTGAGATCGGTGAATTCAAAGCACTTCAGACACTTCACGAAGGTCCTTGGGCTGAACTCGGACCTGTCTACTGCAAACTGATGAAACATGTCGCAGACAACACTCTTCAGATAACAGGCATAACACGTGAGGTTTACATCCGTTGTGATTTTGAGAATCAGGAAAACTGTATCACAGAAGTGATGATAGGACTGGTTTAAAAAACTTGTTTATCACAATATGACGATCTGATCACCACAAATTTTTCAAAATAACCTTTGATTAATTTGTGGTGATTTGCTATAATTGCAACACTTGATTAATAAAGACAAAATGAATCGCACCGACCGCCTTCAGGCTATTCTCACACATCTACAGTCAAAAAAAGTGGTGACTGCCCAAGAACTTGCCGACAGGTTCGACCTAAGTTTAAGAACCATCTACAGAGATATCCGTGCTCTTGAAGAGAGCGGTATTCCAATAGGAGCAGAGGCTGGCGTCGGATATTTCATCAACGACAATTACACACTACGTCCTGTTGCTTTCACAAAAGAGGAGGCATCAGCACTGACCATGGGAGCAAAGTTGTTTTCACAAAACTCCGACCGCACCGTCAACAAAGATTACGAAAGTGCACTTTTCAAAATAAAAGCCATCCTGAAACCACAGGAAAAAGAGACTGCAGAGACTATTTCCAAACACGTCGAAGTGATCGGCAACAATCCCGTCAAAAACCTATACATCAGCGATATTCAGAAAGCCATCACCGATAAAAAAATACTGAAAATCAAATATGTATCATTAAAAGAGACAGAGCCAGTGGAACGTATGCTCGAATGCGTGGGGCTATGCAACTATCTCGGCAATTGGCATCTGTTTGCCTGGTGCCGACTGAGAAAAGATTATCGTGATTTTCGTCTTGACAGAATTGTCGATCTGAAAGTCACCGATTTGCCATGCTCCAAAGAAGACATACTCTCGATTTCCGAATTTCTCGATTCCCAGAAACCATTCGATCATACGCCCAATATCAGTTTCCGTATCAAAAAAGATGTTTACCGTTACCTTGACAACTGGAAAGAGTATTATGGCTTCGTTTACGAGGAAGAGTTGAATGATTCATACATATTGCATTTCTATTCCGACAACTACGACAGCATAGCGTTTATGATCCTTAACTCAGGAATTATGGCGACGGAAATCCAACCATCTGAGTTGATGGAAAGGATTATTTTCTATGTCAAAAAGACGTACGATTGGTATGTGAAGTAGAAGCATCATATTGTGGTGTTTCTGCTAAATAACGTCTATTCAAAATTAAAAATTAGGAGAAAAATTGCAGTTGGAGTGTCATAAATGAGGATTGTTAAGGGCCCATGTTTAATAGATATTGGCCCTAACCCCTTCCCACGTGCGAGCCGTAGGCGAACACATAAAATACAAAATCATATAAACCGACACCAAAATGATTTCGGTCTGTCGACCTCGATCATTTTGGAATCGGCTACCGTCGCGAGCGATAAAGGGTCTACAACCCTTAGAGTAGGGGCCATCCTGCACAATACTGATTAAAAGATTATTATCTTTACATACATCATTATTGTATGACACAGATGTATTATATCAGAAAATGAGTTTTTTTTGCATTTTTATCGAATATACTCGATAAAAACCACTGAATTTTGTCGAGTATATTCGATAATTTTAATGTTTTTTCGAATATACGCTTGATTTTACCGCTCATTTTTGCAAACTCGCAGAAGAGACGGATATTTGGACTTTCCGTCCTTCACAATCATCAAACTTTCACTTATTTTTCCTACCGACATATCCCAGTCCTTAATCTTTAACCCTTAACCCTTAATCCTTAACCCTTAATCCTTAATCCTTAACCCTTAATCCTTAACCCTTAATCTTTAACCCTTAATCTTTAACCCTTAATCTTTAACCCTTAACCCTCCTTCCCCCTCTCACGAATACCACAAAACTACACTTCAAAAATTTTATTCGCAGGTTTATTTGCTTAAATTTTCGAACTTTATTATTTTTGCATACAAGTGTAATTTTGCATAGAATGTTTTTTCGCGATGTATACGGGCACGATGAGCTCAAACGACAACTCATCGACGCTGTCAAGTCTGGCAGAATTCCGCACGCTCAGCTGTTCTGTGGCCCGGAGGGTGTGGGTAAATTGCCGTTAGCATTAGCATACGCCCAATACGTGTCGTGCGAAAACAAAGGAGAGAACGACTCCTGCGGACAATGCCCGTCATGCAAAAAATACGCTATGCTCGCACATCCGGATCTCCATTTCGTCTTCCCGATAATCCAAAAGAAACCTGCGGGAAGCGATGAATACTGTATGGAGCATCTCGACGGGTGGAGGGAAATGTTTGCGACGTCGCCCTACTTCAATCTCGACAAATGGGTGGAGGAGGAATTCAGCAGCGTCGCCACCAAACAACCCATCATCTACAACTGCGAAGGCAATGAGCTGATCCGCAAACTGCAGATGAAGGCCTGCGAGAGCGAATACAAAGTGGTGGTGATTTGGCATCCGGAACTGATGGGCGCGGAGTGTTCCAACCGAGTGCTCAAAAGCATCGAGGAACCCGTCGGCAAAACTCTCTTCCTTCTGGTGAGCGACAAGCCTGACGATATCCTGCCAACCATCCAGTCGCGTACACAAAGAGTGGTGATGCACGCTCTTCCGGAAAAGGTGCTGGCAAATGCGATTAGAACAAAGAACAGCAATGCCGATGACAATCAGATTCAGTATGCAGCACGCCTTAGCAAAGGCAGCCTCATCGCTGCGTTCGAACTGCTTGACGACGGAGCTAACACTTTCTTGGACACATTCATCCGTCTGATGAGAAAGGCGTATGTCAGCGACCTAGACGACCTCATCAACCTGAGCAATGAACTTGCGAAACTGTCGAGAAAAAAACAAATCTCCTTTTTGCAATATTGCCAGCATATGATACGTGAGAATTTCATCCTCAACGTGGGCAACCAGTCGCTCAACTATATGACGAACGACGAAAATGCCTTCTCGTCGAAATTCGCACGCTTCATCAACGAGAAGAATGTATGGCAGTTAGTAGATGAATTATCAAAAGCGGAATTCCACATTGAGAGAAACGGAATGTCTAAAATCATTTTCTATGATCTGGCTCTCAAAGTGATGACTCTGCTTAAAAAATAAAATATATAATTAATGAGTAGTATAGACAACGGTGGCGGATGCAACATGAATGCCCAAGGCTGCAGCAAACACACCGACTTGAAATTAGATACATTCGACTGGCTTTGCGATGTGCCCGGCGCTATGCAAACCACTGACCTTGTGGAGGTGACTTTCAAGAACACCCGCAAAGGTTATTTCCGCAACACCAACAATCTTCTCCTTGAAAAAGGAGATTGGGTCACTGTTGAGGCAATGCCAGGCCATGATATAGGAAGAGTCTCTCTTCTTGGCCCATTGGTGCTCCTTCAGATGAAGAAGAATCGCGTCGACCCTAACCGTGCTGACATCAAGCGTATCTTCCGCAAATCGAAGCAGAGCGACCTTGACCATTTTGAAGAGGTGAAAGCATGCGAACAGGAGACAATGATCAAGGCTCGCAAAATCGCTGAAGACCTGAATCTGAATATGAAAATTGGCGACGTGGAGTTCCAAGGCGACGGTAATAAAGCCATCTTCTATTATATCGCCGATGAACGTGTGGATTTCCGTCAGCTTATACGTGTGCTTGCCGACACTTTCAAAGTACGTATCGAGATGCGTCAGATCGGAGCACGTCAGGAGGCTGGAAGAATCGGTGGTATCGGTCCATGCGGACGCTCATTGTGTTGCTCTTCATGGATGTCCAACTTCGTGTCGGTGTCTACTTCATCCGCACGCTACCAGGATATCTCACCTAACCCTCAGAAACTTGCTGGACAGTGCGCCAAATTGAAATGTTGCATGAACTTTGAGGTGGACACTTACCTTGAAGCACAGAAAGAATTCCCTCCACGCGACATTCAGCTTGAGACTCTTGACGGCACTTACTATCACTTCAAAAGCGATATTCTTGCCCGCACAATGCAATACAGCACAGCCCCTAACATGGCTGTCAACCTTGTAACCCTCACCGTGGATGAAGTCAAAGCTATCATCGAACGAAACAAACGTGGTGAGAAGGTAGAACCGTTCGGAAGCGACAACAAGGGAGAACAAGGAACTAAGTCTGTAGACTACGAAAATGTGGTAGGTCAGGACGATTTGACTCGTTTCGACAAGAAGAAAAAGAAAAAGAATAAAAACCGCAATAAAGAAGATCGCCAACGTAATGCGAACGCTGGAAACGGAGGTGACACAGAAGCTCAAAACCAGCAAAACGCTGCCAACGAACAACCAGCCAACGAACAACCAGCCAACGAAAATGGCAACCAGGCCAAGGCTCAGGAGGGCAACCAGCAGAACGGAGGAAACGGCAACAACAACCGTAACCGTGACCGCAACAACCAGCAGAAAAACCGCCAGCCTCGTAATGAGAACGGCAACCAGCAGAACGGCGAAAACAATGGCAACCAGCAGAACGGCGAAAACAATGGCAACCAGCAGAACGGTGAGAACAACGGTAACAATAACAACCGTAACCGCAATCAGCACCGTCGCAACAAGAACCATTCCGGCAACCGTCAAAACAATGGCCAGCAGGATGGTGGTCAGACAAACAACAATGGTGGCAACCAGAATTCTAACAACAACGGAGGAGGCAGCAATGAATAGAATCATCATCGGATTTTTACTACTGCTTCTTGCCTCGTGCGGAAGCAATTGCGTCTACCAGGATATCAAGGATATCCCTGAAGACGGCTGGAAAAAAGACGATGCGTTGGCATTCGAGTATGTGATGAACGACACCACAGACTGCTACGAGATCGTGGTGGATGTGAGAAACAAAGGCACATACAAATATCAGAACCTCTGGCTTTTCATCGAAGCGGAAAGTCCGAGCGGTGATATCTACAGCGACACTATCGAGTGCGCGTTGGCAGACAACTATGGACATTGGGTGGGAGACGGAATAGCTTCATACTATGCCAACATCTACCATTTGCCAGTGTCGTTCATGCCTATGGTGAAATTTCCGAAACAAGGAACTTACAAAATAAACATTTGGCAGGGAATGCGTGAAGACGTACTTGAAGGCATCTCAGATGTCGGCATACGAGTTCGCAAAGTCTATGCAGAATAATAATAAAAAGAGCGATGGCAAAAAACAAACTGGCGAAATTCAGCGACATGGATTCCTATCCACACGTGTTCCAATGCCCTTTCTACAATCTTCAGCAGCAAGGCGGAAGACATGAGATGAGCGGAAAATGGAACACTTTCTTCGGCAACGACAATCCTATCGTGCTTGAATTAGGATGTGGACGCGGAGAATACACTGTCGCACTTGCGAAAATGTATCCCGACAAAAATTTCATCGGTGTCGACATCAAGGGAGCGAGAATGTGGGCTGGAGCTAAAGAGGCACTTGAACAAAAGATGCCGAACGTGGCGTTCATCCGCACCAATATCGAAGCCATCGCAGGATTCTTCGACAAAGACGAAGTGTCTGAAATATGGATCACATTCCCAGATCCACAGATGAAGAAAGTGAACAAACGTCTGACAAGCACAAGATTCATGAGTCTCTACCAGCAGATTCTTAAAGACGGTGCTACAGTGCATCTTAAGACAGACAGCAACTTCATGTTCACATACACAAATGAGATGATAAAGAGTAACCGTTATGAGGTGACATTCAGCAACAACGATCTTTACCATTCTTCATTCTCTGACGACAAGATCCTATCCATCCGCACCTACTACGAGCAGCAGTGGCTGGAACGTGGACTGACTATCAAATATGTGTCGTTCAAAGTGACTCACAGAGATACGTTTGTGGAGCCGGATGTGGATATCGAATATGATTCCTACAGAAGCTACAACAGAAGCAAACGCAGCGAAAAGAACAGTAGCCAGGACGTCGTGTGAAATGACAAATGCGGAATGATGAATGCTAAATTGACTGTTGCCAATTTACATGTTCCGTAAAGACAGGACGATCACAAGGGGGCACAAATGGGCAACCACAAGGGATTGCCCCTACGAACAAAACAAAGAAACAAAGGACTTTATATTATATGAACACAAAAGATTATCTACCACTGATTGAATCGACACTTGTCTCGATTTTCGAGGGCAAGGAGCCATACAATCTGTATGAGCCGATTCGATACGTGCTTTCAATCGGAGGCAAACGTCTTCGCCCAACATTCGCGTTGATGGCGTGCGACCTCTTTGGAGGCAAAGTGAATGATGCTGTTTATCCGGCATGTGCACTTGAAGTGTATCACAACTTCACCCTTCTTCACGATGATATCATGGACAATGCTGATATGCGTCGTGGCAAACCTACCGTACACAAAAAATGGAATGAGAACACTGCCATCCTTTCCGGAGACGTGATGCTTTCCCAAGCTTACGAGGTGATGTGCAGAGCGGAGCACTCTCTGCTTCCTTCTCTTCTTTCTGTCTTCAACCAGACAACAATAGAAGTGTGTGAAGGTCAGCAATATGATATGGACTTTGAATCTCGCAACGACGTCACAGCAGACGAATATATAGCAATGATTCGCTTGAAGACTGCCGTGCTTCTTGCTGCGAGCCTGAAAATCGGAGCTATATGCGCAAAAGCATCGTCTAAAGACGCCGACCTTATATATGAGTTCGGAATAAACGTCGGTCTGGCATTCCAACTAAAGGATGACTGGCTGGATGTGTATGGCGACGTGAAAAAATTCGGAAAGAAAATCGGTGGCGACATCTGTTGCAACAAAAAGACTTACCTGCTAATCACCGCCCTTGAGAAATCATCAGGCGACACTAAGAAATCGTTGACGGAATGGATCTCAAAAGAGTCATTCGACAGAGACGAGAAAGTGAAGGCTGTGACAGCAATCTACAATTCTCTCAACATAGGCAAAATAGCTGAAGAAAAGATGAACAGCTATTATCAGAAAGCTTTGGAATCACTAGACCAGCTTTCTTTGAGCGCCGACAAAAAAGAGGTGCTGAAATCAATTGCAGAATCACTACTTTACAGGGAGGACTAACAGATGCCATACAGAAGATTACCAAATACAAATCAAGCCCGTCTTCGCACATTGAAGTCGGCAGTGGAGCAAGGCCAAAAAATAGGCGATATCCGCAACCTTGCTTTTTCATTGAAAACTCTTGAAGACGCAAGATCTCTACTCATCCGTTATGAGCGCGCGTTGGATGAATACAAGCAGTGCTCCGATCTACAGGTGAAGAGCAACAAAGGCTATCAGGAAACTCTGAAGATGGCACGTCTTTATGTGTCACACTTCATCCAGGTAGTCAACATGTGTGTGTTGAGAAAGGAGATCAAAGCTGAGTTCAAACTATTATACGGTTTGCAGCCAGAGAACACTGTGGTGCCAGACCTCTCAACAGACGAGAAACTTCTTGAGTGGGGTCAGAAGGTGATCAACGGAGAGCGTGACCGCCAGATGAAAGGTGGAGCTCCAATCTACAACCCGTCTATCCAGAAAGTGAAAGTGTTCTACGAAAACTTCGCCGAACTTGAGAACAAGCAGAAGGTTCTCCAGGCAAACACAGTGAGAAAGATGGAAGAGGTGAATACACTCAACAAAGAGGTGGACGCCATCATCCTTCAGATCTGGGACGAAGTGGAAAGCACTTACGCAAATAAAGAAGAAGAAGAAAAACTTGATAAATGTAAGGAATACGGTATTATCTATTATTATCGTCGTGCTGAGAAAAGAAAAATGAGCATGGCAGATACCAACTCATTGGAAAATAGCGTATCTTTGCAGGAAATTTAAAGAATTTTGCAAGTGGCAGAAAAATTTGAAATGGTGGCTAAGACCTTCCAAGGGTTGGAGGGCGTATTGGCAAAAGAACTAATTGATCTTGGAGCCGAGAATGTACAGGAAGTACGCAGAGGTGTAAGCTTCTACGGTGACAAGAAAATGTTGTATATGGCAAACTTCTTTTGTCGTACAGCATTGAGAGTGCTCAAACCTATCTACACTTTCGAGGCCGAAAGTGCGGACGAGGTATACGAAAAAGTGAAGGCCTTTGATTGGGATGAGTATCTTGACGACAGAAAGACTTTTGCGATCGACGCCACTGTCTTTTCAGATGTATTCCGTCACTCACAGTTTTTGCAGTATAGAGTGAAAGACGCTATTGCCGACAGATTCATGGAGAAGATAGGCAAACGTCCAAGTGTGCGTCTTACAAATCCCGACTTGTATATCAATATCCATGTTGCCGACAGACAATGTACGATATCATTGGATTCTTCCGGTGAGTCGCTACACAAGCGTGGCTACAGAGTGGCACAGACAGCAGCTCCTATCAACGAGGTGTTGGCTGCAGGTATGCTGTTGATGGCAGAGTGGAACGGACAGAGCGACTTCATCGACCCAATGTGTGGTTCGGGAACAATCCTTGTTGAGGCGGCCATGATCGCCAAAGGAATCGCTCCAGGTCTTTACCGCAAAAACTTCGCTTTCCAGACATGGAAAGACTATGACCCTGAAATGTTCGACGAGATATTCCAGGACGACAGCCGTGAAAAAGAGTTCGACTACACAATCTACGGTTCAGATATCTTGCGCAGCAGCATCGAGATCGCTGAAAAGAACGTGACTAACGCCGGTTTGGCAAGTTACGTGAAGCTTACTTGCATCCCATTCCAGGAGCTTAAGATTCCTGAGACAGATGCGATGATCATGTTCAACCCACCATACGGAGAACGTATCGGTGCCGGTGACGATCTTCCTACTCTTTACGCTGAGATCGGCAAGAAACTTAAGGAGGATTGTGTAGGAAAGAATGCTTGGATCATAACAGTGCCTAACGAGGTCACATCACAGATCCGTCTTTCTCCATCTTTCAAAGTGGAGCTCAAGAATGGCAACATCGATTGCGAATTCCGCAAATATGAGATGTTCTCTGGTCGTAGAGAAGACTACGTACGTGATGGCAAGGAGCGTCGTTCACGTGAAAGAGAGGAAAAGAGAGAGGAGAGAAGAGACGACCGCCGCGAGGAAAACGAATTTTTCAATCCAATGCGCAGAAAATACGTGGACGAGGATGGAAAGGATTTGAAGGAAACTGACCGCCACGCATATTTGCGTCGTCGCCACGAGGAGCAGGCAGAACGTGAAGAGAGAGCAAAACGTTGGGCTGAGAAGAAAGAGTTCGACAGAAAACTGGATGAGCGCAAGAAACGTTTCGAAAGGAATAATGACGAAGACGGTGATGACAGAAGAGGAGGATTCCGCAGAGACCGAGACGACAATTTCGAAGGTAAACGTGATTTCCGCAGAGGTGGACGCGACGACAGAAGAGGCGGTTTCCGCAGAGATAGAGACGACGACAACTTCGAAGGTAAACGTGATTTCCGCAGAGGTGGACGTGACGACAGAAGAGGTGAAAGACGCGATTTCCGTAAAGGCAACCGTGACGAAGACAGAGGTCCACGTATGCACAAGTCTAAAGAAGAGCGTTTCAAAGGAACAAAAGGAAATTTCCGCAACGACCGTCGCCAGAATGACGATCTAGACGATTAAAGTTTGACGAAAAAATATGCAGGAGGGTGTATCAAAATGATATGCCCTCCTCAAATTTTATTATTCCACATACAGCATTTACCACAACGCCACGCGTCCCATTTCTCCAAGGTCGAGTGTGCCAGAGTTGGCTCCCATAGCTTTGAACACCTTCACAATGGTGGTCCAGGTAATGCTCTTTCCACTTTCTATCTTAGAAATCCGAGCCTCCTTCACTCCGACCAACTCTCCCAACTGCTTCTGTGTGAGATTCTGTTGCAAACGAGTCTTCTTAATGGCTTCCCCGATTAGAAAGTCTTCAATGTCTTTGTCGTATTTATCTCTTCTTGGAGTTCCTTTGACACCAATAAGTCTATCTAGCATTTCTTCATGTGTGATCAATTCCATAATTTCACTTTTTAGATTTATAATACTCTTGTCTTAAAGATTCTGCTTTCTTTATCTCTTGTTGTGGTGTTTTTTTAGATTTCTTTATAAACCCATGCGTTGCAACCACTACTTTCTTTTGTTCTTTATCCCAAAAGGCAAGAAGTCGAATACATAAATTATTGTAATTTGTTCTAAACTCCCAAATCTCACCTTCTAGTTTTTTGAATAATTCATTGTCTATTTATATCGACTTTTATCGATATTATACACAACTTTATCCTGAACTCTTTCAGGAAGGAGTTTTATAAACGCATATACCTCCTTTGTGTATACTACGTCAAATTTTGGTTCGTCATTCATTTTTATACTGTTATCAATCAACATCGGTTCAAAGATAAACAAGCTTTCCCATTTTGGAAAGTTCAGGCAGATTTTTTAAATATGATGAGACGTTTTTTTACACAAGGTTTTCAAACTTAGACGGAAAGTTTCCATCCGACAATTTTCTTTTTTTAATAAAAGGATGTAATTTTGAAAACAGTAAATAACAAGTGTGATTATGAATCGAGATGTCTAAAAACCAAAATATGACTGACAACACTTGTGTATGCTCTTGGAAATTCACCTTAAAAATTAATAAATTAGAAGATAAACAACTATGGCAATTATAAAATCAGTAAGAGGCTACACACCGAAAATTGGAGAGAATGTTTTTTTGGCAGACAACGCCGCAGTGATCGGTAACGTGGAGATCGGAGACAACAGCAGTATATGGTTTGGTGCTGTGCTTCGTGGTGATGTCAACTCGATCAAGATCGGCAAGAACGTCAATATACAAGACGGTGCAGTGCTTCACACTCTATACGACAAATCACCAAAACCATCCACAATTGAACTCGGCGACAATGTGTCGGTGGGACATAACGCCACTATCCACGGAGCCAAAATCGAAAACAATGTGTTGATAGGAATGGGATCCATCGTCTTAGACAATGTTGTGGTGGGTGAAGGATCCATCATCGCTGCAGGAGCCGTGGTGACGACAGGCACAATCGTTGAGCCTGGCAGCCTGATGGCAGGTGTGCCAGCTAAAAAAATCAAAGAAGTGTCGCCCGAACAATCGAAGGATATGATCCAAAGAATCTCCGACAACTATCACTTGTACGCAAGTTGGTACGAAGAATAAATTAAAAATGCTAAATGCTAAATTAAATCCAAAGTCAGTTTTGATTTTGGATTTTTTGGCATTATCCCATTTTTGATTGATTTTTCGTCTTTCCCCCTCAAAAATAGTCGTAGACTTTCTCTGAAAAATTCTATCCTCTATGGTTTTATATATGTGCTCGCCTACGGCTCGCACTTGGGAAGGGGTTAGGGCCAATATCTATCAAACATGGGCCCTTAACAATCCTCTTTTTTAGCTCCATCCTTTTCGTCTGAAAGACGCTACCGAGCAAAGCGAGAGCAACCCGTGACAAAGTCTCGGGATGATATGAATTCGTCTTCTGCTTTTGCCAGTTTTGATTTTTTTCTTCTCCCCTTTTTCCCTACTTTTGCACCAAATTTCAGAACAATGCAGAGAGACAAACTTTTAACCAAGTATTATAATAAGCATAAGGAAGATTTACGTCTGACTCGCCGACATGGAATGGTGGAATTCCGTGTGACTATGCACTATATCAAACAATTTCTGCCCGACAATTGCAACGGTCTGAAACTTCTTGATTTAGGTGCTGCGACGGGAAGATATTCCTTCGCTCTTGCTGAACTTGGCTGCGACGTGACTGCTGTGGAGCTGGTGAAACATAACCTCGATATCTTGAAATCAAAAGGCGACGCAGTGAAAGCATTCCAAGGTAACGCTAAAGATTTGTCGTTCCTGCCTGACAATAGTTTTGACATCACTCTCAACTTCGGACCTCTATACCATCTTATCGGCGACGAAGAAAAACTCATCGCAATGAATGAGGCTAAACGTGTGACTAAAGATGGTGGACTTATCTTCAACGCATACGTGATGAACGACTACTGCATCCTGACTTACTGCTTTGAAGAAGACAGGATCTGCAATCTGATGGAGAAAGGATTCATCGACGATTCTTTCCACGTTCGCTCGGATAACGAAGAGCTCTACGACTATATGCGTGTGGATGATATCGACAGACTTAACAAACTAACAGGTCTTGAGAGAGTGAAGATTTTTTCACCTGATGGTCCATCAGACTATATGCGCCCTGTCATCAACAAGATGAGTGAGGAGTCTTTTGAAAAATTCGTCGACTTTCAAATGAAGAATGCCGAACGTCCCGATCTTATCGGAGCTGGCAGCCACACCGTCGACATAGTACGTGTACATAAATAATACTGATTATGAATCGTTTCGCTTACATAGTATTTTCAGCCGTTTTCTTTATGAGCATCTCTTCATGCCGTGAAGAAGAGGAGAATCCGATTCCAAATCGAAACGTAAACGTCAACACTCCATACGCTGATTATATGCAACTGCGAAACGCTGGCTCCCATATCGAATATAAATATGGCAACTTCTATGCTGCCGGCACACTGCTTGGATTCGGCGGTATACTTATTTTCCGAGACTACGACAACAAATTACATGCTGCCGACCTGGCATGTCCTGTGGAAGCTGATGAAAATGTGACTGTGGAAGTGAATATGCCATACGCAATCTGCCCTCAATGCAACACCAAATATGATCTGACTTTCGGATTCTGCACCCCGGTAAGCGGTCCAGGAAAATTTCCATTGAAAATTTATCAAAGTGTTTTTGAGGCAGGAGACTATATTCAGGTGAGAAACTAACCCTCCATTATCACCTCCAACATCTCAGACGGAGAGTCAATCATCCGCGTCGCTCCAAACTGGCTTAAAAAGCCTGCGGTCTTGAATCCCCACGTCACAGACAAACAATCTATTCCGGCATTACGCGCAGTCAGAATGTCGACGTCGGAATCCCCGACATACAGACATTGTTCAGGCTCCGACCCCAACTGAGCAATCGCTTCAAATACCATTGCAGGTGATGGTTTACGTGGAATGCCACTCTTTTCATTTTCCCCAAGAGCAACATCAATATACTCCGCGAAATGTTCTGAATTAAGTTTCTTTACCTCTATATCTGGTTTATTGGAAACAATAGCCATCCTGCATCCCATGCTTTTGAGTGAAGACAATAAGGAAAGAATGCCATCGTATGGTTTGGAATGATCTTTGCAATGAGTTGTGTAATGCTGAAGAAAACAAGTGATCACTCTTTCTATCATATCCTCCGACGTATTTTCCGGCACAGCCATCTCGATCAGTTTTCGCACTCCATTACCCAGAAACTGACGAACTTCATCGATAGTACGCGTAGGCAAACCCATTTGCGAAAGGGCATGATTAGTACTGATTGTCAGATCGTCTAACGTGTTCATCAACGTACCGTCGAGATCAAAAATTATAGTCGTATATTTCAGCATAGTCATTATCAAAAATCAAAAAGATTCTTCGGCATAAAACATCTTTCAAGAAATCCGTCGACGGAATTCTTCGCGTCTCCTGCATCAATCACTCCTGCATCTCCACACTTTTTCTCCACCATACGGTTGAGAGCAAACATCGGATCATCAGCATCTGTCGCAACATCATAAATGGCAACGCAGTCGATATTGTTTTCCATCGCATAATTCACTGCAAAACGTGATCCTCCATCTTCCCTGCTCGCCACCAATACCACACCATCCGACAACATAGCCTGCAGATGGTCGCGGCGGACATAACGTGGAGTAAGCTCCGTCTTTCCAGCCACGGTATAGTATTCGCTCAACAGCAATCCCCCACTCCGCACAATCTCCTCAGCCAAAGCAATTTTTGAATCGGGAATAACTCTCCACACTGGCGACGGGAGAATGGCAATAGTCTTCCCTCCATTCTCCACACATCTGCTATGCGCTATCGAGTCGCAACCGTTTGCCAGACCTGACACTATCGTCATCTGTCTCTCCACAAGTGCATCTACAACCCTCTCCTCACGCATCTTAATTTCATGCGTGGTATTACGGGTGCCGATCACAGCAATTCTCTTGGTGTTTAACAATGAAATATCTCCGCGGTAGAAAAAACAAAGCGGATAATCCCCAGCAGAAACCCGAGTACGGATCTTGGGGAAAGATGAATCATGGAAGGAAATTATTCCGTCGAACCCTGATTTATTGGATTCCAGAATCTGCTCGATCTCATCACGTCGATCCAACAGTTCATCCGGCAGGACACTGCCTTTCTTACAATTGGCATACACCCACGCCCTACCCTTGCCTTTCGACGAAAGATGAGCAAGGATATTCAACGCGTCGACCGAAATCTTGCTCATTATTCCATCATATACTCCTTACGACTTGCGTCGAGACGAAGGAAGATGAACAACAATATCGTGAAACTCCACAAAGATGAACCTCCGTAACTGAAGAATGGCAAAGGAATACCGATCACAGGAGTCAAACCAATCACCATTCCAATATTGATGGCGACGTGGAAGAATATGATCGACGCTACACAATATCCGTAGATCCTACTGAACACCGATCGCTGTCTCTCCGCCAACGAAATCAATCTCAGCATCAAAGCAAGGAAGCAAACGACCACTGCCGTTGTGCCGATAAATCCATGCTCCTCTCCGACGGTGCAGAAAATAAAGTCAGTATCCTGCTCTGGCACGTACTTCAACTTCGTCTGTGTTCCCTGCAAGAAACCTTTTCCTGTCAAACGTCCGCTACCGATGGCAATCATAGACTGGTTGACATTATATCCCGACTTCTTCAAGTCGTTCTCCATTCCCAACGTCACCTTGATACGTGTCTGCTGATGTGGCTGAAGAATCTTGTTGAAAGCATAGTCTGAAATATGTCCAAATCCGATCGAGCCCGCCACAAAAAGAGAAATCAAAAAATATCCCCACTTTCGCTGACGTATAGCCTGACTCAACAGATAAATGATCAATACCCCGACTACAATATACGCCAGATATGAAAACTTTATCTTTATATCAAGATATGTATAGACAACAATGCCGACGAAAAACAAAGACACTCCCAAAATAGAGATAGTCTTTACAAGAGATTTATCCTTATAATAGAAATAGGCCATAGACAAGGCAATCACTATCGCCATTATCATGATCGCGAACATTCCCAAACTCTCCCCAGGGATCGAATCCACAATCGGAGTGGCTCCAAAACGGATCGACACAACAAAGAAGACCGCCGCACACACTCCCAACAACAATATAATTCCCGTCATACCCTGACGATACAGCACAAGGAACAAAGCCAGATATGCCAATGCGGAACCCGTCTCATTCTGTGCCACAATAATCAACATCGGCACAAAAATGATAAGATACATCGTCACTAATTGTCGGAAGTCCTTCATCGTGAAGCCATAACTGCTCATAAACTTTGCAAGACAGAGACACGTCGCCGTCTTGGCAAACTCCGCCGGCTGCAAACTGATAGGGCCCATCACTAGCCACGAATGTGAGCCTCGCGTATCCGGGGCGACTAACAGCGTGACTATCAGCAATATTATGAAAAATCCATATATCACATAAGCAAGCGTGGTATATATTTTCACGTCGAGCATCAGAAGCACCGCCGCAATCACCACAGAACATCCAATCCATACAAGCTGCTTTCCGAATCTCTGCGAGAAATCCCAGAAATCACTGTCGTCAAAATTGTAGGACGCACCGTAGATGCTTATCCATCCGAATACGACAAGGGCAATATACAGCCCTATAGTCCAGAGATCTATATTGTTGAGAATATTTTCGTTTCTTCTATCCATTTCCCTACTCTTTAATCAGGTTAGCATCAAGCAGACGTTGCTCTATCGGCTTGCGTCGCTTAGGAATTCCACCCTTCAGATACTTTTCAATCATAAGTGTAGCAATAGGTGCTGCCCATGTCGCACCAAATCCACTATTCTCCACCACTACACTAATTGCTATTTTCGGATCATCCTTTGGCGCGAACGCCATAAATATAGAGTGATCCTTTCCATGTGGGTTCTCCGCTGTTCCCGTCTTTCCACACACAGCTATACTGTCAATACGTGAATAGTATCCTGTTCCGGAAACCATCACAAGCTCCATTCCTTCAACCACAATGTCATAATACTTAGGGTCGATAGTACTGTTGTGACGTGTGATAAACGACGAGTCAATCTCTCCTCCAAAGATCTTCTTCACAAGATGAGGAGTGTAGTAATGTCCACGATTGGCGATTGTGGCACCTAAATTTGCGATCTGCAACGGCGTAGCCAACACCTCTCCCTGACCGATGGAAAGAGAAATGATTGTCAATCCCTTCCAACGATTCTCTCCATACACCTTGTTGTATACACTTGAATTCGGAATATATCCACGTTTTTCATTCGGCACATCCGCTCCAAGTTTATATCCAAAACCAAGCGAGACAATGTGATTTTTCCAGACATCTATCGCCTCAGACACATTCTTGTATTTCTTATTGTCGATCAAAGTACGGAATCCACTACAATAATAAGCGTTACAAGAGTGCTGGATACTATGTTTCAAATTAAGCGGAGACTCATGGCCATGACAGCCTACCGACAATGCTCCTGCATGAAAACCATGCTGACAACCGTAAGCAGTGTTCGGAGTGATGATACCCTCCTGCTGAAGCACAAGTGCCTGAGCTGTCTTGAATGTAGAGCCGGGAGGATACTGTGCCATCATCGGACGGTCGAACAACGGTTTCAACGGATCTTTCGATAACGCCGCAAAATTGGCACTTCTCTTTCTACCCACAAGCATGGATGGATCATAAGTCGGACTCGAGACCAATGCCAAGATTTCTCCCGTCGACGGTTCGATCGCAGCAATTGAGCCGATTTTTCCATGCATCAGTTCCTCACCATACTTCTGCAACTCAATGTCGAGCGACAACTCGATATCTTTTCCAGGCACTGGTTTTTTATCATACTTACCATCCTCATATTTTCCCTTCACACGGCCACGCGAGTCACGAAGTAGAATCTCCTCTCCCTTTTCACCACGAAGCACTTTCTCGTATGTAAGCTCGATACCATTTTGTCCGGCATAGTCACCCTGCTGATAAAAATCATCAGCCTCTATCTGTTTTTTCGAGACCTCACCGATTGAGCCGAGTGCCAAAGCGGCATTGTGATAATTATACTCACGAAGTGTA
Source organism: Bacteroidales bacterium (assembly GCA_015061115.1). Lineage (GTDB taxonomy): Bacteria > Bacteroidota > Bacteroidia > Bacteroidales > Paludibacteraceae > UBA1723. Next base: position 100,754 of record SUXE01000010.1, on the reverse strand, counting down.
CGCTTCTGCACATAAATACCATTAAACTTATAAAGTTTTTCACTGACCGGGCCATATTCCTCGTCGCTCAACTGAGACATAAACAGCTGTGGCACATATGGCGAATAGCCACTTTTTCGCTTGATAATGCCCATTCGCTTAATAAAATCGGCCTTTGTGATACCAAGTGTGTTTGCAAAAGCAAGCGTATCAAACCCTCTTGCCTCACGTGGCACAATCATAATATCGTATGCTGATTTGTTGAAAACGATAAGTCTTCCATTTCGATCTGTGATAAGACCGCGAGACGGATATATCACTTTTCTAAGGTAGGCATTATTTTGTGACTGCTCCAAATAACTCTTGTCTACGATCTGAATAGAAAAAAGTCTGATGATATAAATCAAACAGACTGCCACCATTATCAAAGAAATGGTATATCTTCTATTGTCATTACTGTCATTAATCATCTATCCTTCGATTACTGCGATAGTGTTCAATAATAAATATAAGTAGTAAAGTGAAGAGTGTCGAACAAACACCCTTAAAAAGCACCAAATGCAATTTGCTGAATGTGAACGCGCTCAATGCGAAAAGAGCTATATGATGCGCCAACACAAGTATGGATGCATATTGGATGAAAGTGTTAGTGCCATACGATCTAAATCCAGGCACAATCATCTTATTGTCTTCACGTGGAGAGAAAATCTTATCCATGTGAGGCTTAAGGAATCCAAGAAGCAAAGTGGCTCCGGCATTCACACCGATAGTGCCACTGAAGAAGTCTATTGACAATCCAAGCAAGAATGCAAGGACCTGTACAACCGTACGATTCCATCCTGTCGGAAGATGAAGGATAAAAAGGACATAGAGGTAAGGATTGACCTCTCCAAGAAAATTGATGTGGTTCAACACCAATCCCTGAAGCAAAACATACACCACAAAACTGAACACGTATGAAAGTATGTCAACACCCATTATTTGTTATCCTCCTTAATTTTACTGTTCAACTCCTGAATCTCGGCGGAATAACCGAAATCAATCACGTCGACAAACATCAATGACGAATAATCCTGACTCAACCTTACTGTTATTTCATAGAAATCGTCATTACCTTTTTCGAAAGACTCAACCTTTCCGATATTGATTCCAGCAGGGAAGATTGTGGAATATCCGCTCGTCACGACAGAGTCTCCCTCTTCCACATTGATATAGTTAGGAACCTGCTCCATCGAAGCCTTACGGATGTCTCCTCCATTCCACGTGATGATACCCGTTCCTTTCTTATCCTTGATGATAGATGACGTTTTGGAATCGATATTGATGATTGGAAGCACAAGGCTGAAATGCTCAGTCACTCCACTCACGATTCCAACCACACCGTTTGAAGAGATGACTCCCATATCCTGACGGATGCCATCAGCCTCTCCCTTGTCGATAGTGATTATATTCTTGAAATTGTCACGTCTAACATTCACAACACGAGCAGTATGGAAAGTATATTTCTTCTCATCCGCAAATGCTTTACGCTTCAAATAGTTGGTGTCATTTTCAATCTGCAGCAGACGTGATTCAAGTCGACGAATCTCTCCCTGCAACTGGCTGTTATGTTCAGCCAACATCTGGTTCTGCTCTGTCAGTGAGAAATACTGGTTCACATCTGTACGAACAGAATTCATGCCTCCAATGAGACTACCACATGTAGTGTTTACTTGGAAACCTTGATAAACATTGAATCTTGCCACTAGAATTAGACAGACTAATTCCAGCAACAAGAACAATATTAGATTACTAAACTTTCGTATGAATTGTAAAAGTGTATTCACAACTTTCGATAATTATCGCATTAAGAAAGAGAATTTGTCACAATTCTTAAGTGCGATTCCTGTACCACGAGCCACCGCATGCAATGGGTCATCCGCAATGTGGAAAGGAATACCAATCTTGTTAGTAAGACGCTTGTCCAAACCACGAAGCAACGCGCCACCACCTGCCAACCAGATTCCACGCTGCACGATATCAGCATATAGCTCTGGCGGAGTCTGCTCCAACGCATTAAGCACAGCAGCCTCGATCTTTGAGATAGATTTCTCGATACAGTGTGCGATCTCCTGGTAAGACACTGGCACTGCCAATGGAAGCGCAGATAGACGGTTTGGTCCGTTGACGATGAAGTCTGCAGGTGCATCCTCCAAATTAGTTAATGCTGAACCAACCTTTACCTTGATCTCCTCTGCTGTACGCTCACCAACCTTGATATTGTGCTGGCTACTCATGTACTCCTGCACATCAGCTGTCAAATCATCACCGGCGATACGGATAGACTTGTTAGAGACGATACCACCCAAAGAGATGACCGCGATCTCAGTAGTACCACCACCTATGTCGACAATCATGTTTCCCTCTGGAGCCTCAACGTCGATACCGATACCGATAGCGGCAGCCATTGGCTCATAGATCATATATACCTCACGTCCTCCTGCGTGCTCAGAAGAGTCGCGCACGGCACGGATTTCAACTTCAGTACTACCCGACGGAATACATACCACCATACGCAATTGAGGAGTAAACCATGAGCGCTCCGAACTTGCCATCTTGATCATGGCACGCATCATCTGCTCAGCAGCGTAGAAGTCTGCGATCACACCGTCTCTCAACGGACGCACAATACGTATGTTCTCCGGGTTACGACCCTGCATCGCCTTTGCCTCGTGACCGACAGCGACCAACTTCTCAGTCTTGCGGTCCAAAGCAACGATACTTGGCTCGTCCACGACGATCTTATCGTTGTTTATAATAATAGTGTTGGCTGTACCAAGGTCCATCGCCAACTCCTGTGTCAAAGAGAAAAACGCCATCTTTATTTTGCGAAATAAGCGTGAATATGAGTATCGTAGTTAGAAGAAACCTTGAATGCCTCAGTAGCGAACCAGCGTCTCTCCTCCAATGATGTCTCAGCGCCGTTCTTCTTCATGATATCAAGAAGCGGAGCGTACTGTGCCTTTGAAGCCACGATAACAACATCCTTGAAGTTTTTCGCTGCTGCTCTGATAAGGCTGATACCGCCTATATCGATCTTCTCAATAATCTCTGCCTCACTCTTGCCCTCAGCAACAGTCTGTTCGAATGGGTATAGGTCAACAATAACAAGGTCGATCTCTGGAATCTCGTACTTAGCCATCTGCTCCTCGTCTTCCTTCAATCCACGGCGACCAAGAATACCACCGAAAATCTTAGGGTGAAGAGTCTTGACACGGCCACCCAAAATTGAAGGGTAAGATGTCAAATTCTCAACAGCCTTGCAAGGTATACCCTGCTGCTCAATAAATGCCTGTGTACCACCAGTTGACAATATCTCGACTCCGTTTTCATTCAATGTCTTCAATATCTCAGACAAACCATCTTTGTGGAAAACGGAAATAAGAGCTCTCTTTATTTTCTTATTTGCTGACATAATTTTGAAATTTCGTTAGTATGCCAACAAAAATACTATTTTTTATTCACTAAACGAAAAAAAATCTGCATAAAAATTAACTAATTTTAACGGAATTTTTTCGTTTTTTCTCTTGATTCCTACCAAGGTTAAATCCATGCGGAATATATTGGAAAAATAGAGTTTTTTTAAGACCAAATCAGACCATAATCCGAAGCCTCAACATCGATAAACTGACAACATGATTGTGAAAAACAGAATCCATAAAAATGCAAAAAAGAGTGAAGAACCTCAATTCTTCACTCTTAACTCTTAATTTTTAATTTCATCTAATTATTCCATAATCATCATCGCGTCGCCATAAGCTCCAAACTTATAGCCTTCCTTGATTGCGACGTCGTATGCCTTCATCACATGGTCGTAACCGCCAAACGCAGTCACCATCATAAGCATTGTCGAGTATGGCAGGTGGAAGTTTGTGATACATCTGTTCGCCACACTGAAATTGTATGGAGGGAAGATGAACTTGTTAGTCCATCCCTCGAACGGCTTAATCATTCCGTCCGTGCTGACTGATGTCTCGATCGCCTTCAACACTGTTGTGCCGACCGCACAAATATTTCTATGCTTTCTTGTAGCGGCATTGATAATGTTGGCGTTCTCCTCATTCACCTCAATCTGCTCTGAATCAGTCTTATGCTTTGTCAAATCCTCAACATCTATGTCACGGAAATTACCAAGACCTGCGTGAAGAGTGATTTTTGCAAACTCACATCCCTTGATCTCCAATCTCTTCATCAACTCACGTGAGAAGTGCATTCCTGCAGCTGGCGCCATCACCGCACCCTCTTTCTCTGCGTAGATTGTCTGGTAACGCTCTGCATCCTCTGGCTCAACCGGACGTGTGATATATTCTGGCAACGGTGTGCGGCCAAGCTTCATCAAAAGATCCTTAAACTCCTCCTGTGTGCCGTCGAACAGATATCTCAAAGTACGTCCTCTTGAAGTTGTATTGTCGATAACCTCAGCTACAAGCGAATCGTCCTCACCAAAATATAGTTTGTTGCCAATACGAATCTTGCGGGCTGGCTCTACAAGCACATCCCAAAATCTCAACTCACTGTTAAGCTCTCTCAACAGTGTGACTTCGATATTGGCATTTGTTTTCTCCTTGTTTCCCTCCAAAATTGCAGGAAAGACCTTTGTATCATTAAGAATAAAAACATCCTCTTCGTCGAAATACTCAAGAATATCCTTGAATATCTTGTGCTCAATCTCTCCCGTCTTCTTGTGCAATACCAATAACTTGCACTCGTCACGATGTTCAGACGGATACTGTGCAATGCTCTCGTCAGGGAGATTGAATTTAAACTTTGAAAGCTTCATATTTTTTCTTTTTAATGAATTTCTTAAATAATTCGGACACGCACGTCTTATTCAAATACAACATACATGCCATATTTCATGACACGCACATCCGTGCGTCTCTACGAGTCCCTACAATGATGCCCCTTCTGGCATTTTTATTGTCGGATCGTTGTCGAGCAAAGACTGGAACTGTTCGATTGTGAGGCAGTCTTCCAACTTTGTCTCTCCAATTCTTGTGCGGACGAGCGACGTGAGGTGAGCTCCACTCTTCAATGCTTCACCGATGTCTCTTGCCAATCCACGTATGTATGTTCCCTTGCTGCACACCACTCTTATCTTGATCGCAGTCTGGGAATATTCCATCAACTCTATCTCATCAATCACCAACGTTTTAGGCTTGATCTCCACTTCCTGACCCTTACGCGCATACTCGTAGGCTCTCTTTCCGTTGATCTTCACAGCTGAGAAAGCAGGAGGCACCTGCTGAATCTCACCTAAAAACTTCTTCAACGTCTCCTCCACAAGCTCACGAGTGATATGCTCTGTAGGATAAGTGGCGTCGACCTCCGTCTCCAAATCAAAAGATGGCGTAGTGGCTCCAAGAGCCAGCTCAGCTACATATTCTTTAGTCTGGTACTGGAAATTGTCAATCTCTTTAGTCTTCTTGCCTGTGCAGACGATAAGTACTCCCGTCGCCAACGGATCAAGTGTGCCAGCATGTCCGATCTTAATCTTCTTCAAACCGGACGCATACCTTATCATGGTACGCACTTTGCTGACAAGATTAAACGACGACCAATGAAGCGGTTTGTTGAAGCGGAACACCTGTCCTTCCGCAAGATCCAGAACCATTTTCTGCTCCATCAATCAACCATCTGAAGAGAGACACCCAAATATGGAAGTATAAGAATGATAGCGCCAACTACTATTCTATACCATCCAAATGCCTTGAATCCATACTTAGTCAAGAACGATATAAATCCTTTGATTGCGGCAAGAGCGACAAGGAATGCGACCACATTACCTACAATCAACACTCCAAGATGACTTGTGAGCATCTCTGTTCCTCCACTAAGGAATAGTTTCAACATCTTGTATGCTGTAGCCGCAAACATTGTTGGCACAGCAAGGAAGAAAGAGAACTCTGCTGCACGCTGACGTGTAAGTCCCTGCTGCATACCTCCAACGATTGTAGCCATCGAACGACTCACTCCAGGGATCATCGCTATACACTGGAAGAATCCAATCTTCAACGCTCTTGGCTCGTCCACTTTGACAGACTCACTGCCATGGTTGAATATCTTGTCGCAGAACAACATGAATATTCCGCCGATAAGCAACATCACAGCCACAACACGTACGTCGCCCAAAAACTCGTCAATCTTGTCGCTGAAAACCAATCCAAGCACTGCCGCTGGCAAGAATGCGATAAGCAGTTTCCAATAGAAATCAAACTTATGTATCAGTTTCTTCCAAGCTGGAGCAGAGTCGCCTCCCTCCATTGGCTCATTGTTGAGCACAAAGAAACGTTTCCAATACAAACAAACCACAGAAAGGATCGCTCCAAACTGAATTATGACTGTAAATGCCTTTATGAACTCACTCTCCGGATTAGCTTCACTCAAATCCATACCAAGCAAGTTTTCTGTGATAATCATGTGTCCTGTAGACGATACTGGAAGAAACTCTGTAAGTCCCTCCACAATAGCTATTATTATAGCTTGAATAGTAGTCATTTTTGTTCTTCTATTTATTTGTTTTCTATAAGATTTGCTTATTCTGATACTGATACAGAGTTATCCTCATCACGAAGAGTCAAACCAGTGGATGAACTGTTGTCCTCATCACGAACCCAAAGAATAGCAAAAATCTCAAACACAAAACCAAACAACGCAATCATTGGACCCACAGTCACTCTTTGTGCACTAAAAATCTCCGGATTAAATTCTGTACCCTCAGATCCTCCTCCGATCATAAGAATAAATCCAAAAAGAATAATCACGAATCCTACTGCCAGAAGCAAAAGGTTCTTCTTAGGAAGTGCATATCCTTTACCCGCTTTCATTATTATATATATTTAAATGTAATACAACTCTTTTTCTTCTCTGCTCAAAAACTTGTTGACGGCAAAATATGTCGACAACCATGAGATCACTATACCCGATACTATTATCGATCCCGCTACCACATAATAGATCGAATGGTCTGAGTAATCCACAAACAGTTTCAACTGGTCACGCATGACATAGCCGAACAATGCAAGATATCCTATCGCCAACAATGCCGCGATGATTCCAATCATCACCCCCTTTTTTAAATATGGACGACGGATGAAACTTCTCGTCGCACCTACAAGCTTCATGGTGTTGATCAGGAATCTATCTGAATATATAAGTAGACGCAATGTATTGTTGATAAGCACGAATGATATGAAAAACAACACACCTGCCACAATCAGGAAGAGCACCGACACTTTATGGATATTGTGGTTGACCTCATTGATAAACTGTTTCTGATAGAAGACATTCTCGACTATTCTGTACTCCTTGATTGTCTTCACCACCTCTTCTATCTTATCATTATCCGTGTACTCAGATTTCAGATTCACCACAAATGACGCGCTCAATGGATTGTAACCAAGAAAGGCGACGGGATCCTCTCCCATCTCCTGTGCCAAATCCTTGATAGCCTGTTCCTTGCTGATAAACGCAACTTTTTTAGCATACGACTGCCCACGAAGAATCTCATCAAGCGTAGTGATATCCTTCTCCTCCGCGTCGTCTTTGATTTCTATGGAAATAGTGTAATTCTCTCTTACATAGGCTGAAAGAGTGTCACCAATCTTTAAGCCTAACACAACGATTCCAATCAAAAACAGCACCATTGAAATACTGACAATGGTGGTAAGTTTGGAATTAAATATCTTATATTTAGCAACAGAATCTTTCATTTTAATGCAAAATAAACAAAAAAACAGCCACTTATAAAATTTTTTTTGAAAAATCTACTGATTTATAGGATTTTTTTATTGAATAAACGAGATGAAGAAAATTTTTTCCAAACAAAAAATAATTTGTTCTCCATGATGATTTTTCAAAAAAAACAATATTTTTGCATGTGATTGATGAGCGTCGTTTAATGTGAAAAGACAAAAATCAAACATAGAAGAAATTCGTTGACTTAATAAAGTATGATTATTGTTTGGCATGTGTAGAGCAAAACCTAAAATATCAATAATCAATCCTAAAAGTGAACATTATTAATAACTTAAACAACAGATATCATGGGTATATCAAATTGGGAAATCCACGAAAAAGAATGTTATCAGTATTTAAAGAATGTTTTTGGACAAGATGCTGAATTCATTCATCATGGTGGCTCTGATTCAACAATTTCAGACATTCAAGTTCGTACTAAGAATGGTCAGTCGTTCTGGATAGAGTGTAAAAGTCCACAAGCACAGAGTGGTCAGTTTGTGGCCATTCCAAAAGATGGAAGATTTTATTTCAGCGAAAGAAACAAGTCTGTGCCAAATGAAATCTCAGAATTCATTATAAACATAATGAACAGAGATTTCTACAAATATAGCAACGCCGGGACAGCAGGAATCGGACTTGACATTAACAGTGATATATTTGCCTACTGGATAAAGAACATGTACAAAAAGAAGGGTGTGAAATATTTCATCACACATTCCACAACTGGCAAATATGTGATTTTACCTCTTGATGATATTTCAAGGTATTATTCAATAGGAGCAACATTCAGGGCAAAGAAAAGCGGATCCAGCAATGTGGCAAAGTCGTCTCAAGAAATGGTGGCCCAAAGAATTGTGGAATCCTTGAACGTAAGCGCGTCTCAAATCGAATATGGAGTCAAGATGAGAGTAGACTCACCATTGATTGCAGACAAACAAAAGATAGAGATCAACGGATATGTGTATATGTTCTCCAAAACACCAGACGGATGTTTCGTCATACGAAGATTGTCGAATACCAATAATCTAAATGTAATCTTCAGCGTTTCATTGAAAAATGAAAGCGGATTGTCAGAGGATTCGTTTAGATCTATACTGAAAGGATAACAAAAAAACAACCGTGGCTTAAATGTCACGGTTGTTTTTTAATGTACGTCCGAATTCAGTCGCTATATATTGCAGCACATCCACCACGACAGAATTACCAAACTGTTTATATGCCTGATTAGCATTTTTTGCCATGATGTAAGAATCTGGATATCCCATGATCCTTGCGCATTCACGTGGATGGAGACGTCTGGTTCTTCCATTTACAAGATAGCCTCCTGTTTTGGCAAAAACTCCTCCGCCATAGGCAGACAATGTGATAGCGATACCTTTAGTACTATAGATGCGTTCACCTTGTCCTCCTTTGTTTACTATACCCAATCTGATTGATTTGTTGCTGTATTTATCATCTGGCTCTCCATTCATCTGCATGTCATCTCTTTTGATGTAAAGTTTTTCCACCATACTTTCGTCATCCAAAAGAAAATCCTCCACATGCCTTTTCAGTGGGAATGGAGCTGGAAATTGAAAACCAAAATCATTTATATCGTTGCGGAAACATACCATATAAATTCTTTCTCGTTTCTGCGGCATCCCATAATCAACAGCGTTAAGGACACGAGCATGGAAACTATATCCAAGTTCTTCCATCGTCGCCTTTACCACAGCCAATGTTTTCCCGTCGTCGTGAGAGGCAAAATTCTTCACATTTTCCATAAAGACAACCTTTGGCCTCTTTTCTTTTACTATTCTCGCGACATCAAAAAACAACGTTCCCCTACTGTCTTTGAATCCCAACTGCTTGCCACTGATAGAAAATGCCTGGCATGGAAATCCCGCACAAAGGATGTCATGATCAGGTATTGTTTTCTCGTCAACCTTTGTTATATCCCCTTCTGGTGTCTCTCCAAAGTTTTGACAATAAACCTCTTGCGCATATTTGTCCCACTCGTTTGAATAGACACAATTCGCGCCCAACGACTCCAACGCTAATCTGAACCCACCCAGACCTGCAAACAAGTCGATAAACGACATGCCATTTAGAAGTTTATTTTTTATATTAATCATGACAATTATTTCGAAACTTTTCGCAAAAATACACCATTTGGAAGAATTTGTACAATATTTGACGAATTGCAGACATCTATTTATGGAAAAATACGATAGAAACAAACCCAAACCTTTTGTTATAAAATACTTATCTCCCCATAAAACCCTTCAAAATCATATTAAAAAACTATGTTGTTAAAAATGTTTTTATTTTTGGATAAAAAGTAAAAAAAAGAGAAATTTGCACCCCGGAAAAACAAAGACAACCTTTCAACCTTTTAATACCATTGATTTTGTAATAGGGTATAATAGAAAAACACGCGTTTTTGAAGAGCATTACGGTATGTCCGTAATTGCTCTCCGAAAACAGAGAAAATCATCTGCTTACAATATCTCTCATTTTAGAAATCATCCAATATATACTATAATTTTGATATCATTTCTTTATTAGACTATCATAACGTGAATATAAAATAGACCATCATTCATTGTTATATTAGACAAATATTTTACTTTTGTGAAAACGAAAAAATTAGATTTATGGAAACAGTTACATTGCAGAAAAATACTAATAAACTTAGATTGGAAGGCATTGACATATTGCTTGAAACTAATGACATTGAAATTCTTAAGTCTTTAGTTGCAAGCCTAAAAAACACCTATAAAGAATTGACTGCAAAACCAAAAGAAAAGACACAAACACTAAAAGACAATCAATATCCAGATGTTGTGAATAGACTTATCGGAGTTGCAGAACAGGAAGATGACTATAAAGAAAACTACATAAAGTATTTGGAGGAGAAAAACAGATGAAAACAGTATTCCTTGATACGAATGTAGTTGTTGACCTTTTACAAAAAAGAGAAGGATTTTATCAATATTCTGCCCAAATCTTTTCATTGGGATTCGAAAACAAGCTGCAATTATTTGTTTCACCTATAACTTTCTCGACCGCCTCTTATCTACTAAGAAAACTCGGAACAGAAGCAATTAAAAATGTTCTTAAAGATCTTAGATTAATTGTTGATGTGGTTGAAATGGATTATGATGTTATTGACAACTCCCTAATTTCAAATTTTAATGATATTGAAGATGCCATGCAGTATTATTGTGCAAAAAAATGTCATGCGGATGTTATTGTAACAAGAAATATTAAGGATTTTTCTGAATCAGAAATCAACGTCCTTTCTCCAGATGCATTTTTGGCAGAATATGAATAAAAACAAAGCCAGAAAATGGTATTGGCTTTGATTGATTCGATTTATTATAATTATTCTCATCTTCAAAACATCCCATAAAATTAAGACTGTTCCCAACATTTTTATATTTTTGTAAAAATTGGTTTTTATAGAAATTTAGAGGCTCATGTATTTACTGATACTATATCTCTTTCTGACGGTATTCGTCTCATTCCTTTGTTCAATATCTGAATCGGTGATGTTCTCCACATCCATTCCTTACGCGGAGACTTTGGCTACAAAAAGCAAAGGAGGCAAACTATTGAAAAGTCTGAAAGACAATATGGGCCGACCTATTTCCGCTATCCTCTCCGTCAACACTATCGCCAACACTTTGGGTGCGTCTGCCGTGGGTATGCAGGTGCAGGAGGTGCTTGGAAGTGAATGGTTCGGATATGTATCTGCCGGCTTGACTGTGACGATTCTGATTTTTTCTGAAATCATTCCCAAATCCATCGGAGCCAACTACTGGCGAAATCTTTGTGTCCCAGTGGCATATTTCACACAGTTCCTATACTACATCGCCTTCCCTTTAGTGATTATCACTGAGAAACTTACATCGCTGTTTTCCAAGAAAGAGTCTCAGACTGTCAGCCGTGAGGAGATCGCGGTGCTGACATCTATTGGAGAAAAAGAGGGTGTGTTTGCCACAAGTGAGAGCAAAATCATCACCAACCTCATCAAACTCCGCCAGATCAAGATCAGAAACATCATGACTCCACGTACAGTGGTGTGGGCAGTGCAGGAAGACATGACACTCAAAGAGTTTTTCAAGACAAAAGACTTCAAACGTTACTCACGTATCCCTATCTATTCGGATTCTCTCGACTCCATCACAGGTTTTGTGCTGAAGAGTGACGTGCTCTACCACCTTGCCAACGACAAGAAAAACATGCAGTTGAAGCAGATCCGTCGCTCCATCACCTGCTGCTACGAACATACATCCATCCTCTCTTTCTACGACACAATGATCGCACGCAAAGAACATATGGCGATGGTGATAGACGAGTATGGCGGACTGGAAGGAATCGTCACTATGGAAGACGTGATTGAGACCATCCTCGGCCTTGAGATCACAGACGAAAGCGACACTCAGATTGATATGCAGCAACTGGCTAAAGACCAATGGGAAAAACGTCGCCAAAAGTTTTTCAGTGAGAAAGATGCAGAATTCGAATCCATTCTTGGTTTGGAAGGTACGGAAGAGAATAAAAATTAACTATCTTTGCGGACAAATAACGAAAATCTAAATTAGATGAAGGTATCAAAGAACACAGTCGTATCTGTCAGCTATCAGCTCTTTTGTGGAGACGAGGGGGAAAAAGAAGAGTTGATGGAGCAGACAAAGAAGAACCAACCATATAAATTCACTTGCGGAGCTGGCACTGAATTGGAAAAATTCGAGGAAAACCTGATGGGCAAGTCTGTCGGCGATTCGTTCGATTTCTACATCGAATGTCAGGACGCTTACGGCGAATACGACGACGATAAAGTGGTGACAGTACCAAAATCAACGTTCCTTGTCGACGGTGAGATCGACGAAGAGGAAATCTACGTCGACAACCTTATCACAATGAGTATGGAAGACGGTCAGAAACGTGACGCCGTCATTATTGATATGACTGAAGACGAGGTGACTCTCGACTTCAACCACCTTCTTGCAGGTGAACGTCTACATTTCGTCGGAACAATCGTTGATGTCCGCAAATCAACTAAATAACAATAAATTAAACCATTATGGCAATTAACAAAGATAATATTTTCGTTCAACTAAAATACAAACTTTACGTTGGCAACGACGGTGAGGAGGTGATGATTGAAGAGACTCCAGACGACCAACTTTTCAGATTCACAACTGGTCTTGGCATGGTGCTTTCCAAATTTGAGGAGGCATTGTACGGCAAAGAGCAAGGCGGATCTTTCGACTTCTACATCAACACAGAAGATGCGTATGGAGACTACGTCGAGGACCTTTGCGTCGAACTTGACAAGGCAATCTTCAAGAATGAAAAAGGAGAGATTGACGAGAATATTCTTTACGTAGGAAATATCCTTCCTATGATGTCGGCAGAGGGTCACAGAATGAACGGCAAAATCGTTGATGTGACAGACACCAACGTCAAAATGGATTTCAACCATCCTCTTGCAGGCGAGCGTCTTCATTTCGTAGGAGAAGTGATGGAGGCACGACCAGCCACACAGTTTGAGATAGAGCTTGTGAAGGGTCACCACGGTTGTGGCGGATGCGGCGGCGGAGGTTGCAACGGAGGTTGTGGCAGCGAAGGCGGCTGTGGAGGATGCAACAGCGATGGAGAAAACGGCTGCAACTGCGGTAAATAATCACCCAACGTAGAGACGCACGGACGTGCATATATAAAACGGACACCAGAAAATACAAAGACAATGAACACAATAGGAGAAATATTCCGTCTTACCACATATGGAGAGAGCCACGGAGCTGCTGTAGGCGGCATTTTGGATGGTCTTCCCGCAGGTGTGGAGATAGACGTCAATTTCATACAAGCTGAATTAGACCGTCGTCGCCCCGGACAGAGTGCCATCACTACCGCTCGCGCCGAAGGTGATAAGGTAGAGATTCTTTCCGGTGTCTACGAAGGAGTGTCGACCGGCACACCCATCGCTTTTGAGGTACGCAATGAAAACCAGCACTCGTCTGATTATGAGGAGATGAAGAATCTTTACCGTCCGTCGCACGCTGATTATACATACCAGACCAAATACGGCATACGCGACCATCGTGGAGGCGGAAGATCATCCGCCCGCGAGACAATCTCACGTGTGGTGGGAGGTGCGTTCGCCAAACTTGCGCTGAAACATTTTGGCATTCAGATTTATGCCTACACATCACAGGCTGGCGATATCAAACTCGATTCTGACTATACGAAATACGATCTGAACAAAATCGAAAGCAATATTGTACGTTGTCCCGACGCTGAAAAAGCTGAACAGATGATCGAACTGATCAAATCGGTGAAGGCAGAGGGCGACACTATCGGTGGAGTGATCACATGCGTCATCAAGGGCGTACCCGTTGGTTTGGGAGATCCTGCATTCGGAAAACTTCATGCCCGTCTTGGAGCGGCAATCCTGAGCATCAACGCCTGCAAAGGTTTTGAGTATGGAATGGGATTCGAAGGTGTAGGCGGAAGAGGTTCACAGATGAACGACAGGTTCGCCAATATAGACGGCAAGATCCGCACCACAACCAACCACTCAGGTGGTATCCAGGGAGGCATCTCCAACGGTGAGGATATCTATTTCAGAGCGGCATTCAAACCAATCCCTACTCTGCTTTTCGAACAAAACACAGTAGACAAGGCAGGTAATGATGCCATCATCAAAGCCAGAGGACGTCACGATCCATGTGTGTTGCCACGCGCAGTGCCTATCGTAGAGGCAATGTCGGCAATGGTGATTTTGGACGCATTGTTGGCAAACAGAAGTGCAAAACTATAATATATTAAAACGAATTGATATGAGGAAAGTTATTGGCATAGGTGAAACAATTTTAGACATCATTTTCAAGAATGAGCAACCCACTGCCGCAAAGCCAGGTGGATCAACATTCAACTCAATGATCACACTCGGACGTCTTGGCGTAAACACAGAATTTATAAGTGAAGTGGGACGCGACCGTCTAGGAGATAAAATCAGAGCGTTCCTGGCAGAAAACAATGTGAAGGCTGATAATGTGTATGATTACGACGGTGGAAAGACAGCATTGTCGCTTGCGTTTCTTGATGAGAACATGAACGCTGACTACCTGTTCTACAAGAATGACTCAGCACAGAAACTCGACTATGTGATGCCAAAAATTGAGGAGAACGACATCATCGTGATCGGATCATTTTTCTCAATCAACGACGCGTTAAGAGAAAACCTCACATATCTGCTTGATGAGGCTAAACATAAGAAAGCCATCATCTACTACGATGTCAATTTCCGCAAAAACCGCAAAAGTCAGGTGAGATTCTTGATGCCAAACATTCTCGACAATTTTGATTACGCTAATATCGTGAAGGGAAGCGACGAGGATTTTGACAATATCTTCTCAGAAAACGACTCTGATCTGACATATAAAGAGCATATCGAATTCTACAGCAAGAATTTCATCTACACACAGGGAGCCAACGGAGTGACCGTGTATAGCAAAGGATTCAAGAAACATTACGATGCCAAGAAGATAGAGGTGGTGAGCACAGTAGGCGCCGGCGACAACTTCAATGCGGGAGTAGTGTACGGTCTGCTTGTAGCCGGAGTCACATACGATGAGTTGAAAAACGGAATCAGCGAAGAGAAGTGGGATCAGGTGGTGAAATGTGCGATTGATTTCTCATCTACTGTCTGCACAACACTTGATAATTACGCGTCAAAGGAATATTGCGAGGAATACAGCAAACATACTCCTATTCCTGCTGACGAAGAATAATCCTTCGTGATTTATCAAATAAAACGTCATTTTTTACATATCGGTTACTGCACTAAACGATTTTGGGCTAAAATCGTTTAGTGCAGTAACCTTTTTTTGCTGTTTTTTGGTTATTAGAGTAAACGATTGTACATTTGCGACAAAACTGATGACTTATGGAAACTCTTTTCAAAAAACATAAAATGTTCATATCGCAAACAAAAATGGACATTATCCGCGATATGATAAACAAGATAAATTGGACGAAACAGTTAGTTGCTATCAAAGGCTCTCGAGGAGTGGGTAAAACCACTCTGATGCGACAATATATTCGCAAAACTTACGGTGAGAATCCAGGTGAAGCTTTGTATTGCGTGATGGATAGCATCTATTTTTCCGCCCACTCACTTCTCGACCTTGCAGAAAAGTTTCACCTTATGGGTGGCAAACATCTGTTTTTGGATGAGGTTCACAAATATCCTACTTGGAGTCAGGAAATCAAGGAAATCATCGACCTCTATCCTGATATGAAAATCACATTTACTGGATCTTCTCTCATTCAGATCTTGAATGCTGACGCAGATTTGTCGCGTAGAGTTCTTTCATACACGATGGAAGGTCTATCTTTCCGTGAATTCCTTCATTTCTACAAAGGCATAGAGTTCCCTATTTACACATTGGATGAAGTGCTCAGCAACGCAGATGATATATGCAATAAAATAAATTCTGTCTGTCGCCCACAACAAATGTTTGAAGAGTATTTGAGAGTTGGCTACTATCCTTTCTATGACGGAAACGAGACCGAATATTATAGTAGGATCGAAAACGTGATCAGCTTCATAATCGAACAGGAACTGATTCAATTCTGTCAGGTCGACGCTGCATATATAAGAAAAATCAAAGCGATGATGCTCTTCTTGGCTGGCAATGTCCCATACGAGGTGAACATCGCCAAACTGGCTTCATATCTTGAAATAAACAAAGCGACCGTGCTTAGCTATTTGAACTATATGGAAAAGACAGAACTGATTCATCTTCTATATACCGACAACAAGTCTGTCACAAAAATGCAAAAGCCGGACAAGATATATATCCACAATCCTAACATGCTTAATTCTATGGGATTAAATTGTCCTATCGGGACATTAAGAGAGTGTTTTGTTGTGAATCAACTCAGAGTGAATCACAATGTTGAATATGGCAATACCACAGGTGATTTTAAAGTAGACGGAAAGATTCTGTTTGAAGTCGGTGGTGAAGGAAAATCCTTCAACCAAATTGCGGACATCCCAAATTCCTACATTCTTGCAGACTCAATGGAGTTTCCAATCGGTAAGAAACTTCCCATCTGGCTCGTAGGTATGATTTATTAACTATTATAAATAAAATCGGCTGGCACGATAAAAGCCAGCCGATTTTTATTGAATTAAGAAATCATCTTATTTCGCTACAGCACGGACAGAATAACCGATTGCACGATATCTATTCTGGAATGCCCAAATATTTTCACTTGTAAACGAAAAAAGCAGAGATGTCATACAATTGGTGTCATATAAATTATATGACCAATAAAAACCATATTGGTCCTGCATGCTTGCCGATGTCCCATCATAAGCACCTGCAGCAGGGAAAAAGATCGTATTTCCATTGTATTTCGATGTTCCCAAACGACCGGCAACGCCACTACCATTAAAATCAGATACCCATTCCCACGTACAGCCATTTATTAATTCCTTTTGTTCTGAAGCAGAAGGCATACGCCATCTATTTTTCCCCCAATTTACGTATGCTGCATCATCCATGCTCTCTAGTATCTCTTTGTTATCCAATCTACCGTATGCAGAACCTGTACAATACTTAGTAAATTGATATGTTTCGTTATCATAATAACTCAAATTGTCAAAATAGTAAACGCTCTTTGGCTCTGTTTCCGACCATGCATAATAATTTCCATATTCGGTAGGCTTTGTTGCACCGACATTATATGTGGCCCACAACAATTTACTTTCCAACCCTAAATCAACATAGGTATAACCATTTATATCTCCACTGACACTAACTCCTTGTACGTTAGATTTCATAGTGTCAAGCGAGACAAAATTAAGTTCAGCCACATCATCCACATCAAACTTCACAACCTGACCATCACTCATTTTCACAGTCATATACGTCACGCCACTTGCTACTAACGCAAACATAAACGTCGCAGCGGATAATAGATATTTTTTCATATTCTTCTTTTTAATTATTATTTATTTCACTTTCTTCCAAATATTTACTTTTTCTGTTTAATCATCACTTTGTATCCTGCTGGAAGTGCCATCTTTGTATCCGTCATACTCAAGCCTTCCTGGCCATCTGGCTCATAGACATCACCATTGAAAGGATAATCCGTCTTCTTAAATGTGATTGTCTCTGTCTTCAGATATATTCTGTCGGTACCCATTCTTATGTTCGCATACACAACCGTGTTTTTGGGTATGCTCACTCCATCCACAGTGACATCGTCCAATAATCTCAATTTTATCGGAATCTCTGTACTGATACTCTTCTGCTTCTCGTGTATGACAGCATTTATCATTTTGACACGTTCTGCATTGTCGCTCTCCACCAACTGGTGAAAACCTGCATCCTGGGCATCGGTTTTAGCTTCAGACGACGTCGTTGATTCTTTATCAATTGGTGCCGACCGCTCTGAATCTGTCTTTGTGACTCTCTTTCCCTTATTCTCACAAACAATCTTTTCTGGAGATTCTTGTGAAGTAGACGGAATTGTAGACGACGGTTCCGCATCAGCATCGTCATCATCTGTGGATGCGTCACTCTGCTCCTCCCACGTCGTGGCAATATTATCAGTTGTCTGCTGTGCCGTACACTCAGCTTTGTTATCCTCCAGACCGGTTTTATCACCGTCTCCTCCGCCAAACAGCCAGAATATACCGCATCCTCCAATGAATAGGAACAGGCAATACAGATGAATTGTAAGTGTCTTTCTGCTCATAAAATCTTCCCTTTTACCTCAGCCAAACAACATTTTTACAATATCCGAAGTCTCCTTCTGGAGTTCCGTCAACTCCTCCTGATCCTCTTCCTCACACTCCACAGAAGATTCATTCGGCAACGTCTCCTCCATCGGAACCAACGCCTCAACCTTTCTCATTGACGCGCGACGGAGCGGTGTCTCATAAGCGACATCATCCCTATACGGAGTGTTAAGTTGTTTGATTTTTGCTTTTCTCTCCTCTGCCACGGAAATACCGCTGTTCCCATTTGTTCTGTTGAGATACAGGAAGACTATATCAATAATGACGCATACGGCGAGCCAAACAATAATGAATTCAGGCCAACTGATTTTGCTCATTTTTCTTTCAAATTTTTTACGATGCAAAAGTATAATTTTCTTCCGTAGAATCTGCAACGGAAATTACTTTTCTATATTTTGTTTGAGGAGGATTGTAAAAAAGATTATTTTTGCGACCAAATAATTATTAGCCGTATACAATTTGTAAATATGTATCTTTTTCTACTGTTAGGATGTTTTGTCGCATTGATAATCGGAGTGTTGTTGTTTAAGACAACTCCAAAACAAAATCTGCCGAACGATGACCCGTTCAACCTGAAAGAACAGTCTGATTTTCCACAGAATGAGAATTTTTCCACGGATGAATATACCATCAATTTCCCTACCAAATACTACCGTCAGGGCAAAGAGCATCACGGATGGATCAACCTTGAAGCCCCTTTCCGTGCGACGATGGTGGTAGGCTCACCCGGTTCAGGAAAATCCTACACGATCATCAACAACTATATCCGTCAGGCTCTGGCAAAAGGTTACGCGATGTACCTCTACGATTTCAAAATTCCTGATCTGTCGGAGATCGCCTACTCCAACTTCATGTGGAACAAGCATCGCTGGAAAGAGATCTACAATGGTGTGGAGCCGAAATATGGCATGATTGACTTCAACGAACCCCGCGTCTCCCTTCGATGCAACCCTCTCAAAGCTAATCTTTTGGAGACGAAGACTCATGCCGACGAGATCGCACAAGTGATATGTTATAATCTTGCCCGCACTTGGGCAGACAAGCAAGGCGATTTCTTTGTGGAGTCGGCTATCAACTATCTTGGAGCATGTATCTGGTTTCTACGTCTTTATGAAAATGGCAAATACTGCACTTTCCCACACGTCATCGACTTCATCTCACAGCCGATGGACCAGGTGATACCAATTCTCTCAAGCTATACCGACCTCTCCGTCACCCTCGCCCCATATCTCAACGCATGGTCGGCAGGTGCCACCGAACAGATTCAAGGACAAATCGCGTCGGTACAGATTCCGCTAGGCAGACTCACATCACCCTACCTCTATTGGGCGATGAGCGGCGACGATATTGATCTTGACATCAATAATCCGCTTGAACCAAAACTGCTTTGTTTCGGCAATGATCCACAGAATGCCAACACATACAGCACAGCTCTTGGCGTGTACACAGCACGTATACTGAAACTGGCAAACCAGAAAGGAAAACATAAAAGTGCGATCATCATCGACGAGCTTCCGACCATGTTTGTGTATGGACTGGATAATCTGATCGCCACAGCCCGTTCCAACGAAGTGGCAATACTGCTGGGATTCCAGGATTTCTCCCAGCTGAGAGCGGACTATAAAGAGTCGAACGCCAACAAAATCATTCAGACCGTCGGCAATTTCTTCGTCGGACAATGTTTTGACGAGACGGCGGAGAAGATTTCAAAACGTATAGGAAAAAACAGACAGAAAAAGACTCCCGTCTCCACTAAAAAGGATGGATCTTCCGTGTCGTACCAAATGGATTACATGATCCCGCCTGAACGATTCTCACAAGCAAAACAGGGATGGTTCGCAGGATTGGTTTGCGACAATAACGGTTCCGACAACAACGACCGAGTGTTTGCGGCAAACATCGATATCGACGTCGACGCATGTGAAGAAGAGGCAAACCACTATCTCGAACTGCCTGAGTTTTATGATTTTGACGACGAGGTTGTAGACGCAAATCTTCGCGTCTACGCAAATGAAATCGGGTTCGACCACAGCAAATATACAGAGACAAGATCCCTTGTAGACGCGATGGTTCGCCACTGGTTCGACCGCAACGACATCGCATCGTATGGTTTTGACCACAACATATACAAATCCGTCACGACACTGATCAGCAAGGTGAAGAAACCGTCGAAAGAGATGAAGAAAGTCTTTCCTAAATTCCTGGAGAAAGACAACATGCTCAACCGTGTGATAGAGATCCGTGACGCACGAATGCGTGAATATCTGCAAAACAACCGTGAGAATATCAGACAAGAGGTGGAGAACATCTGTGTAGCCGAGCTCGACCGTATACGCAGAATGGCACAGCAGGGTGTGCAGCCATACAAAAGGCTGTGGGAAATCAGGACGCAGGTGACCGGAAAGACATCTATTTGAGGGAGGTGTGCAACGTCTCCCCTAACCGAAATTTGGTGGAAACTGACAAATCAGGCTTAAAAAATTTGGTGGAAATTGACAAAACTTATAATTCCTACGATAAAAAAGCGACAGTTACCGAGGATTACTCGATAACTGAATCTTTCTGGTCCTGATGAAAAGTTGTTCTTTAAATGCTGAACGAGAGTAGAATACAATATCTTTATTCTGATCTTATATCTCACTACAAACAATACATCATTTCCTCTCCTTTGAATTCGTTTTATTCATCTCATTCAAAGAATTTGAAATCTCATCATTGGATTGATTTTAGCAAATTTAATTCTTTATATATAAAATCTGCATGCGTTCTTGCCAAATGATTTAATATTATTTACATAAATCATTCAATAATTTAGGCAAATCAGAATAATTATCATACCATACACAATTGATTCCAAAACTTCTCATTGTCCTCTCCATAAAAGGAATATTATATTCTATTCTCCTTAAAAAAACAAAATGAATAGGCTCTACCTCTGAACCATCAATTGATATATCTATTAATCTACGAAGATTTGGATCTTTCATAGATAATCCTATAAACAAACACGTGTTACGGCACAATGCGTGCAATTGCTCGACATTACCCCAATTATATGCCTCTTGATATATTTTATGATATTCTTTTTCTCCTAACACAATTTCGGAATGTTGACCATCACGAGCAATAAATCCATGGACATGATAAACAGGAAGTAAAGGAGTTCTAGTTTTATCATATATTGATTCACATTTCTTTTCTTTTTCATTGAGTTTATCCTCTAATAAACTATCATAATTATATGTTATAATGCTCTCAACATTAAAATCTTTAACAATTTTTGAAATAGATTCTAACAACTCAGAGTCATGTAAGGTTTTGTAAAGACAGTTACTAATATCCTCATAAAACGAATCCTTTATTGTTCCATTACTTTTATCTTTGTAGCATATTTCAATAATATCTCTTGCTTTTGTAATTTCGTCTATATCTGAATCCATTTTAGGTAATCCATTTTTTATACAAAGACATTCCAATAAAGCTTGCCATGCTGGGACTCCTGCAGATGCACTAACTCCCGCACCTAAAAATATTGATAAACGTTTTTCTTCTACTCTTCTTTTTAATGCTTCTTTAATATTTTCCTCTGATAAATACTTGTTATTTTGTTTTTCAACATCATCTTTTTTATATTTTTCTTTTAATTCATCAAAAGAGATAATCTCTATATTACGATTCTCAAACATTTCCTGTTTGTGATCAAGTTCATATCCGTCATAAACCACAACAACCAGTTTTTTTGGTTGAACCATATCAAAATGTTTCAAAATAAAAGAAACAGATTGCCGCATTAATCTATACTTTACTTCGATTTGTGTATTGGAAGGATAATCTAACTTACTAATTCCTTGTGGTAATTTAAAATCGAATACATGATTACTTTCTAAACAACATAATTCGATTTTTTCATTATCAGACAAAAATCCATAAAAAAATTCATACACTTCAGATTCTATAGTTTGTATTTTCTTTTGATATTCACTAATTTTCTTTTGATATTCACTAATATGTGTTGGCATTTTTCTTCTTTTTTTACGCTATCTCCGACAGCATTTTATTATTTTCCTTTTTCAAAACAAATATACAATTTTTATCCCTTTCATACAAATCCAATCTAAAAATCCTATACATCATCATCCCCCTCGCCTACCAAATATTTTGCATTTTTTTGAAAATTTTCACAAAATATTTTGATGTTTCGAATATTCATTATATTTTTGTAAACATAAAGACATGACGGAAGGATTTACACTACGAACAAGTAGAGGGTAATGAGGTCCGACCATGGTAATAATTAGATTTTTTTGTACTGTTACTAATCCTATTTTCCCTTTATCTTTAAAGGAAAAAGAAGTAATGAGTGGTATTGGTTACCGCTCATTATTTTTTTTAAATAATCCATAATGTAGAGACGCCGAATTACGAATTATGCATTACGAATTATCTGGCGACCACAATGGATTGCCCCTACAGTCAAAATTCAATTCCTCTGATGTATTTCCCAACAATTATGCATTACGCATTATGAATTATCTGGCGACCACAAGGGTTCGCCCCTACAGATGTATTTCCCAACAATTACGAATTATGCATTATGAATTACGAATTATTCCATCTATCTTGCCCGAGAAATCATTTTTATTTATAATTTTGTATCGAATAAAACAACGAAGTCTACTGATAAATGCGAAAACTTGCAATTAGAAGTGTTTTTCTTTGTTTTGTTTAGTTTAAATGAAATGTATTTGTGATAGTCCATAAACACGAAAGATTTAAGGAATATCCAAATCAACAACTTGGGATTTTAATAGACAACCCCTGATTTATTCAAATATTGATTTAGTCCTATATGAGCAACAATATACGTCTTGCATACGACAAAAGGTCTGAGCAATACATGCTTATAAATCCAGTATCCGACAAGAAAATCGATACTGTCTCTAATCCTGTACCCCTTAACGAAATTGATAAAACTCTCGATAACGCCATACGTACTCTTGCCGACGCTGCAGATAAATTCCATAAGTTCAAACTGGAACAGATGAAATTCCTCTACATGCACAGAAACGACAGGAATGTCGCGCCAGAACTCACAAGTTTCAACGAGAATTATCTTTCGTCATTAGACAAATTCATAAATGAGGCAAAAGCACTGGAGGCTTCAAAAAGACGCGTGGTCGTGGAGGCTCTGAAAAATACCTCATATCTTTCTATCGACCCGATCTGTATTTTCCTGTTCTCTTTTCTTTCCGTCATCTCAATGCCGTTGATGGAGAGTCTCAACGACTGGAGTATGGAATCCCTCTCCTTTGATAAAGAGAACTATATTACCGAAAATATCAATACACTAAACTTCAATGAAAGGGAGGTGAAGATCTTCCTTACAGAGAAGGACAACCGTGAGACTGTAAAGATCGTGGCTGACAGGGAGACATGGGACAATTTAGCATACAATCAGGAGTATCAGAAAATGTTGACAGACAAAGATACACGCACTTCCTTCTACTCTCTCTCAACTGAAAGATTCACAGAGATAGAGAAAGGGTTGAAAGCATCCACGTCGGCTAAAGATTATCTTGACAGAAAACTCGGCGGACCAACCGCCATCAAACAGAAGGGCGATTTTGCGGAATGCATGAAAGTCGACGCCATGAACGTGGGCACAATCGAAAAACTCCTGAGCAAATTTGTCAAGGACAAAGAGATCTTCGCTATCAAGAGCGACGGGAGGTTTGCCAGACTGCAGAAAGGAGAAAAGATCTCCATCCTGAACAGCGACGGGAATGTGAGCGTGGATGTCTGCAAAGGAATAGGCAAAAACGGAAATGAGACGCTTCTGTTTGGCAATCTCAAAGTGAAGGATGAACTGAAGATCGACCAGGCCACACGAGCCAAACTGTCGAGGATCAGAGAATGCCATATCCTGCCATTCCGTGATGCCGACAAACCTACATGGATGTCTGTGACTCCAAACTGCATACCGGACAAGATAAAAGGACACCTCGTCAGCAAAGCGGAAAAAGAGGCTCTGCTCAAAGGAGAAGTTGTGATGTTCCCCGACTGTAAGGAAAGCTCTAAAAAGGAATACGAGGCATCCGTCAGCCTGAGCATACAAAAGACTCCAATCGGAATCAAACCCGTGCTGAAAGTCGCTCCAAAAGGGTTCAAACAGATGCAGATCAACAAAAAAAATATGGGAATATAATCCCATATAACAATGAATATTGAAAATCAGTATAAAGAGACAAAAGGATGTTGAGCAAAGAAAAATTGGAACAGCTGAGAGAATGGTTCTTGAAGGAGAGCCCGATAGACGCTGTGCTAAGTTTCAAGGACAAATGCAGCAGATTACTGGAATCTCCCAAAACATTCATAGAGATGATTTCCGACGACGAGACCATCAACTCCATGAGCGCCGACCTGTCTAAGATATTGACAGTGCAGAAACAGCTTGTGGAGATCAAGAATTTCCTGGATCAAAACCAAGAATCTGAAGGTGGATACTCGCCATTCGAATATCTGTTTGTCACAAAAACAAAACTCAGTGAAGAAAAGATAGAATTCATCAAAGAACAGTATATTTTCTTCAAAAAGATAAACGCAATCGCGTCGCAGATCAAACAAAACAATTCCAAGGAAGATTATGATGCCTTTGTGGAGCAGGTCATCCCATTACTGGAGAAGACGTGTGGGAACAGAGACAAACTCGACAACTATCTTGAGGAATACGCCGAATTCATGGGCGACTGTCTGACCGTAGAGGAAGCCAACGAAAGATTCAAGCAACTTGACAATATCGTCTACGTCATGGACCAGAACGCATACGAATCATTCCTTCAGAACGGCAAGGTGATCATTGACCAGGTGGAGGCGTATAAAAAGAAAGAAACGAAAACATCGGAAGACGGGACTTGATATGAAGATAAATTTATCACAAAACGAAGGATTGTATCAAAAAAGGATACAATCCTTTTTTAATTCATAATTCATAATGCATAATTCGTAATTGTTGGGGATAATCCACGCATCTGGTGAATCCAACCCTCGTAGAGACGCACGGACGTGCGTGTTTTGGTCAATTCATAATTCATAATGCGTAATTCGTAATTGTTGGGGATAATCCTCGCATCTGGTGATCCAACCCTCGTAGAGACGCACGGACGTGCGTGTTTTGGTCAATTCATAATTCATAATGCGTAATTCATAATTGTTGGGGATAATCCTCGCATCTGGTGAATCCAACCCTCGTAGAGACGCACGGACGTGCGTGTTATGGTCAATTCGCAATTCATAATGCGTAATTCGTAATTGTCAATATCGGATACATTTATTTTGTTCCCCTATTACACCGCTAGGCGTTCAATATCGGTAGAACATTTGAATGCCCCATTTTCCATACGCCTTTAGGCGTTCAATTTTGATGAAAAACGTTTGAAAAATCCCATTTTAACACGCCGTTAGGTATTAAATAATGGCAATTTCAACATTTTTTTGAAAAAAATTCGAAATTTGTTTGCATATATCAAAACGAAACTCTAATTTTGCTATCGCAAAACAAAAATTAGTGCTTTGTAGTAAAAACGAGAAAATTTGAGGTTAAATTTAGTCCAAAAATGGCAACAAAATTTAGTCAGAACGAGGAGCAGGAAAATGCTCACAACAATATAAACGGAGACGGACAAACTCCAGAAAATCTATCGGTAGCTGAAGCGATCGACAGACTTTTTGAAATTGTCAAGAAAAACGAACATTACATGGCCCAGGCTTTCGCAAACGCACCAGAGTGGCAGTCGAGAGCACAAATGACCATGACGACGTTCAAAGATGGCGAAAAACAAAAAAACTCACATGTTGTGGTAAACGTACCGTCGACATTCTCAAAAGAGCAGAAAGATGTCTTGAAAGAATATGTGACTCAAATGGGCGGTACCTACACCAATATGAAGGTTGTGGAGACAGGTCAGGACGGAACGCAGAATGTTTCTTTCCCAGCGAAAATCGAGTTTGGAAAAGATGCAGCCTACACACCTGAGGTTTGTGCCAAAATGCTGCTTGGCGTGGAAAAGGAAAACCTTGTAAAGGAGATCCTCGAAACAAACGCAGCCCATAATCAATTGCAGAAAATAACAAAAGATAAAGAAAAGAAGATGAGTAACAGTAAAGAAAACCAAAAGATTGCTTCTCAAAAGAAAAGCGGTCTTAAACATTAAAAACAAAAAGTAGTTGTGAAGGTTAATGTTTAGTCTTAGGGGGTATCGTAATGGTGCTCCCCTAAGTGCGTATAACAACTCTCATATACGTATAGTATCCTCTCTTTCTTAATGATAACCTATCCCTTTTACATCTTGCTCAACAAAATTAATTTCATTATTTTTGCAAACGAATTGCATAAAGTACAGTCAAATAATGGCAGGAAAAGAACGTCAAAAAAATATTAGCCCCAATACTGAGGAAACGAAACAATCAGCGGAGGTGACAAAGAAAATCACCAAACTGGATGTTACGGAGGGTCTTCCTTTGGAACGAGTCTCCCTTGGTGAAGCTATTGCCAGACTGACTGACATTGTCTCAAAGAATGAGGAGAACATGGAGAAGGCTTTCTCCGACGTCCCAGAATGGCAGGCCCGCACCATGATGAGCATGTCAACATTCAGAAAAGAGACTGCGTTGGGAGCAAACGGAAAACCTAAGAAAGAGATCCACACTATCGTGAAAGTACCGTCGACCTTCACCGACGAACAAAAAGAGCTCCTGAAAGAGTACGCTATTGAGATGGGCGGCACTTACACAAACATCAAAGTGGAAGATATCCTTCCCGACGGCACTGTGGAAGAGTCGTTCCCTGCCCAGATCGAATTCAGCAAAGAGTCTGCCTACTCCGCAGAAATATGCGCGAAAATGTTGTTGGGAGAAAATAAAGAAGAGATCCTCAAAGAGCTGATGGAGAGAAAGTTGATCCAGGAGGAGAGACAAAAGGCGATAGAGGAGAGAGAAAAGGGAAAAACCGAGAAATAAATAATCCCCACTCCACTGCCAACTAGATAACGTCAATTCGATGAAATAATAAAACCACAGAGACACAAAGTTAACAGAGAAAGGTTACGCCTTTTTATGAGAAAAAAAGATGTAAGAATTCAATCATAAAGTGGAATAAACATTTCTTTTATGATTGTTCGTTATTGCAAATTTGCAAATTACAATTCGTCGAAATCACGTTAATTAAAAAGAGTGAAGAACCGAAATCCTCCACTCTAATTCTTGATCAATTCTTCAACATCGTGTCACACTTGGCAAGTGTGGAATCATCAATAAAGAAATATCTGTTAGTATATTCTCCATTTTCTACACCATAATATTTCTCATTCCAAAATGTACCCCAATCAGCATGAAAGAACACATATTCTCCTTTACTGTTTTTCATCGATAATGTATCTGCCCTATCTATATCATCAGGATGTTCTCCAAATAAGAAGACCATTGTATCTCTTAAGCCTAGTGAATATGACCTATACCCTTGTTGTAGTTCTCCCTTATAATCCTCGTATGAATAATGGAAGTCCACAAACAAAGAATCTGATGTATCATTGATGTAGAAATATGATGCATAAATATTGGGTTCTGTTAAGTCTTCATCACAAGATGCAAGACTATATATTAGCCCAATAAGTAAACAAAGATTCAATTTTCCTGCTTGTTTCATTGTCTATAGATTTTACTCACAAATATCATCAAAAAGAGTGAAGAACCGAAATTCTCCACTCTTAATTCTTGATCTATTCCTTTGCCAATTCATTCCTGATTTCTTCTATAGCTTTTTCATCTATAGAAATTTTAAATAACGCTGTGTTTGACGAAAGAAACTCCACTTTAGCATTGTCTGTAAACCATTTAGGTTTATAGAAAATTCTTTCATCATGATATGGCATTACTTTGAATGACAACAACTCATTACCATAACCAATCTGCATGGAATCAATATCATCACAAAATTTTGAATCATCTAACTCCACAACAGAATTACAGTCAACCAATGTATCTGTCGTAAACCATTGATTATATGTTTTAATTCTCAATGATGAAGATCCTACATTTTTGATCTCGAACTTACGAATATCATATTGATCTACTGGATCAACCATATCCCCATCATGACAGGAAGTAAAAAGACTACCAGCCCCAATAGCTGAAGAGATCATCCAAATATTGCTCTGTTTCATTTGAATAAAAGTTTTTAAGATTAGTTTTAAACGCATCAACAGTCTTAGAAGACTTGACAACAATCCACAATTGTTGAAGGCTATATCCTTTCACATAATCACCTGTTATATATTCTTCCGCATAGGTTGTGTCATCATCATTCAAATCAATAATTAGCCCTGTATATTGATCTTTATCATAATATCGTGAGTTGGAACCATACATATCAACAGTCATTACATACGCAACAGCACAAGCCCAACTGTCCTTAATCTTTGTTTTTGTATTTGAGTAAGTAGAATAACTCGTTTTATCAAAATGAGCAGAATGAGTCAATTCATGAAAAACTGTTTCTGTAATTTCTTTTGAATTTCGATCATTTCTGTAAATATGAACCTCTGTAGAACCTCCTGTTTCAAACAATCCATTATCATTATCCGAATGGTTGGATGCCCTTATCTCCATATTGTTTTGTGGACGAGGCAATCCATATACATCCTCATAAAAATAATGATGTGTTCCACGAAAAACTGTCGCATAAAACCACTGATTAATGTTTTCGTCTGGACGAAATGTTTTATTAACAGAACTTTTATTCTCTTGAATGACATAATCCGCAGTAGACAATCCTGTATTGGGCCTTATTCTGAATGCATCCCTTTTCCACTCAATGGAATACTTGCAATCCCCTCTTCTTAGCTTTTCAGATCGGAAATATCCGTTTTTATCGGTACAATTCTGATACGTAATTAAATGATATCGCATTCTAACTGGAACGCCAACCAAAGGTTCTCTGGCATTCTTCCTGCTATCATAATAGTACAAAAATCCTTGTGCTCTCCACTGTTTCGATCCTCTTGTCTCAGGAGTTGAGATTATTGAACTGTCTCCAGCTAACAAATAAGCTTTTTCTTCAAGCTGCTCCCATGAAATAGCACTGCCCGAACGAAGTTCCGCCTCATCATCCTCTTCATAATAGATTTCATCCAACACTTCATACTCCACTTCTGGCAACGGATGATCTATAGGCACGCACACATACTGATATGTGGGCACTGTGTCTGGCAATGAAGGATCGTGGTATCCTCCGCCTTCTCCTATCAACTCAACGTCGAGCGGATAATTATAAAAATACAACGTGGTGTCTGACTCAAGAAGTCTCAACTCTTCAAGATTCTTGGGTGCGAACTTTAGATACAAGTGTGTGGGTGCGAGAGTCTCACATGATCTCAATCCAGATTGTTCAGCCAGTTCGTTGTAGGCCTGCTGAACCACTTTTAATGAATAAGGATTTGGAATCTTCTTTCCTAATCTCAGAGTTCCGTCACTCGCATCAAATTCCTGCATCTTAGCATTGTTTTCTACGATTTCATTTTCAATCTCATCCGTACAGGATGGCACACCACACAAAACAGACAAAACCAGGGAAGCATTAATCACCAGTTTCGCATTACCTCCCCCATTTTTAGGAGGACAATTTTTCGGACTAATCTTAAATTTCATATATATGTTTTTGAAAATATCGTTGCAAAGATAGCTAATTTTTTGACGAATCATCTCGATATTATTAATTTTCCCCTCTTCCTCTCAAAAAGTCGTAGACTTTTCTCTGGGATATTCTGACCTCTGTGGTTTTATTAAATTCTGTGTGCTCGCCTATGGCTCACAACAGATTATACACCTCCATCAATGTCTTCAACGACTTGACATCTCCAAATTCCGGAATATGTAGTTTGAAATACGTGATGATTGTCTCAAGCAAAAACTGGCGTTCCGTCCTGTCAAGACGGTAGAAACGCATATTTCGGTAGTTGATTCTCAATAAGGTAGGAAGGAATGCCGTGTGCTGGTGGTTAAGGTAGAATGCGTGCAACGGCATATTATATTCATATTGACTCGTGGAAAGGTCGAAATAGACATTTTTCTGATGCTTCTCCGCGTTTGGCTGGATTCCAAGCAGACGGCTCAACCCGACAAGCGTGGCGATGTGGAAATTGGCAATATTACGCTGTGTATGTTCGAGCGACGCTACTGTCTGCCAACAATAGTCGAAGATCTCCTGCGTCTCCTCTCCCTTATGGATACTCCTGACAAATATCTCAGCCAGAAACATCGCTATTGTCGACTTTTCAGGCTGTATGAAGAGATCGATCAACGGATAAGACGGAGTGGCTTCCTTCAACGTCGGCAACTCCTTGTTGGGACGGTAATCCCACGTCACATCCACAGCAGAAAGAGGAAATATATATGACGCTTTATGTCCCGACCGTTTGCTCCATGCCCCATAAACGATAAAATCCACTCTTCCCGCCTCTTCAGTGAGCGTGCGCACCACAAGCTTGTCGCCAGCTGTACGCACCGCACCAAGTATGATCGCACGAGTAGTGATGAGCATCGTCTTACTGCAATTTTGACATGAATCTCTGCTTGTCCACCACGAATCTCTCATGGTACGCAGTGCCGATCACGTCGCCAGCCTCATCTGTGGCTGTGATCTCAAAACAGATTTTTCTGCCGTCGATATTGACAATCTTGGCCTCAACTGTAACAGTTTTGCCAATCGCCGTAGCCTTCACATGCTTCACATTGATTTCGATGCCCACAGTGTCGCTGTTAGCGTCAAGATCAGGACGGACCATCTCAAGCGCTGTCTGCTCCATCTTTGCGACAAGAGCAGGAGTGCCGAACACATTAAGTCCACCACTTCCAAGATTTACAGCCGAATCCTTGTCTGCAACTGTATATTTCTTTACTGATATATCGTTGATATTCATTTTATATTGAGTTAATTTTATTACAACATTTATTGAATTGATCTAGCCCATACACCAATGCTTTGAAATCTATATCCATCCAACTAAATAAAGTTTTTATTCTTGTATATTGCTGAGTCACATAAGTTAAATCAACAATATCCGTTGAACGCTGAAAGCATATCGGTTCATGATGAGCTATACGATTCCTCAATTTATTTATTTTATCAAGTTCATTAAAAATAAATGAGTTGTCATAGTGATCAGATGGTGTGGATTTGGGTTTATTTGGAAAAATATTTAACAAACACCGACCTGTCGCTTTATATTGTGGGTTTGAAAACATATATTTCCATATTCCAAACTCCATTTCCGCAATAAGTTTAAAATGGGTATAATTTGAAGATAGCCCTTTATACGCTTTTAAAATTATTTTGTTTGTCCTGTCGAATTTACTGTTGTCAAATATTCCACCAGACAAAACAAAATCACGTAACCATTCATCTCCAAATTTTTTTGTCAACTCTTTATCTATTGCATTTCTTAAGGAAATCTCAAAACAACTGACAATTGTGAACATCTGCTGCGACAATCTCAGATTTTCTCTGTAGAGTCTCATGGCCTTACGAGTATCCCCATTACATCCTCTTAAATAACGGGACATTCTTGATGCTGATATTGTTTCCTCAAATTGTTTA
Organism: Bacteroidales bacterium; assembly: GCA_015061115.1. Classification (GTDB taxonomy): domain Bacteria; phylum Bacteroidota; class Bacteroidia; order Bacteroidales; family Paludibacteraceae; genus UBA1723. The sequence continues at coordinate 68,541 of SUXE01000010.1, read as the reverse complement.
TATTTCATTTTGTTTTTTTGAGAAAAAAATAGAACTTTGTACTGTTTATTCCCGGTAGTCCCTGAGTTATCTCAAACTATCGGGTTTTGTTTTATTATTGATTTCCTTATATAGCAATCATATCAACTTAAGCTGATTATAATTCAACCTTTATAAAAATCAATTGTCAACCTCAGGAATCATTGGCCAAGGATTGTGGATGATTCCAGCAGCGTCGAGCATCTTCTCATAAACCTCCTTACGCAACTTGTCTACAGCCTGCTTTCTTGGCAACGACTTGTCCGCATACATCGGCTCAAGCACCTTGAGTGTCATCAACGGCTCTCCCTTGGCAAACAATTTTCTCCAGCCTGTACGCTCACGGTGGACGTACACCATCGGAATGATTGGCATGTCATACTTGTATGCCCAGTTGAACGCTCCCTTACGGAATGGCTTGAATGGTTTGTAGAAATCCCAACGCACTCCCTCTGGGAAGATATGGAACCACTCTTTTCTCTCGTGCAAAGTGTCGAACGCCTCATTGAACTTCTTTATTCCACCCATATTATCAGGAATAGGAATACATCTCGCTCCTCGAAGATTGAAATAGTCGCTTGTCTTGAATGTGTCCGCCCACGCAGGAATCCAAAGTCGACGGTAACCGACTGCTTGTCTGATACCTGGCACATCCCAACGATACTGATGGTTCGCAACTGTGATGGCACCGTTGCTGAAATCCTTACCGTCTAACACCTTCTTGTTCTCAACCTTTAATCCGTATATCATCCAGTTCAAAAAGTTGCAAAGGTATGTCTTCATATCACAAAGAAACGCGTTTCTCTTGAAATCCGGCGTCTCATCAAGATATGGATAGTTCTCATCAAACTTCAAATCCTTCACCACCTCCACTTTCACCATTCGGCGAAACGGATCGTCGTTGGGATAATCAATAGCCATATCCGGCACATAGACTCCCTCCTTGACTTTCAACTCTTTATACTTCTCTCCGTTCAAACAAGAAATATTCCCCATTATCGTCGCTGTTATTTTTTAATGTAGTCAATATTAAACTTCTCAAAGTGTATTCCGACAAGCGGTGAGAACAACGCTACGTCAGGAAACTTGGCAGGTCGCACTCCGATTGCCTCTATCTTCGCAAAACTTGCTGTGCCGCTTCCGTTGTAATCCCACTTCACAACCTTTCCGTCTTCCACAGATACAAGCGGGAACTTGACCATATCAGATGTCATAGGAATATTGAATCCCCACGTCTGAACCTCTATTCTGAAAATCGGTTTCCCATCACGTGTCACTATGATTGTCTCTGTCTTGTCGTCGACCTTCTCAATCTTGAAATCAGCCAGTTCCTTCTTACCAAACACCTGCTGTTCCATAGCTGCCGCTGACGAACAATATGCTTTCGACACCATATATGATTCATCTCCATCAATGGCAAACTTACCAGGAATGAACAAAAGTTCCTGATATGGTCCTATCGATGATTTTGTATAGTTTGCAAAGATTACTGCACCGAAACCTCCCTCAAAATTCTTCTTCTGTTCCTTCGAAAGAAAACAATCCTTTCCAATGAACTCCTCGTCAAAATAGTAGGCAAATATATATCCATTGCCCTCTTTTACTTGCTTGTTAGCTTCCATAGCCCTTTCCCATTTGAATTTCAGCCCAAAAATACAATTTTTTCATTTGCAGAACAAAATTAACGTGATAAAATAAAAGAGGCGGTAATGCATGCATTACCGCCTCTTTAGGTCAGTCAAACTAATTATTTGACAATTAGTTTTATGTTCTCAACATAATCTTCACATCTAACAACAATATTGTAGATGCCAGATGTCAAGTTTTCGTTGACATTCAAAACATTAGAGGCTTCTTTTTCAAGTACCTTCTGTCCTGTTGTATTATAAATACAAACATTAGCATTGCCATTGAATCTTACGGAGAATGACTCGCCTGCAGGATTTGGAACAACCTCTACAAATCTGTCATTATCAAAATCATCAACAAGAGATTCTGATTTGTATGGGTAGTTGAATTCATCTGTGTCTACCAAAATATAAGAACCTACTTTATTCAAATTATTCTTTTGGTAATTAGTGCCACACTTTTTCCAGATACCTGTCTCTCCAGCCCATGCCCAATAGTTCCAGCTGACAATCTGATGATTATTATCTAAATTTTTTAGCAGTTCAGATGCATTTTCAGAACAAACCTTATCTATATCATATTTGTTGTTAGAACTTGTCCACTCAGAAATAAACACAGGGTAATATTTCATCGCTTGTCTAAGATTGTCCACTAAATCAACATGATCACAAGCAGAATAGTGGAACGAATACATGATACCCAAGTTGTATTTTTCCTCATCTATCTCATTATTAACTGGATCCAATATCTTCTGACACCAATTTGGAGTACCGACAATGACAATAGCACCTGGATCATTTGATTCAATGACAGGAAGAATCTCAGTCGCATAATTCTTTATACTCTTCCAGTCTACATCACTTGGCTCATTACAGATATCATAAAGAACATGCATGTATCTTTCCTCCTTGACATAAGAAGAGATTGCACTGAAGAAAGATTTTGCATCGTCGATATAATCATTTGGATTACCTGATCTCGTTTCATTATCTCCTAAAATGTGCCAGTCGACGATCGCATACAATCCTACCTCACCACAGATGTCGATGTACGATTTGATTAATTCCATTTTCTCGTCAGAATGAGTGTAAGGAGAGTAATTCAATCTCACTGATGAACAACCCCAATCCTTCATTGTTTGGAACGCATCTTTGCTCAAACAAGCAGAAACGTCCTCATCAATTATTCCTGTGTTGAATCCTTTCAACTGCACTACTTTTCCACTTTCTGAGCAGAGAGCAAAGTCATGACCTGATTGAGTATTCAATCTACCAAACTCTGCGAAATTCTCTTCCCATTTATATACAATAGGTTTTGACTTAAGATTGACATTCAACAAATTGGTAATGAATTCTCCCGTTTTAGTCAAATCCTCTTTGTATTTACGATTTTCACACTTTTTCCAGATACCTGTCTCTCCAGCCCATGCCCAATAGTTCCAGCTGACAGCCACTTTGCCGTATTTACTGATTATATTAAGCAAAAGATTTGATTCTGTCTCGCATACTTTGTCTGGCTGATAAGTATAGTCTGAACAGCTCCACGCTGATATAAATACTGGAACTGATACCAAAGCATTTTTAAGATTTGCAAGTAAATCAGCATGGTTACAAGCTGAATAATGGAACGAATACATGATGCCAAGGTCGTAGTCCTTTGCACTTATCGGACTTAGAGAAGCCTCGTAAATCTGTTGACTCCAATTAGCCGTTCCGACAATGACAATAGCACCTGGATCGTTTGATTCAATGACAGGAAGAATCTCAGCCGCATAATTCTTTATATCCTTCCAATCTACACCACTTGGCTCATTACAGATATCATAAAGGACATGCATATATCCTTCCTCTTTTACATAAGTAGAGATAATGTCAAAGAACTCTGTTGCTTCACTGATGTAGTCCAATGGATTGCCAGATCTGGTTTCTCCCTCCTCGAATATATGCCAGTCGACAATTACATACAATCCCAACTCCGCACAGATGTCAATATACGATTTTATTACCTTTAGATTTTCACTTAAGTTAATATAAGGCGAATAATTCAATCTTACAGATTTGCATCCCCATCCTTTCATTGTCTGGAAAGCACCCCTGTCAAGACACTCATAGATGTCTTTGCCAATAACTCCTGTGTTGAATCCTTTCAACTGGACAGTATCGCCCTTTTCTGAACAAAGCTGTCTGCCGACTAGTTTCAATCTACCATATTCCTTGAAGTTTACCACATATTCCGACACGACCGGTTTGGAATCCAGAGTGACATTTAGCAGCTTGACAAGGTAATTGCCAGTTCCAGTAAGGTTCTCTTTATAGATTCCATCCCCACAATTCTTCCAGATTCCTGTATTGCCCCACGACCAATAGCACCAGCTGACAAGCTGGCCATTAGTTGTACCTGCGTCGAGTATTGCAAGCATATCATCAGAATTGAGGTCACATGCAGTGTCGTTATCGAGATTAAACATTCCACTTGTCCAGTTAGACACAAATACAGGTATCGATTTCACACTCACTCTAAGATCTCCAAGCAAAAAGTAATGGCTACAAGCTGAATAATGGAACGAATACATGATGCCAAGATTATAGTCGTAAGCATTAATAGGATTAGCTATTGGTTCTTTTATGTTTTGACACCAATATGCAGTTCCGACGATCACGATGGCACCCGGATCATTAGTCTCGATAATAGGCAGGATCTCTTCGGCATATTCCTTTATCTTTTCCCATTTTACCTTACTTGGCTCGTTGCAAATATCATAAAGGACATGCATGTATCCTTTCTCTTTTACATAAGCGGTGATCTCTTCAAAGAACTCTGTTGCTTCATTGATGAAGTCCATTGGATCACCAGAGTTGCCCATAAGTTCGATGATATGCCAATCAACAATAGCATAAAGTCCAAGTTCGGCACAGATGTCGATATATGACTTCAGTCTTGCGACATTCTCTTCCGAATGTGTGTATGGAGAATAGTTTAGTCTGACTGAACTCAATCCCCATTCTTTAATAGTCTTGAATGTGTTTTTGTCAAGACATGCATCCTCTCCGATGACACCGGTGCAGATACCCTTCAACTGGATAGCGTCTCCCTTTTCCGAACTAAGTTGGATGCCGACTAGTTTCAATCTTCCGTACTCCTTGAAGTTTGCCACATATTCCGACTCGGCTGGTTTGGAATCTAGAGTGACATTTAGCAGATTGACAAGGTATTTGCCTGTCCCAGTAAGGTTCTCCTGGTAAACTCCGTCCGCACAGTTCTTCCAGATTCCTGTATCGCCCCACGACCAATAGTTCCAGCTGACAATCTGACTATTGGCTATATTTGAATCGAGTGTTGAAAGCAGGTAATCAGAATTGGCGTCACATGCATTGTCGTTATCGAGATCAAACTTTCCACTTGTCCATTCAGACACATATACAGGTATTGATTTCATACTCACTCTAAGATCTCCAAGCAAACTGTAATGGCTGCATGCATAATAATGGAACGAATACATGATGCCAAGATTGTAGTCATCAGCATTAATCGGATCAGCTACAGGTTCTATTATCTTTTGACACCAATATGCAGTTCCGACGATCACGATGGCTCCTGGATCATTAGTCTCGATAATAGGCAGGATTTCTTCGGCATATCCCTTTATTTCTTTCCAGGCTACAAGACTCGGCTCATTGCATATATCATAAATCACATGCATATAACCTTTTTCTTTTGTATAAGTAGAGATCTCGTCAAAGAACTCTGTTGCTTCATTGATGAAGTCCATTGGATCACCAGAGTTGCCCATATGTTCGATGATATGCCAATCAACAATAGCATAAAGTCCAAGTTCGGCACAGATGTCAATATACGACTTTAGTCTTGCGACATTCTCTGCCGAATGTGTGTATGGAGAATAGTTAAGTCTGACTGAACTCAATCCCCATTCCTTAATAGTCTTGAATGTGTTTCTGTAAAGACACGCATCCTCTCCGATGACGCCAGTGTTAATACCCCTCAACTGGATCGCATCTCCCTTTTCTGAACTAAGCTGGTTGCCAACTAGTTTCAATCTTCCGTATTCTGCCACAAAACCAAGATTTTCCGCATAAGTAGAAAACAGGCAGGACAAAAACAAGAAAATACTAAATAAACTTTTTTTCATTGTTATAATAATTTTATGTTTTTGTTTTATTATTAGCATTACCTTCATCACACAATTACCTCCAGCAATCTCGCTCCTGACGTTTCGCTGAAATACCATTCCCATATTGTAGACGGAATATCTCCATCCTCCACTCTTTTATAATCGATTCTGTACGACTCGCAAATGCCTTCCGCCTTGAAATCATGGCTTTCCGCGACGTAATTCTTCACAGCTTCCGTCTGTTTCATCGCAAGCTTGGTGAAGATGCTTCCTTTTCCGTCGTTCACAAGAAGGATTCTCAGATTGGTGTCTGCCACACTCCACAAACTGCTGACGTCATAGAAGAAACTCAAATCTCCAATCACAAGGTAGACGGGACTGTTCCCCACTCCACCTGCATATCCGATGGCTGCCGACATGCTTCCCTCTATTCCGTTCACACCACGGTTGCAAAAGAATCGTGGTCGCTTGGCCTGTGCCTCCGGCATATTCCAATAGGCGTAATCGATGGCTCGGACAGTTGTGGAATTGGCAAGGAAAATCTGTGAAGACGGTGCGATATGGTTGAGAAAATCACTGTAGACCGACGGATATTTTGTGGCATCCATCGGTGTGTGGATAATCGTAGAGACGTAGCGCGCTACGTCTCTACTACAAATCATCCATTCCTTGTCCGTGACGTTGCACGCATTGTCCGAGACTGAGACGTAGCACGCTACGTCTCTACGGTTATCCACAAACAAATGTGTCATGCATTTGAATGTGTCGGCGAATTCCATTGATTTTGACACGCGCACAACTGTCTGTGGTTTGATTTTTGTGATTGCCGCTTTTGCAACCTTGCTGACGATATGTCCCCCGATATATATCACAAAATCAGGATTATACTTTTCTATTTTGTCGTCTGGAATGCGATTATTATTCGTCTGACACGCACGTCCGTGCGTCTCTACATGTGATGCAAAATATTCTATATTTGACAATACCTCTGTGTAAAATGGTACTCCGAGACGGATGAAGGCATCAATGTACGATGGATTTATTCCGTCATATTGGCCAAACATCACCAATGGTCGCTTGGACTCTTCCCACAGTTGTCGCATGGAGCTGCCAAACAAAACGTCGTCTTCAATAAGGGATATTTTTCTGCATTCAGGAAGCGTCTCGACAGTGCACTCGAAAAACGGCTCTTTGATCTGCATATTGATCTGCACCGGACCTTTCTGCCCTGCATACGCAATATTCAACGCTGCGTTAATCTCACGGTTGGCAAACCACATGCCGTCGGCACTCTCGTCATCCTCCACGTCGACGCTATATTTCACAGCCGACGCCAACGCCGATGTCTGCCACATCGTCTGTCCCATCATCTGACCGATCATCTCCTTCGGACGGTCGGCAGTGACAACAGCCATACCAATCCCTTGATATTGAGCCTCAACCAATGCCGGCAACAGATTGGCCACCGCACTTCCACTCGTGACACATACAGCCACCTTCCTACCTGTCTGCGCCAAACCAAGAGTCATGAATCCCGCGCTTCGCTCATCCAATGCCCTGTGCACATTGAAATCACCGCAACACATCGATTCCACTATTGGCATGTTGCGACTGCCTGGACACACCACAACGTCTGTGAAGGAATGGATTTTTAGCAGGTATATCAGCTGCTGAATATGTTTCTTTACCGAGTACGCCATTTTATTTTTTGATTATGAGTACAAAATTAACACAAATCATAAAAATTAAGTCACTAAAACAGAGGATTGTTAAGAGCAATACTGCAGTGCCATAAATTCTTTTTATCAAATCTAAATAGCTTATAAAAGAGAATCCAAGAAATTATTTAATTTTGAAAAAAATATCAATACTAAGGTAAAATGGCAAAATCAAGTTCAATCTACATGGGAGAGGGCAAGATGGCTCTTTCTGGAAAATGGGGAAGCGCTTTAAGTGCATGTATGGTAGCAATGGCAGTGACAATGGTACCATCATTCTTACAACTTTTTTTTATAGACACCACAACACAATCGCTTCCTTTGTCTTCTGCTACAGTTCTCTTTTATATTATCTCTTTTGCGTGGGCATTTTGCGTGTTCTCTCCTCTCTTGTTTGCCTGTGTGGTAGGATTGCGACAGATGCATATCTCCAATGAGTCGCCATTGGATGTGATGATTGAGAAATTCAAAAACAACATTAAAAGATATATAGTTTTAGAACTCAAAATAGCATTAAAAATATTGACTTACATTGCTATCCCTTTGGCTATCTATCTGATATGCATATTTAAAAATTTTATGGAATATGATGATTTGGCCCAATCATCCCAATATGGAGGAATAGCTTCATTGAGTATGATGGCCCTTGTTATAATATACATCTATAAAACTTTTGAATTCTTATTTGTTCCATTTGTCCACAATGATAATCCTAACTTTACAGATAAAGAAATCATCAATAAAAGTTCAGAATTATCGAAAGGCTATAAATGGACAATGTTCAAGATAATGTTGCGTGCTATATTGCCAGCATTCGCAATTATTTTTGTGTTGTTTATAGCCCTCATATTTGTGTCTATGGGAGCACTTATCGGAGGAATAGCGGCTGCAGGAGCTGGATATGATTTTACTAATTTGCCAGCATCTTCGTTTGGCTTGACTTTCCTTTTTGTCTATATGATTATCGTACTCTTACTTAGTGCCTTTGTCCAAACAAGAATGATTCTTCCATTCTCTGTGTTATATTCTGAATTGACAGGATACGACGACAATGCTCAAAACAGCCAAGAAAACACTCCTGCCATCGTGGAGTCTTCTGATTCTGAGGAGAACAAAGAAAACACAACGAATGAGGAGGAAAAGAAGGAAGATAAGAAGGACGAGCCTGAAATTCCGTACGAACAAAGATATATGCCTAAATATTGACGTTTAATAAACGATAACAGATATGAGTGAAGCAATTTATAAAAAAATCAAAGAGATAGCAGTTGAGGCGAAGGGCAGCAAACGCACTCGTGCCGACGTCGCTTATGATCTGCAAATGACTGATTCTTTGGAAGTCAGCCGCCTTGTATGGGAAGCTTACAACTATTATGGCAAGGATCCTTTGATAAAGTCCACTTTCGTCAACAACGACAATGATTCTTCTGTCGTTGATGATTATGAATTGCGTCAACTCATCACTACAGGAAATAATGAAGAATATTTCAACGCATTGTCGAAAGATCTGAAAGATGGAGAAAATGCGTTGACGGTGCTTGATAATATGCTGAAGACTAAGATGTCGGAGGCTGTAACATCAGAAATAAACAGTCTGATGAGCATCATCATGGGCACCAAAGGTATTGAGAATGTGAAGAAGGAGGCGACACAGGCTGTTGAACTATACGGTCAACTCGTAAATGTCTATGATGAGGCTAAGTCTGGTGTGAAAGAGGTGACTCACGAGTTTGTCGACCTACGTACAGAGATACTCCACGTCTACGAGAAATATGCCCAGATGCTTGTGGATTTCTACGGCGATTCCATCAAACGCGTCGCTCCATCTCTTTTCGATTTTGACTCAATCGAATATCTCGACACCGCACAGATGTTTGAAAAAGTCAAACTGCAATACGACCTGCTGTCGGAAAACTGCTCGGTGATGATGTCGGAGATCAGCGACGGATTCTCGAATTCCGTGATGATTGCCTCACAAGGTGGCAATGCGTTGGGCAGAAAAGGTGCGGTCGCAATCGCGGCGGTAGAAGCGATCAAACATTATCTTGACGCTTCCGAGAAAACCGTCAGAATGAAATCCGACCTCGAGGCTTTCAAGATGAATATCAAGAAAGACGTCACAAATATCAAGTGTGATTATTCCCGTTTGGCGACGGTGTACAAGACCATCAACGACCTTTACATACCTAAGGCAGACGCATATTTCAAGTTCAGCGGCAAACTCCTTTCTGCCGAGTTTGAGCAGATGGTTTCCACACTGTATGCCAAGGCAGGTGTGGCTGAACTGGTGAAGGAGAGAGACAATGTGATGGATGAGATACGCGTCGTGTCGGAACAGCTCAACGACCACAAGAACAACCTCATTTACTACGGTGAGCAATTGGAACATTGTCAAGAGGTCATAACAGAGAAGAAGGATGACTACGAGAATGCCAAAAGTCTGCGACCAAGCAAACCGTCAGTTATTGTCAATGTGCTGACATTCGGTTCGGCAGACAAGAAATACAGCCAAAAGATGTTCAAATGGAAGGGAGTCTATGGCAATCTGGTGAAAGAGTATGAGAATGCCATAGTCGACGAAGCGGTGTATGGACAAGATCTGAATTATCAAGATGACGCTAGACGTGAGGCAGAAGAGAAGCTGACCCAACTTAAAGCGAAACAAAAAGAGCTGACAGACAAAATCTTGAAGACCATCTCCGTCGACACGGACATGAAGAAAAAACTTGCTTCCCATTTGGAGGACATCATCAGAATGCTCCACGTCGGCAAAGAGATTCTTGAGAGCGGACTCGACACCAAGAGCATCAAAGCAATCAATATCGACACGTTCCATTCCAACGAACTTCCTGAAGACATCAAAAACGCCGTGGCAAACTTCAAAGATCTTGTCAATGAAGTGGCTCCTGATCTGAAGGAAGACGTGAAAAACCATATGGCTAAAGAGTTCAACGAGCAGGAACTTGCCGAAATGAAGAAAGTTTATGCGGAGAGTCTAAAGCTAACCGACGCACTGATATCGTTGGAAGCGTTGAAAGAACAGAACCAAGTGTCAAGCGAGATCTACGACAAAGAGTTGGAGAAGATACAAGAAGAGTTCAATTCACAAATGGCTAAAACAGATGCCAAAGCGGATGTGCTCGGCAATGTGCTCAAAGAGATAAACACAGCGCCTGATGCGGAAGCAAGGAAGAAAGCGTTGATCAAGCTGACGGAAAGAGGCAAAACATTTGCAAGCGAAGAAGAGTTCAACAACTTCATCAACGGAACCCTAACAATAACCATCTAATCCCACCATCTTTCCCGTAGGGAATTAATGTAGGTAACACATATGACAGAATATACAAGCAGCCACAGACGTCAAGAGAAAGGAGCAGACATATTTGACAAAGAACAGCAGGAGGCAGAAAGAGCGGCGGCTAAAGGAGCGGAGATCGAACGTAAAAAACGGGAGAAACGAGAGAAGTTGGAGAAAGATCCCACCTACAACGCATGTACCAAAATCTGCAAGTGGATGGACACATTCTATCTGGATCCCATTCTCAGCATTATACCAGGAGGAATAGGCGACATCATCAGCCAGACACTGACCGTGCCATTCATATACGTGGCTGCCACGAAGATAAAATCCCTCCCGTTGACCCTCGCCATAATCTATAATTCATTGGTAGATATGTTGATAGGAGCCATACCTATTCTTGGAGACGTGTGGGATATATTCCATAAGAGCCACAAGAAGAATTACAAATTATTGAACGGATTCATAGAAGAAGACGCGGATGTCAAAAAAAAGGTGAATAAAGACGCCACAAAATGTGGGGTGTGGATAGTGATATTATTGGTTCTTCTCTGTCTGGTGATTTGGCTGGTCGGTCAATTTGCAGGCTACGTATGGGATCATTTATCAGGACTGTTCTCATAGATTACTCATAATTAAAGCGATGAAAACAAGTCCAGGAATAAAAGCAATTGCAATAATTGCCTCAATTGCATTACTGATACCAATAAGCATAAATTGGTATTCGTTTCTCGCACGCACTATTTCTGATGATAATGAGACTCCAGACACTTCTTTAGAGTATACAGTTTTAACTGACTCTAATACCACATTTATGCTTTTATTTGATTCTACCGTTGTAATAGGTAAGTGCAGTCTTTCTCAAACAAAAAATATATCCATTCCGGAAAAAGTATTTACTAGAGGAAAAGAATATACTATCACTAGTATCGGAAACAATGCGTTCAGTTATTGTCACGAATTAACTAACATCGAAATCCCTGAAAGTGTCGAAAGTATTGGAAAATATGCGTTTAAACGTTGTTCGAGTTTGAAAAATATCGTAATTCCTGCGAATGTCACAGAAATTGGTGATTTTACTTTTTTGGGTTGTTCG
>SUXE01000010.1:0-56643 GCA_015061115.1 Bacteroidales bacterium | reverse complement strand
GTTGTTCGAGTTTGAAAAATATCGTAATTCCTGCGAATGTCACAGAAATTGGTGATTTTACTTTTTTGGGTTGTTCGAGTTTGGAAAACATCGTAATTCCAGCAACTGTCGAAAGTATTGGAAAATATGCGTTTGAAGGTTGTTCGAGTTTGAAAAATATCGTAATTCCTGCGAATGTCACAGAAATTGGTGATTTTACTTTTTTGGGTTGTTCGAGTTTGGAAAACATCGTAATTCCAGCAACTGTCGAAAGTATTGGAAAATATGCGTTTGCTGGCTGTTCGAGTTTGGAAAATTTCGTAATTCCTGAAAGTGTCAATAGCATCGGAGAATCTGCATTTCATAACTGTTCTAGTTTAATTAATATCAAAATTCCAAAAAGTGTCAATAGCATCGGAAATTATGCGTTTGAGGGTTGTAATAATCTTAATGTTGTAATCGATAATTCAAAAGACAATGTGAAAATTGGAAAGGATGCTTTTAATGGATGCAAATCTGTAAGGTATACTAAATGAGGGGTGATGATTGATGGTTATCTCAATAAATATAGATTAAAGCGATGAAAACAAATCCAAAAATAAAAGCGTATGCATTGATTGCCTCTTTAGTTTTTATGATACCGATAAGCATAAATTGGTTTACGTTTCTCGCACGCACTTTTTCTGATGATAATGATACTCCCGTCAATCCTTTGGAATATAAAATCTTAACTGATTCTACCGCAGCAGTAAGTAAATGTCGTCTTTCTGAAATAGAAAATATTTGCATTCCTGAAAAAGTGCTTATTAATGGAAATGATTATACTGTCACCCACATCGGAAACAAAGCATTCAGTTATTGTCGCAAATTAACAAATGTCAAAATTCCTACGAGTGTCACAGAGATTGAATACTCGGCATTCTCTGGTTGCTCCAGTTTGACTAATATCGATTTGCCACCAAATATCACTTGTATCAATGCCTTTACATTCAGCTATTGTACCAATTTGAAAAGTATCGTAATTCCAGCGAGTGTCACCAGCATCGGGTATGAGGCTTTTGAGGGATGTAATAATCTTAACGTCGTAATCAACAACTCTAAGGATGGTGTGAATGTTGAAATGTATGCTTTTAAGGGATGTAAATCTGTAAAGTATACTAAATGACGTTGGCAATTGGCAGTTAGCAGATGGTTATAGCTAACCACTTTCACTTTAAGCCTTATGCCTTCATCAATCATCAATCATCAATCTCCTATCCGCCCATCACCTTCTTCACCCCACATTTGATAGCTGGCGGTTCATCCTTCATATCCAACATCGACAGCACAGCCTGCAACTCTTTCAACAGTTCAGGCTCCCGCTTGCACAACTGATATGCGATTTTGATGCAGACAGCCCTCACCGCCACAGGCAGACGCATATTGCATAAAGCCATTGCCCGAAGTGCACTTTTCTACATCTGCACAGTGATGATTTATATTCTTTAAAAACCAAGTACTGTATCTTCCAGCAAGAATGGGATGACTCCAATATACACAATGCCGTTTTCATCAGTCCATTGCTTCGAATTTCCATCAACTATGACTATCTTACGGAAAAAATCACCAGAGTTTTTTAAAGAAAACGTCTCCTGGTTCTGCTTGTCCTCAGTATCTACATTCAAAGCCGACTGTATATAAATCTTTTCTTGTCCCGTGTTGACTACAAAGTCTATTTCATATTGCGATTGCTGTTTCTTGCTATCCCTTACTCGGGTGACCTCAACAACGCCAACATCAACACTATATCCCCTGCGTACCAGTTCAAGAAATATCATGTTTTCCATCAAGTGACTTTTCTCCTGCTGACGGAAGTTCAATTTGGCGTTCCTCAATCCCAAGTCCATGGAATAGTATTTTTGTGTATTTTCAAAATACCGTTTGCCCTTCACATCATACCGCTTTGCCCCCATGAATAGATATGCATCCTCCAAATAATCCAGATAGTTCTTAATAGTATGGTCGGACGTGTTGCGTTTCATCAATGTGCCAGCTGCATTAGCAAGATTATGCGGATTGGTCAACGAACCGACAGCCGATGACAGTGCATCAATCAGTGCATCAAGCACCTCGTCGTCCTTCAATTTATATCGCTCCACAATATCCTTGATATACACATTCTTGTGAAGTCCTGCTAGATATTTGCGCCTTTCCACCTCGTCTTTCTCGGTTACAGCCAATGGCATACCTCCAAACATCAAATACTCCTCCAGAGCATCAGCTTTTTCCAATCCAGAAAAAGCATAGTATTCCTTGAAAGACAATGGATATACCTTGATCTCAGTACCACGATCACGAAAATTTGTGACAATGTCTTTTGACAACATCCTAGAATTGGAGCCAGTAACATAAATATCCAAATTGCTTCGTGTAATCAAGTCATTCAGGATGTCATAGAAAGTAGTATAGAGCATATCCCTGTCCTCCTCCGGCACCATACTTTCATCCACACCCTCATTTTTCACCTTGTAGGACAATTGTATCTCATCGATGAAAACATAATAACGCTTGTTCTCATCGTGAGTCTTGCCAATCACATATTCATACAATTCATTGGGATTTCTGTATTTTATGTTGACCTTCCTGTCCAATTCAATTTCAATAAAACAATCTTCAGAAACTCCTTCCGATTTGAGGTAGTTCTTGTACAGAGTTGACAGAAGGAATGACTTACCACAACGACGAATGCCAGTGATAATCTTCACTTTCCCATTCCATCGCTTTTTCAGCAATGCTTCTATGTATTGTTCTCTACTTATAATCATCTTTTTATACCTTACTGCAAAAACAGTCGAATGGTCAGCTTTTTTTGCAGTGCAAAAGTAATGTCTTTTTTTGAAAGGAACAATATATAACTGTTTTACTTCTTTGCCATCACCTTCTTCACCCCACATTTGATAGCTGGCGGTTCATCCTTCATATCCAACATCGACAGCACAGCCTGCAACTCTTTCAACAGTTCAGGCTCCCGCTTGCACAACTGATATGCGATTTTTATGCAGACTGCCCTCACCGCCACAGGCAGACGCATATTGCATATATTGTCGAGAGAGAAATTGAGCAGATCTACATCAATGTCTTTCGTCTCTGACAGCAGCATAAGGGAGATGTTGAGCCACAGGCGGAGCTCTCCATCCTCACAGTTGCCAGCCAATATCTTCTCCACGATCTTGCGACGGTATGGCAAAAGCAAACTTCTCTCTTTCTTACACAACACCTCCATCACCCACACCGCATGCCACACCAAACGGGGGTCATCACCACACGTGATCTCCCATAGTGTGGATATATCCGTGTCGCCGACGAGAATGTCGCCAACAATCGCGTCTACACTACTTTTATGCAAAGACTTGACAGATAAAATTGCGATGATATCCATTATAAACAGTCAAAATATTTTTGTCATGTAAATATAACAAGTTAAAAACATTTTCATTTGCTTTTTTGACGTTTATTTGCTTATTTTGGATTCTATAAAATCAAAATGAAGAACTTTATGAAGATAAGAAATTTGTTTTTCAATACACTTGTTTGCGCGGCACTTACAGCCTGCACAGGAGATTCAACGTCTGGATTGCCAAGTGGTGCCAAGAGTTTTCTAAACAAACACTTTTCAGATGTGGAGATAAGCAATGTGGAAAGCGATGATGACAGCGACGTGGAGGTGACACTTGAAAACAGTATCCGTATCAGATTCGACCGCCGTGGCACTTGGGAAGAGATCAATACGAAGAAAAACGGAATGTCGGAATCATTGAAAAAACTGCTTCCAAACCAAATAAACAATTACGTGTCGAAGAATTATCCGGGACGTGTGATAAGAAAAGTGGAGAGAAAAAAATATGGATATGAGGTGACTCTCAACAAACCTGATCCAGTGGTGTTGAAATTCACAAAAGGTGGAGCTCATATTCCTGAAGATGAATTTGCTCAGTAAGAGATGTCCTCAAAAAAAGTTATAGCGTTAACCATATCCTTACTTTTGCTTCTTCCTGTCTGCAAAAACTGGATCTCATACCTCATAAGTACGTATGAGGACTACAAAGCTAACGAAATCCAAGAAGAGAAGACAATCCTTATTGATGACGAAGTTGAAACAATAGATGCTAAAGAAGAAGAGGATGATTCTCCAGAAATAACAGACAAAGAGACAGATGAACATGTGTCTCAAAAAGATCAGAACAAACTTGCGTCTCAAAACAATGTAGAGACGCAAGATCCTGCATCTAAAAAAGAGAAAAAACAAGACGCTCATGAAAATCAGGAAAAACATAAAACTAAAAAATCGGATATAGTAGACGTTGCAGACTCCCCATTAAAATTCAGGACTTTATACAATGGTAAAGCGAATGTAATAGAAGACAGTTCTTATCAAAACCTTACCTCCATCACTATTCCTGCGAAAATACGAGATAATGGCGATGTATATACTGTCACTAATATCAATTCTTGGGTATTCCACTACTGTGAAAATTTAGTGAACATAGAGATCCCATCAACTATCACCGAGATAAATCTCTGGACACTTTCATCTCGGAATATGAAAAAGTTAACCAATATCACGGTCGCGTCTGACAACCCATCTTATTCTTCTGCAGGTGGAGTATTATATAATAAAAATAAGACAGAAATACTTCGTGTTCCAGCAGGAATAAAAGGTCATTTTGAAATTCCTAAGAGTGTTACTACTATTGGAAAATATGCTTTTTGTCACTGTTCTGGCTTGACAAGTATAACTATTCCAAATACCGTCACTACTATTAAAGATGAAGCCTTTTATGATTGTTCCAATCTAACAAGCATAATCATCCCAGAATCCGTCACTACTATTGAAAATAAGGCCTTTTCTGGTTGTTTCAATCTGACAAACATAACCATCCCAAATACTGTTACTACTATTGGAAATGATGCTTTTTCATACTGTTCCAGTCTGACAAACATAACCATCCCAGAATCCGTCACTACTATTGGAAATTATGCTTTTTCAAATTGTTCCAGTCTGACAAGTATAACTATTCCAAATACCGTCACTACTATTGGAAAATATGCTTTTTCAAATTGTTCCAGTCTGACAAGCATTACCATCCCAAAATCCGTCACCTATATTGGAGAACATGCTTTCTCTTATTGTACAAATATAAATATCGTAGTTGAGAATTCTAAAAAAAATGTTGATTACGATATATCTACATTCCAAGGCTGTAAATCCTTGAAATGGGCTAAGTAATTTTTACTATCTTTGCTCAAACAACTTTAGAATCTATGGAATTCATCATAATCCTACAGGCAGTAATTATCATTTTTCTCATCAGAACTATCTTGTCCAAAGATAAGAAGGTGAAAGAGGCGACATCTTTATTGAATGAATATGGTGACAATGAGAAAGAAAGCATCACCTACAGTTGGAAATTAGACTCTGCAAGAAAGACCAAACTTAAAGGTCATCTGACTCTGCGATTCAACCCTGACGAAATAAAAGAGCAGCGAATGAACAATCCGTTCGCTACATTCAACAACACCTATGGAGTGGAAAGCAATCTGCGGAAAATGTATTTCTACATGCTCAACCATCCTCGCACACTGATGCATACCGCGGAGATCGTCAAATACATCAACCGTGAGTGCAGCAAAAACCGTATCGATGAACTCGACAAACTGCAATTCGTTTTGGACTTCGTTCAGGAACCTAATGTGAAATATAATTACGACCACGACTGCGCAGAAATCCAATACCCCAAAGAGTACATCCGTTTCCCAGACGAAACATTATACGACAGACATGGCGACTGCGACTGCAAATCCTTCCTGGCCGCCACCCTGTTCCATCTGATGGGCTATAACGTGCTGTTTCTCATCTCCTACAAACTTGAGCATGCCGCTATCTGCATAGAATACGACGAACGTTGGAAAGCACTGCTACAAAATTCCATGAGCACCGTCGTGACAGAATATGAAGGACGCAAATACGTCTACTGCGAAACAACTTCCGACAATTTCAGAATAGGAGGCATATCTCCCAACTTCACTGTGAAAGATTTTGAAATCAAGATTGAGCTTAGAGGATAAAGTATGGAATGGTTTGAAATAATATTGTGTTTGTTGCTTGTGTCCATAGGCATAACTATCATTGTAATATCAATAAAAGAAACTCAAAAAAAGTCCAAAATCAAAGACTTATCTTGCTCTATAATCGCATTGTTGCTTCAAAATGCAGTGAGGAGTAAACACACTTACGAACTTTTGAAGTCGTTTTATAAAAATCAATTTCCAGATTACAACAAACAATCTGCCATCCTTTGGTCTGAAGCGGACTCTTTCGCAAACAAAGTGATTTGGCGTTCAAAAAACATCAAGCCAAACACTGCTATTGATTACAATTTTATCATAAAAAATAAGAATCTCCTTTTCCGTCAAAATCTGATACGCCTTTTGTTCAGTCTTGCCGCTGAAGGCGACGGAATAAAAAACGCCGAATGGTATTATATCATAGATATGATGGACAAACTGAATCTGAACAAAAGAAGCTATGATTATTTTGTAAGATACTATTCTCCTTTACGTACGGAGTATGACGACTACTCAAAATATTACGACAACGAAACCAAAAAAGAATATTCTTCCTCAACGTCATCGTCTCTGCTCCAACAATACTACGACATTCTTGGTGTGTCAATCGGAGCCTCAAAACAGGAAATCCAAAAAGCCTACCATGCTTTGGCTCTTCAATATCACCCAGATCTTCCACAAAACGCCAATAATAAATCTTGCGAAGCTCAAATGGCAAAGATCAATGATGCGTACGCTCGTGTGATTGCCAGTATGTAAAATAAAATAGGGGCAGGTTTGAAACCTGCCCCTACGTTTTATGTTTTATTTCTTCTTGATCTTATACTCAGCATCTTTCACCACCACATTATAAATATCGGATGAAAGTGGACTCAGATTCAAATATCCGCCAGCAACAGTTTTTTCCATCACTACTCTGCCATTGATATCGTAGACGGTAACAATTCCTTCATAGAGGTTGCCATCTGCGTCGCTGATATACAGATCTCCCGCCGTTGGGTTAGGATAAACCGACTGTTTTGCCGCATTCACGTCTGTCACATCTGTCGGATCCTTCACCTCTATATAGCCTGTATATGTGGCTTCCGTCTCCGCGTCGCTAACTGTCGTGACTGTCCAATTATACTTTCCTTCTACAGTAGGCGTACCACTGAAATAGATGTTCTTAGTGGCTTGATCTATCCTTATCTCTATTCCCTCAGGAACATTCGGTTCCCAAGTGATGTTGACGGTAGACGCCCCATCCCATGTCAAATAATAGTCACCGATAGGATTATTGACATACACTGTCTGCTTGCTTGATCCACCTCCATGCTTTGTCAGAGTAGGCTCAACCATATTGCGGAGATTTTTGTAGTACTCCACAGGGCTGTAACCCAAATGAGGTGGCTGGTTGTAACCGCAATGCTGCCATGCCACAGCCATATCGTAGACATGATCATCACGCAGCCAAGGAAGTTTGTAGTCACTTGGTATTGTTGTCGTGTAGACGGTGAGATAATACTGACCGTTCTGTTCTGTCCAGAACACAGACTCCTCACGCCAGTCTCCCACAAGGTCGGCCTGCAGACATGGATTGTACTTGGTCGCATTGTTGGTGTTGGCACCCCACTGCACCTTTGTTCCGTTCACCATGATATTGTATCCGAATGTGTATTGACGAGACCATGTCTTTCCTACATTATCCCATTTGTCGACATGTCCACGGTCTGTATACTCCTCAAGCAAATCGCCATCCCAAAAAATACGTCCGTTGATTGAACTGCTGTTTGTGCTTCCTGTATGCCATTTAGCAAACTCCTTTCCTTTACATGTGAAGATATTGTCACAACTCCACTCCATCGCCTCCGCTCCATCGTATGTGCTGTCGCAATCGAGAATCAATCCTCTTCCTGTATCTCCTCCTGTCTGAGCCTTAGAGAACATCACTCTTCCTGTACGGGCATCAAGCAAAGCACAGTCGTATATAGCTGTCGACTCCTCTGTGATCATGAAATATTCCAAACCATCATTCGACGGATCGAACTCACCCAAATGAGTGGCGTCTCCATGACCCAAACCTGAGCTCCAAAGCAATTGTCCATTGTGGTCAAGACATGCCGCACCGACGATAATCTCATCAAATCCGTCATTATCCACGTCGCCACAAGTGACACTATGCGCTCCCTGTCCATAGATTCCCTGACCTGCTCTGTCAGATGTATGTCTCCATAAAGTGCTCAATGTCTGACCATCCCACGTGTATGCCGCAGCATACGAGTAGGTATAGATTCCACGTGTAGTCACAGCACATGGAGTAGCCTTTCCATTCACATCAAGGAATGCCACACAACCCTTAAGCCAGTTGCCACGGTGTCCGTAAGTGCTGCCATCCGTGTTGTTTGGTCGATCATCCCAATCCGACTGGATATTAAAGTATGGCCAGTAGTCGATTGTCGCCAACTCTGATCCATCCTTTCCACTATAACATGTGATCCATTCAGGACCACCATCTGTAATCACACCCGATCCATTGATTGAAGAGTGGTTTGGATTAGATCCTGCTGCCGCACCCTTACTGATGTAATTACCCTTTCCATCCTTCGATCCAGGAGCTGTCTTAGTGATCAACTCTCCATAACCGTCGCCATCAAAATCATAACAAAGGAAAGAGAAACGGCATCCACTCAAAATATTCGGTCCAAGATTGATTCTCCATACCAATGTGCCGTCCAATTTCAAACAATCCAAAATAGGAGGAGCTGTAGGAGTTGCCAACGCTCCCTCACCAGCCGACCAGCACATGATGATCTCCTGCTCACCGTCGCCATCCATATCATAGGCAGAACAATCGTATGGTGCATACGTAACATTATCCCCTGAAGGCAATCTGTATGAGCCAGGATGGTTAAGTTTGATATGATGGTATGGATACGCATCCACCCTTATTCCAGACTGAGAGTCAATCACGTCGCCCGCCTTATTCAAAACCTCAAGTGAGAAAGTTGATTTGGCATAATTAGACGAAAGTTTTGTGTTGGTACGATCCTTCGATGAAAACACAAGGTTTCCATCCGCGTACAAATTATATGTCGTAGATTTCGGAGAATCCGTTGCACGCATACGCCAGCTCACGAATACATCGCCATCCGAGCAGGCCCACAGACCACGGTTGTCTCCGGCTTGCACTGTGCTCAATCCTAATGAACCTAACAGTAAAGCAAAGATGTGTTTTGTAATTTTATTTTTCATGCTATCCCAAGTTTTCAGTTTATGTTCGCTAATATATAGAAGTTTCCCGAAACGTCATTCTGACAAACCTGTATTTTCATAATAGAATACAAATATCAATACTAATTGGGAAAATCATAATGCATAATATAGCCGTGAGTTCACACCCACGGCTATATTAATTATTTAAAACTTATTTACTTCATTCAAAAACCATTGCATACGAGACTTGACGTAGTCTTTCAACTCTCCCATACTCTTTCGGTAAGACTCTGGTGTCGTAGCACTTGATGACGAACCCTGGCCACCGCCACCTGGCCAGCCGCCACCCCAGCCGCCACCGCCGCCGAACATACCAAACATTCCTCCTTCTCCCATACCAACCTTGTTGGCTGTGGCAGACAATAGAAGATATTCAGTGTTCTCATCGATATAGGCAAGAATCTCATCCATGTGTGAATTGATCTCGATTACTTTCTCTTTCAACATCTTTTTGAATGCTGGCATCTTGATGAACTCGCCAAACCAGCTTGTACATGTAGCACCTCTAGGTTGTGAGATTGGATTGGTTGTGATGTAGTATCCATCTACTGAATTATAGCTTTGTCCCTTGCCAGCCAATGGATTGCCTCCCCACGCAAGGTCGAAATCCCACATCGGACCCATCTTAATCGTACCGTCTTCCATGATTGTGAAATAACAACTTGTATGCATATTTCCATCGACGTCACGTGACCATTCCTTGATCAAATACCAATCAACAAAACTTTCCAAATCTATCAACTGCTCCAAAGCACTGTAGTTGGCACTATAAAGTGCTGATTCAAACTTATCGATAATGTCTTTCACACGATTATAATCAGAAGAATTTTGCTGCAACTCCGGATCCTTAGTGAAGAAAGCATTATGTGATTTCGGACCTTCTATCGCTCCGTTGCCCAATCCTGCCTTGATATCAGCCTCAATCAGGAATTCTCCATGAACACGATTGTCGTTGATCTTAGCCTGTTCACAGAAATAATAGTTTCCTTTGTGAGCACCGTTAAGCACAAGTTCCGCATTGAATCCGCTTGGCACCCAATCCTGATTTGTGAATCTCTTGCCAAGATAATTCGACATTGTATTGCGGAAGAAAGTGGCGTCGTAATAGTTAGCCATCAACACCCAACGCTTATGCTCAAGCATTCCCAAGATGCGAGACTTCTTGTTGAGCTTCACAGCATACGGACGTTTTTCTTGTGTAGCGTCCCAAGTTGAATTTCCACGTCCCTTCACCTGAGCCATATCTGGTGCAGCATCATAGTTTACTGTTCCATCTGCTTCATATACAGTGAATTCTGTATTATCAAGCCATGTTTTTTTGTCTGAGATAGTTTTGTTTCCCTGTGTATTGAGATATATCACTGGCAAACCGCTGTTGTAGATGCATACTGTGTATGTGCGTACATCACCGTTGCTCGATACCACTTTGAACTGCTGTGGTTTAAGGTAGTAGACGGTGCTCTTTCCACTCTCTATCTCCTCACCATTGCAGTATACTTTAGCTCCGTTCGCTACAGAGAAATCCGCCTTAAGATTGAAGTTTACCAAATAAGGCACGAATATCTTCACACTGTCGTTTGCGATTGTCGCATCGTAATCCTCAAGCAGAGCTTTTCCATTGCTATTCTTTTTGATGCTGAACGACTTGATCTCATTGTTGCTTGAGGCTTTGTCTGCCTTGGCGCACTTGCAAATTCCGTCGCTCATAGACGACAACCATGAATATCTCTTTTTAATCCAAGATGATAGCGATGAGGCTTCATTGCTAAGACTGCTCTTGCTGCTCCACAATGCAGCATCTGATTCAGCTGAGGCTGAAATCAAATCTTTATACTCCTCTATTGCCGATGTGATCACACTCTCTGTAGAGGCAATCTCCTTGAAACGGTTGCAGACTGCCGATGAGAAATCCACATCCTGCATCATCTTTTCACACCATCCGCTATTGATTGTTGAGAAACCTTCGTACGACTGTCCGTTGTTGCCGAGCCATTTTTCATTTGAAAAGATAGGAGACATCGCTATTTTTCCGTCAGAAGTGATACGGAAATAGCAATCCTTCTTAAATAAGTGTTCATTTTTGCATATCTCATTAGCCCAAATCCAGTCGACGAAACTGTTCTCATCTATGTAGGAATCAAACGATTTGCCACCGTAAAGAGCAGACTCAAATTTGTTGACAGCGGTTTTCGCTTTTTCCATCTCCTTCGACGCGTCATCCTCAGCCGAGTCTACCAAACGAACCTTTGTTCCCTTATCTGATACGAACCACTCATCATCTGCCTCAATATCATCTGTGATTTCCCACACTGCGTCTTCCTTCACTCTTCCTTCTGACACACGTATCTGCTCACAAAGCAAGTATGTGCCGAGATGCTTGTCGCCCATCACCACCTCCACATATTCAGACGATGGTGTCCACGACATTCCCGTCAACTCTTTTCCAAGCACAAATCCCGCCTTAGCGCGTAGCATAGATGCGTCATCTGCATTAGAAAGGAGAACCCAACGTTTGTTTTTAGCCATGTCGACAAACGCTGTTTTCTTGCTACACTTGATATTGAAATCTCGTTTCGACGCGGAATTTTGTCCACCTTTCGGCTTTACCTCAGCTGTGATTTGAGCAAGTGTCTCACCCTTGGCTGATGTCAGAGTCAATGGATATTCTCCATTCCATACCTTTGATGCCATATCTGCAGGAGCCTCTATACGGATGATCGGCAGACCACTGTTGTAGACCTTCACAATGTAGGTATGGATATTGCCCTCGTCATCCACAACCTTGTACTCAACATTTCCATTGTAGACATTGCTGCTTACTCCACTCTTTTGCTGTATGCCATTGACGAAAACCTTTCCCGTCGCTCCGAAAGAGGCTTTGATAGCGCCACCCTCATAATAAGGGATGAAGACACTGATCTCATCTCCACTGATTGTGCCATCCGTATAATCCAGGATTGTGCCATTATTGCCATCAACATAGAATGACAGCCATTTGATCTCATTTCCAGATGTCTTTTTGTCAGCCTTGTTGAAATCTATGGCATTACGGGAAAATGTTATATCCTTCATTTCTGAAATTGGATATGTCAAGTCGAACGACTGTGTTTTCCCATCTACGTTAAAATTGCTGACATTGCCAACATTATAACTATCACTACCAAAATCAACAGTTTGACCTTGTATTAAGCCAGCCACTGAAAGTAGCGAGGCTATAGCATATATTGTTTTTTTCATGATCGTTTCATTTATCCGTTATTTCCACTCGCTTGACAACCATTTGATTCTTGCCGACAACCAATCCTTCAGATCAGCAATCTCATTTTTGTAAGTCTCACTATTAAAAGATGATGAATAAGAGTTGGCTAGGGCATCACCGACATTCTGGTCAGATGTCTTGTCTATCCAAGAAAGGATCTCAGACTCTGCCTTCAAGACTTTCTCAAACGCCTTCTTCAACGCAGAATTGAAATCTGAATCATCTTTCAACAAAGTAAGCCAGTTTCTATCATAGGCTGTGAATCCCTCCGCATCGGAATCAGCATTGAATGCCTTTGCTGATTGGGTAGACGGGATAAAATGAATCTTTTTGTCGTCGTCGATATATATATATGTGTCGCTTGCGAACGATTTGTCGTTTTTGGCAATTTCATTCACCACAGTCCATTCTGCCACACTCTCAATGTCGAGCATATCGTGCACCTGGCTCCACTTCTTATCAGCGATCGCCTGCTCAAGTTTCTCCATCACTTCACGTGTACGCACAAGTTTTGCACCGTCGACACCTGTTTCAGGATCCTTCATAATAAAGACGGAATTGAAAAGTCGGCTTTTGAAGAAATCGTCACCTTCATCCGGAGCGTCTTCGATACACATCACCATTCCGCTCTCCACTCTTCCCTTGCAGACACGTGGCTGCTCGGAAATCAAGTAAAAGCCCATATATGCGTCATCGACCATAAGAACCACCTCTTTTGCCTGTGGATTCCACGATCCACTGACACGGCTAGCGATGTTGTAGCCAAGCAACGCACGTATGCAGGCAAAGTCGCCAGCATTGGCTTCAAGAGTCCAGCGTTTGTTTTTGGTGATATTGAGAATCTCCTGTTTGCTATCGAATTTGATATTGAAACTATTCTTCTCACTCGAATTATAGTTTCCACCTTTAGCTTTGATTTTACATGCGTCCAAAGCCTTTCCGTCAACTGAGATTGATTTCAGATCCGACCAATCTCCAGAAAGAAGTCCATTGGTTTTGATTTCAATGACAGGGCAAGACGGAATGACAGCGTCAAAATGATAAGTGCGGACATCACCATTATAAGCCACCACTTTCACCTCTATATTTTTACCAATTTTGACCTCGTCGCCCTCTTTCCACACCTTGCCATTTATAAATATGTATGAGCCAGATGTAGAGAATGATGGAACAAATGATTCTGTCTTAGGCGGAAATGGGACAATCGGATTTGCACCGTCTGCAAAAGAAACAACATATTTATATCCTGTCGACATTGAGAAAAGCTGATTGAAAGGCTGTGCTTTATCACTAGCCTTCAAATCAACATCACTCTCAGAAACAGTTTCCGAAAAAGATATCTTTTTCACATCATCCGACGAATAAGACATGTGAATCGTCTGCTGTGTTGGGTCGCTCTGCATAGAGTCGACAGCCTCCATAGGAAGCGAAATTGTTTTATTGTTTGTAAAAGTCACCTTAACATCTCCTTGCGAAAGAGCAAGAAGAGGAACACAAGCTGAAAAAGTAAGTAAAAGTCTTTTCATTTCTTGATAATTTTGAAGGGTTTCGCATTCACTTTGATAATATACACACCCGGTGCCCAACTGCTGACATTAATCTTAACATCGTCAGAACCAGATATTTGTGTTTTACTCATCAAATATCCTTCATCTCCATATACCTCCACTTCAGAAGCAGAAGGAGCAGAAACGAAAATGGCGTCGGTCGCAAGAGACGGATAGACCGAAGTGTCGTCTGAGTTAACAGATTCAACACCACTTGCACTATCACTAAAAGAGATCTTCTCCACATCATCAAGGTCAAACTCCTGAGACAAACCCGATGATTTGACAAAAAGTGTATTTGCAGAAGTCCAGTAAACTGGTTTTTCTGTCAAAACATACGTGATTGCTTCCTGGCTTTTTAGAAGCACCTTAAGGGAATTCGCTGCATTGGCATGCACACAAAGCAAAACCACAGCTACTGAAAATAGTAAATGTGTTTTCATAAAGAACCAAACAAATTAGATTTTGTTTAATGATTTTTCTGAATAGAAAAAGAAGTTTTCTATAATGTAGTCAGTTGACGAGCAGACATACCGCCCCCCCGTCTGAGTTGTAGTAAAAGTTATCATATCGCAATGTATTAGAAATAAGTATATAATGTTATGGCTACACTAACGCTTTAGTTTTTTAGCCGCTTCAAATTTAAACAAATTTTTAAATGGATGTGTTTTTTGACGAATTTTGTTGCTAAAAGAGACATATTTGAAAGAAAAAAATGAATAAAAACAGAAAAAAATATGTTTTTTTTGATTTAATAACCTCTTCTCTAATTCTATTCTTAAACATCATCCTAAAAAGTAAATCTGTTCTAATCAGAACTATAAATATTTGATTAACAATCTGTAACTGATTCATAAACCATTTTGTCTGATTTGTCCGAAAACATGTTAAAAATCATACTTTTTTAACAAAATACCCATTTTTAGGAATTTCACATTTTTTAACAATGGAATATTTTTGCAGCATAAAAAGAAAAGTAAAAATGAAACGTAAATTTTTAATGATTGTGCTTTCCGCTTTCCTATTCTCTTGCGGAAGTTCAGAAAAAAAGGGTAATGAAGCTACTTCATCTGACGAGGTGCCAGCATGTTGTAAGAACAAAGGTAATGAGGCAGCGTCTTCTGACAATGTGCCAGAGTGTTGCAAGAACAAAGGAATGGAAATGTTGTTTCCTTCAGAAGTATCTGCAAAAGGAGATTTTTATCTAGGTAAAGAAGTTGCTGTTCGTGGTTATGTTAAGAAGGTATGTCATTGTTCAGGCAAAAAATGTAAATTGGCTGATAATGATGAATCAGAGGTTTCTTTGACAGTGATTGCTAACGAGGAGATTGGCAAATTCTCTCAGGAGTTGACTGGAAAAAATGTGAAATATATCGGAGAGGTTAAAGAGAGCAGAATCACTAAAGAAATGATCGCTGCTGAAGAAGCTAAACAAGCTCAGGCTGAAAGCGAGAAGAAATCTTGCTGTAGCGGAAAAGCTGAAAAGAACGAAGAAAAAGAGCACAAACATTGTAGCAAGGGCAAAGATTACACTGAGATGAAGAAATGGATGGAAGAGAATGAAAAAGACTACTATCCAGTTTACTTTGTCGAGGTGAAAAAATACGAAGTGATGGATTGATTCATCCGGACACTGAAATATATTTGGATTGAAGAAAAGTTCCCCCCATTTTTATTTCCTATTTTATTTTGCGACAGAAGAAAATAGGATGTTATGTTGATACACTTTTGATTTTTCATAAGGTTAGACAAGCCATTTTTAACTTGTAGGAAATCCCTTGGGGATTCCCTACGCGATGGCTTTGTCTCCTTTAATCAGTCCAGATTCTATGTGTGTAAACTCACCCCTTCTCCTACATGAGCAGTATATATTAATATGTGTCGCTGCGGTAGGGAAATGAAATTATTGGAAAAAACAAAAAAAGATAACAACAATGAAAAAAAATTTTAGATTTCTTGCTTTGGCAGGAGTAATGTCACTCTCTCTTGGATTCACAGCATGTGAAGACGACGAGGAGAAAACAGAATCAACAATCAAATCTACTTTGAACATTTCACCTGATGTCGCCGACGCAATCTCCGCAAAAGATATCAAGGCTTTGGCAGGTGCAAAGGTCACTTTCACAAATGTAAACTCGAAAGACGTATATTCTTTCGACGTACCTGAATTGGGTGCTGACGGATCACTTTCTCTTGATGTCAACGTCCCTGTCGGAACATACGATATCTCTATGGAGAAAGATGTAGACGGTAAGATTATCTTCTTGAGACAACAGAATGTGACAATTAAGTCGGAAAATCAGCAGATTGAGGCAAAAATCATCGCAACTGTTGCTAATTCAAGCGATTACCAGTTCATCTTCTCAGAACTTTTCTTCAACGGTGAAAGAAACGGAGGAAGAATGATGCACCCAGACCAGTTTATGGTGCTTTACAACCCAACTGACAAAGTGCTTTACGCTGATGGTCTTGCTGTAGGTTGTACAATGCAAGCATCTTGTACTGAAAAGAAGAGTTGGTATGATGAATTCTACGGAAAAGGTTTGGTTCCTGTTCACGGAATCATCGTCATCCCAGGTTCTGGCTACGATGTGCCCGTTAAACCTCACGACAAAATCGTCATCGCCTTCACAGCAATCAACCACACTGCGACTGAAGGTAAAAGTCCTATCATAAAAAGAGACACAACATTTGCGGCAGACGGATCTGTTGAGAGCATCAAGGTCGACACAACCGGCTGGGATGGTTACACATACGACAATGCCATCGACTTGAGTGGAGCCGACTATGAAATCTATGATCCACAACTTTATACAAGCGACGTTGATAATCCGAACGTTCCAAATGTGAAGGAAATTTATCCTGCAGAAAACGACAACGGTGGATACGGTGGTTTCTACCTTCACCCTCGTGGATACCAAAACGCATTCATTTTCAAGTTGAAAAACGGCAACCAAGAAACACTTGACGAATTCTTCGCAGAGCACTCAAGTGTCACAACAGTTCAGGACAAAGAGAACAATAATGTTGAGATTCAAATGTTGAGTGTACCTGCTTCAATGATCCTTGACGGTATAGCAACAAGTGACATTCCTTCTGATATCGTGACAAATGCACTTCCTCAAACTATTGACCGCGGTAAGCAGTTGGTAAAAGGATGCCACAGTGGTTTGCTTGTGAAACGTAAAGGAAATGACAAAGACGGATATGCTGACACTAACGACTCTTCTGTTGACTGCGAAATTCTTTCGCCTCACAAAGATTATGTCGGTTATCCAGAAGGATGGAGAAAATAATCTGAGTTTTTTTTACTCAGGGATGTAAAATACCATTTTTTCAACTACCTCGAATCCGGGATGAAATGTATTCATCCCGGATTTTTCAAAAAAGACTATTTTATAATGTCGAAGAGCAAAACATTTGAAATACTGACTCTGAGCATCATATTATTATATGGATCTCTGCTCAACGTCTTTTCTCAAGCCATAGAAATTGGCAACGTCCATAACAAATACTTCAAAATAAGCGGAAACATCACATCCAATGATGGTCCTATCCCATTCGCATACGTTTCTATCGATGAACTACAAATGAATACAGTGGCCGATGAAAACGGACATTTTGAATTCAAACGAATTCCCGTCGGAACATATAAAATTGAAACTCAAAACCTCGGCTATGTCGACGCAAAGAAAACCGTGACTGTAGCAAACGGGGATATTAACATAAACATCAGACTGAAAAATGCCGTCTACGAATTAGAGCAAGTCACCGTGATGGCAAAACAAGCCCAACGCAATAAATTGGAAGTGAACGAAACAGCTATTGAATATGTCCAACCTGTTTCGCTTTCTGATGTCATGATTCTGCTGCCTGGAAACCTTTATCAGCAAAACGCACTTACTGGATTTTCCCTCAACTCAAACCGTCAGGCTGGAAGCGACCAGAATACATCTTTAGGAATCGGTCTGACTTCCGACGGTGTGCCTCAGACTTCCGACGGACTACGTACACAGATGGTGGGAATATATTCCAACAGAGGAGACACCTACAAAACCGAAAATAATAGTGGTGACAAACAAATAAATGACCGTTCGAGCATTAACTCCGGCTCCGACCTCAGATATGTCTCCACCGACCATATCCACAGCATCGAATACACAAAAGGTATCAGTTCGCCACGTTATGGCAATCTGTCGAGCGGAATGATTAAAGTGAACTCCAAAATGGGAGTCTCTCCATTACGCATCAGAACAAAATTAGACTTAAAAAATAAACTGGTGTATGCCGGAAAAGGCTTTAAACTTGGTGAAAAGGCCGGAACTCTTTATGCAGGCGCTGACTATCTGCACGCAGTGGATGATATACGTGACGAGATGGATAAATTCACACGTATCACCGCCCAAACTTATTACAACAACAAATTCAAATTGGGCGATAGCTATTCGTTGGATTTGGACGCAAAAATTGCCCAGACCATTTCTGCCAATAAAATGAAGAAGGATGAGCTTACCTACGAATACAACGAGACTTATAAGGCTGACTACAACAAAACAGACCTTATGGTGAAAGGCAAACTGAATCTTGGCTTGGCTTGGATCGATAATATCGAGTGGATCAACTCTCTCAATCGCGTCGACGACAGAATAGACCGTCACTACTGTGTGATCACAAGTAATCCCAAAAGTATGCCAAAATCCTACGACGAGGGTGAACACGAAGGTTACTATCTTCCGACTATGTACTACAGCGACTATTATGTGGAAAATACTCCTATCAATTTCTACACTCAGCTTAATCTGAACAGCCGTTTTTCATTCAATAAAAAATGGAATCTCAATCTTGAATACGGCGCGGATTATCATTCAAGCAAAAATAAAGGAGACGGTGCAGTCATCGAGAATCCAGAGATGCCTCCTTTCCCAGGCAACAACACCTATATGCGTCCCCGACCAAACTGGAGCATCCCTGCGTTGGAAGTGTTCGGAGCTTATCTGCAAGCTGTTCTGACTTTCAGACCCACGTCGACACAATCACTAAAATTAGAAGCAGGAGGACGTCTCACCGAAATGCTGAATCTTCCCGATGACTATGCTCTGAACCATAAAGTCCTTACCGAACCACGCTTGAATTTCAGCTATCTCTTTGGCAAAAAATTCAGAAACAATTTCCGCTTGGGATACGGTGAGGAAAACAAACTTCCGACTTTGGACTATCTCTATCCCGACAAAACATACAAAGATTTCTGGGTGCTGAACGCTTACACAAACAATCCCGACTATAGACATCTGATCACTTACACTCAAATTTACGACGCGACAAACAAGGAGATCCGAGAGAACAAGAACCAGAAAATGGAAATAGGTTACGACGCTAAATACAAGGATTTCGAATTATCCGTAACGGCATTCCACGAATTCAGCAACAGCGGTTTCGAATACTTCACTTTCTATGCTCCTGTGACGTATCCATACTACAATCAGCTAAAAGACGATGCTGACATTTCCAACAAAAAACCAGGCAAGGAGGATTACGTAGCCTCTTCATTCAGCGAATTCACATCATACATACAAGTGAAAAACAGCAAAAAAATCGTGAAGAACGGTATCGAATATCGTTTGATTTTTCCTAAGTTGAAAGCCATTCAAACAAACTTGGAAATCAACGGCGCGTATTATAAAACAACGTATGGCACCAACCAGCCTGACTATTTCTATCCAAACAGCAAAGTGGGTGACAGCATGTATCCATACGTCGGATTATATGATCTGGACAGCAAAACCATAAAACAGCAATTCAATACAAACTTCTGGTTCAACACTCATATTCCTAAGTTCAGACTCATCTTCACAAACTTCTTCCAGCTTGTGTGGTTCCAAACAGAACAAAAGACAGACAATTTCGATGGCATCTATAAAAAAGTGCCATACGCCTACATGGATTTTAATGGAAACATACACAATGTGACTGATGAGGAACTGTCAAAGATCTATTCGAAAGATGATGCACAATGGTTTCAGCTTCGCAGACAAAGCACAACAAGCTCATACGAAACAGATAAAAAACCAATTTATCTTCTTTGGAATATAAAAGCGACAAAAGAATTGAACGACAGAGTCAAATTATCCTTCTTCGTCAATGGAATCTTAGACGTTCATCCTAAATATGTGAGCGATAAAAGTTCGACGACAAAACGTGAATGGAGCAATCCATTTTTTGGAATGGAAATGGTTATGACTGTCGGAAAAACTAAAAAAACAGAAGAAAAATGATTACAAAAGTACTATCATACATAATATTAGCCATTTTCTCGTCATTCATTTTGCCCATTTACGGTCAAGACGCCTCTATATATGAATGGCAAACCAACGCTCTTTCCCCATCAGAAAAAAGATGGTCGGAATTGTCGTCTTCCGTCGACGCACGAATAACCTCCTCCCTGCGACAACATCCTGTTTATCACGCAATGAAGAATGATGAAACAGATTCGATGAAAACAAAAAGAGATTCTTCCCTACCGTCGACTTTTTATCCTCATGACAAACAGAATATTGTGCTGACATCCTACGGCAAAGGAAAAACAGACGGTGACTTCATCCCATACGAAGGAAAATCCAATGAAGACTGGAGATTATTCGGACACGGATGCCACAATTTCGGTAAACATGGGACATTATATGGAACTATCCAATATGCAAGGGGAACACATAAAGAAATCAGTTGGAGTGCGATGCGTTTTCCCGAACTTTACTGGCCATACACGTTGACCGATTCGACTGGTGGAGACAGCAAATACGAATACTACGGCATAGAAGGTGGCTACGGAGTAAACCTCGGTAAGGTTTATTTTGGTGTCATCGCACAATTCGACGGTGAATTGGCCTACAGAATGACTGATCCACGACTAAAAAACAACACGACTTTCCTTCAACTCGGTTTCGACGCGGGATTCTCTTCTCCAAAAGGGCAACGTCTGATGGCAGATGCCAAATATCTACGCAACAAAGAGCATGAAAGCGACAGTTACTGGAGACCTGGCGAACAACAACGTTTCTTCACGTTATACGGATTTGGACTGTATGACAACAAAAGAAGCAGTGTATCAATGGGTAGATCCCGCATGTACTACGTCAATGGCTTAAAATCCCATTTCTCATATGCGTCGCCAACAGAAAAAAAATTATGCACAACTATTAATTTAGGATGGAACATAAACAAAATGGATGCTGAGGAAAGCGACTTTACAAGTCCGTATGGAAGCCGTACGACAACTCTCACACCACAAATCGAATTTAAATGGAAAATCAACGAAAACAATGTGGTCTCACTGTTGAGCGACAACAATCTTGAAAAAAGATTAGGCTACGAACGTGTGTTTGAAAAATATGTGACAAACACCGCAACGTCTTCTTATGATTATAGACAAATAGCAGAAAACCAATATTATACCTTGTTGACACGTCAAGGATTAAACGCTCTCAGATATTCTGTTACACTTGGAAAACACCACATACTGGGTATCCAATATGGAATAGGATATTTCTATAGAAGTGAAAAGAACTCATTTTACGACTTTTCCGTCGCAAATAAAAACATGATAAACATACCTCGTTTCGACTATAAACTATCCACAAAAAAACATGAACTCTCTGCTGGTTTCAACTGGGGGCATCAAAAAGTCAAACATCACGAATATAATGTGGATATAAAGACGTCGAGCATCCAACATCTTGATTTTCAAACTTGTTTCGCTCCTTACGCATACTATGCGTCTGAATATGACATACTTGCAGCAGACTTGACCTATATCTACTATTTCAAAAAATTAGGAATAGGAATGCGTCTGAAGTATATGAACATCTCCGGCAACAGACTTGATGATGTGGAATATACAAAAGAAATCGGCTTCAACTCGATTTGTCCGATGATTTCCACACAGTCTGACATTCACAATGAACAATGGATAAACGGATCCATTTTTGTTTTATTTTAGCAACATCTTCACTTCCTTGATAGAAAATAAATTATGGATATGAAAAATAACTTGAAAAGATTTTTAGAATACGCACTCTTTCTTACTATACCCCACACATACGTTTGGGGACAAGACAATGAGATTGATTCCTCTGTAGATCTGGAAGAGATTGTGATCAAAGCATACAATGGAAACGAAAAGAAAGAAAAGGTAGACAACGTTGATTTTATCGGCACTGGACAATTGGTCCGTGCAGCCTGTTGTAATCTGGGAGAATCCTTCACAACAAACCCTTCCGTCGATGCCTCTTATAGCGATGCGGCGACGGGAGCTAAACAGATTAAACTGCTTGGTTTGAACGGAAAGTATGTACAGATGCTGATAGAGAATGTCCCTAACCTGCGTGGAGCAGCTATCCCATACGGTCTTAGCTATATCCCTGGCACATGGATGCAGTCTATCCAAGTGAGCAAAGGTGCGTCGAGTGTGAAAAACGGATATGAAAGCACCACAGGACAGATCAACATAGAATTCAAGAAACCCAAAGATGAGGAAAGCATAAACGGAAATCTGTTTGTTAATTCAAACCTTAAATACGAGGCTAACGTGGATGGCAATCTTCATCTCAACGACCGTTTGTCTACAAACCTGATGCTTCATTTCGAAAACCAGCAAATGGAGCATGATGGCAATAATGACAATTTTATGGATATGCCCCGTCAACGACAATATAATCTGATTCACAGATGGGCATATATCTCTAAAAAGTACGCTAGCCAAATTTTGTTCAATATTCTCCGAGATGAACGTAAAAGTGGCATGATAAAATCAGATGAAAACAACAGTGACATACCTCTTTATCATGTAGGTATAGAGACGAACAGATATGCGTTCCAATGGAAGAATGCTTTGTTCCTGAACTCAGAAAAAGATGCCTCTGTAGCCCTTATTTTACACGGATCATGGCACGACGCCGATAATGCTTTTGGCCATTCCTACTACAATGTTGTGCAGAAAAACGGTTATGCACAACTTCTGTATGAGGCAGATTTTTCAGCAAGACATAATCTTGCGTCAGGAATCTCTCTTAACTGCGACAAATATGATGAAGCCTCATCTTTGTTTTTGTCTGATAAAAGCATAGACAAAGAGATCGTTCCTGGAATATATACCCAATACACATACAAACTGCACCGTAAATTGACAGCTATGGTTGGTGTGCGTTGGGATTATTCTTCAAAATACGATGGATTTTTCACACCTCGTGTTCACATCAAATATTCCCCATCCGACATAGTCACATTCCGAGCTTCCACTGGAAAAGGAAGACGAACACCACACTGTCTGGCGGAAAATTCCCATCTGCTGGCATCCGGAAGACATTTCTACTTTGAGAAAAACTTAAAACAGGAAGAGGCATGGAATTATGGATTCTCCACTAATTTCACATTCCCAATTCACAACAAAAATCTGGAGGTGAACGCAGAATACTATTTTACTAATTTTCAAAATAGTTTGGTTGTGAACGTCGACGGAAAAAATGGCGAACATACCGTCTCATTTGAAAATTTGGATGGAAAAAACTATAGTCATACAATACAGGTGGATGCGACATATCCATTTGGAGACATTTTGGATGTGACCGCGGCATGTCGCTTTAATGATGTCCGCACAACCTTCGACGGTGTCCTTTGCACTCAACCATTCACTTCGCGTATAAAAGGATTGCTTACACTCGGTTTTAAATCAAATCTTGACATCTGGCATTTTGACATAACAGGTCAGATTAATGGAAAAGGTAAATTGTATAACCAGACAACTTATCCAGCATTCTTCCAATTACAGGCACAAATATCCAGAGAGTTCCGTCATTTCACAGTATATGTCGGAGGAGAAAACCTGACTGCTTATAAGATGAAAGATCCTATCATATCCGCTTCAAATCCTTGGAGTGATCAGTTTGATGCGACGCAGGTATGGGGTCCGACACATGGAGCTATGGCATACGCGGGACTACGGTTTAATTTTAAGAGACAATCTAAAAATTAAACTTTTATGCTATAAGCCACATGCATTTGAAAAGGTTGAGGATTGTTAAGGGCGGAACGCCCTAACCCCTTCCTCTCTAGTGCGAGCTGTAAGGCGAGCACACTGAAACAAACATTACATTTTATGAGAAAAAGAAAAGAAATAACAAATTAATTAAAAGGATATGAAAAAACTTTTTTTTATTGGTGCATTAAGCGTTGTTATGACACACGTATATGCTGAGGACGACGCAAAGAGTTCCCAATTAGACACATTGGTTGTGACAACACAACCCGTTATGCGTTGTTCGAAATGTGAAAACAAAATCAAATCGAATGTTCGCTTTGTAAAAGGAACAAAATCGATAGAGACATCTGTTCCAGATCAGACTGTGACAATCATCTATAACAAAAAGAAATCTTCATTTGAAGATTATAAAAAAGAATTTAACAGAATAGGATTTGAAATAACAGTTTTGCCTAAATAGCGGATAGTAATTTCATCTTTCGTGTATTAAATATTTTTCAAAGGCTGTGAATATCTCACAGCCTACTTTTTTATACCTCTTCCACTATTCTCCCAATTCATTAAAAGTCATACTTTTAACAACATCACTCACAAAGACAACCATCATCTGGATGGTTGTCCATGCAAGTAACAAGATTTGCTTAATTCTAATTATAAATATGAACAACACTATCTGTCCTTTTTTATTTTTCCGCCTTAAACTACTCTTTTCCGCATCACTCTGCCTACCCATCAAGTTGTCAATCACTGACAACTTGTGGAAAGCAAAACTAAAACAAATTATTACACTTAAATACCCCATTTAAGTTGATGCAAAGGTAAGGCCCTTGTGTGGTTTGGGCAATACCGAGAAAAGAGGAAAAAATAATAATTATGATTTGCGAAATAATCCTTTCTATTTCGTTATCATTGTTTTAATTTTATAGAATGTTTACGACTAATAATCCACTTGCAAAGTCCTTATTTCTTACATGTTCAAATATTATTCTTAACAAAAATTAAGAAACAGACAGATTTAATACTTGTGTTTAACATCTCAAAAGAATTTTTTGCTATATTTGCAAACAATTTAACAGAAACAAAATAAAAGTATGGTAAAATTAAGCGAAAAATTTGCCTCTGAAAAAATGGGGGGGGTAAATTTAAGATGTTTTAGTCTGACGAAAAACAGTGCAAAACTTATGGTAAATGTTTTCTGTCTGTTTTCAGTTTTTGGTGCGACGACATCCTGCAAGGATGAGTTAGTAGAGGAATCCTCTGATGATTTGGGATCTGCCGAGGCGGTATCAGTCGACAAAGAGAAGTTTGGCAACACCATCATCTTGGGCAAAAAGCTCAACAATCCTTATTCTTTGAAGAATATGCAGGCGGCATATGATTCGCTATGTAGAGCATCAGGAGTGGCGACACGTTCTGTGAATATGTTGCAGCCTACTCATCTTTACGTTCGTTTTCTGCCAAAAGATTCCGCAGACATCAACCGTCTTGACAGAGAAAAATTAGATCTGTTCTGCTACCCTTTGGACTACGACGTGGAGCAATGGGGCGACTACTATCACGACCCATCTATTCCGGAAGACCAGCCGACTTGGCAATATACCAGAGTGCCTGTAGGTTATGATTTTCCGAATGTTCAGTATGAAATTCTCGACACTTGTTATATTCCTGATGATGAGGATGAAGTAGAGACACGTCTGGCAGGCAACGCCTTCTCATTGGGAGAGTTGGAAGATGCCGCTTATGAGCATTCAGGCAATGGGGATATGTTGGTGAAAGATGAATTGAGAGCCAAACATTCCCCTTGTGGAACATTCACTGTTTACAATTCTTATACAGGCAAATATGAAGGAGTCTCAGGTATCGCAGTCAGAATGGGCAAGTTTGTGAAGTGGTTTCACGTCTACACCGACAGGGACGGCTACTATTTCACCAAAAGCACATTCCGAACAGATCCACATTATTGGATTTATTTTGACAACAAGAAAGATTTCAGAATTGGATCGTGGAGCGTCTTTGCAAATGCAAGACTTTGTGCCATGGGCAAACATTCCAACAAAGGCTATAGTCATGCTTTTGAGAAAGGATCTGACATGTGGGCTCATTGCATAGTAAACAACGCTGCATACTATATGTATGAGAATTATGAGGCGTATATACCTTCCGATATGAGACTTTGGGTGCTTGATAATTCAGGAAAAGGAAGTGCCGCTATGCTCGGACATAATACAGCTTCAAAACAGAAAGTTTTGGCTGTTATGGGAGCATCGTTAGGACTAGGTGCAGCAGCTGTAGAGACACTTATTCCTGCACTCACAGCATTAGCTCCAGATATAATAGTTGGATCAGAAGATAAAGGCGCATGGAGATTATATGAAACGACTTGTCATGAGTTAGCACATGCAATGCATTTCAAAAAAGTTGGGACAAATTATTGGGACAAATACATTGATGGAATTATAGAACTTAGGAATAAGGGATTGTACGGATATTCAGATAAGGATTCTCCTTTTTCTGGATATATAGGAGTCGGAGAGACATGGGGATATGCTATGGGTTACTATATGGCAAATCAAAAATTAGGGTCAAATATTAATCCTATAGATGATCATGATTTTTGGTTTGCACCAGAAGCCACATATGATCAAATAACAAATAATTCCAAAATTCCACCTTTGACATTTTTGAATTGCATGGCTAGCCATTGTGTGAATTTACATACTTTAAACGTAGCATTGTCTTGTCGTGACAATGGTATTTCAATGTCTTTATTTGTAAAATAATCATGAAAAAATTATTATTGTTGTTATCGTTTCCCGTGTTTTTTTGTTCATGTCCTATGGAAGATATCAATAGCGGAGATCGTATTAATATCTATATTCACAACAAAACATCACAAACAATAGGTGTGGTGTTTAATTTTGAGCTTAGATCTAGCAATTGGAGTTACAAAAAAGACTCTGTATTGCCGGATTCAACTTCACAATTGTGCGAAAAAGGTTTTGATGATATTATTGGCGACAAAGCTGTTTCTGCATTGAGAGAAAGATTCTGTAATAAAAATCTTTTGATAAAAAATGTTGATGGTGACACTTTAGTTCTTTGGTCAGATTCTTCTTTGATATTCTTAGACCAGTATTGGACAGTTAATACTCAGGACAAGGGGGAATTCACGGGGTGCACATTGCAATTGACTGATGAAGTGCTGAAGTTGAAATGATTTATAAATGGTGGAGGGTCTGCGGATTCTCCGCTATTTTTGTGATTAAAAACCATGAAAAAAATCTTGTTATTTTTTTCATTTGCTGTGTTCTTTTCTTCCTGTCCTCTTATGGAAGATACGTCAGAATGTGCAGGATTTACGCGTACTTTTGATATATGGGCTGAAAATAATTTAGGCCTTGATGTTAAATGCGATGCTATTGCTTATTTTGATACAAATTTAGGTAAGGGTGGGCATAGAAATGGATCTTCAGAAATCGCCAAAGAAAACAAAGAACGAATTGTTTATGTTGATTTGGAGGCATTGGACTCCCAAAAGAATAATGACACATTGAATTTGTCAAAAGTATTCAATGAATTCTTTTACGACAAACATTTTGTAGTCACTTCCTTGTCTGGCGACACATTAGCCAATTGGCGTGATGGTTCTGCAGTGTTTGATCCAAAATATTGGTTTCTTGAACCACAAGAGAATGGTGATGTCCATTGCACATTGCAGTTAACCGACGAAGTACTGAAGTTGAAATGATTTATAAATTGTGGAGGGTCTGCGAATTCTCCGCTATTAATTAAAATGATATGAAAAAGAATTTTCTGTTTCTGTGTTTTTCCGTGTTTTTTTGTTCATGTCCTATGGAGGATTTAGGTCCAAATAATGATTTTTGTGTCCGAGTAAAAAACATGTCTTCTCAAAAATTAAACTATGACGTGAATTTTGACCTTCTTTCGTATTCTAAAAATTGTGAATATTATGAAGATAGCGTCAACATAGGAGAAATTACATTAATACATGGATTTGGTTATAAAGAAAAACCAGAATCTCCATTTGATTTGTTGATTACAGATTGTGCTAATAAACATTTCGTGATTACTTCATTATCTGGTGACACTCTTGCAAACTGGAATGATAGTTCTACCGTATTTGATCCAAAATATTGGGTAACAGAAGAAATAGAGGAAGGTAGTTATACTTGCACATTGCAATTGACTGATGAAGTGCTGAAGTTGAAATGATTTATAAATAGAGGAGAATCTGCAGATTCTCCTCTATTTTTTTCAAGCAAGTAACCGGTAACAGCGTTTATAACACAACTGAAAATGAATATTGTTAAGAATATTCCTCGGCGATCACACAAACAATCTCAGAGATACAAAGTTCACAGATAAAGTCTATGATTTTTAGGGAAAATAGGTGATCTTTGTTCAAGTGGTAAACCTAAAAAAGACGGAGCTCCGTCTCTACAATATCATTTTGCTTTATGCATTTAAAATTTATTTCTTTTTCGTATTTTCCAAAAAGACATCTTCCATACTTTTTTCGTGCTTTTTAAGCGTCAGAAGTGCATTTTCCGTCTGCACCGCATATTTGAACACTTCGCTTCTGCAATCGTGGTCGGAAGATATAACCACAGTGTTTTTCGCTATTAGCTTTATCTCTGAATTGATAATTTTCTTCGTCAGATCATTGATGTCGACGTTGCCCATGAATTCCGCCTCTATCAGGAATGTGCTGTTGTCATCGCCTACATTAGTGATGTTGGTCTCGGAATCATCCGCCACAATCTTACCATTGTTGATGATGATCACTCTGTCGCAGATGGCAGACACCTCCTGCATGATATGTGTGGAAAGCATCACGGATTTCTCCTTGCCTACCTCTTTGATCAGATTACGCACCTCTATGATCTGGTTTGGATCAAGACCAGTGGTCGGCTCATCCAATATAAGCACTTTTGGATCCGGAATAAGTGCCGCCGCCAAACCTACACGCTGGCGGTATCCCTTTGAAAGCTGACCTATACGCTTCTTATATTCACGTGTAAGACACGTTTTCTCTATCATCTCATCGACTCTGTTCTTCGCGTCGGCTCCTGTCAAACCATACACTCCAGCCACAAATGTGAGATACTCCTTCACATACTGCTCCGGATATATCGGATTATGCTCCGGCAAATAACCGATTAGGCCATGCACCTTCTTTGGCTCCTTGTCAACGTCTATGCCACACACTCTGACATCTCCGGAATCTTTCGACAGATATCCGTTGATGATCTTCATCGTTGTGCTTTTTCCAGCACCGTTGTTGCCAAGGAATGCTACGATCTCACCGTCTCCTATTGAGAAGTTGATATCGTCGAGCACCAACTGGCTACCGTATGATTTACGTAAATTCCTTACCTCAATTGTCATAATAGATCATTTTCTTCCAAAATCAGCAGGGATTTCGCCCCACTCTTTCGTATTCCACTTGTAGATTTTCACCTCTGGCCTTGGTGTTTTAAGCCAAGCTTCACTCTTGCGTATGAGTTCAAAAATCTCCCTGTTCTCTGCACATTCAGCAAGTTTGGTTTTACACTTGCCTGCCTTGATCCATGAAATGGCATTCACACTGTCGGAATAAATCACCGTTTCAGGATTGGTTTTGAGCACAAGCCCTATTCCGTAGACGAGAGCAAGAAACTCACCGATATTATTGGTTCCCTTCTCATATGGTCCAAACCTAAACGCCTCTTTTCCTGTCGACACCCATACACCCCTGAATTCCATCTTCCCTGGGTTTCCGCTACACGCAGCGTCTACAGCCAAAGAATTTGCGATGATATTATCAGTAGAGACGGAAGGTTTCTTGGCTGAGAATATATTCAGCGACGCTGGTGCTCCCTTTTCGTAGGCCGCTGTGGCTTCAGAAAGAGATGAGAATTTTTTGAATTTCGCGCCATTGAAACCCTCCACCTGAGCTTTACATTGAGTCCAGTTGGTATAGATTCCCGGCTCTTTTCCAGCCCACACCACGTAGTATTTCTCTTTTACTTCGTCGCTCATCCGATACTCAATCCATCAAGCAATTCTACATACATTTCAATCGCCTCTTCAATCTCACTTTCAAAGATAAACTCATCAGCAGTATGTGAACGTGAAGAGTCGCCGGGACCAAACTTGACGCTTGGGAAACGCATCAACGCTTGGTCGGAAAGAGTTGGTGATCCGAACAGATTCCTTCCCATACTCTTGATTTTCTTCACAATAGGATGCTCAACAGATATGGATGATGATGATAGGCGGAATGATCTCGCCTTTATTTCCGACTGTAGTTTCGACTGCAGAATCTCAAAAATCTCCTCATTGGAATAGCACTCGTTGGAACGGATATCCACCACGAAAGAGCATGCGTCTGGAATGACATTATGCTGGGTGCCTGCGTTGATCATTGTGGTTGTCCACTTCACCGGACCAAGCAAATCTGTCTGTTTTGGCAACACGTTATCCTTGATCCACT
Source organism: Bacteroidales bacterium (assembly GCA_015061115.1). Lineage (GTDB taxonomy): Bacteria > Bacteroidota > Bacteroidia > Bacteroidales > Paludibacteraceae > UBA1723. The sequence goes on along the minus strand of SUXE01000010.1, from coordinate 25,975 downwards.
CAATATCCTTGATTGCCTTATAGATGGCATTGTCACCCTCGTTTCTTGCGGCATGACCAGCTTTTCCATGTGCGACGCAGTCAAGCACCATCAAACCCTTTTCTGCCACAGCAGCATGCATGCCTGTAGGCTCGCCGACGATTGCCACATCAATCTTAGGTAGCACCGTCAACAATTTTTCCATTCCGTTTTTGCCAGAGACCTCCTCTTCTGCCGACGCGGCGTAGATAAGGTTGTAAGGCTGCTCCTTCTTGGATAACACAGAGAAAACGTAAAGCAACGAGACAAGTGAAGCACCGTCGTCGTTAGTGCCCAGACCATATATCTTGCCATCCTCGTGAGTATCTGTATGAGGCTCACGCTGCCAACCGTTGACTGGTTTGACAGTGTCGATATGAGCGTTCAACAAAAGGGTCGGACGGTCGGCACGGAAATCAGCCGCCTGAATCCAGATATTATTATCAAGACGGTTGGTCTTGTATCCCATCGTCTTCTCTATATGCTGCTGCAAAAAGTCAGCCTTTGCCTTTTCATCTCTGCTGTATGCAGGAATGCGAACAAGTTGGCAAAGCAAATCAATTGCCTCTTTCTTTATTTTCTGCATGATGATTTTTATTTGCTATGCAAATATATAGAATTTTATTGAAAATGATATTTATGCGACGACGGTGCTTCCACTCTCAAACATTTTGATACACCGTCACCGTTATAATTTCTCAATCTCTTCTAAAGTGAGATTTGTCAACTTCGCAATAAGAGCCGAATCCAAACCTTCTTGTTTCATGCCTGTTGCAATCTGGATGGATTTGTTACGTTCTCCCTCTTCTCGTCCTATTTCCTTGCCTTTCTCCATGCCTTTCTCCATGCCGATCTTGTATCCTAGCTCTTCCATGTCAACTTCATCCTCAAGGCGTTTCATGCTGGCCTCGTAGACGTCTCTCTCCTCATCGGTGAGCGCGGCCACTTTTGCCTTTTCCAGCAGACGCAGCAATCCCTCGTCTGCTCGCTCGTATACTGATTGGTGTATATTGTCCATATCTCCTAGGTTTTTGAAGAAATTAATCCAGATATCTTTTGTTGTGATGTTTTCGGCATCAAACTTGAATTTCGGCAAATTTATGAAATATTTTCGATGTCTGTCCCAAAATATCTCACCGGTTTTCACATTGCACTCCGCTGTGCATGTGATCGCATCGTTCAGTCCAGCCAAACCGTCACCCATAATGAAGATGCCGATGATTCGTGTGATGTCGTTTTCCATTTTTCCCCATTCTATTCCACGTCTAATCTTCTTACTCATAAGATTGAAAATGTAGAAGTTGGCACGTGTCTTGAAAAACTTTTGATACGAGTTCTGCATCTCTATCAGGATAGAGTCTCCTGTCTCTGTGGTGCAGTGGAGGTCGAACGTAACGCCCCGCTGATTAATGGCATCTCGTGGCATCTCCACGTTTTCAAATGTCACACTTGTGATTTTCTCCACGTCTCCCTCTAAGAGAGCATTCAGAAATGATTTCATGATAATCGGGTCTGACATACAGTACTTGAACCCGAAATCACATCGTAAGTCGATGTATTTTCCCATTTTATTTTGTTTTTAATTTGTACTGTTTTGTGCAATCTGTTAGACTAAACAAAACTTTTTCGGATGCAAATATATAAAATTTTTCAAAACATCACATCATCTCGACGTAATGGGTAATCAAACCATTGGTGATACATATATCTACCGATATTATACGTCTAGCGACGTATTTTTGGAATTTAAATTACAGATGTATTTCTCGACAATTTATGAGTTACATATCTTCCTTCCACGTCACAGATTTGCATCCATCAAAAGCATTCTCTTCAACTACATTTCTACTGAAAGTACCAATCACAATATTTAAATTATAACAATTCTTAAATGCACCACTACAAATTCTTGTACTTCTTGTAATTCTTCCATAATCATATTCTTCAACTGATGTAGGGATTTCCAAATTTGTTAAGCCGATACAATTCTCAAATGCTTCCTCACCTATTTCTCTCACTGACATTGGGATTTCTACACTTGTTAAACCACTACAGTCTCTAAATGCATAGTCCCCTATTTTTTTCACCGATGAAGGGATTACAACACTTGTTAAACCACTACAATCATAAAATGCTCCATTACCTATTTCTGTCACTGATGATGGAATTTTTACACTTGTTAAGCCACTACAGCCTGAAAATGCATAATCCCCTATTTTTTTCACCGAGGTTGGGATTTCTACGCTTGTTATACCACTACAGCCTGAAAATGCTTTACTACCTATTTCTGTCACCGACGTTGGAATTTCTACGCTTGTTATACCACTACAGCCTGAAAATGCATATTCACCTATGTCTGTCACCGACGTTGGGATTTCCACACTTGTTAATCCGCTACAGCCAAAAAATGCATACACTCCTATTTTTGTCACCGACGATGGGATTTCCACACTTGTTAATCCATTACATCTAGAAAATGCAGCCGCTCCTATTCTCGTCACTGACGATGGGATTTCCACACTTGTTAATCCATTACATTTACAAAATGCACCATCTCCTATTTCTGTCACTGAGAACGGAATCTTTACACTTTTTATTCCACTACATCCGTAAAATGCATGATTTCCTATCGAAGTAACTGTACAAAGGTATCCACAACATATTGCTTTTTCTGGGATAATGATAGTTTCTCTTTTACAGTTTTCTTCAATTCCTGCCACTTCTACAGTTTTTGTTCCTGTCAACCTATATTTTAATGAAGATGTCGCTTGTTTTCTCTCATCACTGAAATAATACCCGACTGTGGAAAACCACCTAGTACAGAATGGAATAGATAGAACCATCAACACTATTGCAATCGTTATCTTTATTGTTTTACCCACGTCGCAAATGATTTATTTTTTGCAAAAATAAAAAGATAAGGTTGCAAATCAAAATGATTTTGTCCGTTGGTTTCATATTATATGTTTTCACCGGATTTCTTTTTACATGTCAATTTTATTCCTGTTTTGTTTGGATGTAAATAAATTTGCAATATCTTTGCACCTGAATTTTACGGTAACTGAAAAAACATTTTTTTTGTTTGGTTCGAATGTGGTTGATTGTTTTTTGAATGTGACGTATGTTTGGTTAATAAAAATATTAATGTTCTAATTTATAAACTTTTATGTTTGGATATAAGACAGTACTACAATTTGCGTATGGAGGAGTTGTCAATTCAGCCTACGAGTTAGTGGATTTCTCTTATGATATTTATCAGCACATAGATGTGAAAGGAAAACCACAGAGTAATGTGTTTTTGGGTTCTATCCATTGTATTTATCCAGGTGTTCCTACTAAAGAATTGATTGACTATATGGTAAATCCATATCGTTACAAAGATGGATCAGTATCTGTCAGTGATAACGAAGGTAGGAAATTGCAGGAAATCTCTTTTTCCACAGGCACATGTGTAAAGCTAAAATTTGACTATAATCAAGCTGGAAAAGGGTACGTTTCCACAATTTTTGAGATAGCAGCAAAAGGCATCTCAATAGATAGTTTTTCTGTTGACAATAACTGGACAAACAAATAAGAGCTATGGATATACAAAACGCAATCAATTCTATATTTAAGCACCCTGATGGCAATGTCAACGTTTATTTCGAGTGCTTTGGGAAGCAGTATGAAGTGAAAGAGTTTTCCACATCTTTCTTCCAACCTACCGATGGTAAAGGAGAACCACAGAGCGAAGTGCATTCTGGGGTGTTGTCGCTTGTGCTCGCATCTATTCCAGATGCTAACATAGCGAGATGGGCCACAAATGATTATTTGCGTGTGAATGGGTCTGTTGTATTCAAAAATGAGACAGAAAGTCCTATTTTACGCATTGATTTTATCGAAGGAGTGTGTGTCGGATTACGTCAATCCATAAATTTGGGAACTGGCAGCGCCACATCTTTTTCCATTTCTTCTCCGACATTGAGAATAAATGATTTACTTATCGACAAAGACTGGGTGAAATAATATGGCAGACAGAATAGCTAAATACATCACAGAAAATGATTTCACCATATTGATGATGAATCACTGTAAATTCGATGGTTACGTCATAGGTGTAGGCTTGGCATTCACTAATGAACAGGCATTCTATCAATATCTGGATCCATTTTTAAAAGTAAGAAAAATGGGAGAAAGCCAGTATCTTGACACATCATACGAACAATATGAGAAATCATTTAATTATGAAGAATCACAGGTTGTCACAGCAGATCAAATTTTGTATGGAAAGCTGCGTCAGGCACAGTCTGAAGAAAAAACAGAGATTCCTCAAAAACTGACAAAAGCCGAAAGAGAAAAAGAACGCGAATGTGTGGCAAATAAGAGTACCAACAACAGTAATTCTGTCAATAATATAAATAATGCTGTTCAATCCGTGCTTTCTACAGCTTCTTATTTCGGTGGTGAAAGATTGGAAATTATGGCATACGAACCATATAAAATGATCGATCAAAAACTTGTAAAAAGTTGGCAGAACATAAAACCCTTTGCAAAAATAGGTGTCAACAAAATGACTGATATGGATTTGATGAGAATCATTAGTAAAGATAATAATTTCCATAGTATATCCTATAGTCAACGCTACAACCCATTAGCCGTAAAACACAATGAGGTTTTAAGTGAATTCAGATCCATTCGTGGAGCTGACGCATCCAAAATCATAAGCAATACTACAGGAGGCATAGACAGAGAAGCTTTGAATGTGGCAACTTATGGAGAAAAAACGGCTAGCAGAATACGTTACATGAAGTACGCTGGCAAAGCTGCGGTTGGCATTCAAGGCGTTATATCTGTTTATACTGTAACTCAAGCATATAAAAATGACGATCCACGAAAAGGAAGAATAACTGTAAAAGGTGGTTTAGATATGGCTGTTACACTTGGTCTTTGTGCTTTAGGTGGACCTGTTGGCTGGGGACTTGGAATCGCATATATAGCAGGAGATGTTTTTGGTGTATGGGACAGTGCGATAGATGGAACCTACTATTATTTCAACCCAGAACAAGAAGCAATAGAAAAAGCATTAAAATGATACATATATGATTTCAAAGATTCAAAAATTTTATAGGTATTTAGTGTACAGAATTTACCATATAAATAATAATGATCCTGAAATGAAAGTGATGATGTTTATATGTATAATACATACATGTCATGTCATATCAGTTTTTTTTATTTTGTCTATAATATTTAATTTTGACTATCCTGATCTCGATAAATCCGAATTGAGTTTATTGGCTCTTTTATTCTTTGCTCTTCAATTCCTTATTTTCTTCCGTCCAAGTAAATGGAAAACATATTTTAAAGAGTTTGAGAATGAGACTAAAGAGGAAAGACGGAAAGGGTCTTTCCTTGTGTGGGGATATATTATTTTTAGTTCGTTTTCGCCTATATATATTCCTGTCATTTGGGATGCTTTTTTCAGATAAACATGATATCAAAAATTCATAAATTTTATCGGTATTTTGTGTACAGGATTTTTCACTTCAATAATGATAGCCCAGAAATTAATGTGATGGTCTTTTTAGGCATGGTACATGGTTCTATTGTTTTGGCTGTATTAATCATCTTGGACATATTATTTGATGTTGGATTTCCACCTAATTTAGACAAATCGGAATGGTATCTATTGGCTCTTTTATTTTTTGCCCTTCAATTCCTTATTTTCTTCCGTCCTAGTAAATGGAAAACGTATTTTAAGGAGTTTGAAAATGAATCAAAAGAAGAAAAACGAAAGGGTACAATTCTTGTGTGGGGATATATTATTTTTAGTTCGTTTTCGCCTATATATATTCCTGTCATTTGGGATGCTTTTTTCAGATAAACATGATATCAAGAATTTTTGATGTGGGATATCGCGATGGCTATTATCATTTCTTCCACTTCACAGATTTGCATCTCTCAAATGTTCTTTCTCCAACTTTTACGTTGTTTTTAGTATTATCAATCACTATATTTAAATTATAACAATTCTTAAACGTTTCATCCCCTATTTCTGTCACTGACGACGGGATTTCCACGCTTGTTAATCCAACACATCCATAAAACGCTCTACAATCTATTTCTGTGACAGATAATGGCATTTCCATACTTGTTAATCCAATACATCCTTCAAAAACTCTATAACTTATTTTTTTCACTGATGACGGGATTTCAACACTTGTTAATCCGCTACAGCCATAAAATGCTTCATGCCATATTTTTTTCACTGACGACGGGATTTCAACACTTGTTAATCCGCTACAGCCGAAAAATGCTCCTCTACCGATTTCTGTCACTGACGATGGTATTTCCACACTTGTTAATCCGCTACATCTATAAAATGCATAATCTCCTATTTCCGTCACTGATAATGGGATCTTCACGCTTGTCATTCCGCTACAGCCAGAAAATGCTCCTCTACCGATTGAAGTAACTGTACAAAGATATCCACAACAAATTGCTTTTTCTGGGATTATGACTGTTTCTTTATTCTGGCCCTTTTGAAATCCTACCACTTCTACGGTTGTTCCTTTCAAACTGAATTCTAATGGTGATGACGCTTGTTCTCCCTTATCACTGAAATAATATCCGACTGCAGATAACCATTTCATACATAAAGGTATAGACATGGCTATCACCGCTACTACAATCGTTATCTTTATTTTTTTACCCACGTCGCAAATGATTTATTTTTTTTGCAAAAATAATCCTTCTAGCGATATTATACGTCTAGCGACGTATTTTCCATCTTTGAAAATTAAATTACAGATGTATTTCCCAACAATTATGAATTGCGAATTATGAATTATATGGACGACCACAAGAGATCGCCCCTACGGTCTAATTATAATTCTACAGATGTATTTCCCGACAATTATGAATTGTGAATTACGAATTATGAATTATAAATCAATCCTCACAATACACAAACACTTTCAGCAATGACTTGTTGAATTCCTTCACTTGCTCAAGATAAACTTTGTTGTTGTTGTACCATGAATCGAACAATGTGGTGTATTCTATTTCTGTGATTCGTCCGCTATCCAATGTCTTTTTTAGCAGCTGCAATGTCTGGTCGAACATATCTTTGTCGTACATGCTCGTCAGTTTCACATACTCCTCCACTCTGTTAAGCTCATTGTTGAGAGAGGCATCCAATTCAGCCGCACGTTGAGAAAGTTCAAGGTTGGAGACGGTGCTCTCTGCCCTCACCAACTGTTTTTTTCCTCTTGCCGAGAAAATTGGAATGGATGAGCCTACTACAAATCCATGGGCTGTCTCACCCGACTTCACCATCTTATAGCCTGCCGACAGACTCGGATGTGATTCTGCCTTTGCCACCTTCATCTGCTGTGCATTGATTTCCGCTTCCACAGCAATAAGCTCCTCCATTATCGTGCTCTTCTTGTTGCAGTCTTTCAGATTCTGCGGATACTCACGGTCGTTGATTTTGAGCGTCGTATTGTTGCCCACCATTGCGTTCAACAAATGAGTGTTTTCACTGAGTGAGCGGCGAGTGTCGCTATAGTTGGAGAATGCTGTTATCATTCCAATCTGTCCCTCGTTGACTTCAAGAATATTGTATTTTCCCTCTTCCATTCCACGTTTGAGTTTCTCATAGTTGACGCGGGACATCTCATAACGTATGGAATCCATCTCCAAAATCTGGTTGAGATATATGATCTCAGCACAAATCTCATAAGCCGATGCGATCACCTCTTTACGTGTTAGCTCATATTCGAGTGAATCACGCTTATAGGCAAGTTTTTCCGCCTTCTTCATTCTGGCGTATTTTGTAGGGAAGGCAAATTCCTGGCTCACCACAAGTTCCATATCATTGGCACTTCCCGGTGATAACAACAGGTATTCGACTGACGGATCTTCAAGATTACGTTCAGTTCGCATTGAATATTGATTGCTCTCAATTTTTGCTCTGGCAATCTGAATCTGAGGATTATAATTGTCGAGTGCCACAACTATCTCTTTGAAAGGCATTTCCTTAGCAAAAAGAGATGCTACAACAAAAGAAAAAACGGTTACAAAAAAAGATCTCATTGTTTTAGTTTTTGATACTTAAATTTGGGTATTTGTTACGACTGCAAAAGTATTGCTGTATTTTAACATACCAAATACCTAAAAATGATGATTAAGGAGCGACATTGGATATTTGCTGAAAATGCATTCACATATATAAAATGTTTTCATTACGAATGGAAACTTTTGTCCATCGGTAATGGAAACTTTTTATTTTAGTCTATATACGTGTTGTCCAAATACGCTTTTTTTGCTCGTCCTTTGGGTTCGCAGTATGTGAGTTAGTTATTTTGATTTCTTCATCCAATGATAAAGAATAGGTATCACCACCAACGACAATATGGTAGATGTGATGAGGCCTCCAAGGATTACCTGTGCCATCGGACATTGTATCTCCGCTCCTGGTTTGTCGCCGGCAATAATCATCGGTATCAATGCTAATGCTGAACTTAATGCTGTCATCAGGATTGGGTTGAGACGGGCTACACTACCCTCTACAATTAGTTTTTGCAACGTCTCCCCCTCTTTTTCACGCTTCTCATATTCCGCGATAAGGAGCATTCCTCCACGTGTGGCTATACCGAAGAGCGAAATGAATCCGATCACCGATGGAATGCTCACAACTCCACCTATGAAGACAATAGACACGACTCCTCCCACCAATGCAAGTGGCAATGCACTCAATATCAATCCACACGTTTTCCAACTGTCAAACTGTTTTTTCAGAAGAAGCACGATTATTATCAACGAGATTATCAGCGTCGCACTCAATGTACGTGTCGCACGCTGCTGGTTTTCAAACTGTCCGCTATACTCTATCCAGTAGCCTTCAGGTAGCTCCACATTTTCAGACACCCTGCTCTTGATATCATTCACAATGGATTCAAGGTCACGTCCGTTCTGCTGGGCCGACACAATGATCCTGCGGCTTTCATTCTCACGGTTGATTGTAGAAGGTGCTGATGTATAGCTGATGTTGCAGACGTATGAGAGCGGAATCATTCCTTTTGCCGACGGAATAAGCATATCTCCAATCTCTCCTGAATGCTTCTTCGACATCAGTTTGATTTCATAGTTTTTGTTTTCCTCTCTCACCATACCAACCTCTTTGGCAGATAGCTTGACAGTTATAAACTCAGCCAATTCTTTCTGAGTGATGCCATACTCTGCGAGCATCTCCCTACGTGGTGTGATTTTCAATTGTGGACGGAAAGTCATCTGTTCTGAGTTGACGTCGGCTATTCCCTCCACTTCCTGCATCTCCTCTTTCACATACCCTGCTATCTGCTCAAGTTTGGGCAGTTCAGCACCAAAAATTTTCACCGCTATTGCCGACTGGCTTCCGGAAAGCATCGCGTCGATACGATGAGATATAGGCTGACCTATCTCTACATTCGCACCTCGGATATGGCTCAATCTGTGTCGCACATCCTCTATCATCTCCTGTTTGCTTCTTTCTCCAAGACGATATGGCACCTCTATTTCCGACACGTTCGTTCCGAGTGCATGCTCATCTTTCTCCGCACGGCCTGTTTTTCTGCTTACAGTGATCACCTCAGGAACTTCCATCAGCATCTTTTCCGCCTCCAGTCCTATTTCGTTGCTCACGTCGAGCGACGTGCCAGGAAGCGTGCTGATATTGATCGTAAGCGAACCTTCGTTGAACGGAGGAAGAAAATTGGATCCGAATGTGAACATCGCAATGATCGCTGCGACGAGAGCGACACCCGAAAACGTGAGAATTATTCGTTTGCTGGCAAGTGCCCAATCGAGCAATTTAGCATATCCGTTTTTCAGACGTTGCGACAACCAACTCTCTTTTTGCTCACCATGTTTGCCATCTGTTTTGCCTTTTAACAAATAGCTACACAGCACAGGTGTCAATGTCAACGCCACAACTGTTGAACTGGCAAGTGCCACAATAAACGCGATACCTAACGGAATAAGCATCTTCCCCTCCATTCCTGAAAGGAAAAACAGTGGCAGAAAACTTGCTATTATGATCAATGTGGAATTGAGAATCGGTATACGCACCTCACTCGACGCCTCCTCTATCACACTGATTATGGATCTCTTTTTTCCGTCGACATCAGGCATATTTATCCGCCTCCACACATTTTCAACGTCCACTATGGCATCATCCACAAGTGACCCGATAGCAATGGCTATACCTCCAAGACTCATCGTGTTGATTCCAAGATTCATAAGTTTCAACACCAGAATGGAAGTCAGCACGGAGATTGGCAATGTGATCAGAGAAATCGCTGTTGTGCGGAGATTGGCAAGAAAAAGAATCAATACAATCGCCACAAAAAAGATGCCTTCATAAAGTGAACTCTTCACATTATCTATAGCCCTGTTGATGAAATCCGAACTGCGAAAAATGTTTGTCTGCACCTTCACATCAGCTGGCAGAGAAAGTTTGGAAATCTCCAACGTCTTCTCAATCTCTTCAGTCAGATCAAGAGTTGACGCTCCCGGTTGTTTGGTGATAGTCAACAGCACCGCATCACTACCCTTAATTGATGCCCTTCCTATACGAGGAAAACGTGACGCTATCTGTATTTCAGCAATATCGGCAAGAGTGACGGAATAGTTTCCACGCTTTGCAATGAATGCCGTACCAAGCATGGCCGTGTCACGCGTCGCACAAACACATCTCACAGCGTATTCTGTGCCATGACGAGTGGTCAGACCACCATTCACATTCTGGTTGATACCTTCTATTGCCTCACTCACTTCAGCAATGGATATTCCGTAGTGCTGCATTTTCAGTTCATCAAGCACAATCTGGTATTCTTTCACGTCTCCACCTATCACAGTGACACCAGCCACACCAGAAATAGACATCAAACGCGGACGGAGTTCAAAATCCGCTGCCGTACGTAAATCCATCAACGATGTGGAATCAGCCTGAAGACCGACAATAAAGATCTCTCCCATGATCGACGACTGGGGAGCCATCACAGGCTGTCCGACCTCAGCAGGAAGATTCGACGTCAACTCAGGAAGTTTTTCCGAAATAGTCTGACGTGCCACAAGGACATCAGTATCCCAATCGAACTCAGCCCACACAATGGAAAGACCATCAGTGGATGTGCTTCTTATACGTCTGATTCCACTTGCTCCCGAAAGAGACGACTCTATAGGATAAGACACCAAAGCCTCAACATCCTCAGTGTTCATAGCTCCGCATTCCGTCATCACAACGACAGTAGGAGCATTCAAATCAGGAAAAATATCTATCTCTGCTTCATGGGCGGAATATAGTCCGTAGACAGTCAGAGCCACCGCACAGATTATGACAAATATTCTGTGAGTCAGTGATGAATGTATGATTTTTTCTAACATATCTGTCTGTTTTTAGTGGTTGTGAGTATGTGCTGGAATAGCGTTGGAAGAGGCTGCAAGATGTAGACGTGCGACGTCGGATACAGCTACAATATCACCCTTATGCAGACCATCTATTATCTCCGTACGTTCTCCATCCGTCTCACCAAGAGTGACAAACTGTTTTTTGAAAGCGTCTTCATGCTTTTTCACAAACACCTGGGCAACTCCTTGATCTTCCGCAATAGCACAGTTTGGAACAGTGATCACATTCTTTTTCTCTTTCGTCACCACATAACACTCCACACTTGTGCCCGACATGACATTGCTGATATTCTTGAACTCGAAAAGCAAAGGAATATAATAACCGCCATCCGATGTAGTGATTGCCTGACTCACCTGTCTGCCTTCCATCTTATCAAGAGCGAACACTTCCGGAGCGTATGCTGTGCGGAATTTTACTGTCTTGATGCTCGACGCACTCTTCTGATAACGTTGAGGAAGTTTCACCTGAAGCATCAGTTTATCATTTTGAGAGACGACTGCAAGTTGTTCACCAGCGTTGACAAACTCACCGTCTGAAACATTTATACTTTTTACAAAACCAGATATCTGGCTTTTCGACAAAGCCTTTCCGTAGGATATTTTTGATGCAAGATTAGCATGTTTGACCTTTGCCTGCTCATAACGTTCTTTACATTCATTGAGCTCCTTCTTCGACACTATCTTCTCCTCGCTCAACTTGAGATCTCGTTCATATTCCTTGCGAGCCGCTTCAAGTTCAATAGTGGCTTTCTCCACCAGATCACTCTCCTCTCCCACATTCGTACTGATATTGAAAAGCACCTGACCTTCCTGCACTTTTCCTCCAATCGTCACACCTGATGCGATAGACACAATACCTGAAAATGGAGCCACCACAGATGCCTCACCTTTGGTAGTTGGAAGAATTTCCCCCGTCGCCACAATGACATGGGAAAACTCAGAAAATGCTGCTGTCTCAGTGGAAATCTTCTTTATTTCTGCGGCCGACAAATGCACTTCACCCTCATGTTTCTTGTGACCTTCCTCATCACTGTTATGGAAGTCCTCATTATGCGAATGTCCATTTGCGACATTCCTTTCATCACCTTCGCACTTTTTTTCATAATGTTCATCATGGTCATGTTTGTCTTCCTCATCATGATGATGTTCATATTCCGAATGTTCGTGACCGTCGTCATGTGAATGACCCGCATGACTGTGATTATTACATCCAACCAATACAGCTGACAACAATATAGAGATTGTTAGATAAACAGATTTACGCATGGTGAAAAAATTTTGGTTTATGCAAAAATAGACTAAAGTTTATGCAACCCAGTTGCAAATCAATTACAATGTAACCATCCTCTCTGACTTCACAAAGGAAACATTCATCACTATACGATAAATATTATTTTTTCACATACGCCGTACCTCTACCTGCACCAACTTTTTCTATATAGCCTTCTTCAAGAAGACTGCTCAATGCTCTTTCTATTGTAATCATGCTAATGTCAGGACAGGACTTCATAAGGTCGGATTTTGTTATCTTACCTAACCTTTTATCAAATATAGCTCTTAAACGATCTTCCTTTGATAGCTTTCGGTATCTCAAATGTGCAACCCTGTCTTCAAATTCATTATATGCCTTGACAACAATACCTAACATATATCGGACGAACGAAGAGTAGTCATTTTTGTTTTCGTGCCATCCGACAGAACTGTTTAGCAAAGCTTCATAATATGTTTCTTTGGATTGCTCAATCAACATTTCCAGACTTATATACTTACCAACAATAAACCCTGCCCTATACAACAGCAGCAAAGTAAGCAAACGACTCATACGACCATTACCATCATTAAACGGATGAATACAAAGGAAATCAAGCACAAACATTGGGATAAGAATGAGAGGGTCATACTTGGTTTCTGATAAAGCTTTGTTAAACTCCGTACATAACTGCTCTATTGTATCTGGTATTTGAAATGCTGGAACAGGAAAGAAACGAACCTTCTGAACTCCATCTTTATCCTTTTCCGCTATCACATTGTCGGCATTCTTGAATGTTCCTCCAATATTACCACCAGAATAAGAATAAAGATCCCTATGGAGCTGAAGAAGATTGTTAGTTTGAACCGCAATATACTCATAACTTTCATGAATAGTTGCAAGTACCTCTCTATATCCTGCTATCTCCTCTTCTGAACGATTCTTTGGTTCTGCCTTTTCTTTAACAAGAGCTTCAAGGCGTTCATCAGAAGTATATATACCTTCTATTTGGTTTGATGCCTTTGTACTTTGAATTTTCGCAAGATCTAACAAAGAGGAAAGAACATCCGACTGTGCTTCAATATACAATTCTTGTCTGCCCTTTGATTCATGGATTGAAGTAATCAGAGAAACAACTTCAGGAGACAAAAGAGATAATGGAACGTTTATATAATCGTATTTATGCATTTTTTTTCTAAATAAATCGAATCAAAAGTACGAATATATCTTCTTTTCAATTGCATCATCTATGAAAAATTGCATCATTTTTATGTTAAATGATGCAATTAAGTTTAATTTGATGCATATTTCTTCTTTTCTATCTAAATGATGAATCCATTTTGTTACAAATCATTACCATTATATAACCATACCTTCAAGTTTACCACATTAACACCGTCTTCTTTATTTTCTTTTCAAATTGCCAAAAAATTTATGTGAATCTGACAAATGTTGTGATAAACACAAATTATAGTATACACCCTTTGTTGTCTTCAACAATTATACAGTATAAATATTGATTAATTGAAACAAATTATGTTTTTTATCTATTATGAATAAAAATATAAAATACAAATCGAATAAAACTAAATATTTCGTTAATTTTGCAGAAGATTAATAATATCGATATGGATTCTGTAAAAATTGGAGATTTGTCATTAAGAGTACCTATCATTCAAGGAGGAATGGGAGTGGGTATTTCTCTTTCTGGCTTGGCATCAGCAGTTGCCAATGAAGGTGGAGTAGGAGTTATTTCAAGCGCTGGGCTTGGATTAATTTACAATAACTTTTCCAACAACTACATGAAAGCAAGCATTTATGGTTTGCAGGAGGAAATACGTAAAGCAAGAGAAAAATCAAATGGTATAATTGGTGTCAACGTAATGGTAGCTATGTCTAATTTTGCCGACATGGTGAAGACAGCTATTCAGGAGAAGGCTGACATTATTTTCTCTGGTGCTGGTCTGCCACTTAATATGCCATCTTTCCTAACAGAAGGCAGCAAAACAAAGTTGGTTCCTATCGTATCTTCTGCACGTGCTGCAAAGATCATTTGCTCAAAATGGAAAAGTTTGTACAACTACCTTCCAGACGCTATCGTTGTTGAGGGACCAAAAGCTGGTGGTCATCTTGGTTACAAGGAAGATCAGATCTTCGACGAGGCATTCTCACTAGAGAAAACTGTTCCTGAGGTAGTATCAGTCGCTAAAGAGTATATTGAAGAGAAGAATATTCCAGTGTTTGCGGGAGGTGGTATCTACACAGGTGAGGATATGGCACGTATCATGAACTGTGGAGCATCTGGTGTACAGATGGGAACACGCTTCGTAACTACAGAAGAGTGTGACGCCTCAATGGAATTTAAAGAATCGTATATCAAGGCAGACGAAAAGGATATTGAGATTATCAAGAGTCCTGTTGGTATGCCAGGACGCGCTATTCACAACGATTTTATCGCACGTGTTAAAGAAGGTGAGACTCAGCCAAAGAAATGTCTTTGCCACTGTATCAAGACATGTGATGTGAAAAACAGTCCTTATTGCATCGTCGCCGCTCTTTACAATGCTTTCCGTGGTGATCTTAACCATGGTTACGCATTCTGCGGTTCAAACGCTTTCAGAGCTAATAAGATTGAAAAAGTAAAAGAAATCTTCAATAGCATCAAGGAAGAATTCAACAACTATCAGAAAAAAGTTGTTGGATAATACGTGAAAATGATCATTATTTATGGAGACGTGTCTATATGCTGCGTCTCTTTTTTTATTTTTTTTCATTCCTATAAATAGACATAAAATGAGATAATATTCTGACGTTTCCCATTTAACATTACTCATCATCAAACAATTACTCCGTCATTATCTTAATAACAACCATTATAAAACGGCGTTTTTGTTTGGAGAGATGTCTCTCCTGATATAATTTTGCAGGCTGAAAATTATGTATGTGTCACTAATATGAAAAACTTATTTTATTCGTTTATTGTCCTTATATTCACAATTGGAACGAATTGTTTTGCACAAACAGTCAGTGGTAATAAAGATGGACATGATTACGTTGATTTAGGATTGCCAAGCGGCAGACTTTGGGCTACTTGTAATGTAGGAGCAACTAAACCAATCGAATATGGCGACTATTTCGCATGGGGAGAAACAGAACCTAAGAAAGAGTATTCTTGGAACAATTACAAATGGGGTAAAGATGACGGTCAATTCATGACAAAATACTGCACAAAAGATTCCGAAGGTATAGTTGACAACAAGAAAGAATTAGAAAAAATTGACGATGCTGCTTATGTCAATTGGGGTGGTGCATGGCGTACTCCAACTGCTAAAGATGAAGAGGAATTGTTAGAGGGTTGTGTCTGGGAATGGACCAACAATTATGACGGAACAGGTGTCGCCGGTCGTGTTGGTTTTTCTAAAACTAACACCAACATCATTTTCTTGCCAGCTGCCGGTTCCATTTCTGGCAAGGAAAATTCCACTGCAGGTAGTGAAGGTTTTTATTGGTCTTCTTCACTATTCAAAAATACAATGAACGGATCTTATTATCTCTGTTTCGCTAACTATTATATCGACTGGAGAGGCAACAAACGTTTCGCTGGCAAAAGTGTTCGTGCAGTGATAAATGAGGATATCGCTTCTTCTAAAACTTCTTCTAAAAAGAAGAAAAAAAGTAAATGAGATGATCTTTACACTTTCTGATTTTCACTAATGTCATCATTTCTAAACTTAGACAACATTCAACGTTCCAACTCCATTGAGTATCATCCTCTTCTTCCATTCCTTCCTGAAAACACAAAAATTCTGTTTTTAGGAAGTTTTCCGCCTCAACGCAAACGTTGGTGTATGGATTTCTTCTATCCAAATTTCATCAACGATCATTGGAGAATAATGGGATTGATTTTCTTTGGCGATAAAAATCATTTTGTGGATAGTGTGGAAAAGAAGTTCAAACTTGATTTGATTGTTGATTTTCTGAAAGAGAAAGGCATTGGCTATTACGACACTGCTGAGGCTGTGAAACGATTGAAAGATAATGCCTCCGACAAGTTTTTAGAAGTAGTGGAATACACAGACATCAATGCGTTATTGGAAAAAATTTCTGATTGTAGGGTAGTGGTGACGACGGGAGAAAAAGCTACTGAGAATATTGTGAAGCAATTATCACTTTCTGAAATGCCGACGGTGGGAAATTATATCACGTTGCGAGATGATATTCTATTATACCGTTTGCCATCATCATCACGTGCTTATCCATTGAGTTTGGAAAAGAAAGCCGAGGCATATAGGAAGATGTTTGAAATGGCTGGGATAATATAAATTTGGAATTGTTGATATAGAATTTGAGGATTGTTAAGGACGGAACGTCCCTGTCAACTCGTCAAAATTTTTGTAGAAATTGTCAGCTAAACAGAAAATTTCGGTCTTTTTGTCTTCAGAAATCATGGCTTTGTTTTTCGTTAATTTTGTTTTTGTTTGCACTTTAAAATCACGGAAAATTACGCTATTTTCAAATAATCATCCATTTAAAGTTCGTCAAATTCACGTTAGTATAGGGGTGAATTAATTATCTTTGTAGAGTTTACAAATCGTATAACTAGAATAGAAAATGAAAAATAAAATACTTGCTTTAGTTGTACTTCCTGCACTTTGTCTTCCTATGTTTGCTGGAATTAACATGTTCATAAAACAAAAAGATGGAAAATTCTTTCAGTTTGACGTGGCAGAACTCGACACCTTAGTTTTTTTTAATGCTGTTCGCCCATCAGACTCAACAGCCCATATGTTTGTAGACCTTGGACTGCCAAGTGGCACACTCTGGGCAACATGCAACGTGGGAGGAGAAAACTACATAATGGGAGGCGATTTCTTTGCATGGGGAGAGACTGAAGCAAAAGAATCATACTATACAAATAATTATAAATGGTACGACGAAGACTCTGAATACACGCCTTCTAATCAGATGTCTAAATACAATCTGATAGATGGACTAAAAAAACTTCTTCCTGAGGATGATGCTGCAACTGTAAACTGGGGCACAGACTGGGAAATGCCAACAATAGAGCAATTCCATGAACTCTGTCAATACTGCACCATCAGTAGATATACTCCGCATTATGGAGTAATGTTTACTGGACCTAATGGCAATAGCATTTTTCTGCCATCTAAAGGTCATATGTTTGGATCATATAATTACAATGATAATGGAGAAATCAGCTACTGGTCGTCATCCTTAAATAGTGCTACAGAGAATGCATTTTATGCAGGTATGTTATATGGTCAGACTACAAAAGAGACAGCACCCATCAATTACTCACGTTATACTGGGCATAATGTTCGTCCTGTCCTTGTTAAAAAATCAACTGATTTCACTTCCGCCGACACCAACGTCATATTCAATAACACACTATCTGTCAAACAAAAGGATGGTTATATCGAAAGTTTCTTAACTGATGATGTGGAGGAGATATTTTTCAGCGAAAGAACAGCAGCAGACACCTTCGTCGACCTTGATCTTCCAAGTGGAACACTTTGGGCAAAATTCAATCTTGGAGCAAACAGACCAGAAGAGTTCGGAGACCTCTATGCTTGGGGAGAAACAGAAACAAAACCAACTTATTCGTGGTATAGTTATTTTGATTCAGACGACGGAGGCTCAACGTTCTACAAATATTATTACGCAGGCGGAATGATTGAACTTGATGATGAAGACGACGCCGCATGGAACGTATGGGGTCCAAAGTGGAGAATGCCAACATATGAAGAACTATCAGAACTAATAGATAACTGCTATTGGGAATGGACTAAATCATATAAAAACACCAATATTTGTGGATATATAGTCTATAAGGCTAGGACAGATTACGATAAAGGCTATATAGTCGATACCACATCAGAAAAAAGGCCTGGTTACAATGTTGACGAAGATAAACATTTATTCTTGCCTTCCGCTGGTTTCGGATTTTTTGGTGAATGGAATTCGAAGAACGAAAAAGGATACTATTGGACTCGTTCTCTTTCAAGTTCATATGAAGGAGGAAAATTATCTTTTTCTTCATATTCCATATATAATGATCCTGTTATCAACAGAGGACGCTGCAACGGATACTCTGTGCGTCCTGTTTATACAGAGAAATCAAGCAATGTTGCACCCGTTGTCATCGATACCGCCGCTGATACAATCAATGTGTTGACTCCTTCGGACACTTCATATGTGGACCTTGCTCTACCAAGCGGAAATCTTTGGGCTTCTTGTAACATTGGTGCCACTACACCAGAAGGCAGAGGTAACTATTTCGCATGGGGAGAAACTGAACCAAAGAAGGTTAGTGTCAATGAATATAAATGGGAAAATGACAAATACGGAATTATTAAATATAACACCGCAGATTCTCTCACCACTCTTTTGCCTGAAGATGACGCTGCAACTGTAATATGGGGAGATGACTGGAGAATTCCAACCGTCGAGGATTTTAATGAGCTAATTGAAAACTGTGAAATCAGCCGTGAGGAAATTAACGGTGTGGCTGGAACAAAATTCACAGCAGAAAACGGAAATTGGATATTTCTTCCTTTTGCTGGATATTTAGACAAAAAAATCAAAACCAATATGGAACCTTTTTTTGATGGTTATTACTGGACTTCTTCGTTAGAGTCATATGCCCTCCCATATTCATTTTTAAGCTATCAACATAACGATTATCCTATAGAAGCGAAAATAACCCATCACCGTTGCCGCTTCGGATTGACAATTCGTCCAGTAAAAGTGAATAAATAATTTATGGAAACATCTATTTGCTGTAAGTAATTGAAATAGTCATATTGTAGTTTTTAAGAATTTCAATTGTTTCCTTATACCGTTCGCCATCATCATCACGTGCTTATCCATTGAGTTTGGAAAAGAAAGCCGAGGCATATAGGAAGATGTTTGAGAAAGTAGGAATTATATAGATTTAGGATGGAATGGATAATGTTCCGCCCTTAACATTCCTTTTTTCTCTCTGGTTTTCTATTTGAATATGATTTCTATTACGGGCAGGTTTAAAACCTGCCCCTACGACCATGGAATTGATTGAATTTTGACATCTGCTAAAACATGTGTTCTTCGTCAAATTCATTTATATTTAACATTTCACATTTTCAATCTTACTTTGCTCCACATACCACAAATATCCCTCGACATTTTTGTAGCCCATCTTCTTTATCAGATCAGCATATTCCTTGACCTGATTTTTATACTTTTTGTTTTCCTCTCCAAACTTATAGTCGATGATGATGACTTTGTCGTTGACCATCACTATTCTGTCTGGACGTTTATTTTCAATGCTTATCTTGCCCTCAGCATCTTTTTTCTTCATCAATATTGCTCGTTCGTTGATGATTTTAGCTGATTTATCAAACCATTCTGACGGTACACTCTCAATTTTTTCTTTTATTGCAGACGTGTAATATTCCATCTCTTCCTTTGATATGATTCCCGCATACACTTGCTTCTTCACTGCTTTTTCCACATCATCAACAGAATGAATATCAGAAAACAATGCGTGCATCACTTTTCCTTTCTCCATAAACTCATTCGTCGCTGGTTCTACTCTTGAATCATAGTTTTCCGGATCTTTCAGGAATCTCTTGCTCATGTCTGACTGACGGAACTGTATCGCTGATGGTTTATCACCGTCGCTCACTATCCTATAATTCACATAATCCAAATTTTCTTTCTCTGCCTCCTTTTTCAATTCATTCTCTGTCGTTTTGTCTTTGTCTTTTGGATTACTAAGTTCTCCATACTCAAACGTTAGTTCTTCCTCATTCCAATTTTCAGCCAACAGTTTTGTGACGTCGTCACTCATCAGATTAGATTTGTTAGTAAATATCTTCGACAAAAGAGAGTTTATCTTTTTTGCACCGTCGACATCACTCTTTGATGGTTCTGGTGAATATACTATCAAGTTCGCCTCCGCACGTGTGAATGCCACATAAAGAAGATTGATATTGTCAATCCACATCTGTGCCTTCTCTCTTTCATAATCTTCCTTGAAAATAGTGTTTTTCAGATTCTTACTGTAGTTGATAGGAAGCAATGGAATATCATTATATGGCTCTTTGTTTGCCTCACACCAAAGAATATTGTCATTTTTTGTGTTCTCAATCTCCCAGTCAGCAAACGGAATAATCACCGTCTTAAACTCCAATCCTTTCGACTTGTGGATCGTGAGCACACGTATTCCATTGCTCTCATTGCTCGACGACAATGTAGCTCCACATAGTTTTTCATTCCAATAACTGATGAACGTGGTTAGATCAGAAGATTTTTTGTTGATGAAAGTGTTTACCTTATCCAAAAACAACTGCATATAGACATCATTGTCTTTTATCTTTCCAAGCTCAAGTATGAAATAAATTTCTTCCATCATCTCATAGAGTGGGAGAGTGGATGTGTCAAACACTTTTTTCTTCACCTCTTCATAATTCTCGTCACTTCCATTATTCAAAGATATATAGTCAAGATATAGACGGTGCTCATACACATCATTGTCTGGATCATTTATCAGACACAACGCATTGATAATTATGTTGACACTCAAAGAATTGTCGAGACGGAATGCTTCACTGGATACAATATTGAACTCATTTTTTGGCAGTTTTCCTTCTTCCTTCATATCCGACAAAAACTTTGCTATTTTTGCCGTCTCATTATTGGTACGCACCAAAATGGCAATATTCTTCTCCTCTATACCTCTACTCTTCAACTCTTTAATCTGCTCCACCATCACTTCAAGGATTCTGTCATCAGAATTTTCATTCTCCTCTTTCCTCACAATCTGATACTTCACATATCCCTCACCTTTGTTTATAAACTTCTGACCAGACTCCTCGTAGATATTCTGTATCTGTTTGCCGATTGCATCGTCGCCATTAGGAATAAACGAAATACAACTTTTGAAAATTGCGTTGTTGAACTTTATCACATTGTTGAAACTTCTGTAATTGGTGTCCATCGACACATTGCCTGGATAAAGTTCACTATAATTCTTTACATTCTCAATGATACTATAATCTCCGTTTCGCCAACGATAAATTGACTGTTTTGGATCTCCCACAATAAGATTTGAACCACCGTTTGCCACAGAATCCGACAACAATGGTACAAAATTTTTCCATTGTATTTTGGATGTATCCTGAAACTCATCTATCATGATATGACGCAAAGTTGTGCCTATCTTTTCATAGATAAATGGAGCTGTGCTTTCATCAATTATCTCATTCAAAAGAATAGCTGTATCCCCTAGCAAAAATTTTCCAGTCATGTCATTGTTGCGACGTACAATGCTCTCTATATCATACAACAATCCTATATTGTTGATATTCTTCAGCACCGTCTCACAAGTTGACATCTCCTCAAGATGATCTGAACGATATTTCTCTGTTTTGTTGAGATGATCATACACCCACGTCGCATCCACATTTGAATTTTTTTTATTCGACTCTATGTTTTCCAATGCTTCCAACGACTTTTTCACATAACTGTTAGGCATATTATCATCCATGTATACTCCATTATTTATTTTCACGAAGTATCCCCACAAACCTTTTGAACCGTAATAGAAATTCTCTGGAACAGCATTCCATCCATCTATCTTGACGAAAAATTCCTCTGCAAAATTCTTTAATTTGCTTAGATGTCCCTTCAGTATACTATCTATATTTCTTTTATAAGCAGTCAGTTTATCGATAGTATATATATCATCTTTTTTCTTTTTTGTTAAGAAATCCTCGTTGAATATATTGGTGGAGAATTTCTCCACTTTGCTGTTTACTCTCCAACTTTTTCCATTCTTTATATTCTCCACAGAGAAGTCTGTCAGCCATTTCAACAACTGTTTCTTATCATCCTCATGCAGACTGTTCATCATATCATTTACAGCCTCATGAATAACAGATGCATTGTCAAGTTCAAGATTGACGATGGCTCCAATCTCAAGTTCATGTACAAGATTACGCAATACACTTTGGAAAAAAGAGTCTATCGTCTCAATTCTGAAATGTGAATAGTCGTGTATAATCGCAGAAATAGCCTCGCCAGCCTTTTCAGATATTTTTTCCGCATTCCAACCTGGACCAAGTTCTTCTATCAGCTTATCTCTATAGCTGTCGGAATCCTCATATTTACGATGCAGACCATAAAGTTCAAAAAGAATTCTCTCCTTCATCTCCGCTGTAGCCTTGTTGGTGAAAGTCACAGCAAGGATAGATTTGAATGCATTTTTATCCTTCAAAATAAGTTTCAGATATTCCACAGCCAAACGGAAAGTCTTACCACTTCCTGCCGATGCCTTGTATATTTTAGTTTTTTCTATGTTGTTTTGCATAATTCATCAGTTATTTATGAATGTGGAATATGTTCTTTTCTCTGCAAATTTATAACATTTAGATTATCATAAACTGTTTAACTCTATAAATCATTTTTCTTTAGATTCAGTCCACAGCTAAATGTGAGGAATATTATAGGCAATACATAGATTTTCCTTAATCAACATTTCCCCATTTCGTTGTTAATAACCCCACCTTTTTCTACCCCATTAATGTCAAGAATCCACGCTAAAAATGTTGAAAACTTCAAGAAAACAAATGATAAATATTGCCATGATTTTGAAAAACTATTTTAAGCCGACCGTCAGCAGATATTTCCAAATTTATTCCACATTTTTTTTTATAAACTTATCAAGATACTTTTTACAAAATTTAGCACTTTAATAACATATATGATTTCAACTTAGCAAAAGTTAAATTATATTTGCATTGTTGTTAATTTTGTTGATAAATTCAGTCTTTAATCAATCATTCAGTAAGTTAGAGATGACGGAATTGTTAATCAACTCTTGATTATAATTGATTACTTTTTCTCTCTCTTTTTATCAACATAACCAACACTCTATTATTGTTATATTTTAGAGATTTTAAACTAGTATTTTCTTATATCAACATATAATATATAATGGAAAAAGAGTTTTTGATTTCTGAAATCAACCGTTTGAAAAAGGAGAAAAATGCCATAATAATGGCACACTATTATCAAGACGGTGACATTCAGGATATAGCAGACTTTGTTGGAGACAGTTTGGCTTTGGCACAATGGGCTGCTAAAACAGATGCGGATATAATAATGCTTTGCGGAGTTCATTTCATGGGTGAGACTGCAAAGATCCTTTCGCCAAATAAGAAGGTGCTTGTGCCAGACATGGCAGCTGGATGTTCACTTGCTGACAGTTGTCCGGCAGATGAGTTTGAAAAATTCATTAAAGAGCATCCTGGACATAAAGTTATTTCTTACGTCAACACTACAGCAGCTGTTAAAGCTTTGACAGATGTTGTTGTGACAAGTACTAACGCAAAGCAGATTGTGGATAGTTTTCCAAAAGACGAGAAGATCATATTTGGTCCAGACAAGAATCTAGGCAACTATATCAACAGCATCACAGGCAGAAATATGGTGCTTTGGAATGGAGCATGCCACGTGCATGAGAAATTCTCTGTACGTAAAGTTCTTGATTTGAAGAAGGAATACCCAGACGCACAGGTGCTAGTTCATCCAGAATGTAAGGATGTTATAGTTCGTTTGGCTGACAAAGTTGGTTCAACAGCTGGACTTTTGAAATATGCTATTGCATCTGATTGCAAAAGATTCTTGGTTGCGACAGAGAGCGGTATTCTTCATGAGATGCAGAAATCAGCTCCAGACAAAGTGTTTATTCCTATTCCACCAGAAGATTCAACATGTGCTTGCAACAATTGCAGCTATATGCGTCTTAACACACTTGAGAAGGTTTATGAGGTTTTGAAGAATGAGTCACCTGAAGTTGAAGTGTCAGATGAATTGCGTGAGAAGGCAGTTAAACCTATCTTGAAGATGTTGGAAATAAGTGCAAAACTTGGATTATAATGCAGGATCTTACACTTAAAGATATTCAGCACACCGTAGACGATTGGATCAAGCGTTACGGTGTGCGCTATTTTTCTGAACTTACCAATACTGCCTGTCTAATGGAGGAGGTAGGAGAGTTGGCCCGTCTTATGGCCCGAACTTATGGTGATCAGAGTTTTAAGGATAAAGAGAAGGAGTCTTCCATTGCAGACGAGATGGCAGATATACTTTGGGTTTTGACTTGTTTGGCCAACCAGACAGGTGTGGATTTGAATGAGGCTTTTCATAAAAACATAGAGAAGAAGACGAAACGAGACAAGGATCGTCATATCAACAATGAAAAATTAAAGTAAAAAGATGAATAATATTTTTGAATTGTTTTCCAAGTATTCAATTGGTAAAAACGAGCGTGAGGTTGAAATGGCTGTAGACACTTTTCTACATTCATCATTTGAAAGAAACAATACAAGAGCTATTTACTGCAAACTTCTTGAGAATATCGATCTTACAACACTCAAATCAACAGATAATAACGATTCTGTCACTGCATTTGTTGATAAGATAAACAATTTCGACTCAAAGTTTGATATATTGCCTTTGCCAGCAGGAATTTGTGTATATCCTGCTTTTGTGCCAACAGTAAAAGAGACATTGTTGGAAGATGTTGATATTGTTGCTGTTGCAGGTGGTTTTCCACATTCTCAAACATTTATGGAGGTTAAGTTGGCAGAAGTTGGATTGGCTATAGCATCAGGAGCGACAGAGATTGACATTGTTTTTCCAGTAGGAAAGTATTTGGCTGGAGAATACGATGATATCTATGATGAAATATCAGAAATCAAGGCATACTGTAAGGATGATGTAAAGTTGAAGGTTATACTTGAGGTATCATTGTTGAAAACTGTTGAAAACATTGAAAAGGCTGCAATCATTTCTATCAATGCTGGAGCTGACTTTATTAAGACAAGCACAGGAAAAGACGGAAGTGTAGCTAATCTTATGGCTGCATACGTTATGTGTGAAGTTATTAACAAGATGGAACCAGAAATAGGCAGAAATGTAGGTTTTAAGGCCGCTGGAGGCATTTCTACGTCTGCAGATGCTGTCAAGTACTATTCGATAGTAGAAAGTGTCTTAGGCGTCGATCATACGGATAAATCACTTTTCAGAATAGGAGCAAGCAGTTTGGCAAACAATCTTCTTTCTGATATAGCAGGAGAGAAAGTTTCTTATTTCTAATTTATAAGTAAAAGACAAAGAAAAAAGACGCGAGCAATGATATGAACCCCTAAAGTTAGACAAAAAACTTTAGGGGTATATTTATGTCAGAAAGGGGAAAAAGACAAAAGCACG
>SUXE01000009.1 GCA_015061115.1 Bacteroidales bacterium | reverse complement strand
TGAGCCCGGCACAATACCGAGCCCAATTCTTTAACATTTAATTTTTTTTACCGTCCAACTTTTGGGGGGCACTTCATTTGGGTGCGGTCTTTTTTCTAATGTATGATATAATATTTTATCATTTTTTGGGGATTTTTAGAAAAAAGGATTAGCTTTGTGGCATGCTAGTCGTTATATAATTAATGATTAATGCATTCCCGTCCAGTGAGGGTTGACAAATTGGTAAGCGTACCGACCTTAATGGAATGGTGACATAAACACATTATAAAACGCATTATTTTTGAAAGTATAGACTCAATTTAACATTTAAAACTCAATTTAACATTAACAAGATGAAAAACGCAAAGTTTTATTTCCTTGCAACGTTAGTGATGTTGCTGGGATCTGTGGTAAGTGTTTGTGCGGAGCCTGATCCGAACTTTCACATTTATCTATGTTTTGGCCAGTCGAACATGGAAGGCCAGGGTAACATAGAAAGCCAAGACAAAAGTGTGGACAGCCGATTCCAAGTCCTATGTTCCTACGACAATTGTGGCAGCCGAAAAAAAGGTAGCTGGTACGACGCTACTCCTCCATTGTCATGCTGTAGCGGTGCCCATCTCGGCCCTGTCGATTATTTCGGCCGTACTTTGGTGAAGAAACTACCTGAACATATCAAAGTTGGTGTTTCTGTTGTCGCTATTGCAGGATGTGATATCCAGTTGTTTGAGAAGGAAAACTACAAAAACTACCGTGCCGAGTCGTATATGCAGGGCACAATCCAATCCTATGGCGGCAATCCTTATGGACGTTTGGTTGAGATGGGTAAAGAGGCCCAAAAGGTCGGCGTCATCAAAGGAATTCTTCTGCATCAGGGAGAAACTAACACAGGACAAAATAACTGGCCTAGCCGTGTGAAAGCCGTCTACAATGATTTGATTAAAGATTTGGGCCTTAATGCCGATGAAGTTCCTTTGTTAGTCGGCGAGGTGGTCCGTACCGATCAGGGTGGTCAGTGTGGTAGCATGAACAATATTATCGCCAATGTACCAAGTACAATCCCTAATTCTTATGTCATTTCTGCTCAAGGCCTTGGACACAAGGGTGATAACCTGCATTTTTCTTCTGCCAGCTATCGTACGTTGGGAGAACGTTACGCAGAGCAGATGTTGAAGGTCCTTAAATATGATGATTCCGGTTCTTCTTCAGGTGGACAGCAGGGTGGCGGTTCTTCTGCGGAGGAGCAGAAACCTTATCAGGACGCCATCAACATCCCTGGCCTCTTGGAAGGCGAACACTATGATTTAGGCGGTAATGGAAATGCTTACAAAGATTCTGATAATGAGAATGAGGGCGACGCGAAATTTCGTATCGACGAAGGTGTCGATATAGTGAAAGGTGGAACAGGTATGGCTATTGGCTATACTACCTCAAGCGAGTGGTTGGAGTATACTATCAATGTGGAGAAAACGGGTACATACGATTTGACTGCCAATGCGTCAAACGGAGGTGGCGAAATCAAATTTGATGTGTATGTCGACGATGCAAAAGTGGCAAGTTTCACTGGTGACAAGACAGGCAGCTGGGATACTTACACTGCATTGACTACTACATCTAAGGAAATAAAAGAGGGTAAGCACATCTTAAAGGTAAAATTTGAGAGTAATAACAACAATTTGGACTACATCAAGTTTGCAGAACCTGATACTACCAGCCAGGGTGGAGGTCAGCATGGAGGTGGTTCGCAAGGTGGTGGCACAATTATTGCCGCTGGTGAATATCCTATAAGCTATGATGTCGAAAATACAGGAGCCGCATGTGAAGATCCTGTCTCTTTGAACAAGAATAATCTGAAGTCGTGCAAGACATTGCCTAACCCATTCGAGTGGGCTGACGGCAGTGGTAAGGTGACTGATTTCTGCGACTGGTCATGCCGTCGCAACGAGATCAAGCGTGAGATAGAGTATTGGGAGATCGGTGAGAAACCTGCATTTGACAAGCTTGAGGCTTCCTACTCTGGAGGTACGCTTACTGTCAAGGTCTACAATGGTAGCAACACTCTTACTTTGACAAGTAAGATTTCTGTGCCATCTGGCAATGGTCCTCATCCTATCGTGATCGGTATGGATGGAAATACTGGTAGCTTGAGTTCTTCTTATTTCTCTAAGTGTATTCAGGTGCCATTCACTCACTCTCAGATCGCCGAATACAATTCTGGATTCGGTGGCGGTGGAAGAAGCCAGAACGATCCATTCTATAAGTTGTATCCTGGCACATTCAACACAAAAGCAGATTATTGTGCGTGGTCTTGGGGTATCAGCCGTCTGATTGATGGCTTGGAGATCATCAAGGATAAAATCAATGCGGATCTAGGTCATATTGCTGTGACAGGATGCTCATACGCAGGTAAGATGGCTTTGTACGCTGGTGCGTTCGATGAACGTGTCGCATTGACAATCGCGCAGGAGTCTGGTGGAGGCGGTGTCAACTCTTGGCGTGTAAGTTCTGAAATCGGTTCCGACGTTGAGGGTATTTCCAACACTAACTACGACTGGTTCCTCAACAGCTTCAAGAGCAACTTCCAGTCGCAGATCGACAAATTGCCTTACGACCATCATGAGTTGATCGCAATGATCGCTCCACGCGCGTTCTTGGCATTTGGTAATCCGGATTATGTGTGGTTGGGAGATGCGTCAGGATATGCATCTTTGAAGGCTGCTGAAGAGGTTTGGAAGGCAATGGGAATAGAAGATCGTTTCGGTTATGTGATTGAGGGCGGACATTCTCACTGTCAGGCATCCAACAACCAGAATAAAGCAGCTCAGGCATATATCAACAAATTCTTGTTTGGCGACAATTCACAAGACACCAAGATCCGTACAAGTAAGGTGACTAGCAATCACAGCAGTGGTAAGTATGACTGGGGTAACCATAAGATTGTAAACAATGGTTGTGGCGCGACTGGTGTGTATGATGTTGAAAGCGGTTCTGAGGGAGACAATGGCTGTTATTTGTCGCAGAACAGACCAAATCCTACAAATGGCGAGACAATGATCGATTTTGCCATCGTTGAAAATGCATTTGTGACTATCGACCTTTACAATAGTCTGGGTGTTAAAGTTAAGAACATTACCTCGGATGATTATCAGGCAGGAAGCTATACGTTGACATTCTCTGTGGATAATCTTCCACAAGGACTCTATTTCTATGTAATGAATGCCAACGGTTTTGTTGACAGCAAGACTTTGATAGTAAAATAAATCATACAGTAAACTCTAATTAGTGTGCCATTGCGGGTTTGTATCTGCAATGGCATTTTTTTGTTTGTTTTTTTGTTTGAAAAATTGCAATGCAAAAGTGCAATTTTGAATGTTTTTCTGCACTTTTGTGGTGCAATGCTTAATTATAAATTGGCTTATGAATAAAAATGAAATAGTACGGCAGTATAAATGGCTGAGAGTATTACGGGTGTTCTTAATAATATTTTCTGGAATATTGATGCTTTTATTGACTTGTCTGGTTTACGCTATAATTGTCTTTGGAGTAATTTTTTTGAATGAAAAATTAGGATTGGATTATAGATTTTGCTTTTTTGTCCTTTGGCTTATAATGCTTTTTCCATTATTTATCTCCTTGACCAAAAGAGAAAATATTATGAATAAACCCTTGGGACCTATTGTGAATAAACTATCGAATATGTTGTTTCGACATTATGAGAAGAAATGGGGAATGACTGAGCAACAAATCAAAACCTATATAGCTAAAAGAGAGGAGTTGGGCAAACGTATGGATATATACGTCTTCCCATATATCATACGGTTCTGCAACCTTAATGAGGAAGGAAGAAAAGAGCAGGAGTCCTTTTTGTCTGGGTATCTTAGTGAAGATGAGATAAATTTCGTCTACCGACAGATATATTCAGATTCTTTGATGCCAGAGTTGAATAAGTATTGGCGAAAGAGACCTCTGTCTGAGAAGAAACCTTTATTGGATCTTCTTTTTAAGCTTGCGATTGTGCAGGACGGAATCCGCAATGATGAGTGGAATTTGTTGATGAATATTATGATGCAATGGGGGTTCAATAAATACTATATCGAATTTTATAAAAACAGATATTCTCCTTTGCGTACAGAATTTGATGAATCAGAATATAGAAGCAATGTTTCTACACAAGACCGCACCGTCTCCTATTTAAAACCATTTTATGAAATCCTTGGTTTGGAAGAGACCGCTACTGATGATGAGATCAAACGTGCATACCATAATCTGGCATTACAACATCATCCTGATATGCCGAAAAATGCTGGTCGTGTGAATGAGTGTGAAACTTTGATGGCGAAAATTAATGAGGCTTATGAAAAAGTCAGAAATTAATCTTTTTAAATCAAAAGAAGGGAACTTCGCAGCCCCCTCCGTTCTAATTTAACCTAAACCTTAATTATGAAAAAATCTACCTGTTTTGTTTTCTATTACAAAGGTATACCTTTTTTGTTTAACTCCAAAGGAAAATTAAACTTTTTTAACACTTTATACAATTTTTTTTGCTTTCACCACTAAAAATGATCGATTATTATCTTATGTCGACTGATCACGATTGTTCTTATCTCTATCAATCTAATATATTTATGACTGTTTTTTTGCTGTTTTTATGTTGAATTGACTGTTTTTCTCTACAAATTGTAACTTTTTTAAGATCTGGCTCAGTCATGTTAATTTCAGAAATAAGCGGAGCCTGATTTTAAGAAATTTTTAAGATTTTTCTGTCTGATTCATTTTTTTGTCGTGCCATATTTCAGTGAAAAAATGGGAAAAAACTATTTTTGCAAAAAAAAGAAAAAATGAAGGTGCTAAGATTTATTGCGTTTTTGCTTTTGGTGTTTTATTCAAATGCCATGTTCTCTAAAGATTATGAGTTTCTTTGGGGAGTCGACGCGAATACTGTTTTTGATAATCGTGAGGGTGACCAAACCTATTCTCCTCAGCAGACGATATTTTTCTCCCGTCTTTCTCCATCCATTGGAGTGAAATTTCTTGACGAGCATAGACTGGTGGCGGGAACCCATTATATCCAGCCGATAGGTATCGGATATAAAGAAAATAAGTTTATCCCTACAGCTTATTATACCTTTTCGCACAAGGTGGTTAAAGAAGTGAAAAGGGACTCTTCGGTTTTAAGAATAGATGGGACAAACACTCCTGATTTCAAAGTTTGGAGTGTTTCGTTTGGTATGATTCCACGTCGACTATCCTACCGCCTTCCTGAAATATTATGGAGCGATTCTATGGATTATTATAATCCTAATATTCGTGGAATCCTTTTGCAATGTACGAAAAACAATTTGGTTTTCCATGAAATATCGCTTGATTGGCGAAGCTTGCAAAGTGCTGATCAGAGAGAAGCATTCAATGTGAACTACAATGTGCGAAAATACTTTCATCGATATCTACGTGGTATTTCTCCATTTTTCATTGGAGGAAATGCCCAGTTGAATCATCTGGCAAAACGTAATCCAGCACCAGAAGGAGAGGGTGTCAACGACGACATGTTTGCCTATCCTTATATCGGATGGGATTTTAGCGATGAAACTGTATTTGATAGATTTAGAATCAAAGCTGGCTATGCTGTAAGTTTCGACAGATGCAGAGCTATAGGAGATTGGGAGGTAGACGGTGGACTGCTTGCCGATTTCACTTTGCAATGGAAAAAGATAGGTGTTAAAGAGACTTTCTATGCGGGCGACAGACAGTTTCCTCTTTATCCTATGTATGGCTCATTGTTGAATATGGGAGATCCTCATTATCAGTCGAGTGCCTATTCTAAGACGTCGATATACTCTCCAATCGTAGAAAACAGTTGTGTCAGTTTTGGAGCGTCTCTTGATTTCCATGTCACCAAAGAGGGCACGTCGTGCTATCAGAAAGTATATCTGAACGTTAATTTGGGCAATGTTGATAACTAATTTTTGCAATATATGAAAAGAATTATATCTTTGTATTGGATTTAAATATTTTCATACTATTTCATAAAATAGAGGCTTTTACAAAACAAGCTATATTTTTGATAAGTGATTTACTAATGGCGAGGCAACCTTGTGATAAGGCAGCCTCTCTTTTTTTATGGCAGTTTTGTTTGTGTACTAATTGTTGATTTTTTTCCATAATTTTTTTAGAATTACCTCTAATAAATTTGAATAGTTATTCTAAAAATTTATAATTTTGTCGAAATTTTGAATTATTTGCCGATTGGTATGTGTTTTTTGTACCGAGAAAAAGAGGCATCTATTATTTTAGGACGGATTAAAAAAGGACGTAAGTGGTTAAAATTGAAAAAGATATCGTAAAAATAGGTTACATTGATGACGCGAGCATCAATGTTGATGTCTTGTCTGCTTACACTTATCCGGAAAATTCACCCGTCGGCAAATGGGGCAAACTTAAAGTTGCCAAGAATTCAAAAGGAGTGAGATGTCTTTGTAGTGAGACGGGAGAACCTGTCCAGCTAAAAGGATTTTCAACACATGGTTTGCAGTGGGCAGGTGTTGCCAACGTGACCGAATGCAATATCAAAGCATTGAAAGAGGAGTGGGGATGCAGTGTGTTCCGTCTCGCTCTTTATGTCGACTATGAGGGAGGTTATGCCTACAACCCTACATTCCGCCAGACAATGTTGGAGAATGTCGTAAGATGGACAGCCGAGTGTGGCATGTATCTGGTGATAGACTGGCATGTGTTGGCTCCGGCAAGTCCGCAGGCTCCAGAGTACCGTTGTCATCCTATGAACGGGATGGATTTAGCGGGAGATTTCTTCACATATTGCGCTAGACGATTCCAGAATCAGAAACATATATTGTATGAGCTTTGCAATGAGCCGAACATTGATAATGGAGAGAAAATTCCGTGGGTCGGTGTGATCAAGGATTATTGTGAGGATATGTTGCGAATTGTCAGGACATACGACAAGGATGTTGTGGCATTGTGTGGCACACCGTCGTGGAGCCAGGACACACAGGATGTGATCGGTCATGAGGTGACTGATGAAAATGGAGTTCCGTATGAGAATGTGATGTATACATTCCACGTATATGCGGCGAGTCATAACGATGGAAGAGACATTGACACTCCTACGACATTCCGTGGAATCAATTTTATGAAACGTTTTCAAAAGGGAGACCCGGAAAAAGGAATCCCTGCAATTTTGAATACTCTTCCTGTTTTTGTGACGGAATGGGGCACTACCGATGCCGGTGGCTGGACAAATTTCCGTCCTGATTTGTCGGACATGTGGCTTGAGATCTTTGATGGCGACAACGATGGCGGTCAGTTGGTGAGCTGGTGTAACTGGAGTTTCAGTGCAGAAGGTGGTGTGTGTGGAGCGTTGAAGTGGAACACAGGAAAAATTTCCCCGCTTGATCCGGAGATATTGACAGAAAGTGGAAAATATGTCTACGATCACTTAAAAAATGAAACAAATAAAATAAAATAATGGCAAAAAAACTATTCTTCGGAATGCTACTCTCTATGGCTTTGTTAGGGTGTACCAACAACAATAAGCCAGTAGAGGGAACAGATGACAATACGGGTGCAGAAGCAAGTGCAGATGCGGCTGCAGCGGCAAAGGCAGATTCTGCAATGAATTATGTCGTTAAAAAGGGATATATAGACTCGCTTAGCAGCAATGTAGAGGCATTGCCAGCGTATGAATATCCTGCAGGATCACCTGTTGCAAAATGGGGTAAGTTAAAAGTCGCACCAAACGCAAAGGGCGTACGTTGTATGTGTGATTCCAAAGGAAATCCTATCCAACTTAAGGGAATGAGTACACATGGTTTGCAATGGGCTGGTGTTGCCAATGTCACTGCACGTAACATCAAGGCATTGAGAAACGAATGGAACTGTAGCGTGTTCCGTTATGCTTTGTATGTAGACGAAGAAGGAGGATATGCTTATAATCCGCAGTTTAGGAATGAGATTTTGGAGAAAGTAGTTAAGTGGACTGCTGAAAATGGTATATATTTGCTGATTGACTGGCATGTCCACAAGCCAGGAAACCCAAATGCGCCACAGTATCGTTGTCATCCGACTAACGGACGAGACTTGGCTGGTGACTTCTTCACATATTGCTCACGTCGCTATGCAAATATGAAACATATTATATATGAGGTTTGTAATGAGCCAAACTGGCATTATGAGGGCGGACCTGGAGTCGACTGGACAACACAAATAAAGCCATATTGTGAAGAGATGCTTAGTATTATCCGAGCAAACGATAAGGATGTTATAGTTGTTTGTGGTACACCATGGTGGAGTTCATGTCCTGAGTTGGTTCTTGGAAACGAGGTTGCTGACAAGGATGGTAAGTTGTATGAAAACGTGATGTACACATTCCATTTCTATTCTGCTACACATAATGACGGACGATTGGCAGATCAGCCTGGCAACCATAGACCGGACGACTTCTATAAGAAGATGGCGAAGGGTGACCCTAAAAAAGGAGAAAAGTCAGTTTTGGAACAATTGCCAATTTTCGTTACGGAATGGGGAACTACAGAGGCAAGTGGTTGGCATGAGTTCCGACCAGACTTGACGGATATATGGATGGACATCATGGATGGAGGAAATACAGGAGAACAGTTAGTCAGCTGGTGTAACTGGAGTTTCAGTGCAGAGGGAGGCGTTTGTGGAGCCTTGAATTGGAACACTGGAAAGATTTCGCCAATGGATCCTGAAATCCTCACAGAGAGTGGCAAGTATGTTTTCAAACGCTTGCACGGTAAGAAATAGTTTTTTTGATAGATTATAATAGGGAATGCGTTACATAAGGTAACGCGTTCCTTTTTATTTTACGCTGAAATGATGCGAAAATGTATTTATTTACAATAAATGTGAATAAAGTATGCCTAAAAGTATTGTTTTTAGGGTTTATTTGTCTAATTTTGTAAAAAAATAGTTTTGTGATAAAAAAAAGACTGTAATATAATGAAAAGACAATTATTGGCTTTAGCCTTAATGACAGCTGGCTTTGCAAGCTGTACAGATGATTCCTACGATTTGGATAATATTTCCAAAGATTTCAGAATCGGTCTAAATGAATATCTACCAATTGCTAGTTCTGAGGTCAAGTTGAAGGATATCTTAAGCGAATTTAAGACAGACTATATCTCAGAAGCATCCGATGGTGTGTTGACATTTAAGTTTGACACTATTAATCGTGTTGCGGTCAAACCGATAGAAGTCTCTTTTAAGGAGTTGACTTTTGAAAAGCAAATTTCAGAGATAGAAAATTTGACGATCGTCAACAATTTAATAAACTCTTCCACACCTTCATTCTCTGTCAAAGTGCCTTTGGATTTGAGTTTGGATGATGAAAACGGAAAAGGAAGGATAGACATGATTCATGTGAAGAACGGTCAGTTGCGATTCCGTTTTGAGGGAGATGGCTTTGACGCTTCTTCCCTTGTTGTCTCAACTGCAAACATCCCATTCAAAGGTATGATTTTTAATACAAAGGAGGATGTTCAAGGATTTGATTTGTCAGACCAGATAATAGAGTTTTCTAAATTAGATGGTGTCGAAATAACATTGTCAGTGGCTGAAGGCAAGGAAATCAAATTCACGAAAAAAGATCCGACACTTAAAGTCATTGTGGAGGAGTCGACTTTGTCATATCATAGAATATATGGATCGTTTAAGTCGAACAAAGAACAGATCGAATATACGGATTTTTATATTAATCTGTATGATGACCACCTTCCAGATTTCAAGTTGAATGTGATGGATTCTAAGTTGAAGATTACAGGTGTGACAAACTGTGGAATTCCATTGGAATGTAGTGTGAAAAGCCTTGTCGGAAAACATAAGACAGCCAAAGCATCCAGAAAAGATTCCATTGTCTCAATTTTCATGAAGGGCACTCCGTATGAGTCAAAATCTTTCGATTTCCAAAAATTCGTTTTTTCTGAGAAAGAAAACGAAGAAGTAGTCGCATTTAGTGCAGATTTTGATCAGCAAAATGGTAGTTTGGATTCATTGTTCAACTATTTGCCAGATTCGATGTCAGTAAAATGTGGTATTAAGATAAATGCTGATCCGGAAAGTGGCGTTAAATATTTCTTGCTTGATTCCACTTATTTGGATCTCAACATTCAGGCTGAAGTACCTCTACATATCGGAAATTCAAGCTATATAACAATCAGAGATACTGTAGACGGAATTGATATTGTCAAGGATATTACAGACTATCAGGAAGGAAGCTTTAAGTTCGACGACGTTGAAATATTTATCGAGTTTGATAATGCATTGCCTCTTGAGGGTAACGTTACTGCTAAATTCTGTAGTGCTGATTCGGTAAATGGTAAAGTTGTCCTTACTCATATTGACAATAAGAAACTTGACCAGACGGTTAATATCCCAGCCGCCAAAGTTGATGAAGGTGGATACTTATACAAGTCAACGCCATCAACGAAGAAGATAGTCGTTTCTGACGATATGGTTGAGGATGTCAAGAAGATTAATGCGGTTATTTTCACATACAAAATCAAGGTTCCTAAAGAAAGTGTCGATGGCGTTTTCTTGACTAGTAGTTGTGGAATGAGTGCTAAGGTTTACAGCCATTTGAAAGCAAATATTTCTAACAAAGAAAAATAATAGACTAAGACAATGAAAAAAATTATATCTGTCGTTTCGACAATATTGGTGACGGTGTCGTCAGCATTTGCACAAATGCCGTCTACTTTATATTTTATGGATCAGAATCCATTGATTCATAATTTTAATCCTTCATTCCAGCCTGCGGATAAGATGTATATTGGAATGCCAGGCTTGTCTCTAGTCTCAGTAAATGCTGGAAATAGCAAGCTCGCATTTGAAGATATATATGTGCCTCGCACTATAGATGGAAAAAACACTACAGTTTTGTTCTTGCATCCGGAGGCATCGAATGAGATTCGTAATGTTATGAATACGATGAGTCCTCGTGACCGAATCTTTGCTGATTATAATGTTCAGCTTTTGAATTTCGGAATGAGAATAAAGGAGAAATCATATGTCTCTTTCTCATTGTCGAACAAAATGGAGATGAACACAATAATCCCTCGTGAATTGTTCAAGGCGGCTTTGATGTCGGAAGAAAACGGTTCTCAGTCTGAGTATTCTTTTGGTTTAGGAAAGTTCTCTTCAACAATGAATTGCTATACTGAACTTGCATTTGGATATAGCTATGCATTTTCTGATAAATTTCAGGTGGGAGGAAAACTTAAATATCTAATTCCACATGTAGGTTATCGTACTGATTTCAAGGATATGGATTTGTATGTCTCTAAGGATGAGTGGAGATTTACAGGAGAAGGTGAAATTGATGCTTCTATGCCTGGCCTTGAAATCTATCAGGATGAGGAAGGCAAGATAGATTCTGTGGATTTCAGCGATGATGTCAAGGCAAAGGACTTTACTAAGTCGAAGGGAGCCGGTCTTGCCCTTGATTTAGGTGTTACATATTACCCAATCAGAAGCGTTAAGTTGTCTGCCAGCCTTCTTGATCTTGGATTTGTACACTATAGTAAGGAGTTGCATAAGGTAAAGAAAGAAAACGACTTTATCTATAATGGATTGAAGTATAATATTGAAGATATCCATGAACGTGATTCTGCAAACCTATGGGATCCATACCGTGAGATGATTGACAATATGTATGTTGTGGATGAGAACGAAGGTTACACGTCTATGTTGACTGCTAAGGCATTGCTCGGTGCCGAATACTCTTTCTTTGAGAACAAAATGTCAGTAGGAGCGTTGTCTAAGACATATTTCCTACGTGGTTGTGTATCTGAGGAGATCATGCTCGCATACAACTATCGTCCATGCAGAATCGTAGAGGCTACAGCTTCATATACAGTCACTAATGGTATGTTCAGCAATATTGGTTTGGGTGTAAACTTGAATCTAGGACCAGTAAACTTCTTCTTGGCTGCAGATCAGATTCCTTTGCGTTATGCTAAGGGAGGTGGCAAGGCAATCCCTACACGTACACGTGCTGCCAATTTCGCTTTAGGTCTTAATTTCTTGATTCGTGATAAGGAGAAAGAAGAGAAAAACAGATTGTCTTGGATGGACTCAGATAAGGATGGTGTTTCTGATTTGGATGACAAGTGTAATGATACACCAGAAGGAATCGAAGTTGATGCTCACGGATGTCCTAAGGATTCAGATGGCGACGGTGTTCCTGACTATATGGATCAGTGCCATGATTCTTTGACAGGTAAAAAGGTAGATGCTAAGGGATGTGCACTTGATTCAGATGGTGATGGTGTTCCTGATTATAAGGATCAGTGTCATAATCCAAATACAGGTGGCTTGGTTGATGAGTTCGGTTGCCCTTCAGATGTAGATGGCGATGGTGTTCCTGATTACCTTGACAAGTGTAACTTGACTCCAATAGGTGCTCCTGTTGATGCTAACGGTTGCCCTAAGGATTCTGATAAGGACGGAGTTCCTGATTATCTAGACAAGTGTCCAGATACTCCTCTTGATACTAAGGTTGATGAAAATGGTTGTCCTACTGCTGTCGTTGATAGTGCTGCCGCTGTAGCTCCAGTTGAGGTTAAAAATGACACAAAACCGGCTGCTACTCCAGCTGCTAAACCAGCTACAACAACTACTAAACCAGTCGCTACTCCAGCTGCTAAGCCAGTTGCTACTCCAGCTGCTAAGCCAGCAACTACTACTGCTAAGCCTGCTGCTAAACCAGCTAGTACACCAGCAGTTAAGACTTCTGACAATAGTATGATTGCAGACAGATACAACGATCTTACTCCAGAAGAGTATGCTGCTAACCGTCCTCAGGCTAGACACTATACTGTCACTGAGAATGGTGTTGAATATGAGGTGTTTGAGGCTCCAACTTGCAATATCTTGTTCGACTCAAGTATGGCTATTGTAAGAAACCGTATGTTGCCTGATATTACTAAGGTCTGCAATACATTGAAGAATAAGCCAAACACATCGGTTATTATCCTTGGTCATACAGACTCTGACTGTACAAATGAAAAGAACTTGGCATTGTCTGTTAAACGTGCACAAGCAGTCAAGAGAGTTATGCTTAAAAAGGGTATTGATGAGAGCCGTATTGTTGCTAGAGGATTTGGTGAAACTAAACCAGTAATCTCTAACAGAACATCTGTCGGTCGTTCTCAAAACCGTAGAGCTGAGGTTATCGTGGTTACAAAGACACCAAGAACCTCAATTAAGAAGTAAAAGAAATCATTCTTTTATAATAAATAGGGATGCTGATTCAGCATCCCTATTTTTTTTTCAATATCAAATGTCTATCGGAGTTGTCGGATTTTAATTGTCGGATTGATAATGTCAAACGTTTGTTGACGTAATAGGATTTATTCTAATATGTGTTAATGCTGACGTGTACGGAGAATGAATGGAGTAAATTCAGTGTTTGATCACGGCTATTACGCATTATGAATTTTTAATCGTGATGGGCTAAAATAAAAAAAGAAGGAAGCCTCTCGACTTCCAATCTTCCAACCTTAAATCTAATACCATGAAAAACACAATGCAAAGGTAATACTATTTTTATATTCTGCAACATAAAAACGATATTTTTTTGTAAAAAATATGTTATTTAGCGCTTTTGTAAAAATTTGTTAAAATGGTAAATATGCGTAATTTATTGTATTATAATTGATTAAATGTTTTGAGAAGGTCGTTTTGCCTAATGTTAAAATGTATGCTAAAGTATTAAAAAGATGAAATTTGTTTTTTGTTAGAAAAATAAGATGCATATTTGCAGTCAGAAAATGATGATGAAATGGTACTTATGCTATTTAGTAGTATATCTCACTTATCAAAAGGGTATTAGAAAACAAAACAATTTTATCTAAATAAAAGGAAGATGAAAAGAATTTTATCACTTGCGGCAGTTGCGTCTTTGGCGTTGGCTGCTAACGCAGAAAAAAGTCCTTATCAGGATAAGAACTATGCTGATTGGGGTAAGTTGAAGTTGGTTGGCAACCAGCTTTCTGACAAAGATGGCAATCCTGTTCAGTTGAAGGGTTGGTCTACATTCTCTCTTCACTATGGTGAGGTTCAGGGATGTCTTGGTGCAGGTCAGTGGAAGTTGATGCAGCAGTATGGTGCAAACATCGTTCGTTTGGCTATGTACATCGATGAGAGCGGTTCTTACCTTTCTAACCCAACACTATTCAAGGAGATGGTTAAGGAGAGCATCGCAGAGACTAAGGCTTTGAACATGTACTGTATGATTGACTGGCACGTTCTTGAAACTAACGGTCACTCAGGTAATCCAAACGACCATCTAAGTGAGGCTAAGGATTTCTTCTCTGAAATCTCTAAGTACTGTGCTGACAACGGTTACGACCATGTGTTGTATGAGTTGTGTAATGAGCCAACTTGTGGATGGGACAATATCAAGAGATATGCAGAGGCTCTTATCCCTTCTATAACTAATAATCAGAAGGAAGCTATCATCGTAGTAGGTACAGATCAGTGGTGTCAGAAAATCAAGGATCCAGTGTCTAATCCTATTTCTAGAGAGTACAAGGACAATGTGATGTATTCATTCCACTATTATTCTTGTTCTCACTATTCATTGTTGGGAGACTTCCGTAATGCACAGTCTAACATCCCAGTATTCGTTTCTGAGTGGTCAGCAGTGTATTTCAATGGTGACGGTCCTTTCTGTGCAAGCAATGGAGATCAGTTGATCGCTGCTTGTGAGGTTAGACCTGAAGCTCCTCAGCTTGTCAGCTGGTGTATTTGGAACTGGGGTAAGAAGGACGAGGCTTCTTCTTTCTTCAAGGGAACTTGTGCATCTGGTAACGAGTCTTCTTATACTGACGGAAGCGGTAAGAAATATGGTGATTACGTAAGAGAGTTGATGGCAGGTGAGTTGCGTGATATTCCTGAGGTAGAGGTAGGACCTTGGACTACTTTGAACCAGATCCCTACAAAGGTATCTGCTTTGTGGCATTGGGATTACTATGATATCGGTGGTGAAGGTATTTCTTACCACGATGGAAATGGTGGAGCTTGGGAAAAAGTTAAAGAAGGTGAGAAGAAAGGTACTGTAACTGACTATGCAAATGCAGGAGAAGAAGTTGACGTATTCTCTTTGGCACAGGAGATGCAGTGGTTGGATAAGCCATGTCCTTGGTCTACAGTTGAGAATGGCAAGGTTGTTTCTTGGGAGTCAGTAATCAACACTACTTGGACAGATTC
The DNA here is from genome assembly GCA_015061115.1 of Bacteroidales bacterium. Taxonomy (GTDB): domain Bacteria; phylum Bacteroidota; class Bacteroidia; order Bacteroidales; family Paludibacteraceae; genus UBA1723. The sequence continues at coordinate 180,419 of SUXE01000009.1, read as the reverse complement.
TAAGGAAAAGAAGCCAACATACAAGTCTTTGAACGGTGGTCGTTGCTATTCAGGTACAGATGGTTCTGCTCGTCCTGATGAAGGAGTTGACTTGTCTAATGCAGGTTGTCAGGGAACAGATTATGAGTGGAAAGGATACTGCAACCTTGGATGGGTTGAGGAAGATGAGTGGATTAACTTTACTGTAAACGTAGCAAAACCTGGTTACTATAAGATTGGTGGTGTTATCAATGCAGAGTATGGTGGTTCAAAAGAGGGTGAAATCGCTATCACATCTAGTCATGGTAATCATCTTCGTGCTACTTATGAGCTTTCTAGCCCAGAGGAAATCACTACATTCGGATTCCCTAAGACTCAAACATGTGCAGATGCTTCAAAGTCAGATCCTTGGGATTGTTGGGCAGTGTCTGACGCAAAGTCTGGTGATGAGACAGAGGTATTGTGTGCATTTGGTAAGGCTGGTGAGCAGCAGATCACTATCACATTCAGCGGTAACGCAGGTGGTGTAGGTCCTCTAACATTTACATGGTATGGAGAACTTGATCCAAATGACCCTATCACAGGAGTATCAAATATTGACGCTAATGAAGTTGAGTTCTCTATCTTCCCTAACCCAACATCAGGTGAGTTCACTGTAGCTCTTGCTGATGATGCTGAGGCAACAGTAGAGGTAGTTAACGTAGCTGGTCAGGTTGTAGCTTCTCAGAAGGTTGAGGGTTCTGCTACAATCAAGAAGGCTTTGGCAGCAGGTGTTTACACTGTAGTTGTTAAGTCTAATGGTGCTGTTAGCGCTAAGAAGTTGGTTGTTAAGTAATCTGAATTGTTAGATTTCTTATAAATTCCACGGAGGGGGAGCAAATAGCTCCTCCTCTTTTTTTGTGGATTTTATTAAATAAATTTGATATTATAAAGAAAATATATAATATTGCGGTGTGATAACATCAATGAAGATTACCTTATAGACGTTTAAGAGTTTTGAATTATTGATGCGAAATATTATTAACCTTAAATGAGCAAAGCATGAAAAAAATTTTATCACTTGCGGCAGTTGCGTCTTTGACGTTGGCTGCTAATGCAGAAAAAAGTCCTTATCAGGGTAAGAACTATGCTGATTGGGGTAAATTGAAGTTGGTTGGCAACCAGCTTTCCGACAGGGATGGCAATCCTGTTCAGTTGAAGGGTTGGTCGACCTATTCTCTTCATTTCGGTGAGGTCCAGGGATGCCTTGGTGAAGGTCAATGGAAGTTGATGCAGCAGTATGGAGCTAACGTCGTCCGTCTGGCAATGTATGTTGACGCACCAAATTCTTACCTTGACAATGAAGCGATGTATAAGGAATTTATAAAGACGTGTATTGAGGAGACGTCAAATTTGAATATGTATTGTATCGTCGACTGGCATATTCTAGAGCAAGGCAATGGTTCTGGAGATCCCAATGATTATATTAATGAGTCCAAGGACTTTTTTGGAGAGATCTCCTACTATTGTGCGGATAATGGTTATGACCACGTGTTGTATGAGATTTGTAATGAACCAATTTGTGGATGGACTCAGATCAAGAGTTACGCTGAGGATGTTATTCCGGTAATTACCACTAACCAGCCAGACGCTATTGTCATTGTCGGTACAGACCAGTGGTGTCAGAAAATTATGGAGCCTGTAACTAATCCTATCTCTTCTGATTACAAAAAGAACGTGATGTATTCTTTCCACTACTATGCATGTACTCATAAATATTTGTTGGGAGAATTCCGCAAAGCTCAGAATTATCTCCCTGTGTTTGTTTCTGAGTGGTCGGCTGTGAATTTTAGCGGGGAAGGACCATTCTGTAGAACGAATTCTGATGAACTGATTGCCGATTGCGATTATAAGGAAGCTGCACCTCAGGTTGTCAGTTGGTGTGTGTGGAATTGGGGTAAAAAGGATGATGCCTCTTCTTTCTTCACTGGTTCTTGCAATGCGGGTTATGAATCTAAGTTTGAGGATAGAGATGAATCTACCACATATGGCCATTATATAATGGATCTGTTCAGTCCTATGGGGTGTTGTACGCCTCCTCCATGTTGTGCACCTTGGGTAAATATGAACAAAATACCTACAAAAGTATCCTCTTTATGGCATTGGGATTACTATGATATGGGAGGTGAAGCCGAGACTTACCATGACGCTAATAGCGATGCGTGGGTGAAAGACTCGACAGGTAACGTTATCGATTATTCTAGAGATGGAGAAGAAGTAGATGTGCTCTCTTTGGCAAGAGCGATGCAATGGTTAGATAAACCATGTCCATGGTCGACAGTTGAGGATAACAGGGTTGTCGATTTTGATTCTACAATTTCCACAAATTGGAAAGATGAAAACGGTAACCCTACATACAAGTCTTTGAATGCAGGACGTAACTACTCTGGTTCTTACGGATCGAATCGTCCGGATGATGGTGTGGATTTGAATGTGGCAAGTTGCATGGGCACTGCTTTTGAATATTCAGGATATAACAGCCTATATAAAGTCGAAGAAAATGAGTGGATCAACTATACAGTAAATGTTGCTAAAGCTGGATACTATAAAATCTCTGGTATTGTCAGTGCTGAATATAAGGCACCCTTAAAGAACGGAGAAATCTCAATTAAATCGGATTACGGCAATCATCTTCGAGACACTTCTGCATTGAATGATGATGATGTTATCACATCGTTTGGATTCCCAAGAACTACCGTATGTGATGACCCTACCGTTCCTGATTCTGCATATTGGGATTGCTGGACGAGATCAGACGCTATTAGTGGTGATCATAAAGAAGTCTTATGTAAGTTTGAAAAAGCTGGAGAGCAACGATTAACAATTGAATTCTTAGGAGATGCGAGTGGAGTCGGACCACTAATCTTTGAGTGGTATGCGGATCTTGATCCTAACGAATTTATTGTTTGTGGCGATTGTGGGGGCGATTATCCTGGAGCTGTTGATGATATAGAGACGACTAAATTCTCTATTAATCCTAACCCTACGTCAGGTGAGTTTAGTATATCTCTTGCAGATAATGTTGAGGCAATGGTAGATGTTGTAAATACGTCGGGTCAGGTTGTGGTGTCTCAGAATGTTAAGGGCACAGCGACAATCAACAAGTCGTTGGCTTCAGGAATATACACTGTAATTGTTAAGTTTGACGGTGCGGTCAGAACTCAGAAGCTGGTCGTCAAGTAGTCTGTATATAAATTCATTGGAGGGGAAACTTGTTGTTTCTCCTCTTTTTTGCATATTTGTATTTGGAAGAACAAGAAAACATGTGATGTTTTTGCTTTCCAGTAAAATATATAATATATGCGATATGAAAATATCAATGAAGATATGCTTTATAGACTTTTTAAATGTTTCTGAATTGTTGATGCGAAATATTATTAACCTTAAATGGATAAGCATGAGGAAAATTTTATCACTTTTTGTAGTCGTGTCTATGGCTTTGTCTGCAAGTGCAGAGAAGTCTCCTTATCAGAACAAAAACTATTCTGATTGGGGTAAATTAATGTTGGTTGGCAACCAGCTTTCCGACAAAAATGGCGAACCGGTCCAGTTGAAGGGATGGTCGACCTATTCTCTTCATTTCGGTGAAGTCCAGGGATGCCTTGGCGAAGGTCAGTGGAAGTTGATGCAAGAGTATGGAGCTAACGTCGTCCGTCTGGCAATGTATGTTGACGCGCCAAATTCTTACCTTGGCAATGAAGCGATGTATAAGGACTTTATAAAGAAAAGTATCGAGGAGACATCAAGGTTGGATATGTATTGTATCGTCGACTGGCATATTCTAGAGCAGGGCGACGGTGGTTCTGGAGATCCAAATGAATATATTAACGAGTCCAAGGACTTTTTTGGAGAAATCTCCTACTATTGTGCAGACAATCGTTATGACCACGTGTTGTATGAGATTTGTAATGAACCAACGTGCGGATGGACGAATGTCAAAAGCTATGCGGAGAGCGTTATCCCTGTTATTGTGGCAAATCAGTCGGATGCTATTGTCATTGTTGGAACGGATCAGTGGTGCCAGAAAATCGTAGAGCCAGCATCAGATCCGATCGACTCATTGTATAAGAAAAATGTGATGTACTCTTTCCATTATTCTGCATGTTCTCACTATTCTCTTTTAGGTGATTTCTGTACTGCGCAGAAAAAAATCCCTGTGTTTGTGTCAGAGTGGTCGGCTGTGGATTTTGGCGGGGAAGGACCATTCTGTAGAACGAATTCAGATGAACTGATTGCCGATTGCGATTATAAGGAATCCGCACCTCAGGTTGTCAGCTGGTGTGTGTGGAATTGGGGTGAAAAGGATGATCCATCTTCTTTCTTCACTGGCTCTTGCAATGTGGGTTTTGAATCTAAGTATGAGTCTAGTGATAAAGATATCACATATGGCAATTATATAATAGATTTGTTCAATCCTGTTAGGTGTTGCCCTCCACCTCCATGCTGTATGTATTGGGAAAATCCAAATAAAATTCCTTCAACAGAGTCATCTTTATGGCATTGGGATTACTATGATTATGGTGGAGAGTCTGTGGCTTATCATGACCTTAATAGTGGAGCATGGGAGAAAGACTCAAATGGTATTGTCATTGACTATAGTAACTCTGGAGAAGAAGTCGATGTTTTCTCATTGGCAAGACAGATGATGTGGCTGGATAAATCATGCCCATGGTCGACTGTCGTGGATGGCAAGGTCGTCGATTTTGATTCTACAATTTCTACATTTTGGAAAGACGAGAATGGTAATCCTACATACAGATCTTTGAATGCTGGCCGTTATTATTTTGGAACAGATGGTTCAGCGCGTCCAGATGAAGGTGTGGATTTGTATTATGCTAATTGTAGAGGAACGAAATATGAGAATGAACATTACAGTAGCATAGCTTTTGAGAAAGAAGAGTGGATCAACTATACAGTAGATGTAGAAAAACCAGGTTTTTACAAGATTTCGGGTATCATCAATGCTGAGTATGGTGGTTCAGCGAATGAGATTTCTATCGAAACTTCCGATGGTAACATCCTTCGTGCCCTTGATCATCTAGGGGATAAGGAATATATAACTACATTTGGCTTCCCTAAAACGGTTGAGTGTGATGATCGTAATGTAGACATCACCACTGCCCCTTGGGATTGTTGGACTACATCTGACGCTAAAACTAGAAGAGAGAACGTAGTGTTGTGTTTATTCAAGGAAGCAGGAGAACAGCAAATCACTATTTCGTTTAGAGGTGACGCTGCTGGTGTAGGTCCACTTATCTTCGAATGGTATGAGATTTCTGGTCCTGGAGTTCCTTGTTGTGATTTCCCTGGAGATGTCAATGATATCGATGCAGTGAAATTCTCGATTAATCCAAATCCTACAACAGGTGAGTTCACTGTGACTCTTGCTGAGGATGTTGAGACAACAGTAGATGTTGTTAACATGGCAGGTCAGATTGTGACATCCCAGAATATTGTGGGTTCTGCTACAATCAATAAAGCTTTGGTTGCTGGTGTTTACACTGTTGTGGTCAAGACTAACGGTGGAGTCAGCACTCAAAAACTGGTTGTAAAGTGATCTGAAATATAGTTTTTATTATAAAAACCATTGGAGGGGAAGCATATTGCTTCTTCTCCTTTTTTGTATCTTTATAGTAAAACGTATTTCCGTTTTTGTTTAATGCGAAAATCTGTTAATGCGAAATCTTTTTTGAATATTACGTTTTTGTTACAATAAAGATGAGCGCGAATATGTTTTCTTAAATGTATATATATTTGTCATATAGTGGTGTGTGAAGTTGTTTCTGATGCAATTTTTGCCAGCCCTGTTTTTGTGTTGTGATATAGAAGAGTATATTAATTTAAAGAAAGAAATATGAAGAAAATTTTACTGCTTAGTGTGTTAGTGCCAGCCTATATGACAGCTAATGCGTGTGGCTGTTTGGGGGGAGTAGATAAAAGGTATGAAGATTGGGGAAAACTACAGTTGATAGACAATCAACTTTCTTCGTCAAAGACTGGATCGACAGTTCAGTTGAGAGGCTGGTCGACTCAATCCCTTCACTCTGATGATGTTCAGGGTTGTTTAGGAATGAAACAATGGAAGTTGATGCAAGAGTATGGAGCTAACGTTGTCCGTCTGGCAATGTATGTTGATGCGCCAAAATCTTACCTTGGCAATGAAGCGAAGTATAAGGAGTTTATAAAGACGAGTATCGAAGAGACATCAAAGTTGGGTATGTATTGTATCGTCGACTGGCATAATACTGCTGATACATTGTCCAATGGAGACCCTAACGACTATATTAACGAATCTAAGGATTTCTTCGAGGAAATCTCTAAGTATTGTGCTGATAGTGCTTATGGCCATGTTTTGTATGAGATTTGTAATGAGGCGAACTGCGGATGGACGAATATAAAAAGCTATGCGGAGAATGTTATCCCAGTGATTGTCGCAAATCAGCCGGATGCCATTGTTATTGTTGGAACGGACCAGTGGTGCCAGAAAATCGTAGAGCCAGTAACTAATCCGATCGACTCATTGTATAAGAAAAATGTGATGTATTCTTTCCATTACGACGCATGTTCCCACTATTATTTATTAGGAGAATTCCGTAATGCACAGAAAAAAATCCCTGTGTTTGTGTCAGAGTGGTCGGCTGCGAATTTTGATGGTGAGGGCCCTTTATGTACAGACAATTCAAATGAGTTGATCGCCAATTGTGACAAAAGAAATGACGCTCCACAGGTTGTCAGTTGGTGTGTCGAAAACTGGGGGAAAAAGGGTGATGCGACTTCATTCTTTACAGGTTCGTGTTCATCAAATAATGTGTCTCAATATTCGGACTCTGGTGTTAGATATGGCGATTATGTGTTAGGCTTGTTAGGATATTGTCCGCCAGATACATCTGATAAACATGGTCATTCTGATACATTGATGGCTTATAACAAAATCTCTTCTACAGGTGCGTCATTATGGCATTGGGATTACTTTGATTTAGGAGGAGAAGGCAATGCTTACCATGACGTTAATGGTGGTGCGTGGGAGATAGACTCAAATGGGGTTGTCCTTAACTATAAAAAAGACGGAGAAGAGGTGGATGTTTTCTCATTGGCTGTAGAGATGGCGTGGTTGGATAAGCCATGCCCATGGTCGACTGTTGAGAATGGCAAGGTCGTCGATTTTGATTCTACAATTTCTACATTTTGGAAAGATGAGAAAGGAAATCCTACATACAAATCTTTGAACGCCGGTCGTCATTATTTTGGAACAGAGGTCTCTGCACGTCCTGATGAAGGTGTGGATTTGTTATATGCTAACTGTCGAGGCACTGAGTATGAAAATCTAGGGTACAGTGGACTCGGATGGGTTGAGGCAGGTGAGTGGATCAACTATACGGTAAACGTGGAAAAACCAGGATTCTACAAGGTTTCTGGTCTTATTAATGGTGAGTATATGTCTCCTAAATATGATGGTGAGATTTCAATCAGATCTTCTTTTGGCAACCACCTTCGTGTTCCAGATCGTCTTTGGGATAATGAATACATAACTACATTCGGATTCCTTCCTGCTAGTGAGTGCGATAAGTCAGTGGAACCATATGAACCATGGAATTGTTGGTCAATTCTTGACGCGAAAAGCGGAAAAGAGAAACAGGTACTGTGCTTGTTCCCAGAGGCAGGAGAACAGTCAATCACAATTGAGTTCCATGCTAACATTATTGGTGGCTTCGGTCCACTTATCTTTGAATGGTATGCGGATTCTGGTCTTCCAGATTCTGTTTGTTGTTACGATCCTAGCATGGTTGAGAATGTTGATGCAACTGCGTTTTCTATTTATCCTAACCCGACAACTGGAGAGTTTACAATAACTCTAGCTGAGAACGCAGAGGCAATAGTCGATGTCGTAAATATGGCTGGTCAGGTTGTGGTGTCTCAGAATATTGTAGGTTCTGCTACAATCAACAAGGCTTTGACATCAGGTGTTTACACTGTCGTTGTTAAGTCTAATGGCGGTGTCAGCACTCAGAAACTGGTTGTCAAATAATCTTTTTTAGATTTATTATAAAAATCCGTAGGAGGGAGGGGAAGCATATTGCTTCTCCTCCTTTTTAGTGTTTATACGTGAGCCTTCTTCTTAACCCTCCACATTGTTTCATCTGCCCCCATTTTACCCCACTTTTTGTTATTTTGTTTTGTTCTTATTGTTAATGTATTGATAAATAGTAATTTATTATGGCAGATCTGTTCGGGGCTGCGGTGTCGAAAATCTGTTGAAATCTTGTTGAAAACTTGTTGATTGTCGGGTTGAAAGTATTAAGTGGGGAAATGTGGGGAATTTTTAAATTAATTATGTAATTTTGAAGTCCAAAACTTAAGATTTAGTAGTATGCAATTTTTAGGCAACATAGACGCAAAACTTGATGGCAAGGGCAGAGTATTCGTCCCTGCTCAGTTTCGTCGCTTGCTAGAACAGAGCAATGAGACAGCGTTGGTGTTGCGAGTAAACTCTGAATCTGGTTTTGCAAAACTGTATCCGCTTTCTGAGTGGACAAGACAGTGTGAGGAACTAAAATCACGTCTTAACCTATGGAAGGCACAGGATCAGATGATTTATCGTACGTTCACGTCAAAGGCAGAGCAGCTTGAGCTTGACTCTAACGGACGAGTGCTTTTGCAGAAGAAGTATCTTGAACAGCTTGGAATCGATCTTGATGTTGTGTTCGTTGGTGTAGGTGACTATTTGGAGTTGTGGTCTAGAGATCGTTACGAGGCATCTATGATGGATGAGGCGTCTCTTGAGGCCGCGCTTGAAAAAATTATGGTGTAACTCAAAAGAATTGCAGTCATGGAAAATGAAATAGTTTATCATACGCCGGCTTTGCTGATCCCTTGCATGGAGGGTTTGGATATAAAGAGTGATGGAGTGTACGTCGACTTGACTTTCGGTGGTGGCGGTCACTCACGTGAGATACTCTCGCGTCTTGGCAAGAACGGAAGACTTTTCGCATTCGACCAGGATATGGATGCAATCGCCAATGTGCCGGATGATGACAGACTTACTTTCTGTCGTTCCAATTTCTGTTTCCTTAGCAATTTTTTGGCTTATTATGGAGTGGAGAAGGTAGACGGTGTGCTAGCTGATCTTGGTGTCTCATTCCATCATTTCGATGAGGCTGAACGTGGATTCTCATTCCGTTTCGACGGTCCGCTTGACATGAGAATGAACAGAAAGTCAAAACTTACTGCAGAAATCCTTTTGAATGAGTATGACGAGCAACGTCTTGCCGACATATTCTATTTGTATGGAGAGATGAACAATGCCCGCAAGGTGGCTTCCACTATCGTGAAGGCTCGCCAGAAGGCTCCATTGACGACGATTTTCCAACTTGTTGAGTTGCTTGAGCCGCTTATCGGCAAGGACAGCCAGAAAAAGGATCTTGCGAAACTGTTCCAGGCTATCCGTATTGAGGTGAACGATGAGATGGGAACTCTTAAGAAGATGCTTTCGCAACTTCCTGGTTCTCTTGTCGACGGTGGACGTGTAGCTATACTCACTTACCATTCGCTTGAAGACCGTCTTGTGAAGAATTTCTTCAAGACAGGCAACGTCGACGGTAAGATAGAGAAGGATTTCTATGGAAATACTGTCCGCTCACTTTCTCCAGTAAACGGAAAAGTGATAACTCCTGATGCGGATGAGATCCAACGTAATCCAAGAAGCAGAAGCGCAAAACTACGTGTCGCAGAAAAAATAGGAGGAGAATAGTATGAATGAGTTTAAGAACGGATTAAAAACTCTAAAGGGAAATTTGGAATATTTCTTCTCTGTGGAGTTTATTATGAACAATATGTATCTGATGGCTCTTGTTGTCGGCCTTTGTGTCTTGACTATAGAGAACCGTTACGAGTGTGACAAACAGTTCAGACAAATCGAAAAATTGAAGAAAGTGCTTCAGGATAAAAAGAACAAAGCTCTGGCTGTCAATGCTGATCTGTCACAGTTGAGCCGTCAGAGCAACGTGAAAAATATGATTTCTGAGAGTAGCGTTGATGTTGCCGAGTCGACATTGCCACCTTTTATGATTAAAAAATAATCGGGTATGGCGAAGTTTGACGAAAGTATGAAAAAACGCATCCTCAAGGGAATGATCTTGCCTTGTATGATTATTCTCTTGATCATGGGACTTATTGTGTGGAGGGCATTGGGCTTGATGTTCGGACCGGAGGGCGACGGATGGCGGGAAGTGTTGAAGAAGGAGAGTCTCAAAGACAGCTCGATTGTGAAGCCTCAGCGTGGAAATATCTATTCATGCGACGGTGTGCTTATCGCCAGCTCGGTGGAGACGCATAAACTGGTGATGGATTTCATGGTGGAAGGTTTTGACAATGCTCTGTTCAATGCTAAAATAGATTCTTTGTGCATCTGTGTGGCAAACCTTTATGGCAATGTCCATACTCCTGAATACTATAAGCGTAAGGCCATTGAAGCCAAAAAAAATAAGAAACATGCATTTGTGTTCGAACCAAAGTATGTGTCGTATAACGATTATAAACGTGCTCAGAAGTTCCCGTTCTGGAGAGAATCCAAGAAAAAGACGGGTTTCTATGTGGAGACGCAGGTTGAACGCAAGAAGACGTTTGGAAACCTTGCCGCTCGTACGATCGGAGGTTTTAATCCTGAGACAGACAAAGGAAAAAACGGTCTTGAAAGAAGATTTGATATAGAGCTTAGAGGCGAGCCTGGAGTCGCAAGAAAGGAACTTCATGGAAATGGCAAACCGATTTGGGTGAATGATGTTGACCCGTTGGATGGCGCGGATGTCTACACGACGCTCGATATGCGTATGCAGGATGTTGTGACCTCCGCTCTTGCAGATGTGATGCAGGCGGCTTCTGCGGATAGCGGATGTGCGATGCTTATGGATGTCCATACCGGTGAGGTCAAGGCTATTTCAAACCTTACTCGTCTAGGCACTTCATTTGTGGATCAGAAAAACTATGCTGTCGGTATGAATTCCGAACCCGGCTCGGTTTTTAAGTTGGCTTCTGTGATAGCTCTGCTTGAAGTGGCAAAATTGGACACTTCCTATATGATAGATACGGGAGATGGATTCTGGAAAGAGAAAGGAATGCACGACCATAATTACAAATCAGACGGTTCAGGTGGATTCGGAACGATTTCTTTGGCTCATGCTTTCCACGTCTCTTCGAATATAGGAATAGCGAAACCGGTTCACGAATATTTCTCCAAATCTAGAGAGAAATTTGTCGATAAGATCTATTCGATGAAACTGGCTGATCGTATGGATCTTGATATTCCGAATGATGTCAGACCAAGAATCCGTAAACCGGATGATCCGGAAGTGAGGAACGACGGTAATTATCTGACATCAATGTCGATCGGATACAGTGTGCAGATTCCTCCAATCTATACGTTGGCATTCTATAATGCGATCGCAAACGATGGAAAGATGATCAAACCGTATTTCACCAGAGCTGTCAAGCGTGACGGAAAAACTTTGGAATCTTTCTCTACTGAGGTGATTTGTCCGAAAGTATGCTCAAATAAGACTCTCGGTAAGGTCAAAGAGATGCTTAAGGGTGTGATAGAGCAGGGTACAGGTAAGAAGGCTAAGTCGGATATCCTTGAGTTGGCTGGCAAATCGGGTTCCGCACGTATGCACTACAACAACCCGACTGGTACGCCTCGTGATTACCAGATGTCTTTCGTGGGGTATTTCCCGGCTGACAAACCTCGCTATACGTGTATGGTGGTTTACTGGCAGAAAGCTCAGTACTATAATAATGTCACTTCAAAAGCGTTCCGTACGATTGCGGAAAGAATATACGCTATGACTCCTGTCAGTTGTGAGACGGCATTGTGTGACAACGGTAGATTCGCTCCTGAGATAAAGGGTGGTTATAAGAGTGATGTTGAGTATCTGTTGAAGGAGTTGAATATCAGATATACGAGAAACAAGATAGATGATGACGATTTGGTCAACACTACAACCAGAGACAGTGTGGTGAGCATGACACAGATGAAAGTCGGCAAGTATACTGTGCCAAAAGTTATCGGACTTGGAGCAAAAGATGCTCTATATCTGCTTGAAAATAAAGGTTTGAAGGTGACGATGCATGGCCGAGGCACTGTGGTGCAACAGTCGATTCCTCCTGGTGAGACAGCATCTCCCGGCAAATTAATTACAATTATGCTAAAATAGTTGGCTTATGAAGTTAAACGATTTGATAAACAGTGTCGACTGCGTAAAGATAGTCGGCAATACAGATAAGGAGATCTCTGCGATATGTCAGGATTCCCGCCAAGTGTCTGCTGACGCTTTGTTCGTAGCTGTTTGTGGCTATTCTATAGATGGTCATGAATACATCCAGTCGGCAATCGAAAAGGGTGCGACTGCGATTGTGCTTCAGAAGATGCCGGATGTTTTGAATGACGGTGTCGCTTACATTCAGGTGAAGGATTCCGCTGAGGCTCTTGGTCGTTTGGCTTCTGCTTGGTATGACAACCCGTCGTCGAAACTGAAACTTGTCGGTGTGACTGGTACTAATGGCAAGACAACTATCGCTACAGTGCTTTATAAAATGCACAGAGAGTTCGGACATAAGGTAGGTCTGCTTTCTACTGTATGTAATTATGTAGACGAGAGAGCTGTGCCGGCTACTCATACGACTCCAGATCCGATCTCGTTGAATAAGCTTCTTTCTGAGATGGTTGACGCTGGCTGTACATACGCTTTCATGGAGGTGAGCTCGCATGCCGCAGACCAGAAAAGAATCGGTGGCTTGAGATTTGTCGGAGGTATTTTCACAAATATCACTCGTGATCATTTGGATTACCATAAGACATTCGACAACTATATAAAGGCAAAGAAATCTTTCTTTGATTCTCTTCCTGCCGATGCATTCGCTCTTACTAATGCTGACGACCGTAACGGAAGTGTGATGGTTCAGAACAGCAAGGCTTTGAAGAAAAGTTACTCGATCCGTTCGATGGCTGATTTCAGAGCGAAGGTTGTGGAGGACAGCTTCTTCGGAATGCTTCTTAATATCGACGGAAGAGAGGTCTCAACGCAGTTTGTTGGTCGATTCAACGCATCCAACTTGCTTGCCGTATATTCAGCTTGCGTATTGCTTGGCAATACACCAGAAGACACATTGGTGGCATTGAGCAAGATGACTCCAGTCAACGGAAGATTCGAGACAATCCGTGGTGTGCAGAGTGGGGTTTGCGCGATTGTTGATTATGCACATACACCGGACGCTTTGGAGAATGTGATTTCCACAATCAACGAGGTGAAAAGCCAGAATGCGGAGTTGATCACAGTGGTCGGCTGCGGAGGTAATCGTGATAAAGGCAAGCGTCCGATCATGGCGAAGTCGGCTGTCACTAACAGCGATAAGGTAGTCATCACGTCGGACAATCCAAGAAACGAGGAGCCAATGGATATCATCAATGATATGTTGGCAGGACTTACTGATGAGGAGCAGAGAAACGTGATTGTGAATGCCGACAGAGAGCAGGCGATCAAGACGGCATGCACGATGGCAAAGAAGGGCGATATCATCCTTGTGGCAGGAAAGGGTCATGAGGATTATCAGGATATCAAGGGTGTGAAACACCACTTCGATGATCATGAGGTTATTAGAAAATATTTAATATAATAATAGAGAGATTATGTTTTATTATTTGTTTGAAGGCATGACATTCCCTGGAGCGGGTTTGTTCCATTATGTGACATTCCGTTCTGCATTGGCGTTTGTCGGAGCGTTGCTCTTTGTTATCATTTTCGGAAAGAAAATGATTGAATATTTGCAACTCCGTCAGATAGGTGAGACTATCAGAGATTTGAATCTTGAAGGACAGATGTCGAAAAAGGGCACACCTACAATGGGTGGTGTGATTATCATAGGCGGTATAATCATCCCATGTCTGTTGTTCGGAAATCTTTCTAATATATACATGCTTCTGATGCTTGCCATCACTCTGTGGCTCGGATTCCTAGGAGGTATGGATGATTATATCAAAGTCTTCAAAAAGAATAAAGACGGAATGTCTCCACGCGTGAAGATCATTGGTCAGGTCGCTGCCGGTCTTTTCCTTGGCTTGGTGTTATACTGTAGCCCGGATGTGGTGATAAGAGAGAATTACGCTACCGTCAACAAAGAGAATGTTGAGGTGGTAAACTATAAGAAGGAGAACGTCAAGTCGACACAGACAACTATTCCGTTTGTGAAAAACCATAATTTCGATTATGCCTCGATATTTGAGTTTGCTGGCGAATATGCTCAGCCACTCGGATGGATCTTCTTCGTGTTGGTCACAATCTTCGTGATGACGTTCATCTCCAACGGTGCCAACCTGACTGATGGTTTGGATGGATTGTCCGTCGGAACGTCGATGATAATAGGAGTCGCGCTGGGTATTCTGGCATACTTGTCTGCCCATGTGGAGTTCGCAAGCTACCTTAATATCATGTACATTCCGAAGTCGGAGGAACTTGTGGTTTATTTGTGTGCGTTTGTCGGCGCGACACTTGGATTCCTGTGGTACAACTCATTCCCTGCTCAGGTGTTTATGGGCGACACAGGTAGTCTGATGCTTGGAGGTGTTATCGCAGCAGTGGCGATGATTATACGTAAAGAGTTGTTGATCCCTATTTTGTGTGGTGTGTTTATCGCAGAGAATTTGTCTGTGATGCTTCAGGTGTCGTATTTCAAGTATACTAAGAAGAAATACGGTGAAGGACGACGTATATTCTTGATGTCGCCACTACACCATCATTTCCAGAAGAAAGGAATGCCAGAAGCTAAAATTGTGGCAAGATTCTGGATCGTAGGTTTGCTTTTGGCAGTAATTACAGTTTTGACTTTAAAGGTTAGATAATGAAAAGAATAGTTGTTTTAGGAGCAGGAGAAAGTGGTGTCGGTTCGGCAATCTTGGCCCAGAAGCAGGGCTTTGATGTTTTTGTGTCGGACATGTCGCCAATCAAAGAAAAATATGTGGCTGAACTCAACCAGTATAATATCGCTTGGGAGCAGGGTCAGCATACAGAAGAGTTGATCTTGAATGCGGATGAGGTGATCAAAAGCCCAGGTATTCCAGAGAAGGCTCCAATCATCAAGAAGTTGAGAGAGAAAGGCATCAACATAATCTCTGAAATCGAATTTGCCGGACGCTACTCAAAGTCGAAGATGATCTGTATCACAGGCAGCAATGGTAAAACGACAACCACAACACTTGTGCACTATATCTTCAAAGAGGCTGGTCTAGACGCTTCTCTTGCAGGAAACATCGGTTTCAGCTTGGCACGTCAGGTGGCTATCGATCCTCACGACTACTACATTATCGAGCTAAGTAGTTTCCAGTTGGACGGAATGTATGATTTCAAGGCAGATATCGCTATCCTGCTTAACATCACTCCGGATCACTTGGACCGTTACGATTATAAGTTCCAGAACTACGTAGATTCCAAGATGCGTATTCTGCAGAACATGACAGAGAACGACACATTCATCTATTGGAATGAAGATCCTGTCGTGACGAAGGAACTTACAAAGTATGATATCAAGGCAAAGATGATGCCGTTCTCAATACAGACAATTGAGAATATGGCGGCCTACTTGGAGAATGAAAAATTAGTAATCAACTTAAAAAACAATTATATAGATATGGATATTAATAAACTTGCTTTGAAGGGACAGCACAACATCTACAATTCAATGGCGGCTGGTATCTCAGCAGGCGTTGAAG
The DNA here is from genome assembly GCA_015061115.1 of Bacteroidales bacterium. Lineage (GTDB taxonomy): Bacteria > Bacteroidota > Bacteroidia > Bacteroidales > Paludibacteraceae > UBA1723. The sequence continues at coordinate 164,647 of SUXE01000009.1, read as the reverse complement.
GCATCAAGAAGGACACTATCCGTAAGGCATTCAGTGATTTCAGCGGAGTGGAGCACCGTCTTGAGCCAGTGGCTAAGGTGAGAAGTGTGTTGTTCATCAACGATTCAAAGGCTACTAATGTCAACTCATGCTGGTATGCATTGCAGTGTATGCAGACTCCAGTCGTTTTGATTCTTGGTGGTAAGGACAAGGGTAACGATTACACAGAGATTGAGGATTTGGTAAAGGAGAAGGTAAAGGCTATCGTATGTCTTGGCGTTGATAATACCAAACTTCATCAGTTCTTCGATGGTAAGGTAGAGAATATAGCAGACGCAAGCTCTATGGAAGAGGCAGTCAACAAATGTTTCGCATTTGCAGACAAGGGCGATACAGTGTTGCTTTCTCCATGTTGCGCAAGTTTCGACTTGTTCAAGAGCTACGAGGATAGAGGACAACAATTCAAAGAGTGTGTAAAACGCTTGTAAAATGAGTGAACGCAATGCTTTCTTCAAAAAATTGTTTCTTGGCGACCTCTATATATGGATTGCTATAGCATCATTGCTATCGATTTCAGTGATAGAGGTCTACAGCTCCATTCAGGCGAATGTGACCATCAGGAATGGCGAGTATAACAGAGAATTCTATCGTCATATCTTTTATATCCTTACTGGGATCGGAATCACTTTGACTGTGGTGCAGATTGGCGTCAAACGACTGTTTTCATCCAAATTGACAGGCTTTTTAGCTCTCGGCGCATTGTTGTCGTGGGTAATGCTTCTGTTGACTCCGAAATTTGGTGACCTTGTCAATGGTGCCAGACGAACGATGTTTGGCATACAATGGTCGGAACTTGTCAAGGTGTTCTATGTGATATTCTTGGCATTTTGGATAGGACGATATTCCACGGACAAAGGATTGATACCTACCAAAAAAGGCTGGTTCACATTGTTTATAGTCTATTGCCTATGGCTGGTGCCGATCGGATTGGAGAATATGTCTGGATTGGTGCTGTTGACTGTGGTGACGATCTGTCTGTTGCTGGCTGGAGGACTGAAATTTAAGCCTTTTTTGTGCATAATGGGAATGTTTCTCTCACTAGCTCTGATTCTTGGTGCCATTGGAGAACTTGTCCCTGCAGAGAAATTGAAGGGAACACCTTTGCATCGTTTGCCTACTTGGGTTTCACGAGTGGAAAATTCGTTTTTGGGAGGAAAAGCAGAAGACGACCCTAACCTTAAATTTGTCATTAATGATGGAAACTACCAGGTGTCTCATGCAAAAATGGCCGTTGCCAACAGCCATATAATAGGAAATGGTGTCGCTGGAGGCCGAGAAAGATTCCGTCTTCCTCAAGCATTTTCGGATTATATTTTTTCGATAATTCTGGAAGAGTTGGGATTATTTGTTGGTTTGTTAGTGATATTTTCCTATCTTTGTGTCTTGTGGCGGGCAATTGTTATTGCGTATAAATCAGAAAGTATGGTCTATGCGATGCTGACACTTGCTTGCACATTATTGATAGTCTTTCAGGCTGTGATAAACATGGCGGTAGGAGTGACGTTGGGCGACTTTGTCACAGGTCAGCCGCTGCCTTTTGTAAGCAAGGGAGGTACCTCGATTTGGATGACAGGCATTTTGTTTGGAATAATCCTTTCGGTAAGTGTTCATGTGAAGACGTTGCAAAACAAAAGGAAGGAGAAACCAATTGTGGTAGAAGAGTCTGAATAGGATTTAAGAGACGTTTGATTTTCTGCTATGGATTTTGTAGTATTGTGTGTAAAAATATCCATGCAGATGATTGAGTATAGGGTGTAGTTGAAACAGACAAGCATCTCCGGCTTGGAAGAACAAAAGAACTTTATTTTAGACAACATGACGGCAAACAAAAGATTCATCATCAGTGGTGGAGGTACGGGTGGTCACATATTCCCAGCTATTTCTATTGCTAATGCGTTAAAGAAACGTTTCCCAGACGGTGAGTTCCTATTTGTGGGAGCTGAGGGTCGTATGGAGATGGAACGTGTGCCTAAGGCAGGCTATAAGATTATCGGATTGCAGGTGAACGGATTGGTGAGAAGCATGTCACCGTCGGGAATCCTTAAGAATATCAAGGTTGTCTATCGTTTTGTGAAAAGCTATTTCAAGGCGAAATCAATTGTCAAGGAGTTCAACCCAGACGCTGTGGTCGGTGTAGGTGGTTATGCAAGTTGTCCGACACTATATGCCGCAAACAAGCTTGGAGTGCCTACTTTCTTGCAGGAACAGAATTCATACGCCGGTGTGGCTAACAAATTTTTGTCGAAAGGTGTGAAGAAGATTTGTGTGGCATACGATGGAATGGAAAGATTCTTCCCTGCTGAAAAACTGGTGATGACTGGAAACCCTGTCCGCCAGGATTTCTTGAATGTGCAGAAGGGTGCTCAGGAGGCATACGATTTCTTCGGCCTTGATTCATCAAAGAAAACAATTCTTGTGATTGGCGGTAGCCTTGGCGCCCGCACGGTCAACAACAGTATCATAGCTGGTCTTGACGCTATCAAGCAGAGTGGTGTGCAGGTGATATGGCAGACTGGCAAATATTACTTTGAAGACGCGAAGAAGAAAGCTGACGAAAGCAACAATCCAAACTTGGTATGCACAGACTTCGTGTCACGTATGGATTATGCGTACGCTGTGGCTGACCTTGTTGTGTCGAGAGCAGGTGCAAGCTCAATATCTGAACTTTGTTTGTTAGGTAAACCATCAATTCTGGTTCCTTCTCCTAATGTGGCAGAGGATCATCAGACTAAGAATGCCATGGCATTGTCTACAAAGAATGCGGCTGTGATGATAAAGGATGCTGAGGCAGTGGAGAAATTGGTACCTGAGGCGTTGCGTCTGGTGGCAGATGAAGCGTCGCTCGCATCAATATCTGAGCAGGCATTCGCATTGGCACAGAAAGATTCGGCAGACAGAATAGCAAGCGTGATTTTAGGTGAGATTTAAATTTTGGAAAAATGCTGGATAAAATTAAAAATATCTACTTTTTAGGAATAGGTGGTATCGGAATGAGTGCCATTGCCCGTTACTTCAATGCAAAGGGTTATTCTGTGGCTGGCTACGACAAGACAGAAACTGAACTTGCTGACAAACTTCGCAGCGAGGGTATACAGGTGCACTTTGAGGATAACACAGTGTTCATACCAGAGGATTTCAAGAATCCAAACTATACCTTAGTTGTGTATACTCCGGCAATCCCAGATGATCTTACTGAGTATCTGTTCTTCAAGAAGAACAATTTCACTATCATGAAGCGTTCACAGATTCTTGGCGCGATAACAAAAAGCCAGGAAGCCATCTGTGTTGCTGGAACTCATGGTAAGACTACAACTACCACGATGATCGCTCATACTCTTCACAATTCATTCTTGGATTGCAACGCTTTCTTGGGTGGATTGTCAAAGAATTTTGAAAGCAATCTGCATCTTTCCAATAAGAGCAACTTGGTTGTTGTTGAGGCGGACGAATTCGACCGCTCTTTCTTGACACTGGCTCCACAAATCGCTGTGGTGACAGCAACAGATGCCGACCATCTTGATATATATGGCACTTACGAGGAGTATTTGAAGAGCTTTGAACAGTTTGTGGCTCTTATCAAACCAGGAGGTGCGTTGATTATGAAGGATGGACTTCCTATCAAACCTGTCGTGCAGGAAGGTGTGAAAATCTACACTTATTCTGTGGAGAAGGGTGATTTCCATGCAGAGAACATCAAGATCGCAAATGGAAAAATCATCTTCGACGTGGTTTATCCGTTGGGCGTATTGAAGGGAGTAGACTTGGGTGTTCCCGTCTACATCAATATTGAGAATGCAATAGCAACATGTGCGGTATCTCTTTTAAAGGGATTGTCTCACGAAGAGATCAGAAAAGCGATAGCAAGTTTCCAGGGTGTGGCAAGACGTTTTGATTTCCACATCAAGCAGGATAATTTGGTATTGGTTGACGATTACGCACATCATCCGAATGAGGTGAAGGCAAGTATTGAATCGTTGCGCAGATTATATTCGGATAAGAAGTTGACGGGAGTGTTCCAACCACATTTGTACACTCGCACCCGTGATTTCGCGGATGAGTTTGCTGCAAGTCTGTCGCTTCTCGACGAAGTGTTGCTTTTGGATATTTATCCAGCAAGAGAAGAGCCTATTGAGGGTGTGACAAGCCAGATCATTTTGGATAAGGTGACGGCGAAAGAGAAACGTCTCATTTCAAAAGATGAGTTGCTCGACTATGTCCGCACACATCCAATAGAGGTGTTGGCTACAATCGGAGCCGGTGATGTAAATCTTATGCTTCCGCAGATCAAAAATATTCTGTTGTCCAAGGTATGAGGAAAAAGTTGCAGATAGCAGGCTTTTGCATATTGGCTATATATGCTCTTGTGATGGTGTTTTTCATTCCGTCTACAGCAGGGAGTGTATGTTGCACAGGGACAGCGGTGAATATTAACGACAGCGCAGACTATAAGTTTGTGAATAAGATGGACATCCTCAAATACATGAATTCAGCTAACATTAATCCAAACGGGTTGAGCTATAAGAATATCAACCTGCACAATATGGAAAAGAAAATAGCTGAAATCCCATTTGTCAAGGATGCACAATGCTATAAAAGTCCGGGTGGTCTGTTATGTGTGGATATCCTCCAACGCAAACCGATATTGAGGATAAAGACGCCGACACAGGATTTGTATCTGGATTCGGAAGGCAGTCTGATGAACACCTCCACAGCATTCTCGGCTTATGTGCCGGTGTTGTTGAGTGAGATGACGCTGGGAAAGAAATATCTGAAGACGGAGATTTATGAGTTTGCCAACTATGTGTACAACGACAAATTCTTGAATTCACTGGTGGAGCAGATATACATAGATGCCAACGGCAATGTGGAGATGGTGCCACGCATAGGGTCGCAGATAGTTGTGCTCGGCTCGATGGAAGGCTACCAAAAGAAGATGACCCGATTGAGGAAACTCTATGAAAAGGGATTTTCCAAAGTAGGGTGGAACAAGTATAAGAAGATAGATCTCACATACGACAATCAAGCTGTGTGTACGAGATATTGACAAAGAACAAAGACAAAGAACTAGTAAATACTTTCAAAAATTTTAGTGAAAATGGCGAATACACTACAATTGACGGACAAAATAGCCGTGGTGCTAGACCTGGGTACCACGAGAATAAGATCTGTGGCTGCTGTCTTAGACGACAACAATAAAGTGTCGCAGGTTATTGCAACTGAAGAGGCAGATTCCAAAGGAGTAAGACATGGTAGAGTAGACAACTATGTGGAGTTGGCAGGAGTACTCAAACCGATGTTCAACAAACTTTCCAACCGAGTATACAATAAATTCAAGGCTGCTATAGGAGACAGTTTCATTGGAAACACCGTTGAAATCAAAAGCGTATATATTGCTCTTGGAGGAAAAGGTATTTCAGGAAAAGAGCAGAAAGAAGCTTACCGCCTTAACAATCAGTTCGTCGATGTGCCTGTAGTCCAGAAAATAGAGGAAGATATCAGAAAACGTGTTGAAAATGACAAGGAGATAATCTTGGATATGATCAACCAAGGTTACAATGTCGATGACGATATAAAGATGGAGGCAGTAGGTTGTAGAGCTTCCAATGTGGAGGGCCGTTTTTGTGTCGTCACAGCCGAAAAAGAGATAAAGGAGGATATTGAAAAGACATTGTCGTCAATTAATATCCAATTGGCAGGTTATTCTCTTTTGCCATTCGCCCTGGCTGATATTATGCTTTCAGATGCCGACAAAGAGGTAGGAGCGACATTGATCGACCTGGGAGCCTCATCGACATCAATCGCCATCTATCGTGATAATGTTCGCCGTCACGTCAGAGTGTTGCCATTTGGAAGCAAACTGATCACTAAAGATATCAAAAAAGTATGTGGGTTGACAACAGAAGCGGCAGAGAAGGTAAAGAAAAATATAGGTTGCGCCTATCCTGAAGGTTTGAAAGAAAACGTTATAGTCACAGTGGCTGGTACAGATGTGAAGATACAATCTGTAGAGTTAGCGTCGATTATAGAGGCACGCCTGGAAGAACTTATGTCTTATCTTCTAGGAGAAATGAATAAGGTGAGCGCTTTGACGTCGTCAAAGAAGATTATCCTTACAGGAAGAGGTTCTCGTCTAGATAAGGTTTGCGATAAATTCACAAATGAGTTTGGCTTGGATACGGAATTAGGAAAGATCAAAGATGTATGTTATGAAAAATACAGTCCTTATTTCACATCCTTGGATTCTATAAATGGAAACACAGATAAGACAGCTCGTAAGATGAATGATTTTGCCGCTTGTCTAGGTGTCCTTGAGTCTTGTGCTCTTGACTCTTGTGTCTTTGTAGGCAGAAAGAGTGCCGCAGATGTTAAAACAGGGAAGAAAGCAGAAGGAAATGAGAAAAAGGGAGGTGGCTTTATCGCAAAAATCACAAACCTTTTTACTGCAGTGGGTGACACCGCAACTGATATAATTGAGGGATCTGTTAAGAAAACTGAAATGAAATAATTATGGATATGGAAGAAAATTTCACATTTGTAGACGACTCGGAAGAAAAAAACATTATCAAAGTGATAGGTGTCGGTGGTGGTGGCGGAAATGCTACTAACTACATGTATGAAAACCATATTGAAGGAGTAGATTTCGTCATTTGTAACACAGACCGTCAGGCTTTGCGTCGTAGCCCTATACCTCCTGAATTCCATATCCAGTTAGGAGAAAAAGGTCTTGGTGCTGGAAACGATCCAAATATGGGACGTCAGGCTGCTGAAGACTCCATAGAGAAAATAAAGGCTATGCTTGAGGATACGGAGATGGTCTTTGTCACTGCGGCAATGGGAGGTGGTACTGGTACAGGCGCCGCTCCTGTGATCGCTCGTACAGCCAAGGAGATGGGTATCCTTACTGTCGGAATCATAACAATACCGTTTAAGTTTGAGGGACGCCGTCGTCTTCTTAACGCATTGGAAGGAATGCAGAGGATGAGAGATGCTGTCGACGCGATTGTCGTAATCTCAACAGACAGATTCCGTGAATTGTATGGCGACCTTGGTCTGAAGGCAGGTTTCTCTAAAGGCGACGAGATCTTGGCCATGGCAGCTAAAGGCATTGCTGAAATCATCACTGGTGACGGTTATGTCAATGTGGATATGAATGATGTCCGCACCGTCATGACTGATTCTGGCGATGCTTTGATGGGATTGGCAATGGCTTCCGGACCTGATCGCGCGGAGAAAGCGATCAAGGAGGCTTTGAATTCACCATTGCTTATCAACAACAGTATTGAAAAAGCTAAGAATGTCTTGTTGAATATTTCTTATTCATCTGATTATGAGGTGACAATTGATGAGACTACATATATCTGTAATTATGTACAGGAGCAGATCGAGGGCCACGGAGCAAACTTGATTTGGGGTGCAACTATCAATGATGGACTTGGTGAAAACCTTAATGTCACTGTTGTGGTTACTGGTATGAATGTTGACGAGTCTGATTTGACAGGAGATGTCCAGATGTCACAGACATCTAATTATGGTATGTCTGCACGTGCTGCAATGGTTCAGACGGATGTGAGAGCAGACCGTTATTTGGGAGGCAATCACGTCGTCCCTCAGAATAATAATTCTAGTTTCAACATGACTAAAGATGAAATAGATAAGTTCTATGAAGGCCATTCGGCAAAGAAACCAGACCCGACTCCTGTAGTTCCAGATCCGACTCCAGTAGTTCCGGAACCAGAACCGGAACCAGAGCCAGAACCAGAACCGATTCCGGAACCAGTAAAAGAGCCAGATCCAGTTCCTGCTGGTCCAAGAATACCATCTAGAGAGATAGATTTGAATTCAATTGACGACGACGATGATTGAGACTCTTGAAATAGCTAATCCTGACAAAACGTTTATCAAGGTGATAGGCGTTGGTGGCGGTGGCGGTAATGCTGTCTCTTATATGTATAAAGCGGGAGTTGAAGGTGTCGACTTCATCCTGATGAATACAGATAAGGCGGCGTTGAAGCGTTCGTCCGTTCCTAAACGAATCCTGCTCGGCAAGAAAGGCCTAGGAGCAGGATCGGATCCTCGTATCGGTAAGGCGGCAATGCTTAGTGTTGAAGAAAATGTCAGACAGTTGCTATCTGAAGATACAGAGATGGTTTTTGTGACCGCCACGTTAGGTGGTGGTACGGGTACAGGTGGAGCTCCTGTAGTCGCACGTGTGGCTAAGGAACTCGGTATCCTTACTATCGGTGTCGTCACAACTCCGTTTTCTTATGAGGGCCCGATTAGAAAGGCAATCGCTGAAGAGGGAGTGCGAGAGATGAGAAAATATGTCGATTCTCTTGTCATTATCTCCAACGACAGACTCTCATCCAAAGATAGAAATCCGTTGGCTGGACCAATGAAATTATCTTCTAGTTTTGCGGCGTCTGATTCTATTCTTGCCACTGCTGCGCAATGTATCTCCGATATGGTGACGCAGTCGGGCTACGTCAATGTGGATATGAACGATGTCCGCACCGTCATGACCAATTCTGGCGACGCGGTGATCGGTTCGTCTGAGGCTTCAGGAGAATATCGTGCTATGCAGGCTATGCGTGAGGCACTTACTTCGCCATTGCTTGTCAATAATGATATACGTAATGCCAAGAGTATTCTGGTGAACTACCTATATTCTGATAAGGAAGTCACAATTGACGAGTTGTCTGAAACGATGGAGATGGTTCAGATGAAGGTCGACGACGATGTCACTATCATTTGGGGAGCAAGTCAGGTGGAAGGCATGGGGGATAAATTGAAAATCTCTGTTGTTGTCACAGGACAATTGTTGGCGGAGGATAAACTTGTGGGAGCTGTCTCTGATGTCTTTGTCCCTGTGAAATTTCCAGATTCTCCTAAAAAAGAAGTGGAGACAAAAAAGAAAGAGGAAGAAATACCGGTTGTCGTCACAATAGAAGACGAAGTAATAGGAGACGACGGAACGGTTGGACAAGCGGAGCCTACTCCAACAACTACTACATTCATGCCTACAGAGACTCACGACACTACTGTGACAAGAAAAAAATTGACACCTAAAGTGTTTGGCGAAGGAGATGCAGATGAGACTCCTGCATATACCCGTACAAAGACAGTCGTTGCGGAACGTAAGGCAGAACCGACGTCTTCTTTCACTGTCAAACTTGACGGAGAGGAGATAAAAATGGGGGATAACAGATATCTCTCAAACAGACCAGATTAATAATAAATTTAAAATATAATAACTATGGCATTGTTTGATGTTATTAGCGAGGATATAAAGAAGGCGATGATTGCCAAAGACAAAGTGGCTTTGGAGGCATTGCGTGGAGTTAAGAAAGAGTTTCTTGAGGCAAAGACAGCCAAGGGAGCAAGTGGTGATCTCGCAGACGACGCTGCATTGAAGATTCTTCAGAAAATGGTGAAACAGCGTAAGGAGTCTGCACAAATCTTCACAGAGCAGAACCGACCTGAGTTGGCAGAGAACGAGTTGGCTGAGGCTGCAGTGATCGAGAAGTATTTGCCAGCAAAATTGTCAGACGCGGAATTGGAGGCAGAGATCAAGGCTATCATTGCTGAGGTTGGTGCAAAGACAGCTCAGGAGATGGGCAAGGTGATGGGTGTCGCTACAAAGAAGCTTGCTGGTAAGGCAGACGGAAAAGAAATTTCAGCAAAGGTGAAAGCTTTGTTGAATTCGTAATTCATAATGCGAAATGCATAATTTGTAGAGACGTGACATTGTCGCGTCTCTTTGTTTTTTTGTCTTTGCAAAAGAAAACAGACAAAATTCCATGATCGTAGGGGCAGGTTTCAAACCTGCCCGCAATAGAAATCATTATCAAACAGGAAACAGTGCCAGCTATAATATCTGATATTTGGAACTCCACAAACAAGTGTGTGAGAGAAAACTCCCCAACGAAGAAAACAGAAACATGGGAAAACACTAAATGTAGGTGTACAAATTGGTATCGGAAAAAGTCGGTTATGCCAAGTGGAAACGTTTCGAGGGGGTGATTGCCAAAGCGAAAGAGGCATGTTTGAATGCTGGAGAAAGAATTGAGGACCATTTTCCCGGCGCCGGGAAAATGGTCGGTCTAGGAAGTGGCTCTGTTAGAGAGGTAGACGACTACATGCTCACACGTTATGCGTGTTATCTTGTGGCTCAGAATGGAGATCCAAGAAAGCCTGAGATCGCTTTTGCTCAGAACTATTTTGCTGTACAGACACGTGTGGCGGAAATGGTAGAGAAAAGACTCCTTGAGTTTGAGAGAGTGCAGGCTCGGCAAAAGTTGGCAGAAACAGAGAAACGTCTGTCTGGAGTGCTTTTTGAACGAGGTGTTGATAGCAAAGGTTTTGCTATGATACGTTCCAATGGCGACAAGGCATTGTTTAATCTTGACACAGCAATGTTGAAACGGAAAATAGGAGCTCCTTCAAATCGTCCCGTCGCAGATTTCTTATCAACGATCAACATAAAAGCAAAGGATTTTGCCGCAGAGATGACCTCTGTAAATGTCCAACAAAAAGACTTGTTCGGAGTGACTCAGATAGACAACGAACATGTGGAAAATAATCTTGCCGTCACTCGACAGAGGCATTGTCCCAGAGAATCAACCAGCTGGTGAGGATGTGAAGAAAGTGGAACGTCGGTTGACATCGGAAGAGAAAAAAGTTTTGCCGAAAAGAAAATAGTGAGATTTAAATACACGATTGTGTTGGCATAATTTGTGGAGACGTGGCATTGCTGCGTCTCTTTTTTTATGTTTGAATGATAAAAACTCAGGAGACTTGCCGAAATGCAGGATGTGAAGTGGTAGATCATTTTACCCGCGCCGGTAAAATGATCGAGATCGCCAAAGGAGCACAAAGAGAGGTTGACGACTACATGCTCACACGTTATGCGTGTTATCTTGTGGCTCAGAATGGAGATCCAAGAAAGCCTGAGATCGCTTTTGCTAAATCGTCTGCGACGTTTGTCAACAGATGTCTGGAATAGCGACTGTTCCACGGTCGGAAAAAGAACAGATCTGTTGGTGTTAAAATAAGTTAAAAACAACAATGCGGGGAGGGGGTGTTCTTTTTGTTGTTACATTTGCATTGCTAAGTTTGTTGAGGTGTAATAATGCGATGTTAATTGATAACCAAATAATATGGAAAGAATAGCTTCTTTGATTATGATGTTGTGCGTCTTTTGTATATCAAATGCCGCCAACTATTTGACCTTCACGGCGGAGGAGGATAGTTCAACGTTTGGGATAGCCTACAACTATCTCACTCCAGATGTACAATACTCCTTAGACGGCGGGGAGACGTGGACTGAATTGGCGGTTGGAGATACAATCCTACTGGCAAAAAAAGGAGACAAGGCACACATCAGGGGATATAATGAAGGTGGATTGGGAAGTAATGGGAAGGATAACGTACACTTCATCATGACGGGTGCTATCGCCGCCAGCGGTAGTGTGATGAGTTTAATCGATGGAATAGGTCTTTCCTTAAAAATTCCTAAAGAGAGCTGTTTCTGGTACTTATTTGAGAATTGCACCAGCTTGACGCAGGCTCCCGAAGTGCCAGCCACGACGTTGTCCGAATGGTGCTATTATGGCATGTTCTCAGGTTGCTCCAGCCTGACACAAGCCCCGGAACTGCCTGCCACGACATTAGCAGACTGGTGTTATCGTGCTATGTTCTCAGGTTGTACTAGCCTGACACAAGCCCCGGAACTCCCTGCCACGACATTAGCAGACTGGTGTTATCGTGCTATGTTCTCAGGTTGTACTAGCCTGACGAAGGCTCCCGAATTGCCAGCTACAGAGTTGCCAGACTCCCTATTTATGAGAAGTGGCTGTTGCGAAAGCATGTTTTCGGGTTGCACAAACTTGTCTGAAATCAGTATCGCTTTCGACAAGTGGAATGATAACACTCTTGAATGGGTCGCAGACGTAGCACCTACCGGCACCTTCATCTGCCCGAAAACGTTGGCTCTCGAATATGGAATAAGCAGGATCCCTGAGGGTTGGACGGTGAAATATATCGAGGACATGGCCAACTACCTCACCTTCACTGCCGAGGAGGATAGCTCTACGTTCGGAATCTTGAATAAAAATAATAATCCTGACGTGCAGTATTCATTGGATGGTGGAGAAACCTGGACCGCATTGGTTAAAGGAGATTCCATCACGTTGGTTCATAAGGGTGACAAGGCTTTGCTGAGAGGGGATAATCCGGAAGGGTTCTCAAAGTGGTATAATAAATACTCATCTTTTACGATGACAGGAAAGATTGCTGTCAGCGGTAGCGTGATGAGTTTGATCGACGGCACAGGCGAAACCCTTGTAGTCCCTGCTGATTATTGTTTCTATAGTTTGTTCTCAGGTTGCACAAGTCTGACACAAGCCCCAGAATTGCCAGCCACAACGTTGGCAGAACGTTGTTATGCATATATGTTCGAAGGTTGCACCAGTCTGACGCAAGCCCCAGAATTGCCAGCCACAACGTTGGCAGATGGTTGTTATACATTTATGTTCTTAGGTTGCACCAGTCTGACGCAAGCCCCAGAATTGCCAGCCACAACGTTGGCAGATGGTTGTTATGCATATATGTTCGAAGGTTGCACAAGCCTGACACAAGTCCCAGAATTGCCAGCCACAACGTTGGTAAAAAGTTGTTATAACGGAATGTTCAAAGGTTGCACTAACCTGACACAAGCCCCAGAATTACCAGCCACAACGTTGGCAGAAAGTTGTTATGCATATATGTTCGAAGGTTGCACAAGTTTGACGCAAGTTCCAGAATTACCAGCCACAACGTTGGCAGATGCTTGTTATGCATATATGTTTTCAGGTTGCACAAGTCTGACGCAAGCCCCAGAATTACCAGCCACAACGTTGGCAGATTATTGTTATAACTTCATGTTCAAAGGTTGCACAAGTTTGACGCAAGCCCCAGAATTACCAGCCACAACGTTGGCGGATTTTTGTTATTACTCCATGTTCTCGGGTTGCACAAGTTTGACGCAAGCTCCAGAATTACCAGCCACAACGTTGGCAGATGCTTGTTATGACTTCATGTTCTCAGAATGTACTAACTTGTCTGAAATCAGAGTCGCCTTCGTCGAGTGGAAAGACAGCTCTGATCAGGAGGACAACACTAATTGTTGGGTGAAAAATGTTGCTCAGACCGGCACATTCTACTGCCCGAAAGCATTGCCGCTTGAATATGGATTAGACAGAATACCGGAAGGTTGGACGGTGAAATATATTGATGAAGGTACTGGCGTAAACGATGCTGTGGCAAGTGTGACAACTGTATGGACAGACGGAAACACTATCTATGTGCGTGGAGCGGAGAGTGATATCGAAGTGTATGACATGTTGGGTAGACTGATCGTAAGTAAGCGTGGCGGTCAGGAAAATATCCAGATCTCAGTGCCACAGAAAGGCATTTATGTCGTAAAAGTCGGAACAGAAACACATAAGGTGGAGTTGCGATAAGCACGTATATTCTAATTATTATATCCCTTAATGGGATGAAGAGTAGAATCTCTTAAATACACAATTGTGTTGGCATAATTTGTAGAGACGTGACATTGTCGCGTCTCTTTATTATTTTTAGATGGATGATTGCATCAAAATAGCTGTTTGCAAATGTTACGTTGACAACGAAAAATAAATTTGCTATATTTGTGGCGTAGAAATGTTAATAAAAACAATTCATTTTAAGCAAGCAATAAGATGGAAATCAAAAAAGGAGACTGGGTATTATATGATGATAAAATCTCGCAAATCATTGATGTATATTCCATTAACTATGAGAAATTTGACTCCGAAGTGAAAGTAGATGAGACTAACTACGGAAAACTCAAATGCAAATATTTCCTTATACGGGATTTATGCACCATTGAAGGCAAACTTGTTTCTGGGAAACCATACATAGTGTTTATCGAAAGCTTCTTTGAAACTCTTGAAGAAGAGGATTTGCAGGTGTTAGAAAAAATCAAAAAAGAAAAAAAAGAAAAGTATGCGGAATGGGAAAGCAAAGAAGTCAACGCAAAAACGAAAGAAGTTGAATTATATTTCTCTGTGGAAGTTAAGCCGAAAGAAGGGGCCAACATTTTGAAACATTTTAAGAAAATATGCAAACAATTACCGAGTCTTTTCTCATTTGCTGAACTTGTGGAAAAAGCTTCACAGTTAGACATTGATATGACAACATGTGTAGATGATTATCAGGCATATGACAATCAAATATCGTTTACGTTAAAGTTTAACTTAGACGATATTAAAGATGGTGTCGTTTATTACCATAAAGTGTGTGAATTTGATTATACGGACGCAGAAGAGGATGCAAATTTGCTGGAGAACTTTTTCACATATGAATCGTTGTTCATTTCAATTGTCTTGTTTTTGAACAGATATACATCTGAGGAAACTGATGAAACCGCACAAACATTCAAAGCAGACATGAAGACTGCCGCCTCTGCTTTGATGAATAAGAAGCTAAAAAACAGTGAACTCGCGAAACTATACTACGATTTTGTTCCCAAAAAAACATTCACGAAGGAAGAGTCCTTTGATTTGTTCAAACAATTCATCGACATGAACAAACAAAACTATAATTTAGAAAAACTCTGTCAAACCATCGAAGAAAAACACGACTGGTCGGTCGAAGTCTATAACTTAAGCTACGATTACGCTAAGGAAATGTTTTCATTAGTATGATGACTATGCTGCCAAATTCAGAAACTCGATTGGCTTCTGAATTTGGCATTTCTTTACATTTTCCTGTACACAATCTTCGGAATCACCGGCTCAACCGCGTCTCTCAGGAATTCATCGAAATCATCATAATCGTTGAAACATAGTCTGGTGACGGTGGTATCTTTCTTCAACAGACAGAAATATCCGTACACATCTTTGCCGTCTTTGCCTGTGCGTACATAATCAAGGTAGTAGCCGTCGAACTTCTTCAAGTCTACCTCACCTTCCTTAATCAATCCGAAGAATCTGCTCACTTTGAGAACAGTACCGTCTACTTCAAGGCTTCTGCTCTGCATCACAAGTCGATAGATAAGAAAACCTACGAATATCACCGCAAAGACGGAAAATATTATCCACCAATGTGTTGGCACGTCGCTTGGCATTATCGAAAGCACCAATCCGCAAATGGCTGGCATTAATACGAAAATAGCTGTGATGTAGTAGAATCTGGGTCTGAATTTAGTCTTTGTCATATTTGATTTGTTCGTGTTTTTTGTAAAAATACTTTTTTGAAATCATATATCGGCAAATTCCGCTGAAAAGTTGAGGAAAAAATGTATATTTGCGAGAATTTGATATAGTTTGCAATGAATAGACTAACGGCTCAGGTGAAAGAAAAATTGTCGGGATTGAAGCTTAAGGCTGTCCTCTTTGATATGGATGGAGTAATCTTTGATTCGATGCCGCACCATGCTGTAGCATGGGTGAAGGCGTTTATCGACGAGGGTGTTGATTTCAATGAGTATGAGGCCTATAAGCGTGAAGGAATGACTGGCTTCGCTACTATTCAGGAGATGTTTCTTGCTCAGAAGGGGCGTGAGGCGACGAAGGAGGAGTGCGAAAGAATTTACGCTACAAAGTGCAAATATTTTGAGCAGGAGGGTCCTGCCGACGTGATGACTGGCATACGTGAGGTGCTTGAATTTGTGCACGACGCTGGTTTACAGATCTTTATCGTGACTGGCTCAGGTCAGCACAGTCTGTTTGAAAAACTAGACTCTCTTTTCCCAGGTATATTCGCTCCTGAGAGAATGGTCACTGCCTACGATGTGAAAAAGGGCAAGCCGGATCCGGAGCCTTACTTGATGGCATTGAAGAAAGGCGGATTCTCCGCAGATGAGGCTATTGTGGTGGAGAATGCTCCGCTTGGAGTGACATCAGCTCACGCCGCTAAGATTTTCACTGTGGCGGTCAACACAGGAATCCTGCTTCCGGAGGATTTGTTGAGTAAGGGGGCAGACGTCTTGTTTGATGATATGCATGAGTTTAGAAATGCACTTCCTGAGATTATAAACTTTGGTTTGAAAAAATAAAAAACGAGTCGTATATGCGAAGATTAAGATACATAGTCGCATTGATATGGTGCTTTTTGTGGGGTGGCATTTTTGCCAGCCAGCAACTTGCATTGTCGCGTTTTGACAATTATACACAAAAGGATGGCCTAAACTATAACATCGTACAGTGCGCATATCAGGATGCTGAAGGATATATGTGGTTCGGCACAAGTCAGGGCCTTCATCGTTTTGATGGATACACTTTTTATCCGTATAAGTATGGAAGCATAGAGGGACAGGTGAGAGGAGAGTTGGTCCGTTGCATTTTCCAGGATTCAAAAAAACGTTTTTGGGTCGGAACTGAAAATGGAGGATTGAACATATATGAACCACAAAGTGAATCATTCTCAGCCATTCCTTTGACTAAGAGCGGATTGTCTAAATATTCAGCAAACTCAGTAGTAGAGACTCCAGATGGAAAGATATGGGTTGGTACAGATGATGGACTTGCTTATCTTGACGCAAATTTACTTCTTGAATACTATCATTTCCAGGAGTCAGAGGCAGGAAGTGTTCCATATATAAAGACATTGGTTGTAGATACGTATGGAAGATTGTGGATCGGAACTGGTGAGTCTGGAGTAAAACTTTTTGATCCGTCGACAGGAACAATCAAATCTGTCCTTTCTGATTCTGAGGTTCGCTCAATCTGCATCAGTAAAGATAATGTTGTGTGGATCGGAACATACGATAAAGGTGTCTATACTGTTGATATCAAAGATAAAGACAATACAGAACTGAAGCATCAAACAAATTTGCCTACTACAGGGGCAGAAGCTTCGGTAAAGGCTATATGTGAGGACCGTGATGGAAGAATCTGGATCGGTACACGTTCCGGCTTGATCTGTTATGATCGTCAGACTCAGCAATATGTCATCAACGTCAACGATGTGCATAATGACATCACTCTTGTTCACAATTCTGTCATTGATTTGTTTGTCGACAATAAGGGGGACTTGTGGGTTTGTACCCGTGGAGGTATCAGTTACAGAAACAGTGAAAAACAGCCGTTTGAACTTATTCAGGAGTCAAAAAATGACAACCGATATTTGAATTGTGCTCAGGTATACGCTTTCTTGGAGGTCCCTGGATCTAAAGTGTGGGTCGGAACAGAGAGCGGAGGTGTCAATATCTACGATATGAAGAGTGGCAAGTTTGAGTATATCACACAAGCCAATTCCGGATTGTCGGTCAACTGTATAAAGAGCTTCGCCAATGTTGGCAATGATGTTTTGGTCGGAACTTACATGGGTGGACTGAATGTATTGGATGTTCAGACCGGTAAGGTGAAACGAGTATTCCGTCATTCCGAAACAGACAAAACCTCTATAAATAGCGACAATATATGGAGCATTTGTATCTGTCGTAACGGCGATGTGTTGCTGGGTACTGGTAATGGAGTGGACAAGTTCAATCCAAGCAACGGTACTTTCTCTCACCTGGATAAGTTGGCGTTCAACAAGGAAGTCTGGAAGGTATTTGAAGACTCCGATAAAGATTTGTGGATTTTCACTCCAGATGAAATCATTGTTTATCTGACTAAGGAGGAGCGAACCATTGTCTATAAAGAGAGAGCTCGTTCGATAGTGGAGAAATCAAAGAGTTTGTTCTACGTCGGCAGTTTGGAGCGTGGTGTGGTAGAATACAATAAGTATACTGGCGAGGTAAGCACGATTTCTGAAAAAGATGGTTTGTCTAACAATAATGTCCAGTCTCTTCTTGAGTGGCGAGAATTTTATATCGCATGCACAACGTCTGGTTTGAGCCGTATACGTAAAGGAAATAAGGAGATTGTCAATTATGATGAGCGCGACGGTTTGCAGAGCCGTCAGTTCCATTATGGTGCTGTATATATCTGTTCCGACGGCCGTGTGATGGCAGGAGGAAATGCAGGATTTAACATTGTCAATCTTGCAAATATCCGTGAAAATAAATTCATACCACCGATGGCTCTTGAAGATGTGAAAGTCTTCAATCAAGAGATTCCAGCGGAACAGGTTTCAATAGATGAGAAGACGGGAGAGACATGTCTGCATTTGAATTACGACCAGAATATGGTGACATTCAAGTATTCAGCTCTTTCTTATTCCCGCGTCAACAAGAACAAGTTCAAATATCGTCTGGTAGGACAAAGCGACAATTGGATTGACGCTGGCAATGAAAACAAATGTACATACACCAACTTGCATCCCGGATCTTATGTGTTTGAGGTGATGGGATCAAATTGTGATGGGGTATGGAATGAAAAACCGTTGCGAGTACAGCTTTATGTAAAGCCTCCATTCTGGAACACATGGTGGTTCAAGACGCTTATGACGTTGTTGATTGTGTCACTTGTTTTGATGTATCTCTACCATTATCGCAGTCGTATGATTCTAAAAAACAAATTGGTTTTGGAGAAACAGAAGGCTGAAGAGATGGAGAAAGTTGAACAGTTGAAACTGGATTTCTTCACGAACATATCACATGAGCTACGTACTCCACTAACATTGATTCTTGGACCATTGTCTAAAATATTAAAGGATGACGGGACATCATCTGAGTCGAAGCAGATGGCTTCGCTTGCGGAGAGAAACGCGAATAAGTTGTTGCGTCTTGTGAATCAGATCCTTGATTTCAGAAAGATAGAGAGTGGTTCATTGCAGGCGATATACAAGCCAGGTGATCTTCCAGCATTGCTGGAGACAGTGGTACGTGCATTCCAGACAGAGGGTGAGGCAAAGGGTATACAGATTTCACTTGCTGTTGATGATGCCGCCCGTGGCAGACGTATGCTGTTCGACTCAGACAAAATAGAGAAAATAGTCGACAACCTTGTTTCCAACAGTATGAAGTTCACTCCACGTGGAGGATCAATCAAGGTGACGATGGATATGTTGTCGCAACATAAGTATGAGGCTGGCAATATCAGTGACAGTTTCCAGATTTCAGTTATAGACACAGGAAAGGGAATGACAGAAGAAGACCAGAAACATGTCTTCGAACGTTTCTATCAGAGTGCTGATGAGAAAGATGCTTGTATTGGTACAGGTATCGGTTTGAACCTTGTCTTTGATCTTGTAAAGCTGATGGATGGAGAGGTGTTGCTTAACAGCAAGAGAGGAGAAGGAACAACATTCAAAGTTATACTTCCATTGTTTGAGACATCGGAAAAAGCAGAAGAAGGAGATACAATTGATGATGTATCGATCGCTGAAGGTCAGGAAAAAGACTCGGTTGAGATGTCGGATGAGGAGAAACCAGTGCTTTTGATTGCTGAGGACAACGAAGAACTTCGTAAGTTTGTGGCGATCCATTTTGAGTCAAGATTTAAAGTCATTGAGGCAGAGGATGGTAAGATTGCGTTGGAGAAAGCGGCAGAGCAGATTCCAGATGTCGTGATCACCGACTTGATGATGCCTAATATCTGTGGTGATGAGTTGTGTAATAAGTTGAAGCACGACGAAAAGACGTCACATATTCCAATCATTCTGCTTACTGCGGTGCATAGCAAAGAAAGTGAGATTGAGAGTTTGAAACGTGGTGCCGACGACTATATCACCAAACCATTTGATATTGAGGTTCTCGATCAGAAGGTTATGAACATGATGCGATTGAAGGAAAAAATACGCAGTCGCTTCAAGATAGAGATGATATCAGAACCTACGAAGGTCGTAACACAGTCGCCAGATGAGAAATTCATGATCAGGGCGATGAAAGTGATAGAGGAAAACCTTTCTGATGCTGATTTTGATATCGAGAAATTTGCGGTGGAGGTTGGAGTCAGCCGTATGCAGTTGTATAGAAAGATGAATGCGATCACTGGAATGACAGTGAAGGAGTTCATAAGAAATATCCGTATCAAGCGTGCAAAACAATTGCTTGAAGACGGTGCGATGACCGTTTCAGAAGTGGCATACAATGTCGGATTCAAAGACATCGCATATTTTAGAAAGTGTTTTAAACAACAAGTAGGAATCAATCCTTCGGAGATTTCCAAAGGAGAATAAAGTGAAGAGGAATGGCAAATAGCAAGAGTAGTTTTCTGCATAAACTGAATTTTAAGTACCGTCTTACCATTTTCAATGAGAACACATTGGAGGAGGCGTGGCATATACGTTTGTCAAGGTTGAGTGTGATTTCGGTCTGTTTCGCAGTCGCTGTGATCTATTTTTTGATTATAGCCGTGTTGATTATCAAGACGCCATTGCGCTCATTTATGCCGGGATACACAAGTGCGAATGAACTTAGAAAACAGGTTATTTCTCAGGCTGTACTTCTTGATTCACTTCAGGAGCAGGCAAAAATCAACGATCAATATCTGGCGATGTTGCAAAAAGTTGTGACAGGTGACATTGCGGTGGGTGACAGTACAGCATCTCTTAAGGAAGTTGTCAAGATGGATATGTCGAAAGTACAGAACAATCCGTCTGATCGTGAGAACCAATATTGCTCGCAGTATGAAATCGCACAGCGATATGCGACAAACTCACAGATTTCCGAAACAAGTAAAAACCGACTTATGCACCGTCCTGCACTTGGTGTTGTGCTTATGGGATTTGACCCATATTCGGGTGTGAATGGAGTGACTATAAGTGTCGACCCATTGGAAAGTGTATATTCAGCTTTGGATGGATCTGTGATCTTTGCTGGATATTCCGCCCACAACCGTTATTGCTTGCAGATACAACATTCAGAAAGTCTGGTGTCAATGTATAAGTTTACTCAGCCGTTCTTGAAGAGAATAGGTGAGCGTGTGCATGCAGGTGAAATCCTTGCCACATTGCGAGGAGGAGAACCATCGGAAATGACTTTCGAGTTATGGCTTAATGGTCAGCCTCTTGATCCAAATGATTATATCTCATTCTCTACACAAAAGAAGGTTACAGCGCAGCCAAAGGTGAAAAAATATGAGGCTGAGCCAACAGAACAACCTGTAGTCAGAAGGTCACGTCGTGATTCTACACAGACCAGAGATACAACCACTCGTGTAAGACGTAGGAATGTGGAGACTCAACAGACTCCGGCAGAGACAGCTCCTGTGGAGACTCCTGCACCAGCACCTGCTGAACCAGCTCCGGCTCCAGCACCTGCTCCTGCAACAGAAACTCCAGCTCCTGCAGCGGAATAATGATAAAGTCAGTATATCAGTATAAAAATGTCACAGAAGGTAATTACAATTTTGGGCTCTACTGGTTCAATCGGCACACAGGCATTGGATGTTGTGCGTGAGAACCCAGACAGGTATAAAATAGAATCCCTTACAGCAGGAAGAAACGCTTCACTGTTGATTGAGCAGATAAAGGAGTTTAAGCCGGCGATCGCTGTGATTGCTGACGAAAGCAAGTATGAGGAGGTTAAGAATGCGGTGGCAGGTTTGTCGACGAAGGTGATGACTGGTTCGGCTGCGGTTGCAGATGTCGCTGCCAATGATGCCTCTGAGATGGTGCTTGTGGCATTGGTCGGTTATTCTGGACTCGCTCCTACGATTGCTGCAATCAAAGCACACAAGAAGATTGCATTGGCTAACAAGGAGACATTGGTTGTGGCAGGAGATTTGGTATGCCGATTATGTCAGGAAAACGGAATCAAACTTCTTCCCGTCGACTCAGAACATTCAGCTATTTTCCAGTGTTTGGAAGGCGAACGTCACAATAAACTTGAGAAGATTATCCTTACAGCCTCTGGTGGACCGTTCCGTGGATGGACTCGTGACAAATTGGAGAATGTGACTCCAGAGATGGCGTTGAAACATCCCAACTGGAGCATGGGTGCAAAGATCACAATCGATTCTGCCTCAATGATGAATAAAGGCTTTGAGGTGATAGAGGCGAAGTGGCTTTTTGATCTTACTCCTGATATGATAGAGGTACAGGTGCATCCGCAGAGCATCATCCATTCGATGGTGCAGTTTAACGACGGTGCTGTGAAGGCTCAGCTTGGAACTCCTGATATGCGTATACCTATATCGTTGGCAATGAGTTATCCAGAACGTATCTATCTTGGCGGTGAACGTTTGGATTTCGGTAAGGTGAAGCAACTTACATTTGAGGCTCCAGATCCAAAGGTGTTCCGTAATTTGGCTTTGGCATATGAGGCTTTGGACAGAAAAGGAAACGTGGCATGTGTTGTGAATGCAGCGAATGAGATTGTTGTGCGTGAGTTTTTGAATAAGAAGATAGGTTTCTTGCAGATGTCGGATATTATCGAAAATACAATGGCTAAGATCGCGTATATCGCACAGCCTACGTATGAGGATTATATACAGACGGATATCGAGGCAAGAAGAGTGGCAGAAAGTTTTATAAAATAATATGATTTATACGTTAATACAGTTTTTCGCCTCATTGACATTGTTGGTGGTGATCCATGAGTTTGGACACTTTATAACAGCGAAGATATTTGGCGTCAGAGTAGAGAAATTTTATATTTTCTTTAATCCTGGCTTTAGCTTATTCAAATTCAAACCAAAGAGCAGTGATACTACCTATGGTATCGGTTGGTTGCCTCTTGGCGGTTATGTGAAACTTTCGGGAATGATCGACGAAAGTTTTGATACTGATCAGATGAAGGAAGAACCGAAGGATTGGGAGTTTCGCACGAAACCCGCTTGGCAGCGACTGATAATAATGGTGGCTGGAGTGGTGATGAATTTTCTCCTCGCGATAGCCATTTATACTGGTATCGCATTCCACTGGGGAGACACGTATTTGCCAATGGAGAATGCGACTGATGGTATGGAATATTGTTGGTCGGCTCATGAGGTAGGTTTTGTTGACGGCGACAAGTTGGTTTCTGCTGATGGAAAGAAAATAAAAAGTTTATCTCAGGAATCTGTCAGAGAAATTGTAGAAGCGACGACGGTTCAAGTGGAGAGAGACGGTGCTATTGTAGACATTGCGATCCCAGACTCATTTATGACTATGTTGATGAGAGAGGGTAAGGGATTTGCGTTCTACCGTGTTCCGTTCGTAGTGCAAAAACTAATTGACGGCATGCCTGCAGCTGAGGCTGGGCTACAGGCAGATGACAGGTTGTTGACTATAAATGGACAATCTGCATACTTGACCCAGGCTATGAAGCAGATAGCTTCTCATAAAAACAAGTCGATGGAGTGGAGTGTTTTGCGTGGTGCGGACACGGTGAAACTTACGGTCACTCCAGATATTGATGGCAAAGTAGGTGTGTATATGAAATCGCCATACGACTTGTATGAAATGGAGCATGTCGAGTATAGTTTGATGGAGTCTTTCCCACATGGATTAAAGACAGCGGTCGAGAAGATAAAAGGATATGTTTCCGATTTCAAATACGTCTTCACTCCTGAAGGAGTACAGACGTTGGGTGGCTTTGGAACAGTGGCGTCGTTGTTCCCGGAGACGTTTGATTTTTATGCATTTTGGACTATCACGGCATTTTTATCTTTGGTCTTGGCGTTTATGAACTTTTTGCCTATTCCAGCACTAGATGGCGGACATATATTGTTTGTTTTGATTGAAATCATCACACGCAAGAAGGTAAGCCAAGATGTTTTGATGAAAGCCCAGATGATAGGAGTGACGTTGCTTCTTACTTTGATGCTGTTTGTGAATTTGAACGATATAACTCGTTTATTTAAATGATGAAATTTATTGACTATGCATAAGTCTGGATTTGTAAATATAGTGGGGAATCCGAACGTAGGAAAATCCACATTGATGAATACTTTGGTGGGGGAAAGAATCTCCATCATCACTTCGAAGGCGCAGACAACGCGTCATCGTATAATGGGAATTGTCAACGGAGAGGATTTCCAAATCGTCTATTCTGATACACCGGGAGTGCTGAAGCCAAACTATAAGCTTCAGGAGTCTATGTTGGGCTTCTCTACAAGTGCTCTTAAAGACGCAGATATTCTGCTGTATGTGACAGACACAGTGGAGAATGGCATGAAGAACAGCGACTTCATTGAAAAGGTGAAGAAGCAACATGCTCCCGTCTTACTTATTATCAATAAGATCGATCTTACTGACCAGCAGAAACTGGAGGCGTTGGTGGCGCAATGGAGAGAGATTCTTCCGAATGCGGAGATAATCCCAGTGTCGGCAGCCAACAAATTCAATATTGATTACGTGTTGAAGAGAATCAAGGATCTGTTGCCGGAGTGCCCTCCTTATTTTGAAAAGGATGCTCTTACAGACAAGCCTGCTCGATTCTTTGTGACTGAGATTATTCGTGAGAAGATCCTTACTAATTACGACCGTGAGATTCCATACGCAGTGGAAGTGGTGGTAGAACAGTTTAAGGAAAGTGACGACCTTATCAGAATCAACGCTGTGATCAATGTGGAGAGAGACACCCAGAAAGGAATCATTATCGGTAAGGGAGGCAAGATGCTGAAGATAGTCGGCACAGAGGCACGTAAGGATATCGAGGCATTCTTTGGCAAGAAAGTATTCTTGGAGTTGTTCGTGAAGGTAGAGAAGGATTGGCGTAACAAGGAGATGAAGTTGAAGTCCTTTGGATACGATGCAGACATTTAACCCCAAAAAAGAAAGGAGAAAGAATTATGGCAAGTAATCTTGTAGCTATAGTAGGACGCCCGAATGTAGGAAAGTCCACATTATTCAATCGTCTGACTCAGACGAGAAGCGCTATTGTCAATGATACGGCAGGTACGACACGTGACCGCCAGTATGGTAAAGTGACATGGTGTGGAAAAGAGTTTTCTATTGTCGACACTGGTGGTTGGGTAGTCAACTCAGATGATATCTTTGAAGAAGAGATCAGAAAGCAGGTTACAATCGCAGTTGAGGAGTGTGATGTTATCCTGTTTGTAGTCGACACAATGAATGGTTTGACTGACCTTGATTCTGAGGTGGCTCATTTGTTGCGTCAAAGCAAGAAACCAGTTGTTGTGGTTTCAAATAAAGTAGACAATAACGACTGGCAGTATGCGGCTGCTGAGTTTTATAAACTAGGACTTGGCGAGCCATATTGTGTCTCAGCGATCAATGGTAGCGGTACGGGTGATTTGCTTGACCGTGTGCTTGAAGTCATGCCGGCTAAACCAGAAGATAATACGACAGACTCATTGCCAAAGGTGGCTGTTGTAGGTCGTCCGAATGCAGGAAAATCGTCGATCATCAACGCATTCATTGGTGAGGACAGAACAGTGGTGACAGATATTGCTGGAACAACACGAGACAGTATCTATACACGTTATGATAAGTTTGGCTACGACTTCTATTTGGTTGATACAGCCGGAATACGTAAGAAGGCAAAAGTGACAGAGGATCTTGAGTATTTCTCTGTGATCCGTTCAATCCGTTCGATCGAGGATTCAGATGTATGTATCCTTATGCTAGACGCCACACGTGGACTTGAGGCTCAGGATTTGAATATTGTGCAGTTGATCCAGAAGAACAACAAAGGTTTGGTTGTCGTTGTGAACAAGTGGGATTTGATTGAGAACAAGGATGCCAACAGCTCGGCTAAGTTTGAGCAGAGAATCAAAGAGCGTTTGGCTCCATTCACAGATTTCCCTGTTATCTTCACATCCGTAGTCAACAAGCAGAGAATCTTCAAGGTGATAGAGGCAGCGATAGATGTTTACAAGAATCGCACACAGAGAATTTCTACAAGCAAGTTGAATGAATTCTTCTTGCCATTGATAGAGAATTATCCTCCACCAGCATTGAAGGGAAAGTATATCAAGATCAAGTATGTGATGCAGCTACCGTCTACATCGGTTCCATCATTCGTCTTCTATGCCAACCTTCCTCAGTATGTGAAGGATCCGTATAAACGATTCTTGGAGAACAAATTGCGTGAACAGTGGCGTTTTACAGGAACGCCTATCAACATCTACGTTCGACAGAAATAAATTTATGGGCGGACTTTATGTCCGCCCAAATTTAGATTTGCCACTTTAAAGTCCGTCCACATTTGATGTGGTTAGGGGAAATAGATTATTAATTAAGTACAAAATAATATGTTAGTAAAAACGTATGCGGCATCAATCAATGGCATTGATGCAGAGTTGATCACGATTGAGGTAAACCTCAGCAGTGGATTTAGGTTTTCTATTGTAGGATTGCCAGACAGTGCAGTGAAAGAGAGTCAGGATCGTATAACAACAGCGATAATGAACTCTGATTATCCATTCCCACGTAAACAGATAGTGATAAATCTTGCTCCTGCGTATATGCGTAAGGAGGGGACAGGTTATGATCTGACGCTTGCCGTCGGCATCCTTGCGGCATCTGATGTTATTGCATCGGAAGCGTTGGAAGGATATATTGTGATGGGAGAATTGTCGTTGGATGGCTCTGTACGAGGAATCACGGCATCGTTGTCGATTGCTATAATGGCCAGACAACTTGGATTCAAGGGTTTCATCTTGCCGAAAGAGAATGCGAAAGAGGCGGCTGTTGTGGGTGGACTCGATATTATTGGAGTGGAGAATCTGACAGAAGTTGTGGAGTTCCTAAATGGAAATATACACATTGAAAAAACGGTTGTTGACACTCAGGAGTGCTTCTTCAGCAAAAGGGATGTTTTTGAAAGTGACTTCAAGGAGGTGTGTGGCCAGGAGACTGCTAAACGAGCGATTGAGATAGCTGTCGCAGGTGGACATAACCTTATTATGATTGGAACTCCGGGATCTGGAAAATCAATGTTGGCGAAATGTGTTCCGTCCATCATGCCAAGTTTCACTCTTGATGAAGCGTTGGAGACGACGAAGATCCATTCCGTCGCAGGACAATTACCTAAAGACACATCTCTGATGACGACGCGTCCGTTCAGAAGTCCGCACAACAATGTTTCAGGTGTAGCTTTGTTGGGAGGAGGAAGCTATCCAAAACCAGGCGAAATATCCCTCGCTCATAATGGAGTGCTATTTCTAGACGAACTTCCGCAGTATAACCGGGCAGCGTTGGAAGAATTGCGACAACCGTTGGAAGATCATAAAATCAGTATTTCGAGAGCAAAGTTTTCTGCGGAATTTCCATCAAGTTTTATGCTTATCGCAGCGATGAACCCATGTCCGTGTGGACATTACGGAGATCCTAACCACGAGTGCACTTGCTCACAGATTGAAGTGCAGAAGTATATGAGCAGAATTTCAGGTCCATTGATGGACCGTATAGACCTACAGGTGAAGATTTCGCCACTTTCGCATAAGGAACTGTTAGAAAACAAAGGAGGGGAGAAGAGTGCCGACATCAGGGCGAGAGTGGAGAAGGCAAGAAAAGTGCAGCAGGAGAGATTCAAAAATGAGAAGACTATCCACTGCAACGGTCAGATGGAGAAACGCCATTGCGACATGTATTGCAAGATTTCAACGGAAGCGGAGGAACTGCTAGAAAAAGCGATGAAGAAACTGAATTTTTCAGCCCGTGGTTATTTCAAAGTCCTGAAATTGGCTCGTACAATCGCTGATCTTGCCGATTCAGCAGAGATAGATTCGACGCATGTGAAGGAGGCACTGTCGTATAGAAGTTTGGATAGGGAGAGCTGGTGATGGATAGAAGTATGATATCATGATGTCTAATGATGCTACTGATTCTTTAAGGTCACAATTTGTGACCTTAAAGAACGGACAAGGACAGCATTTCAAATATATTTGGGTAAACATTGAAAAAGGGCAGAGTTATTGAAACTTTGCCCTTTTAATCTTCGTCTTTATTATCAAAAGGATTGTCTTTAGATGTATGTCTATAAAACGATAATTGAGTTTATTCGCTTGCTTAGTTTTGTCAAAATCCATTTGAAAGAAAAGTAAACAAAGCAAAGATAGAAACTGAAGACAAGAGTCCAGTTTAATTTGTTTAGCACATTTACTACAGAATTGTCATCTAATAAATCTCTATAACTAAAAAATAATAGTTCTATAAAGTTGGAAATGCCAGACACGCATTCGAACACAACTTCTCCACCGAATGGGTCAATCGAATTGTATCTCCACATCTCAATGGTGACGAGATTGTGCAGTATTATACATACAATCAGACTATAGATTTTCTTAAATGGAAGAATTACAGTTTGAAATAGGGCATAAATACATGTCACTATAATACTTATGTATATTTTGTCCAAACTTATAAATTCATAGTTCAGGTTTAGATTGTCCTTAATAAAAACATGCAAGATCAATAAGAATGGAATATTCAGTAATTGCACATAAATAACCAAACTTACAAATTGAATAAGTCTTTTCTTTAACTCAATCATTGTCTTATTTTTATTGAAAAAACAAAACCTGTTATATTCTGATCTAAAATCCAGTGCTCAAGATACGGTTTATCAAGCCTTTCTGCAATTCTTGTGGAATTTCTATAATAACCATTGACTTCTTTATCCTGTAGTTGCAGAAAATTCTTCTATTCTCTTGGCTCTAAATAGTTGGCAACTATAAGACGTCCTATTCTGGTACGGATTTTTCTTTCATAGCGGGTGGCAGCTATCCATTTGCCGCTAGTCTTGTTCACTGCTCTGTACACCACTTGGTCTAACTTGGCGTTTGTGCTTTTCGCTACTTTTAAATTGGTAATTGTGCCATTGCGTTCCACCACAAACTGAACAAGATACCAAAGATTGGATTTCTCCTCTTCAGTTAGACCTTTGTATTCGTCGCTTCTGTAAATATATGTCAGTACCTCATTGTAGAAACTTGTTCTGCTAATCGTTGGATCTTGACTTTTATAACAAGCTGGATAACCCACTGTCATGGAGATGACTGTGTCTTTTTCTAACTGTTCTAGAAATTCCTTAGATACTGGTTCTGGTTTATAATCTGCACATGGAGGAGGTGGAGGTATCTCATTTGTCATGCTGTCTAATCCCTCTGTAAAACCATCAGGCAGTCTGATTTCTCCTTGTAGGTATACGTTACTCTCATCCATAAATGTTAAAACTGTAGTGTCTTCATCCACAGCACATGCATTTGTGCTCTGTTGTGGACTGTTGCAGGCTGATAATGCTAATATCGATGTGGCTAATCCTACAATCTTTATTGCTTTACCTGCTTGTCGACGAAGATTGAGCTGGTCCTCAATGTAATGGGTTTCAGCTTCACATTTAGGGCATGTGCCATTGCAGTCTCCTTTGTGGGTACATGGTGAGGGATTGTAATATATGTTGTTGGCCTCTGCAATGACTTTGCGTATTTCTTTGAGTTTATCGCATTTGAATTTTCCTTTGTTCATAAGCTATGTTTCTCAATGTTAATGTGAACTGATTTATGATCGGCGATCTTTTATCTCTCTTCTTCTCTCTACAAATGTAGAAAAATCTACTGGATATAAAAACTATTGAAATTATGTATTGATTTTTTTTCACTTTGAACTTATAATTTTTATTTGATAATATAACTTGCAAAACAAGATTCTTTAATTCAAAGATATTTGTATTTTTGAATGCAGAAAATATGCGAATCATTATGGATAAAAAATTAAAAGTATTCCTTTCCGTTTGTTTTGGAATCAGTTTTATTGCAGGAGGTGCGTTCTATCTCCTAGGTGGTGACTTGTCGTCTGCCACGGGAATGTGTTTTGCCAGTGCATATATGTTGATTCCATTGATCTCTGTGATAATCACACAGCTGATATTTGGCGAAAAACCATTTTCTGATGTCGGTGTTAGTTTTAAGGTAAACAAATGGTGGTTTGTGGCATGGCTATTGATGCCGATCATCAATATTTTGGCGATGCTGTGCTCAACACTATTGCCAGACGTGTCGTTGGATCCGAATTCAGAACTTGTGAAAATTGCGATCGCGGATATGTCGACAAAAGGTCTTGAAATTGATGGTTGGGGATTGCTTGCCATTACTATTGTAGGTAGTTTGTTCGCTGGCCTTACTGTCAATGCATTTTTTGCTTTTGGAGAAGAGGTCGCATGGCGAGGATTCCTTCCACGAGTCATGTCTGCATGGGGATTCTGGAAGAAATCATTAATTATAGGATCCATATGGGGACTTTGGCACTCACCATTGATCCTTATGGGACATAATTATCCGGATCATCCTGAAGTAGGAGTCTTTATGATGATGTTGTTATGCATCACTATGACTCCATTGTTCCTTCATCTTCGTGAGAAGGCTGGATCTACGATTGCTGCTGCCATTGCTCATGGCACACTCAATGGTTCTGCGGGTATTTCCGTGCTGTATCTGTCTGGTGGCAGTGACCTTTTATGTGGATCTACTGGATTTGTCGGAATAATGATTTTAGTGATTCTGGATCTGCTGATATATTTTTTGAGGAAGAGTTGTCAGTAATCTAGTAGCAAAGATCTCTATAATATGCTGTCTATTGTTATGATTGCGCCAAAATCTTTTCTTTTGTATTGATGCAAAAAACAATTATCTTTGCAAAAAAGAGTATACAAACATGGAACAAGAAAATCAAACTGTTGACGGAAGACGTGAGATAGCTTCTCGCAATACCGGTTGGGCGAATGCTGTTGCCCATAAACTTACAGAATGGGATGTCGCTCCAAACACTATATCATTGATGAGTATTTTCTTCTCAATGGTTGGTTGCGCACTCCTTTTAGGAAACTATTTTTTTGATCTAAACCCCTACGTCGCCTACATCTTATTCGCAGGCTGCGTACAGTGTCGATTGCTTTGCAACCTTTTTGATGGAATGGTGGCTGTTGAGGGTGGTAAACGTTCACCAAACGGCGATCTATACAACGATATGCCTGACCGTTTTGCTGATGCTTTCTTCATCGTTCCAGTCGGCTATATCGTAGGCGGAATCGGAGTTGAACTATCATGGCTTGCTGCCCTTAACGCTGTAATGACTGCGTATTTCCGTTGGATCGGAGCATATAAAACAAAGAATCACTATTTCAACGGACCGATGGCTAAGCAACACCGTATGGCCGTGCTTACATTCGCGTCGCTTATCGCTGCTGTATGTGTTCCTTTCGGCTACGATAAACTGATCTATATGATCGCTTTGATTATCATGAACATCGGCTTGGTTGCTACTCTTATCAACCGTTTATACTTAATGACTCACGCTGAAAAACAATGACAGAAGTTTTAAGATATTTGTTCCCAGAACAAAGTTCCGAGGTGATTTTTATGATTGCCATCATCCTCGGATCTCTTACTGTGGTGAGTGCGATTCTGTTTACCATTAGAAAGGTTAAACCACAGTTGAATATCACTGAGATTATCAACCGCACAAAGTCGTGGTGGATAATGGTCGGAATATTTATATGTGCCATCTTCATCAACAACACAGTGTCGTATGTATGTTTGGCAGTTTTGTCGTTTTTTGCATTCCGTGAGCTGTATTCGGTGCTGCATTTCAGACAGTCGGACAGAAGTGCATTGTTGGTGGCATTATTGGCTATTCCGATTCAGTATACACTTGCGTACTTCCGTTGGTATGGCGGTTACATTATCTTTATCCCGGTGATTATGTTTTTGTTGTTGCCGCCGATCATGGTCATTAAGCAAGACACTCACCGCATCACAAAGTCGATGGCTATGCTTCAGTGGTCGTTGATGCTGTCGGTGTTCGGATTGAGCCATTTGGCATTCCTGCTTTCTATGCCTGATCTTGAGGGTTTCTCTTCAGGAGGTAGAGGCTTGCTTCTGTTTTTGGTGTTCTTGACTGAAATCAACGATGTGATGCAGTTTGTCTGGGGCAAATCGTTAGGCAAGCATAAGATTCTTCCAAACGTCAGCCCAAATAAGACGTGGGAAGGCTTTATAGGTGGTGTGATAAGCACTACAATAATAGGCTATTTTATCGGTTTCCTAACCCCGCTTTCTACTCCGCAGGTTATTTTTACAAGTGCGATGATTGCAGTGCTTGGTTTTGCTGGCGACGTCGTGTTGTCTGCCGTCAAACGAGATAAAGGAATTAAGGATATGAGCGATGCCATCCCTGGACATGGAGGCATCTTTGATCGTATTGATTCATTGTCGTTTACAGCTCCTGCCTTTTTCCATCTAATGTATTTCTTGGCTTATCCTCCTTTCCAATCATTTGACGTAATATGGAAAAACCTTTGATAAAGTCTCTTTGTCTAAAAGTGATCTATAAATGGATTTGTAGACCTGTATTGAAATACTTTGTCGGTGTACAGTATCCAGATTGCTCATTTCTTAAGGATGAGAAGCAATTCGTGATAATCGCAAACCACAACAGCCATCTCGACACGTTGAGTCTGTTGACATCATTGCCTGGCGATATTTTGTGGAGAGTGCGTCCGGTGGCTGCCCAAGACTATTTTGGCAACACCAAGTTGAAGGCGATGTTGAGCAATTTCTTCATCAACACTCTGCTTATCAACCGTCGACCTAAAAAAGAGGACGGAAAGAGTAATGCTATTGAAAAAATGGTGGAGGCTGTCGACGAGGGGTATTCGCTGATCCTTTTCCCTGAAGGAAGCCGTGGTGAACCCGAGCAGATGAGCAAGATGAAGTCTGGAGTCGCACGATTGTTGTCGCAGCGACCAGGTTTGAAATATATACCAGTGTTTATGACAGGTATGGGTACGTCACTTCCGAAAGGAGGAATGGTGGTGCTTCCATACAATGCCACACTTCACTTCGGAGAACCTACACTTCCTGAGAGTGACGATTCGTATGCTATCATGGATCAGATAGAAAAGACATTCGCCGACATGGTAGATAAATACGGAATCAAAGAAGAAGAGGATGACGATTAAAATTCAGCTCCTTGTCGTTGCTGGAGAATAAAATAAAAGATAAAGTTTTATCTTTGCAAAGAAACAATCTCAGGAGGCTGGGATTGAGGAAAACATTATAAAAAGTAATGGTACAAAAATGGAAAAAGAAGAAAAAACAGAGTTATCTATCGAGAGCAATCTCAATGCAGGGAGAGAAAGGAGGAAAGTGGAAATATGGGATTAATTCAGTAATCGGAATATTCATCACTCAGTTTAGAGTGTTCGACAGCGAAGATGTCCTTTCTGAGATGAAACTGATTGATCCAAAGACAAATAAAACAGCCAGTTGAAAAATATGGAGCGTATGGGAACTATAGAATTTAAGAATCAAGAGGTGTTTGAGAGATTATGGAATCTATCAAACTGCTCCATGCTATCTATAGAGGAACGTCGCAAATATGAACGCAGTTTGAAGGGTTATCGTGACTATGTGAACCAGTTGGATTTCGCAAAGGCGGAAGGAAGAGCGGAAGAACGATCTTTCATGATATCAATGTTAAAGAAGAAAGGAATGAGTGATGAAGAAATCGCTTATTATCTGGACATTGATATAGAGGAAGTGAAATCTGTGTAGGGGTATTTGTGAAGACGGAATTGTTTCCGTCTTTTTTATTTATGTCATTTCATGATTTCCTTCTTGTCGTTGGTCAAATGAGAATTTGTTTGTAAAAAGACAAAAATCTTAAAACATCAATGAAATTATTTGTGAAAATAAAAATATAATATATTTTTGTGATGTCTCAAGCAGAAGCCCAATGGGTGGAGTTTGGGGTAGACATGTTGAAAAGCGTTTACTTGACGCTTTGTTCTTGACGTTTCAGAATCTCGCAAATTCTAAATTCCTATCAAAAGCAAAGCAACAGTAGATGTCTATGGGTGTGTTTGTATGGCACTTGGTGCACCTCGTAAAAGGGGTGTGCTAAGTATTTATATAGGCATAGCGTGGGCTTCTGCGTTGCTCGTTCTAGATAGGAAGGCAATGCGAGAGCCTTGAAACGTGGGACGAGCGATAAGCACGATTCCCACGCTTTTTTTGTGTCTGGGAGTAAAAGGTATTTTAATATTATTGAGTTCGCTATTGGGGGTTGTGGGCGATATGAATTTTTTATGAGATTAATTTCTACGTCTGTATTAGGAGCGGTTTCGATATGGAGTATGATATTTTTTACTTCGTGTCCACCTGTTTGTTTGACAACAACAAATGAAGTATTGCCAGCTTATCACCAAATTAAACTTCAGAAAGATGAATGTAAAATAGAAAAAGGAAAATATGCTATTTATTATGACTTGTCTGATGGAATGAAGTTTGCTTATCAAGATAATACATTAAAGGATTATTTGAGTGATATAACTAATCGAATTAATGGATCTTGGAATGTCTATGGTTTGGTAACGGGTCAAGTAGAGCCAATATCAGAGAGAGGCAGTGAGTTGTATGCAAAAGTAAATAGAGAACCATACACAGATATTAAGGCTCCTATTGAAGAATCTATGAAAGATGTTATTAGAAAACGTATGCCATCTTTAATAGTATCGGATTTAGAGGAATATCAGACAATCAATGGTAAGACAGAGATTCAACATCGTTCGGCGTATGCAAAGAATTATTTTAGTCAATGGTTGAAAATGGGAGGCCAAATTTACTTTTTTGTGATGGATTACAAAGAGCCAGTCAACCAAAAGAGTAAAACTTCAGCAATGAAGGATAAACATTTGTTTTTTGTGGCGTTTGACAATGCTGAAGGAGAGGTGAGAAAATTTGTTGAGAAAGCAATTGAAATCAGACCAAAGTCATACAGGACATTTAATTTGTCAAACAAAACTTATTCTTTAAGTACATCATATGCAAATGCAACACAAGGAGGCAATTACCATGATTCTAATGGTATGGATATCATTTCTGCTGTGAATGAGAAAATAGGAGAAAAAGACTACTTCATTAATGATTTCGAAAACAATTGGGAGTTTTACCCTTGTTTTGTGTCTTGGAATGACATGTTGAAATATGCTAAAGACATGCAGAACCCGGAAGTTCCAAAGACGGATCAGTACGAACATTTCTTAAGCAAGCTGTTTATTACTTTTGAGGATGAGGATGCGTTTAAGATTGATAATCTTGACATCACAGTGACTAACATCCAAGAGGATTTTGAAAAATACAAAAACTATGCGACTGCAATGAAATGTCTTGATGAAAAGGATGAAAATGGAAGTGTCAGCCCTGAATATAAATCAGTTCAAGGCACAAAAGTATTGGATATGTTCAAAGTTTCGATGAACGAGACAAAAGAAAAGGGTAAGTATGAGATTTGTGTCGATTTCTCAGACAACTTCAATGGTCAGAATGCTAAAGTCAATGAAGGAGACATGTTGAAGTTAGATATTACAATTGGTAATGTACAAAAGGGAAATATTCAAAATATGGAGAATAATTTTGTCTGGAATGATGTTGATGACAAAAACGAAGCTATTTTTCAATCTGTTTTGAATACATTGGATGATACAAATATCAGTCCAAAGGGTAAGTTGGTTTACACTTATTATGTTAGGGCTTATTAATTATTACATAAAAAGAAAATAATTGACTATGAATTTCTCAGTAATCCCAGCCTGGGGTATAGCAGGCGTAACAATGGTAGCAATCTTGTTGTTGGCTATTTTATTAGCTAATTTGGTAAATGTCAGACCGGATATGTCAGACTCAAAAACAAGAAAAATTCAATTTTGGTTATTGGGCATCGGTAGCCTATTTATAGGTTTGACATTGAATTATTTCATCTATTATCATGATCTACGTATTTCTTCACAGCAAGATAGTTATTTGTTACATATGTTGGTTGCAGGTGCAGTATCACTTGTAGTATACATTCTACTAGGAATTATTTTAAGCAAGATTTTCAAGAGTTCTAAGTTAGGAACTTGGTTTTAACTAAAAGCCTTGAGTAAATGGGAGAATATTTTATAATAGCAATCGGTGGTACTGGTATGCGATGTTTGGAATCATTTGTCCACATGTGCGCAGCTGGTATATTTGATGATAAGGAATTCCATATTCTTACTTTGGATACCGATAGTCAGAACGGTAATAAAGAAAGAACTGAGAGTCTTATAAATTTGTATAATGATATTAAGAGACAAGACGGTCAGAATGTGGAGGGTGTAGCCAACAAGAACACATTCTTCTCATCTAAGCTTACATTGTATAAGTACTTTACAAATCTAGGAGACAAGAATCATGGAAGAGACAATTATGCCAGATTGTCAACCGTTAATAATCAAGACGATGAGTCTAAGAAAACTAACGAAGATTTGGCAGAGTTGTTCCTAGATAGAGAGTCAGTTCAGCAGTTCGACCTCGCTCATGGATTTAGAGCACAGACGCATTTGGGTAGCATGTTGATGTACCATAGTATTGTTGAAGCGGCAAAGAATGTGACAAAGAACAAGGCTAATGCCAAACCAGAGGAGGAGGCATTGTGCAATTTCTTGGAAAAAATGTCGACAGCTGGAAGTAACGGACGTGTATTCATATTTGGATCTATCTTTGGCGGCACAGGAGCGAGTTCAATACCAGTTCTTCCAGAAGCATTCAATAAGGCAATTGAGGTTAGATTTAATAAGTCGCTCGACTTTAATAATGTTAAGTTCGGTACAACTCTTTTGTCTCAGTATTTCAGTTTTAAGAATCCAGATGAAACGCAGAGGAAGAAAGAGAAGGGTATTATTGCAGATTCAGGTTTGTTTGCATTGAATAGCCAGGCGGCATTGCAGTTTTATTTGAACGATGCCACGGTAAAATCATGCTACAAGCACCTATATCATATAGGTTGGCCAAGTGAGATAGAAAACTATTCCAGAGATGGAGAGAATGAAACTATCACAGGAGGTTTGGAACAGAAAAACAGATGTCATGTGGTTGAGTTATTGAGTGCTTGTGCTGCATATGACTTTTTTAAGAAATCTGATGATGAAATGAAGAAATCGGAGCCTCAGTACTGGTTCCATGGAGTAGAAACAAATGCGTCAGGCCTATTGTTTACAGGAAAAACATTTGTCGGAGACGATGCAGACATATTTACTAATAAGTTAGGCGCTTTTTTGTCATTAGCTCATGTGATTTTAACAAAGCATGAAGCTTCAAGAGGGCAGGAAGGAACAAGGAGATTTATACAATTCCTTAATCAGAAAGACATTCATTCATACGATAGAATCAAGGAGAATGAATTGAAACAGATTGATGAATACATGAGGCGGTTTGCATATAGAATTGAGAATAATAAGGTTGAGGATGGTTGGGTATACCAAATTTGTAAGAGCATAAAAGGAAAGTTTATTTTCAAGTCGAATGCATTCGTCAGCAACATAGCCGATTTGGATCCGAATTCCTACGATCCGGGAGATTTGTTTGAAGAGAGTAGTCACAATTGGTCGACAGAAGGGGGAGCGTTCCTCACAAAAACAAGCTATGACAAGTTGATAGGAATGTTTAAGGAACCTTCAAATGTGGTCGATGAAAACAAACATAATGTAAAGACTACAAAAGAGAAATTCCTTGCTCATTTGTATAATACAATTACAAAGTTGGAGAATTATAAATTCTAGTATCATATTTAATATTGGAATTCAATTATGGCAAATGAAAATAAATCTTTAATTATAGAAGGTCCAGCTATTGCGTGTAGTAAAGCAGATATTTGGGACAAGGTAGATTTTGCTAAGGACGGATTCTTGGAGAAAATCAATACAGGGGCAACGGTAAATGGAAAGGATTTGTCAATAAATTCTTATGTTTCTGGAGTACCGTCTCCTTTTGCAAGAGTCCATTTGTTGAAGTATGCTCTTAGTCATTCAAGAACTATACGACAAAATTCTAACAGCGGTATCAACAAGTTTTATAAGGGTTTGTTGGACCAATGGAGAGTATTGCTTACAGGTATTGCGTTGCATGAGCCATTATTAGATGTTAAAAGAATAGAATTAGTTTATTCAGATGGAAAGACTATTCAGGACACGGTTAATCCATATGAAGCAAAGGGCTCTTTTGGAAACATGTTGTTGCATAGTAGAGATAAATGGTGTGATCCTACGGTTGCAAAGGACAAGCAGGTGCCATTTATTGATGTCCTGAAGTATGGATCGGGGGCAGAGAAGAAGGTAGTCGGAGGTTTGTGCGCAGAGACACTTATTTTTACTTCGACACGTTTTGATTCTGATAGTCAGCCCGAATTGTTTAATGAGGCAAATCATTTGTCAGACAAAGACAAAGGACGATTGTTGGCGTATATTAAACATCTAAAGAATGCATTGCCAAAATATGGCACATTGATGGGTGTCGACACAATGAATATCGAAGGGGAGTTGCAGGAATGGGAGAACGAATTAAAAAATGGACTTCCAGAAGATGTAAATACAGAGGATATTCCTAATGTCAATATTTTCAAACATCCATTCAATCACATTCTAAATCATACTTCTAATTTCTATAGTAACGGCAACGGTGCTATATTCAAGACACGACCAGAAAATGCGGAATGTGAGTATGTTGAGTTTGATTTGAATGAGGTCTTGTTGCCTAAGAATGCTGATATAGCAAAAATTAGAGTTACTCCTGAGGCGTCTAGAAATCCTGCATGCATGGATTTTTTCCCTTTGCACATGTTGAAAGCTGAACGTATTGGTGATGCTGGATGCTACGACTATTTTGCATTACCTCTTACTTCTAAAGGTTTATTGGTGTATGGAACAGGATTAAATGGGTTGTTGTCAGAAAATGGCGGTGAAATTAGATCAACATTAAGGGCCACATATGATCCTAATAAGACGAAGGACAATTTGACAGTGACTCTTGTCATCCGGTTTTCGGGAGACAATAGCGATAAAGGAGCTGAGAAACAGGAGGTTTATACAGTCAATAAAACGATGATAGATAAGAAAGACATCGTTATTTGGCCTAATTTCGTACGTGACAAGTGGAACAGATATTACATGTATTCTGAACTTCCCCACAATACTCAGTCGTCAGACTGCCCTTTCAATGCAATTCCAATTGCTGGAGTTCCTTCGCAGGGACGTATCAACATGATGATTGATAAAGAACAAGAACCTGTATTGTTGGCAAAGAATGGCTTGGCTAATATGGAGGTAGACAATTACAAACCCAAATTGTTGGTTACTGCAACTAAAGTGTTGGACAAACCATACAAATATGAAATATATCAGTCTAGTGTGCCGTATTACGGATTGTCATTGTCATCAAAAGGATGTCCAAGTGGTTATTTGGTAGTTAAGTATGGTCGAGAAGGACAAAAACAATTGCCTAGAAACCTTTGGGGACAAGCTTTGAGTGATGTCAAAAGGGCATCTATTGGATTTGATTTTGGAAGTACAAACACTTCAGTTGCATTTAAGATTGAAAATGAATCTCCAACGGGATTTGTATTTGAGAACAGATGCATTTCTTTGTTGATGAATTCACATTCACCGGAAACCGACAAGAGTGGATGGCATGAGACAAAGACATCTCAGCGTAATTTGTTTTTTTTCCAGCGTGAAAGAGTTCCATCTAATGCGATAAAAAGTATATTGTCACTTCATGATCCAATGCGTTTGGATTTGGAAACAGGTGCTCCTGTTGATAATATACTTGAAAATGCTATTATCGGCGGATTCCCGTGTTTGGAAAAAGAATTGCCAATCGAGTCTGTTAATCAGAGAAGAATCAATTTGGCTTTTGACAGAGATACAACAGCGGAGCTAGTCCACAATATGAAGTGGAGCGATAATAAAATAGATGAAGCTAATAGAAAGGCATTCTTGCGTTCATTGTTACTTCAGGTATATGCTGAATTATTTGACCCAATTGATAATAACAGAGTAAGTGCAGTAGTAGATATGATCAGGTGGTCTTATCCATCATCATTCAACTATTCTCTTTCTTTACAGTATAATTCAATGTGGAATTCTGTAGTCAACGATTTCCCATTTGAAGATTATGAAAAACCTCAAATATCATCACCAAAATTTGAAGATGGTGGATTGGGGGTAGGATTAGGCTCAAACTTTAATATTCCATCAGACAATAATGGACTGACTGGAGGCTTAGGTGGCGGATTGACTGGAGGCTTGGGTGGCGGACTGACAGGAGGCTTAGGTGGCGGACTGACAGGAGGCTTAGGTGGTGGACTGACTGGAGGCTTAGGATCAACAAATATGAACGAAGCTCTTGGAACTCCTGTGGGCGGATTAGGATCGGCACCTATTGAGAAAAAACAAGAGATTGTAGATTTAAGGCCTAAACAAGAGCCAGTTGATTTCAATTTCAATCCTCTAACTCTTGATAAATCAAGCTTGACAGAAGCAGTTGCCGTTGCAAATAACTATGCTTCGAAGATTGACATGAACCGCTTGTTGCTTTGTTTTGATATTGGTGGTTCCACATCGGATTTTTCCGCAATGTGTTCTGTAAGAAACAATCCTGCATTGGTAAAACAGAATTCTATCAAGTTTGCTGCTCAAAATGTTGTGAAAGCCACTCAATTCTGTGCAGACAAATTTAAGAATATTGCACTTCAGATTTGTAAGGAAAATGATTGGCATTTGCCAGGTCTTAATGTTGGAGACAATAAGTTCAACGCAGATTCTGCAATGTTCTACTTTGATCAGATTGCAGACCGTCTTGATATTGGTAAGCTTCCTGGCTTCTATCAGAAGATAAGTACTGCATGTCAGCCTCTTATGATCACAAACCTTTATGTTACTGGACTTATCATGTTCTATGCAGGTCAGATAACGAGAAGATTGGTTCAGGATATCAGAAATGCGAAAGGAGAGGATGCTAATCCATCATTCCGACCGCAAGTCATGCTTAAGTGTGCAGGTAAGGGAGCCAGAGTGTTTGAGTGGCTAAGCTGTGTTGATAAGGATTTGGCGAAGAATTACTTCCGCTACACTTATTTGGCAGGTATTGCGGGAACCATTGAAAATGAAAATGTGTTGAATCAGAATGCTGGTCAGTTTATTTATGACGTTTTTGTAGAAGATTTGATTAAAGGTGTGGCATCAGCTGATATCAAATATGAAGTATCAATGGGACTAATCCGCCAGTCCGCACAGGTATTGCTTGTTCCAAAAATGGAAAATGCAATTGAATGTGTAGGAGAGGACGATTTCACTACAATAGTTTCAAATACAAAGGAACAAGGTTCATTGAAATTTGATGATTGTGTGACTTCGGATATGTACAGATATTTGGGGTCTTACTTTGTATGTCCATTGCGTGGCCATTACAAGCAGTTTAACAATTTTATTAATTTGTTCTATGGTTATGCACGTCACTTTGATGTGGAGTCTTATTTCAAGGGGCCAGAGGTAATGGACTATTTGAAAAACTTTGATATGAGTGAATATGTTAGATCTCTTCCTGAATATCAGAAAGCTCAGTTAGAATTCTCAAATGGTAAGAGCGAAAAATTTGATTTTGTTCAGCCATTCATTATCCTTGAGGGTATGAATTTTATGGAGAACTTCTTGTTTAAGCACTTAAAGTAAGCGTATAGTATGCAACATTTTTTATGTGTGTACGTATCGTCGCGAAGAATAGCTTTGTATTATAATTCCGACGATGGTGCATCAACATTAAATACATTTAGACCGGAAAGTGCCACACCGACGAATGGTGTGGTGCCTTTTGCTACATTGATACAGAACGATTCAGTATCGACTGGAACGAATTTCGCATATAACGAATCATTAAAGAATGCACCAAATGCGTTCTTTGATTTGTTTTCATTGGATGGTTCTGATTTTGACGAGAATAAATTGAGAATGAATGCGGATGAAATCCCATCAATTGCATTGAAGGCCTATTTGGCAAATGCGGTGTCTGAGGTTTATTCCGTAGAAATTGATCTTGTAAAATCTGATTTGCCGGTAATGTTAGCTTTTACTAATGATGTGGAGAGTGTTAAGCGAAACATTATGATTGATTGGTTCAAAAGAGATGGTTTTGGTAATCTTTCAATGATTGATTTTGAATCGGAACTTTTGTCAAATATTCAGTTGAATACTGATTTTGCTTGTACGGTTGTTTCTGATGGTCGTGATGTGACATCATCTTTGTACATAAGGAAAAGCAAGGATTTGTTGGCAACAAAAACGATGGCGGGTGTTGGTACAGATCCTCGCATGAAAATCGGATCTGAGATGTTGTGGAATAGCCTAAACAATACTGGTTATTTGTCTTTTGAACATGAACTTCCTATTTTGCAGAAATACGTGTCTGATTTTATTGCGAGTGGAAAACCTCTATTGGATAAAGAGATAGAACTGAGCGATGAAAAGATGCATGCCGCTTATCTAATAAAATCAGAAATTGAGAGTCGCGCTAATTCGGAAAATGGATTGGCTCCTCATTTCCGTTCTTTCCTATCAAACGAAAACGTCAAATCTTCTGAGGTCTCTTTGGTTTTGTGTGAATCGAGCGAGTCTGCCTCTCTTTTGTCAAATACATTCTCGACAGAATATTCGGAAGTCCTTAATGTAACGGAAAGACAATGGTTAAATGTATTTACCACTATTTGGCGATCAGCTAAGAAAGTGGAGTACAAGATGAAATCTATTGTCTCAAGAAAGCTTGCTAATGCGGCTGCTATCAGAAGATGGGTTACTGAAAAGAATGAATTTGTCGATGTCTTGCTACGTGTGCAGGAAGAGTCATCATTCGCAACTGATAATATCTCTCGTGCTACATCCGAGCAGATGAGAGTAGAAAACGAGTGGAAGAATCGCATAAAATTAGGTGACTTTATCGGAGCAAGGGCACTTGTTGATTCTGCTTCTACAACAGACGTGAAGAGTCAGATTTCTTCATTGAATAAGGCATTTAATACTTTGAATGAATATGCTCAGTTTGTTGAAGAGGTGAATGATGTTGATGATGCCAATGAACAAATTGAGAAATTCAGTAGGTTGTACTCTGGTATTAAGGAGTCAAAGGTAAAAGCTGAAAATATTGAGAATTTTAGAGGCGATTTGTTATCGCAAACAGACAAAATTCAAGATAATCTGCCTCTGTTTAATGAAAAAATAGAAGAACTTCGTAAAACATCAGTAAAAGCAACTCAAGACCGTTTGATTGCAGAATTGAAGAAGATGATGCCAGAATGGTATCCCTTGCCAATAATTCAGACTTCAAAAGTAAGTGTGAAGATTACGGCTGAGGTTACTTCTACAGGTTTCTTGTTCATGAAGAAG
This sequence comes from Bacteroidales bacterium, assembly GCA_015061115.1. Classification (GTDB taxonomy): domain Bacteria; phylum Bacteroidota; class Bacteroidia; order Bacteroidales; family Paludibacteraceae; genus UBA1723. Next base: position 121,578 of record SUXE01000009.1, on the reverse strand, counting down.
AAGAAGTTGCATGTGAAGGTCGATTTCGGCGATGCTACTATTCCATACAGATGTGTTTTAGCCTTCTTCACTGATACTGTTTCCAGAGTGGATAGAGACAAAACTTTTGTGGAGGATTTGAATGATAAAGGCGAGTCTCTTTTTGGTGTGATAGAGAAGGAATATAATTTGCCACTGCCTGAAATGCCGTCGTGTGGTAAAAAAGGCATTCTTACAATAAAACTATGGCCTCATGAAAGTGAAACTGTTGGTATCAATAGCGCTTTTGATGGCAATACGTGCTTTTGTGAGCAATAACTTATTAATTAATACTATATGGGAAAAAAGATACTTTGTCCTTATTGCTATACAGAATTTGACAATAATGAGGTTCAAGTAGAATGTGAAAACATTGCAACTTTGGTGAATGGTGAGCTTGTATGTAAGAAACATATAGATACGAAGTTCTCAAACCATTGGGGTAAAGAATTGGAAACTCATAATATTTATCGTCCAAAATTGGGATTCTTTTCTTTTTTGACATCATATAAGCCAAAACCAGAACAATGTCCTACTTGCGGACACCCTTCACAAAAGTTTGTGTGTCCTAACTGCCACAACTGGTTGCCAAAGGAGATGATTGAGAAGGGAGCTGAGATAATTTCTGTCATTGGTGGCCCTGCGAGTGGAAAGACAAACTATATTGTGACTTTGATTCAACAGATGAAAAAGTATGGTAACAAACTTGGTTTGACTATAACACCACAGCAAGTTGGTCGTAATAAAGAAGAGTTCACTTCTACGAAATATGAGAAGGCTCGTGAAAATATATTTGATTTCAAAATGCCTGTTCCTAAAACTGCAGTGTCTAAGCATGAGATCCCATGGATATTACGTTTGGAAAGCAGTGTGACAAAAAAGGCTGTCTACTTGGTGTTCTATGATACTGCAGGTGAGAATTTCAAAGATTCAGAGTCTATGCAGAAGAATGCTAAATATCTAAAAGAGTCAAAGGCGGTAATCTGTGTCCTTGATATATTGTCGGTAAAGAAAATCAAGAATATATTGGAGGCAAATGAAATTGAGAACAATGATGTCGCTACTCCTTTTGATGAGACTTTGACAGCTCTTTATAATTTTCAAACAAATGACACTTCAATGTCAAACAAGCCGTTTGCGTTTGTATTGTCAAAATTTGATGTGATTATTGACCACCACGAGGATTTGGGCTGTGATGTCTCGACTTTCGTAAATGGTGACGGAACTCCTAAGAACAGTGATTTTATCAAAACTGGGCAATTGAATCTCGATCAGATTGAGTCAGGTCATAATGCCATAAAGAACTTTATGGATGATTCTGAGATTTGGGATGCAAGCGAGCACAGTCATAATATCATGACAAAGTGGGGAGACAATGCTCGTTTTTTTGGTGTTTCTTCTTTTGGTTGTATGCCTGATGAGAACACCATTTTGAAGGGAGATTCCGACGGTGAAATAAAACCATACCGAGTGATGGATCCTCTTATTTGGGCACTTTATAAAGTTGGAGGCTTTTTCAAATAAAATCCTTAGAAAACTAATACTACATAATAGAGATGAACATTCATGTGTTAATCTTTTATTTACCAATTCTAAATCTTGAATACCATGAAATATTATCACGTTATATACAATTCTTCAGAAAAGGGAATTGAAGGAGGTCGTGGATTTTGCTTCAGAACATATACAAAAGGTACTCCAATAAGTTATTTGACTGCATTACAAGAAAATGATCTTCTTAATTATAGTCAGGGAGAGTTTCAACAGTTGATGCCAGCAACACTAAAAAATGAACCAGAAAAAATTAAGGATTATCCTACATCTTATTTTTTTCGTAGACTTGCGGTGGATGGTAAATCAATATATGTGTTGGGTCGTACAATTCCAGTAGGGTTCGACTATAACTTCTATATCAAGTTTGTTCCAGGTCGTATGGGTAACTACGTTACAGATTGTTACATGTTTGAAGAGAACCCTGGAGCTGATGTTCTACAGATATTGTATGAGAATCCAGCACCGCTATCTAATCGGTTCATTCCAACTGATCCGACTCCGAATGAAGGCAATGAAGAGATGAAGTCTCTTTCTTTGGGTCAGATGGAAGCTCTTCCATTAGAAGACAAACCTTTCAATGCAGATAGTTTGTCTACGGTATCAGATAATGCAATCAAAGCACTATTCTCGTTGATTGAGGCAAAGAAAAATAATAAAGTTTTGGTTGTCAAGACAAATTGGAAAGAGGCTGCTGGTGTAATCGCAGATTTATACAGACTGTTGCCAAAAGATATTGTTGGGGATTTTAGTTTTGTCAGCAATTATCAGGAGGATGGGGTTCCTAAGGATGTTCAGATTCTGTTCATCAATGAATATTATAGCTATACTTTCAGTGACAATATGGCTGTGAAATGCAATCCAAATGAAGGTTGGACAGAGACTCCAGAGTATGAAACTTTTGGAGAGGCTTTAAAGAAAGATTTGGACAATAATAACATTAAGTCGGTACACGACCGAGTTAAATGGTTGTTGAGTGACACTTATTATAAGGTAAAGGATAAGAGTAAGGAGACGAACGCCGCATTCTACCAGTATTGTATTGTCCCTGAAGAATTCAGCCTTGCTATAATAGACAAGAATGAGGAATTCACTGCTCTTTTGGCTGAGCATGTCAAAAAAATAGAGAAGAATAAGGAACCATTCATGACTTTGGTTTCAAACAAAGTCAAAGAGATTTCTTCTTCTAAGGATGCTGTAAATGTGGTAAATTACCTAGAATGGTTGAAGAAGAAAGGTTTTGACGTTGCTATTATAGGAGAGCAAAACAAAACACACATAACAGAGCTTATCTCCGCGTCGGCGGCAGATTTCTCATCTGCTATTTCTATCACGGATGGTAAATTGCCCATCATTTCCCAATATTTTGACAAGTCGGTTTTGGAGAAGAAAAACAGCTTCCTCGACGACGATGCTCTAAAATCAAAGTGGATTGAGTTGTACAAGTTCTTCTACAAAGTGGAGGATTTGTCAGGCAACAACAGGAAGAAGGTTCTTGAAAGAGTTGTTGCTAATGGTTTGAATGAGAGTGATATCTTGACTGTTTTGAATACATTGTATGAAGAAAGTGAATCTTCATCTGTCGCAAGTTTGCTAAAAGAAGAAATTTCTGCAAACCCCGACAAAGTGGATGTCTATTGGCCACTGCTCGTCAACTATATGGAGAAACATGGTCAGAACAAAATGTCTGTTGATTTTGTTGATGTTTACAAGAAACATCTGTCCGCCAAAAATTTTGCACCAATCTTTTTCTATCAGTATAAAATCAATGGTTTGTCTGAATCTCCTGAAAAGGCATTGGCTGTTTTGAAGTCTGTTGCGGAAACTAATCTGGCTTTAAAGTCTTTGTTTGAATCAGAATTTGATTCTGCAATTTACAATAAACTATTTTTAGAAGTTAAAGATGTCATCAAGAACGATGATAAAAGAAGTTTAGATTTTGCAAAATCAATAAAAACAAATGTCCTTGATTTCTTCTCAAAACAAATTACAGGAGAGTGGTCTTTATTGTATAACTTTCTGACTTCTGCTGAGGATGTTGTTAATTCGAAAAATATATTAGAATATTTGTCATTGGCTGAGTGTGTGGAATCGGAAACATTGTTCAAGGGATTGCAAGAACAGTTTATCTCAATAGCACTTAAATCGTCAGATAGTAATGTGACAAAGAAAATTGTTGAGTTGTTGATAAAACTGGTTACAAACGATACCGAGGATTTGTTGGCTATTTTCTCTGACAAGAAGAAACAAAGTAAGGCACGAAATTTCTTCATCGAAATTCTTAAACAAAACAAAGTGGATATTAAATCGGCAGAAAAATTGATAGCCGACAAAAAGATACCTGTAGATTCGGATGACGAATTCTTGATTGATGTGTATGAAGATCAATATAAGTCTTATAAACGTAAGAACTTTATAAAGAATCTTTTGAAAAGGCCCTTTTTCTGGGTGGCTGTAGTACTCCTTATTGGAATTTTTGTGGCTGCCGTTTATTTCTTGTTTTTCGAGAAAAAGAGCCTTGACACTCCTGGCAAAGCAGGAAGTAGCGATACAACAAATATAAAAATTAAGGAGTCAGAGCAAATCGATTCATTGAATAGTGTAGTCCCATTGGAAAATGATAGTGCTGATACATTGCAGAGAGATTCTTCAAAAACGACGGTTTTTAAATAATTGTGGCATAATTCAACAGTACGGATTGCAGTAATTGTTCTTTGAAATCCGTCTGTTTTTTTACTATCGTAGATTGACAGTCGTATATATATTGGTGTTTGAATGTATGTTCGGTGGCATTATTGAGAGACTCCTATGTGATAAATTGGTATAATGATAAATTTCATAGCAGTGGGAAATATTAGTATTGCAATATGATTTGTTCGGCAATCTTTTTTAGTGAAGTTTATAATCAGAATGAAAATAAGTAGACAAGAATGGAAGAAAACTCAAAATTTATACTTATTGCATGTGGTCTTAGGGATCAAATATTGGCTAATTCCGTGATATCTGCGCTAGATAAAGAGGTCGGGCAGACTATGAAATTGAAAGTCTGCGAGAACTCAGATTATGAGTCGGCAGATGAAAAACTCATTGAAAACAGTTTAGTTGTGCTTTTGATCGTATCTAATGCGTCAAAAACAGATTTGCATATTGCAGAATTTGCAAAGAAAGTAAAATATGTCAATAAAGAGATTTTTTTGATATATGATGTCAAAAAGCCGACATGGACAATGGATCAAATGTATGTGGAGGAATATATGTTCGTCAACTTTGAGAATCCCAATGAAATGTCAGTGGTCTACGCCACTTTGAGAGACAGGTACGGTATGGTGCGTTTGCCAGGAGATCCTGTTGGACAGGAGTTATATATTGTGTCTGAACACTCGGAAGACCTGTGTGTTTATCAAAAAAAAGATGGCAAAGAGGAAAATCTTGGTCTAAGGTTTAGATTGGATAAAGGCAAACATACCATCTATATGCATTTTGTAAAAGGCAAATACAAAAACTATGTGATAGAAAAAGAACTTAATGTGAAGAATCCGACTGGAACTCAAAAATTGAGAGTCAAAGATGTGTTTCTAGATCTTGATTATGAAATGTCTAGAAAAAAGGCAAAGAAAGAACGAAATGAATGGTATAAAAGATCTAAAGTTAACAGACGTGACAGCAAAATAATTGATTTCTTATTTTTTCAATTCAATATTGTTGCCATTCTTTGCGTAGTTGTTTTTTTTGCTATCATGGTAAGACCATTTTATGAAGGAAGTTTGTGGAAGTACTCTTTTATTCTGCTAGCTATCTTTACAGTCTTTTCTGTGATTGTTTATTGTTTACGTTTTGACGGAGTTCAGAAAATTATAGATGAAAATAGAAAAAAATATGATGATATAGTTGAGGGAAAAGGCAAATTGATAGTTCACGACAGCATTGGAGATTTGTTAGTCCAATCTTATAACATAAAGAAAAAATAATTATGGAAGCAATAACTGATCTTATATATACAGTTCCAGAGGTGTCATTATGGACAGTTGTTCTTGTTGCATTGGTATTGCCATTGGCAACTAAAAATTTCTTATGTAATAGAGTATTCTTCTATGCATTATTGCCGGTTATCGCTGTTATAGGAATGTTTTGGCAATCAGACATCTATTGGTATTCGGTTATAGGTACCGTTGGTTTGCTTGGTGTTCTTCTTCGTTCAAAATGGGGAATCCTCTCAACGTTGATGACAGCTTTTGTTGTTTTGTTATATCATGTGTATGCGTCACCAGACAAACTTCAAAATTGTCTGTTGGCGAAAGATTATAACAAATCATGTAAGATTTTGCATCTTGCGTCGAAAAATAAGAATCTATTGCAAGTGGTTGATGATAATATATACGATCGTTATCCAGACACAATTGTGTCTTACAACTTATTTATAGATGGATGCATAAAGACAATAGATGCTATCATAGATGATTCTTTGAATCAGTATCAAAATATAGATATAGACCTGCTTACTATTGTCAATGATTGGAAAAAAACTATGATGATTGGAGACGATGCAAGTGAAAAAGAGTATAACAAATACAATAACTGTGTTTGTGCATACAACACTTGTCTAGAAAAGATAAGTAAGCGTTATGAACTCAATACCCCTCAACTTCCATATAGATGGGGAAATGCTACATTCTCAGGAAAAATGGTTAAGGGCAAACGAGTTGGTAAAGGTCATATGGTTTATTCAGACAGTTCTATGTATGAAGGAGATTGGGTTAATGACCTAAGATGTGGCTATGGTACTTATAGCTGTCGTGAGTATTCATATATTGGCACCTGGGATAAAGATATGCCAAATGGACAAGGATGCAAATCCTTTGCAAATGGAATTGAATACAAAGGCTCTTTTGTAGATAGTCTGTATTCAGGCGAGGGGACAATGAAATATGCTGATGGAAGTGTATATGTTGGTACGTGGGCGTATGGAGAGCGAAGTGGAAGTGGAACATTGAATAATAAGGATGGGTCATCATATGTTGGAGAATGGAAATCAGATAAATATGAAGGGAAGGGCACGTTCCAATCAAAAAATGAAAAATATGAAGGAGAGTGGCAGAATGGAAAAAAACATGGTCAAGGAAAGTGGCTCAACTTTGATGGTTCAACATATATAGGAGGATGGTATGCTGACCAATACCATGGTAAGGGTGTCTTTAAGTCGAAAAGTCAGTCATATGTAGGAGATTGGCAAAGTGGCAAAAGGCATGGTAAAGGCAATTGGAAGACCGCTAATGGAGCCTCGTATTCAGGAGATTGGTATGCTGATCTCTTCCATGGTTTTGGTACTTATAAAACCCCCGAAACGTCTTATATAGGAGAATGGAGAATAGGAAAGATGAGTGGTAAAGGAGTTATGAAATATAAGGATGGAGAAACGTATGATGGTGAATGGTTAGATGATAAAAGGTCAGGAAAAGGAGTTATGAGATATAAGGATGGAGAAACGTATGATGGTGAATGGTCCGATGACAAAAGGTCAGGAAAAGGAGTTATGAGATATAAGGATGGTTCATTGTATAAAGGAGAATGGTCAGATGACATGAAAAACGGGAAAGGTTGTTTGACGATGTCAAATGGACAAACGATAACAGGTGAGTGGACTGATGATAAGTGTTCTGAACCAGAAGAAAAGAAAGACGATGATTTTAGCTGGGGAAAAGCTTTGTTCGAAATTGGTGCAGCGGCGTTTCTGCTTTTGTTCTAAAAGTTTTTTTATTGTGGAACGTGAAAAATTAATTTATGGCTAATAGTGTTTATGTTGTATATTGCAATGACAACAAAGAGGATCAAGAGTATGTAAAAAACTTCAAGAATGTCTTGGAAAGAGAAAACCTTATGTTAGATTTTTCTTTTGGTGACACTGATGATATTGAAGCTGTAGAGAAGAAAATTGAAGATTGCACAGCTGTACTTTTGTTGACATCAGCTGCTTTTCGTAAAAATGGATTGGTCAATCAGACTGTAAAGCTCGCTCACGATTTGAACAAAATGTTCATGGCTATGGGATATCATAGTGGTGGTTTTTTCAACAAACAATCATGGCTTAAGAATGACATGGATGTGAACACTGTTGTCTATGGATTCAAAAATGATGAACAGCTTGGAGAGGTGTTAGCTCAGTTAAGGTCTGTATTAGGTGTAGCTGTGGCTATGGGAGATCGAGTCGGAGGACTTCTGATTTTCAATCTTGATAGCCCTTGTTGTCTTTATGCCAATGAAAAATTGATGTTTACAGCTGAAAATCCAGGAACATATAAGTACAGATTAAAAGCAGGTAATTATAATTTGGTGGTTAAATCGATTAAAATCAAAGACGTCGACGTTTTGTCTGGTCATATCGATGTCAAAACAAATGAAGTTTATAATTACGAAAAAAGCGTTACAGAAGCTGAGATTGATTATCTTTCTCGCATGAAAAAATCCACAGACAATTGTATTTACAATTGTAATAATAGCATCAAACAAATCAATGACGAAATTAAGAATTGTGATTATCAAATAGATTTATTGACACAAAGATTGAAAGAAAATCCACCTTATTTGCCTTCAGCTGAGGCTTCAATAGGTACAAAAGTTTTATATGCTTTGATCTTTGGAGGTATTGGTTTAATGTTTGCTGGGTTTGGAGCAATTGTGGGATTGATTTTGGGTCCATACATGGCTCAAAGAAGTGCAGAGAAGAATAGAGAGCAAAGATTGGCAAAACTTGTTGGGGATTACAACAGTAGAATGACTTATTATCGTAATCAGAGAAGTAATTATATCAGCAAACGCAACGAATTAACAAAAGAGTTTGCCAATGTTAACAAGAATCTCGACAGTATGAAACAACAATTATATAATATAAATCATTTGTTGGATACTTATTAATTGAAGGTTGATTATTATGTGATAGTCTTTGATTATGGCAATTAAGACGTTATTTAACGTCAATTCGATGAAGTGAATATTACTTAACTTTCCATCATTATGTATATCAATACCTAAAGGTGTATTTTCTGTGTCGTGATTTGGAATACCACGGGTAATCACATACATATGCCAATGAATTTAGTTATGCCCCCCTCATTCCACCATCACCTTCTCCCCATTCACCACATACATACCTCTTGGCAATACAATTTCTTTTCTGGTTCCTGCTTTTAGATTGAAATTTTCAAGCAGTTGTCCGTTGATTGTCCAGACGCAGACAGTGATGTCGGAATCGGATAGTATGCCTATGCCATTCTGTGTGCTGTAGACGTGGATGCTTTCGTTATTGTCATCGTCTACGTTTATGTCCTTATATGCAGTAGGCTCAAATCCCATACTCTGCATCCATCTGTCGTAAGTGCCGTCGGATTCGTCGCTGATGGCTTCCATGTCATATTTCTCGGAGTCAAAACAGAATGCGAACTGGCTGGATGTGGTTTTGGATGAACTGTTCAGACCTACCACACCATTGGCTGTCGGTGTTGCGCTGAAGTTCGTCAGGACGACGTTGCTGTTGTTGGCAGGAGACAGGTAGAAGTAGCCGTCGTGTGTGCCGCTGTCCACTATCTTCCATCGTTGTGCCGGACTGTTGTCTGCAATCGCCATGCTCAACTGTCCGTTTGTAGCGTCGAGAGCCATACCGCTTTTCTCATCTGTCAGTTTGTAGGATCCATCGTCTGTTTTCGTCACTTTAAGCGACAGATTGATGTCGTCATTGTCTTCCGTCAACTGCATCCTTCCGTCTTTCAACGACAAAATCCTGTTGGCATTTTTTGAAAGCAACACGTATGTGTTTCCATCTTCAATCTTCGCCACTCGTCTGTAGCGGTTGATCTTGTCGAAGATGCTCAAATCCCAGTCTGAATAGAAACGTATGATCGGATATCCTGTACGCATATCGATCGGCAACCATATATGCCATGACTCACCGACGTTGGCATCTGAGAAATAGTCGCCTCCTTTCCATCTGTCTCCCATATAGATGTAGGCATCATAACGTTCCGGCACTTTGAAGACGTAATTGCTTTGCGAATGGTAGGTGGTGGCTTTCTCGTCGTCGACGCAAGGATTACCCAAATCGTTCCAACCGCTCAACGGTAGCTGTGAGTATGACGAGTGGGCAGGGTTGGGATCCCAACCTGTACATCCTGATGTGATTGCCACGAATCGTTTGTGATACTTGAATATCGCTGGGGCTTCATACTGCTTCTGCACGAACATACGCTCCCACGTCGGCGATAAATCAAGGAAGTCGTTTGTCAGCAATGTACCATGCATGGTCATGTTCTCCTCCGCCGAACCGAAATGGTAGCCGACTTTGTAGTCTGGATCATACATCAGAGTCTGGTCGCGTGAGCCGGACGGTTGCTCGTCGCCACGTGGACGCATCGTCTTCACGAATGTATATGGACCTGTGATTTTGTCGCTGTAAAGGATGGCGACGCGAGATGCCGCATATCCAGAACCGTTTTCCCAGTGAACCCACATCACATATTTCCCAGTGTTCGGACAATACATCACTTTCGGACGTTCAAGTGTACGCCCGTAGTTCATATCCTGATAGTCGTTTCGTAATGGAACTTCAGGACATTTGTAAGCCATACATTCATATTTCCAGTTGTAAAGATCCGTGGATGTGTAGCAGACAATTCCGTTGCTCTTTACAGGATTCGCACGATAATTCTCGCCAAACCAATAATACACGCCGTCTTTATAAAGCACACATCCTCCATGCGCATTGATGTGGTTGCCATCCGCGTCGTTCCAGTTCATTCCCAGTCGAAGTGCTGGACTGCCAATGTGGAATTGTGAATATGGTTGTCCGAATTGTGAATCCACAGGTATAAGCATCCAATAATGTTTGCCGTCGGATCCGCTTTTGTCGCTATAGACACCCTTGTTGTCGCTTGTGCCGTCGGTGCCAAGATATTTGCTGTTGGAAGAAAACTGTATTCTCACGTATTTGTCTTCATTCGGAGCGTAGGCAATCTTCAGATGAGCGGTCGAGTTGCTTGACGAATTTGCGAAATGGGTGTCGTATTCTCCCGTCGCATTCAGATAATTATTTCCAGAAACGCTTTTTAATGCGTATGTGCCGTCGGAAAGAGTCTCGATCGTAAATTGTTGCGACGCGTTGTATGCCGCATTCTTTATCAAAGTATTGTTGTTGGAGTTTGTCAGAAAACGGTTGCTGGCGTGGACAACGTAGTATTTTTTGCCCGTGCTGAACGGAAGGTTACGGCTGTTGTTGTAGGCAGTGATCGCAGAATTCAATTCCTTTGTCGCCGCAACAATATCCGCTTGGGAAGATCCGTTTTCCAAGGCTGTTTTAGCCTCATCTATGGCATCCATTAAAGATTTTCGAGCAGACGTAGGGAATTTTCCACCATCGTCTCCTTCTGAAGTGGACGCAAGTCTGTCTTCCGCTTTGTTTATAATGCCTTGTAGTCCGTCAGTCACCAGTACATTGGAAGAAGCCTCACGCAAAAACCAATAGTGGAGAGTCTCCTTTCCGTTTTTATCCGAGTAGACGTTGCTGCCTGGAGCAATCGCGTCGGTACCTAAATAGAGATTATTATTTGCACATTTGAAACGGACATATTCGCCGCCGCATTCTTCAATGGAAAATTTGGCGACGTTGCCCGTACCTGAACTCAATTCTGTATCCCAATCGCCAGTTTTAGCGACATTTTTGTTTTGCGATACACTCTTGATGAAGTACGCATTGCCGGTAGCGGAAAATTGAAAGACCTGGCCGTTTGTGGCATCAAACGTATGAAGGTTAGGTCTGCCGTCTACAGCGGAAAGCACCATTCCAGAGGAGTGGAAAATGTAGTATTTTTTGTTTGTGTCGAGAGCGTGAGCCAGTAAAGAGACGCAACTCAATAGAGTAATCAATAGTGTCTTCATAATAGAATCATGTGTTATCATGTCGCTAAGATACAGAGTTTTGCAGATATAAAGAAGATGATGAGGCAAAAAACAGATGAAAATAAATAATAAGAATCTTGGATATAAACCGATTTGATATTATTGTTTTAGATAATGTGGATTGTGTTCAGATGGGGATAACAAATGTTGTAGATTATGATAAAGTGAAATTTATTGTTAATTTTGCAGTCCAAATGATTTGAAAAAATGACGAACACTAAGTCAACACCTACTGAACTTGGTACTGAACCGATACCTCAGTTACTGTTCAAATATGCTGTGCCAGCCATCATATCGATGGTTGTGGCATCTTTATACAATATCATCGACTCCATTTTCATCGGTCATATTCCGAACGATGGACCTCGCTGTATCACGGCATTGGCTATTGCATTCCCGTTGATGAACCTGTCTGCGGCGTTTGGCTCGCTTGTGGGAGCCGGAGGATCGACGCTGGTGTCTATCAAACTTGGTCAGAAAGATTATCCGTCGGCAAACAAAGTGCTTGGAAATGTGACGACACTGAATGTCATTATCGGTATCGTCATAATGGTGTTAGGTCTGTTTTTCTTGGATGAGATTTTGGTTTTGTTCGGAGCCAGTGACGAGACTATTGCTCCAGCACGTGATTTTATGACGGTGCTGTTGATTGGAAACGTCTTGACTCACCTGTTCTTTGGACTCAACCATGTGATGCGAAGCAGTGGTAATCCAAGAAAAGCGATGCTTACCACTATTCTCACAGTGGTGCTCAACATTATTCTTGCCCCATTGTTCATTTATCAGTTTGAATGGGGAATAAAGGGAGCCGCGCTCGCTACAATCACCGCACAGACAATTTCATTGATTGTCATCTGTCATCATTTCTACAGTGGCAAGGACGTCTTGACATTCTCAATCCCGGATTTCAAATTACAGAAGCATATTGTGAAGAATATCTTCGCAATCGGAATTGCACCGTTCACACTTAATGCATGCGCGTGTCTTGTGACTATGATGCTCAACAATACACTCTACAAGTATGGAGGAGACAATGCCATTGGAGCGTATGGTATCTGCAACCGTGTGATTTTGGTGGCGGCTCAGGTGGTGTTCGGATTTAATCAGGCTATGCAGCCGATTGCCGGATATAATTTTGGAGCGCAATTGGTTGACCGTGTGGATAAAGTGTTGAAGATGACGGTGCTGTGCGCCACTTGTGTCATGGTGTTCATGTGGGTGTCGTGTGAAGTTTTTGCCGACAATATTGTATCCATTTTTGTGAACCAGGAAGAGAGCAACGCTCAGGCATTGATAGAAGCGGCTTCGCATGGATTGCGTATTGTAGTGATGATGATGCCGATTGTGGGATTCCAGATGGTGGTTGCTAACTTTTTCCAGAGTATCGGACGAGCTCCAGTATCATTGTTTATGAGTTCAGTACGTCAGCTACTCTATCTTATCCCACTTGTATGGCTGTTGCCGCAGAAGTTCGGACTTGACGGAGTTTGGTTTGCGATGCCAGTATCCGACACACTATCCGCGATTACAGCAGCGATTGTATTGAAACTGCAGTATAAGAAATCGTTGATGTTGCCAAGCAAGGAACCGAAAGTTGCGGATGTGGAGAAGAATACAGATTCCAATCATGTGGTGATCAGCATCGGACGACAGTTTGGAGCTGGAGGAAGATATATCGGAAAACTTATAGCCAACCATTACGGCATCAAGTATTATGATAGCGAATTGCTGGTAGAGGCCGCTAAGGATATGGGCTTCGCACCTGAGATATTTGCAAAAGCGGATGAAGTACCGTCGATGCAAAACACATTGGATAGATTGGCTGACTTATCGTCGCCGAACACAAGCGAGTCTGTGCTTTCCGGAGCCAACCTTTTCAAAGCTCAGAGTGAGACAATGCAAAGAATCGCAGACACAGAGAGTTGTGTGATTGTGGGAAGAGCATCCGACTATGTGCTAAGAGAGAGAAAAGATGTGGTGACATTTTTCTTACGAGCTCCGATGGAATTCCGTGCGGAAAACATTGCGTCGCGACACAATATCGACATCAAAAAAGCGCAGAAATTGGTTGAGGAACGAGAGACCGCTCGAAAAGAGTATTACGATTATTATACGGGAAAAGAGTGGGGAGATTCCAAAGGATACGACCTCTGTGTCGATGTGTCGAAATTGGGGTTTGAGAAGACTGCGGAAATGATGATTGCCTTTATCGACTCCGTTTTTAGCAAAAAAGCGGAAAAATAGGATAGATTTATCATTCTAATATTTATATTTGTAGCTCAACGCAATATAGATGATTACGAAGGACGATATAATTGAAGTTGGATATGTAAGTAAAACGCATGGTTTGTCGGGCAATCTTGAGGTTGTGATTACTGTTGATTGGCTTGACGAGTTGGGCGTGGATTTTATATTTATCGATATAGACGGATGTTATATTCCGTTCCGTATTGCAGAAGAGAGGACAAAGAACAGTGGACGACTTCTAAAGCTTGACAATATCGACACCAAAGAAGAAGCGGAACGCCTGATCGGAGCGACGGTATACCTTTCTGCAGAAGATGTAGATGAGGATACGTTGGCAGAGGCGGAGGGTGTTGATTATGAAGGTTACACAATCTACGATGCAAGTGGAGAAAAAGTAGGAGTCATCGATTATGTCGATTATGACACAGAAAATGTCTTGTTCTGCCTTGACACAACCGATTCTGCAGGATTCCAGATTATGATTCCGGCGGTTGACGATTTCATTGTAGAGATAGACGATGACAAGCAAACCATAGTTATGGATATTCCGGATGGACTGCTGGAATTGAATACGGGCGGGGCTTGCGTTGAAGACGAAGATGATTAAAACCTTAATAATGGTTTTGAGTATGCGTATAGTTAACAATATAAAGACGCTTTATGCGATGATAGTTATGCTTGGAGCTGTAGGGTGCGCCCCACAGACTGAGTTTGAAGTGGCTACATGGCACGGATTCAAGCAGTGCGCTATATCATATACCATGGAAGACAGCTACGACAATCAGTTCACGACGGCTCTGCCTATATTCTACGAACATGATTATCCATGCACGTTCTTTGTGACTACACGTTGGTGTGACCGGACAAAGTGGGATGCCTTGCGTGTCGCAACGACAGAGAGAGGATGTGAGGTAGGTAGCCATACCGTAGACCATGCGGTGTATGACACATTGTCGAGAGAGCGTCAGAAGCAGGACATACTTGATGCGAATGCAAGAATCAATGTCAAGTTGCCGATGTATAAGTGTAACACATTTGCTTATACCGACTGTGTCGTGGGAGACACAAGCATCATAAGCAAACATTATTTTGCGGCTCGAGGTTGTCATGGATATGTGGAGCGTGCGACTCCAAATGATTATTTGAATATAAGTTCTATAATGTGCGGCTCAAATGAAGCTGTGAGAACTCTTGATGATTTCATATATGCATTCAACACTGCAAGAAGCAGTGGCGGATGGTGTATCTTCTCTTTGTATGATCTTGACGACGGAAACGGCTATTCCCCATTGTCTTCAACAGTGTTGAGCGAAAGTCTTGACTACTTGAAACAGCAGGAAAAGTCGAACTCGTTCTGGGTCACTACATTCAAGAATGCAGCCAAGTATTCTAAGGAGAGAGATAGAGCGAAAATTGAATTCCCAAAAGAAGAGATAAAAAAAGATGGTATGTCTAAAGTGAAGGATAATAACAAGCTGATTATCTCTTTGGAAGACGGTTTGGATGACGACCTTTATGATTATCCTTTGACATTGAGGTGCCCATTGCCATTTGGTTGGAAGGATGTCGAGGTGCTTCAGAATGAGGTGGTGATCAAATCAGAAATCAAGACTATCAACGGCTGTAAATATATCATTTTTGACGCTGTGCCAAACGGAAATAAAAAGATATATCTAATAAATTTAGGGTAATGATTGATGTGGAGGAAAAAGCACAGTTGGCCTGCAGATTGAAGGCGGAAGGTTATAATTGTGCACAAGCGGTATTTGCAGCGTTTGCAGAAGATTACGGTATCGATAAAGCTACGGCAGTTCGCATCACAGCTGGATTAGGTGGTGGTGTCGCAAAAATGAAAGATGTGTGTGGAGCATACTTAGGCGCGGCTATGTTGTCGGGATTGGAGGAAGGCAGCGTCGATCCTGGTGATATGGCAGGAAAAGAGCATGCATACAAGGTGGCTCAAGAACTTGCTATGCGTTTCAAGGAACAGAATGGAAGCACGGTTTGTGCAGAGCTTCGTGGTGTGAAGCCAAATCCAGATGTGAAGGAGATAATCCCTTGTGCAGTGCTTGTAGAGCGTGCCGCACGTATCTACGCAGAGTATTTAAATGCTAAAAAAGCATAAAAAATCATTGTTGTTTAGAAAAAGAACGATTTATAAGCAAATAAAGTGTATTTTTGCGTAGGTTTTCGGAAAAAAGACGTAATAGATAATATAAAACTAATATAATATATGGGATTCGGGAATTTTTTATCCAAGATATTTGGAAATAAAGCCCAAAGAGATAGGGAGTTGATTCAGCCTTACATAAATAAGATTGAGCTGATATACCCTTCAATACAAGCGTTGTCGAATGATGAACTCCGTGACCGTACGGAAGAAATCAAACAGAAGATACAGGATTATGTGTCTGCTGAGACAAAAGAAATCGCGGATTTGAAGTCGCAGATTGAGTCTCAGGAAATCGAGCAGAGAGAGAAAACTTATGCCCAGATTGACAAATTATCTAAATTAAAGCTTGATAAATATGAGGAGGTGCTTACAGAAGTGCTTCCTGAAGTGTTTGCTATTGTAAAGGATACAGCACGTCGTTTCACAGAACAGAAGGAGGTTGTTGTTAAGGCAAACGACCTTGACCGTGAGTTTGCTGAGAAATTCGACTTCGTTGATATTGATGGCGACAAGGCTGTTTACCACAACGAGTGGCAGGCAGGTGGTAACCCAACAGTTTGGAACATGATCCACTACAACGTACAGTTGTTCGGTGGTGTCGTTTTGCATCAGGGTAAAATCGCTGAGATGGCTACCGGTGAAGGTAAAACATTGGTGGGTACATTGCCAATCTTCTTGAACGCATTGACTCATAATGGAGTCCATGTCATCACAGTCAACGATTACTTGTCAAAACGTGACTCTGAGTGGATGGGTCCACTTTACATGTTCCATGGCTTGACAGTTGACTGTATCGATAAGCACAGACCAAACTCTGACGAACGTCGTAAGGCATATATGGCTGATATCACGTTCGGTACAAATAACGAATTCGGTTTCGACTACTTGCGTGATAATATGGCAGGTAGAGTTGAGGAACTTGTACAGCGTGAACATAATTACGCTATTGTCGATGAGGTCGACTCAGTACTTATCGATGATGCACGTACTCCATTGATTATCTCAGGTCCGATGGACAGCTCAAAGAGCAACGAGCAGTTGTTCAATGAGTACAAACCACGTGTAGAGCACCTTGTCAACTTGCAGAAGGTGATGGCTACAAACTATTTGACAGAGGCTAAGAGATTGTTGAAGGAGAGCGACAAGAAAAGCCAGGAGGAAGGTGCTTTGGCATTGTTCCGCTCTTATAAGGCTTTGCCTAAGAACCAGCCATTGATCAAGTTCTTGAGTGAGCCTGGAATCAAGCCTCTTTTGTTGAAGACAGAAGAAATCTATATCGCAGAGAACAACAAGAGAATGCCAGAGGCAACAGATCCTCTATACTTTGTGATAGATGAGCGTCACAATAGCATCGTTCTTACAGATAAGGGTGTTGATGCGTTGACTGGTGTCAGCGAGGACCCTACATTCTTCGTATTGCCAGATATCGGTAGCGAGATGGTTGATTTGGAAGCTATGAATCTTCCAGCTGCTGAATTGGCAGAGAAGAAGGAACAGCTTATTCAGAACTATGCAGTGAAGAGTGAGCGTATCCACACAATCAACCAGCTTTTGAAGGCATATACATTGTTCATCAAAGACGACCAGTATGTTGTTATTGATGGCAAGGTTATGATCGTCGACGAGCAGACAGGCCGTATCATGGATGGACGTCGTTATTCCGACGGTTTGCATCAGGCTTTGGAGGCAAAAGAGGGTGTGCAGGTTGAGGCTGCTACTCAGACTTATGCGACTATCACATTGCAGAACTACTTCCGTATGTATCACAAACTTGCCGGAATGACAGGTACAGCGGAGACAGAGGCTGCTGAGTTCTGGAATATCTATAAGTTGGACGTTGTAGTTATCCCTACTAACCGTCCTATCGCAAGAATAGATATGAACGACCGTATCTACCGTACACAGCGTGAAAAATATAATGCTGTTATCGAGGAGATCGTATCGTTGACAAATCAGGGACGTCCAGTGTTGGTGGGTACAACATCAGTCGAAATATCTGAGTTGTTGAGCAGAATGTTGCGTATGCGTGGTATCCAGCATAACGTGTTGAATGCTAAACTTCACCAGAAGGAGGCAGAGATTGTAGCTGAGGCAGGAAAGAGCAAGACTGTGACTATCGCTACAAACATGGCAGGTCGTGGTACCGATATCAAACTTTCTCAGGAGATAAAAGACGCTGGTGGTTTGGCTATCATCGGTACAGAGCGTCACGAGTCTCGTCGTGTTGACCGTCAGTTGCGTGGTCGTGCAGGACGTCAGGGAGACCCAGGTTCATCAGTGTTCTTCGTTTCATTGGAAGATAAGTTGATGCGTCTGTTCGGTTCTGAGAAGATCGCATACTTGATGGAGAAGATGGGTGTGAAAGACGGTGAGATGATCGAAAGCAACATGGTCACTAAGTCGATCGAGAGAGCCCAGAAGAAGGTAGAGGAAAACCATTTCGGTGTCCGTAAACGTTTGATCGAGTATGACGACGTGATGAATAATCAGCGTGAGGTGGTATACCGTCGTCGTCGCCAGACATTGCGTGGAGAGAGAATGGGTGTCAACCTTATGGATATGATCTATGGAGTGGCTCAAAGAATTGTCGGAGAGACAAAGGGAATGTTGAGCTATTCAGATTTCAAGAATGAGGTTGTCCGTCTTTTGTCTTTCGAAACAACAATTTCAGAAAACGATTACAATGCATTGAAGGATGTGGAGTTGATCCAGAGATTGTTTGAGGAGGCTATGGCTACATTCAAACGCCGTACAGAGATGATTGCTGATCAGGCTTATCCAGTATTGAAGAATATCTTCGACCAGCATCCAGAAGGTGGAATGGTAGGTGTTCCTATCACAGATGGTCACTTCGTATATAGTATCGCAGTTGATTTGAAAGAGGCTGTTGATTGTCATTGTAAGAATGTGGTTAAGGAGTTTGAGCGTCGCACATTGCTTCACGCTATCGATTCAAAGTGGAAGGATCACTTGCGTGAGATGGACGATTTGAAGAACTCAGTTCAGAATGCACACTACGAGCAGAAGGATCCGCTTGTTATCTACAAGATCGAGTCATACAATATGTTTGCGGCTATGCTTGATGATATGAACCAGGAGGCAGTCAACGTATTGATGCGCGGACAGATCCTGATGAGACAGGAGGATGATGCGGAGACTCAGGCACGTATCGCAGAGGAGGCTGCACGCCGTCAGGCTTTGGCTGAGGCTAAGGAGGCTGAAGAAAGAATGAAAGCGATGCAGATGAACAGAAGTGAAGACCTAGAGGAGGCTCCAGAAGAGCAGTCACCTCTTCAGCAGATATCGCAGCAGAAGCAGATGCCAGCAAATGCAGGAGTGAAGGTCGGTAGAAACGATCCTTGTCCATGTGGAAGCGGCAAGAAGTACAAACAGTGCTGCGGAAAAAACATTTGATGATTTATTAAATCAAACAATAATTGAGGCGTGTTTTGCATCAGAACACGCCTCTTTTTCAATAAAAAACAAAAATATGTTAGGATATATTACATGGACCGTCAATCCGGTGGCGTTCACAATTCCAGGATTGGATATGGATGTGAGATGGTACGGAATGATGTGGGCTTTCGGATTCTTGTTAGGTTATATCACAGAGAAGTATATCTATAAACGAGAAGGTTTGCCAGATACCGCCATCGACGATTTCTTGACTTATATGGCGATATTCACTGTGGTCGGTGCACGTCTTGGCCACTGCTTCTTCTATGACCCAGAGTACTATTTCTCACATTTAGGAGAGGTGCTTTTGATCAACAAAGGAGGATTGTCGAGCCATGGTGGAGCGGTCGGAATCTTGATCGGAATGTATATTTTCAGCAGACGAGTTGCAAAACAAAGCTATTTGTGGGTGCTCGACCGTACTGTGATTGCTGTCGCAATCACAGGATGCTGTATCCGATTCGGAAATTTTATGAACCATGAGATTTATGGTCATGCCACAGATGTGCCTTGGGCATTCCAGTTCATCACGAATATCAATGCGTGGATGGCAGGCAAAGCGGATCCTGTTTTCTCTGAGCCAAGTCATCCGACACAGATATATGAGATGCTTTACTGCATAGTGACATACTGCTTTACCATGTACTTGTATTGGAAGACGAATGCACGCAAGTATGAGGGATTGATCTTCGGAGTCTTTTTGGAAGGAATCTTCCTAACTAGATTCTTGCTTGAATTCATCAAGAACAACCAGGAGTCTTTTGAAGACGGAATGATGCTCAACATGGGACAGTGGCTAAGTGTTCCGTTGTTTGTGACAGGTTTCTTCCTTCTTGCAAGAGCATACAAGCAATATAAAAACGAAACGAAATAAGATTCTTGGGTCAGGTCTTGAGCCTGTCCAATAATATAGGCCTTGTGCCTCAATTATGAGTTAGGAATTTATGAAACATATAGGTGCACATGTCTCAACATCGGGTGGAGTGGAGAACGCTCCTGTGAACGCAGCCGCAATACAGGCGAATGCATTTGCGTTGTTCACGAAAAACCAGCGTCAATGGTTTTCTGCCCCGTTGAGTGATAAGTCGATAGCTTCTTTTAAGAAGAAGACGGAAGAAATTCACGTCGACCCGGCATATATTTTGCCTCATGACAGCTATCTGATTAATCTCGGACATCCGGAGACGGAGGGGTTGGAGAAGTCGCGTGCCGCATTCTTGGATGAGATGCAACGTTGTGAGCAACTAGGTTTGACGCTTCTTAATTTCCATCCCGGAAGCCATTTGAAGAAGATATCTGTGGATGACTGTCTGGCACGTATCGCAGAGTCGATAAATATCACTCTCGACAAAACGAAGGGAGTATGTGCTGTGATAGAGAATACGGCGGGACAAGGCTCTAATGTCGGAAACAGATTTGAAGAGATCGCCAAAATCATCAGTATGGTCGACGACAAGAGCAGAGTGGGAGTGTGCATTGACACCTGCCATACGTTTGCGGCCGGCTATGATTTGCGTACAGCTGAGGCTTGTGAGTCGACATTCGCGGAGCTGGACAAAGTTGTAGGACTTAGCTATTTGCGAGCTATGCATATCAATGATTCGATGAAACCATTGGGCTCGAAAGTCGACCGCCATAATAGTATTGGCAAGGGTGAAATCGGTATAGAATGCTTTAAATGGATTATGCAACAGGATATGTTTAATGATATTCCGTTGATTCTGGAGACCCCGGATGAGTCCATTTGGGCGGAAGAAATCGCACTTTTGAAGGGTTTTGAAGCAGAAAAATAACATTTTTTAACATTTGAGCATAATAATTTAGCCACAAAATAATATCTTTGTGGCCGTAAACTAAGAAAAACAATTTAAGTTAAAATGGACAATACAGCATTATTGCAAGAAGTAACAGCCAAAGCTCAGGTTTGGCTAAACGGTAACTTTGATGAGGATACAAAGAAGGAGGTAAAGGCTCTTTTGGATTCATCAGATAAGAATGCATTGATTGATGCTTTTTATCGTGACTTAGAGTTCGGTACTGGTGGCCTTCGTGGTATCATGGGTGCTGGAACAAACCGTATGAACAAGTATGTAGTTGGTATGGCCACTCAGGGCTTCGCTAACTATTTGAAGAAGAATTTCGCAGACCGTAAGCAGATTTCAGTCGTTGTTGGTCACGATTGCCGTAACAACTCGCGTCTATTCGCAGAGACAGTCGCTGATATCTTTTCTGCAAACGGTATTCAGGTATATCTATTTGAGTCGTTGCGTCCAACACCAGAGATCTCTTTCGCTATTCGTCAGTTGAAGGCTCAGGCAGGTGTTAACGTGACTGCAAGCCACAACCCACGTGAGTATAACGGATACAAGGCTTATTGGGAGGACGGTGCACAGGTGCTAGCTCCACACGATAAGGGTATCATCGACGAGGTTAACAAAGTAAAGGTTGAGGATGTTAAGTTCGCTGGCAACAAGGATCTAATCAAGATCATTGGTGGTGAGATGGACTTCGACTATATGACAGCTGTTCACGAGGCATTGATCGACCAGGATGTGATCAACCGTCAGAAAGATCTTAACATTGTATATTCAGCAATGCACGGTACAGGTCGTGTGATTGTTCCTCTATGCTTGCGTTCATGGGGATTCCAGAACATCAACGTCGTTCCAGAGCAGATGATCGTAGACGGTAATTTCCCTACAGTTATCAGCCCTAACCCAGAGAACGCTGAGGCTATGACACTTGGTATGAAGCTTGGTACTAAGCTTAACGCTGACTTGGTTGTAGCAACAGACCCAGACGCAGACCGTCTTGCAATCGTATGCCGCGACAACAAGGGAGAGTGGATGATCATCAACGGTAACCAGACAGCTATGATGTTCTGCTACTACATCATCACTAACATGAAGAAGCTTGGCAAGATGACTGGTAACGAGTTCCTTGTTAAGACAATTGTGACAACTGAGGTTATCGCAGAGATCGCTAAGAAGAACAATATAGAGCTTCGTGACTGCTACACAGGATTCAAGTGGATCGCACGTGAGATCGCAATCTCTGAAGGCAAGAAGAAATATATCGGTGGTGGTGAGGAGAGCTTCGGATTCCTACCATTCGACAAGGTACGTGATAAGGATGCTCCAGCGTCAATCTGTTTGATCTGTGAGATCGCAGCTTGGGCTAAGGATCAGGGCAAGACACTTTACGATTTGTTGATGCAGATCTATCAGGAGTATGGCTTCTCTAAGGAGTTCACAATCAACGTTACTAAGCCAGGAAAGAGCGGAGCTGACGAGATCAAGGCAATGATGGAAGGCTTCCGTGCTAATCCTCCTAAGGATCTAGGTGGCAGCAAGGTATCTGTAGTTAAGGATTTCAAGACTCTTGAGATGACAACTGCAGCTGGCAAGCAGAAACTTGACATGCCAGAGACAAGCAACGTTCTTCAGTGGTTCTGTGAGGATGGAACAAAGGTTTCTGTTCGTCCTTCAGGTACAGAGCCAAAGATCAAGTTCTACTGCGAGGTTAAGGGCACAATGAAGTCTGCTGCTGACTACGCTGAACAGAACGAGAAGGCTACAGCTAAGATCGAGGCAATCAAGAAGTCTCTAGGACTTTAATAATGCATAATTAATGATTGATCGAGTCGACGTGATGATGTCACGTTGCACGAAATATTTTAGGGCACCGCAGAAATGCGGGGCCTTTTTTGTTATAAACCGACAGTGTTTTGCTCCGCAAAATACAACCGGTTTGTAGATAACCTGAGGTTATGTGTTCCCTTCGGGAAACGACTGATGATTGATGGTTGAAGATTGATGATTGATGGTTGAAGATTGATGGTTGACGGTTGATGATTGATGATTGACGGTTGATGATTTGTTTCTGAGGGGACCGCATGGACTTTAGTCAACCTTATCTGATTGTTGCGTAACTTGTTGTGCGACTGTTGGGGAAACTTGACATGGCTTTTTCTGTTAGTTAAAAGCAGTTGCTTAGTTGTTGTCTTGACGTTAAAATTTGTTAATTGTTTTTTGGAGACGATTTTTGTTTGATTTTTTAGTTATTTTGCAACGATTCGCAAATTAAAAAATAGGACTACTATTTATGATATTTGAATCTTAAAACAAAAAGTTGGTTATAATTCTCAAATGGAATATAATATGTATGGAGGAACACCTTTATATGATGGTATTAGTCAATTTACTTTTGGACATGCGGCGGATGGTACAGCACCTGACGATATCATACCGTCCAAAAGTGAAATTATAGTGAAATTTTGGGTATTTCTTCTGTGAGAGTTGTAGGATTAACTTCAACTCACCTTGTTCTGGATTTTATAAAGGAAAAATAATATGGTTGTGAATTATAAGATAAAAGATAAGAATGTAAAAGAAAACAGAAATAAGAAGTTTTTGAAACTTTTTACAATATATCAAATATTGGAACTCTTGTCCTGTTTTGTATTTAATTTTTTTACATGTTTATATTATAAAGGAATTGACTTTGATATATATGGCGTTTTTTCCACTTCTATGATATGGACGCCAGGAATTGTTGTACAATATATTATTGCTCTGCTATTTTGGTCGTGTAGTAATAAATATTATCATAAGATTGCAATAACTACTTATTGTAGTTTGGATTTTATTTTTATATTAGGCCTTATGTTAATATTTATTTTTTTCTCCCCACTTCATAAGTATTATATAAAGGCCAATATCGCATTTATCATACTGATTTTTTTGTCGAAAATATTGTTTTTTGAATTTGTTGCGGCTAAATATGAGGACTTGTAATAGTTGCTGCTTATGCCAATGAAATGATGTTGCATATTGAGTTAAATGTCATCGAATATTGAATACCCTGACATCCAAAGCGTGTGTCGTCAGGTTCGTAGAATCTGTATTGACGAAGTCAACTCCATATTTGATTTCTTGGCGATTCCTGCGAAGCAGGTGTCGGAATCAGGAATCGAAATCGAAAAAATAAAGATGAATTAAAAAAGATACAATTTGAATAAAAGAAAATGATACGAAAAAAACTCTATGTCCTGCTGGGCATCCTTTTATTCGCTGTGGTGGCTGCTCACGCTGACATCACAAAAGATTGATGGTTGATGATTGATGATTGATGATTGGTGATTGATGGTTGATGGTTGACGGTTGATGGTTGACGGTTGACGGTTGATGATTTGTTTCTGAGGGGACCGCATGGACTTTACTCAACCTTATCCGATTGTTGCATAACTTGTTGTGCGACTGTTGGGGAAACTTGATATGGCTTTTTCTGTTAGTTAAAAGCAGTTGCTTAGTTGTTGTTTTGACGTTAAAATTTGTTAATTTTTTTTTGTGTGGCGATTTTTGTTTGATTTTTTAGTTATTTTGCAACGATTCGCAAATTAAAAAATAGGACTACTATATATGTTAGATTATGTTTAAGATTAAAACTTCACAAAGATTATTTACATCCTTCGCAGCTTTGTGTGTTGGTGTAGTTTCGTATGCTGCCGAATTGAGAGAATCAGTATGCTATATTAAAGAATCAAAAAATACATCTTTGAATTGCGATAATGTGGCGAATGCATTGCAGAACAAAAGCTTTTTCTCTGCCGCACGAAAAGTGAGAGATTACGCTGGCGGTGAATCTCATGGTTCTGGTTTTGTGATCAAGGATGATAAAGGAAAACTTATTGTTGTCACCAACAAACATGTGGTGGATGATGCAAAATATGTGGATTTGACGTTTGAAGTAAACGGTGCAGAGGTTAAATACGCTCGTTGTCCAGTCGTTTTTGTATCAAAAAATGTAGACATCGCTTTGGTAAATTTCCCTTCTAACGAGGTGAATGTGCCTGCTCTTAAGTTTAATAAGGATAAAATCAAGGATGGCTCCGACGTTTGGACTGCGGGATACCCAGCGTTGGGCGACAAACCGTCGTGGCAGCTTGGTAAGGGTGTGATGTCAAACAATAGCGTGAAAGACGAGTTCTTTGGAAATGTAGACTCGGTTGCGGTTTATCAGCACACGGCTCAAGTCGATCCGGGAAGTTCTGGTGGTCCATTGTTGGTTAAGGATAAATCTGGTGATTTCGTAGTTATCGGAATCAACACTTGGAAGGCATCTTACCGTGAGAATACCAACTTCTCAATTCCAATCAGATACTACAACAGCGTCGCTACAAATGATGAGATAGCAGCGTCGACAACAGAGAATAAATCCAATGATGTGGAAGAAACCGCAAAACAGTTTCTTGAAGAAGTGAAGAAAAAGGATGCTGATTTGTCGTCTTACGTCGCAAATGAGATGCTGTTTGATATGGATGAGTCTGCAGTCTCGGCGTTGATTGACAATGCTTCTGAGACACGAAAAATAGAACTCCGTACGAAAGCTCCTGTACCTGTAATGAAATCTATTGTTGGAGAATTTGTGTTCAATAAAGTGAAAAAAATTGAAGAGGTAGAATATTCGGCTACAGTGAAAGACGGAGATAACTATAAGTCTACATACCTTTACAAGGGAAAAGAGATCGAAGTCAATTGGAAAGAAAGTTCGGATGGCTATAAAATAGTCAGCAGTTCGTCGTCGCCTGAAGAAATTGAAAGAGCAGGAGAATCAAAAGTGATTTATTCGCAAGAGTGGTCAAAGTATTTTGAAGTGGGATTCTCTAAGGGTCTTTCTGAAATTTATGGAAAGAAATTCGATGCTTCGTTCATGGTCGTGCCTGTAAAATATTTCTTGTATGGCTATAGATTGGAGATGGGTCATATTGTAAAGCACAAGTTTGATCAGCTTCCTGAAACGAATTATTATGGAGAGGTTATAGGAGGCGATACTACTTATATGAAGGAAGAAGAGCCTTTCTTGGGTCTTGCTATCCGTTTGGGAGGTCAGTGTCCGTTTAATTTGGCACCACGTGGCAAAGTGTTTATCACACCGTATGTGATTGGTGATGTCGGTTGGGTGATTTCAGGTTCAGCGGATTTTGAAGCTGCTCTGCATACAGGTGTAAGACTTGGATATACTACAAAGAAATCAAATGCGGTTTTCGTTGGTGCGGAGTGTAATTTCAAGCGTATGATGTCTTCTGGATTTGAAAGCAGTGGTGATGATGACGGTTGTGACTTTGAAAAAAGAAGATATTTCACTCTAAGCATCGGTTACGGATTTTAATGAAGAATGATTGAGTGGAGAAAGAATATCTCAATCTCCACTGTTTTTGATAAATTATTTAAAAGTCATGAGTATAACAAAGATTATTTTGGCAGTTGCTGTTTCTGTCGTGTCAATTTTTTCAGTGTCTGCAGCAGGTAGACCGGGATTGATCACGTTGAAAACGGGAGATCAGATTGAGGCTCCTGAAGTGTGGTTTACGCATGGACAGGCGATTTATTTGATGAGTTCAAAAGATAAAAAAGTTGTGATTGAAGATCCGGAAATCGCTTATGTCCAGTTTTACGATGAAGAAAAAAAAGAATATGGACCAAAAAAATATTCCGAGTACATAATTTATTCGAGACATTTTCTAAAGGGAAATCCCAAAATGCCAAAGAAAAAGAAATCTGGAGGCTACAAAGTGTTTGATATAGATGGTTATATTTTATATATCCAAGATTACTACACCGTAGATAAATATGGCTTTTCTAGTCATTATTATAAATACTTCTTTAAGAAACCAGAGTGGCCTTGGGCGGTGGAGATAGATCAATATGTGGACTCTCCATTGACGTCTAATAAGAAGATACAAAAATATATGGTCGATTTTTACAGAAAAGTGTTTGAGGATAATTCAGAGATGACAAAAGCATTGAATGAAAAGGGTGCTGGTTTTATTAGGTCATACCGTGAGAATAATGATAGACATTTATATATCCCTGCATTGCTCAAGGATTACGTCGATACACGTGATAAGAAATAAAATATAGGACACGTAATGCAATAAGCGAAATGTGGATAATTTGTCATATACTTTTTTGTCACTATAGAGATACAAAAAATCAACCATTTGTCAAACTAACAATCAATTATTTATGTTTTTTTAGGACCTCTAAAAAAGTTTTTAATTAAATTTAAACAACTTCTAAAATTATATAAATGATGCTTGTTATTTGTCTCGCTATTTGTCTTGTTAATTCGGGTGTATTCAACTTGAATTTTGAGAAATCTACAAATAAACAGGCTAAAATTTTAAGAGACTATTTGGATGAAATGTATAACATTACAACCGAACAATAAAAAGGACATAAAAGTTGAAGTGACTGGCAAACAATAAAGAAGATGACAACAATGCTTGATGATAGTAACTTATATTTAATCATAGTGACAATATATGAAATATTGTTGGCAATTACTTATTTTCACATATTTGTTCTTGAGGGTAAGGCGTCGTGGAATTTAAAAAGTTTCTTAGAATATCGTAAGGCCATTTGTTTTGTTTATTGCCCTTTGATATTTGTGTCATTGGTTATTTGGGGTATGTCCAGAATTGTTTATTTTGATCTTAGAATACCATATGCTGTTATTTGTTTTTTACATTTTGTTTTTATAGGAATTCTTTGCATTTTTGCTCCTTACGGAAAATACAAACATATATATCCCCTTGTGAATTTGGTACTGTTCTTTGTGATGGTATGCTTGTTTTATATAAGAGAAATTATAAATATAATACAGAAATTGCTTGATTTTATAAAGTGATAATGGCACCCAAATGTGTGAACCATCAGACGTGTGGATTCACCCTAATTATGCATTATGCATTACGCATTATGCATTGAAAAATCGCCCTCCAACACACTAAAATGCTGTCAGACCGCCTTTTTATCTACTTTTTTTGCACTATTAAGCAACTTTTTTCTAATTTTGTCCCAAATACGTCTTTCTAAAGGTGTATTGGTGTATCTAAAGAAAAAAGAAAACATAATAAATAACATGGGTTTACTAGATTTAAGTGAACAGGAGATTCTAAGACGTGAGAGTCTTAAAGCATTGCGTGATATGGGTATTGAGCCATATCCAGCTGCAGAGTATAAGGTTTCTGCATATAGTACAGATATCAAAGAGCAATTTAAGGACGACGCTGAAAGATGGGATTTGTCTATCGCAGGTCGTATCATGAGCCGCCGTATCATGGGTAAGGCTTCGTTCGCTGAAATTCAAGATTCCAAAGGTCGTATTCAGGTTTACATCTCTCGTGACGATTTATGTCCGGGTGAGGATAAGGAGATGTACAACACTGTATTCAAGAAATTATTAGATATCGGTGATTTTGTCGGTATTAAGGGTTATGCTTTCCGCACACAGACAGGTGAGATCTCAGTGCATTGTGCTGAGCTTACTGTGTTGAGCAAGAGCCTTAAGCCGCTTCCAATCGTAAAATATAAGGATGGTGTGGCATACGATGCTTTTGACGATCCAGAGCTCCGTTACCGTCAGCGTTATGTCGATTTGATCGTCAACGATGGAGTAAAGGAGACTTTCCTAAAGCGTGCTACAATCGTCCGCACTATACGCAACATCTTGGATAACGCAGGATATACAGAGGTTGACACTCCTATCTTGCAGAGTATCGCAGGTGGTGCTTCAGCCCGTCCGTTTATCACTCATTTCAATGCTCTTAACCAGGATATGTACATGCGTATCGCTACAGAGCTTTACTTGAAGCGTCTTATCGTAGGTGGCTTCGAGGGTGTATATGAGATGGGTAAGAACTTCCGTAACGAGGGTATGGATAAGACTCACAACCCTGAGTTCACTTGTATGGAGCTTTACGTGTCGTACAAGGATTTGAATTGGGGTATGGACTTCACAGAGAAGATGCTTGAGCAGATCTGTATCGCAGTCAACGGTAAACCAGAGGTTGAGATTGATGGAAAGGTTATCTCATTCAAGGCTCCATTCCGTCGCCTTCCAATCTTAGACGCTATTAAGGAGAAGACAGGCTATGACCTATATCCAATGAGCGAGAATGAGATCCGTGAGGTCGCTAAGAAGCTTGGTATCGAGGTAGACGAGACAATGGGTAAGGGTAAACTTATCGATGAAATCTTCGGCGAGACTTGTGAGGGTGATTTCATCCAGCCTACATTCATTTGTGACTATCCAGTGGAGATGTCTCCACTTACAAAGATGCACCGCTCTAAACCAGGCCTTACAGAGCGTTTCGAGTTGATGGTAAATGGTAAGGAGCTTGCAAACGCTTATTCTGAGCTAAACGACCCAATCGATCAGGAGCAGAGATTTATCGATCAGATGAAGCTTGCTGATAAGGGCGACGACGAGGCTATGATCATCGACCACGACTTCCTTCGTGCTCTTCAGTATGGTATGCCTCCTACATTCGGTATCGGTATCGGAATCGACCGTTTGGTGATGCTTATGACTGGTAAGTTCGCTATCGGAGAGGTGATGTTGTTCCCTCAGATGAAGCCAGAGACAACACAGGCTAAGGATGCTACATCAAAGTATGTGGCTCTTGGTATTCCAGAGGCTTGGGTTGAGGTGATCCAGAAAGCTGGATTCTTGACAATCGAAAGCTTGAAGGAGTGCAATCCAAACAAACTACATCAGGATATCTGTGGTTTGAACAAGAAATACAAGCTTGATCTCACTAACCCAACTAAAGAAGAGGTTGCGGAGTGGGTATCGAAAGCAAATTGATAGTTGAGTTAATAATTGATAGTCGGGGATGATGACCTGTAGAGACACACGGACGTGTGTCTTCCTCAAGATCCAAATCCTGCAAGAATCATTATCCTACGTGATTCCAAATTTCACGTAAGATTTTCAATCCTGCAAGATCCAAAATCCAGACTATTTGATTTTTAATTAATTTTAGTGATGCAGAAAACGCAAAAAACAATAGCGGTGATGGGAGGCGGAAGCTGGGCTACGG
The DNA here is from genome assembly GCA_015061115.1 of Bacteroidales bacterium. Classification (GTDB taxonomy): domain Bacteria; phylum Bacteroidota; class Bacteroidia; order Bacteroidales; family Paludibacteraceae; genus UBA1723. The sequence goes on along the minus strand of SUXE01000009.1, from coordinate 91,303 downwards.
CCCTTGCTAAAGTCTGCCTGGCTAATAAAGATAGACATATAAATTGGTACATGCGTCGTCCGGAGCAGATAGAGGAGTTTAAGCAGACGGGGCATAATCCATCCTACCTTGTGTCGGCTCACTTTGATGTTGATCGAATTACGTTTTATTCCGACATCAACGAGGCTGTACGCAATTCTGATATGTTGATATTCGCCACACCGTCGCCATATTTGAAAAGCCATTTGGCTAATCTGACTGAATCTTTGGAGGATAAGATCGTCATTTCGGCGATAAAAGGTATCGTGCCTGATGAGAATCTTGTCATTTCAGATTATTTCAGGGAAAAATATGGAGTAAAGGAAGATAATATCCTGGTTGTCTCTGGCCCTACACACGCAGAAGAGATTTCGTTGGAGCGTTTGTCTTTTTTGACTGTTGGATGCAGTTCGCAGGAGCGCGCGGAAGAGGTGTCGGAAATCTTGAATTGTTCATATTTGAAGACTCGAATCCTCAATGATGTTTATGGCATTGAGTATGCGTCTGTGCTTAAAAATGTCTATGCGATTGCGGCTGGTATCTGCCATGGCATGAAACTAGGAGACAATTTCCAGGCTGTGTTGATCTGTAATGCAATACAGGAGATGGACAAGTTCCTTACTGTGGCTACGCAGCAGGGACGCAACATCTGTGAGCCGGTTTTCCTTGGCGACTTGCTTGTGACAGGCTATTCAAAGTTCTCCCGCAACCGTTTGTTTGGAACAATGATCGGTAAGGGCTACAGCGTCAAGACAGCGCAGGTGGAGATGGAAATGGTAGCGGAAGGCTATTACGGCACAAAGTGTATCACTGAGATCAACAAAAAGTTCAACGTTGAGATGCCGATCCTTGAGGCTGTATACAATATTTTGTACGACCGTGCGATCGCTGCATTTGAAATGCGTAAACTGATTACTAAGTTGAAATAGAATCATGAAACGAATCATTTTGTTTATTTTGTCGATGTTGGCTTTTATTTCGGTAGAGGCAAAGACAACATTCAAGGTTGAAGGACCACATAATACTTACAGACGTATTCGTGTGATCAATCAAACATCTCAATCAAATTTCTCTTGTAGATTTGTGTTGTTGAAGGAGAATGAAGATGGCACATTGACACGAGGAGAAGTGTATGGTATCTATAACCTGAAAGGCAAAAATGACATAGATACAAATACAAAATGGATCGACAAAGGTACTTTAGTGGGAATTGAGATGCCTGCTGATTTCCCTGAGGATGTAGAGGCTGTCGTTGAGTATAACAGTATCGCTATACGTGTGACTTTGGTCGACAAAAGCAACAAATTTGAATCGTTCTAAGATAATTAAAGGAAATAAAACAAATATAAGAATAAATGGAAAACATGAAACTTAACGTGGAGAATGCCTTCGTTTGCAAGGAGCTTCACATGTCAATGTCTGCTATCAAGGGTTACGAGCAGCAGGTAAAAGAGGCACAGGAGATGCTTCACAAGGGTACAGGTCTAGGAAATGACTTCCTTGGTTGGTTGACTCTTCCTTCTTCTATCACAGAGAAGTTTATGGATGAGATCATCGCTGCTGCTAAGGTGTTGAGAGAGAAGTGTGATTACGTAGTTGTTGCAGGTATCGGTGGTTCATACCTAGGTGCTCGCGCCGTAATCGAGGCTCTTTCTAACTCTTTCGCTCCATATATCAAGAGCTCAAAGAATCCAACTATCCTTTACGCTGGTAACAGCATCAGCGAGGATTATCTTGCAGAGCTTTCTTCATTCCTTAACCGCAAGCAGTTCGGTATCATCAACATCTCTAAGTCGGGTACAACTACAGAGACTGCTCTTGCATTCCGTATCCTTAAGACTCAGCTTGAGGAGCAGGTTGGTAAGGATGAGGCTCGTCAGAGAATCATTGCTGTGACTGACGCTGCTAAGGGTGCTCTTCGTACTCTTGCAACAAAGGAGGGTTACAAGACATTCGTTATTCCTGATAATATCGGTGGTCGTTTCTCAGTCCTTACTCCAGTAGGTTTGCTTCCTATCGCAGTTGCTGGTTTCGATATCAAGAAACTTGTTGCTGGTGCTGCTTCAATGGAGAAGCTAACAGCTGAGGATGTTCCATTCTCAAAGAACCCATCTGCTATCTACGCTGCTACTCGTAACGAGCTTTACCAGAAGGGTAAGAAGATCGAGATCTTGGTTAACTACAACCCTAAGTTGCACTACATCGCAGAGTGGTGGAAACAGCTTTACGGTGAGTCAGAGGGTAAGGATCTTAAGGGTATCTTCCCAGCTGCTGTAGACTTCTCTACAGACCTTCACTCAATGGGTCAGTGGATCCAGGAGGGTGAGCGTTCTATCTTTGAGACAGTTATCTCAATCGCTCGTCCATCTAAGAAGATTCAGGTGCCTATGGATGCTGAGAACCTTGACGGTCTTAACTTCGTAGGTGGCAAGAACGTTGACTACGTTAACAAGCAGGCTGAGCTTGGTGTTATCATCGCTCACACAGACGGTGGTGTTCCTAACCTACACATCAACTTGCCTTCACTTAACGAGTTCTACATCGGTCAGTTGTTCTACTTCTTCGAGAAGGCTTGTGGTATCTCTGGTTACCTTCTTGGTGTTAACCCATTCAACCAGCCAGGTGTTGAGGCTTACAAGAAGAACATGTTCGCTCTACTTGGCAAGCCAGGTTATGAGGAGGCTACTAAGGCTATGAACGCACGTCTTGGCAGATAATCATTTGAATCTAGTTGATTCTATATACGGCGACGGGAGCAATTCCGTCGCCTTTTTTATTGCTATTCCAAACATAATATATATCTTCGCCACGTTTTGTTGGATTTTGAAAAAATGAGACTTGTTATAGTTGCCATATCATATTTGTTTGCGGTTGCATCTTGCTCTCGACAGAATGTTGAGAGCCGAGAAGTTACGCAAGATATTATGGTGTATGATGATTCAACTTCTATAACTGAAGATTCTATTGCCACGAAAAATAATGAAGTGAAATACGACACTGTTATTATGAGATTTGAAAACGAGATTGTGGCATATATTAAAGATACTTTCTTGATAAAGGATGCAGACAACCGAACTTATAATTGGAAGGAGATTGACGAGACAACTCGTTCGTTAAACGATTGGAAGTATTCCGAAAATGCTGTGTATATTATGGATGAGATAGAGTGGGAGGATGATTCTGGTTGCAGCGGAGATACAACGTACATCAGTAGAAATGGAATAAAAATAGCAACTTGTTTCAGTGACCGTTGTGGAGATATGAGTTCATGCAAATTTGAATATTACTACGATAATGGCAAAGTAGGGTATAAACGATCTGTAAACGAGAGCTTTGGCGGGGGCTGCGGTCGTACATATGTAGAAGAGTCCAAATATTCCAAAGATGGCAGATCTATTTATGAAGTTACATGCTTGGAATCAGAACATCTACTCAATGATTCTATTATAGCAGACGGGTGGATTGAACCCACCACTACTTATGAATCAATACTGAAAAGGGATGGTAAAGAAGTCGAGGTCAGATATTCTGAAACCAGTGACACATTGTATTATACTATCGAAGAACCGGATTCAGAACCTATATCAAAAGTCTATACAAATAATGATGATAATGATTTGCCAGATATGGTTGGCGAAGCAATGTCGTATTGTAGCAGTGCCGTTAAACATTGATGTTTCATGGATGATCATCGTCTCTAATTTTTTTTCGATATATGCCAATATCTTTAATTAAAAAATTGTTTTTCTGCATTTGAATATGTACATTTGTAATTATTCTTAGAAATAAATGTGGAAAATAATAAACCGTAATTATTATGAATAATTTGCTTAAAATATTGGCTTTTGCCATTGGATATTTTGTAGTAATGATAATTCCTGTTGCTTGTAGTAGTGAGGAAGAACCTAATCCTGAACAGCAAGATTATGATGTGTCAGGAAAGACATATGTGAATTCATACTTCAATAATGCAAATGGCTCACACGAGGCTGGAACAATAATATTGGATTTCAAATCAGATGGTACTGTGGTGAAATACAATTTGTTCTGTATTCTGGCTGGCGATTATCTTCAGATGCTTGATGTCCAGGATGTTGGAAGATATACAAGCTTGGGTGGTGATGCTGTCATGTTTATTTGGGAAGATGAAATGGAGACTGCGACAATGGTGGAAACCGATAATGAATTAAAAATACGTATGCCTACCGAGGGTATTTTTGAATGCTCAGATTTGAGTGCGGAAGGAATTGTGACTCAATTCCAAAGAGTTCACAAGCATGATATGTTGGATCCTTTGGTCAAATCAGGAGACTCTTTGCTGACAGTGTCTGGGGATAGTCGTTATTTTGCTTGTTCTAACAGACATTCTTTTGTATTTACTGTTGATTCTGTTGCAGGTAGTCATGCCAATAATAATCAGGTAGTATCGTTCCGCGTTTCTGGAATACCAGGCGATTTTGTCATGTCTGAAGCTTCTGGAAGTATATATTTGATGCGATTCGGTACAATGGGATATGCTCCTGTAGACAAGGAAATGGCTGAGTACAACCCTGAAAATGTGGTGGCTGTACTTGTTTGTGACGGTACGGCTGCTGACTATACTTTGGCAAGCCCATCTTTAGTGAAAAGTTTCCAAGGAGGAAAAGATATTCATACTAGATTCGCTAAATTGAAACCTCTTTTGTATTAGTATTCAAAAATAAACATCATACAAACGCATCGGCTTTTGTCGGTGCGTTTTTTTTGTTTTTATCTAAAATATCCGATGAATTCGTGAAAAAATTATTGTATTGAAACTTTTCACAATCTTCTTTGATACTTTTTAAGACTCTTTTGACATATATATTGCCGATCTTTGCAATTGAATAAAAACACTATTTATCTCTATCTAATACACATCTAATGAACAAAAGGGTTAATATATTATTTTTTGCAACATTTCTGTCGGCTTCCAATTTGTCAGCAACACGACAAATGGAAGCACTAGACAGAGGACTGCATGCCGTAAAGACTGACAATGGTGTGTTTGTCAGTTGGCGTTTCCTAGGTACGGATAACAAATCAACAGCTTTTAATATTTATAGAGACGGTACACTTGTGAATGCTCAGCCAATCACAGGTGCTACGAATCTTTTGGATAATGCCGGATCTGCATCTTCATCTTATGTTGTGAAGACGGTGGAGAATGGAAAAGAGGTTGAGTCGAGTGATGTTTGCAGACCATGGTCTTCTTGGTGGAAAAGCATCCAGCTATCTCGTCCTTCAAATGGTACTGGCGGATGCTCGTACACTCCGAATGATATGAGTGTCGGCGATGCTGACGGTGATGGCAAATACGAACTTTTCGTGAAGTGGGATCCAAGCAATGCTCAGGATAATTCTAAAAGTGGCACGACGGGCAACGTCTACTTGGATTGCTATAAACTTGATGGCACGATGCTTTGGCGTATTGACCTGGGCCAGAATATTCGTGCCGGAGCTCACTACACACAGTTCCAGGTGTATGATTATGACGGAGACGGCAAATGTGAGGTCGTGATGAAAACGGCTCCTGGAACAAAGGACGGCACAGGCAAATATGTGCTTATGGGGAATGACAACCCTAATGCAAATTATAGAAACAGCGACGGATATATCCTTTCTGGACCTGAATACTTGACTATTTTTAATGGCTTGTCAGGAGCAGAAATCAACACCGTGGCATATAATCCAGGTAGGGGAACGGTGTCAAGTTGGGGCGATAAGTATGGCAACCGTGTGGACAGATTCTTGGCTTGCACAGCTTATCTGGATGGCCAGCATCCGAGTGTTGTGATGTGTCGTGGATATTACACACGCTCTACAATCGCCGCTTACGATTTTATTGACGGCAAACTTGTCCAGCGTTGGTTCCATGATTCGCCGACAAGCGGACAGGGTGCGTATGGAGAGGGATTCCATAATGTCTCTGTCGCAGATGTGGATAATGATGGTTTTGATGAGATAATTTACGGTAGTGCCACCATTGATCACGATGGAAGGTTGTACAGCCGTACGGGCTACGGACACGGTGACGCTATGCATGTCAGCCGTATGTTCCCTGATGACAATGATTTCTATGGATGGTTTGTCCATGAGGATAAAGGTAGTGCGTATGGATATGAGTTGAGAAATCTGCGTACTAATAATGTGGTGTTCGGAAAGAAAACAGGCACTGATGTCGGACGTGGCTTTGCCGCTGATGTCGATCCTGACAATCCTGGTTTTGAATTTTGTAGTGCTGCTGATGGCTATTACTATAATAAGGCAGGTCAACAGGTAGGGTCTCGCTCGAGTGCCAACTTCCGTCTTTATTGGGACGGTGATCTTCAGGATGAGATTTTTGATGGTCAGGGCACTGGTGCAACAATCTCCAAATATAATCCGTCGTCTAAAAAACAGGAAAATATGGTCGTTCTTGGCAGTTATGGCAACGGATCGTCTTGCAACTCAACAAAATCTACTCCATGTCTGATTGCCGACATCCTTGGCGACTGGCGTGAGGAGGTGATCCTGTATGACGCGAATGACCCAAGCAAAATCAATATCTATACTACTACAATTGAGACCAAGTATCGTCTGTTCACTCCTATGCACGATTATGTATACCGTCTTGGAGTGGCATGGCAGAACACGTCTTACAACCAACCTCCACATTTGTCGAACTATATAGGTGGAGGAGTTGACAATATCGCTCAACCCGATATATATGTCGCAGGTGAAGTGGTGAAACGTGAGCCTGTACGCAGAGTCTTCAACCGTGGTGCGGAGAATTCAGATTGGAATGACGCTGGAAATTGGATTGGAGGAGTGTTGCCGACGGGTATAGATACTGCTGAAATCACCAATGGCGAGGTTGATATCAATGGCAACTATGACCAGAGAATTGAGTTCACAAACGATGGCAAACTACGTGTGCGTGGCAACTCTTCATTATCGGATGTTGAAATCAATAATGGAGGAATAAGTGTTGCATCCAGCACTCAGCTTTTTGAGTTGACGATAGGAAAACTTGAAATAGATGGAGACGCATCTGTCTCTGTAGGCAAATCTTCCGACCATCATCTGACACTGAAAGGAGGAGAAATAGTTGGAGACGGAGATGTGATCAAGAAGAATGTAGGAACATTGGATATCGACATGGATGCGAAGATGTTCACTGGCAAATATATTGTCGACGAAGGAATCTTGAATTTGAACAGCGAGAATTCTATTGGATTGTCTGGGGCTGAGGTCAAAACCGGAGCCATCCTTGTCAACAATGCCAATAATACTACAGATATGATAGTGGTGTCGGAGAATAGCAGCGTCGTCCTCAATGCTGATCTTACTGTGAACTATGTTACAATAATAAACAATGATGGAGAGGAGAGACATCTGTCTGCTGGTATCTATACGTCGGCAGATTTCGATTGGCTGCAAGGAGACAAGACGTTGAAGGTGGTTGTCGGAGTTGATCAGACAGGTGTGGAGCAGATAACGTATGCGGAAGGCATTTCCGTCTATCCGAATCCTGCTAATGATATGATAAGCGTGTATGTAGACGGTGCTATTTATCCAAATGCGATAGTGGTCGTCACAGATGTCACTGGAAAAGACAGAATCATTTCGAAAATGTCCAATTCCATCGATGTTTCCACTCTTACTCCTGGCATTTATATGTTGAGAGTGGAGATTGGAAATAGATTCTATTACGAAAAACTGACAATTAGATAAAAATAAATTAACAGCAAAAACGCATTAAAGATTAGAGAGGTTGCAGCAGTGAATGCTGTGACCTTTCCTTTATCTTGGGTTAAGATGGGTATAAATACCACAAAAAATGTACTGATATTTGCTGTTTTGGGAAGCTTCGGACTGAAATCATTTGACTGTTTTTTAGTTCGGATTGAAACGTATTGTCCCAAAACAAACGATGACGGATGTAACAAATACCGATTGTTTTCATATTTGTTAAGCAAATAGATTATTTTGTCAACCCTGTTTTTTTATGTTTTCTAATTTTACTATCGAGATATTGGGGACAGTCTTAAGTGATTGATTCCTGAGAAAATAAATTTGATACGAAAAACACACTAATACTAGGCTTAATGAAAAACTATTTACTAACAGCTGCATCTTTTATGATGTCGGCATCTATTTTGGCGGACAATCCGATTTTTCAGACGGATTTTACTGCGGATCCGGCACCTGTGGTGATCGGTGACACAGTCTTTGTCTTCACATCACATGATGAGGATGGTGTGGATTATTTCACAATGAATGAGTGGAGAGTGTTCTCTACCGTCGACATGGTCAACTGGACAGATCGTGGTGCTCCTATTCAGAACAGTGATTTTAAATGGGCAGACAGGGATGCCGCTTGGGCTTCTCAGATGATCGAAAGAGACGGTAAGTATTATTTCTATATCACGTCTACATCCAATGGACCTCGTGCTATCGGTGTGGCTGTGGCTGATCATCCTGCCGGACCATATAAAGATCCGATTGGCAAACCTCTCGCAGGACCTAATTGGAGCTATATCGACCCGACTGTCTTCATTGATGATAATGGTCAGGCTTACGCTTATTGGGGAAACCCAAAACTCTTTTGGTGTAAACTGAATAAGGATATGATCTCTATCGACGGTATGGTTCACGAGACGAATCTTACCGCAGAGTCGAATTATAACTATACTGAAGGTCCGTGGATTTCCAAACGTAATGATATCTATTACATGATATATGCGTCTCATGGAGTGCCAGAAAAGATTTCGTATGCTACAAGCAACAGTCCAGAGGGTCCGTGGACGTTCCGTGGAATCATTCAGGAGAGTGGAAACCATAATGAAGTGAACAATTTCGCGTTCACTATCCACTCTGGTGTGATTGATTTCAAAGGACACTCTTATTTCTTCTACCACAACCAGAACCTTCGTGGTGAGGAGGGTTATACAGGTGGCTTTACCCGATCATGCTGTGTTGAGGAGTTCACATATGGAGCTGATGGCTCTATTCCTCTTATCCCTGCCACAAATATCGGTGTGAAGAATCCGGTGAAAAACCTTGATCCATATTTGAGAGTTGAGGCTGAGACAAAGGCATTCTCTCATGGATTGCGTATGAACTACAAGGATAGAAACAATATCTTCGTCCATGGTATCGACAGGGATGACTATATCAAAGTGCGTTCGGTAGACTTCGGTGAGGAGGGTGCGTTCAAGTTCGTCGCAGCTGTGCGTTGCGCATCTGGTAAGGGAGGAAATATTGAGGTTCATCTTGATAAAAAGGATGGAGAGAAGATTGCTGTTCTAGGTGTCGAGCCTACTAACAACGCATGGCAAGAGTTGGAGACTGAAGTTACTATGGTGACAGGTGTCCACGACATCTACTTTACTTTCTCAGGCCAGAACAGTGATATGTTTGAGTTTGACTACTGGTATTTCGTAGACCAGTCACACAATATTCCACAGACTCCATACAATGGTGAACCTGCGGAGATTCCAGGAAAAATCCAGGCTGAGGAGTATGACCTAGGTGGATCAGGTAAAGCATATTATGATGCTGACGGACAAAACCGTGGAGAGGCTTTCCGTAAGGATGGTGTAGACGTGTACAAATCCGATGAAATTGATGGTTATGCAGTCGGTTACGCTCAAAAAGGAGAGTGGCTAGAGTATACGGTCAATGTAAAGGTCGCCGATGAATACAAGATCCGTGCACGATTGTCAACAGGTAATGAGAATGCTGGAATCAAATTGTATCTTGATGACGAGGAGATTTCTGATTTTATCCAGACTGCCGAGAATGGTGAAGATTGGGAGGCTTATCTTATCGCGGAAACAATGACGACTAGAAAGTTGCCCGAGGGTGAACATATACTTAAATTACAGATAGAAGGAGATTGGATCAATATAGACTGGATTGAATTCTATGATAAAAACGCTTCCAATGTGGAAGTGATAAACAATTTGCCTTCGTTTGAAGGAGAATATACTGTCTATACAGCTGATGGTAAAATCGCTGGCACAGTTAATGGAGACAAATCCGTTTCTCCTAAAGAGGCTCTGAAAAACAAAGGATTGGAAAATGGTGTTTATCTTTTGAAATCTGTCGACGAGAAGACAACCATCACCGTTGTCGTTGAATAACCGTATGGAACCTTGTCGGGGGCTGGTTTCAAACCTGCCCGGTATTAAACCAGATTTCGTCAATCCAAATTATTAATAGAATATGACTATGAAGAAGAAATATATATTATCAATATTGCTAGGCTGTTTCATCAGCAATGCCATTGCCGTGGATTTCCATGTCTCGCCAAGTGGCAATGATTCTGCGGAGGGCACGTTGACTGCTCCGTTCAAAACGTTGGAACAGGCACAAAGAGCGGTGAGAGGTGTCAACAAATCAATGAAAGAAGATATAAATGTCTATTTGCATGAAGGCACGTATCAGTTGACAAGCACATTGCGTCTTTCCAATGCCGACGGTGGAACAAACGGCCATTATGTTCGCTATATGGCTGCTCCGGGTGAGACTCCTTTGGTGACGGGAGGTATTCCAGTGAATGGCTGGGCACTGTTTGATGCGGAGAAGAATATCTGGTGCGCGAAAGATGTGGTAGGCAGATTCCGACAGCTATATGTCAATGGAAAGAAGGCAATCAGAGCACGTCATCCAAATGTCAAAACTAATGGCGACCACTATTTCAACCGTCTTGCCAAAGTTGACACAACAGGCAGAGCGTTCGACGTCTACACAGATCAGATCAAAAAACTGGAGAATATCAAGAAATCAGAGATTCATGTGATGGTGGCTTGGGCCGACCAGACTCTTAGAATTGATGATGTGAAATACAATGGTAACACATGTAAGATCATTCCACAGGATCCCGAACGTACACGCCTGTTCCGCAGAGCCTATCCGATGCTTGGCACAGCATTTATGAGTAATCCACCAAAGCAGCAGTGCTACTATCTTGAGAATGATATGTCTCTTTTGGATATGCAGGGAGAGTGGTATCTGGATGAAGATACAAATACACTCTATTACATGCCACGTGATGGGGAGGATATGTCGACTGCTAATGTGGTGGCTCCAAATATAGAGACTCTTATCGAGGTGAAGGGTGAGAGCACAAAAGATAAGGTGCAGAATATCTCGTTCAGTGGCATTGTGTTTGCCCACACCAACTATTTGCGTCCAAGTAAAGAAGGATTCCTCAACCTTCAGGCAGGACAGTTTGCAGTGAATGTGGTGGAGGACTGGCGTGGATTATTGAAGTCAAATGAATTTATGCTTTGGCATCCGTCTGCAGGTATTGAAGTGACGAATGCGAGCAGAGTGATATTTGAAGACAACATCTTCACACAGATGGCTGCCACAGGTTTGAATTTCACTTCCGGCACTAATGACACACGTATAGAGGGCAACGTCTTCACAGAAATAGGAGGCTCAAGCATCTCTGTCGGCAAATTCGCTCCTGATTCATTGACGGAGATCCATAAGGGTTACAATCCTTCCGACAAAGATGAGATATGTACTCGTGACACAGTGAAAAACAATTATGTCCACAATACAACCAATGAGATACAGGGTGGTGTGCCTATCCTTGGCGGTTATCCTAGATATATTGTGATCGAGCATAACGAAGTGTCGTATGCCAACTATTCTGGAATCTCTGTAGGCTTTGGCTGGACTACGAATGAGACCGCAATGGACGGAAATAAGATCAACTATAATGAGATTCACCATATAGCAAGATTATTATGCGACGGTGCTGCTATCTACACTCTGTCTAATCAAGGTAAAAACGGACAGATCATGTACAACTACAGTCATGATATCAATGGATCTGACTGGGCAGACTATTGGACTTGCCCAATCTATCAAGACGAGGGAACAAGTGGTTTTGAGATCGCCTACAACGTGGCTGTGAATGCGCCGAAAGGAACTGCCTGCAATGCGTGTGGACAAAATTATGCCCACGACAATGACGGTTTTGATCAGAAAGTTGTTGACAATGCTGGAATAGAAGCGAAATACAAAAGTATCAAGCAGAAAGACATCCCGTTGCCAAACTTCTCTGAGGCTATACCTCAGGAACCATATTCTGTAGCGTTCACTCTTCCTGGAAAAATCGAGATGGAAGATTATGACTTGGGTGGACAAGGCATCGCATACTACGACAAAGATGTTGAAAACCAAGGAGAAGCCTACCGTAATGAAGGAGTGGATATCGTTACCGTCGACTCGATCAGTGAGTTGAAAGGTTATGCCATCGGCTATACGCAGGAAGGAGAGTGGACGGAGTATTCTATTGTGACAAAGAAAACCGCACCATATTTCTACAAGGCTCATGTGGCAAGCGGATTGGATTTCTCAAGTTTCATCCTGATGGTAGACGGTAAACAAGTGGCAGACACAGTCAAGATCCCGCAGACCGATAATTGGAACACCTACACCATGGTAGATGGCAAAACATCGGCAATCGAGTCTGGTGAACACATCCTGCGTGTCAGAATCAGTGGAGCGTATGCCAATATCGACTGGATCGCGTTTGCTGACACTAAAGAAGAACTTGATGATCTGACTGGCAACATCGACATATTGTCGGATGAACCTATGGAAGCCACAGTGGTGGATATGATGGGTAAAAACTTGGCGACGATAGTCGTGAAAGGAAGCGTCGGCGTGACAGAAAAACTCAAAACGATAGGATTGCAGTCGGGCGTCTATGCTGTCAGATTCAGTAATGGCAAATCACAGCTTGTTATCATGAAATAAAATCTTACTATTGATTTGGAAGACGCAGGGGAAGACTTCTCCTGCGTCTTTTTTTTAATTCATAATGCATATTCGTAATTATTGGAAAAGACGTCTGAGGAATTGATTTTGACCGTAGGGACGATCCCTTGTGGTCGCCCATGGATACGTCGATAGGCGTTTAACATTGGTGACAAATTTGAATTTTGATGCATTGAGATATAGTTGCAATGGACTCTGTTGTTAACAATTTTTTACAAAAAAAGCACTACGATTTGAAAATATTGCTATTTTTGCCTAATCTAATAACTGAACTTATGTATTTTCGAATTTGTAATGGGGTTTAATATATGGGTAAATTAACTATCAAATTAATGGCGATTTTATGCTGCATGTTGTGTAGCATAGGAGGTGCATCAGCACAAGGTAGTGCCAGATCATGGAGTTCCGCCAGCTATGTTCCTATTAATATAAATTCTGGTAATCCAGCATTCCCTTATCCTCAATTTTTGGAGTATAAGGTAGGTAAAACTTTGGCAAAATACAATGCTGAAGGAGTCACACATGCGGATATGGAAAAAACAGGACGTGAGGCTTATGAAATCATGAGCCACAGATGTCGATACGACGGAGGAACGCATTGTGGAGTGCCATATATCACTTTCAATAACTTCCGTAAGTTCGGAGACAAAGAGATGCCTCAAGGAGGAGCTCAGTTCTGTACAGAGGGAGATGGCTATATGATGTTGGCGGCTGCGATTTTTGCTGATCAGGCAACATTCAACGGATTGTGGATGTGGATTCACGACAACCGTATTCCTCATCGTGTCAGATATCAGGATGGTCAGATAAGACTTCCAAACTATGAGTTTGGTGGAGGTCTTCCTATTTGTTATGCATTGGAAGGAAGTACTTCGGAAAATGATGGTTCGGCTACCGACGGTGATGATGATATCGCTATGGCTCTACTTATCGCCTACAAACAGTGGGGAGAGTTCATGATGCAGGATGGCAAACCTGTTTTGGATTACAGTGGTAAGCCTATTTCCTATAAGGAGGCTGCTGAAGATTTCTTGAAAGCATTTGTCGATACTTTTTCTGCCCCCAATACTGGAGGTCATATGAGTGGAAACATTGGCGTTGATGGATATGTGAAGGGCGGAAATAAAGGAGGAGAAGTTTCATCTTGGAGAAATAATCAGACTCTTTATCCGGATATTTCAAAATCGGTTTATATTGGAGGTACTGGAGGAGATGGAAACACTCACACCGACTACTGTGCTCCTGCTTATTATAATGAGTTCGCTAAATGGTTTGAAAGTGGTGATGTGACTGCTAATGATTGGCAAATAGGCCAGTATAAGCGAGCTGAGGCATCTTCAGACTGGCTTTGTGGTCAGGCATATAGCCAGGGCTTGGTCTCAAGTATTGGTACTACAAATATGGCAACTGACGGACAGCCTACGTTTACCAATTTTAGTGAAGGTGAGGATTTCCGTACTATGTGGCGTATGGCTCAAAACTATTTGTGGCATGGTGCCCCTGAAATAAATTGGAATCCTAAGACACATCAGATAGAGAAAGGTTCGAACACATACGAATATGATATGGCACTTCGTGCTGCGGCACTTATGAAGGAACCTCCTGCACTGGATGGAAATGGAAAATGGTGTAGCAAATTAGGAGCCTCTCCAGACCCAGGTCAGCCAGATTTCTGGGGGCCATCTCAGATTAAAATGTGCTACAATACAGAAGGAGGTGTCCTGTCACATTATTCAGCAAATTATGCTTTAGGTTGTGCGGCTCCAGCAGTTGTGATTAATGAAGACTTGGGTCTTATAGCAGATATGTATCGTCAGAGTGAGTTGGTTTGGGATGATGCATCAGGTGAATCTAAAAACTTAACGGATGATGAGAGATACATTGAAAGTATGCCTAAATACTTCCATGGATGGTTCCGTTGCTTGCCATTGTTGACATATACAGGTAACTGGCATGCACCAAGTGATATGGTTTCTGCAGCTAACATGAAAGTTTATATGTCTGTAGATAAGACATACGCTTACGTTGATGATGCAATTGACTATACTGTCCAGTATCGTAATTATGGTAGTGCTGATGCAGCAGGCGTGAAGATAGAGACGGAAATAGACCCTAACTATGAAGTAGTCAGCATTTCAAACGGTGGTAAGTTCAGCGGTGGTAAAATCGTCTGGAATATCGGAACTGTGCCTGGATTCAAAACTGGACATTTGGAGGAGACAATAGACTCGGTTTCCTTCCGTGTTATAGCAAGAGACACACTCAATCCACGAATCTGTTTGACTAGTAAGATCACAGGTTCAAACTTTGATGAATGGGTAAGTAATGAGTATCCTAACCACGCTACATACACAATGGAGCGTAACTGCGTGGATATTTTGGCTAATCGTTCGTTGTCAGTAAAGAAAAGTGCTAACCGTACGGCTATGAATCCGAATGATGTTGTTAAGTTTACAGTTGAATTTGAGAACAAGTCGGAGGGCGAAAATTCGTGGTTGAATGGAGGACGTGACAATGTCCGCATGTCGTATGGAAATTATTTGCCAAATGGAGATGACGAAGGTGACTGGACAAATACCACATTCTATCAGTATTATCGTTTTTGGAATGATGCACAAGAAGCATACATCAATATGGGAAATTATCGCGTCTCATATTTCTTGAACGACATCAATAAAGGATTTTATGGAGATGATAATCCAAACGGATGGTTGTTCTATCTAGATAATGAGAATGATGTGTCAAAATACGGATATTTCCCTGAAACAGGAGGTGCGGAAATTTTATTCCAAAAAATTCCTGCGGGAGAAGATGAAGATGGAAAAGCTTGGAATCAACGTTTCATTGTGAAGTTCCCTAATGTGCTTACTGCTACAACTACACATGTTTATGATAAACTTGATTCGAAGTATTTGCTTCATAAGGGAGTGTACGGTCCTGGTTTGTATAGAACAGCATTGAAGACTAAAAATGCCACAAATATGAAATTTAAGGTGGCTGATGATTGGTCTTATTCGAAAGCGGTTGAAAATAATGGTTCTTATGACAATCTATCAGGACAGGCTTGCAATTTTGTTCCGATTACTCCAGGATGGTATAATCCTGACAAATTTAATGAGGAAATAACTAATTTTTCACGATATGCATGCTCTCCGGACTTAAAAGGATTCGATCGAGTATTAGTTGAGGAATTTGATGGATATACGTGGCGACGTGTTATGGGTCGAGGACCTCTTCCTGGAAGAGAAGCATACGATGTGGTTGTGATAGATACAATTCCGATTGAATTGGAATGGGATGGATTTATTACAGATAAAGCGTTGGGTGTCACTGCTACTTATACTCCAGCTTCTGGCGCAGATAAGGAAAAATTTACTGGTATTGTAAAATGGACTGTGCCTGAAATGCTTGTTGGCGAAAAAGGTAAATTAGTCTACCAAGTTGTTGCCAAAGACATTGGTTGCAATAGAACGCCACAACCAGATGATAAGTATTTTAAGAATGTGGCTTGGATCTCTTCTAAGACAGATTCTCCGGATTCATCTCAGGTTGATCTGATGATATCTTGTAATGAGTTGCCTCCTGTAATTGATCCGCAGGCTTCCTTATTTAAGGATGCAGACAGAAAAAAAGCTGAAGTTGGAGAAAACATTTCATATACAGTTTATTTCAAAAATACTGAGGGAACTGTTATAGAAGGAAATTTCTCTTCCAAAGATTCTTGGACAACTTTGGGTGGTGGTAATTTGCCAAATGTCAAAGGCGAGATTTCATGTGATCAGAACAAAAACCAAGGTGTAAGACCTCCTTATTTCTTTACTGATAAGAAGGCTTATGGAAAAGATGTCACTCTTCAAACTCAATGGAGTGGAAATGATGGCTCTTTGTATCTTGTGTTCCGTTATCAAGATAAAGGTACTCCTGGAGGATCAGGCTTTGAAGGCATCGGTTTGAAGCTTTCTACAATGTCAGGAGGACAATATGTTAAGTTCGAAGTGTACGAAGGAAGCAAATTGATTGCTGAAGACAAAACGAATAAGAGTTGTCCAGCAAAGGAGGATGGCACTTACTCTCCTATGGACTTGAAGGTTATGCTTAAAGATGATAAGATGTATGTCTATATCAATGATTTGGAAACACCTCTTGCAACCTATAAAGGTTTGACTTCTTCTAAATCAGGATATATGGGTATATATAGTGGTGCTTCAGGTTGTGAAAGAACATTGGAAGGCTTTTATGCTGAAGTGGATCATGCTTTTGATGTGAGACTTTATGACCAGATTCCTGCTGAACTTGGAAATATTACGGATATTTCGGATAATGGTGTGTATGATGAAGCTAAGAGGTTGATCACTTGGCCATCTGTCGGAGATACTCCAGAAACTTCATTGGCTCCAGGTGATTCGATAGGTTATACGTTTACTGCAGAAGTTGTTTCTTGCAACAACTATATTAATAATTATGGTCTTGCTACTGTCTATGGACGTGATACATTGAAGGTTCTCAACACAGTAGAGTGTGGCACTGTTGAATGTGACTTGACTGACGCTGTCGCAGAATTGAGCGTTGAGGAGATTTGTGAGGGTGACAGCGCTTATATTAGGGCAGTGCCTACTCCTAAGTCGAAGGGATATACATATGAATTCTTCAATGGAAAGACATCGTTGAATGACGACAAACCAATCAAGGTGGATTCATTCCCTGTGAAGGAGGCTGGTTCTTATTCTGTGACTGTCTACAATGAGGAGATTCCAGGATGTAAGATTTCTTCTAAATCAGTCAAACTTTCTGTCAATCCTCTTCCTGATGTCTCTTTGGATAATGGAGTGGCATTGTGTGACGGTGAAAGCCTTGATTTGTCTAAGGCAAAGATTGAGGGTTATGATTTGAATTGGTATTCTGATGACGTTGCGGCGTTTGAAGTGACTGATTTGAACATCGATGGCAAGGATGTCCTTGGTGCATATTTCTACACTGCCACAGACAAGACAACTAAGTGTGTGGGCAAGGTTCAGATGATGGAGGTCTCTAAGGAGGCTATCCCTGCTGTGCCTACAGTGACTTCGCCTAAGGAGTTTGCTGTCGGTTCGGGCAAGGAGGATATTACTAAACTCGCTTCTTCTTCAGATGGTCGCGTGGCTTGGTATGAGTCAGAAACTTCTACTGATTCGTTGCGTACTCCAGTGACAGTCTCTGTCGCAAAAGAAGATACTATCACTTACTATGTGAGTGCTATCTCGAAAGGTGGATGTGAAAGTGAAAGAAAGGAAGTTGTAATCTATATCACAAGCTCTAACAAGCCAAAAGTAAGCGACACTACATTATGTGTCGGCAAGACAATAGATGTCACATCATTGGTTGAGGACCCTGAAGCAGGACAGTCTTTGATCTGGTGCGACGAAACTGGTGCTCCACTTTCTGAGCCGACTCCGTTTGAGAGTACAACTCCTGGTGAGGTTAAGTATTATGTCAAGTCGACTAATGGAACAGCTGAAAGCGATATAGCTGAAATCACAATCACAACAGTTGGTGTCGGTGCGGCTAAAACAGAAAACGTGTCGTACTGTGAGAATGCCACAGCTGCAAAACTTGTGGCGACTACAGATGATGCCTCATTGAGCACATTTGTGAAGGCTGATGACCCATCTATGTTTGAATGGTATCTTGGTGGTGTGAAACTTGATGAGTCGGCTTTGATCCCGTCGACTTCAAAAGTCTCTTCAACTACGACTAACACATACAAGGTGGTGCCAACTTATACAATTTCAATTGCAAACGGTCACGTCTGCAAGGGTGACACAGTTGGTCTTGATGTTACTGTAAAGCATATCGATGCTCCAGTTGTAAACAATGTCATCACTTATACATTGGGTGATACATTGACAGATGGTTCATTTAAGAGCCTTCTTACTCAGGATCCGTCAGCTGTCACTGCAGGCAAGGATATGACTA
Organism: Bacteroidales bacterium; assembly: GCA_015061115.1. Taxonomy (GTDB): domain Bacteria; phylum Bacteroidota; class Bacteroidia; order Bacteroidales; family Paludibacteraceae; genus UBA1723. Next base: position 72,529 of record SUXE01000009.1, on the reverse strand, counting down.
TTGTATGGTATGACAAGGATATGACTGAGTTGAAGTCGGAGCCAATTCCGTCGGCAGACAAGAGTATGATAGATGATGTCAAGCTTCAGTATTATGTCAGCCAGAAAGACGAGGATGGATGTGAGAGCGTATTGAGCAAGGTAGATGTGTTCATCAGTAAGACTCCTGTGCCAAGAATATTGACGATTAAATTCTGTGAGGATTACCTTTCTACTGAATCAATAGAGGATTTTGTGGTGAAAAAAGATCCTTCATATTCTTTGAAATGGTACGATGCGGATAAGTCGAAGGGCGGACTTGAAATCTCAACTCCTGCAATTTCTACTACGAAGACAACAAAACAACCTACTGATACTACTGTATACTATGTGAGTCAAGTAGACGCTAATGGAGCAGAGTCTTCTACTGTGCCAGTGAATGTGGTCATATACGCTCGCCCAGAACTAAAGACTCATTTCGATACAGTTTGTTCAAGAGTTGTCAATCTTGACACAATGTGGATTGTGAGCAATGATGTCTCTGAACTCGTATATTCATTATTTACTGATGAGAAAGGAAATCATTTGAGCAATTATAATGCTATTGATAAGACTGGTCACTACAATGTGATGGGTTATTTCAAGATGCCTAACGATACATCAATCAAATGTGAGAGCAATTCTCCAAAGGAGATTTATGTCGAGATTCATAGAATCGACTCTTTGTCGATTGTCGGTGCGGCGTCTGCATGCCCAGGTTCTTCTGTAGAACTTAATGCAGTGTTGAAGGGAGATACTTACAATTCTGACATCACTTACACTTGGAACACTAATAATAATTCGACGAAGGCTGATGACGGCAATTTTGTGAGTGATCCATTGAACGATCCTACGAAGTTCGAAGTCACAGTGTCTGATGGATTCTGTGAGAAGACAGTTTCTCATGTAGTGAAAATAGGTCAGGGAGAGGTCAAGGGTTCTATTGTCTTCACAGATGAGGACGGTAATACTGATGCTATTTCAGCTCACGGTGATCCGATCTCATTCTACAGTTGTGGAACGAAGTATTCATTGTTTGCAGACTTGACTTCTGACGCTAATGATTTCGAGTGGAGTACAGGAGAGAAATCTCAGGCAGTGCAGCTTGATAAGGAAGGCGAATATGTTGTTACATTCACTAACGAGTGTAAGACAAGCCAGAAAGTTAAGGTTATCGACGCAGGAATCAAGAATAATACTGTAGGAAAGGATACTATCCTTTGTGAGGGAGCTAAGTATGTGATGGCTTTGGATTTCTCTTGCAGAGAGACTCCGACTGTAGAATGGAAGAAAGACGGTGTTGATGCAGGTTCATCTAATGCCATTTCAATCGCATCAGCTTCTGCATCTGATGCAGGCAAGTATACATACATTATCACAAACAGAAATTGTGTGGTGGAGGAGACATACGGAACATTGACAGTGTCGGAAGCACCTAAGTTTACAAAGATAGCAGAAGACACAATGATTTGTGATGGCTCAGATGCTCAGATCGGATTGTCAGAGCTTACACCTTCTACAGCAACGATAGAGTGGGAGAGCAATTCTTCAATTACTCCTGCTGGCTTGCTGGCTATCGTATCGCCTACTGAAACCACAACATATCGTTTCACGGTTTCTCAGGCAGGAGGCTGTGAGGTGAAAGATTCGATTATTGTGGAGGTTGAGGAGCCAATTGAATTTACAGTTTCTCCTACAGATACGATAATCTGTATGTCATCTGGATCAGTTCGCTTGTTCACTAATGTGTCTCAGGGTAAGCCTCGCAAGTATACTTGGACAAATGAGGCTGGAGATGTGTTGGCAACGTCGCCAATATATAAAGCCCCTACAGATAAGATCGGAGAGACGGTATACACAATTTCACTTTCAAACGAGATCTGTGAGACGGTTACTGCTAAGTCTACTATCAAAGTAGTGGGTTATCCTCAAATCGCATCTGTCAACCAAAAGGGTTATCGTGATGTTGAGGTTGTGCCATTTAAGGACAATGAGTCTACGAATGTCATGTATAAAATAGACGACAGTGATTTCCAAACATCAGAGTCTTTCACGGATTTGAAGTATGGCACACACACGGCATATATTGTTGATGAGTATGGCTGTAAGAGTGATTTCCTATTTACAACGGAGGCTCCTGACATTCAGTATCCTATAGTGATTACTCCGAATGGAGACGGTGTGAATGATGGATTTATTTCGGAGGTTGTGGCAGAAGCTTATCCGGATGCAGTGGTCACAATCTATGATCGCTATGGAAAGAAACTTGCGGAGATTAAGGGTAGTGAGTCGTGGGATGGAACATATCTTGGTAAAAAGATGCCGTCTACAGACTACTGGTATGAGATTTGGATTGATGAGATCCGAAAGAAATATGTAGGACATTTTACTTTGATCAACGAGTAATAAAAAAGGCGACGCAATGAATTGCGTCGCCTTTTTTTGCTTTTCGTATTGAAATATCACATTAAGAAATTACCTTTGCACAAAATTAGATGTGGCAATGAAAGAGGATATAAAGAAGATTTTGGAACATGAGGCAAATGCAATCCTTTCGCTTCCTGTTACAGATGACTATGAGAATGCAGTGGATTTGATTGTAGAACAGGTCCATAATAAGAAAGGTAAACTTGTGACGAGCGGTATGGGAAAGGCAGGACAGATTGCCATGAATATCGCCACCACATTCAGTTCAACTGGCACACCAGCCGTATTCCTTCATCCAAGTGAGGCACAACATGGAGATCTTGGCGTATTGCAGCCAAATGATGTAATGCTTTTGATTTCCAATTCCGGCAAAACACGTGAGATCATAGAACTTACTGCTTTGGCTAGAGGCTTGCGTCCAGACGTGAAGTTTATTGTGATTACAGGAAACAAAGACAGCCAGTTGGCAAAAGAGGCGAACATCTGCCTTTACACGGGTAATCCTAAAGAGGTTTGTATCCTTGGCTTGACACCTACAACATCTACAACGATGATGACTGTGATCGGTGATATCATTGTGGTGGGAACAATGAAGAAAATCAAATTCACCAATGAAGAGTATGCTAAACGTCATCACGGAGGCTATCTAGGTGAAAAATCACGCGAACAGAGCAAATGATAATTCATAATTCATAATGCGTAATGCATAATTATGGGTGAGTCTACGCATCTGGTGAAATCCATCTCACGTAGAGACGCGCGGGCGTGCGTGTTATGGCAATTTATAATTCATAATGCGTAATGCATAATTATGGGTGAGTCCACGCATCTGGTGAAATCCATCTCATGTAGAGACGCACGGACGTGCGTGTTATTACAATTCATAATTCATAATGCGTAATGCATAATTATGGGTGAGTCCACGCATCTGGTGAAATCCATCCCATGTAGAGACGCGAGGACGTGCGTGTCATGGCAATTCATAATTCATAATGCGTAATGCATAATTATGGGTGCGAATTTATGCATCTGGTGGATCAATCTCATGTAGAGACGCGCGGACGTGCGTGTTATGACAATTCATAATTCACAATGCGTAATTGTGGGTGCGAATTTATGCATCTGGTGAAATCCATCTCACGTAGATACGCGCGGACGTGCGTGTTATTACAATTCATAATGCGTAATGCGTAATTCGTAATTGTGAATGATCCATCATTTGTTGTGTCGTCCCTCAATTCATAATTTTGGTTGTCTTGTGGTGTTGATAACGCGTGAGAAATATTTTAAGCAAAAGTATTGGATTTTAGAAAATAATATCTATCTTTGCACTCGCAAAATGAGACGGACGTATAGTCTGTTGATTTTGTGACAATAAGGAGGCCCATTCGTCTATCGGCTAGGACGCAAGATTTTCATTCTTGAAAGAGGAGTTCGACTCTCCTATGGGCTACAATTAGAGAAATCTAATTGCGGGGCCCATTCGTCTATCGGCTAGGACGCAAGATTTTCATTCTTGAAAGAGGAGTTCGACTCTCCTATGGGCTACTAATATAAATTCATTTATTAAAAACAATGGCAAATCACAAGTCTTCTATTAAGAGAATCAGACAGACAGAGAAGAGAAGATTGCACAATAGATACTACGCAAAGACTACAAGAAATGCAGTGCGTAAGCTTCGTGCAATTTCTGACAAGAAAGAGGCTGAAGAGCTTTATCCAAAAGTTAGCTCAATGCTAGACAAGTTGGCTAAGATCCGTGTTATTCACAAGAATAAGGCTTCTAATCTTAAGTCAAAGTTGGCTATCTACGTTAATAAGCTCTAATCTTTCATTTCTCGAATCTATCGAAGAACACAAATATCAAGGTCTTGCTTAAAGTAAGACCTTTTGTGTTTTTAAATCCTGCCTATATAAAATTGAACTGCCAAAATGTAGTTTATTATTAACTATAACCCCTAAACTATAACCCCTAAACTATAACCCCTATGGGGTAAAGAGAGGAATTCATCAAAATATATTCTACCATTGTTAAATGCCTGTCGGCGTAAATGAGAGTGCTTTTCATATTTAGATAAGTGACTATGTCTACAGGAGAATGCCAAGACTGTGTTTCCATTTCTAATTTGACATTTCGCATTTCGAATTTTTATAATACCTATTTTTGAGTATTGCTGACCAATGTCTTTAAATTTACTTTTGCAGAAAATTTTATAATACTGCATTTTCTGTGGCTTGTTCGCTACAAAAACGACAAAAAGCAAGTAAATTTGCAATATGAAACACGAAAGAAGAATATTTGACGACAGCAATAAGATAGAAGCAAACATATCTTCGATAGCGTTGCCGAAAACGTTGCCGGAGAGTGGATCGTTTGCTGAAAATGCTGGACGCAACCGTTCTATCATCCATTCGACATTTGTTCCGACTTCGGATAAATGTGGTGATGTGGCAATGCAGGTTGATAGTATTCGTCAAGCTATTGAACAAATAGAAAAAGAGACTGGAACTATCGCGTTTTTTGTCCGTTTTCATCTTAGCGACATTGCGACTCAGGCAAACTGTGTGAAAGAAGCATTTGCTGGTAAAAAATGCGCGGTATCTATCGTAGGTCAGCCTCCTATGCCTCTTAGTAAGGTGCAGGCGATAGCAATGTTTGAAAGTGATGTTGAGATCACTGCCGTCGACGCGAATACAATCAAGGTGAGCAATGGTAGTGAGGAATGCTATTGGACTACTCGTTTGGTGGATCCTCATGACGATAGCTACAAACAGACACATCACCAGCTTCAGCAGTATGAGAAGTTTCTTGCAGATAACGGCATGAATATCGCAGACAACTGCGTCCGTACTTGGTTTTTTGTCCGTGATATCGACCGCAATTATGGAGGTGTTGTGGTAGGACGACGTGAGAATTTCCTATTAAACGGCCTCACTCCAGACACTCATTATATCGCCAGCACTGGTATTGAAGGCAAACATGAAGACCAAAATGTGCTGAGCGTCCTGGATGCGTATGCGGTGAAGGGAATATCCCCCGACAAGATGCAGATTCTTTATGCGGCTGAAAACATGAACAAGACGATTGAGTATGGTGTCACTTTCGAGCGTGGTGTCTGTGTCCATCATTCAGCTGGTTATAAACAGGTGTATATAAGCGGTACGGCAAGTATCGACACAAAAGGTGAGGTGCTTCATGTCGGTGATATAAAAGGTCAGGTCAGACGAATGACAGAAAATGTCGGGGCTTTGCTGAAGGAAGCTGGTTGCAATTGGAACGATATTTCTCAGGCTACCGTCTACCTTCGTGATATCGCGGATTATGAGTGCGCGTATAATGAATTGAGCAAGATTATGACAGACAAACAGTTTATAGTCGTTCAGGCTCCTGTATGTCGTCCTGCTTGGTTAATAGAAATGGAGGCAATCGCAATCGGAAAAGAGTGATGAAGAAAGAGATATTCAAATATCTGCCGTTCGTAGTGCTGGCAATTATCACAATTGCTTTGGCTACTTTCTCCATTGTAGGAGAAGCAGGCGATACTTCTCTCTATTCCAATCCCTTTATGATTATAGGCTGGTGTGTCTTGGTAGTATCGGCATCTTGCCTCATATTTGGCAAAAGGAAGACGATGGGGATCCCTACAATCTTGATCCATCTCTCTTTCGTGATAATCTTGATTGGCGCATTGTTCAGCCATTTCTCTGAAACAGGTTTTATTCATCTGAGGGAGGGAGAAACCAAGGAATACGCAATCAAAGAGAACCATAGTGTGATGAGATTGCCATTTTCAATCACATTGCAGAAATTCGAAATAGAATATTATCATCTATCCGATGCTCCAAAGGATTTTGTTTCCTATGTAGAGACCCACGGACGTGCGTCTCAATCTGATAGCCGTGCGTCTCAATCAGATACACATCGTATATCTATGAACAATGTTCTTGATGTCGACGGATATCGTCTGTTTCAGATGTCATACGATGAAGATGGTCATGGTAGTTTTCTTACAGTCTCATACGATCCAGTGGGCACGACTATCACCTATTTTGGGTATTTTTTGCTGGCTCTTTCTATGATTCTTTTCCTTTTCGGAAGACGTAGTTATTTCCGTCAGATTCTTCGTGATCCTCTTTGGAAAACATTTACAGTGGTGGCTCTGATGAGCATTCCGACGTTGAGTGATGCTTCTCCACGCACTTTCCCTGCTGGACCAGAAAATTCGGATGTGGATGAGATATTTGGGAAATGCCATATACTCTACAATGGACGAATAGCTTTGATTGAAACGTATGCATTGGATTTCACCCGTAAGTTGACAGGAAAGGAAAGCTATGGGGAGTTTACTGCGACTCAGGTATTGGCAGGTTGGATTTTTGCTCCAGAGGATTGGAGAAAAGAGAAGATGATCAAGTCTGAGTATGGAATGATAGATTTTGATTCTGCTGTCGACACTTTGAGGAAGGGAATGATGGGCAAAGTCATGACCAAGGGTTTTGATGAGTTGGACGAGAAGATAGGTCTTATCCTTGATTTGCAGGCAGGAAACCCATTGATGATTTTTCCTAGGACGTATGATTCTTTGCATCCTTGGATCCCTTTGAAAGTCTTGGGGACTCCGTCGGTGTTTTATGAAGGAGGAATGAAGGAATTCGTGGAGTATGTCAACGGAAAATGGCCAGCAGATAATTTTGTTCCCAAATACAGAGGCGAAAATAAGTATGATGCGTTGTGGGAGATTTGGTATTTGCTGAGATTAGAACAGCAAGATGCACTTTTTGACGAGTCAGGATGTGATTCAAGACGAGAGTTTGAGCTAAAGTATCAGATAAATACTAATGTTGAGCATATCTATAATCGTTATGGCAAGACAGCTCCGTTGGCATACGCATCGTTGACTTTGGGATTGCTATCGTTTGTCTGCATGTTGCGACGCGGAATTAAGAGATATAAATGGTGGTTTATTGTGCCGTCGACGATTATATTTATCGGAATCTCTGCCATTATGACCATGCGAGGCATGATTTCCGGACATTTCCCGATGAGCAACGGTTACGAGACGATGCTTTTCATCAGTTGGATTGCTTTCGCGATGACGGTTGTGGGAGGTGTTAAGATTCCGATTTTGATTCCGGCAGGCTTTTTCATCGGTGGATTCGCACTGTTGGTGAGCAAACTCGGAATGATGAATCCTGAGATCACACCGTTGATGCCAGTCCTAGCGTCGCCTTGGATGAGCATACATGTTACATTGATGATGCTGTCGTACACATTTTTCGCTTTTATGGCATTCAATAGCGCGGCGACGTTGGTGATCATGAAAAAATCTAAAACGGACGTCAATGTTGAGGAAAACGAGAGTGGAGATGCTGTTTCAAGACTGGTTTTGCTTAATCGTTTTCTGCTTTATCCATCTACTTTCATGCTTGCGATAGGAATGTTTATCGGAGCTGTATGGGCGAATGAATCGTGGGGCAGCTATTGGAGCTGGGATCCGAAAGAGACGTGGGCGTTGATCACAATGATCATCTATGCTATGGCATTCCACAGGGAGAGCATCTCATGGATGAAGCGTGATATAGTGTTCCAGACATATCTGCTGGTAAGTTTTGGAGCGATTATAATGACATATTTCGGTGTTAACTATCTGTTGGGAGGCATGCATAGTTACGCTGGTTAGAATAAAGAGTTATGGAGTCTAAAGAAAAGAAACTATTGCTGGATGTAGAGCAAGGCAAGGAGTGCATTGTCTACAGCGTGAAGGGGCAGGGTGGATTCCGCCATCGTGTGATGGAGATGGGATTCGTCAGAGGTGAAAGGGTCAAGGTGATAAAGAACGCACCATTCCACGATCCGATTGAATTCAAGATCATGCAGAGCCATGTGTCGTTGCGACGCACGGAGGCTGCTCATATTGAGGTTGTCGACGTGGAATCTTTGACTGATGATGAAAAGTATGCGTTTCAAGGCACAATCAGTGAAGATGCGTCTTCAAATTCCAAGTCGTATACTGATTCTTTGGATAAAACCATCACTGTGGCTTTGGTGGGTAATCCAAACTGTGGAAAGACGTCCCTCTTCAACCACGCCACTGGACTGCATGAGCATGTTGGCAACTATAGTGGAGTGACAGTCTCGTCGAAGACAGGAACATTCTACCATAAAGGCTATACTATTAACCTTGTCGACCTCCCAGGCACATATTCCATTACGGAATATTCACCGGAAGAACTTTATGTGCGTGAGTATATCACAGAACAGCATCCCGACATGATTCTTAATGTGGTGGATACAGGTAATCTTGCGCGCAATATGTTCCTGACCACACAGCTTATCGACATGAATGTCCGTATGGTGATGGCACTGAATATGTATGACGTGCTTGAAAGGACAGGTTCCAAACTTGATATCGACCAACTTGAGAAAATCATCGGTTTCCCATGTGTGCCAACAATTGCGAAGACTGGAGAGGGTATCACTCATGTGCTCGACCATATTGTGAATATCCACGAAGAGAAGGAGACTTTGCTTAAGCATATCCATATCAACTATGGCACATCGATAGAGAAGGAGATTGAGAAAATCAAACCGCTTATCGCGTCACACAATGAGATAGCGGTGGATTATCCTTTCAGATATATCATTCTGAAACTGCTCGAAGGAGACAAGCATACTGAAGAATTCGTAAAAAAATCATTTCCTGATTATGAGCCTATCAGAAAGCAGGTTGAGGAATCACGTGAGGCAATAGCCATGACTTACGACGAAGATATCGCCAGCGTCATAACAAATGCCAAATATGGATTCATTCGTGGAGCCTTGAATGAGACGTTGGAGTGGAAAGAGGGTGTCCAGAATGATTTGGAGTATAAAGCAGACAGAATTCTTACGCATAAATGGCTTGGATTCCCATTCCTTTTGTTGTTCCTCTTCCTGATGTTTGAAGCTACTTTCCAGCTTGGAGCATATCCGCAGGGATGGATCGAGAGTTTGGTGTCGTTGATCTGTGATGGAGTGAAAAGTGTGATGCCGGAAGGAATGCTTGCGGATCTTATTGTAGACGGAATTATTGCCGGAGTGGGTGGAGTGATCGTCTTCTTGCCAAATATCCTGATCCTGTTCTTCTTTATCGCCATTCTGGAAGACACGGGTTATATGGCGAGAGCGGCGTTTATTATGGATAGGGTGATGCACAAGGTCGGCTTACACGGTAAAAGTTTCATCCCTATGCTGAGCGGCTTTGGATGTGCTGTGCCAGCTATTATGGCGACACGTACATTGGAGAATCCGAAAGATAGAATCATCACAATGATGGCGATACCATTCATGTCTTGTTCGGCGCGTCTTCCCGTCTACCTATTGCTTGTGAGTGCGTTCTTCTCGGAGAAGCAAGGCTTGATGCTCTTCCTGATCTATCTTATAGGAATATTTTTTGCCATTCTGACGGCATTATTGCTTAAAAAGACAAAGTTTAAGAACAACAGTGAGGAGTTTGTGATGGAGTTGCCTCCATACCGTATACCTACGTGGAGAAGCGTCTTGATTCATATGTGGGACAAGGCAGTGCAGTATCTTAAGAAGATGGGTACAGTCATTTTGCTTGCGTCTATCATATTGTGGGCTTTGAATTACTTCCCATCGGCTTCGCCTGAATTGGATGAGATCGACGCAAAGATTGCCCAGGTAGACGAGGGTAGTGATGAGTATGCGGAGTTGACGTTGCTAAGATCATCTGTGCAGAGTGAAAACTCATATATCGGAAGCATTGGAAAGTTTATAGCTCCGGTGTTCAAACCACTTGGTTTTGATTGGAAAACATCTGTAAGCATCCTCACAGGTTTAGCAGCGAAAGAGATTGTCGTGTCATCTATGGGTATTCTTTACCAAGCGGATGGAGAGGCAGATGAAGAGAGTGAGAAACTTGTGACAGCTCTTCAAAACGTACAGTACCAGGATGGAACACACGTCTTCACACCTGTTGTGGCATTCTCGTTGATCCTGTTCATCTTGTTATGCTCACCATGTATAGCGGCAGTCACAGCATTGGCAAAAGAATCTACGGCCAAGTGGGCGGCGTTTGCGGTATGTTATACCACATTGGTGGCATGGATCGTATCGTTCGCATTCTATCAGATCGCAAATTTGATTTCGTAGGGGTAGTTTTCAAACCTGCCCGCAATCCGCAATGAGGAAAAATAATATCATTCAAACCAGAAGCTTATGCAGGAGATAATCGTATATATCATAATAGCAGTGGCGGTTTTTTTCGCTGTAAAACGTCTTGTGTCTAAAGAAAACAATTGTTGTGGGTGCGACAAGTGCGATTGCCATGGCTGTGACAAGTGTTCAGAGTGTAAAAAATGATCCACAAGTGCATTAGGTCAATCAATTTTATTCATAATTGTCAAATCGCTCGTCCTACGGACTCGCGAATTTTGGGAGGGGAAGGGCGTTCCGCCCTTTGGAATCCTCAAATCCAACATTCCAACTATCATATTAACTAAGAGCAAACGAAAAGCCTACGATTGGGTCACAACCGTAGGCTAATAAATTATCTATTTATATGATCAGGTCTTGGGAAGACCATTAGGTACATGAGGGTAGGCACGAGGCCTGCCCCTACATTTTAATCTTTCTTGATATATATTTTTCTGTTGTTGAAGATATAAAGACCTTCTTTCAATATATCCTTCACGTCTTTCAAATATACATTCTTCATCACTACAGCACCAGAAACAGTGTAGATGTTTCCTTTAACCTCGTAGATGTCTGCAGGGTATAGTGGAGCTGGTGTAGAGTCTTTTCCAAGCACTGTGATGACGAAGTCTTTTGTCGCCTCACATCCTGTCGTAGTATCTGTTGCCACAATATAGTACGTTCCTGTCTTGCTGACATTGTCAAGGAAATATGGTATTGGCATCTCCTTTCCTCCAGTACGTAGAACCAAGTTCTCTTCAGCGATAGAATTGAAATATGCTTTCGTGATTGTTGTGTTAGAAAGGTTCGTTTCTATCTTATGCGTAAACGAATTGTATTGAGGAAGACGACTGTCGACGAAAAAGATTCTCGTTAGTGCTATGCTGTCTTTTGTGTATACTGTGGTGTCATAGCCGAGTATCTTTATGTCGTCTGGCACAAGGACTCTCATTTTCCTGATTGTATCCCCTTTACAGTAGTTTCTGAATGTGAATATAACATCACACGACTTTGTTATTGTGTCACCTGTGTGCAGATTCTGAGTGTAGTAGTATGATCCACAATCACATGATGGCCTCAAAATACTGATTTCAGGAACGGTGAAGACGCAGTTGCCATTAAAAGTAGCGATAGCTGTATCTGGTGCTATTTCGAATGATGATCCAGAATCGTCCAAGTGCAGAACGTACGCTACAATAGTGTCGGATTCAACAACTCCATTGAGATCATGTATAGTCGCTACCAACTTGACAGTCACGTCATATTTGTAATAGTCACAATCTTCTGGATTTTCGGATTGTGTGCTCTCAACAATTGTGTCAAGTGGCAGTTTGCATATACAGTTCACAAATGGATCTAGGACATAGATGGAATCCTCTTTCAGATATGACAAATAGTCATCGCTTCTGAATTCATGGTACTCTTTTGGACCATCATAGTTGATCCAGTGAATATCTGTATTACATTTCTTCACTGTTATTGTTGCGTAGCCTGTTTGACTACAACCATTTAATGTGTCTTTCGCTCCAAATGAATATAATCCTGTCTGATTGACATCGTCGAAAAAATGCACGAAGTTAGGATTGTAAACATAGCGAGGAATATAGGATAAAGTGGAATCGTGACTAGTAGTGTCAAAAGGTATTCTAGAAAGAGAATCTAATAATGCTATTGAATCTTGTGGTAGTATTCTTCCTTTCAATACAGTTATGTTGTAGTGAGGCTTGACTTCTTCATATACACCAGAGTAAGGATTCTTTCTCCAATAAAATCCATCGTTGAAATGCACAAGAGAAATAGCTGGAGTGCTGTCTTCTGCACAAAGAAGGGTATCTTTGACCACTAAACTGACCTTTTTGCCAATAGAAATCTCACATTTTAATGTGTCTTTAAAAGTGCCGTTTTCAAGAGAATCAGAGTAGAAGTAGACGGTGGTGTTCTCTTCGTAGGTGTTGCCTACCAAAGTGTTGAGAGCTTTCTGTTGCTCTTCTGTTACACCAAGACTATCAGGAATGTCTCTGATAATAAAACTACAGTTGCGGCTTTCTTGCACAGCCGGAAGTGTGACGGTTTTTACTGTCGCAAATGTTGATACGGCAGAAAGTAAACCTAAACTAAAAAGTACTCTTTTTCGCATAAGCTTGTCTTTTTGGTTAAACATTATATCTACTAAAAAATGACCACATTGCTGATGTATTTGAGATTAAATGTAGGTCATTCACTAACTAACATCGCAAATATATGAAATGTTTTTTATAGATATGCTCTGTATTTGTTAAAAAAAACTATAAAAACTATTTGTAAATAAATCAACCTTTGCCGCCTTAATTTTTTCGTGCAGTTTGTATTGTTGTTAGAAACAATAATATATCTTTGTGAATTATTTTGATGATATAGAATGCGAGATGTTTTTTATTAATGTTTTGTCTGACGTTTTAGTCAAATTCAGTAGAAAAAAGGTATGAAAGAGAAGTTAAAAAAATTAGGACGTTTTATTTTAACACAACTAAAAAAAATTGCGCTGGCAATTCCTGTTGCGGTTTTGATGAATGCTTTATATGTGCAATGCACCAAAATCGGTTCAGAATTGATGTTGGAAACTTCTGGTGTCAAGTGGTATGTGTCTGATGCCGGGGCAACAAAAGATGATATACAAGCGATATCAGACATTGTGAACAAGACGTTGTCTGAGAAAGGTATAGACCCCAGCGATTTTGATGTTAATTTAATACTTTGTAACAGCACAAATGAATTTTTATGGAAAGCACTCGTATGGGATGCTAATCACCAAGGCGTGACAAGATATCTGTTTGATCATATTGTGATTAATAAAAGTTTAATCAAGGAAAACAGAATGGACGGTTTTGAAAATTCCTCATTATCAGATGTTGTCATACATGAGTTGTGCCATATATATCTGTCAAAGAGATTGTCGAAATGGAAGGAGTATTTCATGGAATCGTGGAAAAATGAAGGTTTTTGTGAGTATATCGCAGACCATTCAACTATTGGAGTAGACAATGGACTGTCTTTGTTCTTGGCAAACGACAAGTCTGAGATAGAAAAAACGGATCATATCAAAACACTTTATTTTTACTTTACCTCACGTTTGAAAACAGATTATCTTCTCGGGCATAAAAACATTCAGTTCGAAGAATTTGTAAAAACTGAATATGATGAGGTGGCTCTTGAAAAAGAAATAAGAAGTGCTATAATGAATGGCGAATATGAATATATGCCGTGATCGGGATATTGTTTAATGACTATGATATTATTTCATGATGTCATGCCTTTGTCAAAATTGATAATCATTCACTATCTTTACAACAAATTAAATCTGATGAACTATGCTGACAATGATTGTTTACTACCATTGCAAAAATGGTATGCGTGATGCCTTTATGGCGTCTGTAAAGATGGAAAAGATTGCTGAGAACAGCCGCGTCGAACCGGGGAATATGCAATATGATTATTTCTTGCCTGTCGACGACGTTAACACCGTCTTACTGCTTGAAAAATGGGAGAGTGATGAGGCTCAAAAGATCCATACTGCCACAGATAATTTTAAGAAATTAGGCAAAATCAAGGCGAATTTTGTGGAAAGCGTGGAGATTGAGAAATTCTGATATTGAAGAGACGTCGCATTGCGGCGTCTCTACGTTTTATAATTATTAATGTCTTATATAAGGACCATATTCATTATCGCATTTCTGACTTTCAAGAGCACATAAAATCCAGGAGAAAGGTGCCAAATACCACCAACCGCTTCTTCCTATATCATGCAGACGACGGACTGTCACTGAAATAAGTGGTATAAATAATCCTACGTATGCCACCCAGTAAAGTCGCATAGCCACTTCCCCCACATATACATCTGCTGTGCCTCCATTATACAGGAATGAACTAAACATAAGGAGTATAGAGTGGAAAAGTACGAAGTACCAGAATTCGGCTCGTGTGGCGCGTCCTCTGAATGTGGCATATTTTTCCATGATACAAATTCTGATCGCATCAAGAAATCCGATTTCTGTGTTTTTGTGCCCTCTATTATATGTCTGTTGTGAACCTTCTATATCATATTCCTCGACTTTTGAATTTTGATGCTCACTACTTGGATAATTGTTGTTTGTATTTGTCAATTCATCTTTCATAATATATCCTTTTATGCAATGATTTATAACTATACTTGCCTTTTATAACTGCTCGTTCTTACGAACTCGCAGAAGAAAGGAAGGGTTAGGGCGTTCCGCCCTTAACAATCCTCTACAATAGGTTATTTGAAAATCTCTTTCAGCATGTTTCCCATCTTCACACGTAAATCTCCACGTGGACATGAGAAATTGTTCACCATCAGACAGACTGCGTAAGTCTTGCCGTTATGCTCCACATATCCTGCATAATTCTGCACACGCTCCATACTTCCGCTTTTGAAGTGTGCTTTGCCTTTAAGCGGTGTGTTGGCAAGAAAACTCTTCACTGTGCCATTCACTCCACATGTCGGCAATGATGCGTAGAAAGCAGGGAAAAACTTGCTCTTCTTCTTCATGTAGATGAGCATGTCAACAAAGAAATTCGGATTGATGGCATTCTTCATGCTCAGTCCCGAACCATCCACCTGGTACACTCCTTTCGCATTCACTCCATGCGCGTTCCACCATCCGAACGATGATGAAATGGATTTAGGATACGATGATGTGTAGCTGTTGCGTAAACCTAAGTGAAGGAATATGTTTTCCGCATACAGGTTGATGCTGTTGTAGTTCGTCGCGCGACAAATCTCTGATAATGGGGCAGAGTAGTGAGTGTATAGAAGTTTGCATGAATCTGATTTCATGAACTGATCTATTCTTGTTGTCGACGCATTTTTAGTGAACGCTACTCCGGAATCCTTCAATTGTTGTTCTATCACATCTGCCACGAATAGTGCCGGTTCTGGGTTTTCCGACTGTATTTCCTGCACTTTGCCCACTGCAAACGGACCTTCAATGGTTTTATTCCAAGAAAAGTCTGTCGACATTATTCTGTATGGGGTGTCCTTATTGATGATTTTTACGTCAAGAAGGTTTGTTTTTGGCACTGTATTCACCACTCTTGCTATTGAATCATCGGCAGAATTGTTGACGTAGATGCGGATCATATTGTCGTAGGCACAGATGGCTGACGGAGTTGGCGCGTAGTATGTGCCGATGTCTTCCACAAGCCATATCGGCATCTGTGCACATTGTGCGTAAAGACTTGCGTCTCCGATCACCGCACCGTCTACTTTCTTGATGCCGGCTGTACGGACAGCGTTCGCTGCGTTTGAGAAGAAATCATTTGGCAGTTTGTTGTATTTGGATGCGATCGACGGATCTCCGCCTCCGACAACATAAATGTTGCCATGCAAAGTCGAGTCTTTTGAAAGATGTCCCTCCATCACCACTTTGGTCTCAAATTTGAAAGTGTCAGAGAAGACTTCCAAAGCTGTGGCAGTGGTGATAAGTTTGGTTATAGACGCGGGGATGAGGTTAGTGTTCCTACGGTATTCAGCGACAATCTCTTCCGTCTCCACATCCTTGATCAGTATTCCCACACCTGCATTTTGAAGTCCAGGAGCATCCACGAATTCTTTTACTGCCGGATGAAGATCTTGTGCGTTTGTGATTATGCTTATTAGGGAGAATATGATAAGTAATAGTTTTTTCATATCGATATATGTTAGTCGCTAAAATATTAATCCGTTTGCCATTCAGAGCTGACGGAAATGGAGGATGCAAGGGAGAATTTCCCTTTGCAATCTCCAACTATGCATTTAGTATTATAAATTCCGCATTATCCTTTGTGTCTTGCTTTTAACTCTCTAGCAAGATCCTCGATTCTGATGCCTTTGCTTGTAAGCAGCACGATAAGATGGTAGATCATGTCTGAACACTCGTAGATGAACTGGTCGTTTGTGCCGTTCATAGCCTCTACGATGGCTTCGATAGTCTCTTCTCCTACCTTCTTACACATCTTGGCGGCTCCACCTTTGAAAAGCTTTGTTGTGTATGAGTCTTCTGGCATCTCTGCGTGACGTTTCTCGATGAAGTCCTGAAGTTCAGTCAGGAAAGCAAGATCTTTCACGTTCTTTGAACCAAGGAATTGGTTCGCTCCTGTAGTTGAACCCTTTGGAAGAGCCTGGATAAGCACACTGTCGCCAGATGCCGATTTTTGGATCTCAGCCACTTCCATAGTGTCGTTGTATTCTCCTGCAAGCACATTCTCATCAGAACCTGTAGCTGGATTGTGAAGCATGACAATTTTGGAATTCTCCATCTTGGAAATTGTCTCTTCTGTCACGAACCCAATGCGTAGCACTTTGCTGTTTCTTTCGTCTTGCACGCAAGCAGGAATCATTGTATTTGCCATATTTTTAAGTCTGTAAAATGTCAAATTATAAAATCAAATCAGTATCGACGGTACTCGCCGATACTGAATTATATTGTTGTTTTTTATTCTTCAGCACTTTTCTTTGTGCTTGCCTTTTTCGTAGCCGGTTTTTTCGTAGCCGCTGCCGTCTTCGTGGCCTTAGTCGCTTTCGCTTTTTTAGCTGGAGCTTTGTCTGCCTGCTCTGCTATTATTTTGCGGCAATCGTCTAATGTCAACCCTTTTGCATCGGTTCCTTTGGCAATCTTGTAGTTGACGCCATCTTTTGCGATGTACGGTCCGAATCTTCCGTTGAGGACTTCTATTTCTACTCCGTTGTCGTCAAACTTGTTGATCACCTTGTTCTTTTGCTCCTCTCGTTTTGCTTCAATGATCTTGATGCAGTCTTCGTTTGTCACTGTAAGTGGATCATATGTCTTGGCAAGAGAGTATGCCTGATTGTTGTGCTTGATGTATGGACCGAATCTTCCGACTGCCACCACCAAATCAGTACCCTCGTAAGTGCCGACTGTACGAGGAAGTTTGAACAGGTCGAGAGCCTCTTCCAAAGTGATAGTCTCAAGATGCTGGTTTTTGCGTAGTGATGCGAAACGTGGTTTCTCCTCATCTTCCGTCGCTCCAATCTGAGCTATGGCTCCGAAACGGGCGATCTTCACAAACACCTCTTTGCCACTTGCTGGATCAACACCAAGTTTGCGCATTCCGTTCTTTCTTTCGCTGATCTGGGATGCGTCTTCCACTAATGGATGAAAATTGTGGTAGAAGTCGTCGATCATATCCTCCCACTTCATGTTTCCTTCTGCAACGTCATCAAACTTGTTTTCAATCTTCGCTGTGAAGTTGTAGTCAAGGATGTCTGGGAAGTATTCTGTCAAAAACTCATTCACAACGATCGCTGTGTCTGTAGGCACAAGCTTTTTTCTGTCTGCACCGTAAGTTTCTGTCTCTGTTGTCTCTGTTATCTGATTGTCTTTAAGCACCAAAGTTTGGTAGTTGCGTTTCTTTCCTTCCAGATCACGCTTCTCTGCATACTCCTTATTCTGGATTGTGGAGATTGTAGGTGCGTATGTAGATGGACGTCCGATACCAAGTTCCTCAAGCTTATGTACAAGAGAAGCCTCACTGTAGCGTGGAGGATGCTGAGTGAAACGTTCTGTCGCATCGATCTCTTTAGGTTGTGAAAGTATCATTCCCTTGTTGAGTGGAGGAAGGACAGAAGTGTTGCTGTCTTCGTTGTTCTCCTTGCTTTCCTGATAAACTTTCAGGAAACCGTCAAATTTGACAACCTCACCGTCTGCGATGAACTTATATGTGTCGTCGCCACAATCAATAGTCACTGTTGTTCTTTCGATCTCAGCGTCTGCCATCTGCGACGCGATTGTACGCTTCCATACAAGATCGTAAAGCTTCTGAAGGTTGCTGTTGCCTTCAATTGTCTGATTCTCTATATATGTAGGACGGATTGCTTCGTGAGCTTCCTGAGCTCCTTTTGCTTTTGCAGTGAAACGGCGTGGCTGAGAGTATTTTTCGCCCATTGACTCGCTGATGACTTTTTTCGCAGTGTTGATGGCAAGATCGGAAAGATTTACTGAATCGGTACGCATATATGTAATCTGTCCTGCCTCATACAACTGTTGTGCAAGCGACATTGTCATGTTGACTGAGAATCCAAGTTTACGTGCTGCCTCCTGCTGTAGTGTAGAAGTGATGAAAGGAGCGGCTGGACCTCTCTTGATTGGCTTCACACTGATGTCGGAAACTTTGAACTCTGCGTTCTTGCATTTTTCCAAGAATGCTCTTGCTTCCGCTTCTGTCTTGATTCTCTGTGGAAGTTCAGCTTTTAGAGTTGATGCCTTTCCTTTGCTGTCTACGACAGTGAAGATGGCTTGTATTCTGAATGAAGATTCGCTGACGAAGTTTTGAATCTCCTTTTCTCTGTCTACGATAAGACGCACTGTTACCGACTGCACACGTCCTGCAGACAAGGATGGACGTACTTTCTTCCAAAGTACTGGAGAAAGTTCGAAACCTACGATTCTGTCCAATACACGTCTAGCCTGCTGGGCTGAGACTAGATTGTCATCAATGTCACGTGGGTTTTCAATCGCGTGAAGAATCGCGGTTTTTGTGATTTCATGAAATACGATACGACGAGTGTTCTCCTTCTTCAGTTTCAACACATTGAACAGATGCCAAGCAATAGCCTCTCCCTCGCGGTCCTCATCGGATGCAAGCCAAACGATTTCTGCGTCTTTTGCCTCCTTGATCAAATCATCGACAAGCTCCTTCTTGTCGTCGGGAATTTCATATATGGGTTCGTAGTTGTTGTCCAAGTTGATGGACATGCCACTCTTTTTAAGGTCTCGGATGTGTCCGTAGCTCGATTTTACCACGAAATCCTTCCCTAAAAATTTACCAATTGTCTTCGCTTTTGCCGGAGACTCGACTATGACTAAGTTCTTGTGCATTTTATCGTACCTAAAATCTTTTTTGCAAAGAAAAATAAAAAATCTTTCATATACTCATATTTTTGCGTTTTCTTTGAGATAATTTTTGAAAAGTTGTGGATTGATATGATTGAAATTGGAAAAATTCGTGAGTTAATGGCAAATGCTGGTGTTGATGCCATTGTTGTCGGAGACAGCGATCCTCATTTTAGTGAATACCCTGCGGATTGTTTTTGCCTACGTTCTTTTTTGAGTGGTTTCGACGGTTCAAACGGCACTCTTGTGGTGACTAAGAATGATGCGGCTCTTTGGACTGATTCAAGATATTATCTTCAGGCGACGGAACAGTTGAAACCGTCTGGAATCCGTATGGTCAAGCAAGAGAGTGGGTTGACGATCCCAAGTTTCCTCTCTTCTGTTTTGGATTCAGAAGATACTGTCGCTCTTAATCCATGGACGACGTCTCTTTCTGAGGAGACGGAATATAAAAATGCCGGACTGAAGGTAGTTTACGACGAAAAACTGTATGGATCGTTATGGTTTGGTCAGCAGCCGAAGATGTCGGATGCAAAACTCTTCATACATTCTGAAGAATATGCAGGAGAGTCTGTAAAATCAAAAATAGATAAATGCCGACAGTATTTCTTGTCACAGGATGCAGATGCGATGCTCGTCTCTACGCTTGATGAAGTGGCGTGGGTGACTAATCTTCGTGGGGCTGATTCTCTCTGCACTCCAATCTTTTACTCATATTTATTAATAGAAAAGAATCGTTCAACTTTGTTTGTTGATACAGATAAGATGATAGATGAAGTTGAAAAACACTTATGTGCGAATGATATATTTGTAACTCAATATTCGCTATTCGCACGCTATTTATCTGATAATTATGACAACACTCCCGTCTTATTGGAAAATGCGAAATGCAACGTCGCAACGTCGCAACTTCTGAAGAAAAAGATTCCGTCGAAGGAAAAATTCATAGAGGATTTGAAGTCGGTAAAGAATCAGACGCAGTTGGAATGTGAGAGAAAAATCATGGTCGATGACGGTGTGGCTCTTGTCAGACTATTGATGTGGTTGGAGAAAAACCGCAACAATGGATTACGTGAGACTGATGTGGCAGATAAGATTGCGGAGTTGAGAAAACATTCGTCGGAATACATCTGTGAAAGTTTTGACACAATAGCTGGATTTGCGGATCACGGAGCCATTGTCCATTATTCCGCAAAGAAGGGAAGTGATTACAAATTGACTCCAGACAACATCATTTTGATCGATACGGGTGGAAATTATCTTGGTGGCACTACAGATATCACAAGAACAGTGTCGTTGACTGATGCACCGTCGGCGGAACAGAAACGAGATTATACTTTGGTATTGAAAGGTCATATAGCCATCCAGATGCAGAAATTTCCTGCCAAAACAGTTGGTTTTCAGATTGATGCACTTGCTCGCCAATATTTGTGGCAGGCAGGTTTGAACTATGGACACGGTACGGGACATGGAGTAGGACATTTCCTTGGCGTTCATGAAGGACCGCAATCAATGAGTAAAAAAAGTGTGGATTATGAATTGAAAGAAGGAATGTTCATAACTGATGAACCTGGACTTTACCGTACAGGAAAATGGGGAATACGCATAGAGAACATGTTAGCTGTAAGGAAAGCAGAAACTACTGAATTTGGAGAGTTTATGCAATTTGAAACGTTGACATTATGTCCTTATGACCGCAGATTGATAGAATCATCGATGTTGACTTCTGATGAGAAAGATTGGCTTAATGGCTATCATAATATAGTCAGAGAAAAATTAAGAAATTTTTTGAATGTTGAAGAAAATGCTTGGCTTGAAGTACAAACTAAAAACTTTATTTAGTACATTTGCCGGAAATAACAAAGAAAGACAAGAAAAGAAATAGATATGAAAAGAAAATTTTTTTCGTTTTTGGCGTTGATATGTGCATTTGTTTCGTTTGCTGCTCCTGCAGCTAAAGATGCGCCATATCGTATTGAGGTCAAGATGACGGATATCAAAGACACGTCAAAAGTGTTTTTGGCATTCTATTACAATGGAAAGACTTATTCCAAGGACACAGCGCAATTCAATGGAAAAGGCGTTGCTGTTTTTGACGGAAGCAAAAGAAAGGAGAAAGATAAGCAAAGATTGGAAGAAGGAATGTACATTGTCTACTTCAAGCAGGATAAATTCTTTGATTTGTTGGTAGGAAAAGACCAGAATATCAAGCTGAAGGCAGACACTACAGATTTGAATCCTGTGGTCACACAAGGAGAAGAGTCAGTTTACTTCTCTAGACTTGTCAAATTCATGTCAGACAAGAATAAAGAACGTAAAGATATAGTTGAAAGTAAGAAGGCTGGAAAGATGGATTCCGTGACATTTGAAGCAAAATTGAAGAAACTTTCAGATGAGGTTGAGGCTTTCCAGAAGAAAGAAATAGAAACTACAAAGGGAACTTTCTATTCTGAGTTTGTAAGAGGAACAATACAGGTAGATGTACCAGATTTCGCGGAATTGCCTGATACAGCAAGACCGATGGCAAGATACCAGTTTACAAAGAACCATTTCTTTGACAACATCAATTTGTCAGATCCACGAATGTTGAGAACTCCATATTTCCCTGGAAAGGTGGACAATTATATGACAAGATTGATCCCAATTCCAGATTCATTGTTTGCTGCGGCAGACGTGTTGATTCAGAAGAGTGAGGGAAATAAGGAGACATACCAGACTATGCTTAGCAAGATGATGAACTACGGATTGAAGAGCAACCAGATGGGTATGGACAAGATGTGGTATCAGATAGCAGAGAAGTATTACTTATCTGGAAAAGCTGATTGGGCAGATTCTTCATGGATAGAGGATTTGAAGGCAGAGTGCAAGAAAGTGCGTTACAATATGATTGGCATGACAGCCAAGAACTTGAGAATGCGTGGAATCGATTCTACTCAGATACAGTTGAAGGATTTGCGTCCGGAGAATGGAAAGAACGAGTTTGTGCTTGTATATTTCTTTGAACCAAGTTGCGGACACTGTAAGAAAATCACACCGGTATTGCATGACTCTGTTTATGTGAAGTATAAGGACAAAGGATTCGAGGTGTTCTGCTGCTACACACAAACTGACAAGAAAGAGTGGATAGATTTCTTGGACAAGCATAAATTGCATGATTGGGTGAACGTGTGGGATCCAAACAGAGAGTCATATTTCTGGGAGTTCTACGACGCTACGGTAACACCAGGAGTCTATTTGCTTGACAAAGAGAGAAAAATTGTAGCAAAGAAGATAAGTACAGAGTCTTTGGATCAGATTTTGGAGGAAGAGTTGATAAAACGAAAACAGCAGAAAAAATAAAAAAAGTGGTTTGCCAACATAAAAACAGCCATTTTTAATCAAATTTATCAACTTTTTTGCAATAAAATCACAAAAGTGTTTTGCAAGAAACAAAGTTTATCTATTTTTGCCAACCATACAGATGGACGCAATGATGTTGCGGGGAGTTTGTATGTCAAAAATTAAATTAGAAATAAAATTAGTAAATTATCTTATACTCGAAAGGTACTATGAAACACTTAAAGCTTTTTACGCCGGTCACAGCGATGTTGATCTTAGGAGCTTTGACTACATCATGTGGTAAGAAGTCCTTGAAAGATTCTCAGGAATCGAACGTAACCGGATGGAAGTACAACGACAAAGAGAACGGCGGTTATCAGGTAACCATCGGCTATGAACAGGATACCCCAACTGGTATGACATTTATCCAGGGTGGTACATTCACAATGGGTCGTGTGATTGAAGATGTATTAGGAGATTGGAATAACATTCCTCGTCGTGTCACTGTAGCATCGTTCTACATGGACAAATATGAGATTGCCAATGTAAACTGGCGTGAGTATTTGTATTGGATGTCAAATGTATTCCACAATACTCCAGAATTGATTGAGAGAGCTCGCCCTGACACTTTGGTTTGGCGTGAGGAGTTGGCTTACAATGAGCCATATTTGGAGTACTACTTCACTCACGTGTCATATAACTATTATCCAGTTGTAGGTGTGTCGTGGGAGCAGGCAAGTGATTTCTGTATTTGGCGTTCTGACCGTGTAAACGAGAGAAGAATGGTTGAGGCAGGAACAATCCAGTATCCAGATTTCCAGGCATTGAGAGGAAATACTGATGCTAATGATATCGCGCAGAATCAGGTGTTCAGCACAGACAAATACTTGATGAAGAGTGATTACAAGCCAACAGACGGAAAGAAACAATTGAAGGACGTATATGGTAACGCAAGAAAGACTACAATGTCTGACGGTATCCTTCTTCCTAAGTATCGTCTCCCAACCGAGGCAGAGTGGGAGTATGCTGCATACGGAATCCTTTCTGTAGAGGGTGAGGAAAACTACGAGGAGAAGAAGATTTATCCTTGGTATGGTCACCAGATGCGTAACCCAGGTAAGGACAAGAAAGCTAACCGCGGTCAGATGTATGCTAACTACGTAAGAGGTCGTGGTGACTACATGGGTATCGGAGGTAACTTGAATGACCACGCTACTATCACATCTCCGGTTGATGCCTTCTGGCCAAATGAGTTCGGTCTATACAACATGGCTGGTAACGTTAACGAGTGGGTACTTGATGTATATCGTGTATTGACATCAGATGATGAGCAGGAATACAACCCATTCCGTGGTAACCAGTATGTAAGCCCTATCATGCAGGAGACAACTCTTGAGGATGGTACTTCAGCTAAGGTTCCTCAGATCGATAGCCTTGGTCGTGTGATCTTCGCAATTCCAGCTGATAAGGATACTGAGCTTGACAAGTACGCTCGCCTTGATGTAAGAAACTACAAGGATGGTGATGGCCAGAGTGCTCTTGACAGAAATCAGTGGACTGCAGTTGTTGATCCAGATATCGCAACTAAGAAGTTGTATGATCCAGATGCTGGTACTGCTGTATCTAAGTTGACTTCTAACATCTCTAACACTACTCGTGTTTACAAGGGTGGTTCTTGGAAGGATCGTTCTTACTGGTTGAGCCCAGCTCAGAGACGTTATCTTGAGCAGACTAAGTCTCGTAGCGACTTAGGTTTCCGTTGTGCAATGAGTAAGGTAGGTCCAGAGGATGACAACAGATAAACAGTAAGTTTATAAAAAATAAAAAACGGAGCTTTCAATTTTTGGAGGCTTCGTTTTTTTTAATAAATGGTAAAGTCAAAACAAAGAAATGGATATCAAGTCAATATATTCACTTTTCATCCAATGTGATGGAGTTACTACTGATAGTAGAAAATGCTCTAAGGATTCTATGTTTATCGCTTTGAAGGGGGACAACTTCGATGGCAATGCTTTTGTTGAGAATGCGATAGAGTCGGGCTGTAAGTTTGCCCTTACTTGTGATGAACATCGTGCCAACAACAAAACAATATTCTATGTGCCTGATACTTTGGCCGCACTCCAGCAATTGGCATCTTACCACCGTCAACAGATGAACGCTACTGTGATAGCAATCACAGGAACAAACGGCAAAACAACAACTAAAGAGTTGACTTCCGCTGTGATGAAGGCTAAGTATGGCGATGATGTCATCAACACAGAAGGAAATCTTAACAACCATATCGGTGTGCCGTTGACATTACTTCGTATAAAGTCTCACCATAAATATGCGATTGTGGAGATGGGTGCTAACCATCCAGGTGAAATCAAGACTTTGGCTGATATCGCATTGCCTGATTACGGTTTGATCACAAACGTCGGCACTGCTCATATTCTTGGGTTCGGATCTTTTGAAGGTGTAATCAAAACCAAGTGCGAGTTGTACGATAATTTGAAAAAGAATAACGGAACAATTTTCGTTAACGGATCAAATCATAATATTTTCCCTAAGTCGGAAGGTGCAAAGAGAATTGTTTATGGAGTTGAAGGTTCTTCGTTGAACGCTTCTGTTGAGTCGGCGGATCCATTTTTGAAGGTGAAGTTCGCTGATGGCTCTTCTGCACAGACCAACCTGATCGGAGCATATAACCTAGAGAATGTGATGGCTGCGGCTTGTGTCGGTTCTCATTTCGGTGTTGAGATGCCGACTATCATTTCTGCGTTGGAAAATTATAAACCGTCAAACAACCGTTCTCAGTTTATCTCCACTGCGTCGAATAAACTAATTGTCGACGCTTACAATGCCAATCCGACAAGTATGAATGCTGCTCTTGAAAACTTTATCTCATTGAATTCCGATTTTGAGAAGGCATTTATCTTAGGTGATATGCTTGAACTTGGAAACGATTCTGAGGCAGAACATCGCAAAATAGTTGAGAAGATAGCAGCGTCTGGAATAAAGAAGGTGATGCTTGTCGGACAGAATTTTGCTTCTGTAGCAAAGAGTGGAATGTCTACGTATAAGAATGTTGACGAGTTGATCTCCATCTTGACAGAAAATAAATTGAATGGATGCCTAGTTTTGATTAAGGGATCCAACAGTATGAAACTTACTAAAGTTGTAGAGCACTTATGAATTCGACGATGATATTGTTCTTTGTCTTTGTCGCTATTGTTGTGGCGTGGATTATTTTCTACAATATTCGCAGAAACAGGATAGAGGCAGAGGAGACGGAGCGTAAAGCACGACTTTCTGAAGAGGAAAGAGTGAAGGAGGAAGAAGTCCAAAAAGCAAAGGAGGAATCTTCCGAATGTTGTGGACAACATGAGGTTTGTGAAAAGACAAATCTTATAAATACCAATTTGAAGTACGAATATTACGACGACGAGGAATTGGACGCCCTTTCAGGGAAAAATCCGGAAGATTATACGGATGAGGAACTTGTTCAGTTGCGAGAGGTGTTCGAGACACTTAAGGAATATGATGTGGCAGGTTGGTTAAGAAGTTTACAATTAAGAAATATCATCTTGCCAGAGGATATTAAGGAGGATGCGTTACTAATTGTTGGCGATTTAAGAGAGAGGGAAAATGCTAAGTAAACTGATTTATTTATCATTCTTTTATATCTTTTTCTTGGCGTGTTTCATTTTGGAACGTGTCTTGTTCGCCTTTTTTAATTTTAGTAGTTCTTTTCAGAAAGGGATTGCAGAGCCTATAAGATCGTTTGTTCATGGATTCTCTATGGATCTGTCGGCTACAGGTTATTTCTTGATCCCGTTTCTGTTGGCGGCACTTTTGTTTTCTTTTTGGAAAAATAAAATCGCTGAATACTCTACTTATAAGGTTATCGGAATTGTATTGTCGGTGTTGACGGCATTCTTATGTGTCTTGGACATAGTTCTCTATCCTGCATGGCAATTCCGTCTCGACGCGACTCCATTCTTCTATATGCAGTCGCCTACTGCAGCACTTGCGAGTGGCACTACTTCCGAATATCTCATTTATGGTACGACGTTGGTGCTTCTAGCAACATTGTTTGTCTTCGCTTTTATCCGTTTGCTTAACCTGATTTATGAAATCGTTCAGGGAAAGTCGATCTGTAAATTTGATATGATTGGTTTGGGCTTGATCCCATTGGTTTTGTTTATTGGCCTTACAGTTCTTTCCATTCGTGGAGGAGTGGGGGTGTCTACGATGAATCCGGGACGAGTCTATTTTAGTGACAATGTTTTTTTTAATCATCTTGCGATAAATCCCAATTGGAATTTGATATACTCAGTCCAAAAAACAGATGATTTTTCTGGATATTATACATTGTCGGACGAAGAATCGCAGCGTATATATGAAGAGTCTTTAGCACCGTCTAAAGAAATTCGCGTCGCAACGGATACCCTTTTGAATACGACACGTCCGAATATCCTTCTGTTTATAATGGAGAGCTTTGGCGGAACTGCTTGCAAACTTACTGGCGGAGCCGACGCGATGCCGGGTCTTTGCAAGTTTGCTGAAGACGGAATTGTTTTCAACCGTTTTTATGCCAACAGCTTCCGTACAGATCGAGGACTGGCGTGCATACTTGCCTCTTATCCAGGAATGCCTACAACATCTTTGATGAAGGTGACGAATAAGAGCCAGAATGTAAAGAAACTGCCGAACGCATTGAAAGAAGCTGGCTATAAGAACTCCTTTTATTATGGAGGAGATATCAATTTCACCAATATGAATTCTTTTTTGGTGATGTCGGGATATGAAAAAATCATCTGTGACGCCAATTTCACCAAAGACCAGAAACAATCTAAGTGGGGAGCATACGACCACGTGTTGTTCGACTTTCTTGCCAAAGATTTTGAGAATGGATATTTCGAAGACAGATTCTTCTGTACTGTATTGTCGTCAAGCAGCCATGAACCGTTTGAGGTGCCATACAAACATCATGAAGATAAATATTTGAATTCGGTGATGTATTCCGACAGCTGTCTTAGCTCATTCTTGGACAGGTTCCGTCAGACAAAATACTGGGACAATACACTTATAATAATACTGCCAGACCATTCGACAGGATTGGTCGGCAATCTGGCTAACTCAGACTCACTTCGTTATAGGATACCGATGGTGTGGGTAGGAGGAGCCGTAAAGAAACATCTTGTGGTGGACAAAATCAGTTCACAGATAGATTTATCTGCCACTATACTGGGGCAATTAGACATAAAACATGATGATTTTATGTTTAGTAAGGATGTTTTTGATAATAATTCCCCAGAATTTGCTATTTTTGCATTCAACAATGGTTTTGGTATCATTGAAAAAGAAGGTTTTGCGTCTTACGACTATGGTTCACAGAAAGAAATCATGTCCGCGGATGCAGAATTATTAAAGAGAGGTAAATCATTTATTCAAACAGTTTATAGAGATTTTGAAAGGAGGTGATATATGATGACTTTTGATGGTGTCGTCTACGGCCCTGTCCATAGCAGACGATTAGGCTTGTCATTGGGCATAAATCTTTTGCCTACAGAAAATAAAGTTTGCTCATTCGAATGTGTCTACTGCGAGTGTGGTTTCACTAAAAAAGGAGTAGCTGCAAAATTCCCGTCGCTTCAGAAAGTAGAAGAGGAGATGACAAACTGTTTCAGATCGTTACATGCAGAAGGAAAGCATCTTGATGTCATAACTTTTGCGGGAAATGGAGAACCGACACTCTACCCACATTTTGAGGAAGTGATAGATTTGACGATACGATTGCGAGATCAGTTTCATCCAAATTCAAAGATTTCGGTTTTGACAAATGCTACAAGATTGGCCAATGAGTCGGTTGTCAGAGCTTTGAAAAAAGTAGACAACAATATATTGAAGATAGATTCAGCGATAGATTCAACGGCAAAACTTATAGATGTCCCTGTTGATTCTCATTATAGCGTAGAACGAGTGATTGAACAGATGGCACAATTCAACGGTGAATTCATACTGCAGACAATGTTCCTTCGTGGAGTTGTGGAAGGCAACAAGATTGACAATACAACAAAGGAAGAGGTTGAAGCATGGTATGAAGCCGTTAAGAAGATGTCGCCAAAACAGATAATGATTTATTCGATTGATCGTGAGACACCATACAAAGAGTTGGAAAAGGTGAGTCACGAGGAACTGGAAAGTATAGCCGAGCCATTGAGAGAGTTCGGATTTGACGTCCAGACAGTTTAAGAGAAAAGTTTAAATCATTAAAAATCCGCATTTTTTTCATAGAATTAAGATATTGAAAGAAAAAATGATTAAA
Source organism: Bacteroidales bacterium (assembly GCA_015061115.1). Classification (GTDB taxonomy): domain Bacteria; phylum Bacteroidota; class Bacteroidia; order Bacteroidales; family Paludibacteraceae; genus UBA1723. The sequence continues at coordinate 43,372 of SUXE01000009.1, read as the reverse complement.
TTTGCGGGCAAAATTAAAACGTAACAATTAAAAATTATGATCGTAGTTCAAATCAAGGAAGGCGAGAACATCGAAAAAGCCTTGAAGAAATTTAAGAGAAAGTTTGAGAAGACTGGTGTCGTTAAAGAGTTGAGAAACCGTCAGCAGTTTACAAAGCCATCAGTGCTAAAGCGTCAGCAGAAGATCCACGCTATTTACGTACAGGCACAGTATGGTAATGAAGATTAATCGTTCTCGTGGACAGATTGATTGAAAACTTCAAACAATATATAAGGTATGAGAAGAACTATTCTTCTCATACCTTTATTGCTTATGAGAACGACCTAAACCAATTTTCCACCTTTTTGTTGGAAAACTACGGTAATTTAGATATTACTGAAATCACACATAAACATATCAGAAGTTGGATTTATGAACTGCGACAGACAGAGAAGGCGACGAGTGTGAATCGTAAAATTTCGGCCCTCAGATCCTTCTTCAAATTCTGTAAAAGGACAGTTCCTGGATTAAAATCTCCGATGATTTCCATACGTTCGCTTAAGCAAGAAAAGCGTCTTCCTATGTTTTTAAAAATAAATGAAGTCGAAAAAATACTTGCAAATAATATAAATTTTTCAGTGTATGAAAATTTTCGCGATTTTTTGATGATTGAAACGTTTTATTCATTAGGTTTGCGTTTGTCAGAATTGATCAACGCAAAAGAAACCGATTTTGACTTCTCAAGAAAGGTTGCCACGATCCTTGGAAAACGAAACAAGCAGAGGGCGATTCCGCTTGGGGACAAGTACATTGATTTAGTTCAACGGTATTTGAAACTGAAGCAGGAGACTTTCGAAGGGGGTGCGGAAAAGAATTTATTTGTGTCGGATAAAGGAGAGCAGTTGAAACCACGCAAAGTTTATTCGATCATACACAAGAAGATTTCAGAAGTAAGCACCATAGCAAAGAGAAGCCCGCACGTCTTGCGACACACATTTGCGACTGTGATGCTCAATAACGGAGCGGAGATAGAATCGGTGAAAGAACTTTTGGGGCATTCGAATCTGGCAGCGACACAGGTCTACACGCATACGACCTTTGAGCAAATGAAGAAGATTTATAAACACGCTCATCCAAGAGCACAAAAAGAAAAATGATATGAACGTTAATTTTCAGACAATCCATTTCGATGCAAAGGCAGATTTGGAGGCATTCGTACAGAAGAAGGTAGTAAAGTTGGAGCAGTATTCAGACCAGATTACTAATGTTGATATTGCGATGAAGGTGATCAAACCAGAGGTTGCAAACAATAAAGAAGTTATGTTGAAGGTGTTGTTGCCTAATAATGAGCTAGTTGTGACAAAGACAGCAGATAGTTTTGAGGAGGCATTCGACAATGCTATGGACTCGATGATCCGCTCAATTCAGAAGACTAAAGAAAAAAATAGAAATTAATCTGTGTTTTTCTTTGCAGTTTAAATAAAAGTTTCTACTTTTGCAGTCGTTATTCGGAAACAGCCCGATTAACGACTGTTTTTAGCCTTATGGCTCAGCTGGCCAGATCCCAAGATTTGTTAAGAATCTGGATAGAGGCGCGAGAAAAAGGGTGTGTACCAGAGTGGCCAAATGGGGCAGACTGTAAATCTGCTGGCTCTGCCTTCGGTGGTTCGAATCCATCCGCACCCACAACAATGGACTACAGCGGTAACGCTTAGAAGGTAGTTTGCCAATGTAGCTCAGCGGTAGAGCACTTCCTTGGTAAGGAAGAGGTCACGGGTTCAAGTCCCGTCATCGGCTCAAAGAAATTATTAAAAAAATACAATATAATTATGGCAAAAGAACAATTTGATCGTTCAAAACCGCACGTAAATATCGGTACTATTGGTCACGTAGACCATGGTAAGACAACTCTTACAGCTGCAATCACTACTGTATTGGCTAAGAAGGGTCTTTCAGAGTTGAGATCTTTTGATTCAATTGATAATGCTCCTGAGGAGAAAGAGCGTGGTATCACTATCAACACTGCACACGTTGAGTACCAGACTGCTAGCCGTCACTACGCACACGTTGACTGTCCAGGTCACGCTGACTACGTAAAGAACATGGTTACTGGTGCTGCTCAGATGGACGGTGCTATCATCGTAGTTGCTGCAACTGATGGTCCTATGCCTCAGACTCGTGAGCACATCCTTTTGGCTCGTCAGGTAAACGTACCAAGACTTGTTGTATTCATGAACAAGTGTGATATGGTTGACGACCCAGAGATGCTAGAGCTAGTTGAGATGGAGATGCGTGAGCTTCTTTCATTCTACGATTTCGATGGTGACAACACTCCATTCATCAAGGGTTCTGCACTAGGTGCACTTAACGGTGTTCCTGAGTGGGAGGATAAGATTATGGAGCTTATGGATGCTGTTGATACTTGGATCGAGCTTCCTAAGCGTGACGTTGATAAGCCATTCTTGATGCCAATCGAGGACGTATTCTCAATCACAGGTCGTGGTACAGTTGCTACAGGTCGTGTTGAGACTGGTATTGTTCACGTAGGTGACCCAGTTGAGATCATCGGTCTTGGTGCTGAGAAGTTGACTTCTACAATTACAGGTGTTGAGATGTTCCGTAAGCTTCTTGATCAGGGAGAGGCTGGTGACAACGTAGGTTTGTTGCTTCGTGGTATCGATAAGGATCAGATCAAGAGAGGTATGGTAATCTGTAAGCCAGGTTCTGTAACTCCTCACTCTGAGTTCAAGGCTTCAGTTTATATCTTGAAGAAAGAGGAAGGTGGTCGTCACACTCCATTCCACAACAAGTACCGTCCTCAGTTCTACATCCGTACATTGGACGTAACTGGTGAGATCACTCTACCAGAAGGAACTGAAATGGTTATGCCAGGTGATAACTTGGAGATCAAGGTTAAGTTGATCAACCCAGTTGCATGTTCAGAGGGACTTCGTTTCGCTATCCGTGAGGGTGGTAGAACAGTAGGTTCTGGTCAGATCACTGCAATTCTTGACTAATAAAATTAGTTCTCTTGCTTCGGCAAGGGAACTATATATACGGAATTAGCTCAGTTGGTAGAGCACTGGTCTCCAAAACCAGGTGTCGGGAGTTCGAGCCTCTCATTCCGTGCTAAAAGAGATTAAGATGAAATTAGTAAATTATCTTGAAGAATCTAAAGACGAGCTTGTTAATAAAGTTTCGTGGCCTACTTTGTCCGAGGTGACCTCTAGCGCAGTAGTTGTTTTAGTTGCTTCCCTATTGATTGCAGGGGTCGTTTGGGTAATGGATTTTTGCTTCGACAAAGCGATGAATTTTATCTATAGTCTTCTGTAATCGTTATCTTTTATAAGTTATACCATGGCTGAAATTGAAAAGAAGTGGTACGTTTTGCGTGCCATTAGTGGAAAAGAAAAGTCTGTACGCGATTATCTTGAAAAAGAGATCAAGAACACTAATCTTGGAAAATATGTTTCACAGGTTGTGGTTCCAACTGAGAAGGTAATGGGTGCAAAGAAGAAGATAATAGAGAGAATGTATCTACCTGGATACGTTCTTGTAGAAGCTGCTTTGGTTGGTGAGGTTCCTCATACACTTAGCAACACTCCTAACGTTATCGGTTTTTTGACTGATAATCCTAAGAAAAGAGATGAGTATGTTTCTTTACGTCAGAATGAGGTGAACAGAATTCTATCTAAGATGGAAGAGGTTCCTGATTTTGGTAACGAGGCATCTTACGACTTTATCATAGGAGAGAGTGTTAAGGTGAATGATGGTCCTTTTACTGGTTTTAGTGGCACCATCGAAGAGGTGAATGCAGAAAGGCAGAAACTGAAAGTAATGGTTAAGATTTTCGGACGTAAGACTCCGTTGGAACTTGACTTTTCACAAGTTGAAAAAGAATAATCTTGTGATTGTTCTTAACTAATTATAATTAAAAAACAATGGCTAAAGAAGTTGCTGGACTTATCAAATTGCAGATTAAGGGTGGCGCAGCTAATCCATCACCACCAGTAGGACCTGCTCTAGGTTCTAAGGGTATTAACATTATGGATTTCTGTAAGCAGTTTAATGCTAGAACTCAGGATAAAGCAGGAAAGGTTTTGCCTGTAGTCATCACTTATTATGCTGATAAGTCTTTTGATTTTGTAATCAAGACTCCTCCAGTAGCAATTCAGTTGAAGGAGTTGACTAAGCAAAAGAGTGGATCTGCTGAGCCAAACAGAAAGAAGATAGCTGAGATCACTTGGGATCAGGTGAAGGTTATCGCAGAAGACAAGATGAAAGATTTGAATTGTTTTACTGTGGAGTCGGCTATGTCTATGGTTGCTGGTACAGCTAGAAGTATGGGTATTTCAGTAAAGGGAGATTTTCCCGGTAATAATTAATCTTCTATCAAATGAGTAAACTTACAAAAAATCAAAAGTTAGCTGCAGAGAAGATTGAAGAAGGAAAATCTTACTCTCTAAAGGAGGCTTCTGCTTTAGTAAAGGAAATCACTACAACTAAGTTTGATGCTTCAGTTGATATTGATGTTCGTCTAGGTGTTGACCCACGTAAGGCTAATCAGATGGTTAGAGGCGTTGTGTCATTGCCAAACGGAACTGGAAAGCAGATAAGAGTACTTGTATTGTGTACATCAGACGTTGAAGCTGCAGCTAAGGAAGCTGGTGCTGACTATGTTGGTCTTGACGAGTTCATCGAGAAGATCAAGGGTGGTTGGACAGACTTTGATGTTATGATTACAATGCCTTCCATCATGGGTAAAATTGGTGCTCTAGGACGTGTGCTAGGACCTCGTGGTTTGATGCCAAATCCAAAGAGTGGTACAGTTACTAATGATGTAGCAAAAGCAGTTAAGGAAGTAAAGCAGGGAAAGATTGATTTCAAGGTTGATAAGTTTGGTATCGTCCACACTTCAATCGGTAAGGTTTCTTTCACTCCAGACCAGATCTATGGAAATGCGAAGGAGTTCTTGGCAACAATTATGAAGTTGAAGCCATCTTCAGCAAAGGGAACTTACGTGAAGAGCATCTATCTTTCAAGCACAATGAGTCAGGGTATCAAGATTGATCCTAGAACAATTGATGAAATTTAATATTAAGATCAGACATGAAAAAGGAAGATAAAGTAGCTGTAATTGAGCAGTTGTCTAATACTCTATCTGAGTATAGTCATTTTTATGTTGCTGATGCGTCGGATCTTAATGCAGAGCAGACAAGTGCACTTCGTCGTGCATGTTTTGAGCAGCAGATCAAGTTGGTCGTTGTTAAGAACACATTGATGAAGAAGGCTCTTGATCAGAAGGACACTGATTTTTCTCAGTTGTATCCATCTCTAAAGGGATCATCTGCTATTATGTTTACTAACACTGGTAATGCACCAGCAAAGTTGATTAAGAGTTTCTCATCAAACAATCCTTTGAAGAAGCCTGTATTGAAGGGTGCTTTCGTTGAGGAGAGTTTCTATGGAGCTGATCAGCTTGAGGCATTGGTAAGCATCAAGAGCAAGAACGAACTTATTGGCGACGTTATCGCTTTGTTGCAATCTCCTGCGAAGAATGTTATTTCTTCTTTGCAGTCAGGCGCAAACACATTGCATGGTGTTCTTAAGACACTTGCAGAGAAATAATTTTTTAATTCAAACAATCTTAAAAAAAGAAATAAAATGGCAGATTTGAAAGCATTTGCAGAACAGTTGGTTAACTTGACAGTTAAGGAAGTAAACGAGTTGGCTGAGATCTTGAAGAACGAGTACGGTATCGAGCCAGCTGCAGCTGCAGTAGCAGTAGCAGCAGGTCCTGCAGCAGGTGCAGCAGCAGCTGAGGAGAAGACTTCATTCGACGTAGTTTTGAAGTCAGCAGGCGCTAACAAGCTTCAGGTTGTAAAGGCTGTTAAGGAGTCTTGCGGTCTTGGTCTTAAGGAGGCTAAGGAGATCGTAGACGGTGCTCCAGCTACAGTTAAGGAAGGCGTTGCTAAGGACGAGGCTGAGTCATTGAAGAAGACTCTAGAAGAGGCTGGTGCTGAAGTTGAGCTTAAGTAATATCGCCTGATTTCAGGTTTATAGTTTAGAACCACGGAGGTGTGGTTCTAAACTTTTTTGTGTCTTAACAATTTTACTTCATTAAAACATCAGCAAAATGTCTCAACAGTTAAATAATAAGAGGGTAAGTTTCGCATCTGTAAAAAATCAGATGGAATATCCTGATTTCCTTGAGGTTCAGTTGAAATCCTTCAAGGAGTTTTTCCAGATTGATACTCCACCTGAGCAGAGAAAGAATGAGGGAATGTATAAAGTTTTCTCTGAGAATTTCCCTATTGCAGACACTCGAAATAACTTCGTATTAGAGTTTTTGGATTATTACATCGATCCATGCAAATATAGTATTGACGAATGTATTGAGCGCGGTCTTACATACAATGTGCCTTTGAAGGCTAAATTGAAATTGTATTGTACAGATCCTGAGCACGAAGATTTTGAGACTATTATTCAAGATGTTTATCTTGGAAATATTCCGTACATGACGGAGAAAGGCACTTTCGTTATCAATGGTGCTGAGCGCGTTGTCGTGTCTCAGTTGCACAGATCTCCAGGTGTATTCTTCGGTCAGAGCATGCATGCTAATGGTACTAAGTTGTATTCTGCTCGTATCATTCCTTTCAAGGGTTCTTGGATTGAGTTTGCTACAGATATCAATAATGTAATGTATGCTTACATCGACCGTAAGAAGAAATTGCCTGTGACTACTTTGTTGCGTGCAATTGGTTTCGAAAGCGATAAGGATATTCTTGAAATTTTCGGGCTTGCTGAAGAGGTTGAGGTAAAGGCTAAGACTATTAACAAATATATCGGTAGAAAGCTTGCTGCTCGTGTCTTGAAGGCATGGACAGAGGACTTTGTAGATGAGGATACTGGTGAGGTTATCTCTGTCGAAAGAAACAAGGTCCTTATTGAGCGTGAGACTGTACTTGAGGAAGAGAATATTGATGCTATCCTTGAGTCTGGTTGTTCTACTATTCTATTGCATAAGGAAGACGTTTCTTCTTCTGACTACAGCATCATCTTCAACACTTTGCAGAAGGATGATACTAACTCTGAGAAGGAAGCTGTCAATTATATATATCGTCAGTTGCGTAACGCTGAGCCTGCTGATGACGCTGCAGCTCGCGAAATCATCCAGAACTTGTTCTTCTCTGAAAAGAGATATGATTTGGGTGATGTAGGTCGTTACAGAATCAACAAGAAGCTTGACCTTTCTATCGACCCTACTATTAAGGTGTTGACTAAGGAGGATATCATTGAGATCATCAAGTATCTAATCGAGCTTATCAACTCTAAGGCTGAGGTTGATGATATCGACCACTTGAGCAACAGACGTGTACGTACTGTAGGTGAGCAGCTTTACAACCAGTTCGGTGTAGGTCTTGCACGTATGGCTCGTACAATCCGTGAGAGAATGAACGTTCGCGACAATGAGGTGTTCACTCCAATTGATTTGATCAATGCTAAGACTATCACTTCGGTAATCAATAGCTTCTTTGGAACTAACGCCCTTTCTCAGTTTATGGATCAGACTAACCCATTGGCTGAGATCACTCACAAACGTCGTCTATCTGCCCTTGGTCCTGGTGGTTTGTCTCGTGATAGAGCCGGATTTGAGGTGCGTGACGTTCACTATACTCACTATGGTCGTCTATGTCCTATCGAGACTCCAGAAGGTCCAAACATCGGTTTGATTTCTTCATTGTGTGTACACGCTAAGATCAATGATCTTGGATTTATCGCTACTCCTTACCGTAAGATCAATAACGGTATCGCAGATATGTCTGAGACTGGTATCGAGTACATGACAGCTGAGGAAGAGGAAGGAAAGATCATCGGTCAGGGTAACGCTCAAATCGATGAGAATGGTAATTTCTTGACAGACAAGGTTAAGGCTCGTCGTCAGGGTGACTTCCCAGTTGTGGATCCTACTGAGCTTGAGTTGATGGATATCGCTCCAAACCAGATCGCGTCTATCGCTGCATCTTTGATTCCATTTATCGAGCATGATGACGCCAACCGTGCGTTGATGGGATCTAACATGATGCGCCAGGCTGTTCCATTGTTGACTACTGAGTCTCCTATCGTAGGAACTGGTATCGAGGCACAGCTTGCAAGAGATTCTCGTACTCAGATTTCTGCTGAGGGTGACGGTGTCGTTGAATATGTAGATGCATCTGTTATTAAGATTAAGTATGACCGTTCAGAAGAGGAGGAGTTCACAAGCTTCGTTTCTGCGGTTAAAGAATATAAACTGCCTAAGTTCAGAAGAACTAACCAGAATACTACAATTGACTTGCGTCCGCTTGTTCGCCGTGGTGACCGTGTGACTAAGGGCCAGATCCTTACACAGGGATACTCTACAGATAATGGAGAACTTGCTATCGGAAAGAACTTGCTAGTTGCATTCATGCCTTGGAAGGGTTACAACTATGAGGATGCTATCGTTATCAACGAGAAGGTTGTAAAATGGGATATGTTTACATCAGTTCACGTTGAGGAGGATACTCTAGAGGTTCGTGAGACTAAGCGTGGTATGGAGGAGTTGACTGCTGATATTCCAAATGTCAGTGAGGAGGCCACTCGTAATCTTGACGAGAATGGTGTTATCCGTATCGGTGCTCCAGTAGAGCCAGGTGATATCATCATCGGTAAGATCACTCCTAAGGGTGAGTCGGATCCTTCTCCAGAAGAGAAGTTGCTTCGCGCTATCTTTGGTGACAAGGCTGGTGACGTTAAGGATGCTTCTTTGAAGGCTACTCCATCACTTCACGGTGTTGTTATCGGCAAGAGAACATTCGCTCGTGCTATCAAGAACCGTAAGTCAAGACAGTCGGATAAGGAACTTTTGGAGGCAGTAGATGCTAAATTCGAGCAGGCAGCTGCAGAGTTGAAGAAGATTTTGGTAGACAAGCTTCTTGTCCTTACAAAGGGTAAGACATCTAAGGGTGTTAAGGATTGTATGGATATCGAGGTAATCGGTAAGGGCGACGTCTTCACAAACAAACTATTCAACAGCATCGACTACAATTCTATCCACTGGAATGATTGGACAGAGGATGAGAAGACAAACAGAATGATCAGTGAGCTTATCTCTAACTACTTGGCTCAGCACAAGGAGCTTGAGGCTGGTGTTAAGAGAGACAAGTTTGCAATCAATATCGGTGATGAACTTCCAAACGGCATTATGCAGTTGGTTAAGGTTTACATCGCTAAGAAGCGTAAGATTCGTGTAGGTGACAAGATGGCCGGACGTCACGGTAACAAGGGTATCGTATCAAGAATCGTTCGTCAGGAGGATATGCCTTTCTTGGCAGACGGTACTCCAGTCGACATCTGTCTAAACCCACTAGGTGTGCCTTCTCGTATGAACCTTGGCCAGATCTTCGAGACTGTGCTTGGTTGGGCAGGTTTGAAGCTTGGTGTTAAGTTCGCTACTCCTATCTTCGATGGTGCTTCTCTAGATGATTTGAATGAGTGGACAGACAAAGCAGGTCTTCCAAGATATGGTAAGACATATTTGTACGACGGTGGAACAGGAGAGCGTTTCGACCAGCCTGCAACAGTAGGTGTGATCTATATGCTTAAGCTTGGTCACATGGTCGACGATAAGATGCACGCTCGTTCAATCGGACCTTACTCATTGATTACTCAGCAGCCTCTTGGAGGTAAGGCTCAGTTCGGTGGTCAGCGTTTTGGAGAGATGGAGGTCTGGGCAATCGAGGCATTCGGTGCTTCTCACGTATTGCAGGAAATCCTAACTATTAAGTCTGATGACGTTAAGGGCCGTGCTCGTGCTTACGAGGCTATCGTTAAGGGTGAGCCAATGCCAACACCAGGTATTCCAGAGTCTCTAAACGTGTTGCTACACGAGTTGAGAGGTTTGGGCTTGAGTATTACTTTGGATTAAATTGTAGAAGATATGGCTTTCAGAAAAGATAATAAAGTAAAAAATACATTCTCAAGAATTTCTATCGCTCTTGCTTCTCCAGAGGAAATCTTGGAGCAGTCTAGCGGTGAGGTACTAAAGCCTGAGACTATCAACTATCGTACTTACAAGCCAGAAAGAGACGGTTTGTTCTGCGAGAAGATCTTTGGTCCAGTAAAGGATTTTGAGTGCCACTGTGGAAAGTATAAGAGAATCAGATATAAAGGTATTGTCTGCGACCGTTGTGGTGTAGAGGTGACTGAGAAGAAAGTTCGCCGTGAAAGAATGGGTCACATCCATTTGGTTGTGCCTGTTGCTCACAACTGGTATTTCAGATCTACTCCTAATAAAATCGGTTATCTTCTTGGTCTTCCTTCAAAGACTCTTGATGCAATCATCTACTATGAGAAGTATGTTGTGTTGCAGCCAGGTATTTTGGCAAGCGAGGGTGTCACAACTCGTCAGCTTTTGACAGAGGAGGAATACCTTGATTTGATGGATAAACTTCCTGTAGAGAACCTTCATCTAGAAGATTCAGATCCTAACAAGTTTATCGCTAAGATGGGTGCCGAGGCTGTTTACGACATGCTAAAGGAGGTTGACTTGGATTCTCTATCATACGAATTGAGAAACAAGGCAAGCCAGGAGACATCTCAGCAGAGAAAGAACGAGGCTTTGAAGCGTCTTCAGGTGGTAGAGGCATTCCGTGCATCTCACGGAAAGAGCCGTCCTGAGTGGATGATCGTTAAGGTTGTCCCTGTTATTCCGCCTGAATTGCGTCCTTTGGTTCCATTGGATGGTGGACGTTTCGCAACTTCGGATTTGAATGATCTTTACAGACGTGTTATCATCCGTAACAACCGTCTTAAGAGATTGATCGAGATCCACGCGCCAGAGGTTATCCTTCGTAATGAGAAGCGTATGTTGCAGGAGGCTGTCGATTCATTGTTCGACAACTCTAAGAAGGCAACAGCCGTTAAGTCTGAGGCTAACAGAGCATTGAAGTCTTTGTCAGACAGCTTGAAGGGTAAGCAGGGTCGTTTCCGTCAGAACTTGTTGGGTAAGCGTGTTGACTACTCAGCTCGTTCCGTAATCGTCGTTGGACCAGAGTTGAAGATGCACGAGTGTGGTCTTCCTAAATATATGGCAGCTGAGCTTTACAAACCATTTATCATCCGTAAACTTATTGAGCGTGGTATTGTAAAGACAGTTAAGTCAGCAAAGAAGATTGTCGACCGCAAGGATCCAATCGTTTGGGATATCCTTGAGTATGTGATGAAGGGTCACCCAGTGCTATTGAACCGTGCCCCTACTTTGCACCGTCTTGGTATCCAGGCATTCCAGCCTAAGATGATCGAGGGTAAGGCAATCCAGTTGCACCCACTTGCATGTACAGCGTTCAACGCCGACTTCGATGGTGACCAGATGGCCGTTCACTTGCCACTAGGTAATGAGGCTATCCTTGAGGCACAGATGTTGATGCTTGGATCTCACAATATCCTTAATCCTGCTAACGGTGCACCTATCACAGTGCCAGCACAGGACATGGTTCTTGGACTTTACTACATCACTAAGGAGCGTCCAGGTACTAAGGGTGAGGGATTGAAGTTCTACGGTATGGAAGAGGCTCAGGTGGCTTACAACGAGCAGAAGGTTGACCTTCACGCTCCAATCCAGGTTATCGTGGATGATGTAGACGAGAATGGTGCTCCAATCCGTCACATGATTCAGACTACTGTAGGTAAGCTAATCTTCAACCAGAATGTTCCAAAGGCTGTAGGTTTCATCAACGACCTTATCACTAAGAAGTCTTTGAAGAGCATTATCAGCAAGGTAATCAAGACTTGTGGTGTTGCTCGTACAGCTCAGTTCTTGGATGATATCAAGAATCTAGGTTACTACATGGCCTTCAAGGGTTGTTTGTCATTTAACCTTGAGAACGTTATCATTCCTAAGGAGAAAGAGCAGTTTATCAATGAGGGTTACGCTCAGGTAGAGGAGATCATGGCTAACTATAACATGGGTCTTATCACTCCAAATGAGCGATACAATAATATCATTAACATTTGGACAGAGGTTAACAAGAAGTTGGCTGATGTCTTGATGGATACAATTAAGAAGGACGATCAGGGATTCAACTCAGTATACATGATGCTTGACTCAGGAGCCCGTGGATCTAAGGAGCAGATTCGTCAGCTTTCTGGTATGCGTGGTTTGATGGCCAAGCCTCAGAAATCTGGAGCCGTTGGTGGCCAGATCATTGAGAACCCTATTCTTTCTAACTTTAAGGAAGGTTTGTCAGTCCTTGAGTACTTTATCTCTACTCACGGTGCTCGTAAGGGTCTTGCCGATACAGCCTTGAAGACTGCCGACGCAGGTTACTTGACACGTCGTCTTGTTGACGTATCTCACGATGTGATCATCAATGAAGAGGATTGTGGAACATTGCGTGGACTTGTCTGCACAGATATCAAGAAGAACGATGAGGTTGTTGCTTCATTGGGCGAGAGAATCCTAGGACGTGTGTCTGTTCACGATGTTGTCAACCCAGCTACTGGTGAGGTTATCGTGATGGCAGGACAGGAGATCAGAGAGGATCAGGTGGCTGCAATCAACGCTGCTAAGATCGAGAAAGTTGAGATCCGTTCAGTGCTTACTTGTGAGTCTAAGAGAGGTGTTTGTGCTAAATGTTATGGACGTAACTTGGCTACTGGCCGTATGGTTCAGGAAGGTGAGGCAGTCGGAGTTATCGCAGCTCAGTCAATCGGTGAGCCAGGAACTCAGTTGACACTTCGTACATTCCACGTCGGTGGTGTTGCCGGTAACGTCGCTACAAACAATGGATTCAGATCTAAATATGATGGTATCATCGAGTTTGAGGAGTTGAAGACAGTCGACACTACAGATGAGAACGACCAGCCAGTTCAGGTTGTTGTCGGACGTCTTGGTGAGGCAAGAATCATCAACCCAACAACAAAGATTGAACTTACTCGTGCAGAAATCCCTTATGGATCTAAACTATTCTTCAAGAGTGGTCAGGAGGTTCACGTGGATGATTTGATCTGTGAGTGGGACCCATACAATGCCGTTATCGTGACTGAGGTTGCTGGTAAGGTAGAGTTTGAGAGCTTGATCGAGGGTGTTACTTGTCGTTCGGATCATGACGAGACAACAGGTCACGAGGAGAAGGTCATCATCGAATCTAAGGATAAGACTAAGTCTCCTGTATGTAATATCGTTAATGAGGACGGTAGCATCGAGAAGTCATACAACTTGCCAGTGGGCGCTACAGTCGTTGTGTCTGAGGGAGATCGTTTGAAGAAAGGTCAGCTTTTGGTTAAGATCCCAAGATCTTCAAGCAAGGCAGGCGATATCACCGGAGGTCTTCCACGAGTACAGGAGTTGTTCGAGGCTCGTAACCCATCTAACCCAGCTATCGTTGCTGAAATTGATGGTGAGGTATCATTCGGTAAGATCAAGAGAGGTAACCGTGAAATCTCTGTTACATCTAAGTTCGGTGAGGTTAAGAAATATCTAGTTTCTTTGTCTAAGCAGATCTTGGTACAGGAGGGTGATTATGTACGTGCAGGAAATGCAATCTCTGACGGTGCAATCTGTCCATCAGATATCCTTGCAATCCTAGGTCCTACAGCTGTTCAGGAATATATTGTGAACGAGGTTCAGGATGTGTACCGTCTACAGGGTGTAGGTATCAACGACAAGCACTTTGAGGTTATCGTACGTCAGATGATGCGTAAGGTTCAGATTTCTGATCCAGGTGATACATTGTTCTTGGAGAACGACTTGGTTGACAAGATCGAGTTTATGGAGGAGAACGACAAATTGTTCGATAAGAAGATCGTCGTAGACGCAGGTGGTTCTACAAACTTCAAACCAGGACAGGTTGTTACAGCTCGTAACCTTCGTGCAGAGAACAGTATGCTTAAGCGTCGTGACTTGAAGACAGTCACAGTTCGTGATGCTATCCCTGCAACTGCAACTCAGATCCTTCAGGGTATTACAGGTGCTGCTCTTCAGACTCGTAGCTTCATGTCATCTGCATCATTCCAGCAGACAACTAAGGTTCTTAACGATGCTGCTCTTCGCGGTAAGACTGATAATCTTGAGGGTATGAAGGAGAACGTTATCTGCGGTCACTTGATCCCAGCAGGTACAGGTCTTTCTAAGTGGCAGCAGCTTGTTGTCGGACCAAAGGATGAGATGGAGAAGGCATACGCAAAGTCATCTTACGACTATGAGGATGGTGATTTCGCAGTAGAGTTCCCTTCTGAGAACGAATAATGCAAATGGAAACACACGTGAATGTGTGAATCTATATACTAATAAAACAGACCGTAAGAAATTGCGGTCTGTTTTGTTTTTACATTTTCATGGATTATTTCATGTGTCTATAATGCGATTTGCTAATTGTATGTCCAACAAACAAATTTGTAAGAATAATTTTTAAATTGTAATTTTGCCTAAAATCAAAAAACTAAGAATATGGATAACGAAAACAACGATAAAGAACAGCGTCGTGGTTTCCCTGTTGAAATCACAGAAGATATAGCAGAGGGTGTATATGCCAATTTTGCCCTTGTAGGACACTCTCAGACAGAATTCCTTTTGGACTTTGCCAAGACTATACCTGGACAGCAGAAGGCTAAAATAAAGAGCCGTGTGATAATGTCTCCTATTCAGGCAAAACGTCTCCTTCGTGCCTTGCAGGACAATATCGCAAAATATGAGCAGGATTTTGGCGAAATCAATATCCAACCTATAGCTCCTCGTGGAAATGGCAATGACAATGGATCAATCCCACCTTCATTTATGGGCTTCAACGGTACTGGAGAGGCATAGTGGAAATGCAAAATTTGTAATGTGAAATTCAAAATAAAAAGACGAGATTTATTCTCGTCTTTTTCTGTTTATATCAAATTGTACGCATGTGCATAATAGAAAGACATAATGTACATCTGTATTTTGACATATGGATATGGATGCTTGTGGATTTAGCGGATTTATTATGTCTTGAATTTGCTAAATCTTATCTAAAAAATAAGATTTAGCAAAGAAATGATAATTATACAAGGCTAAAAGTGTGAAAATATTTGAGATTTAGCGTAAAATTTAGGCTTTGATTTGTCTAAATCGGCAAAAATGTGTTAGCTTTGTGAAAAAATCGAAGAATATGTTGATGTTGCATGAAGATACATTCCCTTATGGAAAAAAACGTTTTGTCGGAAGAAACTTTGAACAGAATCTTCTGAATGAATGTATGTATTCGGAGCAATCTGAGTTTGTTGCAGTCTATGGTAGACGAAGAGTTGGCAAGACGTTTTTGATTCGCTATGTTTTGGAACGACATTTTTCCTTTTATGCGACGGGACTGCCAGGAGGCTCGTATCGTGAGCAAATCAACAATTTCTGTATGGCTATAGTGCAAGGATTCAATGTCGATTATAGGGAGTGCGAAAATTGGATGGAGGTGATGCGTTATTTGGCAGACACCATTACCAACGATGTCAACTATAAAAATAGAAAGAAAGTCCTTTTTATTGACGAAATGCCGTGGATGGACACTCCTAAATCCGATTTTCTGATGTCTATAGAATGGTTTTGGAATGCATATGCGTCGGCCAGAACAGACATCTTCTTGATCGTGTGTGGTTCCGCCACTACATGGATTACAAGCAACATTCTCAGAAACAGGGGAGGTTTGTATGGCAGACTTACAAACCAAATCTATTTGGAGCCATTTACATTGAGTGAGTGTGCGGAATTCTATGACTTGAAACAAATCTCCATGAGCAGGGAAGAACAACTTCAGGCATACATGATTTTTGGTGGGGTCCCATACTATCTGCAATATCTTCGTAAGGATCTAAGTGTGGCTCAGAATGTAGATTTGATGTGTTTTGCTAAGAAAGGAATTCTTTCGAAAGAGTATGATAATCTTTATCGTTCCATGTTTAAGAATTACTCTTCCCATATAAAGGTAGTGGAGGCGTTGGCAACTAAAAGTATGGGGATGACAAAGAAAGATCTGTGTGAGAAGACGGGAATGCCGGAGTCTGGAAGCACAACAACCGTTCTGCAGGAGCTTGTGGATTGTGGAATTCTGAATGAATACAATCAGGTTGGTAAGAAAGCAAAAGGCAAGATGTACCAACTGGTGGATTTCTTCACGTTGTTCTACCTTCGTTTTGTAAAGAAGAATCAAGGGGAAGAGAATTTTTGGACTAAGAATCTAAATACACCGACTGTCAACACTTGGGAAGGATACGCATTTGAGCAAGTTTGTTTCTCCCATCTGCCTCAAATAAAAAAAGCTTTGGGTATAGCTGGCATATCCACTAAGGTCTCAAGTTGGAAAAGTTCCGATAAAGAGAATGGAGCACAGATAGATATGGTGATAGAACGTTCTGATAAAGTGATTAATATTTGTGAGATAAAATATGCAGGATCACAATACACAATCACTTCAGATTATGCAAATAAACTACGCAACAAACTTGTCTCTTTCAAAGAAGAGACAAAAACTAAATCTGCTCTCCACCTTACGATGATCACAACTTATGGTCTGAAGAAAAATTCGGAGAACAGCAGTATGGCACAATCGGAAGTGACATCTGATTGCTTGTTTGATGAATAACAATTGCATTTCTTGATTGTTTGATACAATGCAATTTTTTTTGTAAAATATTTTTTCAGATTTGTTGGCAATTGTTTTATTTGTGTATCTTTGTGAAAATTGATTTTGAAGAATCGGAAAAAAATAATCAAAAGATGGATGGCATTAGTGGTTATAGATATAGCGAAAATTTACAATAAGTTTTTGAAGCCAATGTCTATTTTGTTGAAATCGAGTTGATGATGATGCTTATGAATGATTTCCATACGGCTTTGTTTTCTACTATGTAATCAATTAGGAAAAAGAAATTTTTGATTCTCAAAATACTAGAGGTATATTAGGCTTGTGCGATAGCCTAAGATATGGTGTTATATGTTCTCGTAATATGATACTTCATATTATGTAAAGACATCGATGGATACAAGAAAATAATGTGGCGAAAACAACATTTTGTGCTTAATATATTAGGGTGTCATTGGTAACCCATATATGAAGCAAATATCCATGAAAGTGAAGGCTCTGAGCAATTTTTATAGCGGTTCATATGTGCCTGATGCTTAAATCGTCCCCTTGATTCTAGATGTTTTTAGAAATATTTAATTTAAATTTAAGCGATTTATAAATATTCTTGTATATTTTATAAATGTTTTTATATCTTTGTTAGAAACAATATAATCTAATGCGACATGGAAAATAAGGAACTCTCGTTAGTAAAATCAATCAAATTTACGAGACGAAAAGAAGTGGCGGAACAATTGCGTCGCCATAAGCGCCCAGAATGGGGACAATGCGGAAAAGCTATTATGGAAGCTCGTCGTTTATCGCGTAGAAAAGGCTTGATGATGGCGAAAGGTTTTCTCGATAATGCTGGTGACAGTATTGAAGATTTTCATTCAATGTCCAAGGAGCTCATCCATTATGGCAAAAGAGCTGACATAGATACCAGAAGAACAATTGTGCAAGCCATAATTCAAAATAATGGTAGAGTCAGCAAAATGTATATGGTACACAGCATTTCTTCTATGCAAAAGAATGATGCTAGAACCTTTATGAAAGACTATTTTGAAAGTGGTGGTGACATTGATTCTGTGATGTTATGGCTGTCGGAGGCTGGAAAGATCATCCGTGATTGTCAGACAAAGCCTGACGGTACCGCAGGTAAGGTAATCAAAAAGGCAAAAGAAGCATTCGATTGGATTGCCGACAAGTGTGAAGATGCATGGGATACCATCACACAAGGAGTCAAAGCGGTGGTTGATGCCGTGGTCAGTGCCGGTAAAACAATTGGAGAATGTATCAAAAAAATCTACAATTGGACAAAGGAGCAGATCAAAGACGTTATTAGGGCTTTGGTTGAAGTCGGTAAAACGGTAAAAGAAATTGCAAAAGAAATTGCAAAAGAATGTAGAGACATACTTAACAATTGCAAGAAGTTCTTTGTTAGTGTTATTGATGGATTAAAATCTGTCGGCAAGAATATTGGCGAATTTTTTGTTGAACTATACAACAACTCTAAAGATGTGTTCAAGGCGGCTATCCAAGCCATCAAGGATACGGTATCCGACGTTAGAAACCTTATAGAAAACGTTGCTAAACAGGTTTACGACAAAGCAAAAGGCATAATTAAAGAAATTATAAATGCTGGTATCGCTGTTGGCTCGATCTTGAAAAGAGCTGTAGAATGTGCTTATGACGTATTCAAAAGCATAGGTAATGCAATAAAAGATTTAGGTTATGCTATCGGCGAATTCGTTAAGGAAGCTTACTACTGGAGCAAAAATCAAATCAATAATTTGGTGAAGTTCTGCAAAGAAATCGGCTACAGCATAAAGAATTTTGCGGTGGATGTGGCAAAAACGTGTAAAACCATAATTAATAGTTGTAAGAAGTTCATCATCGATGTTATTGACGGACTAAAATCAGTCGGCCAGAAAATTGGCGAATTTTTTGTTGAACTATACAATGAAGCTAGAGATGTGTTCAGGGCGGCTATCAAAGCCATTAAGGATACTTTAGACGACATAAAAACAATTCTAGAAGACGTTGCCAAACTGGTTTACAGCAAAGTAAAGGTCATAGTTGATGCAATCGTAGAGGCAGGTGTCGCTATTGGCTCGATTTTGAAAAAAGCTGCAGAATGTGCCTACGAAGTATTCAAAGCCATAGGTAATGCAATAAAAGATTTAGGTCATGCTATCGGCGAATTCGTTAAGGAAGCTTACTACTGGAGCAAAAATCAAATCAAGAATTTGATGAAGTTCTGCAAAGAAATCGGCTACAGCATAAAGAATTTTGCGGTGGATGTGGCAAAAAGTTGTAGAGACTTTTTTGTCAAGGCATACAACGAATGTAAGTCATTCATAAAAAAGACGATAGAATGTATAAAAGAGATTGGCCTTGCAATTGGTGAATTTGTGGTCAATGTCTATAATACAGCGAAAGAACTTTTAAGTATTGTTGTTGATGCACTTAAGACTTTGGCTATAGGAATAAAAGATGCTATTGTGTATGCAGCAAAGCAAACGTATGAAATAGCTGTTAAATTCATCAGTGCACTTAAAGAGATTGGAATTAGTGTTGTCTCAATCATCAAAGATATTCTAGTTGCAACTTATGAAGTGGTTAAAACTACGTTTAAGGTGTTGATTGCAACGGGAACAATGATGAAAGACATTATCGTCACTCTCTTCTCTGACCCTAAAAGTCTAAAGACGAATGCCTTAAAGGCTCTGAAAGAACTAAAAGGCTCAGTGAAAGGATTGTTCAACGAAATGTATAGTGCGTTGAACAATAGTATCAATGATATTGTGAGGAACTTTGAATCAATTGGTGCTACTGTAGAAGACGTTGTGTTATGGTCGATAGATAAGGGAACGGAGATATACAAAGACGCTTTAGACGCATTGACGAGAGTTGGCACTAGTGCTGTTGATATTTTCAAAAGTATAGCCCAAACAGGTATCGAATTTGCAAGATCTGCCGTGGATTATTACTTTAGCGTCAGTCAAAGTTGTGTGAACATCGTAAAAGCTGCCATCGAATGTTCTGCACAAATGGGTAAAAATGTTTTCAATTTAGTTTTGGAAAACACATCACATGTGGCAAAACTGGTGAAAGAAGTGAGCGTTTCAACATACAAATACACTCAATCATTCGTAAAGGATCTTTATCAAGCTGGTGTCAAAACGTGTCAAATATTGGCAATGGTAGCAAAAGCTTCTTATACGGCGTTCAGAAGAGTTGTTACTGGTATTGTCAAGAACTTAGGTCCAATTGGTGAGATAATGGATTGGGTATTCACTCAGGCTGAAAATGTGACAAGTAAAATTTGGGAAGATTCCATTCAAGCCATTAAATATGCGGGTGGTAAAGCTGCGGATATTGTGACTTGGGCACTCAAAAAAGGAGAAACTGCCATTACGGCTGTATACAATGGTTGGGAGACTTCAAAGAATGCTTTGGCTCAATTATATACAATTACATTTGACGGATTCAGAAAAGGTGTAGTTTACAGTTTGGAAAAGGTGGGAGAGGCCACAGCACGATTAAACAACGACGTCGACTACTTTTTAACATTCGTCAAGGATGATTGTTTGACAGGAGTCTCTTCTATAGTTAAAGGATTGTTTAAAGGAGGATTGACAATCGGAAAGATAGTTGCTGACACGATCAAGTTAGGTACAAAGGCCGTATTCTATACGGTGTCAGGACTAATAGAAGCTGGATGTGGTTTGACTGAAATCATTGTCGAATTCATTATGAATCCTAAAGCTTCTATTAAAGACATGCTCAGCAGTCTTGAAAAATTGAAATACTCACTGACTGATGTCTTCAGAGCCATAAAAGACGAATCAATCAGTTATAAAGAAAAGATTGTTGACACTTATTATAATGAACTAAAGGTTGCAGCTTATGACATTATGAATGGTGCTATTGATCTTGGCTATGGCGTTGTTGGTGAGATCGCTTCTGTCTTAATGAATCATTTGACTTATACCCGTAAGATGTACAAAGTGGAAATAGAAGAAGCAAAGAGAGTCTTTGGCAACAGCATTGACTATTCTAAAGTACGTCTTACAGAAAAGTTTAAATCAGACGATTTGGCACAATCATGGAAAAGAATAGTCGATAAAATTATATCAAAATGTCAAGACAAAATGGGAGATCCTGGAAGACCATTTACGGTTGGAACAACCATCCATTTTGATCCATCTGATGGTGTAATGCTAAAGCCAAAGGGAGTTGACTCTATACTTGGCAAAACGGTAGGAAAACATTTTTATTTCCCGACTCTTATCCATGAGTTGACACATGTATGGCAGTATATGAGAGAAGGTGAGTCCTATATGTTAGATGCTTTAGTAGATCAATTCACCGATGAAGGTTACATTATAAATGAAGCATTTGCCAAAATAAGAAATGCAAATGAACAAGTGACGCAGGAAAATTCAAATAGCCTTTTCCATAAATATTTCAACTTGGAACAACAAGGAAAAGTGATTGAATTTTGCTATTGTTTGATAACAAACAACGATGATGTGGAATATCACAGAAACAACAACTGGTACGATAATTCAAAAGAAAATTATGACGACGAAATCAAGTGCCTTGGTAAGTTAGTTTATGGATAATCATGCTATCTACATATTTGCAGAGAGCCAAGAAGGATTGGTAGAGCAGATAGAAGAGGTCGATTGTCAGCAATTTAGCGTAGAATCAGTGATTTCGAGATTTGAATTCACTGATTCTCGCATTATTTATGTTGTGGCACCTTTAACTATTGATTGTGCCAATATTACTCCCGCTCCTGTTGTGAACGGAGTGCTTGTCTGTATATACTATTATGCAGAGACTACTGAGTTGCCTTTGATAGTTGAAAAGATGAAACACAACCCTTCAGAAAAAGAGAAAAGACGTCTGGTGCTTCTTTCTCCATGGGAAGATTTGTTCACAAAGTTGAGCAACAGATTCTATAATGCAACATATAAAAAATGCAAGTCTGCTGATATGAGCGTTGTCAAATGGTATGCTGAAAAAATATCAAGGGAAAAATTGATTGCAAAGCTGTTTAAAGAAAGAATAGGTTCGGTGGTCTACATCGGGCATGGAAGAAGCAGAGGGTGGACTGGCTATATGGGAATTCGTTGGAGACACATTGCCGAACAGGAATGCCATACTCCCATTGACACAATATTTTCAATGACATGTGATACCTTGAAAAAAGAGCACGATGTCCCCTTTGGCGTTAATTGGGTGTTGTCGGGTAAAGCCAGAGCTTTTTTCGGATCTATAGAAGCCGTCAAAATAGACAGTTTGACTAGAATCTGTGAAATTATGACAGAGCGACTTGACAGCGATTCTATAAAAGTAAGAGATTTCCTATTGAATGTTGATCAGGTCATTAGAAGTACAAATGACCAACCTGTGATTGATTGTTGGAATACCTTCAGATTAATTGGCAATCCAAACTGTTACGTATGATCAGCAATTGTTGAAGCATAATAAAGAAATTCATAATTGAGTGTTGTTCATATAACCCCGTTGTCTACGAATATCACCGTGAAGGGACTCATTAATTTGCGTCTCATATGAATAAAAAGGATGTGCATCTCATGGATATGCACATCCTTTTTTTATGTACATATATCAATAGGGTATACATGATGTCGTTGATTTTCATTCGAGAAGAATCTCTATCTGTCTGTTTGATGAAAAATAAATACGTTTTTACGTAGACCCGCTCTTTATTTTATTATATTTGCGTGTCGAACTAATTCAAAATATATGCTCAAAAAACAAATAATTACCCTTTTGCTTTTAATTGTCTCCTGTTTTGTGACGCAGAACCTTTTTGCGGACACACTGACCGTCAATTCGACGATCGAGAAGGTGACTGTCTATAAACAAGGGGCTTTGGTGAGCCGTAAAGCACATGTGAAAATACCTGCCGGTGTGACGGTGGTGAAGGTGCCTATGCTCAGCCCTATGTTCAATCAGAAATCGATTCAGGTCGGGGTGACCAATGCCGATATCTCTTTGGGTAAGGTAGACGTGGAGATGGAGATGCCTAACCGTGATTCCGTTGCGAAGATTAATGATTCGCTCGTGAAGAGGACGACGATTCTCACCGATTCTATCGATTTGATACATTCCTACAAAAATGTGCTGGATCAAGAACGTATTATCTTGTTGGACAATAACAATATCGGTGGCGATAAAGGGTTCGACGCGGATAGGTTGAGCGACGTCGCTGCTTTCCTACGTAAGGATCTGTCTGAGATTGTCGACCTCCAACTTGGCTATGACCAATGCCAGAAACGTTTGGATTTGGAGAAGCGGAACCTTAGTCAGCAGATCAAACTTTTGGATGAGAGGGCAATGATCCCTAAGGCCGCGCTTTACGTAACTTTGGTCGCAACATCGTCGGCTGAGACAATCCTTGATTTCTCTTATGTCGTGGATCAGGCGAAGTGGACTCCTTTCTATGAGTTGCGTATATCGGAGAATTCTCCATCAATCAATGTCACAAAGAAGGTGATGGTTAACCAAAAGTCAAAGGAGGATTGGAACGACGTGAAGATGACCGTCACCACAACTAATCCTTCCAACAACAATGCACGTCCTGAATTGAAACGCTACACTCTTCCTAAGAGCTACAGCGGATCTTCTTCTGCGTCGACGGAAAGGAAGATGGTTAAGGTGATGGGTACGGTGCGTGATAATCGAGGCAGTATTGACGGTGTTTTGGTGAATTGCTTAAGCGCGAATGTCTCAGCACAAACTGACGCTTCTGGTTTCTACGAAATATTGGTTCCTGAAAACAGCAGTTTGAAATTCACTCATTCCAGCCATAAGACAGTGGACAAGAGTGTCGGTGCCGACAATGTCGTGATGATGAATGTCGTTATGGACGAGGATGCTTCCGCCATCTATGGAAATAATGTGAGAATAAAAGGTGTGGTGAGAGATGCGATGGAACCTCTTCCTTTTGCGAATGTTGTTGTAAAAGGTACATCAACAGGCACAAACACTGATATGGATGGAAACTATGAGATTGTTGTGCCGTTGGGTGCTGTGTTGGAATTCTCGTATTCTGGATATGAGACTCAAACTAGAAAAATCACGAATAAGACATCTTCTATTTTGAATGTGACTTTGAGTGAAGAGATGTTGGACGAAATTGTTGTGGCTGGATATGGTGTCCAGAGGAAGGGTGATGTTAGAGGTTCAGCATCCTCTGTAAGTCAGGAAAAACTTAAGAAAGCGACGTTTGCTTCAATTGACGAGGCTATGGCAGGTCGGGTTTCAGGAGTCGCTGTCAGTAGCTCTTCTGATAAACCTATACGTGTGCGTGGAGTATCTTCGTTGTCTGGTGCCGAGCCATTGTATATTGTCGACGGAGTGCCAATTGGTGATGGCTCTTCATCTAATCCGTTGGCTTCAATCAATCCAGCGGATATCCTCTCTATGGAGGTCTTGAAAGATGCTTCAGCAACATCTATTTATGGATCACGAGCAAGCAGTGGGGTAGTGATATTGGTCACTACAAAAAAAGGTGCTGTAGGTTCAGAATTATATTTGTCTAAATTCTCCAAACTGCAGGATTACACGGCAGAAGCCACTACACTTAACTCAATCCCGTCGGACGGATCAGAACATGAGGCGACGTTGAGCAAATTGAGCATTCCTGCAAAGTTCAGCTATTATGCTGCTCCTAAGATCACACCAAATGTCTATATGCTTGCAGAGGTGCCTAAATGGCGTGACTATGAGCTGCAGAAGGGTAAACTACGAGTCTTCTTGGACAATACCTACGTCGGAGACTCTTATTGGACACCGATTGAGATTCAAGACACTCTGCATTTTTCGGTTGGTGTTGAGAAAAACATAGGTGTGGAACGTTCTTTGATGGCTACTAAAGAACGTAATAATCTTTTGAAGACATCCAAGAAGGTGACACGCAACTGGTTGATTGTGGTGAAGAACAACAAGGAGACAGCTGTGGACGTAGTTGTTGAGGATCAGATTCCTGTTTCGACAAAATCGGATGTGAAGGTTAATCTGTTGGAGTCGAGTGGTGCGGTTGTGACTCAGAATGAGGGCAGATTAAAGTGGAATCTTCATCTTGCTCCGGGAGAGAAACGTGAACTTAATGTAAACTATGAGGTGACTGTAAAAGATGAGGATCTTTTTGAGAAACTGATGGAGGATGACGATTTATAAACTATGAAAACGATATATATGAAATTTCAAACTATATTGGCAGGTTGCCTCTCTTTAGGCATAATGACAGCATCTGCTGCCCCTGTGGAGACGCAGTCGAAAATCAAAGAGGTGATGGTGTATGCCACTGGTGCCATGGTGACGCGTACTGCTAAAGTGAATGTCAAGAGTGGGGTGACGGAGGTGAAAATCCCGTTGCTGACTCCGTTATTGGAACAGAATTCCGTGCAGGTCGGTGTGAAGGGAGGAAATGTGGTGCTTTCCTCAATTAGTTATGACGTGGAGGTGCCCGGACAGAAACAGATAGGCAATGAGGTGGCAACATTGACGAAAAGAGCAAATGTATTGCGTGATTCAATTGATATGTTGCAGGGTAAGAGTGAGGTGCTTGACAGGGAGCGAGACCTAGTGTTGAAAAGCAATAATATTGGTGGTGACAATGGTTTTACTGCTCCTACATTGCAGGGCGTGGCATCATACGTGCGTAACGACTTGAATGAGATCATCAAACTGCAGTATGGCTACCAGAAGCAGATGAAGAAGTATCAGGATGAACTCACGTTGAATGAGCAGAAGGTGAATCTGTTGTATGACAAACAGATGGAGCCAATGAGTTTTCTTCTGGTCAAACTGGAGTCGCCAACTGCCTCAAATTGTGATTTGGAGATCAACTATTTTGTGAAGAATGCGGCGTGGATGCCATTCTACGAGGCTCGTATCGCAAGGAATGACACCAAACTTCATTTGGTGCAGAAGGCATACGTAAGCCAGGCCACAAAAGAGAAGTGGGATAATGTACAGGTGAAACTTTCCCAGAATGATCCGAGTGTGAGCAATGAGAAACCGGAATTGGGTAGATACGTCGTCCCTGACGGCAGATATTATGAAAGACCAACCCATACTAATGACAATGGTAATCCATATGTGAAGGTGATGGGTGTGGTGCGTGATTGGAGAGGCCCGTTGAAGGGGGCTTTGATCACTTGTGACGACGATGATCGCAAGACACAGTCGGATGAGAATGGTTACTATGAGTTGCTGGTCCCTGTCTACAATGATGTCAATTTCAGCTATTCTGGATACCGTTCTACATCCTGCAAGGCAAAAGGTCAGAACGTAATGATCAGAAACGTGCGTATGGAGAGCGGATCATCAAAGATCAGCGATTCTAATATCGATAAGCATTTTGTAAATTATATCGGACAGCACAGAGTGAGCCTTGCAAAGTCAGCCATGAGCAGTGATATGGAATCGAATATACCGCAGATGGTCATCCGCAATTCCGTCGCAACAATCGGTGGAAAGAATACTATCCCTGACGACGGTGCTGATCATGAGGTTGTGGTGAAGGATATGTCTGTCGACGCGGAGTATAACTATTATGCGGTGCCTAAATTGTCGAAGGATGTCTATTTGGTGGCATCTATTCCTAATTGGAAACGTTTGGATTTGCTCGACGGTACTGTCAAACTATTCTTGAACAATATGTATATGGGCGAGAGCTTCATCAATGCCCGTCAGACAGAAGACACGTTGAATCTGTCAATCGGAAAAGATAAGGATCTTGCTGTCGACAGAAAGGATATGCGTACATACTCGTCGAAGAATCTGATCAAGACATCCGACAAGGTGGAGCGTGAATGGAAGATCACAGTGAAAAACAATAAGACGGAGTCTGTTAAGGTGACGGTGGAAGATCAGTTCCCTGTCTCTACAGTGGATGATATCAAGGTAGTTTTGGTTGATAATGGTGGAGCCGAGGTAGACGAGAAGGAGGGTAAGCTTACTTGGAAACTTAATCTGAAACCAGGAGAAAAGAAGGAACTGAAATTCTCTTATTCAGTGAAATCGAAGAGATCTGATATCACTGTGGAGTAAATGCTGAAAAAGTAGTCGTCTCGACAAGGATTATCTTAGAAGCAGATTAAATTTATTAAAGTAATTTATCACACAGATAGAGGATTGTTAAGGGATTCATGCCCTTAACAATCCTTTTTGTTAGTAGATAATATCATAATCTTAGATCTTCATAGAATGTTAAAATAAAGTTAAAAGCGATTTATCTTGAATGAAATGAGTGACAATTATATATCTTTGCAAATGGAAATGTTGCAAAGATAGATATAAATAATTTATGAAAAATTTTACTCTAAGCGTTTTGGCGTTATTATTCTCGTTGTCTGTGTCAGCTGAGGATAATGGATGGAAAGTCAAAGGTATTAGATCTGATGGTAATTCAGATTTTTTTGTGATTTCGGAAGATTTGCGTATTAAGCCTGTTTTGAGGAGTCCGGTAGATTCAAGACTCCCGACTTTCAGCATCATAACAGGAAATGACACATTAAAGGGTTATGAATCCATTAAATTTGACAGATTCATCACGGATGTGGATGAAAAGAAAGCTGCTCCGTTGCAGATTGCTGTATATCCCAACCCTGTAGAGAAGATGATTTATCTCACTGGAATTGATGAAAATTCACAGGTCGAGATAATCGATATGAACGGTGTGGTTGTGAAAAAGCAAGTTGGTTTGGAAATAGATGTTGAGGACTTGGTTCAAGGTCTATATGTGTTGAAAGTGGATTCAACACAGGTTAAGTTTATAAAAAAGTGAAAGATAACGAAGTCGTGAAAAACTAAAATAATATGAAAAAACTATTTACAATTGTTGGCGCTACTCTGATGAGTTCAGCACTGTTTGCTCAAAACATTTATGTGCATCAGAATGATGGTACTGCTTATGGCTATGATGTGGCTGATGTAGAAGAAATTAATTTTTCCCTTGGAAAATCAAGATTGGCAGCACCTGCACCAGACACTGCTTGTGAGAAAAAACTTAACGATCCTGAATATCTTTTGGATGCACTTTCTGGAATCATTTCGAAACTGCAGGAGAGCGCGAAAGAAAATGAGTCGAGAAGAGACTCTATTTCTTGGTTGTATAACGAGATCTACAAAAAGGACTCCGAAATTGAGACATTGAAGAAGAAATTAGCTGCATGTGATGGAGTTTGCGCAGGTGATACTAATGCTGTTGATTTAGGTCTTTCTGTGAAATGGGCTTCTATGAATTTAGGAGCGACAAAGTCAACAGATATGGGTACACACTACTCTTGGGGAGAGGTGACTCCATTTGACGACACTTACGACTATTCAGAATGGTCAGCATCAGAGTTGATTGAGAAGGGTATAATGTCTGCCGACAGTATTCTTACTCCTGAGCATGATGCGGCAACTGTAAATTGGGGATCATGTTGGAGAATGCCAACAGAGGCTGAATCTAAAGAACTTGTAGAAAAGTGTACATGGGAGTTCGTTACAGTTGATGGAATGAAGGGATGCAAAGTTACAGGTCCTAATGGTAATTCTATCTTCTTGCCTGCAGTCGGTGTGTTGAAGCCTAAAGAAACAACTCCATCTATAGGCAATGGCTACTACTGGACTTCTGGATTCAGTAATGTAGATGATGTCTATGGCGTAAGTTTCCTTATGTTTACTTCAGATAAATCACATAGACTTCATTGGATGCACACACGTTATGATGGTGTGTTGATCCGTCCAGTTTTGAAATAATATCAAGGTTGTTTGGAATAGAAAAGGCGGCTGTATGTCGCCTTTTTTATGATAAATATTAAAAGCAAAATGCCGTGGTGAAAATCATCACCACGGCATTTTTACACGCATATTCTGAAAAATACGCACATCCGTGCGTCTCTACGGGGTTTAATGTTATTTCAAAGTCAATTTTTTGCAGACAACGTTGCTGTCAGTTGTGATTCTGATTGTGTAGACACCGGATGTGATTCCTGATGTGTAGATCTCTGTTTTGTCTGACACACACACTGTCTTTCCTTCTGCGTTGATTATTTCTGCCTTGAAAGAGCTGTCAGTGCCGATGATTTTGATTGTCGACGGTGATGTTACCACCACGATTTTGTCAGCCTCTGTGAGATCCACATCTGAAGGATCATATTTGGTGAAAGTCAGGCGATCGATGTTGACCCATGATTTCTTGATTGTCAATTTGATTGTTGATTCACCAGCAGGAAGGGAAATCCTGTTTTTCTGGACGTATTCGTCATACACATCCCATGCTCCTGTGCTGCCAACCTCTATGTCAATCGCGTCGCCTGTCTCATTAGAAAGAGATGCGTGGATGGTGCCAGCTTCGACTTCTCCCTCTTCACTTGCTCTTACCGAGACTGTGTATTCTCCCTCTTCTGCGACATTGACTGTGTAGTTCATCCACTCCTCTTCTTCACAATATCCTATCGCAAAACCGTTAGCCTCATCTGAAGCGTAGATATCCACTCCGTCTTTTCTATACTCACCACCACGATTGCTTCTGTCTTTATCGTAGTATGAGATATTATTTCCACCAGTGTTATAGTTTTCTGCCTCCACTACGCCAGGAATATTGGCTGCCACTTCATTGTATGGACCTACTACCTCAGGCTCTTTGATCTGTCCAAGATAAATCTCGTCGTATACATCTTCTCCAACTTTGAACCAATCAAAATCTGCATATCCTCCTGCTTGCGACGTTGCGTAATTGAACAATCCGAATTTATATCCTGCAAACATACCAAGAGTGTATGGAAGAGGAATGTCTTTTCCGATGGCATTCCATTTCTGATTGTCTGTGCTATAATAGAAATAAGCTCTGTCTTTTGTGAAATCAAAATCGATTCGTAGATATACTGTCTCTCCGTCAAACGGTACGGATGCATTTCGGGTCACAGTCTTTTGCTGGACGATGTTTAGTTTGCCCCACTGCTTCTCCACACCGACAAAACCGAATGAATCCTGTAGTGCAACAAGTCCGGCTACATCACCGTCTTTCATACCTCTTACATCAAGAGCCACACGACCCGAACATTTAGGTCCGAAAGTCTTTTGTGTCAATGTGTTCTTAGCCCAGTAAAGACTTTTGTCTGTACGTCCGGTTGTGATACGCAAATATCCTGGACGTGCTGACAATGACCAATGAGCATCGTCAGGATTATGGTTCCACTGCCATTCAAGAGGCAGTGTAGTTGATTCGAAATCATCACAAGTCGCCATGCTATATGCTGGTTCTACGGCATTTGGCAGGTCGACGCTACGAGCTGCCTGATTACCCATTGTAGGCCATCCATTCTGCCAAGTGACAGGGATAAGCCAAGGAATACGACCCACACCACCAGAGTCGCGGAACAACATCGCATACCACTTACCTTCCGGAGTGTCGAAGATACCTCCCTGAGCCACACCGTTCTCCTGCAAAGCAATCTTGCCCTCATAGTTTCCAGTCAGACTGCTAGATCTGAAGACCAATTCGGTACGGCATTTGCCATTCGGCCAAGAGATGGCGAAAAGATAATATTTGCCATCCACTTTCTCCATGTGAGCTCCCTCACATTTAACGATATAACCGTTTGTCCCGGTTGTTTGGTCGATAGGAATATTCAGTTTTGTCTCTCCATTTTTCACACCTTTTAGATCGCTGTTGAGCTCTACCATTTTGAATTCACCGCTACCAAAGATGATGTAAGCACGATCGTCATCGTCGAAGAAAAGGGAAGGATCGTGGTAGAAAGGAAGACGCACCTCATCCCAAGTGCCGTTTTCGATATCCTCAGTTGAGAAAAGATGAGTTTTTCCAGTAGTATACGATGGAGTAAGAATATAGTATTTGCCTTTATGCTTACGAAGCGAAGATGCCCACGAACCCTTTCCGTAAGCATGTTTGCCGCCGTTAAGACTTTGGTTGTCGCCGTTGTCAAGAGTCTGATAAGCATAGTTGACGGTACGCCAATTCGACAAATCTTCCGACATCATGATAGGGACACCCGGAGCACAATGCATAGTTGTGCTCACCATATAGTATTTGTTTCCATCACGGATGACGGAAGGGTCTGGCACATCAGAGTAGATGAGCGGATTGGATACGGAGACTCCAAACGATTGGAGTGTGGCACCGAAAAAAGTTGCAACTGAAGCAACGATAGATAGTAGTGTTTTCTTCATGGTCTGTTATGTATGGTAATAGATTCCGATAATAATTTGTGTCCATTGATTCTGATTTGATCAGGATGTGTCCACCGAAGATTTCCGAAACCAAAAATAAAAAAATCATAATTCAAGGAATTTTCGAATACAGATAAATGCTTGACAAATATTTATGGATATGTGGTTTGGTACGTTTGTCACGGATGGAGACGTGAGAATTATTGTTTTTTTTTCATTATTTTTTATCTTTGTCATATAATTATTTGCAAATATCTCGGTAAAAAATAACTTTATGAAAGTCATATTTAGATTATTGTTCTTGTTGTGTGCCATTTTGTTTTCGTCATGTGAAAGGACCGTTAAAATAAAAATATCTAATCAATCAAACTTCCAAGGAGATAAAATGATATGTGATTTTGGAAATCTAAAGTGCCCGAGAAATAATATATTCACTTTATCTCACGATCTGTATAGACCAAACATGGCCGTCCGTTATAAAAAGAACAGGTATACTCTTGCGGTTGTCAAATTAGATTCTTTTACAGATACAACTATAAAAGAAGCGTTTTCGGCAAAAATGTGGACAGACACAAGTCTCTATTATTATGATAGGATCACGACTCAGGATTCCGGAAATGTTAAGGTTAAAATATATAACGACCAATTGCGTGTTGAATATGGACGTCTTGTCTATTGGTCGACTTTGTTGTTCAAGTGGGAGATTGAACCTAAAAACTTTGGAACCATATTGCCGGGAGATGGATTGATTGGTGATATCGACGATGGAGTTGTATCATTCAGAGTGGATATGTATGAGTCTTTTTTCAGAGACGAATATGGCGGTGACATAAATTTGAAAAAGGATGGATATTTTACGGCCTCGTTCAAATTGCCTGATTACCAGGTTGTCAAACCAGATTCTTTGTCGATGTGGCATTTTGACGAGACTAATTGCAGATGGACGTTCGAAACTTATGCACACCGCAATGGAGACAGCTATGTGGCAAACTTGAATAAATTTGGCTGGTGGACATCATTCCGTCATGATTGTGAGTTTAGAAAAATCAATTTGAAATTAAATGACGAATATGAAAATCCTTTGCCTTATGCAGAGTTATTGCTTGTTTCTAAAAAAACAAAAAGGGAGAATGTCATTAGCACGGATGCTATGGGTGAATGCACTTTGTTTATAGATAAGAATGATTCTTATGAAGTGTATTTGAAAGGATTCTCTGTTGTGACAAGTGATCATAGTTGGCCTTTTTCGCAATCATTTACCAATATAAAAATTCAGGATGACAATGAATTGTTTTGTGTGATTGAGACTGGAGATGATGATCGTGAACTAAAATGTCAGTTAAAAAAGAAAATAGAAGCCATCTATCAAAACAATGGTTTGTCATATAGTGATTTGCATCAACGTACACAAGTAGAAAACGATCATTTAGCAGTACATCCTGCTGAAGAGATTGTTGAAGAAGATTTATATGATGGTGAGATACAAGCTGTGGAGGCGTATGATACATATGAGAAAAAGGAAGATTTGTTTACGGCCAACAAGTCTCATAGATATCCGAATACGGTTTTGATGCCAGAAATAGGAGGTATCCATTATGGTAAAATCCATTACGGACAGACTTGGATGAGTAAATGGGATACTTTGCAGAGCTTGACGATTAAAAACGATAGTCGTAAAATTTATTTTGTGCCATACGGAGAAAACATTGAGATTATTGCTAAACTATCTGAAAACATAATCAGGTTTTCTGTTGATACAATCACTAAGGGAGATGAAGAATTGTATCATTTAAACTATTTCTGGGTATGGACTCGAGAACGTTTAACTATCAATTACAGCACTTCTAATGCATATGAAAATTCAGAATATGATCGTAGAAGGTATGGACCCCAATTTAAGAAATACAGCAGTGATTATGAGGGATATAAAAACGATTATGAGTTTGTAAGAGAAACTTTCGATGCTCCTGCAGTAAGGCAAGTATATGTTTTTCGAGATGGGGAGACGGGGCAGATTGTCGAAAAAGGTCGTGCTCGTATTTCTAGGGACAAAATACAGGTTGATAAAGAATATCCGATTCGATTAAAGGTGTATGGACAAGATGACAAACAACTTAAATTGTTGTCTGTCAAAAATCAATATGGACAAAACGTTCTTGAAGATGCGGAATCAGGCCTTGTTGATCCTAGAATATTGACAACTAAAGAAATAACTTTCGAATTTGATGGGGACGATGCAGTGTATAATACGACCATAAGAACATTTGCTTTAAAATCAACTAATTTTTGTGGCGGATCAACGAATCATGGATGGAAGAGAGTGTTTTATGCTGTCCTGTTCACTTTTGTATTGATATATGTTAGAAAACGTTGGGTAGAACATAAAAATAAGAGCAAAGAAAAATCCGAAAATACTGAAAAATCTGAAAATACTAAACAAACTAACTATTCTGATGCTAAGAAAGTCTCTCCCCATAAGCATGAAGACGGGGAGAAAAAGCAAATTGATGATGATAAACATGTTTCAAAAGAACATTTGTTGTTGGCTATGTTGATAGCTAAAGTGGTTGGACTTAGCCCTTCGTTTGGTGAAAGACATAAGAGACTCATTAGGTCTTTCCAATCGTCTATAGGCATGAGTGATAATCTTGTCGCTTTAGTTGAACAGAATAGATATTTACAGATAGACATAAATGATGTTATACTGGTTTTGAATCATTCTTATAAGAAAAAGCATATTGAATTGATGCAACTTCTGTTCAAAATCGCTGCTACAGATGACGGTATTATAGATGAGGAATGGGATCTTTTGAACAAAGTGATGGTGGGGTTGAAACTCAAAAGCAAACAGATTGATAGACTATGTCGCCGATATGGACCGTTACGCAGTGAAAAAGCTTCATCTGATAAGTCAAAGCAGACGGAGTCTTCTAATCAATCGAAGAAATCCCGTCAATCGCAGAATTCAGAGAAAAATACCAAAGACAATATCTCCAATATTTCCCATGCAGATGCAAAATATTTCTCTGTACTTGGAATACCTGTTGACTCAACTAAAGAACAGGTTAAGAATGTATACCGAATCTTGGCAAAAAAATATCATCCGGATCTGCCCAAAAATGCCAATAATGTTGAATGCGTAAAGAAGATGGCTGAGATCAATATTGCTTATGCCGAAATAATGAGAAGGTTCGGATGAGAATATGTTTGCGAGGTATGATATACGAATGACAAAACAAATTGACTTTTGGACAATCTGAGATAATTCGTGTTAAATCACAAAATTATTCAAATTTTTTTCTGCCTAATCCCTCGTTTTGCACACCTTTAGTTTTATCTTTGTAGGATAGGAGAAATGGGTATGTATATAATTAGGGTATTATTGTGTATTTTGATGTTCACAGAGGTATCTGTGGCATTGGCTGAAACAGTGGATTTTATCACAGTTTCTGAACTTAACAAGGCTCGTAAGAAAAAGAGTTTTGTTGATGTGGATCATATGCTAAACCGTAAGGGATGGCTTGCTGTGTCTCCAGAGAAACTTGGTGACAATAATGTGTCTGCGTTGGAGTGGACTTATGGCATTGATTATAAGATCTCTTTTGAACGTTCTTGGAAGCGTCTTTGCAATGTTGTCATGACCACTACAAAGTTTAATGCGGACAGATTCATCAATAAGAATCTGTCGAAATATCGTTTGGTATTACAGACTCGCACCAAAACTTTCTATCGCAACGGTAATGAGATGGTGATGCTGAAGACGATGGACAACTCACATTTTGTGACGCTTACATTTGCGACCAAAGATGATGACTATTGGCGTATGATGGTGGCTACAAAGTCTGATCCAGATGTGCGTCGTCTTGACACATATCAGATTGGTGACTATATTGAGAGTGAGGGAGGAATCCTTTTCTATGTGTCGGAAGACTATGAATATGGCTATATCCTTGCCATGACTGATGTCGGCTTTGGAAAAAACTATTCGTGGGGAGCCGACAGAGTGGATATCAATGGCAAATTCCCATACACTACGCGTGAGTGGCATGAGGCTAATTTTGATATGCAAGGAGCAGAAAACACTGCGGCTATCTGCAATTATATAGAGGAAACGATGGATAATGCAGAGTATGCGGCTCAGGCTGCCAAATCATATACTGCGGCTGGCAAAACAGATTGGTATCTGCCTAGTGAAGGCCAGTTGCGTACTATTAAGGACGATATCCAGCGAATCAACCGCAGACTGAAGGCGGAGGGTGGTGTGAGCATGGCCAACGCTTGGTATTGGAGCAGCACGGAGTATGATTATGTGTTCGCATGGGCAATCAATTTTAAGAACAACACCGTCGGACGCAGTTCAAAAAGCAGTGCCGACCGTGTCAGAGCCGTCCGCACAATCCGTATAGAGGATTAATCGCACGTAGAGACGCACGGTCGTGCGTCTAATCGATCCCCGTGATGCCGTGCGTCTCATGAAGTTTATAGAAAAATATATACGTTTTCGTAAATAATAATAGATGGAAAATAAATTCGTTCACCTTCATGTCCATTCTCATTATTCTATTTTGGATGGAATGAGCAAGGTGCCTGACTTGATTGACAAATGTCTGAGAACAGGTATGAATGCTATGGCTTTGACTGACCATGGAAACATGTTTGGTATCAAGGAGTTGACAGACTATGCGATCAAGGTAAACAAGAAAACTAAAGGTGCTATTGGTGAACAACAGGCTATATTGGATAATCCGGAATCTACAGATGAGGCTAAAGCCGCCGCTACGGAGGAGATCGCCAAACTGAAGAATAAGATTTTCAAACCGATTATCGGTTGCGAGTGTTATTGCGCGCGTAGAAAACACACTGATCACGACAATACATTCCGTATTGATGAGGCTGGCAAAAGTATTATTGCAGACTCCAGCGGTTGGCACTTGATCTTAATTGCCAAAAATAAGCATGGTTATCAGAATCTTTGTAAAATCGTATCCAAGGCTTGGGTCGACGGTTATTACAACCGTCCTCGTATCGACAAGGATCTGCTTGTGCAGTATCATGAGGATTTGATTGTCTGCTCCGCATGTCTGGGAGGTGAACTTCCAAAGAAGATCATGTCTGATGATCTGGAAGCGGCTGAGGCTACTGCTAAATGGTTCAAGGATCTGTTTGGCGACGACTACTACATAGAAATCCAACGTCATAAGACGGATAAACCTAATGGCAACACAAGTGTATATGAGGCTGAGCAGAGAGTGAATCCGCAACTGGTGGCTATCGCACAGAAACTTGGCATTAAGGTGGTCTGCACCAACGACGTGCATTTCGTGGAGGAGGAACACTCTGAGGCCCATGAAAGATTGGTATGCTTGTCGACGGGAAAACTGTTGAGCGATCCGCAGCGTATGACATATACTAAGCAGGAGTGGCTGAAAACTCCCGATGAAATGGCTGAAATCTTCAGTGATATTCCTGAAGCTCTTGAAAACACTATTGAAGTCGCAGACAAAGTTGAAGTCTACAGTATCGAGTCAGACCCTATCATGCCTAAGTTCCCAATTCCAGAGGATTTCGGAACGGAGGAGGAGTACCGTCAACGCATCACTGAGAAAGAATTGTTTGATGAATTCACTCAGGATGAGAACCATAATGTGGTGTTGAGTCAGGAAGACGCGGAGAAAAAGATCAAAAAACTCGGTGGATACGACAAACTTTACCGTATCAAACTGGAGGCCGACTATCTTAACAAACTTGCATGGGAGGGCGCTCACATGCGTTACGGAGAGAATCTGACAGCTGAGCAGACCGAACGTATCGTGTTTGAACTTCATATCATGAAGACGATGGGATTCCCCGGCTACTTCTTGATTGTGATGGACTATATCCGTGCCGCACGTGAAGAGCTGGGTGTCAGTGTGGGACCGGGACGTGGATCCGCCGCAGGATCTGTGGTGGCATACTGTTTGAAGATCACCGACGTCGACCCACTGAAATACGATCTCCTATTTGAGCGTTTCTTGAATCCTGACCGTATCTCATTGCCCGATATCGATGTCGACTTCGATGATGATGGCCGTGGAAAAGTACTTGATTGGGTTACAGAAAAATATGGAAAAGAGAAGGTGGCCCATATCATCACATACGGAACAATGGCGACGAAGAGTTCCATCGCCGACGTTGCTCGTGTGCAGGATGTGCCGTTGAGTCTTTCCAACCAGATGAAGAAATGGGTGCCAGACGCATTTGATGAAAGTCTTGCTGATCCTAAAACGTTAAAAGTGCCGAAGGTGAATTTGAAGAACTGCTTCAAATATGTGCCTGAGATGCGTGATGCGTTGGAAGGAAATGACGAACAGATCAAGTCGACTCTTATCTATGCGTCGCAACTTGAAAACACTATCCGCCAGACAGGTATCCATGCTTGTGGTGTGATCATCGGAGCTGGCGATCTTACCAACTGGGCTCCAATCTCAACTGTGGAGGATAAGGAAACCAAAACCAAAGTGATGGTTACGCAGTACGACGGACATGTGATTGAGTCGGTCGGACTGATCAAGATGGACTTCTTGGGTTTGAAAACTCTTTCGATCATCAAGGAGGCTTTGAAGAATATAAAGAAATCACATGGAATAGATCTTGATATAGACAAGATTCCAATCGATGATAAAGAGACTTACGAACTCTATTCGCGTGGCGACACAATCGGAACATTCCAGTTTGAGTCGGCAGGTATGCAAAAGTATTTGCGTGAGCTTCAGCCTACTGTGTTTGAAGACTTGATCGCCATGAACGCATTGTATCGTCCAGGTCCGCTTCAGTATATCCCTAAGTTTATTAATCGTAAGTTAGGAAAAGAGAAGATCGAGTACGATATCCCATGTATGGAAAAGTACTTGAAAGATACTTATGGAGTCACTGTGTACCAGGAGCAGGTGATGCTTCTTTCCCGTCAGCTTGCCAACTTCACTCGTGGAGAGAGTGATGCACTACGTAAGGCTATGGGTAAGAAACTGATTGAGAAGATGAACGAGCTGAAAGCAAAGTTCATGAAGCAGGGAGTGGAGAATGGTCACGATGCCAACACGTTGGATAAAATCTGGCGAGACTGGGAGGAGTTCGCAAAATATGCCTTCAACAAATCCCACGCCACTTGCTATTCTTGGGTGGCATACCAGACTGCATATCTTAAAGCACATTATCCAGCCGACTATATGGCTGCCAACCTTACCCGTTCAATGGATAAGATTGAGGATGTGCGTAAGTTTATGGACGAGTGCAAGCGTATGGGAATAGAGGTGTTGAGCCCCGACGTGAATGAATCCGACAGTTTCTTCAGCACCAACGCCAACGGCAATATCCGTTTCGGTCTGCAAGGAATAAAAGGAATGTCTCGTGCTGTGGTGGAAGAGTTGATCGCAGAGCGAGAAAAGAATGGCAAATACACCGATATCTATGATTTTGTAAGCCGTGTCAACTGTGGAGCGAAGGATTTGGAATGTCTTGCTATGTCGGGAGCGTTCGACTCATTGAAAGGAATCGAGCGTGAGCATTTCTTCTCTTTCAACAACAAAGAGATACAGTTCAGTGTGGTGCTTGCAGACTTTGGAAAGAAGGTGAAACTCGCCAACAATTCGTCTCGCAACTCACTGTTTGATGACATGGAAGTGTCGCAGTCTATCGCATTGCCACCGTTGCCAAAATTCGAGAAGTGGACAGCGTTGGAACGTCTGCAGAAAGAGAAAGACTTGGTGGGAATCTATCTGTCGGCCCATCCTCTCGACGACTATTATATCCTGTTGAAGTATATCTGCAACACCCGCGTCACCGAGCTTGAAGAGATTGAGAAGATACAGGGACGCAATAAGATTGTGGCTGGAGGAATCATCACCGCCATCACGCATAAAACGTCGCAGAAGGGAACGCCCGGCGTCATCCTTAAGATAGAGGATTATTCAGGAGCGAAGGAGATTGCATTGTGGGGTAGAGACGTGGGTATGGTCAACTATCTGCAGGTTAACAACTGTGTCGTCTTCTCTGCCACTATCGGACAAGACCGTTTCCGTCCAGATCAGGTACGTATCACATACAATGATTTCAAACTGATGAGTGAGGCGAAAGAGGTGTTGAAGATGCATTTGAGTCTTGTGTTGGAAGAAAAAGCGTTGACTGAGGATTTTATCAAGGGAGTAAGTCAATTCTTGTTGCCAGATGATAATGGATCAACGTTCAATATCGATTTGATACAAACCAATGAAGGCATACATACACGACTTGATTTCAAGACAATGCATAGGATTCTCATCTCACGTCAGTTGATGGATTTCTTGGAAGAATACAGGAAGAAAGCGGCTACGTCAGCATCTACTTCTGTAGAGATAAGTGAGACAGTGGATGATGACGCTCCGGCTCCGGAAGTGATTGTTGATGGCGACGGTGAGATTGTGGAGGAAGAGGAAAATGATGCCCCAATCCATTCAGGCCTTGATTTCAAACTGATTGGAGATCCATTTGCCAAGGCAGGATAATGTATAAACCGAAGATAAAACGAAAATGTAGAGACGCACGGATGTGCGTCTCTTTTTTTGTGGGTCTATTTTTATGTGATAGAATAAAAAATCGCTTGCAGTATTACGCTGCAAGCGACTCCTTTTAAGAGAGATTATATCGAAAAGCTGTTGATTATTCCAACACTATCTTTTCAACAATGTTGTCGTCTTCAGAAATAACCTTCAACACGTAAATGCCTTTAGCATTTGAAGACAGATCAAGTTCAACCTTGTCTGATCCACCATTTACGTCTACGATAACCTTTCCTGTCATGTCAGCCACAATAACTTTGTTGATTGTGCTGCTCGAATTGATGTGAAGCAATCCGTCAGTTGGGTTAGGATAGATTTCAATGCCACCAACTTCTGAAATCTCGTCGTCGATATCAGTGATTTCAGAATTGAATTCGAACTCCTCGTTGTCGTAATCATCATATACGTCAGCAGAACGTAGAGTGTTGCTTGTATTTGACGAATTACATTCAAGTATTGTGCCTTTGAATTTACCACCGTTAGAAACCTTAAAACCACTCTTCAGGAAGATCTTGCCGTATGATTGGAAACCAACATCGGCTCTAGAGATCTTTGTTGTTGACGTGATTTTGACGGTTGCTCTTCTTACAATATTGCTGGTCGTTGTGCCGCTTATAGATCGTGTGTCAACCAATGGGCCATCCAAATGTTGACGCTCTCCTAAACATCCATCAGACCAATATTGAGGGTGCTCGTAATAGTGGACTCCATCGGACCATGCACCGGATACAGCAAAACGATCATTCGCTTTTGCATAATCAAAAGCTTCTTTAAAAGATATATTTAAATCTTTATCTTTGTCAACGGTTTCTAACGTTTTGGATAGAGCCATTGTGAAATGATATGCAAAGTCATCGTAATTCGAACTTCCCCATGACCATTCACATTCGTTTGCGGCAGTACAGATTGTAGAATTGTCCAAATGTACAGCTTTTGCAAATGCTCCACTATAACACTGTGCCATAAGAACGGAAATTGTTCTTCTGCTTTTTATCTTATTCAATTCCGTTTCAAATTGAGATGGTGTCATATATTGATTTGGATCATCATATGAGTCACTATCATAGTGCCAGAGACACAAACCATCGTATTGGCTTCCATGGTCTGTAGTGAAAACAAACAAATTGTCGTTTGATGTCATTCTTCGAGACAAGGTGTTAAAAACAGTTGAAATATTGTTTTTTCTTGCTGCGTATTGAATATCTTTGTTTCCATCTCCATCTAAATCAGTAGGTGCAATTACATAATTTGGATATTCATAATTGTTTGTGTTGGTGTTATCCTCATTTTTGCCACCGTCAGCCATTAAAACGTAGATTTTGTCCTTGCTAAAACCATAAACATCAACCAACAACTGATAAATCAAAGCACAATCGTTCCAATATCTTA
Source organism: Bacteroidales bacterium (assembly GCA_015061115.1). Lineage (GTDB taxonomy): Bacteria > Bacteroidota > Bacteroidia > Bacteroidales > Paludibacteraceae > UBA1723. Next base: position 2,598 of record SUXE01000009.1, on the reverse strand, counting down.
TGTAATTGTAACTTTTATTTATACCTCCACTTATTATTACAGCGTATGAATTAGGACTTGTGGCTGTCGTTTTAGTAAACTGATGAGGCTTAAGAAACCTGTTGTTGTAAGTCAATCCGTTTGAACTGGCGTTCGCATTAGAAAGATTTTTGCGTAGCACAGTCATAGATGAATTAAGAGGCTCCCATGAGTCTTTCTTCAGTAAAGGCATATCTGAAGAAATGCAACTGATAGCTCCATTCTTTTTGGAAACAAAAATCACTTTTACAGGGTGAGACCATCCTGCATTAGGCATTTGATCCACGAAGAAAAACCAACTAGATACCGACGGCACAATAGGTTTTCTGCGAAACAATTCTACTTGTGTCTCATTTGTGGTATTGTAGTAGATGACGCTGTTTTTGAGATTAAGCGTGCTTTCCACATAATCTTTAACCTTTGCCTTCGCTTCTTCAAGACTTACCGCAGCCATGGCTGACAGGTAAGAGAAGAATGCTAGAAGCAAGGTCAGTAAATATTTTTTTCTCATATTCTTACTTGCTTAAAGATTCAACTTTTGCCTTCAAAGCGGCATTCTCCTTCTCAAGCTTGATCATGTGTAGAGTCAACTCCTCTACCTTCTCCAAAAGAAGGTTGCTCATCTTTGATACGCTTACACCGTTTGCATCCATCTCTGCTGCTGATGGCATGCCTGGAAGATGCTTGTGCTCGTTGACGTAGCTTTCAACTTCAGAAAGAGACTTCAAATCGTAGCTCTCATCAAATACGTAGTCGGCTGCTCCGTGCATATCCATCTGGATGTCCTTTGCGTTCAATGAGTTAACATTGATTGAGTTTGAGTTCAAATCTGCAACCTCGATCTCTCCAGAACATAGGATCTTGCCGTCAACATGTAGTTTAGCTTGTGGATCCTCTACTCCTATACCAACATTTCCGTTTTGGAAAATGTAATTTTTAGCGTCGAAATACAAATCCTTTGGACATGCTGGTTTGTAACCACAGAATTCTGTTACTTTAATTGTTGCCTTTTCTGTTCCTCCTATAGTGATACTTCCTGGATATCCAAGGTTGTCAGTCAAACATGCTCTTAATCCACCTTTAACAATAGCACCTCCATACAATAATGCACGACCTTCAGCCTCAATGTCTCCTTTCGCATATGTTATGGCGTTAAGTGTTGTATTGCCAGTAACATTCAAAGTATTATTTACTGTAGTAGCACCATTTAATGTTGTGGCACCTGTTACTTTCAAAGCACCTGCCAAAGTAGTTGCTCCAACTACTGTCATTCCACTGTTGAATGTGGCATTACCGCTAGTTACCATTGTGCTGTTCATTGAAACAGGACCATCAAATTTAGCCAATCCTGCTGACACAATCAAACCACTCTTTGCTGTTACATTGCTGTTGAATGTGGCTGAAGCGAATGTTGAAGCTCCAGCAACTGTCAAACTGCTTCTTAGATTACTTGCTCCAGCAACATAAAGTCCATTAGCAGGAGCTGCAGATGCTGCACCTACAGTCAAACCACCGTTTGATCCTTGTAGCAATCTTGTATTACCTTTGTAATCGTAGATTCTTAGACCGTTCTTCGCAGAGTCTGCCTTGATCGTTAGTCTGTTGCCTTGGTAGCTATTTGCTGCTGCCACACCGATTGCAACGTTGCCTTTGATACCTGTCTGTGGATTGACATACAAACCGTAAGTAGAATTAGAAACCCATGACTGTGCGTTCACACCTGCACATGTCAACACTAGGGATGCTGCTGCACCCGCTTTCAATAACTTTGAAAATAACATAGATAATAAGTTTTCATGGAGAGTTCAAAAATAACATAAAAACACACGTAGGAAGAAAGAACTCTCCCCAGTTCTTCCTCATATGCTCGCAAACACTTGGTGTTTATTAGAGAAAACATTCATTCGTTTGGACTACTCTAAATGAATGTTTTTTTAATTAAATAACATCTACTAATTAAATAACATCTACGTCTATAGACTCGCATTAGTCATTAATCTCGCATTCATTATCTAATATCCATCTTGATTTGCATACACAAAGTTAAATGCAATATCTGTCAATAACAATAGATATTATGATTTTATTTGTAAAAAAATCATAACGTGTATGAATATTAAATGTTTATGAAATGTTTGTCGAGTGTGTTGAAAATTGCCATGTTTTTTCGAGCTTCTTCTCTTAAATAATAGATTAATTTGATTTGCAATTTTGAGTGTGCCAATTTTTTTGTAATTTTGCATAGTTTTTGTAAGTAAAGTTTTGTTTTTGGTAATTTATTTGGTTTTATAGTTTTATGAAAACACAACGTTTTTTAGCTTTATGCCTATTCCTTGTAGGATTGGTGTTTGGCAACCTTGGTGCATACGCACAAGGAGGAAGTGCGGCAGGTGGTTTGACACCTATGGGAGAAAAATTGATATGGCAGGATGATTTTGGAACATTTACAGAAAAGGGTAAGTATTGGGTATGGGATTACTCAGATATCAACAATCCTTTAAAAGTAGAGAAGACAACAAAAGATGGCTGGACATATGAATTGTCAGATTCTATTCCAGGTGCTGAATATGATTCAGATGT
>SUXE01000008.1:2097-201543 GCA_015061115.1 Bacteroidales bacterium | reverse complement strand
GTGAATTTAATAATTTGTGACCTGACCACAAAATCGCTTAAATCAACAATTATTTATTTTCTGCAAATCTAAGGTTACGAATTATGAATTATGAATTTCACCCAACTTCCACTACCGTGATTCCTGCTCCACCGAAATCGACGTGTTATTCCTCGGATCGGGTTCACACCCGACCCTATGTTGTGTCGCACCGTTGGTGCTGGCACGTACCCACAATTATGAATTACGAATTATGAATTATGAATTGAATCACCCCTATTCGTCGAGAATCAAACATATTCCTAATGCGTTTTCCAGTTTTGTAAGAGTCTCAAGAGACATATTCTCCTTACCCTTAAGAATCTTAGAGACATACTGCTGCGAACAATTCATGCGTTCAGCCAAAGCATTCTGAGTCAATCCCAACTGCTTCATCTGCAACAGAATCTTCACAGCAAGCCTTTGGGAATGACGTAGCCATGACCAATTGTCACGTCTCCACTCCGCTTCTTCTCTCCATGTTGAAGGCGTTTCACTCTGATGAGTTTCTAAAAATTCATGCGTTTTCTGTTTCATTTTATTCAATTCTGATATACAAAAGTAATAACAACAACCCAAAATACAACTGTCAGTTGTAAATTATGTTAATATAAAAACGGTTTGAATCATCTTTCGACAAATTCAAACCGTTGATTTATTTTACATTTCGTATTTGAATATCACAGATCGGTTTTCCTACAACCCTATGTTGTATCGCCCCATTGACGTTGGCACGTCCCCACAATTATGCATTATGCATTATGAATTATGAATTAATCATGACACGCACGTCCGTGCGTCTCTACGAGAGGTGGGATTACCGAATGTTGGGAAATCCCATTCTTCATTTTTAATTCCCCCATTCCGTCCGTGCGTTTCTACGTGAGGCGGGATCATTACAGATGTGTGGATATCCCCACAATTATGAATTATGAATTACGAATTATGAATTATAAATTTCACCCAACTTCCACTACCGTGATTCCTGCTCCACCGAAATCGACGTGTTCATCACGGAAACTCTTCACCTGTGGCACCGTTTTCAGATACTCACGTATCACCTGGCGGAGCACTCCTGTGCCTGTACCGTGCAGGATTCGCACTGTGCCGGCATCCAGCATGATGGCATCCTCAATATAGTAGCTGACGGCTTGGATCGTCTCGTCGGCTCGCATTCCACGCACATCGATCTGCTGTTTGAAATTTCTGGAACGTTCGTGGACAATATCTGAATTGTTGGATGACACGATATTGAAACTGAATTTCTGTGTTTTCTGAGAGGCCTCCTGCGTCAACTGCAGATCCTTCAGTTTGACGGTAGTGCGGAGATTACCAAGTGCGACATCGACGCTGTTGCCCTTGATTTCCAACACCTTACCCTTCGCTCCACTGCTCTTTATCTTCACAGTGTCACCCACAGAGATCGGTTTCTCCTGCTTCTGTTGGGCTGGTGCCCCACTCTTCTGCTGGCTCTTGGCGTTGAGTTTCTCCACCTTCTTGGCAAAAGCGTCATTCTCGTCGCCGAACACCACCTCACTCTTATATTTGGTAAGATCCTCACGTGCCTGACGTGTGGCTTCCTTCTCTGCCTTAGCCTCCTTGATCAGTTTGATTGTACGCTCAATCTTAGCATTCGCTCCGTCGAGCAACTCCTTCGACTTGGCTTTCGCGTCGCTGAGGATTCTCTTTCGCTCCGCATTGATATTGTTGACGTCGACGGTAAGTTTCTCCTCTAGTTCCTCAATATGCTTCTCCTTCTGGCGTATATTCTGACGTTTGTTTTCCCAATAGCGTTTGTCACGCACGATATCCTGGAGATACTTCTCCATATTCACATAGTCGTTGCCGACGATCTCTGTGGCACGCGCGATCACGCTTTCTGGCAAACCGATTTTTCTTGCGATCTCAAGGGCGAACGAACTTCCCGGATTTCCTATCTCAAGACGGAATAGCGGACGCATCTCGTGGCGGTCGTAGAGCATCGCACCGTTGACAATACCATCCGTATCTGTGGCAAACTGCTTAAGATTGGTGAAATGGGTAGTGATGACACCAAACGATTTCTGGCGGTTGAAATGGTCGAGCAACGCTTCCGCGATAGCACCTCCGATTCGTGGCTCTGTTCCGCCTCCAAACTCATCAATGAGCAGGATCGTCTTCCCATTACATTTCTTCGCAAACTCCTTCATGTAAGAAAGATGCGAGCTGTAGGTACTCAAATCGTTCTCAATACTCTGCTCATCACCGATGTTGATCAGGATATCGTTGAAGATTCCCACCTCACTGTCGGCATGCATCGGCACAAGCATTCCGCATTGAGCCATATACTGGATCAATCCGACGCTCTTCAAGCAGACGCTCTTGCCTCCCGCGTTAGGTCCGGAAATAAGCAATATTCGGTTATTCTTGTCAAGACGGATGTCGAGCGGAACAATCTCCTTGCCCGACGCCTGATGCGATAGGAAAAGTAACGGGTGGATGGCATCACGCCAGTCTATCACCTGCTCATTACGCAATTTTGGCATCACACTGTTTGTCTTCAAAGCAAACTGTGCTTTTGCTCTTGTGAAATCCACAACAGACAGATAATCAACTGAAAACAGCAGTTCGTCCGTACGTGGACGCAAGATCTCAGTGGTGAACTCAGTGAGGATTCTCACGATCTCACGCTGCTCCTCAGCCTCCAGTTCACGCAATTTATTGTTAGCCTCAACAATCACCTCCGGTTCGATGAACACCGTCTTACCAGTGGCTGACTCGTCGTGGACAATACCACGCAGTTTCTTCTTGAAAAACGGAGATATAGGAATCACCAGACGGCCGTCACGCACAGCCGGTGTCGTACCCTTCTCAACAATTCCGTCTTCCACAGCCTTACGGAGGATCGACGACATATTTCTAGAGATGCTTCCCTCTGTGGCTGATTTCTCACGACGTATCTCACCGAGTTTTGAGGACGCGGTGTCTTTTATCTGACCGTATTTATCAAGGATTCTTGAGATGGCACGCAGAATATCGGGAAACGTAAAGACATCTCTCGACAACTCCTGCAGATAATAGTAAGTGCCCTCCTCTTTGCTGGAAAAAAAACTGACGATGCTGCCGATGGCTTCGACAACACGACTCAAGTCGAACAGTTCAGCCGGCTCAATATAGGTGCCGACCACTTTGATTCTTTGGATCGCCTCCCTGACATCATAGAAACCGTCGGTAGGGAAATCCTCTTCCTGAAGTATACGGACAAACTCATTAGTGCGGTTTGCCTCCTCCAAAATAGTATCAAAATTGGTAAGGAACGACATCTGGTCGCACTTCTCCTTACCCAAATCAGACAAGCATTCCGACTTCACCAAGTCGCGAATCTTGCCGAATGAAAGTTTTGCTTCTGTCATCTGTTGACGGTGATCAAGCTGATAAACTCCTCTCTTGTCTTAGCTGTCTCGAAAGCGCCTGTGAAATCAGACGTTGTAGTGACAGAGTGCATCTTCTGCACACCGCGCATCTGCATACACATGTGTTGAGCCTCAATTACAACCATCACACCAAGTGGCTGCAACGTCTCCTGAATACAATCCTTAATCTGTGTAGTGAGTCGTTCCTGAATCTGAAGTCGACGTGAAAGGATCTCCACTACTCGAGCTATCTTGCTCAAACCGGTTATCTTGCCATTCGGAATGTAGGCGACGTGAGCCTTGCCGAAGAATGGAAGCATGTGGTGCTCACAAAGAGAATAGAAATCGATGTCTCTCACGATCACCATCTGACTGTAATCCTCCTCAAACATCGCACTCTTCAAGACATCACACGGATCGATCTTGTAACCGTAAGTCATAAACTGCATTGCCTTAGCCACTCTCTCTGGAGTCTTCAGCAATCCCTCACGGTCGGCATCCTCACCTAAAAGCTCAAGCTCCTGTCTTACGAGAGGAGCCAGTTGAGCTGTAAGTTTCTTATCGGGATACTTAGCGATATCCCATGGTTTTATCTCTAAATCCTCGTTCATTTATTTCTTTGCCTGAAAACTCTTTGCAGCAGCTTGGAACTTCTGCAAATACATATCTATTTCCTGATTTGCCTTAGATGTGAAGCAATAATACTTGCCTGATGTGAACACCACCATAGCATAAGATTTCGACTTCACAGCTCCGTTTTCTGTCTCTGTGATGAAATACTCGTAACCTGGCAATCCATTGACCTCAACAGCATTCTGAGATGTGATAGTCTCATGGTCTGAAACTAACGCCTTAACAACCTCTGTCGCAAACATCTTCTGCTCCTTTGGCTTAACAGCATCCTCGTTCATCAACACCTTGAAATAAACCAAGCGGCCTGTTGCCTGCTCTTTTGCAAAATCACCCGACTCACAGAATGCAACAAGAGTTGAGCCTTCTGGTTGAGCGCGGAAGCCCTGGTTGGCGATGCTATAAAGTGAATTTTCAAAAATCGGATTGTCTGCCATTTCAGCAGGATCAACATACACTACCGACAAAAGAGCCTCCTTTGTCTTCTCGATCTCAGCCAAATCGTCCACTGGCGACGATGCTGTGATCATCACCGATCCGTTATCCTCTGGCACAACAAGAGTTGTGAAGAGACGGCCGTTCTCTGTCTTGCTCACCAAATAGTGCTCCGTGTCGTTGATGTAGACAGACTCATTTGTCTGGTAACCAGCTACGAAATTCTGGAAAGTCACCTTCAACAGTTCATTCTCGCTAGACGCGTCAAGAATCATATTTAGGTGAGAGATAGAAATACCTGATTTCTTCTCTGGATTTCTGAATGCAGTTCCATTATCTGTCAGTTCGTATCCTGCTGGTGGAACGATAGCATACGAATAGTTGTCAAACTTCTTGTGCTCGGCAGTACGCTCGTTGTTTTTTTCGATCTTTGCCGATGCAGAAAACAATGTTGCAACAGCAGCTGCAAGTGTAATAAATTTCTTCATTTTTTTTGCCCTTTTTATTTTTTATCCTTTTTATCCTTTTTCACTTCAGTTTTTGTTGTAGATGCAGGAGCAGAGGCGGAAGGATCAGCTTCCAAAGAGATGTCTCTCACCTCATCATCCTTGACGATCAGGATCTCCGAGCTCAACTCTGGAAAGTCCTCACGCAATTTCTTTGCCATCACAAGAGCGTCAGCGTGAGTGCGGTAGTCACCCACACGGAGTTTCCAGAATGGAGACGAGAAACTGATATAAGTTGTAAGATCCTCGTATTTCTCTTTTAGCTTCTTCTCTCTTGCGTAAGCCTCATCCTTTGATTTCTTCTGGTTGTTGTCCATGTACACCTGGATTCTGTAGCCAGAGAAAGTAATGTATTTTTTAGAGTCTCCCTCCTTGATCTTTCTGTTTACCAAAAGGTTGACTTTAGGATTCTGCTGTAGTTTCACAGTTCCATAACCAGGCTTAGTCTTAGCCAAGTCTTTGAAAATATCCTCACGTTTTCCCTTCTGCGACTGTGCCGACACAGCAAAAAACAGCATAGTCAACAATATAGTCAAAACAAATTTTATTCTGCTCATAATCTATAAGTTCAATATACGGTGCAAAGTTATAAAAAATATTGTATTTCAGCACTATTTTACACAAACCATCTTTTGAATGGATGATGCCCGAACAAAAACAAAAAGAGACGCGAAAATTCACGTCTCTCTATAAAGTTTGAAAACTGGACAACCAATTATTTCTTCTTAGTAGCAGCTCCATTCTCCTGTTCACGAGCAGCCTTAGCAGCACGTGCCTCAGCAGCTTTCTTCTTCATCTCCTGCTGCTTACGGTAAGAGTCTGAGTTATCACGACCGATAGTCTTGATCACAACGATTGTATCCAATGTTGGATCGTACTTCTCTACATGCATTGTATACTCGTATCCATTCTCATAGAAGAAGTTACGGAAACCTCCGCAGAATGGCTCCCATTGAGTTTTATCCTTACGGCTGTAACCGCGACGTATCTGATAACAACGCTGGTTGTCTTCTGTAAGAACCTTTTCCGCACTCACCTTCATAAATTCCTGTGAGTTAATACCTGAAATAGAGCAAAGGCATGTCAAAGCAGCCATTATTATCTTTTTCATATCCAAAATCCTTTTTAAATTTTCAAATAACAAAAGTAAAACATTTCGTTTGCTGACAAAAAAAATCTGCCTTTATTTTATCCAAATTCGTTAATTATTATGAACAAAACCAAATCTAGATGTTCTGCAACATATTTTTAACATGCTGATTAAGGATGCACTGTACGCTCTATTTCACTGAGATAATCCCTTACCACATTCCAGTCGTAATACATTCCTATAACCGGTGTTTTTGATGCAGGAAGCTTAACTTCTCGCTCATTCAAAAGGAATTTCACCAGATACTGAGACCCTGATGTATTCGGATTATCCTTACGGTAGAAGACAATCTGCAGGTTTCCAGCCATCGGGATTACCGAGAAATCCTGCCAATAGTTGTGAAGCAAGTCCAGATCAGAATGCGGGTCACCTATTCCATCAAGGTTGAGAAGGGCGACAAGTGGAAGCAAACCAGTGTCGTGACCAAAACGCAGATTGGCAGCCACACCGTTGCCTGCAATTGCAGCGTCTGCTTCTTTTCTTATCTGCTCCACCAGAAATCTAGCCGACTTAATTCCTACTCCACCATTTAGCGGACAGTTTGCGTAATCCTTATACCAAAATAAATTCTGAGCCAGCCATTGCGAAGTCAATTCACTGGTTGTAAACACTTTAGTCAAAGAACAATTGCGTTCATCCAGATTATCCACATCCACACCTTGCAGAGAAATCAGCATGTAATAAAGAGTCTTGACAAACTTGTCTCTGTTGACATACTTCTTTATTACGTTCTTATTCGAAAATATTTTGTTGAGCACATCATTACCAGCATCTCGTTTCTCATAAAAAGCAGCCAATTCAGGATTGCTCTTGTCACCCGAGAATTCTCCAATGACCTTTCCGTGGCACATGTATTTCTGATAACGCTCACTCGCATCGTTATCTATGTCAAGGTTCGGACAAATCTTACCCAACTCCTGACAAAAAGCTGTCATACTCAAAGCACAACGTACAACCATCGTGCTTTTAGCATCGATTTTCTTATTATCACCAGAGAAGACGGCAGGGAAATTTTTCACCATTCGTCTTGCTATGCCACGGTGTTGTTCGCGGCCAAGGGGAGTAAGGTCTCCAGCACGCTTGTCTGCATCATCACGGATCTGCTTCATTTCTGCATATAATTGCAATCCGAACGGAGTAAGTCCAGACTCCGCCGCAGCTTTTTCAAACAAATCTGCTATATAATTATAATCCCCCTGACTATAATGATAGCGCGAGCCATGACGACCATAATGGCTGATATAAAATGGAGTGTAACCCTCAGGTGAGTCAGAAAGTTTCGGAAAATCATAAACTCCTGTTTGAACCTTATTTATTCCTTTTACGCTCGCATCATAAGAAATATAGTTTGAACTTAGGAAATCAGGCTGAGATTCCAATTCTGCATTTGTAAAAGTAGCGCAAACACTCTTAGAAAGAAAAAGTGTCGCAAACGACAATGTTGAAAACAAATGTAATGCATTCATACAATTAACAATTATCCATTTATAGGTATGCAAAGATAAAAATTTTGTCGCGTCGTGAACATATAATTATAAGAAATTCAATCAAGAGACTTGAACATAAAACAAAAAGGGGCGAACTCACGTTTGCCCCTCCTTACATATAGTATAAATTATCTTGATTACTCTACAGTAACACTCTTTGCAAGATTACGAGGTTGATCGACATCACAACCTTTAGCCACAGCAATATGGTAAGACAACAACTGCAATGGAATAGTTGCCAAAATTGGAACCAAACATTCCACTGTGTCAGGAATAACAATTGAATAGTCTGCTATCTTGCTTGCGACCTCATCACCTTCAGTCACAATTGCGATAACCTTACCCTTACGAGACTTGATTTCCTGGATATTGCTTACTACCTTCTCATATGTAGGAGCATTGGTTGCGATAACCACCACTGGCATCTCAGCATTGATCAAAGCGATAGGACCGTGCTTCATTTCCGCTGCCGGATAACCCTCGGCATGGATATATGAAATCTCCTTCAATTTCAACGCACCCTCCAACGCTACTGGGAAATTGTAGCCACGACCAAGATAAATGAAATTTGACGCATAAGTAAAGATTCTTGCGAAATCCTTAATTTTATCATTCTGTGCCAAAATTGATTCGATTTTCTTTGGCAATGCGAACATCTCCTCTAACACATGGCGATAGAAGGCACAATCAATAGTATTTTTCTCTTTTGCAAGAGACAATGCCAACATAATCAAAATCTGAACCTGAGCAGTGAATGCCTTTGTCGACGCAACTCCGATTTCTGGACCTACGTGAGTATAGCAACCAGCACCTGTCATTCTCGCGATACTACTTCCTACCACGTTACAGATTCCGAATAGAAGAGCACCGTTTTCTTTTGCCAACTCAAGAGCAGCCAATGTGTCGGCAGTCTCTCCCGACTGAGAAATAGCGATTACGACATCACTTGAATTAACTACAGGTTTACGATATCTAAACTCAGAAGAATACTCTACCTCTACAGGTATCTTAGCGAACTCCTCAATTGCATATTTACCGATCAAAGCGGCGTGCCAGCTTGTACCACATGCTGTGATGATGATACGGCTTGCTTTCAAGAATCGTTCCTTATTATCAATAAAACCACAAAGGGCGATATTATCCATATCTACATTGATACGTCCGCTTGTTGCCTCCATCACAGTACGAGTCTGCTCGAAAATCTCCTTAAGCATGTAATGCTCGTAATCTCCCTTCTCCAACTCAGACAAGTTCAACTCAAGCTCTTGAATTTTTGGAGTTTTCTCTACATTGGCGATAGTAAGGACCTTAATTGCCTTGCCCTTTGTAAGGATAGCGATTTCCTCATCAGCCAAATAAACAACCTTGTTTGTATACTCAATGATCGGTGTTGCATCAGAAGCCAAGAAATACTCGTCATTTCCTATACCTACTACAAGAGGGCTACTCTTTCTTGCCGCAATAATTGTTTCTGGATGTCCCTTCTCTATGACAGCAATAGCATAAGCTCCTACCACCTGGCTCAAAGCTAACTGAACCGCTGTACAAAGGTCACAATTATTCTCATTTTTTACGAACTCAATAAGTTGAACAAGAACTTCAGTATCAGTCGTACTTCTAAAAGTATAACCCTTAGAAATCAAAGACTCTTTGATAATAGCATAATTCTCAATGATACCGTTATGAATCAATGCAAGATTCTCGCTTTGTGAATAGTGTGGGTGAGCATTACAGTCATTAGGTTCTCCATGTGTTGCCCAACGTGTGTGTGCAATACCAATATTTCCACTTAAATCCTTATCTCTAGCGTAAGCCTCCAAATCTGAAACCTTACCTTTCGATTTGTATACATTTAGTCCTCCCTTATCGTCTATCATAGCGACACCTGCACTATCATATCCTCTATATTCAAGACGATGCAAACCCTTAATCAAAATAGGGTATGCTTGTTTAGTTCCGATATAACCAACTATTCCGCACATAAACTTCCAAAATTTCTTAAATTTCTTGCAAATTTATACATTAAATATTAAAATACAAATTCTATCCAAAATTCAAAACCTACAATTTCTTAAATAATGTTAACATTTCTTCACAAATATGGCTGACCTCAAGTTAACCTTGACATTGCCTCTTCAACATCCGATTTTTCTGAAAATCCGGAAAACCTTACATATCCTTCACCTCCAGGACAGAAGCCAACACCTGGTGTGCAAACAATCGATTTTTCATAGAGCATCTGCTCAAAAAATCGCCAAGAGCTGACACCTTCCGGTGTCTTCACCCATAAATATGGAGAATTGTCGCCACCAGCCACCGTCAGACCGATAGACATCAACTTCTCTTTTATCATTCTCGCGTTGTCCATATAATAATCCGCAATCTGACGCATCTGTTTTTGTCCCTCTGAAGTATATAAAAACTCTGCCGCGCATAATCCCAAATATGGAATACCCGAAAATTTAGAAGTCTGACGACGTCGGCACAACTGATTGATGGACATCGATTTACCCATCTCCGTATATGCAGCCACATCATTGGGAATAATCGTAAAACCAAAATTAGTGCCAGTATATCCTGTCGTTTTTGAAAAGCTTCTCAATTCGATAGCTACCTTCTGAGCTCCCTTGATCTCATAAATCGAACGTGGCACTTTTTTTTGTCTCACATAATGCGAGTGCGACGCATCATATATAATAAGAGTGTGGGTATCGTTAGCATACTTGACCCATTTTTTCAACTCATCCGTAGTGAGGGTTGTGCCTGTAGGATTGTTTGGCAAACTCAAATAGACGACATCCAATCGCTCCTTTGGAATCGACGGAACAAAATTATTCTCTGCATTACAAGGCAAGTAGACGAGATTGCTCCACCTTCCATCCTCCATCTTCAACCCCGAACGTCCGCTCATCACAGTACTGTATATAAATGCAGGATACGACGGGTCAAACACTCCTATAATATTGTCCCTACTCAACAAATCCAACACATCAGCCGCAGCACTGCGAGGATCATCATTGATAAAAATGTCATCAGTCGAAAGTTTGATGCCATTGCTTTCATAATCAGTTTTGAGAATTCGAGACTCTAGTGCTTTTAATCGTTCCGGAATATCCGTTGATTTTGTAGCATGGGACGATGCCATCATCTCCAAGTTTCTGCGAAAAGAATCGACATACTCACCTTGGAGAATGTGGTTGGAATCACCAGCGTCGAGATGAATCACTTTCGATCCAGGACGTGTTATTTTGAAAATGTTTACTTTACGATGAATCTCCGTGAATAGATAGTTTTCTGGAAGTTTCAAATAGTCTTCATTCAATAATGCCATCCCTTAAGTATTAATATCTAAATAAAAAAAGGAGACGTCGATGAATCGTCTCCTTATATTCAATAACTATTTTTGAGAAAGTGGACGAATGTCCTTGATCATCAACTGTGTATTTGAGCTACCGTTGAAATTGTTTTCCTCAATTGTATAACAAATGTCAACAGGATTAAATGCCTTGATATAATCGTTGTACTCCGACAAGCCGAACGCTATTCCATTCATGATACACTCACTCTGTGAATCTACCAATTCCAGTTTCAAATGTTCCTTTTCCTTTCCGACCACACGGCTTGTACCATAATCCAACACTTTACGAGTCGCAAAGACTGGTTTCATATTCTCTGGTCCAAATGGGCTGAACTGTTTTAGCAGACGCACAAACTTAGGTGTTATCTCTTTGAAATCAATGAAAGCATCAATATACTGTTGAGGTTTCTGCTGTTCTGTAGTGATGTTTTCAGTGACATATTGCTCCATTCTTCTGCGGAACTCCGGCACGTTCTCCGGCTTCATGCGTAATCCGACAGCATACATGTGACCTCCGAAATTCTCAAGCAGGTCACTGCAATTCTCTATTGCCTTATATAAATCGAATCCAGACACTGAACGTCCAGAACCTGTAGCAAGATTGTTTTCCTGCGAATACGTCAACACAATTGTCGGCTTGTAATGTAGCTCTGTCAAACGAGAAGCAACAATACCGATAACTCCCTGATTCCAGTTCGGATTATATATCACGATTGAGTTGCTGCTGTCAAGCTCCTCTTTTTTGTCCTCCAGTTGAGCGATGGCCTCATCCGTCACGCTCTTGTCAAGATCTTTTCTCTGCTGGTTGTATTTGTCAATGCAGTCGCTCTTCTCACGTGCGAATGTCAACTCTTTGGATATCAAAAGTTCAACTGCCTCGGAAGCAGTCTTAATTCGTCCTGATGCATTCAGACGTGGGCCTATCTTAAACACTATATCGGATATCGTTATCTCCTTGCCGGTCAAGCCACACACGTCGATGATACATTTCAAACCAAGGCTTGGATTGGAATTTAGTTGTTTCAATCCATAATAAGCCAAGATTCTGTTTTCTCCGATGATCGGAACAATATCAGATGCGATACTTACCGCTGTAAGATCAAAAAGATCAGTAAGAGTGTCTGGCGAAATGCCATTGTTCAACGCAAATGCCTGCATAAGTTTGAATCCGACACCACAGGCAGACAGGTTGGAATCCGGATATGTTGAATCCGCACGTTTAGGGTCGAGCACCGCAATAGCGTCAGGCAGATTATCATCTGGCGTATGATGGTCGCAGATGATAAAATCAATACCCTTCTCCTTAGCGTAGTTCACTTTGTCTACAGCCTTGATTCCACAGTCGAGAGCAATGATCAGTTTCACATTAGTCTCGGCGGCATAGTCAATACCTAAGTATGAGATTCCACTTCCCTCGACATATCTGTCCGGAATATAAAAATCGACATACGAATAGTTGAATTTCAAGTATTTGTAGACAAGGGCGACGGCAGTAATTCCGTCTACATCATAATCTCCATATATAAGGATACGTTCCTTCTTGCCCATCGCTTGGTTCAGACGATCCACCGCCTTATCCATATCATTCATAAGGAACGGATCATGAAGGTCTTCAATACGAGGACGGAAGAACTTTTTGGCAGCCTCCACCGTCGTGATGCCACGACGCACAAGAAGTTGACAAAGGATCGAACTGATGCCTAGTTCATCAGACATCAGATCCCTCTGTTTATTTTGCTCTTCGGTAAGAGATGTATACACCCAATTTGCTGCCATATCACTATCTTTATTATTACATAAGAATGTAGACGAACGGAATCGACATTCTGCCGCAATTAACCTTATATTCTGTAAAATTATAAAAAAAGATGGGAAAAGAATATCATGTCAGCACAAAAAAACTCTTTTATTATAAAAAAAGGGGCAGACGGGGAGTCTGATTGGAAAAATAGTTGTAAATTTGTTGTTCTCATAATTCCGTCGCTTCTTGGAAAAACGAAGGAAGAAAATAAAACTACAGAAATGCATAATTTACAACATAGGTTTCAACAATTCTTGGTTTGGAGAGAGCATGCGATTTCGGCGAAATACTTCACAATGATATTAAGTGTTTTTGTCGGATTGTTTTGTGCCTTGGCCGCCCATGTTTTGAAAAGCATCATTGAATATCTACACGAAGTGGCAAAGAATGCGGTGGAAGCAAGCGATGTCAACTACCTTTTCTTTGTGATGCCGATTGTCGGAATTTTTCTTGCAAGCACATTTGTCCGTTATATAGTGAAAGATGACATCAGCCACGGAGTGACAAAAATCCTGTATGCCATTTCACAAAGGAAAGCAGTCATCAAAGCCCACAATATGTGGTCGTCTCTTGTTGCCAGTTCACTGACCATCGGATTCGGAGGATCAGTCGGAGCCGAGGCCCCGATTGTACTTACTGGTTCAGCTATCGGATCAAACCTTGGCAAAGCGTTCAAAATGGACAGAAAGACATTGATGCTCCTTGTAGGTTGCGGTGCCTCTGCGGCTGTGGCCGGAATCTTTAAGGCTCCAATTACAGGAGTGTTGTTCACATTGGAAGTTTTGCTTCTCGACCTTACAATGTCAACCATCATTCCTTTGCTTATTTCATCAATCACAGCAAGTGTGGTGACATACTTTCTTTCTGGTTCTGATTTCATGTTCGGTTTCACCATCAACGACCCATTCACTCCGACAAGAACTCCATTTTATATCGTGCTTGGAGTGTTATGTGGATTCGTCTCTTTATATTTCACACGCGGAATGACAAAATTGGAGGCCAGTTTCGGCTCCGTACAATCCCCAACCCACAAAATGGTGATCGGTGGTATCATGTTAAGCGTGCTGATTTTCCTTCTTCCTCCTCTTTATGGTGAAGGCTATACAACCATCACTGCCCTACTCGACAATGACGCAGTGAGAGTAACAGAAAACAGTGCATTCTATCAGTTCAGAGACCATTTCTGGATGCTCTTCCTTTTCCTAGGACTACTTGTGATGCTCAAGATCTTCGCCTCAGCAGCCACAAACTGTGCTGGAGGAACAGGAGGAATCTTCGCTCCAAGTCTATTCGTAGGCTGTATCACAGGTTATCTGATGGCAATGCTGCTAAACTATACACAATGGGTTCGTATACCCGAGAAGAATTTCGCTTTGGCAGGAATGGCTGGCGTGATGGCCGGAGTTATGCACGCTCCTCTTACAGGCACATTCCTTATCGCCGAGTTGACGGGAGGATACGGACTCTTCGTGAGCCTGATGATCACGGCGACCGTGGCATACATGACCATCATCGCATTTGAGCCACACAGTCTGTATGCGCAACGTCTTGCCCTAAAAGGAGAACTTCTCACCCATCACAAAGACAAGACTGTTCTTACACTCCTAAAAATGGACGACGTCATAGAGCAGGATTTACAGAAATTGCATCCAGACATGTATCTTGAAGAGTTGGTGAAGGTCATTTCTCGCACAAAGAAAAATATCTATCCTGTATTAAACAAAAATGGACAATTAATAGGAATCATCACACTTGATGAGATCCGCAACGTCATGTTCCGCCCAGAACTATATACAAAATTCCAGGTGAGCGACCTTATGACAGCGCCTCCCGCAATTCTTTCTATACACGATTCCATGGAATCCGTAATGAAGAAATTTGAGAGTACTCACGCATGGGATCTTCCAGTTGCAGAAAATGGAATCTACGTCGGTTTCGTATCGAAGGCAAAAATATTCAACGAATACCGCAATATAATTGTTCAGCTTTCTGAGGAATAACGCAACTTAAATGCTATATGGCAAACGATATCAACAACGACATCTTTCACCGCGTCAACCTTGTGTTGGGTGAGGATTTTGTAAAGAAAGCAGGCGAACTGAAAGTTATTGTGCTAGGGCTTGGAGGAGTTGGAAGCTGGTGTGCAGAGAGTCTGTTCCGCACAGGGTTCACCAACATGACAATTGTCGACTGCGACACAGTGAACGCGACAAACATCAACCGTCAGATGCCGGCACTTTCCACTACAATCGGAAAGAAGAAGACTGAAGTGGTGAAGGAACGTCTGTTGTCGATCAACAAAGATGCCAATGTGACAGTCTTAGACAAGGCATATACACAGGCAGACCAAGCCGATTTCCACCTTGCCGATTACGACATCATCATAGACGCGATAGACAGTCTGACAAACAAAGCAGCGTTGATTTTGGAAGCATCATCGTATGATGACAAGATTTTCGTATCATCGATGGGAGCAGCGTCAAAAATAGACGCCACACAAATATCAATAGCGGAATTCTGGAAGGTTATGGGATGTCCGTTGGCTGCGGCTATCCGCAAAAGGTTCAAGAAATTCAAGACAATGCCTAAGCATAAATTCAAATGCATCTACTCCCCTGAAATCCCATACCGTCGAGACGAATACCTGACAGAGGAGGACAAATCTTCAGCGAAACAGGTGAACGGATCCCTCATCCACATCACCGGAATATTCGGTTTCATGATCACTAATGTTGTGGTGAATGAGGTGATGAAAACAATAAGAGGCGAAGACATTACTGACGCTGTTTCTGTTTGATTATGAATCCTATTGCGGACAGGTTTGAAACCAGCCCATACGATCATGGAAATGATTAATCATTTACGAAATGTCTATTAATTTAGGGCGATTTTTACGAGGATTGTTAAGGGCGGAACGCCCTAACCCCACCTCTCTTCCGCGAGTCCAAAGGACGAGCGGTCAAAAAATTGATATTATTCCAGATAATGTTTGATTTCAATCTCTTCTTATAAAAAGAAAATTTGTTCTCTTAAGACTCCGAGTTTCTTTGTTTGTTCTACCTATATGCGCTCGCCTACGGCTCGCAAGTTGGGAGGGTTAGGACGTTCCGTCCTTAACAATCCTCATTTATGACGCACCAACTATCATTTTCTCCTACTATAATATTTTAATTCCATCGAACTCACGTATAAGCTAGGACACAGTCAATTTTGACTATAAGACATAAAAAAGGGTTTGTAAAGAATCTTTACAAACCCGCAAGGTGAGATTATTATAAACTAAATTGTTTTCTTACTGTTTCTTCACACGCTCGATTGAAATCTCCTCGATCATGTACGAATTTTCGAAAACACCAGTTTGTTTTGTTCCGCTAGCAAAGATGTAGACACCCTGTCCATTTCTCTTACCCTCAAGGAACTCGCCTTCGTAACGGTCTCCATTTGCGAAACTGTACACTCCAGTGCCACTTGGCATACCGTCAACAAAGTCACCAGTGTAGATATCACCAGTAGGATATACATAAGTACCCTTACCGTGGCGTTTTCCAGCCTTGAACTCTCCAGTGTATTTTGCGCCGGAATTATAGGAATATGTTCCTTTTCCCTCAAACTGTCCGTCTACGAATTGTCCATCGTACACTTCGCCATCTTCAAATGTGTAGATACCCTTACCGTTTCTACATTTTCCCTTACACTGAGAATATGCATCTACACTGAACATCATTAGCGAAACAATCGCGATAAATAAAACCTTTATCTTCATAATATTGCTTAACTTTTCAAACAACAGTGCCAAAGGTAAACACTTTTTTGAAAATGTGTGTATATTTATTAGACTATTTTTAAAAACATGTTGTAAAAATGCTTTTTTGACCGAGTTATCAACCGCGGAACATCTTTACCATCATTTTTTTCGATTCTTCGTAGTCGGATGCTTTTGGTTTGAATCCATCGCTGTCCATCAACTTCTCCATCTCCTTTTTCTCGTCCTTCGACAAGTTCTTTGGAATGAATACGCTGACATAAACCAACAGATCTCCAGTGCCATAGGCATTCAAACGTGGCAATCCCTTACCCTTCACTCTCAACAACTTACCATGTGTTGTGCCTGGCTCTATCTTGACTTCACACTTCTTTCCGTCTACCGTTGGAACCTCGATCTTACCGCCACAAACTGCCATTGGAAGCGGAATCAATGCGTTGTAGATCAAGTCCTCGTTGTCACGGAACAAATCTGGATCCTGCTCCTCTTCAATCTGAACAATCAAATTACCTTTCTCGCCTCCTCTACCTGCTGCATTTCCGGCACCTGGGACACGTAGGCTCATACCGTCCTGAACTCCTGCTGGAATCTTGAACTTAACTGTCGCCTCTTTCTGTACTACTCCAGAGCCACCACAACACTTACATTTGTTCTTGACTATCTGTCCTTCTCCATTACAATCTGGGCAATAAGACTGTGTTCTCATCTGACCCATGATAGTACGCTGCACTCTATATACAACTCCCTTACCACCACAAGTCTGACATGTCGTTGTCTGTCCGTCTGCCGAACCAGTTCCATTACACTCAGAGCACTCCTCATTACGTTTCAACTTCACCGTCTTCTCGACTCCGTTCATAACGTCTTTCAAAGTGACCCTCACTCTAACACGCAAATCGCCACCACGACGTGTGACACGACCGCCACCACCGCCGAAGCCGCCACCAAATGCACCTCCGAATGCTCCACCGAAAATATCACCGAACTGAGAGAAAATGTCTTCCATTGACATTCCTCCACCGAAGCCGCCTCCACCGAAGCCACCCTGGTCATCAAGTCCAGCATGACCATACTTGTCGTATCTCGCACGTTTATTCTCGTCGCTCAATACTTCATAAGCTTCTGCCGCTTCCTTGAACTTAGCCTCTGCCTCTGGATTGTCAGGGTTTCTGTCAGGATGATACTGGATAGCCTTCTTACGGTATGCTTTTTTCAACTCTTCTGCTGTGGCTGTCTTTGAAACGCCAAGCACTTCGTAGTAATCTCTCTTTTCTGCCATGACTTTATGCTCCTATTACGACTTTGGCAAATCTCACGACCTTCTCACCCATGACATAACCTTTCTGAGTACAGTCGATGACAACACCTTTTTTATCTTCTCCCATGGGCACTTGCGCAACTGCCTCATGAAAGTCGGTATTGAAGGGCAAGCCTACAGTCTCTATTTCTTTTACATTGTTACTATCAAGGAATTTCACAAACTTATTATAAATCAGATCAACTCCTTCTTTCACTCCATCCACAGATTCAGCAGTCTTCACTGACGCCATAGCTCTCTCAACATCGTCGATAAGCGGAAGCATCTGCTCAAGCACATTTTTACCGGCAGTCTGGATCAACTCCGCCTTCTCCTTCAATGTACGTTTCTTATAATTATCAAATTCTGCGTAAAGACGCAAATATTGGTCTTTCTGAGCCGCAACCTGAGCTTCCAACTCCGCGATTCTCGCATCTCTCTCGTCAACAGGTTCCGCTGTCGCAGTCTCCGCTTCTTCAGCTGTCGCCTCTGTTGCTTCAGACGCTGCGTTGTCTGCTGCTGTTGCCTCAGCTGCATTCTCCACAGTCTGCTCTTCTGCGTTTTCTACTTTCTGTTCTTCTATATTATTATCTTCTGCCATAATATCACTAATTTTTATCCGTTATCAAAATATACATTTAAGCGTAATCAAAAAGTTTGCCAAACTTGCAAAACTGCAAATTTGGCAGACAATTCTATTTCCAGTGTGTCATCTATGACATTTAGTCATTCTTTTTCTAAAATCTAAAAATAAGTCTTAATCATCTAAAATCATAAAGACTTGCATTCTTCCTAATTTAGAATATCACAACACAATATGCAAACTTAGCCTGTATCAGAAACATGTTCCCAATACAATACTGACAACTCCTATAATAATAGGGAACCATATTCTTGAGATGTTCTGCCAAACACGGCTGACATTATCCCCCATAAATTTTGCGGTTGTCTCCACAGCTTTCTCAAATCGCTTTGGATTGTTTATCTTCTCGTAAAGGTTGTAGCCTCCAAAAGCGACGGCAATCAAGCCAATCACAACAAAAAAAATTGGATCTTCGTTCATACCTTATCGTTTTAGTCAAACACGTTACCATTATTAGATGTAAGACGCACCATCTCATCATACTCCTCCGGACTCAAATCCTGGAAATAGTAGTTTCGTGGATCCGTAACTTTTCCTTTATAGTGGACCTCATAGTGAAGGTGCGTACCTGTACTCTTACCTGTGTTACCCATATAACCGATCACATCACCTCGGTTGACCTGCTGTCCTCGCTTCAACTTAAATCCATCCATGTGGGCGTATAGTGTCTCGTAGCCAAAACCGTGGTCGATAATCATACAGTTTCCATATCCCTGCTTCCAACCAACAAACGTAAGTGTACCTTTGGCAGTGGCGAAAATTTCCGAACGGTGGGCTCCGGAGAAGTCCATTCCTGCATGGAACTTAGGAGTCTTGTATATAGGGTCGATACGCATACCGTATCCAGACGCCATACGCTTCATATCCTTATTAAGCACCGGTTGGATAGACGGAGTGCGCAATAGTCGCTCCTCATGATTCTTTGCAGCGTCGAACACCTCATTGAATGATTTGCTCTGCACGTATAGTTTACGACGCAACTCATCCACTTTCTGGGTAGTAAGCACAACAATGTCAGAAGAAGTTTTCTCACGCAAATCTTTATACTTCACAGAAGTTTTGTCAATCTCCCTTGCCTCACTAGGCACAGGATCCGCATTCACAACGACACGATACAAATTGTCGTCACGCTGCTGTATATCAGTCAACACCTCCTGAATCTCCTCAATCTGCGAGTTCAACAACTCATACTGAGCCTCCAACTCAAGCTTCTCACTACGAAGAACCTTCTCGTTAGGGCTCTCAAACAACATTACAAATAACACGAAACATGCCAATCCTGCAAACACACTCGACACCAGGTGCGAGATGATATTGGATATCCTATACTGTATCTTATTATCGATACGGAAATAGGTCATAGTTTTCGGGTCAAAATGATATATTGGTTTAGCCATTTTCTCTTTAAGTTATACAATTGACACGCAAATATATCTTTTTTATCGGTTTTTATAAAATATGCTCTGCTAAAATGCTTATATTTGCTGATAAATATAAAAAAATCGGTGAAATGGCACGTTTTAAGAGAATCTTATTGAAATTAAGCGGAGAATCATTGCAGGGTAGCAAAGGCTACGGCATCGACGAGACTCGTCTTGCAGAATACGCACAACAAATAAAGGAAATCAAAGAGATGGGTGTCGAGATCGGCATCGTAATCGGTGGAGGTAATATCTTCCGTGGATTGAGCGGAGCAAAAGCAGGTTTCGACCGTGTGAAAGGTGACCAGATGGGTATGCTCGCCACTGTAATCAACGGTATGGCTCTATCTTCCGCACTTGCGTCTATCGGCCAGCCAGCGAAGGTGTTGACAGCCATCCGCATGGAGCCTATAGGTGAATTCTACACTCGCGACAAAGCTGTAGAGACAATGCAGAGTGGAGCTATCGCAATCATGACTGCCGGAACAGGCTGTCCTTTCTTCACAACAGACACTGGTTCTGCTCTCCGTGCGATCGAGATCGGAGCAGACGTGATGTTGAAGGGAACTCGTGTAGACGGAATCTATACAGCCGACCCAGAGAAAGATCCTACTGCAACTAAGTTTGACGAGATCAGCTACGACGAGATCCTTAACCGTGGATTGAAGGTGATGGATGTCACAGCCACAGCTTTGGCTAAAGACAACAAGATGCCTATCATGGTGTTCAACATGGATGTCGTAGGTAATTTGAAGAAGGTGATGTCGGGCGACAACATCGGCACTTTCGTACACCCTTAATCAAATTAGAAAATCAAAATGATAAATTCGCAGAGGTGTATCGCCTCTGCGTTTCTTTTTTTGCTGGCTTACATACAATTCTGATTATGAAAACATATTGGTTTGCATTCAACGAGAAATCTGAAATAGTAGTTGAGAAAAAAGCAGAAGATGAATATAGAATTCCGTTTGCGGAGACGGTGCCATTTGCCATAAAGTCGGAAATCATCACGTTGCCAGACCTGAATGGATCTCCTGCCAAGGCTGTCACTATTGATGGAGAGTTGCCGTCTACCTGCAGTTTTTCAGGACTTCGTGACTCATATTCCATTCTTCCTTTCGAAGAGTATTATGCCGCTGGAAAAGCATCCGAACTGATCAATTTCCACACCAATATCCGATTCTGTGCACATTGTGGAAAAGAGATGGTGAGGAAGACGGATATCAGCCGCATCTGCACAGGATGTGGCAAAGAGATCTGGGCACCAGTCCAGCCGGCGATCATTGTGCTTGTATCTAAAGGAGAAGATGAGATTCTGCTCGCGAAATCAAAGAATTTCAAACGTCCGTATTATGGATTAGTCGCAGGATTTGTGGAGACGGGAGAAAGCATAGAGGAGACGGTGCGACGCGAGGTTATGGAGGAGACGGGATTGAAAATCAAGAATATCCGTTACTATAAATCACAACCTTGGCCATACCCCAACAACCTGATGCTCGGATTTTTTGCCGAATACGAAAGCGGAGAGATCAAGGTTCAGGAGGAGGAATTGGTAGACTGCAGATGGTTCAATCGTCATGCGATGCCGGAGATTCCAAGAAAACTATCTATGGCCAGAATGCTGATCGACGAGTGGCTGGGAGTGAAAGAATAATGATTTTATCTGAAATGAAATTTATTTTTCTATTATTCTCATTTTTCACAGTCTTGTTGTCTTGGGGAAAAGTGACTCCCCAATACGAATATTATCTATATGATAGTTTCGAGAATGCGGATATCAACTATAACAAAATCGACTCGATTGATTCATTCCCCGGAGGAAAGGAATCCATGATGAACGTTTTCTCACCATGTCCAGGATCCTACCGGGTTGTCAGATACATGTCTCATGACTATGGGTTTATCCATGAATCCACCGACTCCTTAAATGGAATGATAATATTGTCTGTAGACACCAACAACATGATAGTCGATGGATTTCTAGTGCTTCTTCATCTAGGAGAATATCCGTTTTCTGAATTTATGATGAGGACAAACAAACATATCAAATTAAAATCCAAGATGGATATCAGCGACTTGGAGTTCTTCCCATACAGCAGAGACAAAGATGTTTTTGAACTCCCATTTATGCAACGTCTAAGATATTTAGGATTTTTGTCGTCTAAAAAGCAACACAGAAAATGCAAAAGCACTTTTGACATATTCAAAGAGCAAGGACATGAGTATAGACGTTATATAAGACATACAAGAAGAAAACTATACAATCATCCATGATTCATCTGTTTATTTACCGTAGATTTTTTTTAGAAAATTCATATCAAATCCGTTGATTTGCATGTTTTCCGTAGTAAATTGGATCATAAACCCATTAGTAAAATACGTAGACAAGACGATAAATGTCTGTATGCCATATAAATCTCTTCCATAAAGCAGACTTGTACAAACATCCGTCACCGACATATACGGATTATCAGGTGTGTGTGAATGCATAGAACTCTCTACTTTTTTCCCTGACTCAACAGGTAAAGCTAAAAAACCTTTATGACAACGTTTGAACGACGTGATATTGAAATCATTGTCATAATCCACAATATAGTCATTTCCATAAGGAATAATTCCATGAAGTATTGTTCCTTGAAGGATATAGAGTCTGTATCCTTCGGTCCTCTTTATAATATCAATATTTAAGTTACCCTTTGCACTTGGCATATTATAAATGCTATCACCATAACTCTCCGAAAGTTTTTGTATGCATTTTATCTTTGCGTTTAAAGCCTCTTTTTCCACATTAGAAAGAGGTCTGACCTCATTGCTCCACTGCAATTCTCTCTTAAACGCATCTAATTTTCCCTTTCCACAAAACACAACATTTTCTTCTTTCTTATCCGTATAGATGCTTGTAAACACATCACCTTCCTCATAAACGACATAACCACCCATATCATCCAAATTCTTACAATGGGTGTTTGCTGAATCTGATGTCATCCAAGCGACTTTTTCATAACCATATAGTCGTAACCCTTCTGCAAGTATACTATCAGCAATCGGCTGAAACTCAGCCATTGTAGGACATTTGATCACTTCTGTATTTGCCTTCTTATGTTCCTTTACTTTTGATGCCACTGCATTACTACATGACACCACAAATAATAACAAAACAGATAAAAAACAACGAATCGTTTCCATAAATTTATAAAATTTAGCATCAACCGTCAATCTTCCTCAGCCTCTTCTCAATCTCCTCCATCACAGGCATCGGCACGCCTTTCGCCAATCCTAATCTGAGTGGACGGGAATATATAGCCTCTACCTCAAGTCGGCGACCGTGTGAATAATCCACATGCATGCTTGGATAGTATGGTTTCATATTAAGGGTCATCTCTATCATCTCGTCGGCAAACGATTCATCAACATCCGCACCGTTTGCCTGGGCAGCTTTGATAATCTCCAGCATGGCCGGTTTGACATACATATCCTTCTCTCTGCCAAACAACAACTCTTCTGTGTTTTTTCCAAACAACACCGACTGACCGTTAAAACCAGTGTTCCACACCAGTTTCTTCCATCTCGCAGTGTTGAGGTCTGCAGCACGCACGACGTCGATGCCAGCCTCCTCCATATCTGCAATCATCGCGTCGAAAGAATCACAAGGATCTACTCCGTGAAGGGCAAGCGTCAGTTTGCCATAATCATAATGAGACACCACTGCTGGAGCAGTCTTCTCCGCACAGATGAAAGCCAAGCCTCCGCACACTCTCGTTTCAGGAAACTCCTCCTGCAACTCCTGTTCATAGCCAATACCATTTTGGATCAATGCTATCAACGTACCGTCTTTCACTATCGGATCAAGCAGTTCTGGAAGAAGACGGTTCTGCAACGTCTTCAATCCTACCAAAACGACATCTGCTTTCGGCATCGAAGCTGTGGAATTATAGGCGTTGATATGTTCTATTTCAAAATCCCCGTTGACGGAATTGACACGCAACCCATTACTCCACGCAGCGTCGAAATCAGAATGAAAAAGGAAATGGACATCAAATCCAGCATTTGCCAGCATTCCTCCGTAATATCCTCCAATCGCACCGGTTCCAACTACAGCATATCTCATTTTGACATATCTTATTTTGAAAAATATTCTATTGTTCTGACAGTAATATAAAGAGGTTTGTCACCTTCATACTCAGTGCATGTCAACCAATTATTATGCTCATCAAAGGTATATTTCCATGTATGAGGGATGAAAGGATCACCCTGTCCGTCAACAGCGGTTTGTGATACAGCGTTTCCCCTCTCATCATAAAGGAATTTGACGATCATAGTCACACTACCATCAGACTCCTTCACCGTAAGTTTTTCAAGCAGACCATCAGAATTGAATTTCTCCTCACGCCAGTTTGCCAAATCACCCTCACGTCCATAAATCTTAGTAACAGACGGCAATCCACGCTTCGACAAACTCTGCTCAATAGTCTGAAGCAACTCTCCCTTGAAATTATAGTAACGAGTATAATTCATGTTGTTTTCTTCATCATACTCATAATTTACACGTCCGGAGATATTCTCGTCAGAATTATACTTTTCTATTCTGTCAAGCTTATCTTTTTTATAGAAGAAGACAGATTTATCAACTGGGTTACCGTCAGCGTCATAATTTTTCTCACACACTTTCTGCCCCTGTTTGTTGTAGGCATACGTAATGCTTCCTACATCGTCACCAGCACTGGTAGTCAATCGTACAGTATCAAAATATCCTGCTTTGTTGAAGACGATCTCACGGTCCCACTCTCCTTCTTCACGAAAAGCGTCTCCTCGTGTCACCTCTCCAAAACGATCCACAGCATAATACTTGAATTCACTCAGTTTATGCACATCGCCAGACATTCCCATATCCTCCACATCAGTGGTATGTTTCTCACCGCATGAAGCAAGGCCTATCAGCAAAGACGCTGCTATATAAATCAAATTCTTTTTCATGTCAATTTTATTTCTTCTCCACAAGTGCGAAATCAAGTTGTTTCTTATCCAAGTCGGCACGAGCGATCTTCACAACCACCTCGTCGCCAAGCTGGAATTTTTTGCCTTTTCTACGACCTGTGATACAATAATTCTTTTCGTCGAATACGTAGTAGTCGTCATCAAGTTCACGGATAGGAATCATTCCCTCACACTTATTCTGAGCCAACTCGACATAGATTCCCCACTCTGTCACGCCTGAGATAACTCCATCGTAGATCTGTCCGAGACGTTCCTTCATATACTCCACCTGCTTGTATTTGATAGACGCGCGCTCCGCATTTGCGGCAAGCTGCTCCATCTTTGAGCTGTGGTCACAAAGGTCGTCAAACAACAGTTTGTCGGCACTCTTCTCACCTCTTGCGTATCTGTCGAGCAGACGGTGCACCATCATATCAGGATAACGGCGAATTGGCGAAGTGAAGTGAGTATAATAGTCGAAAGAAAGTCCGTAATGGCCCACATTATCAGTAGAATAGATAGCTTTTGCCATCGAACGGATTGTGATAGTCTCAATCAGATTCTGTTCTCTTGTACCCTGTACTTTGTCGAGCAAATTGTTGATTGAAGTAGAGACCTCCTTATTCTTTCCTGTCGTATTCAATTTATATCCGAAACGGGAGATGAACTGAGACAAGTTGTTCAATTTATCAGGATCCGGATTATCGTGGACACGGTATACGAATGTCTTTGGATTCTTCTGTCCGCCGATATGTTCAGCCACAGTTCTGTTGGCAAGAAGCATGAACTCCTCGATAAGTTTGTTGGCATCCTTGCTCTCCTTGAAATAAACATCGATAGGCTTGCCAGTCTCATCTATTTCAAATCTTACCTCAGTACGCTCAAATGCGATAGCTCCGTTCTTGAATCGATCTTCACGAAGTTTCTTAGCCAATCTGTCGAGAGTAAGGATTTCATCTTTCATATCTCCCTCTTTAGTCTCGATCACGCTCTGAGCATCCTCGTATGTGAAGCGACGGTCGGATTTGATGACTGTGTGCACAATCTGATACTTGATCACCTTGGCATTGTCGTCCATTTCAAACATCACCGAATAACAAAGTTTTTCCTCGTCTGGACGAAGAGAACAAACCTTGTTACACAATCTTTCCGGAAGCATTGGGATTGTACGGTCTACAAGGTAGACGCTGGTAGCACGGCTGACAGCCTCCTGCTCGATACAGTCGTCGAGATGCACATAATGAGTGACATCAGCGATGTGGACACCAACCTCCCAGTTGCCATTGTCAAGTTTACGGATAGACAATGCGTCGTCGAAATCTTTTGCGTCACGAGGGTCGATAGTGAACGTAGGTATATCACGGCAGTCGAGACGTTTGGCGATCTCTTCAGATGAGATCTCGTCTGGAATAGTGTCTGCATAAGCTTCCACCTCCGCAGGATAGCTGTATGGCAAACCAAACTCGACAAGGATGGCGTGCATCTCCGCATTGTTGTCGCCAGAGCTTCCGAGCACCACCGTCACCTCACCGACTGGATTTCTACCCTTTTCAGCCCAGTCTATAATCTTTACGATCGCCTTATCACCATCTTTCGCTCCATTCAATTTGTCGATTGGGACAAAGATATCATTGCCAAGGATACGGTTGTCGACAAGCAAGAACGCATAATTCTCCTTCACATTCAGTTTGCCGACGAAAGTGTCACGCTCACGTTTAAGGACCTCCATGACCTCACCTTCCTGCTCTTTACCTTGACGACGGGCAAACAGACGGACCTTAACAGTGTCGCCGACAGCCGCCTTATTAAGATTACGGTCGCTGATTATGATTTCATCACCACCGTCTTCAGGCACAAGGATTGCACCACCACCACGTTTTGCTGTGATGACACCGACAATAGAACCCATTCGAGGATTCAAACGATATTTGCCGACAGGAGATTCAATAAGATATCCCGTCGCTGCAAACTCTTGAAGGACATCTATGATTTGCTGGCGTGCGGTCATGCCGGAATAACCGAGAGTGGCAGCCACATCCTTGTAGGATACAGGATCACCCTGGTATTCAGAAAAGTATTTTGATATATCATTTATTATCTCCTTCTTGCGAACAGAGACA
Source organism: Bacteroidales bacterium (assembly GCA_015061115.1). Taxonomy (GTDB): domain Bacteria; phylum Bacteroidota; class Bacteroidia; order Bacteroidales; family Paludibacteraceae; genus UBA1723. The sequence continues at coordinate 174,548 of SUXE01000008.1, read as the reverse complement.
GCTGATTCATGCTTTCTATTTTTATTTTTCGGACGCATAGCTTTTTTGCCGATGCTAAACGCCTTATTTGATTTTTTCCCTCTTTTCATAACTCATCATTTTATATCTCAAAGATAAGAAATAAATCCCAAAAGAAAGCAAAACATATATTAATCTTGACATAAAAAAGAGGAGCGAACAAATTGTCCGCCCCTCGTGTGAGATATAATTTGTAAAGAAGTTCTTAAGAACGTCTGTACATAAATTACTTCTTGATGATCTGACCTGTGATTACACCAGCCTCAGTGTTAGCCTTAACAACGTAGACACCCTTAACCAAGTTAGCAACGTTAACTACGTTAGACTCAGAAGATGCAACCAAAGAACCAGTTAGAGAGTAAACAGCTACGCTCTCAACACCCTCGTTAGTCACAGTGATAACATCAGTTGCAGGATTAGGATAGATAGAAACCTCACCCTTAGCAACAACATTCTCAACATCTGCCTGGAATGAAGTTGGGATCATGTTGCCAAGATAGTCAGCACCTAGTACATAATCCTCAGGTTTTCCTGGCCATGCATTTTGGTCTCCAGTCAAAGTAAGATCTGTAAACATATAAGAAATCACATCGTTAGGAACAAATCTCAATGTAATGTAAGAGTACTCATTTGCATTTGAAGGAAGATCAACATTACCATAAACCATCTGCATCATACGAGGAATAGAATCCACTGTATCATCTCCACCCTTAGTGAATGTAGGTGTGAACTTTTCCCACTCTGTCTTATTAGAGATAGTCTTTGCGTCACCAGCCTCAAAACGATACTCTACAGGGAAACGGATATCAGTTGAAGTTGTTGCATATTCTTCATAAGGAGTTTTTCCACCAGTAGTACCAGCATTGTGACCCATACGCATAGCGATAGAAATAGTCTTTTTAACAGCACCCACTCCCAATGGAATACGAAGCTGAACATCACAAAGAAGACCTGTCTTCTTCTCAATACGATCACCCTTCACAGCCTTACCAACATATGGAAGGTATCCATACTCAGAGTCGTAGAATCCTACAGGACCCTGCTCACCATCATCGCAATACATACGGTCTCCTAACATTGAGCTGTAAGAAGCTGAAGTTCCGTTAGACACGAACAACTGCTGTCCATACATCTTAGTAGGATCATCAATATCTCCACTAGAAGTGAAATCTCCGATCTCACCATCAGCGTGAGTTCCTCCGTTTGATCCATATACATAGTTAGCCATCGAAGTAGCATGAATTGTTCCCTCTCCTACAACAGGAACAAATTTATCAGCATAAAATGGCTTTATACCATCAGAAACGAATTTCAAGTTCTTGATATAACCTACGATCTCCGCTTTTGCCTCTGGGAACATACCAATGAAGATTGCCTTAACGATATTAGCGTCACCTCTTTTTGCAACTTCCTTAGGGTATAATGGAGATGAATAAACGTACTTTGTAACTTTTCTTAATTTACCTACACCATGATTGTCCAATACTGATTTGCTATTTTCCAAAGAATAGAAATCACGGAACCAAGCGTCAATTGAGACATGGGAAATACGGAATTCAGGCTGTTTTGGATCACATTTCCAAATTGAGTCTCCTGATGGCATAGTATCTGCCATAAGATCGAATCTCCAGCACTCACGCTTATAACATTCTGCTGTAAGCTCTGTACCCTCATCAAAATAATACTCAACTTCAAGATTCCATGCCTCATTCAAATCAATTCCTTTAGGCAAGTAAAGCAAACCAGACTTATACTGAGCCGCCGGATTCTTGATCTTGACCATTGCATCACCTGCAGCATTTGTAGACTCACTAATCTCATAAGAATCAGCAACTGGTTCTGATGATGGAACGAACTCACAGTTCACCATCTTACCATCTTTAATAACGTAGAACTCCTTCTCTGCTGCGTTTGATGCAAAAGCAAGAGAAAGAACGCTACCAGCTAGTAAAAATTTCTTTATCATACTCTTTCTTTTTAATTAATATTCCTAATCATAAAACCTTATTTCGTATTTTTGAGATACGAAACGGCACAAAAATAGTCTTAAAAAACAAACCAACAATTTTTCAGCATAAGAAAAATGTTAAATATACTGTTTTTTTACTTTTTTAAGGCCCTTTTTGTATTGTAAAACATATTTTACAGACTCCACTCAAATCCGTCCTTGGTATCCTTGACCTTGAAGCCAAGTCTAGCCAACTCATCACGGATTTTGTCGCTTGTAGCCCAATCTTTGTTGGTCTTAGCCTGTTTTCTGATTTCCAAAAGCAAATCAACAGCACCCTTATAGGCATCGTTTGCGGCACCTGAATTCTCCTCCACTCTCATTCCAAGAATATCGATCAAATACAAGTCGAACACCTCTTTCAACTCCTTCAAATCAGCCTCTGAGATTGTAGCCTTGCCGTCTGCAACAGTATTGATAATACGAGTAGCGTCGTACAAATGGGAAATAACAATAGGAGTATTCAAATCGTCAAGCATCGCTTCCTCACAAAGCTGACGGTAATTCTTCATCTCCATTGATGTCTCTTTCGACGGAGTAAGCTTCTGCAAACGTGCATAGCTCTCACACAATCTTGCGAATCCCTTCTCCGCGGCGATCAATGCCTCGTTGCTGAAATCAACAGTGCTACGATAATGAGCCTGAAGGATGAAGAAACGGATTGTCATCGGAGCGTATGCCTGAGTCAACAGCTTATGATTTCCTGTGAAGAACTCATCCAATGTGATGAAGTTGCCAAGAGACTTACCCATCTTCTGTCCGTTGATGGTGATCATATTGTTATGCATCCAATAATGCACAGTCTCCTTTCCAAGGGCAGCTGTACTCTGGGCGATCTCACACTCATGGTGAGGGAAGATCAAATCCATTCCACCTCCGTGGATATCAAATTCTTCTCCAAGATACTTAGTTCCCATTGCTGAACACTCCATGTGCCAGCCTGGGAAACCGTCGCTCCATGGTGATGGCCAACGCATGATATGCTCTGGCTGTGCTTTCTTCCACAACGCGAAGTCAAGAGCGCAATGTTTCTCGTTCTGACCGTCAAGCTCACGTGTTGTCTCCAACAAATCCTCGATATTTCTACCAGACAATTTGCCGTAGCGATGATCCTTGTTATATTTCTTGACATCGAAATATATAGAGCCTTCACTCTCGTATGCATAACCTGCGTCAAGAATCTTCTTCACGAAGTCGATCTGCTCAATAATATGGCCCGACGCGTGAGGCTCGATGCTTGGTGGCAACACACCAAGTCTATCCATTGCAGAATGGTAACGGTTAAGGTAATACTGCACTACCTCCATTGGTTCCTTCTGCTCAAGACGTGCTTTTTTTGCGATTTTGTCCTCGCCTTCATCAGCATCATGCTCCAAGTGTCCCACATCAGTGATGTTGCGGACATAGCGGACCTTATAACCAAGATGAGTCAAAAATCTGTATAGGATATCGAATGTGATAGCCGGACGTGCATGACCTAGATGACCGTCGCCATAGACTGTCGGTCCGCAAACATACATTCCCACGTATGGCTCTTTCAATGGTTTGAATATCTGCTTAGTACGTGTTAAAGTGTTGTATATCGTTAATTTATGTTCCATATATTATACTGTAATTGGCACTTCTCTCTTAATACTCATATCCAAAGAAATCAATGTTTCTGTCGACATAACGCCCTTGATACTCTGGATTTTACCGTTTAGAAGATCCATAAGATCCTCATTATCCTTCGCATAAAGTTTAACCATCATTGTGTATGGTCCAGTTGTAAAGTGACACTCTACAACCTCAGGGATTTTTTCCAATTCAGGCACAACGGTAGCATACATAGATCCCTTCTCCAGCTTGATACCGATGTAGGTACAAGTCTGATAACCCAAAGTTTTTGGGTTGACGTGATAGCCCGAGCCAACGATTACTCCAGTGTCAATAAGACGCTGCACACGTTGGTGAATAGCAGCTCTCGAAACCTCACAATCCTCAGCAATATCCTTAAATGGGATTCTGGCATTCTTAGTGATTATATTAAGAATTTGTCTGTCTAAGTCGTCGATTTTTTCCATCTTTCAACTTTTTTATTCTTTTTTACAAATTTAGTTCAAAATTAGACTTTTTCTTTCACTTTTTTTCAAAAATGCCGATTTTTTTCACAAAAAGACAAAAAAAAGCGTTGTTCTTATGAACAACGCCTTATTTCTTATTGATGCAAAGAAATTATTCAGCAACAACACTGAACTTAACCTCTGCAGCAACCTCCTTGTGAAGACGAGCAACTGCAACGTACTCACCAAGAGCCTTAACTGTCTCCTTAACAGAGATGATCTTTCTGTCTACATTGTAACCAGCCTTCTCAAGAGCCTCAGCAATCTGGATGTTAGTTACTGAACCGTAGATTGCACCTGTCTCCTTGTTAGCCTTAGTTGGGATTGTAAGTGAAACTGTGTTCAACTTAGCAGCCAACTCCTCAGCATCAGCCTTGATCTTAGCAAGCTTGTGAGCTCTCTGCTTCAAGTTCTCAGCCAATACCTTCTTTGCAGAAGGAGTAGCAACGATAGCCTTTCCCTGAGGAATAAGGTAGTTAAGACCGTATCCGTTCTTTACCTTTACAACGTCATCCTTGTAACCAAGATTAGTAACGTCCTCTAGCAATATAATTTCCATTGTTATTCCTCCTGTTTATTACTTCAACAAATCTGTTACGTATGGTAGCAATGCAAGGTGACGAGCACGCTTAACAGCCTGAGCAACCTTACGCTGGAACTTCAAAGATGTACCAGTTAGACGGCGAGGCAAAATCTTACCCTGCTCGTTAAGGAACTTCTTCAAAAATTCAGGATCCTTGTAGTCGATATACTTAATACCGTTCTTCTTGAAACGACAGTACTTCTTTCTCTTAACGTCTACTGTAGGAGGCGTCAAATATCTGATTTCTGATGCGTTCTGTGCCATGTCTTAGTTCTCCTTATTTTTGCCGTTCTTTCTCTTTGCAGCATATTCAACTGCATACTTGTCCAACTTAGTAGTCAAGAAGCGAAGCACCTTCTCGTCACGACGGAACTGAAGCTCCAATTTCTCTACCATTGTAGGCTCTGCCTCAAACTCGAACAAGCAGTAAAAGCCTGAGCTCTTCTTGTCGATTGAATAAGCAAGCTTACGCATACCCCAAAGCTCCTCATTAACGATCTTTGATCCTTCGTTAACAAGTACGCTCTTGAATTTTTCTGCCGTTTCCTTCATCTGTTCGTCAGACAAAACGGGAGTTAAGATGAAAACGACCTCGTAATGATTCAACATAACTTGTTTATTAATTAATTAAAATAATTTGCTTTAAAAGCGGTGCAAAAGTAGCGATTATTTTTCTTCTATCCAAATAATCATACATTTTTCGGAAAATTGTTGATAAATAGTGAACCCTCTATCGTATGTCCATATATATATTCCACATCCTAAAAGATGCACTTTCTACAACTTTTCCATAAAAATGGAGACGTGAATAATCGCGTCTCCATTCTTCATTATGCATTACGCATTTTTAATTCATATTAATACTCGTCCCAGCTCTTGATCTTGATGTCCTCAAACTTAAGCTCGCAAACTGAGCGGATAAACGCACTTGCAAGACGGGCATTTGTGATCAATGGAATATTGAAATCTATCGCGCTTCGACGGATCGCATATCCATTGTTTATCTCACGTTCTGTATTATTCTTTGGTATGTTGATCACCAAATCAAACTCTTTGTTATGAATCATCTCCATAACATTCTTCTTTGCATTTGGTTCATCTGGCCAACCTACTGGAATTGACTTGATGCCGTTCTCATCCAAGAACTTGTATGTTCCGTATGTAGCGTAGATATCAAAGCCGTTGTTCTGAAGCATCTTGCAAGCGTCTAGCAAATCTACCTTTGATTTTGCCTCTCCTGATGAGATCATCACATTCTTCTTCGGTATCTTGTATCCTACTGACAACAATGACTTCAACAATGCCTCAGACAAATCATCTCCGATACATCCAACCTCTCCTGTTGAACTCATATCCACTCCATGTACTGGATCGGCCTGTGTCAAACGTGCGTATGAGAACTGTGATGCCTTAACACCTACATAGTCAAGATCAAACGCGCTCTTCTCTGGCTTCTCTACCTTCTGTCCTAACATGATCTTTGTAGCCAACTCAATAAAGTTGATCTTCAAAACCTTGCTGACAAATGGGAAGCTTCGTGATGATCGCAAGTTACACTCGATAACTTTGATCTCGTTATTCTTAGCCAAGAACTGGATGTTGAATGGTCCAGATATATGAAGCGCAGCTGCGATCTTACGTGCAATCGCTTTGATTCTGCGTACTGTCTCTACATAAATCTTCTGTGGTGGGAACTGAGTTGTGGCATCTCCTGAGTGTACTCCTGCAAACTCAATATGCTCACTAATCGCGTAAACCACAATCTCTCCGTTCTGAGCAACCGCGTCAATCTCAATCTCCTTACATCTCTCCATAAACTCAGAGATGACAACAGGATGTTTCTTTGATACGTTGGCTGCCAACTTCAAGAAATTCTCAAGCTGTGACTTGTCGTAGCAAACGTTCATCGCAGCTCCAGACAACACATATGATGGACGTACCAATACAGGGAATCCAACTTCATCAACAAATCCGTAGATATCCTCAAGACTTGTAAGCTCACTCCAACGTGGCTGGTCGATTCCAAGTTCATCACACATAGATGAGAACTTCTGTCGGTCCTCAGCACGGTCGATATCGACTGCCTGTGTACCAAGCAATGTCACACCTGCATCTGAAAGTTTTACAGCAAGGTTGTTTGGAATCTGTCCTCCCGTCGACACGATGACACCCTTCGGATTCTCCATCTCTATGATATCCATAACACGCTCGAAACTCAACTCATCGAAGTAAAGTCTGTCGCACATATCATAGTCAGTAGAAACTGTCTCTGGATTGTAGTTGATCATCACTGAACGAAGACCTTCCTTGCGGATTGTGTTCAACGCATTTACACCACACCAGTCGAACTCTACAGATGATCCGATTCGGTATGCTCCAGATCCAAGTACGACTACCGACTTATGGTCGCCAACATACTTGACATCATTTGCTGTACCTGAATATGTGACATATAGATAATTTGTCTGTGCTGGATACTCAGCGGCAAGTGTATCGATCTGCTTAACTACAGGCAAGATACCTTTGCTCTTTCTGTGTGCACGGACATTCAAAACCTCTTTTTCGATCACGTCGTTGCCACACTTTGTAACAAGACGAGCTATCTGGAAGTCGGAGAATCCCAACTGTTTTGCACGAAGAAGAACGCCATCTGGCAACTCCTTCAACGAGTTGAATTCTGATAGATTCTTCTCCAAACTGATAATATTCTCAAGTTTCTGCAAGAACCACAAGTCGATCTTTGTCAATTCGTGGATTCTCTCTATAGAATAACCCTCATGAAGTGCCTGTGCGATATAGAATATACGCTTATCAGTAGGCTTTGACAATGCTGAATCCAAATCGTCGGACATCAAATCTTTGTTTGCAACAAATCCGTGCATGCCCTGTCCGATCATACGAAGACCCTTCTGGATGCTCTCCTCAAATGTGCGTCCGATAGCCATGATCTCACCGACCGACTTCATTGAAGATCCTAGCAGACGGCTTACTCCATGGAATTTACCAAGATCCCAACGAGGAATCTTACATACGATATAGTCGAGTGCAGGCTCAAAGAACGCTGAAGTCTCCTTTGTCACAGAGTTCTTAAGCTCTGGCAAAGCATAACCCATACCTAGTTTAGCAGCGACAAAAGCAAGTGGATATCCCGTCGCCTTTGATGCCAAAGCAGAAGATCTTGATAGACGGGCGTTAACCTCGATCACTCTGTAATCTTCACTCTGTGGGTCGTATGCGTACTGCACATTACACTCTCCTACGATTCCGATATGACGGATAATGCGGATTGCAGTCTCACGTAGTTTATGATAATCTTTATTTGAAAGTGTCTGAGACGGTGCTACTACGATACTCTCTCCTGTATGGATTCCAAGTGGGTCGAAGTTTTCCATATTACATACTGTAATACAGTTGTCGTACTTATCACGGACAACCTCATACTCAACCTCTTTCCATCCCTTCAACGACTTCTCTACCAACACCTGTGGAGAATAAGAGAATGCCTTCTCAACAAGTATTCTCAACTCTTCATCGTTGTTGCAGAAACCAGAGCCTAGTCCACCAAGTGCGTAAGCGGCGCGCACGATCACTGGATAGCCAAGCTCGTTAGCAGCCTTCAAAGCATGGTCGATATCTGTAACAGCCTCACTCTTAATATAGTTGACGTTGATTTCAGCCAACTTCGAGTTGAAGATCTCACGGTCCTCTGTATCGATGATTGCCTGAACCGGAGTTCCAAGCACCTCAATATTATATTTCTCTAGGATGCCTCCCTTATATAGAGCCACACCACAGTTCAACGCTGTCTGTCCACCGAACGACAAGAAGATTCCGTCTGGACGCTCTTTCTGGATAACTCTCTCCACAAATTCAGGAGTCACAGGCAAGAAATAAACCTTGTCAGCCACACCCTCAGATGTCTGGACAGTTGCGATATTTGGATTGATAAGCACCGTCTTCACACCCTCTTCACGAAGAGCTTTCAACGCCTGTGAACCAGAGTAGTCAAACTCTCCTGCCTCACCGATCTTCAACGCACCTGATCCAAGTAGCAATACTTTATTATACTTCTTAGGTCCAGTGAACTTGCCCTCGTCGATGATGCTTACAGGCTCATTGCTCTGCTTTGCCACCATATCCACGAATGTGTCGAACAAGAATTCTGTATCTGTAGGACCTGAACTTGCCTCTGGGTGGAACTGAGCCGAGAAGAAAGGCTTAGACTTATGACGGATACCCTCATTTGTACCGTCGTTCATATTGATGAACAATGGCTCCCAATCAGATGGGATAGTTTTATTGTCGACGGCAAAACCGTGATTCTGCGAAGTGATATATGCACGTGTGCTGCCTACCATGCTCACTGGCTGGTTGTGGCTACGGTGACCATACTTCAATTTATATGTCTGAGCTCCAGCGGCGATAGAAAGCAACTGGTTACCCATACAAATTCCGAAGATTGGCTTGTTTTTCTGCAATGCGACGCGGATGTGCTCGACTGTCTTTCCACAAAGAGCAGGGTTACCTGGACCGTTTGAGATGAATAGTCCGTCATACTCAAGAGTGTTGAAATCATAGTCCCAAGGCACGCGAGTTAGGGTAACATCACGTTTCAACAAGCAACGGATAATATTATTCTTGACACCACAGTCGACCATCACGATCTTGTACTTACCTTTTCCGTAAGTCACAACCTCCTTGCAACTTACCTTAGCGACAAGATTCTCAAGATTTGGATCAACGAATGGGATATCTTTATTTTCATCAGGGAAAACCAACTTACCCTTCATCGCACCCTTCTCACGAACGATCTTCGTAAGCTCACGAGTGTCGATACCGCAGATTCCTGGGATTTTCTCAGCCTTTAGCCAGTCGCCAAGGCTCTTCACAGCGTTCCAATGGCTGTAGCGGTCAGAGTAGTCAGAGATAATGATTGCAGACGCCTGAATTTTGTCAGACTCATAAAATTTGGAAATACCGAACTCATCCTTTTCATCATTCGGCACTCCGTAGTTGCCGACAAGAGGGAAAGTGACTGTTAACAACTGGCCTGCATAAGATGGATCCGTCAAACTTTCTGGATAACCTACCATGGCAGTGGCAAACACTACCTCACCAGAAACAGGAGCCTCGTATCCAAACGATTTTCCTTCAAATACGGTACCGTCTTCAAGCACCAAATTCAATGGTCTGTATGCGTGCATATTCTTTTATTTTTTTCAGTTCTTAAAAAATCGCACAAATTTCGTGATAATTTTTGATTATAGAAAGAGAATTTTGAAAAAATCCTCAAATTGTGAATAACAGACCACCGTTTCAACAAAATATGCTAAAAAACATGCAAAATTGTATTTGGTCACAACTTCGTACTCGACATCCAGAATTTCAATATGATAATCCGGAATAAATTCCGTTCATAAACGCGAACCGCCGCATATAATAAAAAATACAGCAATGTCCATTATTATGGAGATAACTAAAGAAAAAAAGATGAGTCTTCCCCAACGTCTTCTGCCTTCTATACTTAGATATAAATGTGATAATAATATCCCCTGATGTGCTTAATGAAAATCTAAGTACACATATAATTGTTCCTATAACATCAAAAGTAAGAAATTTTGCATTCAGAGTTAAATGTACAGTAGAAGGCAGAGAGGGAGAACTAATGTGCGAGCAAATCAGAACTGTTTCGATTAAACGCTTTGGAAATAATATAGAAAAAAATAGGGACCTTATCTGATGATGAAGCCAAACAACTAAAACGCACTCTCTACAAAATGTTTTGTGAAGATTGACTTCGTTTATAAAAAACATAAAAAAGAAGACGAAGCTGTTCGCTGCTCCGTCTTCTCTTACCTTAAAAACTATAAACTCTAACCCCTACTCTCTAAACCTCTACAGTTTATTTCTTTTTCTTGTCTTTCTTTCCGTCTTCCTTAACCTTACTCTTTCGGTCAACAAACGATTCTTTATAAAGGTTTGGATCCTTGATTATCTCCAAAGCCTTTTTCACAACATCACTTTGGGTGTTCATGATCTCGTAGTATGTGCCACGGCCCCAAAGATCGCTTGCAATCAAAGCCTTCATATTGATCTTCATATGTTCACGCGAACGTTTGATCTGCTCTTCATCACGCTCGATCTTAGCTTCATCCGCCTGCTTCAACAAATCTTCCAACATATCATCCGTAATAACGAATGTCTTATTGAACTCTGCAAACGAACCTTCCTGCTCGTAGTCATACTTGCCATTCAACTTCTCACGGTTACGCTCCACATATTTCAAGCAATATTTGTTGAGCACTCCCTTACCGATCACCTTTCTGTAATACGCTGTGTTGTAAGTAGTGTCGAGCGGAACGAACACATCTGGCATGATACCACCACCTCCATAGATTGTACGCTCTCTATATAAAGTAGTGTACTTCAACGAATCTGGGAATGAGATACTGTCCTCATGCATATACTCACCACGTGCCCATCTGTCGCTCAAATCCTTGGCATAATCTTTCTTGCCATTCTTCTCATATGGTTTCTGCACACATCTTCCCGCCGGAGTATAGTATTTGGCGATTGTAAGACGCATCTCACTTCCATCTGCGAACTTGAATGGTTTCTGCACCAATCCCTTTCCAAATGTACGGCGACCTACAATGACTGCTCGGTCAAGATCCTGCAATGCTCCAGCTGTAATCTCGGATGCGGATGCTGAATTCTCGTCCACCAAAACCACAAGTCTGTTTTTATGATCTGTAAGTGCAGTCACATTCTCACGGAACTGACCCTCTTTTCTCTTCGAAGGCTCCATCATCGCACCGTCGCCATCAAAATATCTGTCAGACGAACGATATTCCTGTCTTGGCTGATGCATACCCTCTGTGTAAACCACCATCGAATTCTCTGGCACAAACATTGACACAAGATCTTTGGCTGTATTCAAGAATCCTCCACCGTTACCCTGAAGGTCGATGATCATATATTTCATTCCCTGCTTAGAAAGTTTGTTGAATGCCTCAACATACTCGTCCATAGTAGTGCGCGCGTAACGGTTGATCTTGATATAACCGACCTCCTTATCTATCATATAAGACGCGTCGACACTATACAAAGGAATTTTATCTCTGGTGATTGTGAACATCAAAGGAGCTGTCTCTCCACCTCTCACAACAGTAATATTCACATCTGTGCCACGAGGTCCGCGGACACGTTTCTGTATCTCATTAGTACTCATTTTGACGATGTTCTCACCGTCTACAGATATGATCTTGTCGCCAGCCATGATTCCAACTTTTTCAGCTGGAGCTCCACTGATTGTCTGCATCACCACCATTGTGTCTTCCAACATCTGGAATGTGACACCGATTCCGTCAAAATCACCACGTAAACCTTCATTAGCTTTTTCAACTTCTTCCTTTGGAATATAAGAAGAGTGAGGGTCTAGCGACTGCAACATGGCAGCGATTGCCTCATCTGCAAACTCTTTCTCGTTAACTGTATCCACATAATTGTTGATCACGAAATGAGAAGCCCAAATTATTTTCTGAAGGTCAGGAGACAATCCTGATTGCTGTGCGTTCACATAAAAAATTGACATCAAAGACATCAAAACCGCAACTAATGTTCTTCTTTCTTTTCTCATCAGCTAATATCTATTATCAAATCCAAATGCGAATTTACACATAATTTTACGCATTGCACCCCACCACGCATTAATTATTTTCCAACATTTAAGAAATTTTAGGAACAAAAAAGGCTCCAACCAAAAGGATGGAGCCTTATGTTTTCAGCGTAAAGTTATTACTTTGCAGCCTCAGCAGCAGCCTCAGCAACAGCCTCTACAGCGTTAGCAACTGTGTCACCAGCAGCCTTAGCAGCAGCAACTACAGAATCAGCAGCAGCAGCTACAGCAGCAGCAGCTGAATCAGCCTTAGCGATTGAATCTGCGATAGCAGCAGAATCAGCAGCAGCAGCCTCACAAGCAGCCTTGTCACACTTAGAACCACAGCAAGATGCTAGACAAAGAGCAGCACCAGCAACAAAGAATAGAACAACTTTTTTCATTTCTCTTGTATATAATATGAATTAAACAAATTCGTGTTTTGAATTCGCTTACAAAATTACACTTATTTTTAATAACATGCACCAAAAACACATTTTTTTTACATTTTTTTGCCATATTTTTTTCATAATGTAAGTTGTGCAAATATTACGTTGACAAATTGCAGTGTTTTTCTAGGATTTAGGGCTCATTTTCACACTATAAAAAGGAATATACATACAAGATTGAGGGTTGAGGGTTAAGGGTTAAGGGTTAAGGGTTAAGGGTTAAGGGTTGAGGGTTGAGGGTTGAGGGTTGAGGGTTGAGGGTGGTCTTTCGCGAAATCGAAGAATGGACAAAAATTAAAGACGCTCATTAATAATAATAGAAACACAAAAACAGATAAAAAATATATAGACACACGACAATAAAAATAGAGACACACATCCGTGCGTCTCTATATTTTTGCATTTCGAATTTAGAATTTCGAATTATTAATTATTCCTCGTCCTCATTATCAGTGAAGACTCCTGTTTTGTCGCAATATCCATACTCTCCTTCCAGGACTTCTGCGATACGGTCTTCATCAAATTTCTGAGCCAACTTTTCTCCTGCCTTCTTGTCTTTCTCCACCTGATCCACTACATACTGGAGAATCTCATCTTCGTCGATATCCACCTCATCATCTGAATCCTCATCGAAGAATCCCTGAGCCTCGTAGTAATCGTAAAGGATATCAAGGATATACTCTACCTCTTCAGCTGTTGTGTCGGCATACTCTTCATCCAAGTTGGCAAGGATGAATTCCACAGCTTCCTTATCGTCGTATCCGATTTCGTCTTGTGCCATAATCTATAGTTTTTAGTTTATATTCACTTAATAAGTCTTATTTTTTCGTTTCAACACGAATATCTTATTCGATGTTGTCTCATCATTGTCTGTGATCTCGATTTCCAACCCGTGTTTTTCAGCAAAAGTTTTCATCTCTTCTGCATCAAAAAAGTCAATATTACGGGCGACTTTGTTGAAATGGATGATGGATGAAGTGGAGAACCATTCCGTCAACTTGGTTATTTTATGCGTTTTCTTCTGACTCTTGTCCGCATCTCGCACAATGATTTTTCCTCCATCTTTCAATTTCTCCAAACATTTGCATAGGACGCTGTTTCGTTCGTCTGCTTTCATATAATGCAACACGTCGTTGAGGATGAACACATCGCTCTCCACAAAATCCGAATTCACAATGTCAGCCACGCTATATGTCTGGTTGTCAGCCACTGAATAACAATGCTGAGCTATTTCTATCTTATCCTCATCATAGTCGTACGAATGGATCTCGGCTTCTGGCATCGTATGGCTCAGCATGAACGACAAATATCCATAGCCACATCCCAAATCTGAGACGACGGCATTGTTTGGAATCTGTCTCCAATACTTCTGATAGTCTTCTTCTATTCTGATTTTGGCTTTGGTGTAGTATTCAAGCACTGGTCCTTTCAGAATAAAGTTTTGCTCCAGCAGATGACGGAAATATGGATTCTTAGGAGTGTCTATCTCACGGCAGAGTGCATCATACTCACTCTTTATCAAAGCTTCGTATTCCGCAGCGTCTTCCTTGAACAATCGTTTGGCACGGTCAGACGGTGCGCACGCTCTCCTTTCACAAATCTTCATCGCTATATTCGTCCTGCCTACATATATAATGTCTCCTTTGCGAATGCCATAATGATGGCCGGCAAACACAACAGGAAGAATATCGATGCCAAGTTCACTTGCCAAAAAGAATGCTCCAGGATGGAATTTCGCGATTTTTCCATCGACACTTCTCTCTCCTTCCGGAAAGACACAAATGCTGTAACCGTTGGCGACAAGTGTCTTCAACTGCGGTATGTAGTTTTCAGTAGCGTCGTCGCTGCAGAAAAAACCTGACAAATGAAGAAGGATTCCATAGACAGGGGAATTCCAATTTGTCTTCTTTGCCATAATCACCACTTTAGGAGTGAGTGCCATCACACGTACGATATCAAGCACCGACTGATGGTTGGATATTATCATCGCTGGCTTTGAAAAATCCTCATGCGTATTGTCCGCATCTTTTCTTGTCAGACGAGGTGTGGCTATCCATATCAATCCTCTGCAGAAATAACAGATCAGATAGTGGAGCAAATTGTAACGCCAAATCTTCTTTAGAGGCAGACAATATGACAACAAAGCCACCAAGGATAGCAAAACTCCTGCTATTCCGAAACTGCCGATCAGAAGTATAGTCCAGAACAAACTATTGATTGTGATTGGCGACAATCCTTTCTCTGTGCGACGTGTGACAAACAACCTGAATATCAATGGCTGCAACACATACGCGATCAGCACCGTCGCAAACATTCCTATCAATGACGTATATGCTACAGTAAGCAACGAAGGATGATCGGCAAACACCAGAACACCCATGCCGAGTATGGATACGACAGACGAGAAAAAGATCGCTATCTTGTGCGACAACAATGTATGCCTTCCCCTACTGTATTCATCCACAAGTCCATCTGTGATGAAAATGCTGAAATCATCCCCGATACCGAATATGAATGTTGAGATTATGACACTCACAATATTGAACGACAATCCAAAGAAATACATCACTCCAAGGATGATCAGCCAAGCCAATGCCATTGGCATGAAACTTAACAATGCTGTTTCCAATCGTCCATAATTAAGGAGCAATCCAAGGAACACAATCAGCGACGAAACTCCCAGCACAAAATTGAAATCATCTTGTACGCTTCGCATATACCCTTGAACAAAATGAGGTTTGTCGAGAATCACAACATTCCTGCTGCCTACAAACGAATCATAAACCTTCTGTTTGGCTTCCGCTTTCATCACGACGTTTGAGATTGCCATTTTCATTCCGTCTTCCGAACAGAACCAACTGTCGATATGTTTGCTTAAAGGCGACTGTGGAACTTTCTCAAATGCCGACTCCACTCTGTCTGCTTTATACTCCGCATTTATTGTTTTGACAAATGGATCAAAAGCAGATGGTTGAAATCCATATTTCTCCGCCGACTTCTTCAATTGCTGAGTCACTGTCTGCTTCCGTTCTGCTGTCCAGAAAGAATTCCATTTCTCAATTTTCTCCTGCTGTTCTCCGCCAGACACCAGCAATTTGTCTAGATGGGAATGACGCACTATATCACCCGTGCCAAGCAAAGAGTCAAGTGTATGATTCATCTTATGATAGGCGACGAGGGACTCTTCGTCTGTTTCTCCAGCTGACACAAAATATATCGACACCTCACCATCCTCACATGTTGAACGCTGCAATCGTTTCTCAACATCAAGCGTGCCGTCGGGATAATAGCAGAGATGGTTCATGTCGGCATCAAACTCCACATCATTGTAGTGATACAATCCATAACCGGAAAGCAATAGTATCACCACCACCAGGAACGACACATTCTCAATCTTGTAGGCATTGATTTTCTCGATCCATCGCAAAAGTCTGCGTTTCTCCCCCGTCTCACCATAACTCATAATATGAGGAAGATAGATGAGACAGAAAATCATGGCTCCGATTATCATGTTAGACGCAAGGAGTCCAAAATCAATCAATAATGAAGACGACGTGAATGTAAGGCTGAAAAAAGCTCCGATAGTTGTGAAACTGCCGACTGTCAGCGGAGATGACAATTCCTTTATCAATTGTGGGGCATCTTTACAATGCTCCTTATGCGTCACCACATGGATCGCATAACTCATCACCACTCCCATGATGGCACTGCTCGCTCCCATGGCGATCAGAGAGATAGTCCCTTTATACAAAGCCATCACAGCCAATGCGAAAAGGAATCCGAATGAACTTGGCAACAATATCAGAAAGACACTCTTTCGGTCACGGAAAGAAAAGAAGATGATTGTGCATATAGCTAATATTCCGACAATAAGCGTCAGACGCATATCCTTCTGGATGCAACGAGAATTGTAAACTCCCATCACTGGTCCACCAAAACAGTCGATCTTTGCCTCATTGTGTTTTGCCAACACTTTCTCCACCGCCTCGGTAAGTTTCTGAGACGAGTTGACATCTCCAGCCGGGAAAGTTGGAGTTATTGTGATCATAGCGGTGGAATCAGTGGAAAGGTATACACCACCGTCGATTATGGAATATTTAGATGAGACCTGGGTGTTGGCAAGGCTTTTCAACGCAGGTCCAGCAAGTCCGAACGGATCTTTATAGATGTAGTCTGCTGCAAAATTACCAAACAATCCGTGCAACGCCCCATAGTTTGCGGCCATCCTTCTATCAATGGCATCCGCAGAAAAGATAGAATCAAATGTCGAGTAGACGGAATTGTCGATAAAGATCGGAAGATTGTTATAGATTATATCAGATGTTGATTGTCCAGCATCCGGATCCACAGTAAAGTCTACACTTTTTGCAAGATCAGGCACAAGAGCGTCGTTCAGTTCCTTTTCCAAAGTCAACGCACATTTATGGACAGAGGCTATATCCCCGTCTTCCGTACTCACCATCACCACAACATTATCCTTCACCTTGAGTTTTTCAAACACAAGTTTCTGGACTGCATTGTTTCCATTGTCGGGCAGGATCTTCATTATATCCTGCTCAACATTCAGACGTGATGCGGAAAGACCAAGCAGAGCAATCAACACAACAAGCGACATCCACAAAAGTGAACGCCGTTGCTCAAAAAAGTAATATATCGATAAAAATATCCTTTCCACTATATATTATGGGGTGTATTATAACAACCCCGATTTATAATTTTGGAAGAAGATCAATCCACCACATCATCAGCAATGTCATCGTCTCCATCATAATCATCATCTGTGATTTCGATATCGATGATAGGAGCCTGACGTTTGAACGCTTCGTTTAGAGAAATGATTGTCTCTGTACTTGAGATGCCTTTGATAGCCTGCAGTCTCTCATGGATCAAGCGCAAGAAATCACGGTTGCTCTTTGCGTAAATCTTGATGAACATCGCATATTCTCCAGTTGTGTAATGGCATTCCACCACCTCTGGAATTTTATACAATGCGTCCACAACATCCTGGAAATCATTCGCGTCGCGCAAGAAAATACCCATGTACGCGCATGTGTTGTAACCAATTTTTGATGGGTCGAGCACAAACTCAGAACCTTTGATCACACCGATTTTCTGCAACTTCTGTATACGCTGGTGAATTGCAGCTCCTGAGACATTACATTCTCTTGCCACCTCCAAGAATGGCATTCGTGCATTGTCTGAAATCAGTTTCAGAATCTTCTCATCTAACTTGTCAATGTGTTTTTGTCCCATATTCAGTCTGTTTGTTGATTAATGTGTTTATCTATAAACTCACTCGCTTTTGCCAACGCGTCAACCTTACCAACATCGATAAGCTGCAAACCGGCAGATTCATGAAGTTGGATATTGTGAGACGGTGCCATATCCAGATAGAAATCAATGATTGAGAATTTATCCGGAAAATCAGACATCTTTCGCAAAAGAGATGGGTTTATAATATGTATTCCAGCGAACGCCAACTGATTGTTTGGTTCTTCAAACACAGTCACGTCGCCTTTAGTTTCGTCTGTTTTAAGATTTTTCCATGCTCGCAGTCTTCCATCTTCAGATGATATCAACTGACGTGAAGAATCACGGTGCGAACAAAGAAGTGTAGCCTCAGCTTCATTTGCCAAATGAGTTTCGTACAATGCTTTGATATCCGCATTAGAAAAAATATCCACGTTATGGACAATGAGCGGATCTTCACCACCGAATGTCTCAAACGCACGTTTCAATCCGCCACCTGTATCAAGCAGAAAATCACGTTCGTCGGATATTTTCACGTCCACACCAAAATCATTCGACTTCAGATAGTCGATAATCTGGTCGCCAAAATGGTGAACATTAACCATGAATTCCGTCACACCAAAACGCTTCAAGTTCTCTATGCAATGGAAAAGCAACGGTTTGCCATTCAGTTCAACCAATGCCTTAGGACGATTGTCCGTAAGTGGGCGAAGACGTGTGCCAAGTCCGGCAGCGAATATCATTGCTCTCATTTGTCACTTTTTTTAGATGTCGACAAAATAGCGTTGTAAACGTTCTTGTTGCGCAAAATATCAGAAGCTCTCTTAGTCTCCTTGTCGTATTTCAAACTTTCCTCAGAAGCTCCCTTCTGGTAATAATAACGTTGAGCCAAGTCGGTAGAAATCAACTGGATAATCTCATCCTTATTCTTATCCAACTCTTCATCCTGACAACGGAACAGAGCCATCTGCAACGCATCATACTGCTGTTTTGCAGCCTCATATGTGCTGTCTTTCTTTGCTTTCTCAACAAGAGCGTCAAAAAGTTTCTCTTTTTCTGTCTTGTAGCTGAAATCCTTGCTTACAACAAAATTCTTGAAATCCTGCCAATCAGTGAATTTGAAATCCTGCACCGACGGAATTGTAGGATGCTCAGCAGCCCACTTTGTACAATAATCAAAGATGATATTCTTCACGTAAAGCTGATAGACAATCTGGGCAGGAACGCTGTCTCCTGTATACACAGTGTCCGGCATCACACCGCAACCATCCTTCACGATTCTGCCATTCTTAGTTTTGAACTCATGAGTCAAACTATCTGGAATCACAAATTTCTTTCCATTCTCACGTGTACGGGCATAGTCGATAGCCTGTATACAACGTCCTGATGGGATATGGTATTTAGAGATTGTCAATTTAAGGCTGCCTCCAAATGGCAAACTGCGGCTTGTCTGCACAAGACCTTTACCATAAGTACGCTCACCCAAGATGACAGCTCTGTCCAAATCCTGCAATGCTCCGGATACGATCTCAGCGGCGGAAGCACTCTCCCCGTTCACCATCACTACGATTGGCATATCCAAGTCGACAGGATCCTTAGTTGTTGAGAATGTCTCATCCCACTCCTTAATCTTGCTCTTGGTGTAAACCACCTTTGTGCCCTTCTCCACAAAACATCCGACGATGTCGACTGCCTCTGAAAGGATTCCTCCTGGGTTGGAACGAAGGTCGATGATCAAACCTTGGATGCCCGACTGCTTAAGTTTCTTCAACTCTGTCTTGAACAAATCAGCAGTGCCAGTTGTGAAACCAGTCAAATGGATATAACCGATATTGTCACCGATGTTTTTAGCCAAGTTCAAAGATGATATAGTGATATTGTCACGCACAATATTAAGAGTCACCTCCTTATCACCACGCTTGACAACCACCTTGACCGAAGTTCCAGCCACACCACGCAACTTCTTGCTCACGTCTGAAGTGGTGCTGCCAATCACTTTTTCCCCGTCGACGCTAAGAAGCACGTCGCCAGCCTTTAATCCATATTTATGAGATGGAGAATTTTCGTATACCTCCTGGATCATCACAAGACTGTCTCGCTGCGAGATCACCGAACCAACGCCGGCATACGTACCTGTAGTCATAAACTTAAGGTCGTCCATCTCACGCTCAGGGATATACATAGTGTATGGGTCAATCTTGTTGAGCATCGCGTTGATTCCAGTCTCCACCGTCTTCTCTACAGAAAACGTGTCGACATAGAACATATCCAGCTCACGCAACAAAGTAGAATAGATTTCCAGGTTTCGAGATACTTCTGCATTTTTATTAGCCATAACCGACGTTGGTGCCACAGCAACCAACAAGCCAATCATTGCTGCATATATTTTGTTTCTTTTGATTCCCATATTATGAATTCAAAGTTATTAATGCAACAAAATTATCAAAAAGGATAGAAAACTCAAATTAGAATAGAGTTTAATTTTCAAAAGTTCATCCTCAACATAGAGCTCACACACAGACAAAATCACAACAAATCCTCTAGTTTTTTCAAAATCACATCTATAGAAGCCATTTTTTATGCCCCAAAAATCCAACAAATTGGATTTTTATCCTACTGCAATTAACATAATTGGATAATAATATTCATAAAAACGGGCAGAAGCGTTCGTAACTCGGCATTCTTGATATATTATTCAATTATAATTGTACATTTGTAGAGCAAAAATAAGACAATAAACTCTTTCTAAAGTATCTTGGTATGATAAAAAAATTACTCCTAACCGTTTGCACAACATTATGTTGCTCTTTCCTATATGGAAAGCAAGATTGGAAACTCGTCTGGAACGATGAGTTCGACTATTCTGGCACACCAGACAATTCAAAATGGTCGTTTGATACAGAAGGAAACAACTGGGACTGGGGAAACAATGAGGCCCAAAACTATACTCCTGCTGATAAAAAGAATGCGTGGGTGGAAGACGGCAACCTAATCATCGAAGCTCGTAAAGAGAGATATACTTGGTATGGAGATGGTCAGACTAAAGAATATACTTCTGCCCGTCTGCTTACAAAAGGCAAAGGTGATTGGCTTTACGGAAAAGTGGAAGTGAAAGCATTGCTTCCGTCTGGACGCGGTATGTGGCCAGCCATCTGGATGCTTTCCACAGACGACACTTATGGTGGATGGCCAAACTCTGGAGAGTTGGATATCATGGAGAATGTAGGCTTCGACCCTAATAAAATCCACTGCAACATCCACACAGAGGCCTACAACCACAAGAATGGCACGAACAAGGGTAACACGGTGACAACTTCGTCGCCAAGCCAAAACTGGCACATCTACAGCATGGAGTGGGATGCAGAAAAAGTGATTTTCTTCCTTGATGGCGAACAGGTGTTCCGTTTCAACAACGAGCACAAATCATATAAAGAGTGGCCATACGACAAGAGATTCCACCTTCTTCTTAACATTGCTGTCGGTGGAAGCTGGGGAGGCGAGCAAGGTATCGACGACGGAATCTTCCCACAACGTATGCTTGTCGATTATGTACGCGTCTACCAATATGGAGAGGTTGAGGAAGAACCTGTAGATGGAGTATTGAAGCTTAACTCTTCTATCGCCGCTACTAACGTTTGTGAAGAAGACAGTACAGTACTCACTATCGACACAACAGGAACTGGAAATATACTATATCCATCAAAATTAAATCTTACGGTATTAGAATTTAATGATAAAGAAATCACTGATGTCACTTCAAAACTTCAAAAAAGCGACAAAGGATTCATTCTAAAAAGACAACAAAATGTGCCTGGATTTGTCAAATACATCACAAGATTTTCATATCGTGAAGGAGAAGGAGAGTTCGAACAAATTGTACACGACACTGCCTATGTCATAGTGTCTGCACCTTCCATGATAGATCTTGATAAGATCGAAATTTGTGAAGGAGATCGTGTTACTATTGACTTATCTGAATCTGAAATAAAAGACTACGAATGGAAGTCTGAAGAAAGCGGTGATATTTTAAGTAATAATGCCATTTTGGATTTCGAGCCAAAAGAAACAACAAACATTAGTTTTAAGGCAAATGATGGCATATGCACAACTTCCGCATCCATAGAAATCAAAGTTAATCCTCGTCCGGTAATCGCATCGGTGGATAGCATCGGTCAAAAAGATGTGAAAGTAGTTTTGGAGAACTACGATTATGCACCGTATCTATACGCATTAGACAGAGGTCCATATGGAGAAAAAGACGAATACCATAATTTGGAAGCAAGGGATTATGTAGTGTCCGTAAAAGATGCTAATGGTTGTATTGCACAATACCAATTCTCTATTAAAGAGCCAACCGCAGTGGAGCTTATCGCAGGAACCAACATCTCTGTTTATCCAATTGGCAATAATATCATAGTGTCTGGAGCTGAAGAAGGAGCATCATTCCGTGTGGTTAATGCCAATGGAATCAGTGTGACAGAAGGTAAATTGTCTGTCGACGGAATTGTCAACACGTCTTCTTTGGCTAAAGGAATCTACTATATGATTATTGATGGCAATGCATATCCGATTATAAAGAGATAACATGCACAATTAACGTGAATTCGACGAATTAAAAAAATAGGAGAAAATGACAGTTGAAGTGTCATAAATGAGGATTGTTAAGGGCCCATGTTTGATAGATATTGGCCCTAACCCTTCCCCACGTGCGAGCCGTAGGCGAGCACAAAAAATTAATAAAACCACAGAGAAATAAAGTTTACAGAGAAAAGCTACGCTTTTTTATGAGAAAAAGAGATGAGAATCCAATCAGAAAATGGAATATGATCAGCAGATTACAGTTCATCGAACTCACGTTAATTAAAATATAGGCAGATTAAAACAATAGGGGCAGGTTTGAAACCTGTCCCTATTGTTTTGAGTAGACGAAAATTTTGTTCAGTATACTGAACAAAATCCGCCAAATTTATTCAGTATGATGAACAAAAAAAATCCCGACTCTTTCGAATCGGGATTTTTGTTTATGTCCAACGTTACCAACGTTGGATATTATCAATCAGATTAATACTCCTGCCAAGTTTTGATCTTGATGTCCTCAATACTCTTGTTGACCATAGCACGGATGTATTCATTTGCATAAGCATATTATATGGAGAATATATAGCAGTTGTCCAAAAATGAGGATTGCAAACCCTTGTTCCTCCTCCAACGCGAGTCCGTTTGACTTGTTGATTTTTGCAAAATTTCGCGTTGCTCATTTTGCAAAAATCAATCACACTGCAAACTTAGAGTAGGACGAGCGTATTAAAAATAAGAGTGTTTGGACAACTCGTATATAATTGCTTATTATATTTTTCTCAACACTTTCAATTTATCCTTCAATTGATTCGAAGTCTGATTGTTACCTTGAATATTTAGAGGGTAATAACCAGAATTAATTATCATGGATTCTATAACTTCAAGTCCTTGCTTATTTACATTATTATAATAATCCCACTCCAAATAACAATTCTCATCCATAAAATCGTTTAGCCTTTTTTCTCCAAATGTATAGAAAGTATCAGTACTTCTATTCATTAACAATCCCATCAATGTTCTACGCAAAGTAGAAAGATATCCTTTGGATATAGTCGATTTAGAATGGTTTTGTGCAATGTGCCACTTAAAACGGCCCCTTATTCCATTTCTTCCAGCAGCGATACCTACATACAACAAAGTATAACCTTTATTATTAATAATCATATGTTGACCTGTCATACCTTTCAAAGTGGTATAATCCACATCAGGATATAACGGCGTCAACAGTTTATGAATACAATCATCACAAAACCACCATTTATATATACCGTGTCTCTTTTCAATTCCAGAGAATTTATGATCCCTAATGTCTTTAACTGATTTTATCATTATCATAATATTCATTAATTAATTCATTCAAACGTTCCAACATCTGACCAATTCTCATTCCTTTTAATGGAACATTGACAGGTCTGCCCTTAAAGTCCAAAAACTCCCTATAATTTTCCCCAGCCAGTACTATAATATCATCTTTTTGATTATTTTTTAGAATTTCTTCTATCTGACAATTTACAATTCTTGCCCAATTCTTTCTCTCTTGTATACTCATAGTATTAAGAGTAATATCATAAGAGGATATTTCTTTAGTCAGAGAAAACAAATGATGTTTTGCAGATAAAATAAATATTTTATCATCACTTGTCAACTTACGAGCATAATCCAAACTTTTCTTAAAAAGTGGACTTATATATAAGTCTTTTGCTGGACATGGATCTTTTGCTTTTTTACTGCAACAAGAAATTAATACAATATATCCCATAATCCCAATATTAATCCTCGCCTACTCTCTCCGGTTTTCGGCATCCCCGTTTAGTTCTACTTACAAAAATAATCACACAAACAATATTTTACAACACGACGCAATATGCTTTGCAACACCAATTATTTTTCCTTCATAGAGAACACAAACCAAACAACGCCCCAAATTTTCCGAATCATTTCGAAAATTCAACAACATCATTTCTTAAAAAGTTTATTATCAGCAACAATCAATAAAAAATCCCGACTCTTTCGAATCGGGATTTCTGTTCTTATTGTCGGGAGGATTTGATCCCCTCCCCTACGTAATGGTCTGCTTTCAACTAATTATTTGTAGACGTTGTATACCTATAATTTAGCATTCAGCATTCCTCATTTAGCATTATTAATACTCCTGCCAAGTCTTGATCTTGATATCCTCCATACTCTTGATAGTCAAAGCACGGATATATGCGCTTGCAAGACGAGCGTTTGTCATCAATGGAATATTGTGGTCGATCGCAGAACGACGGATCTTGTATCCATTTGTAAGCTCACGCTTTGTATGATCCTTTGGTATGTTGATAACCAAATCAATCTGATGGTTAGACATCAACTTAGCGATGTTCTCCTTACCGTTCGACTCCTCATCTGGCCAGCAAACAGCTGTAGCCTGGATACCATGATCGCCCAAAAACTTCTGTGTTCCCTCTGTTGCGTAGATCTTGTATCCCTTAGCAGCCAACATCTTGCATGCGTCAAGAAGCTCTACTTTTCCACGAACATCTCCTGATGAAACCAAGATTCCCTTCTGTGGAATTGGATAACCTACTGAAATCATTGAAGTAAGCAATGCCTCTTCGAAATCAGCTCCGATACATCCTACCTCTCCAGTCGACGACATGTCCACTCCAAGAACTGGGTCTGCCTTGTGAAGACGTGCGAATGAGAACTGTGATGCCTTAACTCCAACATAGTCAATATCGAATGTTGAAGAATCTGGTGTCTCAACTGGAACATCAAGCATAATCTTTGTAGCTGTCTCGATGAAGTTTCTCTTCAATACCTTCGATACGAATGGGAAACTACGTGATGCACGCAAGTTACACTCGATAACCTTAACATCATTGTTCTTTGCAAGGAACTGGATATTGAATGGTCCGCTGATGTTCAACTCCTCAGCGATCTTCTTACTGATTCTCTTGATTCTGCGGGCTGTCTCCAAGTAGATATTCTGTGCTGGGAATACAAGTGTAGCGTCGCCTGAGTGAACTCCGGCAAACTCAACATGCTCAGAAATAGCATACTCGATAACCTTACCGTTCTTAGCAACCGCATCGAACTCGATCTCCTTTGCCTCCTGCATGAACACAGACACAACTACTGGATACTCCTTAGATACCTTTGCGGCAGCCTTCAAGAAT
Organism: Bacteroidales bacterium; assembly: GCA_015061115.1. GTDB lineage: Bacteria > Bacteroidota > Bacteroidia > Bacteroidales > Paludibacteraceae > UBA1723. The sequence goes on along the minus strand of SUXE01000008.1, from coordinate 148,742 downwards.
GTATGCATCTGCTCTTTGTTGTGGCAAACGTTCATTGCCGCACCTGAAAGCACGTATGATGGACGGATCAACACTGGGAAGCCGACCTCATCAATGAAGGCGTCAATCTCGTCGAAGCTTGTCAACTCCTTCCATCTTGGCTGGTCGATTCCTAGCTGGTCAAGCATTGCAGAGAACTTGTGACGGTTTTCAGCACGGTCGATAGATACTGGTGATGTTCCTAGGATAGGCACATTCTGACGGTGCAACTTCATCGCCAAATTGTTAGGGATCTGTCCACCTACAGATACAATCACACCCTTAGGAGTCTCCAAATCCAAAACATCCAATACACGCTCGTAGCTCAACTCATCAAAGTAAAGTCTGTCGCACATATCGTAGTCTGTAGAAACTGTCTCTGGGTTGTAGTTGATCATGATCGACTTGTAACCCAACTTTCTTGCAGTCTGTACAGCATTTACCGAACACCAGTCGAACTCTACAGAAGAACCGATACGGTAAGCTCCCGAACCAAGTACAACGATTGACTTGTCGTTCTTGTAATTATAATTGATAGAGTGCTCAGTAGCACCGTAAGTCATATATAGATAGTTAGTCAACTCTGGATGCTCAGAAGCGACTGTGTTGATTCTTCTTACCGCAGGAACGATATTGTTCTTCTTACGAGAATCACGTACACGTAGGATCTCCTTCTCCATGTTGCCAGATGGATTCTCGCAGTAACGAGCGATCTGGAAGTCTGAGAATCCAAGACGTTTAGCCTCACGCATTACGTCTGCTGGGATATCCTCGATAGTCTTATATTTAGCGATTACCTTCGTGTAGTCTACTATATTCTTCAACTTGTTCAAGAACCAGATGTCGATCTTTGTCAACTCCTCGATTCTCTCCACTGTATAGCCTTTCTCCAAAGCAGCGGCGATAGCGAAGATACGCAAGTCTGTAGGATGGGAAAGTTCCTTGTCTAGGTCGCCAAACTCAAGATCTCTATTGCCAACGAATCCGTGCATACCCTGTCCGATCATACGAAGACCCTTCTGGATAATCTCCTCGAAAGACTTACCGATAGACATGATCTCACCTACTGATTTCATTGACGAACCGATCTCACGGTCAACACCAGCGAACTTAGTCAAATCCCAACGAGGAATCTTGACAATCATATAGTCGACAGACGGTGCGACGTAAGCTGAGTTAGGAGTACCCATCTCACCGATCTGGTCAAGTGAGTAACCCAAAGCCAACTTAGCGGCTACGAATGCCAATGGATAACCAGAAGCCTTAGATGCCAAAGCAGAAGAACGGCTCAAACGAGCGTTGATCTCAATGATACGGTAGTCGTTTGTCTGTGCGTTGAAAGCGTACTGGATATTACACTCACCAACGATTCCGATGTGGCGAACAACCTTCTTTGCAACCTCCTGAAGGAATGTGATCTGCTCCTGAGACAAAGAGATGATTGGAGCAACGACGATAGACTCTCCAGTGTGGATGCCAAGTGGATCGAAGTTTTCCATAGGCACAACAGTGAAGCAGTGATCGTTCTTATCACGGATAACCTCGAACTCGATCTCCTTCCAACCCTTCAACGACTCCTCAACAAGGATCTGCTTTGAGTGAGCCAACGCACTGTCGCAAAGTTCACGGAATTCAGCCTCGTTCTCGCAAACACCAGAACCAAGACCACCAAGAGCGTAAGCCGAACGAACCATCACAGGGAATCCGATCTCGTGAGCTACACGAAGAGCATCCTCCATCGACTCAACAGCCTCCGACTTAGGAGTAAGAGCCTTGATCTCATCCAACTTCTTTACAAACAAGTCACGGTCCTCAGTGATCATGATAGCGTCAACAGACGTACCTAGAACCTTGACACCATATTTCTCAAAAATGCCGTTTGTGTACAACTCAGTACCACAGTTAAGCGCTGTCTGTCCACCAAAAGCAAGCAAAATTCCGTCTGGTTTCTCTTTCTTGATTACCTCCTCAACGAAGTATGGAGTGATTGGTAAGAAATAAACTTTGTCAGCAACACCAGCAGAAGTCTGGATTGTTGCGATGTTTGGATTAATCAACACTGTGCTGATACCCTCCTCGCGCATTGCCTTCAATGCCTGCGAACCTGAGTAGTCAAACTCACCTGCCTGTCCGATCTTCAAAGCTCCGGATCCAAGCAGAATGACCTTTTTGATTCCTTCTATCATAACCGTATAATAAATTGTTTCTTTTTCTAAAATGCAAAAAAAATGCGTCGGAATCAAAAACCAACGCAATTAAAAAGGAAAAGTGAAACGACATGCGGATGTGTTGTCCGCAACAGCCAATTGCTTATGTCCATAGTCCATAGTCATACCACCTTCTTTTTGAATCGTGCAAATCTACACAAATTCTGTCTACTTCCCAAATTTTGACGGGAAGAATTGGGACGTAACTTTTCAACAAGAAAAGAAGACGGGGGAAAATCCCGTCTTCAGATGACTTTTTGATATATCTTTCATATCAAAGCCAAGACATGCAGACGTAAAAAACATCTCTGCAATCCGTTTTCTTGACAATATTTTTAAAATCAACTTAATATATTTTCTTTACTAACAAACCTTTGAAAGCAGCTCCGTTTTTTAATTGTTGAAATCAAAATGGATATTTTCGGTTTCTTACTTGCACATCTAAAAACTTTTCTATAATTTTAATTTTCCATTGATTATTGGGGGAATTCGTGATTGAAAAGTTGACGATATACGGTAATTGTCAATTTTATTATTATTCTGATTTTTCAGCATTTATATAGATTATGGTAAAATACAATGTATCCCTTGAAGGAAAGACAGTGCTTGTCACAGGTGCTGCCGGATTCATAGGATCAAACCTTGTGAAGCGTTTGTTTAATGATGTTGAGAATATAAAGGTGGTAGGAATTGATTCCATTACTGATTATTACGACGTCAATATCAAACATGAACGTCTCAAAGAGATAGAGAATTTAGGATGTAATTGGTTTTTTATCAAAGGAGACATTGCAGATAAGGCTATTGTTGACAAAATATTCTCTGAATATAAACCTGCAGTCGTTGTGAATCTTGCAGCTCAGGCAGGTGTCCGCTATAGTATTACCAATCCGGATGCCTATATCCAGTCTAATCTGATTGGATTCTACAATATTCTTGAAGCTTGCCGTCATAACGAGGTAGAACATCTTGTATACGCATCGTCTTCCAGCGTCTATGGGACAAACAAGAAGGTTCCATATTCCACAGACGACAAGGTGGACAATCCCGTCTCTCTATATGCTGCGACAAAGAAGAGCAATGAACTGATGGCTCACGCATATTCGAAACTTTATAATATTCCGTCGACTGGATTGAGATTCTTCACTGTCTACGGTCCTGCTGGACGCCCGGATATGGCATATTTTGGTTTTACAAATAAGCTTCGTGAGGGCAAGACAATTCAGATTTTCAACTATGGAAATTGCAAGCGAGACTTCACATACGTGGATGATATCGTGGAAGGTGTGGTTCGTGTGATGCAGCATGCGCCAGAGAAGCAGAACGGAGAGGACGGATTGCCTATTCCACCATATAAAGTTTACAATATTGGAAACAACTCACCTGAGAATCTTCTGGATTTCGTGACTATTCTTCAGGAGGAGTTGATCGCTGCCAAAGTGCTTCCTGCCGATTACGATTTCGAATCGCATAAGGAGCTTGTGCCTATGCAGGCTGGCGATGTACCTGTGACATTCGCAGACACGACCCCACTGGAACAGGATTTTGGGTTCAAGCCAAGCACAAGTTTGAGAGCAGGCTTGAGAGCGTTTGCTCAGTGGTATGCGGGGTATTACGGGACAACCAAATAAAAATATCGTGAGGAAATTCAAAGAAATATCATTAAGATTTCTTTTTCGAATCCAATAAAACTCTCAAAAAAAATACAAAAAAGACGGGATTCCTCCCGTCTTCCTATATCCTACGCAAACAATATCTTGAATGCGTCTTCCACTTTTTCCGCTGTAAGAACCTGTATTTGTCGTCCGCTGACATCCATGTTCTTGAATCGCGGAATGACTATCTTCTTGAATCCTAACTTTTCCGCTTCCGAAATTCTTTGCTCTATCCTGTTGATCGGACGTATCTCTCCCGTCAATCCTATTTCTCCCGCCAGACAGACACTCGGATCTATCGCTATATCCATATTCGACGAGAGGATGGCACTGATCACCGCTAAATCCAAGGCCGGATCACTGACCTTCAATCCTCCGGCAATATTCAAAAAGACATCTTTCTGCGATAACTTAAATCCTACTCGTTTCTCCAATACAGCCAACAACATATTCAATCGGCGTGCGTCGAATCCCGTGGCTGAACGTTGCGGTGTGCCATACGCTGCTGTGCTAACCAATGCCTGAACCTCTATCAGCAATGGTCTGATTCCCTCTATCATCGCTCCGATCGCCGTTCCGCTGAGTCCAAGGTTGTTGTGAGACATGAGCATCTCGGATGGGTTTGACACTTCTCTCAATCCACTGTGCTGCATCTCAAAAATACCGATCTCGGATGTGCTTCCGAATCTGTTTTTTATCGCACGCAAGATACGATACATATAATGTTGGTCTCCCTCAAACTGTATAACCGTATCCACAATATGCTCCAAGATCTTCGGTCCGGCTATCGTGCCGTCTTTCGTGATATGACCGATCATCAAAACAGGTGTGTTGCTCTCTTTGGCATAACGCAGAATCTGAGCCGCACACTCTCTGACTTGCGATACACTGCCGGCCGCACTCTCCACCAACTCCGTCTCTATCGTCTGGATAGAATCGATGATCAGCAGTTCCGGCTGCACATTCTTTATATGTGTGAAGATTCTTTCAAGCGAGTTGTCGCTCACAAAATAGCACTGTTTGTTGGCATACGACCCGAGTCGCTCAGCTCGCATCTTCAACTGGTTAAGGCTCTCCTCGCCCGACACATACAATGTCTTCTTTCCTTCGATATTCAGCACCACCTGAAGCACCAGCGTACTCTTTCCGATTCCAGGCTCTCCTCCGATCAACACCATCGATCCAGGCACAAGTCCGCCGCCAAGCACACGGTTGAACTCGGCACATTTGGTATCAAAACGGACCTCCTGCGTCACCTCAATGTTTTCTATCAACACAGGACGAGTTCGCTCGTCGTTTGCTGAAACTATCGATACACCCTTTTTTATAGTGGAAGACGCGGGGGCTTTATTCACCACCTCTTCAACGAAGGTGTTCCATTCTCCACACGCTGGACATTTGCCAAGCCATTTGCTCGACTCGTTGCCACAGTTTTGACAAAAAAAAACGGTTTTTAACTTAGCCATGGATCAATAGCCATATGTGTCGTCGTAGTAGTACTCATCCTCAGGACGCTTTGGTTTCGGATGTTTACGTGTATAGTAGACAGGAACTGTCAAAGCCACCTTCACACGGATGCCATCAAGTTCACCTGGCTTGAATATTGGCAGATCACTCATGATCTCCAACGCCTCTGTATCGTATTCCTCACACACACCCTTTATGATCTCTGGGTTCACTGCCTTTCCACAACGGTCGATTGTGACTCTGACAAGCACTGTGCCACGAAGCAAATACTGCAAATCACCTCCGTCCGGACCTTTTCCGGCTGCCACAGAGTCGACAACTTCTATTCCCTGCTGATGATGGAACACATAACGTGAGAACTCTACCTCTCCACCACCTGGGAAGATAGGAAGGATCAAACCAGGTTTCTTCTTCTGAGCGTCGAAAATCTCAGAAGCCTCATTATCCTCACATCCCGGATACAGATTGACGAATCGTCCGTAACGGTCTGGCACTTCCTCGCCGCCTCCACCGCCACTTCCATCATCACTGTATTCGCTGTAGTCTTCTGTGTATTCGCTACTACCGTCGCTATAGTCATCCTGTGCATAAGCTGCAAATGAGAACATTGTAGCAATCAGTAATGCACAGATTCTTTTTATCTCTCTTTGTTTATTCATCTTCATTATCTTTAGAACAATGTCAACTGACCGTTTTCATCAGTCGGCAAATTTGAATTATCATCATTATCATCGGCGTCGTCAGCCGAAGTTTCCGGTTCTTCTTCCTCTTGCTCCGGTTCCGGATCAGGCACTTTCGTTGGTTCCAATTCAACCACGTCACCGACAACCCAAGACGGATGGATTCTCTTTCCTTTTGCCTTTACTCCCTTCACCGCAATAAACTCTTCCACACCAAAATCGATCTCCATTGGAGCGCGTTGCGAATCGTTTCCTCCGAAATTGACCTTCAAATGAGGGTAGACGGTAGATGTGATAAGCAGGATTCTGCTGTTCGGATTGTCTCCGATAAACGACGTCGGCTTAGCAGTGACATCAAACATGAATCGTTTGATATATGCGTACTTCTCATTCGCATCATACAAGCAGACTGTCCAAACCTTATCTGGATCCAATTTTTCCACGAACATCACATTCTCAGGGAAGTGCAATGTGTCTTCAAATCCTGTCATGTAATATTCTCCGCTCTTAGTGACCACAAGAAGTTTGTCTTCCGACATGAACTCACCAAGATAAATACCATGAGAATCGTAGTTGATTCGAAGGATATCAGTATCAAACCATACGTTTCGGCCACCCATTGTGCTGGAGCCTCGCGTCTTCATAGTGATTGAGAAGATCTCGTTCTTCGTCAACATTTTTCCAAGCGACGCGCGTCCCTTGATCGCTATGTCGGCAAAGTTTCTGTCCATAGCCGCCACCTTCAGACGCAATTTCGGTTTCAGTTTGACATGGATCACCTCAGCCTCCGCATTCTTGTTTGCAGAGAAATAAAGGATCTTAGATCCAGCCTCACCTTGGGTGATATCATAATCCTTATCACGGGTAACTCCAGTGATAGAGAAACGTTTCATATAAGTAGGTCCAAGTTTTCCATTTCTGTAGACGACGTTGTAAACCATACGTTTGTCGTTTTTCTTGAACACATTGACATACAGGATGTTCTTGCCGACATACTCTTTCGGCTTCACCTTGATGATCTTGTATTTACCATCCTTAAAGATGACAAGCACGTCATCGATCTCCGAACAAGGGCAGACATATTCAGCCTCGCCTTTCTTCAATCCGAATCCTACGAATCCTTCATCACGGTTGACATACAGTTTCTCGTTCGCCTCCACAACCTTAGCAGCAGCCACAGTGTCAAACACACGGATCTCCGTCTTACGAGGATGGTCTGCTCCATATTTCTCCTTGAGCATTGCGAACCAGTTGATTGTATATTCAACAAGATTCTTTAGGTTCTTATCGATCTTGGCAATCTGGTCTTTGATCTCAAAAATGATTCTATCCGCTTCGTCGGAACTGAACTTCAAGATTCTACGCATCTTGATTTCCATCAGTCTCAGGATATCCTCACGTGTCACCTCACGCACGAAATCTGCCACAAATGGTTTCAAACGTTTGTCGACGTGAGCCACAGCGGCATCCATATCCTTAGCGTTTTCAAAATCCTTATCCTTATAGATACGGTTCTCGATAAAGATTTTTTCCAGTGAGCAGAAATGAAGTTTCTCCAGCAATTCTCCCTTCTCATACTCCAACTCCTTGCGAAGCAACTCCTTGGTATGGTCGGCAGAGAATTTCAGCAGTTCGGATACGTTTGTGAAGATTGGTTTTTTATCCTTGATGACGCTGCAATATGGAGAGATTCTCTTTTCACATATATTCAACGCATACAAAGCGTCGATCATCTTATCCGAACTTGTCTTGTCGGACAGATGAAGAATAATCTTCACCTCAGAAGAAGTCTCATCTACGATATTCTTGATGCTGATTTTTCCTTTCTCATTGGCAGCGATAATCTTCTCCTTCAACTCTTCCGTCTTCATTCCGTATGGAAGGTCGGTGATCACCAAAGTCTTATTGTCAAGTTTGCTGATATGGCTTCTCACACGAAGCACACCGCCACGTTCACCATCATTATATCTCTGGACGTCACACATACCGCCAGTCGGGAAGTCGGGATACAGAGTGAATTCCTCTCCCTTCAAGTAAGCGATTGCGGCATCCAATATCTCATTGAAATTGTGCGGCATGATCTCCGTCTTCAACGTAACGGCGATACCTGTTGCACCTTGAGCCAAGAGTAGAGGGAATTTGACAGGCAAAGTGATTGGCTCATTCTTTCTTCCGTCGTAAGATTTTTTCCAATCCGTGATCTGAGGGCAGAACACCACATCCAGAGCGAATTTAGATAGTCGGGCCTCGATATAACGGGGAGCGGCAGCATCATCTCCAGTAAGTATATTACCCCAGTTTCCCTGAGCGTCAATAAGAAGGTCTTTCTGACCCAGCTCGACAAGAGCTCCATAGATAGACGCATCACCGTGAGGGTGGTACTGCATAGCCTGACCCACAATGTTAGCCACCTTATTGTAACGGCCATCATGAATGGTCTTCATCGTATGCATGATACGTCGCTGCACAGGCTTGAAACCATCTTCTATATATGGGATAGCACGGTCGGTGATAACATACGAGGCATAATCCAAGAACCATTGCTGATACATACCGCCAAGATGCAGGCGCGCATCCTCGCTGTTCATATCAGTCACCACATAACTGGAATGGCCAAGATTCTCGTCGTCATTCATCGATTCTAGGTCGTCTATGTTTTCGTCTTCTCTACTCATACAATACAAATATTACATAAATTGCCTCCAAATATACAAAAAAATCGAGAATAGGGGAAGTGGATTTTCCATTTTATATTTTTGAATAAGCTTTAATCTTTTGGTAATTTTGCAGTCGTTATATATGATTGGTTTGATTTAGACAATATGAACGAAAGTGCAAAAAACTACAACAAAACTAAAATTGCCTGCTATCTCGGTTTTATCACTCAGGCGATCGTAGCCAATTTCACCCCACTTCTTTTCACTGCATTTCATCGTGAATACGGAATTCCATTAGCAAATTTAGCTTTGATACCAGCTGTATTCTACATCATCCAACTAATCACAGACTTTCTTTGTGCTAAATTCAAGAATATCGACTACCGCAGGAGCATCGTCATATCTGAAATTGCGGCGGCGATCGGACTCGTCGGATTGGCTTTTATACCGTCGCTATTCAGCAATCCAATGATAGGAATTCTCATCTGCGTCTGCATATACGCAGTGGGAAGCGGACTTATTGAAGTGTTGTGCAGCCCGATAATAGAGGCTTGTCCCTTCCCCAACAAAGAAAGCTCAATGAGTCTGCTCCACTCCTTCTACTGTTGGGGAGCAGTCGGCGTAATTCTAGGTTCGACGCTTTTCTTCACATTCTTTGGAGTGGACAACTGGAAAATATTAGCCTGTGTATGGGCATTGATACCTCTCTACAACATTATCAATTTTACCACTTGTCCTATCGAGCCTATTGTGGAGGATGCCAACGGAATGAACATGGGTCAGCTTCTTAAAAACCAAATGTTTTGGATATTCCTTCTTTTGATGGTTGCTGCCGGAGCATCAGAATGCACAATGGCACAGTGGGCATCGGCATTTGCGGAAGCGTCATTAGGAGTAGACAAAGCTGTTGGCGACTTGGCAGGACCATGCGGATTTGCATTTTGCATGGGGCTTGGCCGACTTTGGTATGGCAAGAAAGGTCAGAATCTCGACCTGACTTCCTACATGACCGGAGCTGGAATTCTATGTTTCGCAGCCTACCTGACAGCATCCCTATCCCCAATTCCACATATTAGTTTGATTGGTTGCATGATCAACGGATTGGCAGTCGGAATCATGTGGCCAGGCGCCATCAGCATCACATCGAAACGCATTCCAACGGGTGGCACTGCCATGTTTGCAATGCTTGCTTTAGCAGGAGACATGGGAGGAACGTTAGGGCCATCACTTGTGGGAATCTGTACAAAATCCAGTGAGAATATACAAAACGGTCTGCTTGCCGCATCCGTATTTCCAGTCATCTTAGTGGTTTGTCTTTTCAGAATCAGAAGATACGGGCGATAAGACAAGCGAATCATAAAAAAATTTGGCAAACAACCATTCGCCACTGCTGGATCTTTAATAGATCTTCTCGCATTGATTACTATTCGTTTTTCGTTGTGGTCTGCCTACAGCAACGACAAACCAAACAAAAATTATCAATCTATCATCTTGCGTTTGTCAATCCATAAATTGACAACCAGAAAACAGTAACCTGAAAACAAAAAAAGTGGAGAATCTTTCGACCCTCCACACGATATATGTCTAAAAAATCTTATTCCTCATCCTCCAGGAATCTCTGATACTTAGCTTTCTTCTTTGGAATTCTGTATGAAATCAAAATCTCATGAGATTGTCTTGACAGTTTTGAGACTTCACCCAAACCAAGGTTGAAAGCATAACCAAAACGCAAACGATTTCTTTCCATACCAATAGTGAATGTCACCTCATTTGAAGAGAACCATGCACCAGATCCAACATCAGGACGATAAGTAACGCCACCCCAGATCATTCTGTTGAAGAATGCCTGAACATTAAGTTCCACTTTGCTCACTTTATTTCTATGCATCAAAACGAATGCAGGACAGATAGCCAAGAAATCAGATGGAGACAAAGTCGCTCTTGTATACAAATAGAACTGACGGCCTGGAACATTAGTCGTAACCTTCTCTTCATTATTCAAGATATGAACAATTGACGCACCAAACATCAGCTTAGGTGTTGCCAACTCCATACCGAAATCCATATCTGGTCGGAATTTCTTCTCTGGATCAGCAGGGAATGATGGCAATCCATACTCTTGCGGATCAATAATTCTATGGTCTGTAGGATCCCATGAATGGTAAAGGAAACCGAAAGAAAGACCCATTGAAAGCAACATACTCTCGTTCATATTGATATGGTAAGCGTACGCTGGCTTGCAGATAAATGTATGGTTTGCTATACCCAGGTCGTCATAACTCATTGAAAGACCGAAACCTGATCGGATAGACTCGATATAATTGCACACATTAAACACTCCATCTTTCGGAGAATCCTCAAAATCAGACCACTGAGAACGACCAATCAAGAAGAAATCAACATCATCACTGTTTCCTGTAGCCGCAGGGTTGAAGTTCAATCGAGAGAAGAACTGCTGAGATAGCATCAAATCTCTTTGTGCGAAAGCCGATATTGCGCTAAACAAAACTACGCAAATTGCTAAAAATCTCGTTTTCATAATATATTGTCCTCCTCTTCTCTTATTCATTCAAAATCTTAATATCGGCACGACGGTTCTGCTCGTGCTCAGCTTCAGACTGTGCGTTTGGAATCACAGGATCGTGGAATCCACGTCCGACTGACACCAACTTGCTTGGATCCAAGCCTCGGTTAATCAACATATTTCGGATATAATCGGCACGTTTCTGTGACAACTTAATGTTGTATGTATCAGAACCACGGGCATCGGTATGTCCGGAAACCTCAAATATCGCACCTGGGAACTCATTCATAGCACTTACCAACTCATCCAACTGAGCCTCATACTCTGGTTTCATCGTAGCCACGTTGAAATCGAAGAACATTAGCACCCAGTGGAAGCCCTTAGGCTCATCAATCGTGAAGTCTGGTATCAATTCTGGCTCTCGAGTCGCAACAAACGGAGCCGGACGATAGATATCATCACTACCCTTACCGCCTGTTCTATTTGACATGTACAAACAAATCTTAGGTGATCCTATCAAGTTGTAATCGTTTGAACTTGAGTTGAATACAGAATCCAAATGTACTGGAGTGTCCCAAATCTCTAGTTCTTGTTTATTCACCTGACCTGTTGTTGTATCTGTAGATTCACGAGTGATTGTCTTCAAATGAGAAACATAAATATCCAAACCTCCATATCCACCTCCACGATTGGATGCGAAATATAACAATGTGTCATTGTAACACCACGCATAATCATCACGCGCGTTGGAATTCATTGGGATAATACTATCACTGGCATTCTCCGGCATCTTCCAACGTGTATTGTCAGTCGCCTTACCTCTGTCTATATACCATATATCTCGTCCACCAAAACTCTTCTTTGGAAAATCTGCAGAAAAATATATTCTGTCTCCTCCTTTTGCGATAGAAGGATTGAAAAATCCTGATATTCTATTGTATCGGTATGTCCAACCAGCGGTAACTGTCGAACTTCCTTTAATCGGTTTACGCACTTTATTCAAACCCTGAATTTCTAGCTTCACAGGTTCTGTATACGAACCTCCCATCCATTTCGCCTCATACAAATCAGAGTTTCCTACCTCATCTGTCTTTGCAAAATAAATTGTACGACGTTTCTGGTCATATGCAAATGTTCCTTCTATACCTAGATCCTGCAACTCTGGACACGGCTCAATATCCACTAATTCATAAGTGTCTCCGATTCTTGCCATATAAACGCTGTCTCCCTTGAAGAACACAACCTTTCCATCTCTATATAACGACATCGGACGCTCCTGCATCTTAGAACTTGCCTGAGAAGACGAGAACTCGTATCCTTCTGTGAATTCCTCATGTACAGCAAACGACGGTAACGCAAACCCGACCGCAGCTATCAGAGATAAAACTATTTTCTTACTATTCGCAAACATAGATAAGTCAATCTTAATATAATATTATCCTTTTTCGTGACTTACGCCACTTGAACAATTTACAAAGTAAGTTATAATTTTTTAAAATCAACAATATTTCGATAGCATTTATTAACAATAATTAAAAAAAATGCTAATAAACATTCATTGGCACATCACCTTTGCCAAACACTTGTTATTTATCAACAGTAGTCATACAAACAGAATCTCTTTATCTTGATTCAATGCAGTCCACTAAACAAAATAATTTTTAATTTTTGTTATAGTACTATCTGTCATCAAAATAGAAGATTGCTAATTGCATAGTACGAGACGTAAGATAGTTCTTAATCAAAATCTGTATATTCCTCGGGCTCACGGGAAAAAAGGAAAAGTACTGCGGATTCCTCGTGACATATTGACACTTTCTTTGTTGATAATATATGACAAGAACTTATGCACATTATTAATATTAATAAAACACAAAAAAAAGAGATATCTGATTGCTCAAATATCTCTATTTTACTACACATTTAATGTAGCACAAAAGGATTTAATATTAGGACTAAACTACAAAATGAATCCGTCATCTCGACGTACACTATATACACTACAAAAACCGCGCCAACTTTACATACCAGCATATTAATTTTATAAAAAAAATCAAAAAAAGTTCATATTAAACTATAAATCAACAAAATAAAAATCACAATTAAAAATACATGTTTTTTTAGAGATTCGTTTTTCTATAAAATTTCCGCTAATTTTTAGATTTTGCCTACCTTTGTTATCAGAAAAAATCATGTTATGACTATAGAAGACGCTCGTATATACTGTTTAAGTAAACCTCACGTCACCGAGGATATGCCATTTGGCGACGATTATGTGGCATTCAGAGTCGGTGGCAAAATTTTCGCAGGACTTCCTTTGGAGAAGCCCAACCTACTCGTTCTGAAATGCGATCCTGAGATGTTTGATGAAATGGTGGCCCAATACTCCGCCATCGAACAGGCATGGCATTGGCATAAGCGTCTGTGGATGCAGATTCATCTCGACGATGCTGAAATCACCACCGAACTGGTAAAATATCTCACAGATATTGCCTACGAATTAGTGTACAGCAAGTTAACAAAGAAGGCGAAAGCGGAGCTGGAATTATAAATGTCGTCAGCTTGCGAATCTTTTCTTTCTACTTCAACCGTGTAAACGGTTATCAGGACAGGCTATGGTTGGCAAGCTCCGAAGATGATTGGCTATAGAACTCGCGAGCGTAATCAAAATGATTATCTTTACAGTAATCATATAATCGTCTTTGAGCCTTTTTTGAAATGGAATTACGAGGCTCAAACACATCATAAGAAAGCACAAATGAGCCATCAACATATTGTCCATTGTCTCTATTTCCGCTATCTTTTGTGCGACTCATTCTAACAAATATCTGAATATCGTCTTCAAAGCATGTTCTTTCGTATTACAATCCGACAAAAGTTTTCCTTGTGTCATTTCATCAATACTTTTTCCGACACCTACAGATTTTAGCGAGTATGGTTCACCATTATAGAATGCTGTCCATGGGCAACGCAAAAAAACAGGTTCAATAGAGACATTACTTCTTAGTGCCAGGGAACTACCGTCGTCGAAACATAAAAAAACAACACAGAAGTCATAAAATCCCTCTATATCTATTTTATCTATTTTATATGTTTTTGAGAAAATAATACTCTGCTTTTGCTGTGTTATATTTAATGTATCGAGACTCGCAGAAAGAAAACGCAATTCTTTTTTCCCGATCGAGTGCCTTCTGTTCCAATAATAATCCAAATAAAAGTACCTGTCTAGAATATCAATATTTTCATCCTCCAAAAGTTCAATGTCTTTGTCAAGTTTATTCTTATAGTTATTCAAATCATTTTTTGTTAGTTTTATATAAGACGTATCTTCAACTCCACACATTACATCATAAACACATTGTTGCAGTTTTTGGACAGATGCTTTGGATATATTTTGTGGCATATTCTCAAACATATGATCACCTGTTTGATTTTCTTTTGTTTTAACAAAACCATCTTTACTTGGCAAATATGTTAAACTAGAGAATGATGATTCACATGCAATAATAAGTCCCCTGATTATTATTTTCTCGATTTTCTTCTCTCTAAAATCATCAAACTCGCTTTTGTACGATTTTATCGAATCTATCTCTTGGTTTATTTGATACTTCTTGAAATTCTCATCACACATATATACGCCATCCTTATCTTTCCATAAATAGCAGACTTTTGAGTCCAAGTCAAGATACCTGTACCATTTCTCAGTTTTCTCAAGAAGTATGTCTTCCGCCCTCTCCTTGCAATAAATGTGTTTATTTCTCACATAATAGTAGATGCCATTGTAGTATACCATTATATTTTTGTGAATAGTATCTCGATTTTGGCAATCTAACTGGATTGGTAGTTCAGCTCTCATTTTGTATTTAGTCACTTCATCACTACATACTTTGCTCAAAATTCCATTATCCGTCAGTATCCATAAACAGTTGTCTCCCTCACATGATACGGTCTCTCCATCGTTTATATCATCCGAAAATGGATTCCCGTCTTTCTCACCATCCACTTCCTTCCACTCAATATGCGCTTTGTCTGTTTTGTAGACGAAGCCACGTTGATGCACATAATAATAGTTTTTATCTGACCTTAAAGTTAGCTTGTCAGACTCTGTATCGTATTTTGACGTCACCGGTGTAGGAATCTGAGAAAAAGAACGTCCATAGTCTGCAGACTTATAGATTTCATTGCCAGAGGTAATCCAAAGAGAGTGGGTTTCTTTGTCGTATAATATATCATGAACCATTCGATTAAAATGCCCTTTATCCCATGTTTTTCCTTTATCTTCGGATATATAGAGATCATTTTCTCGGTCGACTAACCAAATGCGTTTTTCTTCATCCGAACGCATCAACATTGCCGAAGGACAAGAAATTTTCTCCCAAGTATTTCCCTTGTCCGCAGAATGTAAAATAAAATCAGCATATTTTTCATAGACGAAGAGATCATTCTCACCTATTGAGAATATCTTATCATTACAATATCCTGTCTTTAGAATGTGTCTCCAGACTTTTGTTTGAAGGTCTGCCTTAAATACACCATTATTTCGTTCCAAAAGATACAATTCATTATCTGACGTGGTTGCCATATCGACATGATTTAAATCAAACACATCGAAAGAATCTCTTATTGATCCGACGGGAGTGATTCCAGATATTGTTTCTCCTGCATCAAATATCGAACAACTAACAATGAAGGAAAAGATTGTTAGTATTGCAAGACGTAAGTATTTGAATTTACATAAATTATCTTTCATTCTAAATTTCCAATTTATTTTCTATACTCTTTTCGACGGTTTATTCATTTTCAAAAACATAATGATAACCTACAAAGAATAACCAAGACCACGTATTTAATAGATCATAATTTTTTTGCCGTTTTTTTCTTCCTCATCCAATTCTATCAAAATTGTATCTGAATGGATTGTAATATCTTTTATTTTTCTATTCCATAAAATCGTATCGTTATGGGTTCCATCCGATATGCTTACGTATGTTTTGTAATTCTGGTCTGGTGCTCCCCCGATGCATCTGACATATTTCACATTAATATTACCATGTGTTTTAGACAACTCCACCTCTTCCCTTTCAAAATCAGGAACTGGAATACAAGATGGCATTAAAACAAGTAAGAACAACAATGATTTTCCCATAAGCATTATTATTAATCTACAGCATCGGAAACAAATATAAGGTATTTATCGGACAATAAACACATTTATGTCATACCACGAGAAAGAAGATTCTTAAAAATTATAGTCCACTTACCGTCTTCCTTCTTAATAAAATATTCATATTCATAACATCGATAAGCATAAAACAATTGCACCAGACAATATGACATAGAATCGGAACATTGATATATGTCATGCACTTTTATCAAAAGTATAGGGTTACTGCAAAAATATCTATCATTATACATGTCTGACCATCTTTTTTCATTTGACGTCTCCCTATATCTCAATTTGTATTTTGTACTTTGTACAGAAATCGTATCATAAATGTCACAGCCCAACATGTCTTTTATAAACTGATCATATTGTTTCCAATCTTCTAAAGATGGTTTTCTATGTATCCTTATGGCAGTTTTGGGTTTCCAAACATAAATCCTTTTTGCCTGACCTGTAAAACGGATAAATGTTTCATCCTTAAGTAAATCTTCTTTTAGGACTGGAATAACTGTTTCATCCTTTCCAAATGTACTAAAAGAAACAGAGAATAACAAAAGAATAAATACAAGCGTCTTTTCCATTTTATTCTGATAAAAACTATTCATAAACTCTGTATATCTTTGTGGAATATTGCATTTTAGAGAATGCTTATCGGTTTGAAAAGTAACGATATATTAAATATAATAGATAAAAAAAAGCAAGAACTGCAATCCACATAACGGTCATCATCAGCGTCGCTTTTAGACTCGCTATGAGATCAAGGTCTGAAAAAGACACCCAGAGTATAAATATAACACAGACTACCAAACTTTTAATTATCGCTTTTTTGCGAGAAGTTGCAAATATGCAATAAAATATAATAAAAAGTGGTGAAAAAACAATAATTAATCCATTTAAGACATCGATTAACTCATCTAATCCCTTAAAGCATCCAATCAAAATTAAAATGAATGCCATAGAAAGCCAATCTATAAATCTTATATTGTTTCCAAAATTTTCTTTTTCATTTTTCATAAATGCCTCGATTCTACTACAAATTCGATATTTAATAATAACGTGAATTCGACGAATTGTAATCTGCAAATTAGCAATAACGAACAATCATAAAAAAAATGCTTTTTCCACTTTATGATTGAATTCTTACCTCTTTTTCTCATAAAACCCCGTTAACTTTATGTCTCTGCGGTTTTATTAAATTCTGTGTGCTCGCCTGCTTATCGCACTATGGAAGGTGTTAGGACATTCATTTCTGCAAACTCGACTTATGATTCGCTCATGACTCGTTTCATAACAATTTCAATTTACACGATAGTTGCAAATACAACAAGATTCCTACATCTTCAAATAAAACTCTTTCGTCAGTCTTATGTAATCATCCGTATATTGGTGGCGTATTTCTGTCTCAACCGTAAGGGTCTCAATCTCAACATTTTGCATTTTGCATTCATCATTCTTAATTTTCACAAACTCTCCCACCACTCTTTTGACTTCCGCTCCTGGTTTAGGATAAACCAACGTCTTTTTTCTTAAATATAACCCATATTCCTCAGCAATCTTCTCAAACTTTTCATGAGCATCCGTCGGCAATATGATGGAAAGGGATCCGTCATCGCTCAGTAGCGTCGACGCGGATGATGCCAACTCTGAGAATGGAAGGCTATCGGTGTGCCTCGCCAACGTGCGGCTGGCTTTTGGTGCTTTCAGACTATCCTCAAAATACGGTGGATTGGTGATTATTTTGTCGAATGCCGACGGTGCAGCCTCCACAAATTCCTGCAACGATTTCCCAACTATAGAGATCCGTCCAGCCCACTTCGACGCTTCACAATTCTGCGTCGCTCCACGTACCGCATCCTCATCTATGTCAATCCCGACAATTTCCGCCGTCCCATTTCTCTGTGCCGTCATCAGGCACAACAATCCTGTGCCACAACCGATGTCGAGCACTCGTCTTGCTTTCTCCACATCCGCCACAGCTCCAAGTGTCACGCCATCCGTACCAACTTTCATCGCACATAGTGACTGGTCTATCGTAAACTGTTTGAACTGAAATATATGGTTTGCCATTTTGTGTGTTTTGCCTTACATAATAAAGGGCAGGAATCAACCCTGCCCTATATAAAATTACAATTGTCCCAATTTCACAAGTGTCGCGCAACGTTTGGTGTCAAGGCTAAACTCACCTCGCTGAATCCATCCGTAATATCCGGGATCCGTAACGAACACTTCTTTGAGCTTCTTGCCTTTATGCTTTCCAAAATTGACCACGACATCATCCTTATCATCGAAAACGAATCGTCCTTCAAAATCAACGACTCTCTTCTGTGTGGAGAATTTCGACAGCCACTTGATATCATTCTCAAGATCAGGATATCTGTCTAGTTGAGCCTGAAGCACTTCATATGTGGCTTTAGTGTCGGCCATGGCTCCATGAGCTCCGACCAACTCCTTATCACAATAGAATCGGTATGCTGCGGAAAGTGTGCGGGCCTCTTTCTTATGGAATATTGTCTGAACATCCACAAGACAATGTTTGCGGACATTCAAATCGATATCGCAACGCAACATCTCCTCCACCAACATCGGAATATCAAACTTATTCGAATTATATCCAGCTATATCACAACCTGAAAAATCACTGGCTATCTGGTGTGCCACATCCTTAAACTTCGGACAGTCTGCCACATCCTCGTCTTTTATATGATGGATGGCTGTAGACTTTGCAGGGATCGGCATTTCCGGATTGATACGGATTGTCTTCTGCTCCTCCATTCCATTAGGATGGATCTTCAGATATGAAATTTCTATGATTCTATCTTTTGCCACATCTATTCCGGTAGACTCCAAATCAAAGAATATCAGTGGTTTAGTAAGTTTAAGTTTCATACTAAAGGATTTATAGAGTTGTCATTGGCATTACCAAGCATAGCATCTCATAGTTCTGCTGCTCCTCACCATCCTCCGATGTATTGAACAATGGCTCTACCACCACTCCACGATATGGACTTTCAATCTTCATCACAACATCTGATGTCTCCATGTATGAGCAGAAGTTTGTGATAGACTCAGTCTTGAATGTCATCTCGAATGGCTCTCCACTATATGCGCAAACGACAACCTCTGTCGCAGCTGTTCCGAAATCCAAACTCTGGGCAGACACTGTGATCTGATTCTCACGTACGTCAAACTTAACACCCTTGTTTGACTGCTCTGCGAATGGCTCGATATGGCGGACTGCAGAAATCAATGAGTTACGGTCGATAACCAACTCTTTATTCCACTGGATTGAGATCGCATTCTTATAGTTAGGGAAGTTTCCTTCGATCTGGCGGCAAACCAATGTGAAGTCGTTAAGCTCAAACAAGATGTTCTTTGAATCCCATGACACAACGACATCCTCACCCTCCTTGCCAAGGATAGACTTCAAAAGTTTAGCAGCATTGGCAGGAAGTATCACTGAACAGTTGCCAGAAGCCTCAACAATTGAAGATTTCACCTGAGAAAGGTGGAACATATCTGTAGCCACGAATGTGATCTTGCTATCAGCCGCATCAATGTCAAGATAGATTCCCATCATTGTTGGACGAAGGGTATCTGTGCTGACAGCGAAAATAGTGTGAGAGATTCCCAACGAAAGTGTCTGTGCCTGCATGCGCACTGTATTTGTGCTGCTAGCATCCAATGATGTCAATTTTGGATAAGCATCTCCGTCTACACCATTATACTCTGCTTTCCACGAACCAGAGCTCAACTTGACAGCGTAAGTGTTCATGTCAATATCGAAGTCGACTGTTCTGCCGTGAAGCACTTTAAATGTATCCAACAAAAGTTTTGCAGGCAAGGCTATCATTCCTGAACCATCAACGTTCTCGACATCCATTCTTGTCGCCATGGAAGTCTCTCCGTCTGAGGCAGTCAACTCTAATGTACTGTCTGTCAAATTAAAAAGGAAATTATCGAGAATTGGTAACGCCGTCTTTGAAGCCATCACACGGCTTGTTGCTGTAAGACGAGCCATCAACTCGTCGCTATTCACTGAAAATCTCATAAGTTTTGATTTAAATATTTCTTCAAAAGTAGTGAAAAATCACTACTATATCATATTCTGTTGATTATTTTTAATGTAAACATATTTTCCACGTCTACATATTACATGTTTAGACGCACGTCCGTGTTTATGAGACGCACGTCCGTGCGTCTCTACGATTATACGCTGACCGCACCTTTGATTGGCGGATGGCATTCGTAATTCTCTAACACGATATCATCCGCTGTGAAATCGAAGATATCCTTCACATCAGGATTCAATCTGATTCTTGAAAGATGCAACGGCTCTCTGCTCAACTGCAATTTCACCTGATCGATATGGTTGTTGTAGATATGAGTGTCTCCGAATGTGTGGACGAAATCGCCTGGTTCCAATCCCGTCACCTGAGCCATCATGAGAAGAAGCAACGAGTAGCTCGCAATATTGAACGGCACTCCCAAGAATAGGTCTGCGCTTCTCTGATAAAGCTGCAAACTCAATTTTCCGTCTGCCACATAGAACTGGAAGAAACAGTGGCATGGAGGAAGATTCATGTTGTCGATATCCGCAACATTCCATGCTGACACAATGATTCTGCGTGAGTTAGGATTGTTTTTGATCGTCTCCACAACCTCCTTGATCTGGTCGATATGTCCACCATTATAATCTGGCCAACTTCTCCACTGATATCCATACACATGGCCAAGACCACCATCAGGATCAGCCCACTCATCCCATATATGCACATTGTTGTCGACAAGATACTTGATGTTGGTGTCGCCCTTCAAAAACCATAACAACTCGTGCAACACGCCTTTGAAGTACACTTTCTTTGTTGTCACCAATGGGAATCCGTCTTTCATCGAAAAACGCATCTGATGACCGAATATACTTCTTGTGCCTGTGCCTGTACGGTCGCCTTTTACGACTCCCTCATCCAACACTTTCTGCAATAAATCTAAATACTGTCTCATCTTGTCTTCCTTAATACATATTATATGTAGTCTTCAACACACGGAACTCAGTACGACGATTGATCTTGTTGGCAATCTCCTGATTTTCTTTTGAAAGTGCGTCGATAAAATCTTCATTCAATTCATCATTCTCCTTCAAGAATGAATACTGTTTAGCTAAATTCTTATCCACCACAACAGGTTTGGTCTTTCCATATCCTTTTGCAGTAAGACGTGGGGCTTCTATTCCTCCCTTGATCAGATAGTTGACTACACTCTGCGCACGTTCTCCAGACAGAGCAAGGTTTCCTTCCGCACTACCGACCTTATCGGTATGAGCGCCAATCTCAATCGTGATATTAGGATTATCCTTTAGCAGTTTCACCAACTTATCCAAAGCGTTTGACGACTCTGCTGTCAATGTAGCTTTACCAAACTCAAAGAAGATGTTGTCAAGACCGACTGGTTTTGATACAGACGCCAATGTGAATGGGACATCAAATGTTTTTGAATCCTCAAGACCAAGTGTGTTGACAGCATTTTTCTCGTTCAAGTAGCCACGACAGTTGCCAAGCATCACATATTCCACTCCAGGTTTCACCTCAAACGAGTATGAGCCATCATTTTTTGTTTTGATCTTCACATTCGTACCGTCAGTTCCGACGATTCTGACATTCGCGTCACCCAAAGCATCACCGTCAGTATTCTTCACCTTACCGGATATGATGTATTTGATAGGTGGTGCAACGAAGGTATAGATTTTGTCGTAACCCTTATTCTCTCCACGGTTGCTGGAGAAAGCACCCTGCTCCGCGCCAGCCACAAACGAGATTCCGAAATCATCTCCATTGGAGTTGATTGGGGCTCCCATATTCTCAACTATCCACTTTTTCGCTGTATCCTCTTTTGCGCGATAGATATCCAGACCTCCGAATCCTTCATGACCGTTAGATGAAAAATAAAGTGTGGAATCCTCACGTATGAATGGATACATCTCATCTTTATCTGTATTGATATCCGGACCAAGGTTTTCAGCGGCAGAATAAGTCTCTCCCGTCTTCATACATCTCCAGATATCCTTTCCTCCAATACCACCTGGCATATCAGAAACGAAATAAAGCCAGTTGCCATCAGGCGACAACGCAGGATGAGCCACTGTGACCGAACTGTCTTTCAACACCATCACACGTGTTGCCTTGCCCCATTTTCCGCTCTGACGCTGCGACATCCAGATCTCTCCTCCATGAGTCTCACCCTTAACATATCGGCAACGGGTGAACAACATGATTTTTCCATCCGACGAGAAAGCTGGGCTACCCTCATCATCCTCTGTATTGATATCAGAATCAACAAGTTCAAGATTATCCCATTTGCCTACAGCATTCTTTTTCGCAAAATAGATATCATTGTTTGGTGTACCAGTGATATTGCTCACCTTATGGGCTGTCTGCTTGTTGTCACGTGATGATGCGAAATATACGATTGTGCTGTCGCCTCCAGGGAAACGTGGACTGCTCTCACTCTTCTTGCTGTTGAAGAACGGATCCTTGAAGACCTCATAGCGTCTCTTTGCCTTCTCCCACTCAGAATATTTCAAAGCGGAAATCTTTCCGTTGAGCGCGACAACCGAATTTGGATCATGCTTCAAGTAGACGTCGTACATCTCAGCAGCCTCCTTGTTTTTCTTCTGCTTGCGAAGCACATCAGCATAAAGCAAATATGATGTTGTGTCTGCATACTTGTATCGCACACAATTCGCCAACATTCTCTCCGCCTTATCCGTCTCTCCAAACTTATCATAGCAATCACCCAATCGGTAAGCCACGTAACCCTTCAACTGCTTGTCTGCCAACTTGACACGAGAATAGGCAGTCTTGTATATGCTCGCAGCCTTATGGTACTCACCGATCTCATATTTCTTGTCGGCCTTGCGGATCTTCTTATTCACCGAACAAGAAGAGATAGCCAGCAAAAAAAGAGATGCTATAACACAAATTGAATAATTCTTATTCCTCATACTTAAAATCTTTCGTAGTCAACAAACGAATAGTTGAAGTCGTTCTTCTCATCCGCCTCGTGACTTTCCCTGCCTACCTCAATCCATTCCATAGGATTCAGTTCAGGGAAAAATGTATCTCCATCTGTGATTTCGGTACTAACCTCAGTCAGATAGACTTTCTTTGCGTATGGCAAAAACTGCTTGTAGATTTCCCCGCCTCCGATTATAAACACATTGCCTTCCAATGTTTTGTCGTTCAGCAAATCCTCCACACTCTTCACAATATCACATCCATCAATAGCATCAGTAGAACGAGTGATCACAATATTGCGTCTGCCTGGAAGCGGACGGCCGATCGATTCGAATGTACGTCTGCCCATCACAATCGGATGACCAGTGGTAAGTGACTTAAAACGTTTCAAATCAGCAGACAGATGCCAAGGTATTCCACCGTCTCTGCCAATCACATTATTTTTGCTTGTCGCTACTATAATTGAAAATTCCATCAGTTTTTTATATTTCAATGTGCATTTCGCACCATAAGTCTACAAATTTACACAATATTGTGATTGTAAAGCATTTTTCACGCATTAGTTTTTCAACATTAGAGAAGAATCGGTTCTATTTTCCAAACAATAAAGTACCCACAATATTTTCCAATCAATTCGCAATAGGAGCCTGGAAGGCTCTACCGAGTGCAACGAGAATAACCCGAGACAAAGTCTCGGGTTATAAATACATTAGTACGCTATTGCCTGGAAGGCAATACCTTGTATATTTCAAAATATCGATAAGATTACCAATCCTCTTCTACTTTTTTTGAGCTAATCAACTTATCACACAATCTATTTAACATAGATTCTATTTCTTTATATACTTTTTCCTTGTCAACACCTTTTCTCTTTACCCAAAGCACAATAGGATCGTTTATTTCCTTACTATCACTATATCCAATTATTACAGGAGCGTCTATTCTTATTTTTCCATCCTTAAATCTAAAATTAAGCACATACTGGAAAGTAAAACTATACAAAGTATTCTCTGGAGAAACAGGCTGTCTTTGTTTGAAATGAGCATTTGATTTCTTTTCCTTTTCAATTTTACCTTCACCAACCCCATTTATTGAAATCACTTCGTTTTCAACCGCATTCGAAACATTTTTTGCAGAAACATATTGCGTAGTAACATTAATATTTACCATTGAATAAAGTTCCTGCGATGACTTTCCTTCAAATGGAATAACTATGAAATCTCTCCCATCTTCACTCTTAAATGACGCATCAGATTGCATCTTAAAATTTACTTTATTCTGAGCATTCATCAAAATCGTCGAACACAACAAACAAAAAAAGAAAAATAGTTTTTTCATATACGCTGACTTTATCGTTAAATCTTTTATATCTGCGAATATACACTTTTTTCACAACACAAAAAAATCCCCCACCATTAGTGAGGGATTTTCTATATGATATCAATTTGGAATCTTATTTCTCCAAGCAAGCATCCAACTCTGCGATGATATTCTCCTTATCCATCTTCTGTCCGATGAATACGATCTTCTGCATCTTGTCGCCGTACTTCTCATCCCAGTCGTTCAAAATCTCTGGATTCTCTGCCAAGATCTCCTTCAACTCCTCCTCTGGAGCTGTGCAGAACCACTGTCCTGCTTCTGTCACTTTCTTCTGAACGCCTGCCTGCTCAAACATATACGACATCTCTGGATTCACATTGAAGTAGCAGACTCCCTTAGTTCGGATGATGTTCTTAGGCCACTTCTTTGAAACGAGTGCCTCGAATTTATCAAGATTGAATGCTGGTCGACGGTAGTATACGAATGTTCCGATGCCATACTCCTCAACTTCTCCTCCATCATGGTGATGGTGGTGATGGTGGCAACTGCAATGTGGATCATCACATTCCTTGCCATCTTCGTGGTGATGATGGTGATGCTCATGTTCGTCATCATCATCGTCGTCGTGGTGATGATGGTGATGCTCATGTTCGTCATCATCATCGTCGTCGTGGTGATGGTGGCAGTGATGCTCGTGTTCGTCGTCATCATCGTCATCGTCGTGGTGATGGTGGTGGCAATGGTGCTCATGCTCGTCATCGTCATCATGGTCGTGATGATGGTGGTGATGGTGACCTTCTGCGTCGGCTTTCTCCTCCTCCGTCAACGGACGTTCCAATTCCTTTATCCATCCAGCAGAGATAGAAGCCTTCTCCATCTGGAATCTTCTTGTGTTTATAATCTTATCCAAATCCACATCAGCGTAATCACACTCAATGATCTCTGCGTATGGTTGAAGTGTCTTGATAATCTCTTTGATTCGTGCAAGTTCCGACTTCTCCACTTCCGACACCTTGTTGAGCAGGATAATATTACAGAACTCAATCTGCTGAATCACAAGGTTTTCAATATCCTCTTCATCAAGGCTCTTGCTCTTCAACGCGTCACCACACTCAAACTCACTCTGCAGACGAAGTGCGTCCACAACTGTGACGATACTATCCAAATAACATGCCTCTCTACCAACATACTTGCTGCTCATCTGCTGCATCGACACAAGAGTTTGGGCAATTGGAGCCGGTTCACACACACCGCTCGCCTCGATCACGATGTAGTCGAACTTATTCTGCATCAAAATTTCATTGACCTGCTCCACCAAATCCATCTTCAACGTACAGCAGATACATCCGTTCTGCAACGCCACTAGGCTATCGTCTTTCTTGTCGACAATACCACCCTTCTGTATCAAATCGGCATCAATGTTGACCTCGCCTATATCGTTTACAATCACAGCGAATTTGATACCACGCTTGTTAGACAATATATGGTTTACCAAAGTTGTCTTTCCGCTACCTAGGTAACCAGTAAGTAGCAATACCGGAATTGATTTTGCTTCCATATTCTAACTAATTAAATCTCTTCTTTATCTCTTCCGCCGTCACCACAGTCATGATTGGCTTGCAGTCTGGCGTAAAATTATAATTGTCACACGCAAAAAGTGATTCACACAAATGTTTGATCTCAGCATCACTCATCTCCTTGCCGTAACGTATAGCCTGGCTCTCCGCCATACTCTGAGCCACTTTGTCGTTCATGATGAAATCATCACCGATCTCTCCTTCCGAAATAGACGAGATGATCTCCAACAACGACGCCACATTATCTTCATTTGTCTTGTCGGCCGGCACACCACGTATCTCATACACATCACGGGTGATAAGTTGCAGATCGTAGCCAAGATTATTTAGTTGTGGCAGAATCTCCTCCACCGTCGCAGCTTGAGCGGCTGAAAGTTCAAGTGTCTGACGGAACATCACCTGATGCGATGGGATCGGAGAATCTTTCAGCTCCGACAGGAATTTCTCATACAGCACTCTGATGTGAGCTCTGCGCTGGTCAATATACATAAGATTATCGCCCGACGAAGCAACGATATATCGTCCTGCCAACTGGAAACAGTTGCCTACTTCCGGGTGTATATCCGTCGACTGCAATAAAGATCCATTAAATCCTTTGTGCTCAGTATGAGTTTCTCGGATATCCAAAGCCGACGGGATATCTTGGTAATCTATAGCATTATCGCCACTCGGTATTTCAGGAGAGGCTTTTTCGAAATAATCGTAGATATTGCCGAATGTACTTTCATTGTCATTTGGCTTGAATCGTCCGCCACATCCGGAATATTTTCCGCTTGATGAGCTGTTGCTCGACCCGGATGAGGATCCAAAATGTTTGAATGGATCAAAATCTGTATCTATATTCAGATCAGGAGCTTCCAGAGTAGCCTTCTCAAAACCAGGGACATAGGCATCATTTATATTGATGTCAAAATCCAAAGTAGGGAAGATATTGCATTTTCCCAACGACTCTCTGACGACCGCAGTCAACACCTTATAAAGATCCTGTTCATACTCAAACTTGATCTCCGTCTTCGTAGGATGGACATTGACATCTATCTGATGCGGATCGACCTCAAAATATATGAAAAAGCTTGGAGACGTACCGTCGTGAAGCAGACGGTCGTATGCGCTTGTCACTGCTTTTCTGAAATACGGATGCTCCATATATCTTCCATTGACGAAGAAGAACTGCTTCTTGTTTCGCTTGATCGCAGTCTCTGGAGTACCGACATATCCGCTTATTTTTCCAAACGATGTCTCAGCACCGATTGAAAGCATCTTGCTATTCAGTCCGTTACCGTAAATCTTTCCTATTCTCTCTCGTATATTGCTCTTATTCAGGCTATAGCAAAGTTTATCATTATGATAAAGTTCGAAGAAGACGTCGGGATAAACAAGAGCGATACGTATAAAATCACGCTCGATATTGCCAAACTCCACATTGTCGCTCTTCATAAACTTGCGTCGGGCAGGAACATTATAGAAGAGGTCTCTGACTGAGAAGTTCGCGCCCACAGGACACGACACTTTATTAATAGCCTCAACTGTGCCACCAGATATCAGCACCTGTGTGCCAAGTTCATCCTCCTCACGTCTAGTGCGGAGCTCAACATGTCCGACAGCGGCGATACTGGCAAGCGCCTCTCCACGGAAACCCATTGTGCAAAGCACACTCAAATCCTCCACCGAACGGATCTTTGATGTGGCATGACGTTGGAAAGCCACGACCGCATCCTGCTCACTCATGCCTTTACCGTTGTCGACCACCTGAATCAGAGTGCGTCCCGCATCCTTCACTATGACACGAATCTCTGTTGCACCGGCGTCGATAGAGTTTTCCACCAACTCCTTAATCACCGAACTTGGTTGCTGCACAACCTCTCCAGCAGCAATCTGGTCGGCGACCGTATCCGGAAGCAAATGTATTATATCGTCCATAGTTTTTTCAGATTCCAAAATATTTTAGGGCCAAGTAAACAATCAGCACTGCCGCAGAAATAACGACGACCTTCATCAATTTGTTTTCGTCGGCAACACCAGCTCTGCCTCGCTGTTCACGTAGGAAACCGTGTTGCAAAGTGGTGCGGTGAGTGCCTTCCGAACGAGAATCGTCATCGTCTTTGTTGGCACGTCTCTGTTCACTCTGCAATTGTTTGCGGATTCGAGCCCTACGCTCCTCCATCGCCTCCTTGCGAGGATCCCAGTAGCGGGGAGTATAGTTGAACTGACGTATTTCTGGTTTACTGAAAAATCCCATATTTATCAAATACCCATCTGATGGGCCTTTTTAATTTTCTTATACAAGTTGGAAGCAAAGATAAGGCTTTCCAAATCCTCGTTTCCTGTGTCATAAATCTCTGTGTTGTTGCCTTGCCAACTCTTGTGTCCCTTACTGATGAAAACGATATTCTCACCGATCTCCATCACAGAGTTCATATCATGAGTGTTGATAATTGTAGTTATGTTATACTCATGTGTG
Source organism: Bacteroidales bacterium (assembly GCA_015061115.1). Classification (GTDB taxonomy): domain Bacteria; phylum Bacteroidota; class Bacteroidia; order Bacteroidales; family Paludibacteraceae; genus UBA1723. Next base: position 120,002 of record SUXE01000008.1, on the reverse strand, counting down.
ATTTCAAGAATCAAATGGTCGATAAGCAACGATGTCTTCGGATCCAAACCTGAGTTTGGCTCGTCGCAGAACAGATATTTAGGATTCAACACAATAGCTCTTGCGATAGCAGCTCTCTTCTGCATACCTCCACTTATCTCAGACGGATAAAGATCCAAAGCACGGAGAAGATCTACTCTTTCAAGACAGAAACGTGCTCTTTCCTCCATCTCCTCCTCACTCATATTGGAGAACATACGCAATGGAAACATCACATTGTCTTTCACCGTAAGAGAGTCGAACAATGCGGATCCTTGGAAAAGCATTCCAATCTCACGTCGCAACAGATTTAGCTCTTGCGACTTCATCTGCGAGATGTTTCTTCCGTCGTATAGGATTTCACCGCTGTCTATACGATGGATTCCAGCCACAGACTTCATAAGCACCGTCTTTCCGCTACCACTCTGACCGATAATCAGATTTGCGCGTCCCTCAAGAAGATTGGCAGAGATGTCGAACAACACCTGCTTGCCATCAAACGATTTGTTTACATTCTTAACCTCAATCATATCTCAACTTTTTAGGACAACAACAATTTAGTCAACATCACGTCGAAAAGCAAGATGATCACACTGCTGTTCACCACAGCATTTGTACTCGCTTTTCCCACTTCTCTCGCTCCACCCTTCACAGTGTAGCCATAATAAGATGCCACTGATGTCACGATGAACGCGAACACCAGACTCTTCTCTATCGAATACTGGATACTATATGGCAAGAACGAGTATTGGATTCCTTGTTCATACTCCATCGGAGTGATCATTTCCGTAAGCAAAGCCACACCGAAACCTCCGAGCAAACCAGTAGTGATACTGAATGTTACTAGACAAGGAATCATTGTAACGAACGCCAATATCTTAGGCAGAATCAAATAGTTGGCTGAATTGACACCCATAATATCCAAAGCGTCAATCTGCTCTGTGATTCTCATTGTTCCAATTTCAGATGCGATATTCGAACCAACCTTACCAGCAAGGATAAGACACAAAATCGCAGAAGAAAACTCCAGAATCATTGTCTCACGAGTGGCATAACCCGTAAGCTGAGACGGAAGGAATGGACTCTCCGTATTGATTCTCATCTGAATACAGATCACCGCACCGATAAACACCGATATGATGCACACAATCGGCAAGGAGTTGATCCCCTGCTTATGTAGTTCACGCACATATTGTTTGCCAAACATCTTCCAACTGTCTGGTTTTTGGAATGTCTTCCACATCAATCTGCTATAATCGCCTACCCTTTCAATGGCATTCATAATTAGTCGAAAATTAGTTCATCTGCAAAGATAACAATTTCAATGCGAAATGCGAAATCAGGAATGCGAAATAAAAAACAAAAACTATTTGCGAAACTGTTTAACTTTAAGAAGAAGGAATATGAAGAACATTCAACAAGGGAAGACTATGAAAAGTTTGTGATAAAATAGTTTTGCAAATTTGCATATGTTGGAATATTTTGTAAAATTTGCAGAGAATTTGGTTTAGTAACATTAAAGAAATGAAAAAACAAAGTTTTGTAGCGAATCCTTTATACGACAGCGTGTTTAAGTTCATGATGGAAGATGAGCAAGTAGCGCGTACGTTGTTGTCTTACTCATGACAGCATAATTGTACAGGTCCCTTATCTAAAAGGAAAGGCTAGGAATAGAGTAGAAAAATTGTTATCGGTATTCGACCAGACTTATGTTCAAGATGGAGATCCTCAATTTGTTTCTGTGTCTGACCGAGATATTTCAGAAGATAAAGATATGGAAAGAATCATCAATCGACTTGCAAAAGCAGCCACAATCTCAGATATTCGTATGACTATGAATATCGAGGATGAAATTTATTCTGAGTTGGAGAACTTAGACACAAAGATTCTTTCCCAGAAAAAAGCATTGGCTCAGAAAGATAAGCAGTTGGCGCACCAGGAAGAGCAGTTGGCACATCAGAAGGATATGCTTCGATACACAATCAAGATGCTTGTGGAAAGTGGCAAAACGCTGTCGGAAATTGCTGATAATCTACATCTTGATATCGAGGATATTAAAGAACTGATGTAGGAGAACCGTTTTAGAGCAAATGAAATTCAATAATTTGCGTATTTTCCTAGGTTTCATGTTCTAATTTGAATCTTTAAAACAATAAAGACGAGTCGATGACTCGCCTTTTGTTTTTCCCAAAGCGTCAAAAATTCTCACATCATATATGCCAACCCCACCGTCAACAGGCAGAATGGGATGCTCAAAATTGTGGTCCACTTTAGATCAGCACCCAAATAATAGAGCATGCACGCTGAAAACAGAAGGTTGAAGACGGAATTGACCGCAATCGCTTCCCCTCCTAAGTCGGCAGCAAACCACGCTCCGGCTATGGTGACACATACCAGATACACCAACAGGTCTATTCGGTTAAACCCGTGAGTGACAAATGCCGCCTTAATTCCCAACACCAACAGCACTGCGGCATGGATCAGGAAGAGCGGACAAAGTGCGTTTTTAAACACTTCAAACATAGTATTCTATTTTTGTTGCTGTGCAGCGAATGCCATCGCATACAATCTCATCTGTTTGATCATCGCCAACATTCCGTTGGAACGAGTCGGAGTAAGATGCTCCTGCAAACCGATCTTGTCGATGAAAGTGAGTTTCGCATCAAGGATATCCTGAGGTTCATTGCCCGACAGAATATACACAAGGATGGATACAATTCCGTTGACAATCTCAGTGTTGCTCTCGCCTTGATAGTAAACCTTTCCGTCCACCATCTCCGCATTCACCCACACTTTGCTCTGACATCCTTCAATCAAATGGCTGTCATCCTTGTAACGGGCGTCTATTCCGGCACCGTCGTTACCCTTATCTATAATCAACTGGTAAATATCCAACCAATCATCTGAGAATGAGAACTCCTCTATGATTTCCGCTTCTCTTTCGTCTATCAAACTCATATCTGTAATTAATGCTTCTTTCTGTTAAACATTGATGCCACTCTTGCCAATCCGGCCACAAATGTATCAATCTCTTCTTTTGTGTTGTAAAGGGCAAACGACGCACGCACTGTTCCTTCAATTCCGAAATGATGCATGACAGGTTCAGCACAATGGTGACCTGTTCTGACAGCGATACCCAACTTGTCCAGAAGTGTACCGACGTCATACGGATGGATATCTCCAATCAAGAACGATACCAATCCGCTCTTCTGATCATTCTCTCCGATGAATCGCATTCCGTCGATCTCCTTCATTTTCTCTTCTGCATAAAGTCGCAACGACTCCTCATATGCGTGAATCTCATCCATTCCGAGAGCAGAGACGTAATTGAGTGCCGCAGCCAATGCTGTCGAGCCGATATAATCAGGTGTGCCTGCTTCAAACTTGAATGGAAGTTCATTGAATGTGGTGCCAGCGAAACTTACATTCTTGATCATCTCTCCACCACCCTGATATGGAGGCAGTTTGTCGAGCCATGCCTCTTTTCCATAAAGGACGCCTATTCCAGTAGGTCCATAAACCTTATGTCCGGAGAAGACGAAGAAATCAACATCCAACTTCTTCACATCCACCTTTATATGAGGTGTCGACTGTGCTCCGTCCACAAGTACAGGCACATTGTGAGCATGCGCGATTTTTACGATCTCTTCCACAGGATTGACTGTGCCAAGAGTATTGGAGACGTGGGTCACAGAGACTAATTTGGTACGTGACGTGATCATCTCCTCCAATTTCTCCACCTGTAGATGTCCTCTCTCATCAAACGGAATGACCTTTATCTTGATGTCTTTTCTCTGTTGCTGAAGTTGCCAAGGAACGATGTTGGAATGGTGCTCCATCTCCGACACAATGATTTCATCCCCGTCTACACACTGGCTTCTGACAAATGAATCCGCCACAAGGTTGATCGCTTCTGTTGTGCCACGAGTGAAGATTATCTCACACGATTTCTCAGCTCCGATGAATTTCTGTACTGTCTCTCGTGCCTCCTCATGAGCGACAGTGGCTGTCTGGCTCAAAAAGTGAACTCCACGATGGATATTGGCGTTTTGTGTTGAATAGTTGCCGACAATTGTGTCAAGCACTATCTGCGGTTTCTGCGTAGTAGCCGCATTATCAAAATATATCAATGGTTTTCCGTAAACCTCCTGGCCTAAAATCGGAAAATCCTTACGAATCGTCTTTATATCAAACATTTGCTTTTTCGTTTTACGGCTGTTCGTTTTTTTGGACTGCAAAATTACAAACTTTTTACAGCATTTTTCAATATATCAAACAATTATTGCCTAATATTTTACTTTCTGCTCACCTCAGGCCTACATTTCACTATATCAATATCATACAGATTGACCCTGGTCTCTTTTTTGCCAAACGTCACTTTAGCCATCTGAGCCTTGTTGCCATCCTCTCTCTTTTGGTCAAAGACAAAATTTCCAAGGCTGTATATCACCGTACAGTTTTGAATCTTTTTCACCGGTTGCACAATATGCGGATGATGCCCCACAATCACATCCGCACCAGCAGATGCCAATAGCATGGCATCCATTTGTTGCTGATTGGATGGGAATGGCATAAACTCTATGCCCCAATGCACAACCGCAATTATTTTTGTATCGGGATGTTTTAGTCTGTAAGCAGAAATATGGTTTGCCAACTCGTTGCCTTTCGCCATACATATCCCCGGTTCACCGTCTGTCTGGATCCAGTTTTCAAGTCGCAGAGACACACTGTTGAAAAGAGCTACTTTGATTCCGTTTTTCTCCAATTCAACAGGTTTGGCACGCTCTTCATCCGTATAGCCAAACCCCATCGGGACAATGCCATTGTCGTTTAGTGCCCTGACAGTATGTTCCAATCCAGTACTGCCTTGGTCGTAAGTATGGTTGTTGGCCATAGCGGCATGAGTAACTCCATATTTTCTTAATGACGCTGCCCACTTCTCATCAGCTTTGAAAATATACTTTTTCATCACTGGGGTGTAGACGTCGGTAAGCGGACATTCAAGATTGATCACCGTCGCATCAGCCGCCAGAAAGGAATCTTTTACAGCCGAAAAAATATGGTCGATCCCATTCCGCTCTATCTGCGTCCTCACTCCACGGTCGAGCAAGACATCGCCTGTAAACAGAATGCTGAACTCATCTTTGTTAGTGGAGACGCGATGCCCCACGTCTCCAGAAGAACAGCTATTTGCTATTACGGCTAAAAAGAGAAATATGTATTTAGCAACCCGACGAATACAGATAGTCAACATTATCTCTCTTTACAGGCTTGTTGATCATGAATGGTGTGATCCAATCTGGAACATTCGGACATTGAGGACTCTCATTCAATTTTTGCCATTCCTCGTCAGTCAGACGTTCGTTTAATGAACGTACAAACTCATAGTAGCTAAATGTCGCTCCACGTGTCAGATAGTAATAGCCATTTATTTCCACCACAACATAAATAGTGTTGGCTCTTCCTACAGCAGTGTGGAGGATTCCGCTCTTTTTACATGACAATACGTTTCTAGTATAGATATCAGCCACCACAGGCATCTTTTTGTCTACGTCAGCCACGGATGTCCAATCAGCATACAGTTTATGATCAGCTAAGAAACCTACCGTCATATATTCTACATTACTGCCGATAGTTCTTATCGTTTCATACTCTTCTGTTGTAAGTCGTTTGCCTTGCAACTCCTTCTCACTGATGCGGATAAGGAAGTCCACAGTTTTCAAAAATGATTCTGTCTGACCACTCAGGTTTCTACCTACTTCAAAATTGTTTTCCACATCGTATCCTGCACGTTTTGCCATCTCGTAAGTTTGCTCTATGGCCTGCTTCAACGTTTTCCAGAATTTCAGATTCGGCTCAACATAACCGACAAGCACAGGGTCTGGCAAATGGGCTTCATCTCCGCCGCCGCACTCCGCACACATTGGTTGCACCGCATACAAAATCGAATTGTGCTTCAACTCCGACCATGACGCCAACGCACTGTTCAAGTTTTTCAGCTGCCAACTGCTGGTTTGCATATAGCCAGGATATTGTTTGTCTGGTGTCTGCATTTCAACCAACATATGGATCCATTTGTTGTAGGCTGTTTTGTCCCAATCGTTGAAAGACGAATATTTGTCATTCGCCTTCTTTCTGTACATAGGATACTCCTTCCACTCTTTATTATCTTTGAAGAAAGTATCGTTGAGTGCTTTAGCAGCCTTGATTCCGAATGCATCAAACACATCCACTCCACGCGGATATGCACGTGCAGCATTCGGCAAACTGTCTGCCATCATATTCAAAATGTCGCCATCTGGGACATAACGTTGTGGAATGAAATTGATCTTTGGCTGACAGCTGATCTGAATCTTAGGTTGAATACTGCTCTTGCTCTTGTTGGCTTCGATAATAGCGACAGATGCGTTATCCATCACTTTTGGATCAAGCAGTTGCTCGAAGTCGACAATTCCAAGTTTGTCCAATTGAGTAGACAGTTCAAGAATCGGAATATTGTTTGGCTCGCCCATCAAATAATTCAACGGATCGAATGCCTGTTTTGCAGCCTCTTTTACATCAGCGTCGCTATCATTGAAAACTTTCGCCATGAAGAGAGCTTTCTGCAAACCGTTATTTTGAGCACATAAGTAAGCAGTCTGAAGCCACATCATCGTACGGAAGTATCGTTGGCTTGCTTCTGTTCTTGTATACTGGGCACGTGGCTTGAACAAGCTATATCCAAACTTGGCATCTGTCTTCAAAAGTGGAGAAAACTCGTCATTTTCCGCTTTAATCAGCTTCAATTCCGCATCATACAACTCTTTGAATGAGTTTGGAACCTCATATTTCGATTCGTTGAGCAGAGATAAAGCAACAGCATAATATGCGACAGAGAATTCAGCTATCTCTTTGAGTTCTGGATCTTTAATTGTTTCTGCTATTGCTTTAGATTTTTTGTAAAGACCTCCACACATCTTATTTAGAGCCGGAGTTATAGACTCCTGCTCTATGCCGTCAAGCACGTAACGGTTGTAGAGGCTGAAAAGTTGGAGCATAATATCCGTGGTGACGTAGCTTGGCACCATATTATAGTCGTTCTGCTCGTAGATTTGAAACAGCTGTATATAGTTGGAAGATTGCAAAGCAAAACCATTCTTTTTCAACAGAGGCATCAAATCAGGATCGTCCATAATGCTTAATTTATTCACTATATGTTCGGCATTGTAGAGTTTGAATCCTTCCACATTTGTATACCTCTCATTCTCCAGTTCAGCCATACGAGCCTTAACTCGCTTGACAAAAGCCTTTTCTGCTGGAGTCAGAGATGTCGATTCCTTCAAACGATCGTAATCATTGTACCATCGTCTCCAATAATCAGAACTCAAGTCCGCCTTCAGTTCCCAATAACTTCCACCATCATAAGATTTTTCTTCGTAATAAGTCTCTCTAATAATCTCATTATACCATTCCAAAGAATTATATTTTGCATTCAGTTCATACTCCTTAAACCAAAAAGCATGTTTTGCGTATGGATAATGATACAACAAGTACAGATCCGAATACGATAATCTGTTGAGATCCATATTGTAGTATATGGAATCTAAAAGTAAACTGTCAAATTCTGCTTGTTCTGTTTCCGCATTAACCGAAATACTATCGGCGTTATTTGTTGAGCCTGGCACCTCCGCAGCTTTATCATTGCAAGCCGCCAATATCACACTTGCGATAAATACGCATGCCATGTATATTCTTTTCATAGGCTTTTTATTTTGTTACGTAATTTTCAAAATCCAATCCAAAAACACCAAGTTTGAAACGTATCCCCTTAAAATTCCGACTGTTGATAGAATCCGGAAATATACGCTCGTCATACTCGTTTTGAGTGATGACACGTGCAGGGACAGAATCACGTTCGATATGGAAATCAATCAGTTCACTGCCGGCTCTGGATCCCAGCCACAACGGTCTGATATGGTCGTAAGAATTGAGTTGGAAAATGAACAACCGTTTCCCCTTATTCTTGAAATACCGAGTGCTCTTTATCACACCCACAGCGATCTCTTCCTTCCCGTCGCCATCCAAATCTCCATGATCTAGCCGATAGACGGGATATTTCAGCATCCACTCAGAAACCACTGAATCATTGCGGATGAATTTCAAGAAATGCAGACTGTCGTTCACCTGGTCCAATCTCACGATTCCACCATTACACTGAAACTCATTTGTCTTGTCGGTTGAAGAAGAGCAAGTGTAAAAAGCAATAGTCGTCAGACAAAACAAAACCTTGGAACAAATCCTCCATATCTTAATTCTTTTCCTGATCCATTCCATATCTATTATCAATGCAAATAGGCTCCATACCACATATAATTGGACACGGAACCTATTTCATATTTATAGTCATACCAAACGAAGTATTTCTAAATCACTTCACCAGATTGATATCGTATGGTGTTATCTGATATACGAAATAATTCAGCCAATTGGTATAGAACAAATTCGCGTAACTTCTCCACCTCACGTGAGGTCCCTTTTCCGGATCATTATCCTTATAGTAGTTGATTGGAGGTTCGATCGGCAAACCTTTCGCCAAATCACGACGGTATTCGCCATCAAGGGTGAACGGTGCATACTCTGGATGACCCGTCAAGAAAAATTCTCTGCCATTGTTTGCCATCATCATGTAAGGGCCAGGGATATCACCCTCGATATCACCCTCGGCAAGTATCTTCAAATCTGGCACCGCCTCGACTTCTTTTCTGTCCAATGTACAGTGACGGCTGTGAGGCACAAAGAAAGTGTCGTCGAATCCACGGAAAATAGGATTCAACGGTTCAAGAATCTTATGCTCAAACACGCCAAAGATCTTTGAGTCCGTCATCACTTTGTTGATGCCATAAAAATGGTAGAGTGAAGCAAAAGCTCCCCAACAAACGTAAAGTGTGGATGTGACGTGTGTACGCGCCCAATCAAAAATCTCTGTGAGCTCATTCCAATACGACACCTCTTCATAATCCATAAATTCAAGAGGTGCTCCAGTAATGATCATACCGTCGTATTTGTTTTTCTTCAAGACCTCAAAACTCTTATAGAATGCCATCATATGTTCGATAGGAGTATGCTTTGAAGTGTGACTCGAAATCTGCATGAACTCAATCTCAATCTGCAATGGAGAGTTGGACAAAAGACGTATCAAATCAGTCTCCGTCGTAATCTTGACTGGCATAAGATTAAGTATCACAATCTTTAATGGTCGGATGTCTTGATTGGCGGCTTCAATAGAATCTTTAACAAAAATGTTCTCTTTCTTCAGTTCATCAACCGCCGGCAAATTCTTCGGTATGTTTAACGGCATAATACCTCCTTCTTTAGTTCTCTTCTCAATTTCTTTGCAAAGATAAGCATTTTTTAATATTTTTGAACAAATTTACAAGTGGAGTATGAATATATTTGTGATAATAGTAGCCGGAGGTTCAGGATTAAGAATGGGTACGGAAATACCTAAACAGTTTCTGCCGATTGCCGGCAAGCCAATCCTTTTGCGCACCATTGATGCTTTCAGAAATGCAGTAGACGGAATCAAAACAATCGTTTGTCTGCCTGCCACTCATTTCGACTATTGGAACAAATGCTGTAAAGAGTATGGTTTCAATGCCGACGGCATCACAATTGTTGAAGGTGGAAAGACGCGTTTCCACTCCGTGCTGAATGGATTGAATACCATCCAGGCCGACGGTGATGCTCTCGTCGGAGTGCACGACGGTGTTCGTCCTTTCGTATCAGCAGAAATGATCAACCGTTTGTATGATGCGGCGGCAAAACACAAGGCTGTTGTCCCTGTTGTTGATTCAGTCGACTCCGTACGTATTCTCTCACAGAATGGAGAGAACTCTCAGATAGACAGAAGAATGGTCAAACTTGTTCAGACTCCACAAGTGTTTGATTTGCAACTGCTGAAGCGTTCATACGGAGCCGGATTCATCGAAACATTCACAGACGATGCTAGCGTGGTGGAATATGGAGGACACAAAATCACATTGGTTGAGGGCTGTCGTGAAAATATAAAAATCACAACTCCAATGGATCTAGCCATCGCTGAATATATGCTTGGCAATCGTTGATAAAGACATAAAAAAGATTTGATTTGTCGACTGCATTCTACAGAACAAGGGAACTGACACACTGCAGAGGCGTATCTCCACGCAAAGCAGAAGTGTTGAAGGGAGAAATAGAAGTGTTTCACCCAGAAGACTTGTTGTATTATTTCCCCTACAGATACATCGACAGAAGCAAATTCTACTCCATCCGTGAAATTTCAGGTGCAAACACCTACGTCCAGATAAAAGGCAAAATAGTATCAATGAAAACCGTCGGCAAAGGGCGACAACTGCGTCTCACCGCAGAATTTTCCGACGGAAGAGACTCCATATCTCTTGTGTGGTTCCAAGGTGTGCAATATTTTATCGACCGTATTCAGATAGACAAAGAATACATCATCTTCGGCAAACCTACCGTGTTTGGAGGCAGATGCCAGATCGCACATCCTGAGATGGACACCATCGAGTCGGCTTCAAAAAAACATCTCACCAATGGTCTGATGAGCATGTACAACACCTCCGACAAGATGAAACGCAACTATCTGGATTCCGCCGGCCTTCGACAAATCATTATGGATGAGTTGCAAAACCTGAAAACGTCGCCTCTCGAAGAGACTCTTCCTGCTGACATACGTGAGCGTGAGAATCTGATGGAACTCAACAGAGCTATCTGGAACATCCACAGTCCGGAAAACTCACAGACATTGGCAGAAGCCCAATACAGACTGAAGTTTGAAGAACTTTTCTATATCCAGCTGAAGATGCAGCGCGCATATAAACGCCAGATCAACGAACACGGTCTTGTGTTTTCACGCATCGCTGACTATTTCAACAACTTCTACAACCAACAACTTCCTTTCCCTCTCACAGGCGCACAGAAACGTGTGCTGAAAGAGATACGTGAGGATGTCCGCACTGGCAAACAGATGAACCGTCTGCTTCAGGGTGACGTGGGAAGCGGAAAGACCCTCGTCGCCACAATGACAATGCTGATGGCTCTCGACAATGGCTATCAAGCGTGTCTGCTCGCTCCGACGGAAATCCTTGCCAACCAACATTTCGAGACTATCTTCAACCAGCTGACTCCAATAGGCGTCAACGTGGCTCTTCTGACCGGAAGCACGAAAGCCGCGGTCCGCAAAAAACTATTGCCGTCGATAAAATCAGGGGAGACGCAAGTGCTCATCGGCACCCACGCTATTCTTGAAGACACAGTGGAGTTTGCCAACCTCGGCATGGCAATCATCGACGAGCAACACAGATTCGGTGTGGAACAACGTTCCAAACTATGGCATAAGAACACTGTTCCGCCCCACATACTTGTGATGACAGCGACTCCCATCCCCCGAACACTGGCAATGACTCTGTATGGCGACCTCTCCGTCTCCGTGATTGACGAATTGCCTCCAGGCAGAAAACCGATCCAGACCTATCACCAATACGACACCAACAGAGAGCGTCTGTACCATTTCATGCGTATGGAGATAGCCAAAGGAAGACAGGTATATGTGGTGTTTCCGCTGATAAAAGAGAGCGAAAAACTGGATTTTGAAAATCTTACCGCAGGATACCAACGACTTTGCGCTGTGTTTCCTCAACCACAATATAATATATGTATGGTTCACGGCAAGATGACGACCGAGGAGAAAGACGAGAACATGCAGAAATTCGTGTCAGGTCAAGCCAACATAATGGTTGCGACGACGGTGATTGAGGTCGGAGTGAACGTGCCGAACGCAAGTGTGATGGTGATAGAGAGTGCAGAAAGATTCGGTCTCAGCCAGCTCCACCAGTTACGCGGACGAGTAGGACGAGGTGCAGACCAGAGCTACTGCATTTTGGTGACAGATGTCAAACTTGCCAAAGAGACAATACGCAGGATGGAGATTATGACTCGTACCAACGACGGTTTTGAGATTGCGGAAGCCGATCTACGTATGCGTGGAGAGGGCGACATTGAAGGCACACAGCAGAGCGGAACACCGATGAAAATGCGTATCGCAAACATCGCCACCGACGGTGTGATACTCATGCGAGCACGTGACGCCTCAATAGCCATCATAGCAAATGATCCAGATCTGAAACTTCCAGAGAATCAGATATATGTAAACCAACTCGCACACCTGGCACGTGAGCTGAACGTATGGGGAAACATTTCTTAATTCATAATGCGTAATTCATAATGCATAATTAAAATACATGCCGACAATGCAATGATGCCCAACGTCGCCGAAGATGACACATTGTCTTGTACGACGCTCACATTCAGCGAGAGCCCTGTCGCCTAAGGTGACACATTGTCCATGACAACCGTAACCGACACCTGCAAGCATAGCGACCAAGTGCCGTGACACACAGGCAGGATACGAGTATAGCGAGACTCCCTCGTCGCCGAAGGTGACACATTGTCTTGTACGACGCTCACATTCAGCGAGCACCCTGTCGCCGAAGGTGACACATTGTCCATGACAACCGTAACCGACACCTGCAAGCATAGCGTAGCAGGTGTCGGATAAAAAGAAAGAATATGATCAACGAATATATAAAAAATGCGGGCATAGCCCAGCTAAACGAAATGCAGGTGAAGATGCAGGAAGCGTATCCTAAGAATGACGCCATCCTACTACTCTCACCTACCGGCTCAGGAAAGACATTGGCTTTCCTGCTTCCTCTTTGTGCCGATGTAGTGAAAAACGGAACAAACGCGCTGATTCTCTCCCCATCGAGAGAATTGTCGCAACAGATATTTGAAGTACTGCGAAGTCTGAAATCCGGAATCAAGGCGACGCTGCTATGCGGAGGCCACTCCACAGCTGAGGAAGAGAAACGACTACGAGAAAAACCATCGATAGTGATCGGCACTCCAGGACGTGTGCTCGACCATATACGTCGCCAGACTTTTGCAGCGTCGGCAATCAACACATGGGTAGTGGATGAGTTTGACAAGGCTCTTGAAATGGGATTCTCATCTGAGATGCAGAGTATCAACGAGAGTCTGACATCCGTAGACAAACGCATCTTCGTCTCAGCCACAAGCAGTGTAGACATCACTCCATGGACAGGAGAAAAACCTGTGGAGACGTTGGATTTCACGACTGAGACACCCAACGACAACCTGAAGCTGATGCGAGTGACGTCGCCAGAAAAAGATAAGTTGCCAACTCTTCAAGGACTTGTGACAACATTCAACAACGAAAGCACAATCGTCTTCTGCAATTTCCGCGACACAGTGGAGAGAGTGGCTTCAGCTTTGGAAAAAGATGGGCATGACGTGGTGGTGTATCATGGCAAACTTGAGCAGAAAGATAGAGAAAGAGCACTGTTCATGTTTGCCTCAGGCTGTTCGGCAATACTTGTGACAACCGATCTGGCAGCACGTGGACTTGACATCTCACAGGTGAAGCACGTGGTGCATTTCGAGATGCCAAACACACTTGAGACATTCACCCACCGCAACGGACGAACAGCTCGTCAAGCGGCATCGGGCACAGCGTACGTGATGATATACCGCGAGCATAAGATGCCAGAGTTTCTGCCAAAGAAAATAGACGAATACAAATTCGAGCCGACAGACAACGTGTTGAAATCCGAATTCACACCTATCTATATCAGCCGTGGAAAGAAAGAGAAAATCAGCCGTGGCGACGTTGCAGGATTCGTCATCAAGACAGCTGAGTTGGCAAAAGAAGACGTCGGTATGATCATGCTATACGACCATTACTCCCACGTCGCCATCAAATCAGACAAAGCACTTGCCGCCATCAAAAAACTTGATGGAGCCAAGATCAAAGGAGGAAAAGCGAAAGTGGAGATAGCGAAATAAATGCTGAAAGCCGGATATTTCGGTGAGATATCCGGCTTTTCTACCGCTTTAATTGCAAAAAATAACAATGTGTAATAATAAACGAAACCAGAAATTATGAAACATCTACTTATAATTTTCTTTCTGTTCTGTGTCTCTCATATAATGGGAGCCTCACCTATAGTCTCACCCGTAAGGCTTGACCATCCCGAAAAGAAGAAAGACCAAGCAAGTTTTAATGTAGTATTGGATGTACAAATGCAATACGCTAACAACGGGGTGTTAGTAGGCAAGAAGATTAACTTCCTAAAATATTCCTGTATCGAATCGTGAGGACATCTTTTTAATTATACCTTACTTAACGAACTACAAAACATCCGTATCATATCTGCAGTCGTCGAAGCGCGTGGAAAGAAATATACCTTTTTCAACGCAACCCAAAGCGATGACAAACTGTGGGCATATAAATGGCCGTGTAGAGGAAAGAACGGTCAAAAAGTTTTGATTTTCTACGACATAAACGATCCTTCAATGTTTGGAGTGGTGAATTGGGATCCGTCTGAAGAAGAATATGATTATTACAATACAAAAGATGGCCAGGTGTCAAATGAAAAATATCTGCGGTGGATCAAATTCCTGCCATACTCTTCCAATATCGAATCTCCTATCTTTTACGATTCACACATTTATAAAACTCCTTTTCAAAAACATTTCTATTAATAGCCCCATTAAGTTTCTCATAAATGTTGGATTGTTTTGGTCTCTGGACGTATAAAATTAGAAAAATCCAATTTCTTTCGGTCTATAGGCATATAAAATCAGAAAGGATTCTCTATCAAATCGTAAAGTCTGTGCTTTTTGCACCAGATTCAGTGCAACTGCAAAATCACTTCCAGAGTTCATTGTCTTTCCAATTGGAAGGGAATCCCATTGCACACACATTTATTTTCGGATATTTTGCTAGTAACGCATCAAATCGTGTCACAAACAAATTGTCTGCATTCACTGTTTTTAGAAAATACAAAATTATGGAAAACACATAATAAACTCTTTTTGTATCATTGGGTATCTCAATAAAAGGCATATTAGTCCGTCGTGGTACTAAGGCATTTATACTCAATTTTCTATTCCAAAGACGACTATGATGGGCACAAATGTTTCGTACATACACAATAGAATGAAGCCATGACTCCATTACCGTATCTGACAATCCATAGAATCTTGCCACTTTACGACGTGCTTTTCCTGCATTAATCCATCTGTACATCATAGACAAAGTGCCAAAAGAACTTACTTCAAAAGTAATCCAACTAGGAGGAAACGGATTTGAATACCTACGTTTGAATGCGACAATCGCTTCATCATCACTTCGACGAAGTTCATCAGCCAACTTGTTTAATAACAAAGTATGGCGATTGGTATTTCGAAAATTTGAAGAATCCTCAAACCAATAAATACCTGCCACATCCCCCATTATCAACGAAAGTTGCGTTCTAATCGAAATTTCTATTTTTTCCAATTCGGAATAAACCAAATTTCTCAGTTCAGAATCAAACATATAAATCTTATAAACATCTTCAAATGTTGTGTTTTTTCTAAAACGTCGATTTCCTCGTTGTCTAAATGGATTAAGATAATTTTTCATTCTAAACATACTAACATTTTCCAACAAGTGCCTCGCTCGTTCCTCGTCTTGAAAAATTAATCCATCTGATTTTAATAATTCAATCTGATCCTTAACTGATATTTGTGGTTGATTGTATGTACTCGTTACCATCCTTTTTAATTAAAATAAAAAACTTACCCTGAGCGCGCTGTTCTGACGGGAAGCGGGGTAAGTATGTTGATGCAAATATATAACAAATTGTCAAATTAAATTATATTCTTGAAGTTTTTTATGATCTTCCAAAGCATAAACTTTCTCTGATAACTTCTGCCCTCTGTGTTTTCTATGTGCTCACCTATAGCTCGCACTGCAGATGGGGTTAGAACTCAAATTCATAAAACATGGGTCCTTAACAATCCTCAAAATAAAACTTTAACAGCTTCTATCAATTCCGCATTTTTCATTTTCTTCCTCATTTCGCATTTCGCATTTCGCATTTTTAATTTTTCTTTAGTATCTTTGCAAAAAATTTCATAAAAATGAAAATAGCATTTATCGGCGCCGGCAACATGGGTGGTGCTATCGCCAAAGGTTTATATAAATCAGGATTGTGCAAGGCAGAAGATCTTTTCATTTCTGACCCTATGCAGGCTAACAGAGACGCTTTCACAGCTCTCGACAGCAAAATTTTCACTACAGCGGACAACAAAGAGGCAGTCAAAAAGGCTGATTACGTGCTTATTGCCGTAAAACCATGGCTTGTGGAGACTGTATGCAACGACATCAAATCGGCTATCGACGAGAAACAGCACAAGGTTATCTCTATCGCAGCTGGTGTGAGTCTTGACACAGTGAAGGGATATATCGGAAAGAATGTTTCATATTTCCGTGTATTGCCGAACACAGCGATCGCACTATTGGAGAGTATGTCGTTCGTTTGCTCGCTCGACGCTACTGAAGAGGAGCAGAATGTAGTGCTTGACATCTTCAACCACCTTGGTAAAGCTATTATCATCCCTGAAAGCCAGATGGGTGCAATGACTTCTGTAAGTTCTTGCGGTATCGCATACGCACTTAGATTCATCCGTGCAGCAGCAGAGGGAGCATGTGAACTTGGTGTTCGCCCAGACATCGCACACGAGGTCGTAGCTCAGACAATGATCGGCGCAGCTCAGTTGATTCTTCAGAACAAGACAAACCCAGAGGTCGAGATCGACAAGGTGACTACACCTGGCGGCTGGACAATCAAGGGATTGAACGCTATGGAGAAAAACGGATTCTCGAATTCCGTAATTCAGGGTATTCTTGCAAACAAGTAAAGATAACTAATGTCGAAATTCAAACGAATAGCTATCAAAATAGGCTCTAATGTGCTGACTAAAAAAGACGGCACATTGGATGTCACTCGTATGTCTTCCATCGTCGACCAAGTGTCGGAGTTGCACAAACAAGGTGTGGAGATCGTGATGATCAGTTCTGGTGCTGTGGCAGCAGGAAGAAACAAGGTTCTTGTCGACAAACTAGATGCTGTGAGCCAACGTCAGCTTTTCTCCGCTATCGGACAAGCTAAACTTATCAACCGATACTATATGCTTTTCCGTGACAACGACATCACTTGCGGACAGGTGTTGACAACAAAAGAGAGTTTCCACACTCGCCAGCACTATCTCAACCAGCGTAACTGCATGCAGGTGATGATAGAGAACGGTGTGATCCCCATCGTCAACGAAAACGACACCATCTCGCTGACTGAGTTGATGTTCACTGATAATGATGAATTGTCGGGATTGGTTGCGACAATGATTGACGCTCAGGCTCTTATCATTCTAAGCAATATCGACGGTATATACAATGGCAATCCTGCCGACCCAGAAAGTCAGGTGATCCGAGAGGTTTTGCCTGGAAAGAGAGACCTATCTCAGTATCTGCAGACAAGCAAATCAAGTTTCGGACGCGGAGGAATGCAGTCGAAGATGGGAATCGCCAGCAAGGTCGCAGACGAAGGTGTTGAGGTAATCATCGCCAACGGAAAGAGAGACAACATCATCCTTGACCTACTAGACGACACAAAAGATATCGTTTGCACACGTTTCCTTCCAGATGAGCAGGTGAGCAGCGTCAAGAAATGGATCGCACACAGCGAAGGGTTCTGCAAAGGAGAAATCAAGATCGACGCGGGTGCGGAGAAAGCCATTCTTGCAGACGAGAGATGCTCTATCCTTTCAGTCGGAGTCATCAGCGTAAGTGGCAAGTTTGAAAAGGGAGACATCATCAGAGTCGTTTCTGAGTCGGGCAAACAGATAGCTCTTGGTAAGGTAGACTATTCCAACGAAGAGGTGGCAGAATTGATCGGAAAGAAGGGAGACAAACCCGTCATCCACTGCGACTACCTTTACGTTCTATAATTAAATATGACTAAATCTATGACAAAAGAACAAATTTTTGAAATCATAAATGGGATGCAAGCACCTGTGATGAGCGTCGCAACAGTGGAGAACGGGCAGCCACACGTTCGTGGAATCCTGCTCTACAAGGCAGACGAGAACGGAATCGTATTCCACACAGGAGCATTCAAAGACCTTTATAAGCAATTGATTGCAGATCCAAGATCCGAGGTTTGTTTCAATGCCGGCAAGTATCAGATCCGAGTTGAAGGCAAATTTGAATTGGTAGACGACGTGAATCTAAAACGAGAGATCATCAATCATCCAAGCCGCAAGTTCCTTCAGGGATGGATCGCAGAACAGGGAGAGCAGGCAGTCATCGATTTCATACAGGTGTTCCGTATGCAGCATGGCAAAGCCCACGTCTGGACATTTGAAGACAATTTCAAAGCGAAGGAATACGTGACATTATAAGAACGACTGTTTCTGAGAGAAAGAATAAAATCAGTCAAAACTAAAACAGAAATAAAATATGTATTAAGTGTCAAAACTAAAAAACGGACGCTTGATACGGAATCAAAAAATATTTATATGAAGTTACTAGAAGGAAAAGTGGCTCTTATCACAGGAGCTGCAAGAGGAATCGGTAAGGCTATCGCACTTAAGTTTGCGAGCGAAGGTGCAGACATTGCATTCACAGACTTGGTTATCAACGAGGATGCTCAGCAGACAGAGAAAGAGATCGCCGCACTTGGAGTAAAGGTAAAAGCTTATGCTTCAAACGCCGCTAACTTCGACGAGACACACACTGTAGTTGAGTCTATTAAGGAAGAGTTCGGACATATCGATATCTTGGTTAACAACGCAGGTATCACAAAGGACGGTCTAATGCTAAGAATGACAGAGCAGCAGTGGGATGCTGTCATCGGTGTCAACTTGAAGTCAGCGTTCAACTTCACACACGCACTTGTTCCAATCATGATGCGTCAGCGTGGTGGTTCAATCATCAACATGGCATCTGTAGTAGGTGTACATGGTAACGCAGGTCAGGCGAACTACTCAGCATCAAAGGCTGGTATGATCGCATTGGCTAAGAGTGTGGCTCAGGAGATGGGTTCAAAGGGTATCCGTGCAAACGCTATCGCACCAGGATTCATCGAGACTGCCATGACAGCTGCATTGAAGGACGAAGTTCGTGAGGAGTGGGTTAAGAAGATTCCTTTGCGTCGCGGAGGAAAGCCTGAGGATATTGCAGACGTTGCAACATTCCTCGCTTCAGACCTTTCAAGCTACGTTTCTGGCCAGGTTATCCAGGTAGACGGTGGTATGAATATGTAATTCGTAATGCATAATTCATAATGCATAATTGGAGGGTGTATCAAAACTGGAAAGTTGCGATACACCCTCATTTATTTTCTAATAGAATGCTTTAAATTTCAAAGCGTTCTAACACACGATATAATTAGACTATTGACAAAATCAATATTCATTATCTGTACACACAAAACATCTCGTTTTTATAACGATAATTCCTTTCATTCAAATCATCATTATAAGTACCCTCATCATAACTCTTGGCTGCAAATAAATCAAAACAACCTGCCGCAAAATAGCCATTGCCACTGCCACCCCATCCCCAATTATTGTGTAAATAGTTTTCTGTCGCTATTGATGATGTGCTTGTGTATTCTCCTGTTTTGGTATCAATTCTATAGTTCTCTTGCTCATAATATATTATTTTGCAACCATCAGCCACCCATGCATGGCAATCATGATAAGACGGAATTTTCCACCATAATATTTTTTTTGTTTTTTGGGTTCTACAACCTGCTATCAAAATAGGTCTATGGAATCTAATTGCTTTAATAGCATCAGAAACGTTGAAATCCTTTGAAAAATACTTTTTATATCCAAGTTTTCCTAACCATTTGTATGCGTCAGATGTTTCTGCTCCACTGCCATCACAACCATAATTCATATCTACCTCAAAACCAATTTCTCTCATCAGTCTTGCTATATTGCTTTTCTGATTGTATGTCTCAGGTGTCGATTTTGAACACATGTCGTTCCAATCCATGACATAATTGTTCACTTTTGTAGGATACTGCCAGTATGACATGACTTGTGCCGTTGCGGTAGCCACACATCCTGTTGGAGCTTTACCTCCATTAAATTTATCAGGAGTACAATTCTTGGTCACGTACATATTATAAGGATCTTCCTGTGCCCAAGTGACCTTAATCAACGGGCCGACTGTGGCCTCTGACAAATAAATATAAGAGGTTCCTGTATATACTGCACGAGTCTCAGAAGTCTTTGCTTCAACAACAAAAGAATTCTCTTCTGCCACTTTTAATAAAGAATCTTTTGATCTTTCAAAATTGTCTATTGAAGATTCCACATAATTCTGCATCTGCTCCAATGCGAACTGCAGCCCAGGATTCTCAACCTCATTTTCAAGAACACCTTCGTCAACATAAGCCAAAATCTGAGTTGGTATACGATCATCCGCAGCTACAATCGCAAATCCTCTATTATCCTCATAATTAAAGACATAAACCAAAGTATCTTCACTCGCATTCGCAGATCTTAAAGAAGAATTAGTCCTACCATAAACACCAATACTCTCAATGGTTCTTGGAATCAAATCTTTCGTACGGGTAGATTCTCCCGCAAACATTTCAGGAGCTTTTAAAGCAATTTCACTTGCCTCACTCACTGGAATGACATGTTTTTCAGAATACAAGGCTCTCAAATTAAGACCTTCCACTGCTTCTTGCTTAACTGAATCAACAACATCATTTTCTTCAACTTCGTCCTTACAACTTTGCAGTACATTCATCAACAAAACTGCTGATAACAAATAAATTTTATTTTTCATTTTTAATCAAATTTTACTGTCTGTGTGATAGATAGTTTTTTCCCATTCTCAAAATAGATGGTGATTGTTAGATTATGAGTTCCTTTAATTTCCATGTAATTGACGAAACGGAATCCTAAACCTAACTTATAAAACAAAAGAGTCAATTCATCTTTTGTATACTCTGATATAAACTTATCATTTTCTGGAGTTACCAGAGTATAGCCACTTTTGACATACGTATAGTAATTGTTTGAATAAAGTTTTATTATATCAGTAAGATCGGAACCTTTGGGATGTGACTGATTAATATCCGCATCCGAAACCACAGAGATTGAATCAATGGCAACTGAAATAGCTCCATCTCGTCCAATAGCAGCTTTCCTATTGAATTCCTCATCACCATACTTCTTTGCCAAAGCCTTATATTCCTCTTTTTCTGTTTGTCCTGATTTCGTTCCTCCACTGATCACTCGTCCCTCAATTTTAAGAAAAAATCCTGCCTCTGAATGATATTTGTAATTCAGAACTAAAGAATCTGACGTCAAAGCATTTGGTTCAACATAATAAGGGATAAGATGTTCCGCATAAACTGTAGCTTCTCCTTCTTTTCCATCATCCTCATTTTTGTCGCATGAGACTGCGAACGCAAGTATCGAGACTAAACTCACATACCTCACGATTTGTCTGAAAATCTTTTTCATATCACATATAAACTTTTATTGTCATAAGTATTCCTCTGTTAGTGATTTTCGTCAGACGCATTAACTAATTTTGTCTACCTAACTTCACTAAACTTAAACAACACCGCAAAGATACAGAAAAAAATGTTGTTCGAAAACATTTTATCTGCATTAACTTATTTTGACATTTTTTTACATTTTATATATTGTCGAATTAATCCGACACATGTTTCACATGTGAATAATAAGAATTGCCAAGATTTATTTTGTTCCAACATTTACTTTCACAAGTCCAAAGAGTAAACTGTCATCAACGTCTCCGCGATTTGTTTTGTATAATCATCTATACTCAACAAAAATGGAAAATATCTTAAGTTCGTTAAACTATTTTTCTCTTTTTTTGTTTTATTGCCTCCGACTCCTTACTTTTACGAAATCATTGAAACACAGCATACTATGGACAAAAGCAAAATCACCTGCGAAACATTAAAGGCCATACGAAAACAAGTGGCGGATGCTAACGGCATCGTCTACACACCTGCAAAATGCGATTTTGAAGGTGTGTGCGCAGGCACGTGTCCAGCATGCGAAAGTGAACGGGAATATATCGAAAACCAATTATCCTTGAAACGTAAGGCAGGTGAGATTGTCAAAATCGCCGGACTGGTAGCTGGGTTGACTACCCTTGCCCCTTTAGCCACCGTCGCCCAAGAGATGAATTCTCCCGAACCGACTGTACAGATTTCCCTTTTAGACGAAGAATATTTCTTTGATTTCGGAAGAATCAAACCAGAATATGAAGAAAGGTATGATTATCTTGCAGTACTTGTTTCCCAAATGCCAGGAGAAGTCTTTATTATTGCAGGAAATACCGATAGCAGAGGATCGGAAACATACAACTTAAAAATCTCCCAGAAAAGAGCTGAATATGTCAGGAACCTCATTTTAAGCAGATTGGAAGAAAAAGGCTACAATAAAGAAGACTATATAATCATTTCCGTCGGACTAGCTAACATAGCACCAAATATCCCGAATGCGAAAGACGAATCAGAGCACGAACTGAACAGACGTGTTTCACTATTCCTATATAAAGAGCATTCATTAAACGGAAGAGCCGCATGTATCGTAAACGATAAAGTCAAAGAGAATTTCTCAATTTTGGAAGAGAAACTCGGAACGACTAAATTCAATGAATTTAAAGAAATCTGGAAAGCGAAAGGAAAGAACGAAAGGAAAAGATAAATAAGGCATTACGAATCATTGAAACACAGCATACTATGGACAAATGTAAAATCACCTGCGAAACATTAAAGGCCATACGAAAACAAGTGGCGGATGCTAACGGCATCGTCTACACACCTGCAAAATGCGATTTTGAAGGTGTATGCGCAGGCACATGTCCAGCATGCGAAAGTGAACGGGAATATATCGAAAACCAGCTTTCTATAAAACGCAAAGCTGGAAAAATTGTCAAGATTGCCGGACTTGTAACAAGTTTGACTGCCCTTGCACCTTTAGCCTCCGTCGCCCAAGAAATGAATTCTCCCGAACCGACTGAACAGATTTCCCTTTTATCCGAAGAATACTTCTTTACTTTCAATGGTCAAATAAGACCTGAAAATGAAGACAGAATAGACCAACTAACAGAACTTATCTCTCAAATGCCGGGTGAAGTCTTTATTATCGCAGGACACACCGACAGCAGAAAATCAGATGAAACATACAACCTAAAACTCTCTCAAAAAAGAGCTGAATATATCAGAAACCTCATTTTTAGCAGGTTGGAATACCAAGGATTCAATATAGAAGACTTTATACTCATCCCCGTCGGGCTTGCTTACTTCGAGCCAAATGTTCCGAACGCCCAAACCGAAATAGAGCATGAGCAGAACAGACGTGCCTCCACATTCCTATATAAAGAACATTCGTTGAAAGGAGAAGCCGCATGTATTGTAAACGATAAAGTCAAAGAGAATTTCTCAATTTTGGAAGAGAGACTCGGAACGACTAAATTCAATGAATTTAAGAAAATCTGGAAAGCAAAAGTAAAGAACGAAAGGAAAAAATAAGAAAGGCATTACGAATCATTGAAATACAGCATACTATGGACAAAAGCAAAATCACCTGCGAAACATTAAAGGCCATACGAAAACAAGTGGCGGATGCTAACGGCATCGTATACACTCCTGCAAAATGCGATTTTGAAGGCGTATGCTCTGGCACATGCCCAGCATGCGAGCAAGAACGTGAATATATAGAAAAACAAATATCCTTGAAACGTAAGGCAGGTGAGATTGTCAAAATCGCCGGACTGGTAGCTGGTTTGACTACCCTTGCCCCTTTAGCCACCGTCGCCCAAGAAATGAATTCTCCCGAACCGACTGAGACCATTTCCCTTTTATCCGAGGAATACTTCTTTGAGTTCGGAGGAATCAAACCAGAATATGAAGACAGAATAGACCAACTGACAGAACTTGTTTCTCAAATGCCTGGTGAAGTTTTTGTTATTACAGGACATACAGACGGCAGAGGGTCGGAAGCATACAATCTGAAACTCTCTCAAAAAAGAGCTGAATATATCAGGAACCTCATCCTAAGCAAATTGGAAAACCAAGGATTCAATATAAAAGACTATAGAATCATTCCCGTCGGACTGGCTAACATCGCACCAAATATTCCGAATGCCCAAACCGAAATAGAGCACGAACAGAACAGACGTACATCAATATTCCTATTAAAAGAGAATTCGCCAGTCGCTATCATTTTAAAAGAAAAGTTTCCATCTTAGAAGGAAGAAGGGGGAAAATAAAAAAGAATTTGTAGACTAATGGACAAGACAAAGTATATAAAAATTGCTTCTGAATACGGATGTGAGCCGATTTGGATCAGTGAAGATGGGCGACTTTACTATTATGATGATGACAGATTCGTTTTGAGCGACCCTGAAATTTCCGAACCATTACTCAAATGGGACAGCATTTTCCAAAACACTTTTGACTCATCTTATCCTCCTGATTCTCGTTTTGAAAATGCCCAACAACTACACGATTATGAATTAAAGGGTATAGAAATATGGAAACTTATCAAAAATAAATTTCCTGATTGTGTTGTCACATACGACAGCATAGTGCTTAACAATATATATGATGATCCAAACCGTTTGCTTGACGATTTAGAAAAATATAACATATCTGATTCAGAATGGTTGGCTCCAGTGATCAAAATTCATACAAAAAAATAATCGCAGACTACAACACATGCAATCTGCGATAAAGATAAAAAGGGTTGAATTAATTTTTGCTATATCCTCTGCCATATCCTTTGCAACGAATCCGGACCAATACTGACCGTAATTTTTCTGAAAAGCCACACTTGTCAAAAGATTGATTATATATGAATCCAGAATAATTTTTTCGCACAAAGGTCTTTCTTTTTTTATTTTGATAGCAAAATTAGCATTTTCAATAACAAATGCAAAGAAATCTGTAAAATTATTTTCAATAATACATATTTAGTTGACAACAATAAAGATTGTAACCTACAAGTATCAATAAAAACTTTAAAAAATTGATAAATTTGTTAAAAAAAGTCAAAAAGAATAATTCATTAAAAATCAAGAAGTAAGTATGCATCAAAGCACACTTACATTGCACACTCCAACAAAAAATGTGCAGAAAATTGCATAAAAATCGCTCTATTGTATGAAAAAACTATAAATGATATGATTTATTTGTTATCTTTGCACCGTTTTTGGAATTAAAGTGCACCACTAGCGGTGGACTTTAGATACAGAAAAAGACAAAAAATATGATTAAAAAGATTTTAGTTGCCAACAGAGGAGAAATCGCGATGCGTGTAATGCGCTCTTGTAAAGAGATGGGCATTAAAACTGTTGCAGTATATTCCGAGGCAGACAGAACATCGAAGCATGTTTTTTATGCAGATGAGGCATGTTGTATAGGACCAGCCGCATCAAGAGAGAGTTATCTTTGCATAGATAAAATTATTGAAGCGGCAAAACGTTTCGGTGCAGATGCTATCCACCCAGGATACGGATTTTTGAGTGAGAACGCTGAGTTTGCAGCACGTTGTAAGAAAGAAGGAATCATCTTCATCGGCGCACCAGCAGAGGCGATGATTAAAATGGGAGACAAAATCATGGCTCGTCAGACCATGATCGCAGCAGGAGTTCCAGTAGTGCCAGGCACACAAGAGGCATTGAAAGATGCAGACGAGGCTGTGAAGGTTGCAATGCAAATCGGTCTACCTGTAATGCTAAAGGCAAGTGCAGGTGGCGGTGGAAAAGGAATTCGCCTTGTATGGAAAAAGGAGGAGATCGCCGATGCATTCAACACTGCTCAAAGCGAAGCCATTTCTTCATTTAACGATGGCACAATTTATATAGAGAAGTTCATTGAGACACCTCACCATATTGAGTTCCAGGTATTGGCAGACCAGCACGGCAACTGCGTACACCTGTTCGAACGTGAATGTTCAATCCAGAGAAGAAATCAGAAAGTAGTAGAAGAGAGCCCTTCCCCATTGATGACTCCAGAGGTCAGAGCCAAGATGGGAGAGATCGCTGTGCGTGCAGCAAAGGCTGTAAAATACGAAGGAGCCGGCACAATCGAGTTCCTTGTTGACGACCATCTAAACTTCTACTTCCTAGAGATGAACACTCGTCTACAGGTAGAGCACCCAATCACAGAAGAGGTTGTAGGTGTCGACTTGGTGAAGGAGCAGATCAATGTAGCGAACGGTCTTCCATTGAGATTCAAGCAGGAGGATTTGTCGCAGAGAGGACATGCAATCGAGTGCCGTATCTGTGCTGAGGATGCAGAGAACAACTTCATGCCAGACACAGGAGTCATCAAGCAGCTACAGGAGCCACTTGGTATCGGAACACGTGTGGACAGCTTTGTTTACGAGGGTTATGAGATTCCAGTGCACTACGACCCAATGATCGGTAAACTAATCGTTTGGGCTGTGACAAGAGAGTTTGCAATCGAGAGAATGAGACGTGTGCTTTACGAATACAGAATCACTGGTTTGAAGACAAACATATCTTACCTAAGAAAGATCATGGATGTGCCAGCATTCGTAGAAGGAAAGTACAACACTAAGTTCATTGCAGAGAACAACGACAAACTTAGCGAAGAAAAACTTTACGAAGCAGAAAAGAGCGAGGTTGAGGATATCGCAATCATCGCGTCATATATGGATTATATTGTGAACTTGGAGGAGAACTCGCCAAAGACAAGCGACAACCGTCCTATCAGCAGATGGAGAGAGTTCGGCAAGCGCACTAGTATGGTCAGAATCTAAAAACATGAGTCGATAAAATGGAAGTACATGTAGGAAACCGAGTGGCTGAAGTTGAACTTATCAGCAAAGAGGACAATAAAGTCACTATCAAGATTGACGACAAGACATACGAAGTCGACATCGTGATGGCAGAGAACGGAAGTTGTTCGATCATCACAAACAACGGACGAAGCTACAACGCTGAGTTTAAGAGAGAAAAGGGAGGAAAGAGCTATCAGGTGAACACTCACTTCAACACTTTCCCTGTTGAAATCGTAGACCAGCAGGCTAAATATCTGCAGAACAGAAAGAAGGGCGACTCAAGCGAATCGCAGGATCGTGTATTCTCACCAATGCCAGGTAAGGTTGTCAAGATACTTGTACAGAAGGGAGAGGAAGTCAAGAACGGTCAGAGCGTAATCGTTGTTGAGGCGATGAAGATGCAGAGCGACTACAAAGTGAAAAGAGATTGCATTATCAAGGATATCCTAGTGAAAGAGGGCGACGTGATCAACGGAGACCAGACACTTATCACATTGATGGACATTCCAGAGAATGCTTAATTCAAATAATTAACTATGAGAGACAGAAAAGTAGTACTCGACGAATTTAACGAGTTTAGCCGTATCGCAGAGCTAGGCGGAGGTCAGGATAAGATCGACAAGCAGCACGAGCAAGGTAAACTTACTGCTAGAGAAAGAATTGATGTTCTTCTTGACAAGGGTACATTTGTAGAGATCGATAAGTTTGTTATCCACAACTGTTCTAATTTCGGTCTTGATAAGAAAAAAATCAGCGGAGACGGTATTGTTTCAGGCTACGGTAAAATCGATGGTCGTTTGGTATACGTATATGCATACGACTTCACAGTGCTTGGAGGTTCATTAAGCCGTACAAACGCTAACAAGATCACAAAGGTGCAGCGTCTTGCTTTGAAGATGGGTGCTCCTATCATCGCAATCAACGACTCTGGTGGTGCTCGTATCCAGGAGGGTGTTTCTGCCCTTGCAGGTTACGGTGACATCTTCTACCAGAACACAATATCTTCAGGTGTAATTCCTCAGATCTCAGTTATCATGGGTCCATGCGCAGGAGGTGCTTGCTACTCTCCAGCATTGACTGACTTCATCTTCATGGTGAAGGAAAAGAGCCACATGTTCGTTACTGGTCCAGACGTTGTAAAGACTGTAACACATGAGGATATCGACAAAGAGGGTCTAGGTGGAGCTGCAGTACACGCTTCTAAGAGTGGTGTCGCTCACTTCGTAGGTGATACAGAAGAGGACACATTGATGATGGTTCGTGAGCTATTGAGCTTCTTGCCTTCTAACAACTTCGAGGAGTGTCCATTCGCCAACACAATGGATGATCCAATGCGTGAGGACGAATCATTGAACGATTTGATTCCTGAGGATCCAAGCAAGCCATACGATATGATCGAGCTTATCGAGAGCATCGTCGACGACGGTAATTTCTTCGAAGTTCACAAGCATTTCGCTCAGAACATCATCGTTGGTTTCGCCCACATGGCAGGCAAGACAGTCGGTATCGTGGCAGACCAGCCAGCATTCCAGGCAGGTGTACTTGACATCGACTCTTCAGATAAGGCAGCCAGATTCATTCGTTTCTGCGACTGTTTCAACATTCCAATCGTCACTCTAGAGGACGTTCCTGGATTCCTACCAGGCTGCACTCAGGAGCACAACGGTATCATCCGTCACGGAGCTAAGATCGTTTACGCTTACGTTGAGGCTACAGTTCCTAAAGTCACACTTATCACTCGTAAGGCTTACGGTGGTGCTTACATCGTGTTGGCTTCTAAGAACATCGGTACTGATGTCAACTTGGCTTATCCAAGTGCAGAGATCGCAGTACTTGGTGCTGAAGGTGCAGTAAACATCCTTTACCGCAAGCAGACTGGCGAGGAGAGAGCTCAGACATTGGCAGAGTATGAGAAGACATTCTCTAACCCATACCGTGCTGCAGAGCTTGGATATGTTGATGAGATCATTCTTCCTGCTCAGACACGTCAGAAGATTATTCAGAGCTTGGATATGGCACAAACAAAGAATCGCCAGAACCCAGCAAAGAAACACGGAAACATTCCACTATAAAATTAAAAAGGCGTCTTGAAAAAGACGCCTTTTTTAAATTCAACCTCTAACCGACCTTCCTTTTAATCTTGGTCTGCCAAATAAATGCTGGAGCCATAAGAAACAAAAAAAAGTTATCAATTATTATAAGATATCACATATATGACGAAACATCATTATAAAGAAATAACTTGAAATAGTATACTCCCGCCATATATTGGGCATCAAATATCAAACCACATTCTCTTTTATCATTAAAAATATTTTTACCTTTGCATATTCTCATTAAAATATCGTTGTGATATTATAGAGTATAATAAATTATAAAAAGCAAAATTGTCAATTTATGTTTACAACCTCAAAAAGGAATGCCAAATTTGAATTTGTAAGGGTAATTGCAATGGTATTGGTGCTGTTCTACTACATTACCAAAGCATTTCCTCTCAATGATGGTCTAAATCATTCAGGATTAGTTTTTTCTGTTTTCTCTGTTTTCTATAAGTTAGCCGCGCCACTTTTTCTTTTA
Organism: Bacteroidales bacterium; assembly: GCA_015061115.1. Taxonomy (GTDB): domain Bacteria; phylum Bacteroidota; class Bacteroidia; order Bacteroidales; family Paludibacteraceae; genus UBA1723. The sequence goes on along the minus strand of SUXE01000008.1, from coordinate 90,647 downwards.
TTATGTGGACGATTCGCTCTGAACCTTGATTTTTCGAACAAATCGTTGAAGGAATTCTATTTCAAGAAAATGGTATACATATTGATTCCTATGCTGTTTTTCATGACCTTCCAATATTTTCTTGATTTTACCGATAACATAAACGACTTTAATTTTTTTAGTTTTCTTCCATTTTTAACGGCAGCATACAACAACCTTCATTATTGGTTTATGTATGACGCTCTGTTTTACATTCTATCCGCACCAATATTATCACTGGCATTTAAGGATATTTCAGATAGAGGAGTCATCAGTTTCGTTTCTATAGGACTAATTTATAGTATATGTTACTTTTATATTCCTCTTATTCCAGAAGCCGGTTTTTCGTATTCCAATCAGTTCGGAAAATTGATATTCTACTTTTTCTTAGGAGGAGTTTCAGATAGATTCACAAACATTATCGGCAAAAAGAAATTGTATATTGCGGGAGCAGTATCATTTATAGTGGTCGTTTTACAGACAAGGATTCTTGAATCGTATACTGAAAGATACGACGCATCACCATTTTACGTGATATTTACTTTGGCACTATACATATTTTTAACATCACTGTATAAAGAAGGCAACAAATATACAGACAAAACATTGTTGTTCCTTGGAAAATATTCATTCTATGTATGTATGATACAAGGAATATTGATGAAACGTATTGTCGATTATGGAATATTGCCAACTGACAACTTCTGGCTTTTTGTCAGTGAAGGAACGGCCATTGTTTTAGTGGCATCGGTAGTACTTTCAGTATTGATAGATACGATTATATTCAGGTTTCTACGTATTTGTCTGTATCATTTGTTTAGCGTTTACAATAACATAAAGTAAGAGAAGTGAATTTTATGGAAAACAATGTCGAAAATATAGTTTTGCAGAAAAGCAAAAGAGATGCGCGATATGAGCTAATAAGGGTATTGTCTATAATGCTTGTCTTATTAGTGCACGTAAATTCCTCATATACAAACCAAGATTCCTTTTTTGTGAGTGGCTCTGTTATCAGAGAATTTATTTCAGCAACATTTCTTTGCTGTAACGGATTGTTCTTTATTCTCAGTGGCAAATTTGCATTAAACTTTGACGAGACAAAAAGCTCATACCGAGATTATTACTTCAAAAAATTAGTTTATTTGCTATTACCGATGCTTCTGTATATGGCAATAGAAACACTAGCTTACACAATCATAGATTCTACAGGAAATTTTGCGGAATCGCTATTTCACAATGTCACATCCAGATTTACACATAAACATTATTGGTTCTTGTTTACAATAATGTTTGATTTGATGGTGGCTCCAGTGTTTGCAAAAGCATTCAGAAACATGCCAGACAAAATAATGCTTATCTTTTTCGCACTAGGCATTATCCACCTGACATTCTTTTCTTTTGGGCCTTTAATTTCTGGTTGGTTTGCTTATGAATCACCTTTTAGCAATTTCCATTTTCATTTTTTCCTAGGAGGAATTATAGATAGAGTGATCAATTATTTTGGAAAGAAGAGACTGATTGTCATAGGACTGATATGTTTCATTCTGCTTCGTGTGCAAGTCATGAAGTTAGGATATGCAGATTTTATATATGATTTCTCGCCTTTCTATCTATTTTTCGTCTTGGCGACGTGGATAATCTTTTGTGAGATATACAATTTAATAGGACAGAAGAGTGATAAAGTAATACTGTTTTTAGGAAAGTACTCTTTCCCTGTATATTTGATTCACTATATGCTGTTGGCAGCACTAACTTCTGAAAAATGGAAGTCTATGTTTACCGATTATCCATTTTATATATTAATTACGTTTGTATGTCTATTCGCTATATCTCTTTTGTCATCTGTAATAATAGACAAACTATTTTTACAGCATGTGCAAAAAGGTCTTAATTGGGGATATAAAAAATTAAGGAATCAGGCACGACAAAACGGATGATGTCTGTAGTCCGCTATTGTTTCAGACATAATACAAATTACATTTTCTAACTGAATAACTCTGTATATGCAATTCATTGCAAAAATTTAGTAACTTTGCACCGTCAAAAATAAAGATATGGAAAAAACAGCGGTGGTATTATTGTCCGGCGGACAAGATTCAACAACTTGCCTATACTGGGCAAAAAAGAATTTCGACAAAGTGTACGCAATCGGGTTCAACTATGGACAGAAACATGTGTTGGAGAACGAGATCGCGACAGCCATAGCCAAAGAGGCTGGCGTCCCCTACGTCATCCATAAGATTGACACCATCGCAAATCTTCACCACAACTCACTCACCGACCATTCTATGGACGTATGCAAGGAGAAACCGGCAAACGAACTGCCAAACACATTCGTCGCCGGCAGAAACCTTATATTCCTGACATACGCAGCCGTCTACGCATACACAATCGGTGCGCACCACCTTGTGACTGGAGTGTCGGAGGCAGACTACAGCGGATACCCAGACTGCAGAAACACATTCATCAAAGCAGCGAATGCGGCAGTGGCTCTCGCCCTCGACTATGATATAGAAATACACACACCACTGATGTGGCGTGACAAAGCTCAGGTATGGCAACTCTCAGACGAGCTTGGCGTACTTGATTTGGTGAGAACAAAAACACTCACATGCTACAACGGTATCCCAGCTGACGGATGCGGAGAATGTCCGGCATGCCGTCTACGCAAAGCAGGATTGGAAAAATATTTGTCGACAAAGAAATAGTCATCATATGTCACTTACACAACTTGGAAGCAAACAGACAACATACTCGTCTGACTACAATCCATCAGTACTGGAAACGTTTGACAACAAACACCAGGGCAACGACTATTGGGTGAAATTCAACTGCCCAGAATTCACAAGTCTCTGCCCTATCACAGGTCAACCAGACTTCGCAACAATATACATCAGCTACATACCGAATGTGAAGATGGTTGAAAGCAAGAGCCTCAAGCTCTACCTGTTCAGTTTCCGCAACCACGGAGATTTTCATGAAGACTGTGTCAACATCATCATGAAGGATCTGATCAAACTGATGGATCCTAAATATATTGAAGTATGGGGAAAATTTATGCCGCGTGGAGGAATCAGCATTGATCCATATTGCAACTATGGAAAGCCAGGAACCAAATATGCGGAAATGGCAGAATATCGTCTGATAAGGCACGATATGAACCCAGAAACTATTGACAACAGATAATTTTCATAGCTTTTTTGCAAAAAATATGCAGGAAATGAATGTTTAATAATGTTTTTGTATATTTTTGCATAGTGTTTTGCAACATAAAAATTCGCAAAACTCATCACGGATACTTAATTTACTCATTTGCAACGTGTTACCTTACAATTCTAATGAATTAGGGTAGGTTGCAGTCATAAATGAAGCGACAGTGAAAAACAAAAACAGAAGAATTTCCGTAATACAGGAGATTATAGCAACGACAAAAGTCGGAAGCCAGGACGAATTGCTCCAGCTTTTGACAAACAAAGGTTTCAACCTTACTCAAGCCACTTTGTCTCGCGATTTGAAAGCGATGAAGGTGGTGAAGACTCCGGCTGTAGATGGAGGATATTGCTATAAACTGCCTGCAAACGACGATCAAGCAGATGCACAGGCAGCATACCTATCCAGTGCGGCTGTAACGATAGATTTTTCTGGAAACATACTCGTCATCCATACACGTGCAGGATATGCGAGCAGTATGGCATACCGAATTGACGACGAGGCCTCAGATGTCATCATTGGCACCGTAGCAGGAGAGGACACTGTAGTATGCGTGATGAAAGAAGGGATGACAAAGCGTGCTGTAATCGAATCGCTAAGCAAGATTATTCCAACATTGAAGAAAGATTAATTCATTAGCAATGGATCAGATTCAAGATCAAAAGCAAGAACCAGAAATAAAGATTGTGCTTGCAGACGAGAGCCACGTGCACTACGTCGATGAAATTTTGGAGACTATAGCCGCAGCGGCTAAAGTGCGAGGCACCGGTATTGCCAAGCGAAATCCGGAATATGTAAAGCAGAAGATGATTGAAGGAAAAGCTGTGTTGGCTTTATGTGGCGATGATTTTGCCGGTTTTAGCTACATTGAGACATGGGACAACAAGCAATATGTCACAACATCAGGTTTGATTGTACCAGACAGATACCGTGGCAGAGGATTGGCTCGTCGAATCAAACACATGACATTCTCATTGGCTCGTGCACGTTGGCCTGAGGCTAAGATTTTCAGTCTTACAAGTGGAGCGGCAGTGATGAAACTAAACACACAGCATGGATACAAACCTGTAACTTTCGCACAGTTGACAAACGACGAGAGTTTCTGGCACGGTTGTGAAGGATGTGTAAACTTCGATGTCCTTCAACGTACAGACAGAAGATATTGCATCTGCACAGGTATGTTGTTTGATCCTAATGATCCAGACTGTTTGGAAACAGCTCAAAAGGAATTGGATCTTGATCCAACCTGCAGAGAAACAATAGAGGCAAAATATGGTCCTATGCCATACAAACTGCCAGAGAAAGAGTCTAAGACTCTATTGGATAAGATAAAGTCTTTATTTAAATAAATTAAATAAAAATGGCAAACAAAAAAGTAGTAGTAGCATTCAGCGGCGGTTTGGATACATCTTTCACAGTGATGTACCTTGCCAAAGAGAAAGGTTACGATGTATATGCAGCTTGTGCTAACACAGGTGGTTTCAGCGAGGAGCAACTAAAGCAGAACGAGGAGAACGCCTACAAATTGGGCGCTGTTAAATATGTCACTCTTGACGTAACAAAGGAATACTACGACAAGAGCTTGAAATTCATGGTATTCGGTAACGTATTGAGAAACGGTACATATCCTATCTCTGTATCTTCAGAGCGTATTTTCCAGGGTATGGCTATCGCACGCTACGCAAACGAGATCGGTGCAGACGCAATCGCTCACGGATCAACAGGTGCCGGCAACGACCAGGTACGTTTCGATATGACATTCTTGGTAATGTCTCCAAACGTTGAGATCATCACTCTTACTCGTGACATGGCACTTACTCGCCAGTATGAGATCGACTACTTGAACCAGCATGGTTTCGCAGCAGACTGGACTAAGTTGAAGTACTCTTACAACGTAGGTATTTGGGGAACTTCAATCTGCGGTGGTGAGATCCTTGATTCACGTGAAGGTTTGCCAGAGACAGCTTATTTGAAGCAGGTAACTAAGACTGGAAGCGAGCGTTTGAAGATCGGTTTCAAGAAAGGTGAGATCTGCTCGGTTAACGGAAAAGAATACACAGACAAGATCGCAGCTATCCAGGAGATAGAGAAGATCGCAGCAGCATACGGTATCGGTCGTGATATGCACGTAGGTGACACTATCATCGGTATCAAGGGACGTGTAGGATTCGAGGCTGCAGCTCCAATGGTTATCATCGGTGCTCACAAGTTCTTGGAGAAATACACTCTTTCTAAATGGCAGCAGTACTGGAAGGATCAGGTCGCTAACTGGTACGGAATGTTCCTACACGAGAGCCAGTATCTTGAGCCAGTGATGCGCGACATCGAGGCTATGCTTCAGGAGAGCCAGCGCCACGTAAACGGTGAGGTTATTCTTGAGCTTCGTCCTTACACATTCTCAACAGTTGGTGTTGATTCTAAGGACGACTTGGTTAAGACTAAGTTCGGTGAGTATGGTGAGATGAACAAGGGATGGACAAGTGAGGACGCTAAGGGATTCATCAAGGTGACTTCAGTGCCATTGAGAGTGTTCTACACAAACCACCCAGACGATGCAAAGGACATCTAAAGCAAAGAACATTTAATATATTTATAGAAAGCGAAGGTGAAAATCTTCGCTTTTCTTTTTTTATGAGACTCTAGGACTCAGAGAAAATTAATTATCTTTACACAACAAATAAGAAATCAATATCTCTATGCAAGAAATAATAATGACTCCCGACGTATGTATGCGATTCCTTGTGTGGTCGTACTACTATCATGATATCCGTCCAGCAAAAAACATCAGTTATAAAGAGTGTGGCAAATTTTCTGATGCCGACGCCGCTCATCTTGATGAACTGAAAGAGATGCTTTTCAAATGTTTTGAGGAGGATTCTGTGGAGAGGGCTTGCGACCAATTCTATAAGGCTAAGATGCTTCAGGAGCCATGTCCGTTTCCTCAAACGGAATTGGATATGATGTTTGCGAAGGAACTTGAACCGTAAAAATGCAAATGACATTAAAATATAACCTCTAACGAGGTAATGAATGCCCCCCATCATCATATTTTCTACCAATATGTAACGCCTAACGGCGTAATTGGGGTGTATTCTTCTGCGGAGGTGTGCAATGCGACGTGATAACATTACAATGCGGCGTTCCAGATTTATATCCAGGATGGATCATTCCAAGGGAGACCACAAGGAATCACCCCTACGGTCAAAATCCAACAGATGGATTTTCCCCATAATTACGCATTACGCATTATGAATTACGAATTTATCATGACACGCACGTCCGTACGTCTCTACGAGGGTTGAATCCATCAGCAGTTTGGATTTTCCCAACAATTACGCATTACGAATTATGAATTACGAATTTTCCGGCGACCACAAGGGATCGCCCCTACTATTTTATCAAATCTTTTATCTTGATTCCCTCTTTTGGAAGGGCGATTCGTGTCGGACCTAATCTATCATAATATTCTTTCTGTGCACGTCGTCCCATACATATAGCCCCGTAGACGTATTTGTAGTCCATCTCCATTCCGAGATCCCAGTAGGAAAAACCGTTCTCTTTCAACCATGTGCCCAACGCAGCCATCTGCACTGTGCCACTGTTGTCTTCAATGTGGAATCCACACAGACTGGCATAGGCATTATGGGTGATGAAACCAAGTTCTCCAGCCACCAATTCGTCGCCATGCCACAATTCCACACTGTCCACACTCACTTCGTCGTCCGGATTATCATGAATGGTTTTCAAGACGTCGAGCAAAGGAGGCACAACCCACGTCTCCTCATATTGAGCGATGAGAGTCTCAGCACATAAATCAAAATTCTTATTGAATGTAAGAGTATAGTCGCCAAACTGCAGACGCACATATCTTCGCGTCTTCTTTGGGAATTTAAACTCATTGAAATCTATGACCATCTTCTTCAGATGATGGCGGATCGTCATAAAATAGCGCCATGCATACACCCCACCCTTCACTTTCTTCACGTTGGAAAGGCGGTCTCTGAAATCCATCAACTCCTCCTCCGTCATCACCATCTTCTCCATCGACATCGGATAATAGCCAAGAGAAAGAGCCTTTCTGACGATCATCTCGTCGAAATCCGCACACACAGCATCCTCCTCGATTGTCTCAAGCACATATTCGTCGATCTCCTTCAAGCCGACGGTGTTCTTGCAATTTTTGTGATTATCGACAAGTTTGGCTTCCAGATTATCGAGATCTGCGACGTCGCATATTCTCACGCCAGACTCATAGGTTGCCAGTTCAAATACATCTTTATAGGTCATAAACGCAGTTTCTTATTCGTCTCACAAAAATATAAAAAGATACGGAATGCTTTTTGTTTATTTTTATCCCATTGTAAAATTATTATATTTGCAATTCAAATGACGTTTTTTGATTCAGTAAGACAACGGTTTGGAGAAAGTCTCTAATAATAAGCATAATGGAAAAATCTCTTTATTCAGCAAAACATATTATTTATCTGGCAATCTTTATCTTTTTGTCAATAAACAATGCTCATTCTGCACATAAGATACATCGTGAAAATGCTAGTGTATTTGAAGACATGTATACAGAAACCGGTTGGAGAATACCTCTTAACAACCGATTTAAAGGAAATGTCAAAACCGTTAAGGAAAATTATTACACTGTTTCTCCTCATGGCAGAATAAAAATAGACAAAAACAGATACAACAACTACTTTTATGATCCAAACGGGAACATAATTGAATATGTTGAGAAAAACGAATCACGACAAATCAATTATAAATACATATACGAATACGATTCTGCAGGAAACAGGACAAAAATGTATTGCTATTCTCATGACTCCTTACGCTGCATTCTTTCTTCAATATACGACGACAGAGGAAACGAAATAGAATACAAAATCAATAATCACAAGGGCTTCTGTCTTCAAAAAACGACACAAAAGATCGATGAGAATGGAAATGTCATTGAAATACGGACTTTTAAGAATGACACTCTGCAATCTTTTTCAAAAGCATCGTACGATTCGAAAGGAAACAAACTAACAGACAGCACTTTCAATCAAAATGGAGTTCCCGTAAAAAGCATTGAGCTTTTCTACAATTCCGTCGGAGAAGTGAAAAAAATGATAACATACAATCCTTTGGAAAACAAAAAAGACTCATGCTTCTATAGTTACGAATATGACTCATTGGGAAACAAAACAACTTTTCAATCTGAAATCATCAACGGAGAACTGACACTTACAAAAGGAATCAAAAATAATCCGAATGGGAAAAATCTTGGAACATGGTTTTATCACAATGGGGAAATCGACCATTATCTACACTTATTCAAATACGATTCCGAAGGAAGACTAACAGATGTGATTCTTCCTGGCGGCGAATTTCCTAGGGACAGATTGAAAGACAGACTTATTTATGAATATGATAGTCAAGGAAATTTAGTGGCATTTTATCGATCTTATTCTATGGGGTCGGATTACGTGCGTAAAATAGTTTACAAAAACAATGCCAAAGGTAATCCAAGGAAAACAAAAGCATATTACGAAAACGGAAAGCGTATAAAAGATCCTGACATAGAAACGACCAGCCGATATAAGTATGAATACTATAAAAAATCGGAAATCAAGAAGTGATATGGATCCTTCCCATATACAAAAAGGGACAGGTTTGTAGTCCTGCCCCTACGATATGATAGTGTAGATTTCTTTAGAAACTAACCTTCACTCCTCCAATCGCTGTGGCTTTCGGCATTGGATAACCTGCTAGGATTTCGTATTCCTGTGCAAGCAAGTTCTCGCCTTTTGCCCATAATGAGATATACTTGTTGAGATTATATTTCACTGTCGCGTTAAGCAATGTGACATTCTCTTTCTGCTCATCCTTGCCTACTGCAGTGTATAATCCAGCAAGTTGCTGCAAACCGACGGATGCAACCCATTTGTGTTTTTTTGAATACCAGTCAACACCAAGATAGCCTTTGTATGTAGGCACTGACACTAGTTTATTTTCCTGATGCAGCCAAGAATGGTTTGTGCTGATTCCCCAATGTTCCTTTATTGTCCACGACAATTCAGCCTCAGCACCCCAGTTTTCCAACTCTCCTGTGTTGACGTTTTTCTTCGCAACAGTCTGGATCATATTGTCGGCCTTCATATAGAATAGGTTGACTCCGTAAGTAATTCCATGAAAATACTTTTCTTTCTCTACCGAAACAAGTTCTTCATGATAGTAGACAGAATCCGTCTCCGTATACTTTCCGAAATGCAGACGCTGACGCCACGACAACTCATAGTTCCACAGACGCTCTGCCTCAAGATTCTCATTTGAAGGTGGATACAGATACATATCCTTCATTGTCGGATTTCTGAATCCCTTGCTTGCCATAGCCTTAGCCGTACCAGATTCAATAGGACGGTATGCAACACCAAACTGTGGTATCATCTCAAGTCCTGCCACCGAGTGATGATCGACTCTCAAACCAGCATCAACCGTCACCTTAGCGAAGTCATGACGGAAATCTGCGTATCCTGCCACCTCATGGTTGCGCACCTCCGCACTCTGCTTGTTCTTCGTCTCCAACACCTCACCAGTCTCACGTGAAGTGTAGTATGCGTCGCCATAAATATTCTGGTAATCGAAGCCCAATGTGAAGCGAGATCCATCTTCGGTCTCAGCACTCTGATACATAGACACTCCCATCAAAGCATCTTTCGACCGGAAGAATCGAGTCTGCGGTTTTGCACCTTCCGCATATCCATCATTGATCTTATGTCTTCCAAAATTATCGTAGACGGAAATACGTCCATTCGTATGTTTGAAATGATTATCCAACGCCAATGTCGCCACTCCACGGGTGATCCACTGGTCTGCCTCATACATCGGAGCTTCCACAGCACCCGGTTGAGAGGCATTGAAATGAGTCACATTACCGTCTGCCCAAAGATTCCAGTTTTCATTGAAGTCGTAGCCCAATTTTAGATAGCCGCCATACTGTTCAAATCCCATGCGAGGACGATGGTTGTCGCTTCTGCCATACTGGCCGCTGACTGTGCTGCTAAACTTACCCTTCTTGAATCTGTTGGTAGCCTCAGCCTGAGCTGTTCCCCACGAACCGCCACTGATATTGATGTCCGTTTTCACACCGTCTTCCTTCATTCCACGAGTGACGATATTGATCACACCACCCATAGCGTTAGAACCGTAGAGCACAGATGCAGGTCCACGCAACACCTCCACACGTTCCGTGATCATTGTCTGATAAGAATCTGAAATAGGATGACCAAAGATACCTTGGTACTGAGGATGACCGTCAATAAGAACCAGCAAACCACCTGTTCCTCCTGAGATACCACGAAGGTTGATTCCTCCGGCAGCACCGCCACTCACTCCGTATCCCATCATTCCACGTGATGTGACAAACAGACTCGGAACATTCATCACAGCCGACGGCAAAACATTAGTCTGTTCATTCTTCACCAATTCCTCTCTGCCCACGACAGACACAGTCATCGGCAAATGACGAATATCAGATGTCTCACGTGCTCCCGTCACCACAACCTCATCAATCAACGTGACATCTTCATTCTTCTCATGAGCTTCCGCATAACCATAAATTGAGAGCAATAGTCCCAACATCGCATACTTCTTCATATAATGTCAGTATATATTTATAAGTAGATATAATTTTAAAATTGCGGTGCAAAAATACATATTTTGAAGCCGACAAGCAATAAAGAAAAAAGAAAGTGTACAAAAAGTACGTCTCTTTATCTATTATTTAATCATTACAAAGTCGTATTATAATTTTCTTTTTTATAAATTGCCGACGTTTTCAAAGAAGACCAATAATCAAGTCTCGCATTTGCGACACAATATATTAATATTCAGCAAAATATATAATTTAGCATTCACAGATACTAAATTCGAGCCATTTTTAGTGTTTGCAGATACTGAAAACAACCAAAATTAAGTGTTTAGAGATACTAAAAACATCTAAAAATTAGTATTTCCAGATATTTTATCTATTCGAGGTGGGAGGTAAAAACAAAACATTCGATCAGATAAAAGAGATGCCTGACAGTTATCTTGCTGTCGACGATACAGAAATCGGCAGAGGTAACAAAATACCTCTTTGACTGTTCGGATTACTTTATTAATAAACTCTTGTTAGACGAGGTTCTACTCCCCGTCTACAATTCAAATGAAAAATTGACCATACAATATGATAAACGAAAAAGATATAGCAGCATCAATCGCATCTGAACTCTCTTTGCCTGCCGACAAGGTGGCTAACGTACTGTCTCTTCTTGCAGACAAATGCACGATCCCTTTCATCTGCCGTTACCGTAAGGAGATGACGGGAGGTATGGATGAGACAACCGTGGAGAGCATCATCAAACTGCAGAACCAGATAATCGCTGTGGACGAACGTCGCAACGCAATCATAAAGAGCATTGACGAACAGGGCAAACTGACCTCGGAGATCAAACATGCGTTGGAAAAAGCTTCGTCGCTCTCCGAATTGGAAGACATCTATCTGCCATACAAACCGAAGAAACGCACGAAAGCGGAGAAAGCACGTCTGCTGGGACTTGAAGGTCTCGCAAAAATGATCATGTCGCAGAATTCCCGTTCCGACAGTGATGAATTGGCAGACGATTATTGCAGAAAGAACCGTATCGATATATCAGCCGACGAAGCGGTGCAAGGAGCTTTGGATATCATCACTGAGTGGATCAGCGAAGATTCACGCACACGATCACGCATCCGCAGTTCCTACCGTCGCAACGGATCCATACAAAGTGAGGTGGTGAAAAGCAAAGAGGACGAGGCTGGACAATACCACACCTATTTCTCCCATTCCGAACCATTGTCAAGATGTCCGTCTCACCGTCTTCTCGCAATGCGCCGAGGAGAAAAAGAGGGAATGCTGAAAGTGTCATTGAAATGTGACGACGACTGGTGTCTCGACAATATCGGAAATCTTTTCGTACACGGCAATTCCGAAAGTTCATCACTTGTGAAATCTGCGGTGAAAACGGCATACAAAGATTATGCACGTCCTGCTATTGAGACTGAATTCGCCGATTCCAGCAAAACGAAAGCCGACGAAGAGGCTATTGACGTGTTTGCCAAAAACGTGAAGCAGGTATTGCTCGCGTCTCCATTGGGAGAAGTGGCAGTGCTTGCCATCGACCCTGGTTTCCGCACTGGATGCAAAGTGGTATGCCTTGACAAACAAGGCAAATTACTGACTCACACGGTGTTGTTTCTTTCTCGTGGTGGTGCTGATCTACCTAAGGAGCAGGACAAACTGGTGACTCTATTAAAGAAATATAAATGTGGAGCGATAGCTATCGGCGACGGTACTGCGAGCAGAGAGACGCACGAAGCTGTGGAGAAAGCCTTGGAAGATTCCAAACTCACCGATGTCGAAGTCTACATTGTGAATGAGAGCGGAGCCAGCATCTATTCAGCAAGCGAAGTGGCGAGAGAGGAGTTTCCCGACTACGACATCACAGTGCGTGGAGCGGTGTCTATCGGAAGAAGACTGCAAGACCCATTGGCTGAACTTGTAAAGATTGACCCAAAGAGCATCGGTGTAGGACAGTATCAACACGACGTCGACCAGAAGATGTTGAAGGAAGCACTCGACAGAGTTGTGGAAAGTGCTGTAAACCATGTAGGTGTGAACCTTAACACAGCAAGCAAGCATCTGTTGACTTATGTGTCTGGAGTCGGTCCGAAACTAGCAGAAAACATCATCGCTTACAGAAATGAGAACGGAGCATTCACGTCGAGAGATGAACTGAAGAAAGTTCCAAAACTTGGAGCCAAATCATTCGAGCAGTGTGCGGGATTCCTGCGTATACGCGGACAAAAGAATCCACTCGACAATACAGCAGTCCACCCGGAAAGCTACTCTGTGGTGAAGAAAATGGCAAAAGACTATAAAGTGACGGTGGAGGAACTGATCGCCAACAAACAGGTGAGAGATTCCATCGATCTGAACAAATACGTCGACGCAAAAATCGGATTGCCTACACTGCAAGACATAATGAAAGAGTTGGACAAGCCGGGAAGAGACGTGAGAGAAAAGATCAAGCCATTGGCATTCCGACAGAATGTGAAAGAGGTGACCGACCTTGAGATCGGAATGAGAATGGAAGGCATCGTCACCAACATCACAAACTTTGGAGCATTCGTCAACATCGGAGTGCATCGTGACGGATTGGTACACGTCTCCGAATTCACAAGACAACGCAACGTCGACTTGCAGACGATAGTGTCTGTGGGACAGCGATTAAACGTGATTGTGAAAGAGGTTGACTTGAAGTTGAACAGAGTGGCATTGTCGTTGGATAAATGACAATGTCTGACTTCGTATTTTTCTATCTATTAGCCAATCACTTAAAAATCATTGTTTTTATTTGCTAAACTTGAATTTCATATCTATATTTGTACACTCAACTAGATTTGTACACTAGACTGTAAATGTGCACTTAGCTAGAAGAAAAAAGCTAAAACAAATTCATACTAAATAAGAACATGAAGAATTTGAATGAATTGAAAATAGGTATTGCAAACGACCACGCTGGTACAGATTTGAAAAAATACTTGGTAGAGCAACTGACTCCACTTGTCGCTGACATCAAGAATTTCGGTACGGATACAAACGATAGCTGTGACTATCCCGACTATGCCCATCCACTTGCAGAATCTGTGGAGAAAGGAGAGGTAGACCTTGGAATCGCAATCTGTGGTAGCGCCAACGGCATATCGATGACTTGCAACAAGCATCAGGGTGTGAGATGCGCGCTTTCATGGGAAACTGAAATCGCATCACTTGCACGTCAGCACAACAATGCAAACATCGTCGGTTTGCCTGCCCGTTTCATCAGCAAAGAAAAAGCTTTGGAGATCGTCAAAATTTTCCTTACAACAGACTTCGAAGGAGGACGCCACGAGAAGCGTGTCGCAAAGATTGCTGTGAAATAAACGGTTTTTAAAAAAAGACTATTGACAATACATCAATAATAAAAAACACTATTAATAACTTATAATAGGGTAGATTATGAAGAAGATATACTCATCAATTGCGGTAAAAGCGGTAGTAGCAGGACTGGCTTTATCGTCGGTCAGCACTATCTCCGCACAATCGTTCGAAAAGGAATATTACCAAAAAGCACTTTGGATGACAGGTCGATTCTACGGTGCTCAGCGTTCAGGTGTCGGACCAAATTGGCTGATTGCCGACTACGAGCCTACACAGGTTGCTGAAAGTTGTAAAGGCAACTTAGGGGCATTCGTAAAAGGGCAGTCTTTTATCAAAGATTCTGACGGTGATTACGACTTGACAGGAGGCTGGTATGACTGTGGAGACTTTGCGACATTCGGCCAGACATTCTTCTACTCAGCATATATGCTTGTGTTAGGCTATTCTGAGTTTCCAGAAGGTTATGACGACCTTTATTCTTTTGATTATCATGGCTATATAAATGCCAGCGATTATACATGGGAAGGCAAGAAAGGAGTGCCAGATGGAATTCCAGACATATTGAACGAGGTAAAATATGCGACAGACTTCATCATTAAGGCATTCCGCGACAGCAAGACTTTCTATTTCCAGAAAGGCGACGGTGGTCCGGACCATGAAGTTTGGTGTACGTCTCCTACAAAGTCAACTCTATCTAGAGCACAAGGAGGAGAGGCAGATGGACCTCGATATTTTGAAGTTGCCAAAGGCGGTGAGACATCAATGGCATGTTTAGGTGGAGCCGCTTTAGCTACAATGGCAAGAGTCTACAAGAAATTTGACCCTGCTTACGCAGCTCAATGTCTGGAAAAAGCAAAAGTAGCATACGCTTATGTTACAGGCACATCAAAAGGCAATATAAACAACTGTGGATTCTATGGTCAAAAGCCCAAATACATAACAGATGAGATTATCTTCTACTCTGAACTTTACCGTGCGACCAACGATGAGCAATATTTGAAGGCGGCAGAAGCTTGTTGCGACTGGATGACAACAGAAAAAGGCTATAACTACAACTATAGTCTCTGCTACAATAACACAGAAGATTTGGCTTGTTATCTGATCGCAACTTTCGGAGACAAGACTAAATATGGGGAAAATGCAATGACCGCACTCGACTTCTACGTCAACCAGATGTACAAGCCAGCTTCTGGTTACTTCCTTAACAAAGCTATTACTAACGCATGGGGAGTTTTACGTTTCCCTGCCAACCAGGCTTTCGTTTATGGTTTGTATAACAAGTTGACAGGAGATACAAAGCTAAACCCATATACAGCGGAAACAATAGACTACATCCTCGGAAAAAACAGCCGTAACTACTCTTTCGTAGTTGGATTGGGAGACAAATTCCCTCTCTATCCTCACCACAGAAACTTCTATCGAGTAGACAATAACGATGAAAACGCTCTTCCTAAATTGGATGCGTCATACAAGTACGTACAGTTAGGATACCTTGTCGGAGGATCAATGAACGCTGAAAAGTATTCCGATGACGAGAAATCATATACATCTTCTGAAGGTGGTATCGACTACAATGCAGGTTTGGTAGGTGCGCTAGGCTATATCAACTCTGTGCTTTCTCCAGTCGACATCAATAGGTTCGGACACCCATCTCCAGCACTTGGTCCAGACCGCTCTATCTGTGGAGAGAGTTCGATCGTGCTCGACAGTAAGATTCCTGCTGACGGAAAGAAGACATTCACTTGGTCGAAAGACGGAAAGCAATTGGCATCTGACACTAAATCCTCAACTTACGAAATCACAGAAGCAGGCGTTTACACTTGTGTTGTTGATTCAGCCGGAGACTGGGAGACTTCAGCAAGTGTCACAATTCTAGACGAGCTACCAGATGTACAGCTTGAAGGTGGAGAGTTGTGTAATCCTGCAACTATCACATTGGACGCTACTGTAGACGTCAAGGGCGTTTCATACCAATGGGGTGTTGACGGAAAGGATATAGAAGGTGCAAATTCATCTACATACACAGCAACCAAGGCTGGTATGTACACTTGTAAGATATCTGTGACAGGATGTGGAAGCAAGAAAATCGAGACTGAGATCACATCAAAACT
Organism: Bacteroidales bacterium; assembly: GCA_015061115.1. Taxonomy (GTDB): domain Bacteria; phylum Bacteroidota; class Bacteroidia; order Bacteroidales; family Paludibacteraceae; genus UBA1723. The sequence goes on along the minus strand of SUXE01000008.1, from coordinate 74,315 downwards.
TCCCGTTGTGGCTGACGCGAAGTCTAGCAACGGTGGCAAGATCACATTCACTGCTGAAGGCGACGGTGATTTTGAGTGGTATGACAAGGCAGAGGGAGGTACTCTTCTTGGATCTGGTAAATCATACACAACCACAATCAACAAAGACATTGTCGTTTACGTGCAGGATGCAGGCAGCAGTTCATTCGTTGCTGGTCCGGATGAAAAGACATTCGCATCTTCGACAACTTCAGATTGGGGAGAAACAGCTGCATTGTTCACAGCCCACAAGCCATTCTTGATCACAGGTGTTTCTGTTTATTTGTCAGCTATCTACACTACTGGCAGCCAATCAATAACATTCACACTTACTCATAATGGCAAGAAGCAGACTTTCAACTCTGACCCTATAGATTTGCAGAACCCAGGTTGGTACACAATCACATTGAGCAACCCAATCGAGATTTCTGAAATGGGAGGTTATTCATTGTCTGCGAAACCAGCCAACGGTTCAATTCCATTCTATGCTAATGGAAAAGACTACAACACATTCGCTAACAATGGAGATGTAATCGAGTTTACTGGATGTGATAAGGGAGAGGCGAACAACAAGCCATTCCCTGCGATGATCAACTGGCAAATCCAGGCAGGATCAGGCTGTGCGAGAGCTGTGGTTCACGGAAAATATGACAGCGATTCCGCAACCGAAACAATCGATGCTGATGAAAATGTTTGCAATTTGTATCCTAACCCTGCATCTGATGTTCTCTACATTGAGATCCTTAATGGAGACGCAAATGCATCCGTTCAGATCATGAGCGTAGACGGTAAGGTTGTCTTGACAGAACAGATAGCATCAGACGGAGCAAACAGTGTTGACATAGCACGTCTTGCTAACGGAATCTACACTGTGATTGTAAACACAGAGTCGTCAAGACAGACATTCAGATTGATTGTCAAGAAATAAGATTCTAAAAACAAAACGCTTTTTGCATTAAATACCAAAGGAGGGAACGCAATATCTTTTGCGTTCCTTTCTTTTTCTTTATATTTGTACTATCAATAGTTGAGAGTTGGAAGTTGAGAGTTGGAAGTTGACGGTTGGAAGTTGACGGTTGAGAGTTGAGAGTTGGAAGTTGAAGGTTGAGAGTTGAAGGTTGAAGGTTGAGAGAAAACCTTTGTCTCACAAAAATTAAGAAATATGAGCAATAAGCAAGAATACAAAGAAATATGCAGACAGCATCCGGAAATACCAGTGTTTTCGCAATACTGGTGGATGAACGCGAGCAACGGTGACAATTGGGACGTGCTGATCATACGGGACAAAGCCAACAACGTCGTCGCAACGATGCCTTATGCCATATATAAGAAGTTTGGATTCACTCTGATCTCCCAACATGAGTTTTGCCAACACACAGGACCGTTCATCTTCTATCCTACCCCATCCGATTCTACACAGCTGTCGAACTATGAGAAACTGATGTTTGAGGAGAAAGTGTTCAATGAAATAATTTCCCAATTGGAGACGTTGGGGGCTGATATGTTCTGGCAGAATTTCTCACCACGTATAACACAACACCTGCCATTTCACTGGGCTGGCTACAAACAATACACTCGATACACCTACCGTCTTCCAAACATTGGAGATGCGGATGAACTGTTCGCAAGATTCTGCAAGTCAAAACAAAAACATATACGCAAAGCTCAAAAGAATGGATTGACAACAACATTCGACATGTCTGCCGACGAATTCCTGGATTTCCACCGTCGCACTTACAAAGAGCGAGGAATGGATGACCTGCTCGACAAATGGGACTGCAGGCGTTTCATCGAAGAGGCAAAAAAGACCGGACAAGGCACTATTGTCAGCACACGTGACGCAAAAGGGATTTTGCTGTCGGCTTTCTTCCTGGTGTGGGATTCTGAATGGGCCTACTATATCTGGACAGGAATAGACCAAAACAGAAAAAACGAAGGAGCACCGTCGCTGATGATCTGGGACACTTTGGAATTCTTGAAAGACAAGACCAAAGGTTTTGATTTCGAAGGCAGCATGAACAAGGGTATCGGATCTTCCCATAGAGAATTCGGAGCAGAACTCGTGCCTTTCATCCACGTCCACAAATACTATAGCAAAACATTCAAGATTTTGGATTATCTGAGAGGAACCGCACAGAAAAGATAACAAAAACATGAGGCTGACGATTATCAAATCGTCAGTTTTTGACATTAATTTTTCAAAAATTTCACGATTTTCTTCAAATGTCTCAATGAAATCACACCATAATTATTGAGATCCAGCCCCTCATAGAATCTGACAAGCGTGGAAGCATTGGACTGCTTGAGAAAATATCCAGCCACATTGTTGGACGGATTATCCAGTTTATACAACACCCTGTACTCTTTCGGTCTGTCAATAAAACTCTGCAGAGTGACCACCGCGTCTCCCTTAGTGCCAAGAGCGACATACATAGCCTTCACCCTACTCTGCTGTATCTTTATCACATATTTATCCTCGTTCTCCTTCGTCGCACGAATGAGAGTGGCATCCCCTTTTTTGTAAATTTCACGCAGAGAATACTCGGAGATATTAGACTGTGCGGACAAATCCAACGTCACACACAAAAACAATATAAAAAATAAAATATGTCTCATCTTTTCAATTATGCGACAAAAATAGGAAAATAATGAGGGAATCACACAAAATTTTGTTGCCCAACATAAAAAATCTCGTTTTTTGTTTTGTTTTACTAATTTTTTCCATACCTTTGCACCGCAATTCACAAAAAAGTGGTTGTGATTGGCCCATTAGCTCAACTGAATAGAGTATTTGACTACGGATCAAAAGGTTACAGGTTTGAATCCTGTATGGGTCACAAAAAAAACGGTATGGCCCGTTAGCTCAACTGAATAGAGTATTTGACTACGGATCAAAAGGTTATAGGTTTGAATCCTATACGGGTCACCAAAGGCTTTTGAAACTTCGGTTTTGAAAGCCTTTTTTATTATTCCGGTTTGGTGGATGCATCTCAATTTAATGCGTCGAATTTTAGAATACCTCTTCAAATATAATGAAATGCCGATTAAATTTAATTTATTTGAGTATGGAAATAGAAAAAGCAATCAAAGAAACAGGAATCAACAGATATTACTCATTAAAAGATCTTTATGGCTACGAAAATGACACTTTCGTGTTTCCAAAAGAAGAGGCTATCAAGATAATTAATTTTCTAAGAGAAGATTTTTTTCCTGTCACCGGATTATCTTTATGGATACTTAATGGAAATGATTGCAAAGTAGGCTGTGCATGGTGGCATTGCGACGAAATAGAGAATGAAAATCCATATTCACATTTGAAAAGAAGTTGCGATACAGCCATCAAATACATAGAAGACATTACCGATGATTCCCAAAAAGATAATTTCTTATGGGAAATCGACTTTAGCCGAATGAAAGCATGAAAACCAAAGAAAAAGTCGGACATAAATTATAAAAGCCTGCCTTATTATTTCAAAATTGCATTAATGCAACGGCAACAATTATGCATTATGCATTGTGAATTATGAATTAATTCTTATATTTGATGCGTAAGGATTTTCATTATTTACGACAGATACTTATGGCAGAAAAATTAGAAAACATCATAGATCTTCTTGACAGAGGCGTCAAGTTGTTTCCCAATAACACACTTACTCTTGACAAAAGAAACGGCAAATGGGAGAGTCTGACATTCACTCAGGTGAAACAGCAAGCACGTCATTTTGCGGCAGGCCTGATAAAGATGGGCGTCAAACCTGGCGACCGTATCGCTCTTATGAGTGAAGGGCGACGCGAATGGCTGATCTGTGAGCTGGGAATGCTTATGGCTCGTGCCGTAAACGTGCCTCTATCCATCAAACTGAATGTGGAAGGAGAGGTGTCATTCCGTCTTGCCCACTCAGGAGCTCGCTATCTCATTCTTTCCGCTCCACAAGCTAAGCGTCTTGCCGACGTGGGGTTCGGTCCGGAAGGTATCACTCTGATCCATCTCGACAATTGTGAGGCTCTCAGCGATGGTGTCGCCACTTATGATGATATTGTCAACGACGGTGCGGAATGGCTGAAAAACTCTGACAACGCCACTCATCTGGACACTTTGATCGCTTCTATCGACAAGGATGACATGGTGAATATCAGCTACACCAGCGGAACAACTTCCGATCCCAAGGGCATCATGCTTACTCACGGCAACTACGTGTCAAACACTCTCCAGTCTGCTTCCCTTGTAAAGATTTCTCCTAACGACGTGACTTTGACCATCCTTCCTTGGGACCACAGTTTCGCCCACACCACATGCCTATACTGCTTCATCTACTACGGTGCGACAATCGCGTCGCAGATCATAGGCAAGACTCCTATGGAGACTTTGAAACTTATCCCTCAGGCTATCAAAGAGGTCCGTCCTACATTGATGATGAGTGTGCCGGCATTGTCTAAAGCATTCAGAAAGAATATCGAGTCGGGAGTGAAAGCGAAAGGTGATTTCGCATGGAAAATGTTCGAGTTCTTCCGCAAGAACGCGTATGCATATAATAAAGACTATTTCCACAAAGGCTCAGGCTTGAGTTTCTTGTGCAAACCGCTTGTTTGGCTTGGCGACAAAATATTGATGAGCAAAATACGTGAGAACTTCGGCGGACGTCTGCAATACTTCATCGGAGGAGGAGCATTGCTTGATGTTGAGCTACAACGCTTCTTCATGTCAGTAGGAATTCCTATTTTCCAGGGCTACGGATTGAGCGAGGCTTCACCGGTGATCAGTTCAAACGTCAGCGGACGAGCTAAGTTCGGAAGCTCCGGCACCCCAGTCAAATTTATGGATATCACAATATGTGATGCCGACGGAAAAGTTCTGCCAAACGGAGAGAAGGGAGAGATTGTCATCAAAGGTGGCAATGTGATGAAAGGTTATTGGAAAAATGAGACTGCCACACAAGAGACCATCGTAGACGGATGGCTTCACACCGGAGACATGGGCTACATGGATCCAGACGGATTCCTGCAGGTGCTCGGACGCTTCAAGAGTCTGCTCATATCAAGCGACGGAGAGAAATACTCACCTGAAGGAATTGAGGAAAGCATCGTGGAATTGTCGCCAATCATCGACCAATGCATGCTCTACAATAACCAGTCGCCATACACCATCGCGCTTATTGTTCCAAACGCATCTGCGTTGAAAGCCCGTTTGGAAGAGCACGGTCATGGAGACCTCTCAAAGCCAGAAAACCAAAAGATCGCGACTGAGATGCTTTGGAATGAGATCTGCCAGATGCGTAAAGGTGGCAAATACGCAGGATTGCATCCAGAACGCTGGTTGCCAGCCACAATGGGTGTGCTTAGTGAAGGATTCACAGAAGCCAACCACCTGCTCAACTCAACAATGAAGATGGTTCGACCAAAAGTTTGCGAGAGATATGCCGATCTGATCGACTTCCTGATGACAACAGACGGAAAGAACATCTGCAGCGACAGAAATTTGGAATCAATTTCAAAATTATAATTATGGGCGGGTCTTGTATCCGCCCTTTATTTATTTCAATATTTATCAATTTATAATGCGGGCAGGTCTTAGACCTGCCCCTACGTACCACAATGAATGATTTATTGGAAAACATATCCCGCATCCACACCACCGAGATGGGGAAAGACCGTATACGTCGCAATCTTTCTCTTGCAAACGACACAGATGTTGTGAAATATTGCGTCGACGTGATTATGCGAGACAACTGCGTCATCACCAAACAAGGAAAAAACTGGTATGCGGAATCCAACGGGGAAATCATAACCGTCAACTCATATTCCTACACAATCATCACAGCCCATGCAATTCATAATTCATAATGCATAATTGTTGAGAAATACATCCGTAGGGGCTATCCCTTGTGGTCGCCCATGATTTGAAAAATGTGGTCGTCCATGTCTGAATATATTTTAGACGGATTCCTCTCTTTCCCCCATTAGATGTTACATTTTTTATACATTTTCTCATTGAACCTCATTAAATTTCCTATTTTTATAGACAAACAGCACTTTTTTACCGACAAAAACTTGTACTCTAGTTTTTTTTCTTACTTTTGCCGTAACGTTGATAACCAAATCAAAAGTCATGAAACACATTTACAAGTTTACTCAAATTCTAAAAACGCTATTATCATCAGTATTAGCTACAACAGCAGTTTCCGCATCAGCAACCGTGACAATCACAGAGATCATGCCAAGCAATATCGCCACAACAGTGAGCGACATGTTTGACTATAACGGTTATGTTGAGTTTTACAACGACGGTGCCCCTATCGATTTGAAAGGATGGACGGTAAGAAACATCAAAGAAGGAAAGTCGAATTGGAAAATCAGACTTACTGAATCACACATTCTGCCTACAGGCTACAGCGTGATGTTCTTCGGAAAAGAAGAGACTTCAAGCCAAGCAGCAGTAGATGTGCACCCTCTATATGTAGGTAGTGTACAGAAGAAACTGACCGCAGATGAAGGAGAAGTGATTTTCGACAATGGCAATGGAGATACCATTTCTATCTCGTACCCAGCACAGTACACCCACGTCTCTTATTCAAAAGAAGGATTTATGGAGCCAACTCCAGGAGCTAAAAACGGAGCCGCATACAAGATCTCGGAGAGAGTGGCAAAACCTGAATTTGGAGGAACACCATCAGGACTGATCGGAGCCGGCAACACTGCCACTGTCGAATTGTCGTGCAAGACAGAAGGTGCAAAAATCTATTATACATTGGACGGAAGCATTCCTACATTGGAAAAAGGTATTGAATACACAGCTCCGATCGAAGTTTCCGACAACACCATCATCAGAGCAAAAGCATTCAAGAATGGTGTTCTTTGGAGCGACGTTGCCACAGCATCATACCTATATTTAGGAGAATACTATGAGACATGTGGAGAGACAACACTTCCAATTGTTTCCATCGTGGCAGACAGCATCGATCTATACAGCGATTCATTGGGCTGTTGTGTGGTCGGAACAAACGGTGCACGCACAATCTGTTCGTCTGACAAGATCAAAGTAGCCAACTACCATCAGGAATGGTATCGTCCCGCCAACTTCGAATATTTTGTTGACGGGAAGTCTGTCAACAGCCAGGAAGTTGAAGTCGCATTGCAGGGTGGATGCTCACGATCTCATGGAGTGAAGAGTTTCAAAATAAAAACCAACAAACGTACTGGAGATAACAAATTCCAATACAACAAGTTCTTCGCAGACAGAGACTACACAAAATACAAAGCTCTTACATTGAGAAACGGAGGTAACGGATACGGTTACCTGTTTCCACGTTGGCGTGACGGATACATGCAGAATCTGGCAAAAGGAATGAATATCGATTTGCAGGCTTATATGCCAGTAGCTTACTTTCTAAACGGCAAATTCCACGGCATGATGGGATTGCGTGAGAGAATGGATGAGACATATATCTATCAGAATTACGGAATTGACGAAGACGAGATTGATTTTCTAAAGGTTGTAAACGGCTCAGGCTATGTGGCTCAATATGGATCAAACGAAGATTTCTACGCCATGCAAGAGTATGCTTACACTCACTATGAAGATCCTGATTACTTCGATAAAATGTGTGAGATGATGGATATGGATGAATACATCGACTATCAGATTCTGGAGCAGTTTGTCGGAAATACAGATTGGGTGATAAACAACATAAAAGTGTGGAGAAAGAAAAACGGAGGCAAATGGCGCTGGATGGTTTACGACACAGACTTTGGTTTGTCTCAACATACAAGCGTCACAAAAAACATGATTTCATTCGCAAGTTCAAATGGGGACAGTACCTACACTATGTTGTTTGAAGGATTGATTGAGAATGAAGATTTCATGCATAAGTTTGTCGACAGATATATGTATGCGATGGACAAATATTTCAACAACGATCGTGCTGAAGCTCTGATCGATTCTTTGTACGACCTCACTCAGATTGATATGTGCGCCACTATGGAATGCGAAGACTTCGGATATGTTGGCAATCAAAAAAAATATGATTCAGAAGTCGCAAGTATGCGTAGCTTCGTTCTTCGCCGACCAGCAGCCGTACAAAAACAGCTAGCATCATTATTAGACTTAAAAAATGAGCTGGCAAATGTCACTGTCAGAATTGAGTTCGACGGTGATGAAGAGCCAGATTACGTTTATTGGGTCAACAAGAACGAGTTCAAGAATGAGGTGTTCAGCCAGCAGTTGTTTATCGGTGAGCGTGTGAAGGTTGAGCTGAGATTGCCAGTCGGATACAAAGTCGCAAACTGGACTATTAACGGAACTCTGACTGAAGATCCTTCAACAACAATGACAATCGACAGTGCGAGTGTAGACGGTACAGACATCCAAGTGTTGTTGACAAAAGACGAGAATTTCAGAATTCCAAGATTGTTCATCAACGAGGTCTGCGCATCCAACGGCACTACTCTTGACGAGTATGGATCAGCGCCAGACTGGATCGAGATCTACAATAGTGAGGCATACGATGTCGATTTGGCAGGAATGGTCATTAAAAATGTGACAGCAGGAGCTAAATCAGCTATCCCATACGGTTCGTCATCTTCTGTGATTCCAGCAATGGGTCATGCAGTGCTTTGGGCTGACAAAGGCAAGAATGTCGGAGCCCTTCACTTGAATTTCAAGTTGAACGACGCGATCGAGCAGAAGCTACAGTTGATCATGCCTTTGACTACAGGCGACACTTTGATTGACGAGATGACATACAAGCTTCACGAGCGTAACTTCTCTTACGGTAGAGTATCCGATGGAGACACAGCGATGACAATATTTGCTAAATGTGAAGAATCGGCTTACGGACAGAAGAAGAACTCACCTCACGCAGCCAACGGAAGCCTCATCTGTTCAGCAGAGACAATTGATGATGTGCAGCAGATCGACGCAGTTGTGGAGACAATCGTCTACCCTAACCCTACGAGCACAGCATGGACTATCAACGCAGATGGCGATTATGTGGTGACAACAATGCTCGGTCAGGTTGTAGAATTCGGAGAGGCTGAGGTTGGAACTCAGATCGGAGACAATTATCCAGCAGGAGTGTATGTGTTGAAGATGAACGGCACAGCAACGAAGATTGTAAAACAATAATTCTCACATATATCCAATTAATTTGATTGCGGTGGCGATGATTCGTCACCGCAATTTTTCATTATGCTGTCCGAAAAAATTGAGGATTGTTAAGGGCGGAACGCCCTAACCCCTCTCCTCCTCCACGAACCCGAAGGGTGAGCGGAACGATTTTTATTTGAAATTTCAATTGTATTCCATCAAAATGCATTATATTTGCATTCAAAAAACGTACAAAAAAATTCATTTATGGCAATACCTATGACAAATATCCCTGTTCTAACAGGAAAAGTAGCGGAACGATTCGTCGAACAATGTGAATACAACGCAAAGCATCTCGCTGGTTCACAATGGAGTCAAGAAAGAGAAGACAGATTTAACGCAATCATTGAGAAGTTCAACAAAAGAAAGGTTAGTTCAAGAAAATGATTCTATTGGAAAATCTAGAAATGCTCACAATCGGAGATCGAAACTTAAATCTTCAATCGTTTGATTGTGGACGTTTGGAAGTGAATGTATTCTTTAGTCAACAAGCTCAAGCCTACCAAGAAGAGTTATTCGGGAAAACATATTTTTTTGTTGACCCCGATAACCCGACCGATATAGTAGCTGGTTTTACCGTAGCTAATGCCAGTATCTTCACAAAACATCTAGTGAACAGTCGACAAAAGAAGATTGGCAGTGAAGTTCATCACGAAAAAGGATTAATCAATTATCCTGCAATACTGCTTGCTCAACTTGGGGTTGATGTCAAATACAAAGGCAATCATCTCGGAGATCAAATCATCGAATTTGTAGAAAATTGGTTTACTAATGACAATAACAAATCCGGATGTCGTCATTTGATTGTCGATGCATACAATGAACCCAATCTTATAGATTACTACCAACGAAACGGGCTGAATCTTTTCTTCTCTACCATAGATCAAGAAATGAAGTACCGAAATTGGAATAGAGAAAAAGACGGAGAACTTAAAACAAGATTGATGTATCGAGACATGATTCTTCTTCGACGCCACTCAATACGCAAATAAGTAATAATCAAAATTATGACTCCAAAAGAACTTACGGATTTCATCAGACAGGAAGCGGACGGCAGCCCGATATTGATAATCATGATGGGCATTCCAGCATCTGGGAAAAGCACGTTTGTTGCCCGTCATCTGCAAAATTTCTCACGTATAAACCTGGATAATCTACGCACCAGGGAAAGAGAGGACGCTATGCTTCACGCTCTGTTCATCTCAGAAGAGGATATCGTCATCGACAACACAAACGTCTCCCCTGAGGAAAGAGAGAAATATTTCCAGCTTGCGGATCAAAACGGTTATATGACTGTAGGTATTTTCATGGAAAGCATTCTCAATGATTGTCTGAAAAGGAATGCCCAGAGAGAGGGCGACGCGAGGATTCCAGACGTCGGTGTCGAAGCTCGTGCGAAAAACTTAGTTCCGCCGACAGATGATGAACCTTTCGACTATCTCTTTTTCGCTAAAATGAAAGACGGAGATTTTGAGGTGAATGCTAAATGCTAAATGCTAAATGCTAAATGCTAAATGCTAAATGCTAAATGCTAAATGCTAAATGCTAAATGCTAAATGCTAAATGCTAAATGCTAAATGCTAAATAAAAAAAGAAAAATAAATAAAAAAATGCGGGACGCTAATAATTTAGCATTCCGCATTTTTAATTTCTAATTTCCAAAATTTATTTCATCTTGACCTTCATCTTGATGTCTGTCTTTGGACGATCACCAGAAGCTGTCTCAACAGCTGCGATCTTGTCGATAACATCAAGTCCCTCAACTACCTCACCAAACACAGTGTATTCGTTGTCAAGGAATGGAGTACCACCGATCTCCATGTAATCCTTACGCATCTGCTCAGGCATCTTCATACTCTGCTTGTCCTTGAACTCTGTCTCAACAGTCTTGATCAACTGCTCCTGTAGTGCCTGCAGACCTGCCTGATCACGGTTCATACGCATTGACTTGATCGAATCCTTGTTCTCCTGAACCAACTGGTCGAATCTTGCCTGCATTGCCTTCTGACCTAGAGTACGCTCCATCTGGTTCAACTCATTCTCATTGTATTTCTTTCCCTGAACAATGTAGAACTGGCATCCTGAAGATCTCTTCTCTGGATTGACCTGGTCGCCCTGACGTGCAGCAGCAAGAGCACCCTTCTTATGATAATGTGTAGGATAAACGAACTCAGCAGGAACTGTATAACCGACGTCACCTGCGCCAAGCTGTTTGCCAGCAGGAGCATCCTTTGAATCAGGATCTCCACCCTGCACCATAAAATCCTTGATCACACGGTGGAACAACAAATCATTGTAGAAACCCTCCTTCACAAGTTTCAAGAAATTGTCGCGATGCTGAGGTGTATCGTCGTAAAGACGCACAACCATTGTTCCATACTCGCATTCAATCTTTACCAAATTCTCTTTTTCTTTTGCTTCCATTCCCATAATGCTTGCCATAAACATGGCGATGAATAATATTAGTTTCTTTCTCATTCTCTCTTTTTCTTACGAATTAGATAAATTTGTTCCTTGGAAACGACAGACACATACACCCCCCGTCTTTCCACGGGCAAAAATAGCAAAATTTGTCATATTTATAGTGATGTTAGCGATTATTAACGTATGGTTAACACCTTATGTCCACCCTTTCTCACCCATTTTTATCAACAATACGCATTATTTTAGCAAAAAAAGCATCAAAGATTTTTATTAAACGGAAACAATTCTTACTTTTGCACTCGCATTGCACATAAGTTACCAAGTGAAATAGTAAAAAAATTAAAATTCAATAAAATGAAGAAAGATATTCATCCAGAGTCATACCGTCCTGTAGTATTCAAGGACATGTCAAATGGCGATATGTTTGTTTCACGCTCTACAGTGGCTACAAAAGACACTATCGAGATCGAAGGTGAGACTCTTCCATTGGTAAAGCTTGAAATCTCTAGCTCTTCTCACCCATTCTACACAGGTGTTAAGAAGATGGTTGACACAGCTGGACGTGTTGATAAGTTCCTTAGCAAGTACGGTAACCGTAAGAAGTAATAAAGGACTTGTCTTTATACAGCATAAGGGACATTTACCATTTTTTGGTGAGTGTCCTTTTTTGATTTTTATCTTTTTTCATCACCTCTATTCTTGAGATATGAAAGTAGCTATTTTTGGAAATGTAAACCGTGAGGAGGTTGCAATATACTCTGCAAAACTCATCTACGAACTGAGCAAACGTGATGTGGCAATCACTTGCGAACCATACTTCTTGGAGTTTCTCGACAGAAACGGTGTGAACACTCAGGACATCACCACTTTCGAAGAGGGCAAAGAGATCGATGCCGACGTCGCATTCAGCGTTGGCGGAGACGGTACGTTCATCCGCTCCGTCGCTAAGATCGCACGCCGCGAAATCCCTTTACTTGGTATCAATGCAGGACGCCTCGGTTTCTTGGCTGATGTCGACGGTGAGAAAGAGATCGCCAAGGCGGTCGAAGCTATCGCGTCGGGCAACTACAAGGTGGAAGACCGTCCGCTGCTTAAACTGTCGACTGACGGGAAACGTTTTTCAAAATTCAACTACGCTATCAACGAAATCGCCATCTTGAAGCAGGATACCTCTTCAATGATCGCGATAAACACATATATCAACGGTGAGTTCGTGACAAAATATCAGGCCGACGGTCTTATCATAGCCACTGCCACTGGTTCAACAGCATACGCCATGAGCGTCGGAGGTCCTATCGTAGTGCCTCACGCTCCCAACTTCATCGTCACTCCCGTCGCCCCTCACAGCCTCAGCATACGTCCTCTCGTGGTGACTGACGACTGCTTGATGGAGCTATCTGTGGAGAGCCGCAACGGTCAGTTCCTGATCTCACTCGACGGCAGATGCGAAGTCTTCCCTGAAGATATCCGTCTGAAGGTGAGAAAGTCTGATTTCTTCATGAAAACTATCCGTCTTCACAATCACTCTTTCTACTCTACTATCCGTGAGAAACTGATGTGGGGAACAGACCAAAGAAAATACTAATTTGAAATTAGGAATTAGAAATGCGAAATGCGAAATTCCTAACTTTCAACTCTCATCTTTAATCTTTCAACTTTCATCTCTAACCTTTCAACTCTCAACTTCATATGAATAAGGAAGATCTTAAAATAGTATATATGGGCACACCAGACTTCGCGGTAGAACCGTTGAGACGTTTGGTGGAAGACAATTATAATGTGGTGGGGGTTGTCACTATGCCCGACAAACCCGCTGGTCGTGGACACAAACTGCAGTTTTCTCCAGTGAAACAATTTGCTGTGGACCATAATCTGCATGTGATGCAGCCTGAAAAACTGAAAGCTGAGGAGTTTGTGAACGAACTCCGCTCTCTCAACGCCGACCTCTTCATCGTGGTGGCATTCCGTATGCTTCCTGAGGTGGTCTGGGCTATGCCACGTCTCGGCACATTCAACCTTCACGGATCGCTTCTTCCTCAATATCGTGGAGCTGCCCCATTAAACTGGGCTGTGATCAATGGAGAGAAAGAGACCGGTATCACAACGTTCTTCCTGACTCATGAAATTGACACAGGAAAGATCATCCAACAGGAGAAAATAGCTATCAATGAGGAAGATAACGTCGGCACTATCCATGACAAACTGATGATCATGGGTGGCGACCTTGTGCTCGACACTGTCAAGAATATCATTGCCGGCACCGTCAAGCCAAAACCTCAGGAGGAACTATACGCGTCGGAATCAGAGTTGAAACCAGCTCCAAAAATCTTCAAGGAAACTTGCCATCTGGATTTCAACAACCCGACAGAAAACATCCACAACCTTGTGCGTGGACTTTCTCCCTACCCTGCAGCTTGGGCAAACCTCTCTGCAGAAGGCAAAGAGGATCTGCAGATGAAAATCTACGAAACTAAAAAGGAAATCTGCCAACACAACGAGGCTCCAGGCACACTCGTGACAGATGGAAAGAAATTCTTGAAAGTCGCCACAAAAGATGGTTATCTTCATCTTTTGCAGATACAGGTGCCAGGCAAAAAACGCCTTTCCATCGAGGATTTTCTTCGTGGATTCCGTTTCGATGCAGAATATAAATTGTCTTAAACGCAGACGGAATGATAGATAGAGACAGCACGATATGCGCCATAAGCACTGCTGCCGGCGTCGGTGGAATCGCAGTGATCAGAGTGTCTGGTCCGGATGCGATCAGTATCGTCGACGGGATTTTTTCTTTCAGCAAAAGCAAAAAGCTGAAGGACTGTCCTACCCACGTGTTGAAATACGGGGTTATCGCCGAGGGGGATGAGACCATCGACGATGTGGTGTGCGCGATCTTCAAGGATGGGAAATCCTACACAGGCGAGGACACGATCGAGATATCATGTCACGGCTCTATCTATATCCAAAAGAGAATCATCGAGTTGCTGCTACGCAAAGGATGCAAGATGGCAGGTCATGGAGAGTTCACACAACGTGCCTACCTCAACGGCAGAATGGACCTCTCGCAGGCGGAAGCTGTGGCGGACCTTATCGCGTCGACCTCAGCAAAAGCCCATCATATCGCGGTGAAGCAGATGAAGGGCGGATTCTCTAACGAGCTGATGCAGCTAAGAATGTCGTTGCTGGAATTCGTGTCGCTCATCGAGCTTGAATTGGATTTCAGCGAAGAAGACGTGGAGTTTGCCGACCGAGCAAAGCTACGGGAGTTGATTGCAGCCATAGAGCAGAGAGTCAGCAAGTTAGCCAACTCATTCAAGGCAGGCAACGCCATCAAAAACGGCATACCAGTGGCCATCGTCGGCGAAACCAACGTTGGAAAATCCACACTGTTGAATCTGCTTCTTGGTGAGGAGCGAGCAATTGTCAGCGACATCCACGGCACCACACGTGACACCATCGAAGATACATTGCAGATAGAGGGTTACACACTCCGTCTGATCGACACCGCCGGCATCCGCAACACAGATGACGCGATAGAGAATCTTGGAATTCAGCGTTCGTACAAGATGATGGAGCAGGCCGATATCGTGATCTTCATCGTCGACGCTTCAAGAGATGAGAATGAGGTGGCGGACTTCATCAACGCTCAGCAACTGCAAGACAAACTCGTGCTCCTACTGTTCAACAAATCAGATATTTGTGAACAAGACAAATTGAATAGACTACTCAACAACAAATACAATTTTGATGCCACAGCACTCTCCATCTCCGCAAAAAATGGAGTCGGCAAAGAGGCTATAGAATCAGCGTTGGCAAGATTCGCAGAATCCATCGCAGGCGAAGACAACGACATCATTGTGACGAGTGCACGCCACTATGCCGCCCTTTGCGACGCGCTTTCCAGCATCGACCGTGTGAAAGAAGGCCTCGACACCAACCTGTCCGGAGATCTCATCAGCCGTGACATCCACGACATCCTCGACGCCCTAGCATCCATCACAGGTGGAGAAATCACCACCGACGAAGTGCTGGGAAACATCTTTAAGCATTTTTGCATCGGAAAGTAGAGTAAATTACTGCAGTACAACCAAGTAGCGTCTTCCAGACGCTCTAGGGCTTCATTCTCTCCACCCCCGCACATCCATACCCCGCACATCCTCCGCTGTGCTGCGTATGTACGGGGTTACTGAGATAGCGTCTTCCAGACGCGTTCATTTACGATAGATAGGAAAAAACTTATTCCTCAACTATCATTATTCAAATAACTTAACTATCTTTGTTTCTGTCATTTTTTATTCACAAAATCTACTGGCGTATGGGGAAACAAGTGGTGGCAATAACAGGAGCAGCAGGAAATCTGGGAGGTATTTTGGCGGAGGGTTTTCTATCCGACGACGTTGAGTTGCATCTTCTATGGCATAAGAAACCTTTGTCTGACACTCTGCTGGCCAGCGAGAAAGTGAAACCATTCCAGGTGGATTTGAGTGATGTAAGTACAATCGAAGCTTCATTGAAAGGCGTCGACACGGTTATCCATTTCGCAGGAATCCTTTTCATGGGAAATCCCGAAAAGTTTCTTCCGACCACCAACACCCAATATTTTTCAAATCTTCTTCAAGCGGCGAAATCTGCAGGCGTCAAGAAGGTGGTTCTGTTCAGTTTTCCACATGTGGAGGGGGAGACATCTCCTGAGCATCCTGCGACGGGAAGGATGGATGGTACGCCCAATTCAGCACATGCCAGAACACGTTTGGAGGAGGAGAAATTGCTGATGGCAGAAACAGGATTTGAGAAGGTGATCCTACGTTGTGGAATGGTCTATGGAAAAGGAATTCTTATGATTGATGCGGCACATTGGTTTTCAAAGCATTATCTATTGGGTATATGGAAAGAGCCTAATTATATACATCTTATTTCTACGGAGGATTATGTAGCCGCAACAAAAGCCGCCATTCTCTCACCGACAGCATCAGGCATCTATCATCTTGGCGACGAAGGGATTCAGACGCTCAAGGAGTTTTTGGATGAGGCGACGAAGGAGTGGCGGACACACCGACCATGGGTGATGCCGATGTGGATGATCCGTACAGCCGCATGGGTTTTCGAGAAAGTGTCGCTGCTCACAGGCTGTAGAGCACCACTGACACAAGATTTCATCACCATCGGCAAAGTGTCTTATTATGGCGACACAAGCAGAATGCGAGAAGAGTTGTTGCCTGAATTGAAATATAAGACGTTTAGGGAGGGGATACATACGGTGTAGGGAGAAGTCTCTTGCCATCGTTGCATGTCAACTTTTCCTATGGGGATTAATTGGTTGATATGTTCGATAGACTAGTGTTCAATAACAAACGACAAGGTGTTAGGATTGGATACATTTGTAAACGTTACATTTTTGCATTTTTTAGGATTAATTACGATTTCCTTTTCCCGACCATCTGCACCCCAAACTGCAAAAATGTCATTTTTATCTATTTCCATCTCTGCTATCCATCCTACATTCCCTATTACCTTATTTTTCTTATAAAAAACATAATTTTGGGCATATTTCTTATCTAGCGTCCAACTAATACCATACTCTTTTGATTGCTTTTCTGCATCACACATTCCGCGAAACACCTTAATTTTGTTAGACAAATTATTATAAAACATGGCCTCTTCTGAGGTAAGCTTATTTGTTTTTATATTTGGTAGTGATGTTTCCAAACGCGTGAGATAATCTTTCAATACAAAAGAATATGTAGTGTTTTGTAATTGACCATAAATATTATCAGTCATCAAATATGCCTCTCTAAATAAGCAATAGCCCAAATCAGCATCATTCTTTAGATTTGCAGTTTCATTGAGTAATAGGACAAAGATTAGCATCCTATAAGGTCTACATTCATCCAAAAGTCCACAATACAAAAGATTATTTCCTAAATTTTCTGTAAGTTGTAGATTTTTGCATAATTCTGCTATAATCTGATGTGTTTTAAGAAAATTTGGCAACAAAAAATCCATATCATTACGCAAAATTTTATTACCATACCTTTCTCCAAACGACTTATTAATATTTATCAGCTGATCACGCAATATATTCACCTCATTTGTAGTCTCTTCTTTATTGTTAATCATATCAACAATTTTTTCACAAACAGTTGTTGACTTTTTCAATTCTTCCTCTATATTTAGCTCTGATTCCATAGATTTCTTATTTTGTCTCGAACAAAATTTCTGAAACCATACCGTTAATGCTCTTAGTCGCTCCACTAAAGCTAATGCCAACACCAATAATTTCTTTAGATGTAAGTTTGTATGGTTCTGCATATCTTTTATCTTTTATTTGTTTCAATGCTTTCTTTGCCATTGACCTAGTTCCGTTTGTATACTTAAATTCAAAAACATAAGTCAATGTATTCAGTTTTATTATCATATCGATTCTACCATCTGAAAGGGGCAACTCCGCTATTGGTTCAAATCCTAAAACCGTTAGCAACAATTGAAGCATCGTCTGAAAATGACCTTCATTCAATTTCTCTTTTCTACTTAAGTAAGGAACCCCACTCAACACAGAATTTACACATTCTACAAACCCATCAATATCCATATTAAAAAGTCTCTCTCTAAGAATCTGATATGGTCGCGGCATATCTCCATGACTATAAATTCTTTCACAACGATCCGCTACTTGTTCTATTTCGTCTATTATTCTGTAGATTCCCAAGATAATATAATCATCTTTCTCTCCATTGGTTATATTCTCGTCTATAATAGGTTTGTATTCACTAACAAACATCTTAAAACGTTTAAGATAGCTAACCAAGTGAGACACAGAAGCAAACTGAGTCGGTATAAGATGCGAAGATTCACTAGGCAAACAGAACTTTTCCTCTATATTACCCATAATGCTATCTAGAAGATTCATCAACTCAGTACCTTCCTTCAACAAATAAATTCCAGTCTTTCGATTACGTCTAACATCATAATAGAAACTGTTCCACTCACAATAGTGATTTTTCACCCACTCTTCTATGTATTTGCTAAGTTCCTGTTCATTTTCTACTTCGTTCATATTTCTCTTATAGAATTAGAAATAAGTCTCCACACAACCCTTCCATATTGTTTCTCCAACGTCCTTCTTTTTCACCTCTCCTCATACATCTCCCCAATCAACAAGTAGTGAAGCAAATGCCTATGACATCTTTCTCAAATATCTACAAATTTACAAAATTTTTCCAAACATCCACCACCAGACCATTTTCCCTATACCAATCTCATCTCCTCCATAACATTTACATTTTCTCACAGACCTATGCATTGGGTCAAGTAGCGTCTTCCAGACGCGTTTATTAAATCACACAATTCATTTATTGCGTCACAACCACTCGCCAACTACCATCTTTCTCTCCTCGCTCAACATACTTTTTCTGAATGAGTTGACCAAGTAGTTTTTGTATAGCAGCAACGCTGATACCAGTAATCTCCTTCATGTCAGCTAATGTGAGTGTTGGTTCCATACGCATCGCATGCAATTTCTTCGTGTATCAATTGACGATGTAAATGATACAAAAAAGGTTGTAATGTTACAACCTTTTGAGCCGTTTGGAGCATTTTCTCCAAAGCAGCGTCTTCCAGTCGCATTGAGCTGACATTTAACTATCTTATGGGATGCAAATCCTTGACCATAAATATGGTGGTTGCGGTATGTCCTGAGTCGCCAAGACGGTGAGGAATATATCGGAAGCCATGTCGTTCATACATGGACACTGCATCGGAAAACTGCGGAAACGACTCGATATACAGATGTCTATAGCCAGCCTTACTTGCCCCTTCAATTGCCTGGCGAAACAACTTGGAGCCATAGCCGAACCCTCGGGTAGCAGGTGACATATAGAATTTCACCAATTCGGCATACCCTTCTGGCAGTCCTTCAGTCGGATAGTAGCCACAGCCACCAAGAACGACTCCATTGTCAACGACTACCCAGTACTCGGCTTTCTTCCCTGCCAAAGCATCAAAGACATGCTCCGTACGTGGATCATCATAAACAGTGTTGACTAGCGGTGCTCCATATTCCTCAAAAACGGAACGGATGATATTGGCCAACTGTAGCTGGTCTTTCTCTTCAATATGTCTGATTTCGGCCATATGTACTTCCTGAATTATTTACTTTTTGCAAAAGTATCGCTTTATCAACAGAATCCACACGATGTTGCGAGGGAAAGCAACTAAATATCATCTTCTTCATAACCGTTTTGGGAAAATCATCACACAGACCTAAGCGTCTGTCAAGTAGCGTCTTCCAGACGCTCTAGGGCTTCATTCTCTCCACCCCGCACATCCATACCCCGCACATCCTCCGCTGTGCTACGTATGTACGGGGCTACTGAGATAGCGTCTTACAGACGCATTTTTTCTTCATTTTATAAAGTCTATTGCATAAAAAACGTACTTTTTTATGCAGTACAGCGTATTTATTGAATAAAATCCACAAAAAAGAGGCTTCAAACAAAATTTTTATCTGATTTATTTCTAATCCAAATCTAGAGGGGAGAAAGAGGCATCAAGGTCAAAATGCTGACTAAAAATCCCTAAATAAGGTTATAACGCCACAACCTTTTTAGGGATTTTACAGCAATTAGCCAGACGGGCAGTATTATTGAGGATGGAGATTTATAGGTTCCCGTCTGGCATTTGTATTACGTCGCTTTCATAAGAAATGATAACGATCCAATATCTCTTGCAACTCGTTGTGTGAACAGAACATCATCAGGTCGATGATACTCAGATCGCTGACGAACTCATCTGAAAACTGTTTGTAGCGGATGTCTTCATTGCGTCGCAAAAACTGCAGATTTATGCCCATCTCACGGAATTCGTTCTTGTCGTAATAGCCCATTCCGGCACCAGATGGATTGATATAGTTGGTGAGTCCGAAATGCTCGCATGTACGACGGATGATCTCCGGAGACCTGCAGTCCCAGCGTTCTGACACATCCGATAGCAACCTGAATTCAGTCTTGATCCCAAGATATTCGGCTACTGCTCTCAACTGCTTGAAAAGATAGCGTGTCAGATCTGGTTCTTCATCCAACAAGATTGGCTTGATGACATCCATTGCCTCGCTATAGTGTGGAGCTTTGCTGTAGTAGAATTTCAACACACGGCACAAATATTCAGATTGTTTGCGACTAACCACCCTCTTCGTCTCACTGATACGGTGGTTGCAGGAAGCGTGTTGGACTTCAATACCGAAAAGCTGCGGCTGGTTTTGCTCGCCCAAGATGCGATTACGGTTGATCCAACCGTGCTTGATATAGGAGACATTATCGCCAACAACAAACATATCGGCAGCATGTATAAGCTGCCAATAGCCAATGTAAGGGAAGAAGTATGGTTGCATTATAGCGATATGTTGTTTCCCGTCAATCATAACACATAACAGTTTTTTGTCAGTTCTACATCGTCACTGTGAATGACACACATCTTGCGGTCATCCACTTTATTGGTCACAGGTGCGCTGCTGGTGCGGAACATGCCACTGTCGAAATAGAGGTCGTCCATACACAGCATCATGCCACATACATACTCGTCATAATGATCACCCTCCCACACGCATGGATATGTCCGCTGCTTGATGAATGGTTGAATGATGTAATTGGAATTGAAAGTTGATGATTGAGAATTGAAAATCACATCTTTCCACGTCTTCTCATCAGTCATTACTCCGGCATACAGTCCTACGCTCTTGCCCAAATTGTATGGTTTGAGGATATATTTATCCTTGTGCGACATTGCATCTTGCCATATCTCAGAATTATCATTTGGCACTCTCGGAGGCAGATAAGTGGGAATGGTATGTCGACGTAGGAATGTCGTCTCTTCATCAGTGAGGCACTCACGTGTAAAGTCATCCACGAAGATGAGGTGCAGAAAACGTTTGTCATGAGCAAGGAAGATAGTACGGAAGTCGTTCAGCATACGTACATCTATCATTGCTTGCAGCGTCTCCATCTTGAAAGACAGAAGATCTTGCTGATTCAATGCGCTGAACACCACCGCGTCATGGCTCCACTCGTCTATATGAGCTTCCACTTCATCGGCCTCATAGACGATCACCTCATGCCCGTAGTACTCATAGAATTTCTTGTAAAGGGCGATTTCTCCTGTCTTGTCGCTACTCTTAAGCACGTAGATAGGAGCACCAGTGGGGATAATGTCGCGCATATAGGTGAGCAGTGAGTTGTAAACACCCAACCCCTTCACAAACTGTTGTGCTTTAGCCTCCGATGGATACGAGAACCATATTCCGTGTCCGAAGAAACGGCAAGTGATTTCTACCAACAACAACTGACCCTCGTCGCTGATGATATAATCGGGTCTGTAGGCTCCAGCACGAAAAGGATAGTGGCACTGTCTGTCCAGCACCTCCATCACCTTATCCTCCAATGGCATGTATTTAGGAACCCACTCACGGTAGTGTTCCGCCATATAGACAATACATTTATATAGCAAAGCCTGCATACGTCGCAGTTCTTCACGTCGCTCCGAAGTAATCAGCATCGGTTTGGCGTGATACCACTGATGGTAGTATTCGGTCTTGTCTGCAAACAACTGAAAGCAAACGTCTTGACACGACAATTCTTCACTCTTCATTCTTTACTTCTCATTTTTAAACAGTTTCGACTGGTAGCCCAGACACTGGAATCCGTTGCGGTTGATGATAGGAATGATGCTTGCTGGCACTTTCAACTGGTTGCGTACCCAGAAACATATACTAGTGGACATTCCAATTGTATCGGTGTACTTCATCAGTCTTTGTATGTTCTCTATCGAAAGAGCACGGTTAGGAGCAGTACGTCCACGCTGCTTACGGTGGTCAGCGTTCATCGGGCTGATATAGTCCATGTAGAGGTCGCGCTCCATTGTTTTATCGAAATAGCCGAGCCACTGTCCCAACTGTGCCAGATTCTCCATGCAGGCAGTAAGGAACTCCGGTTTATAGTTGACAATTCCTGCATCGTGGAGCATATCGAAGAACTCCTTGATATGTTCGTCTGTAAGGTATGGCACAAATATAGGCTGCACCAAAGCTGAATTTGCCTGTATGCCACGTTCCTGACACATACGCACAGCCTTAAGACGATCTTCTATCGGTGCGGCATATGGTTCCAGAAGGTTACGGAATGCTGTTGGCATGATGCTCACCGAGGTGTTGAACTGCATCTTGCCCTTCAGTTGTTCGAAAAGGTCGAGGATAGTCTCACCTTCGTTCTCAACCAAAAGATGTTTGATGCCAGCCTTCGACGCTATGAATAGACGAGCGTTGGAATTTGGGTATTTCTTGAAGTGTGCAATAAACTCACGCAGTATACGGTGGGCGATACCAGTGTACAAAGTTGGTTCCTGCAGTGCTTCTGTCTTTGGTGAAAAATAGTAGTAATGATTCCAGTTTTTTCCACGGCTCAATGCCACAATCTGTCGTTCTATATCCTTCTTCTTTTCTGGAGCCTCGACGATGGATTTTGCCAGTTCAGACAATAGACGGTTACGTTCCTGAATAGCTTCTGAAGTCACGGCATCCGGCTGTTCGCTGCATGCTCCATTCATTTCTTCAAGAAGTTTACGAACATAGAGATGGTAGTTTTCGTATGCCACAAGTTTCTGCTCATGTACACCGTCAGTCACCAGACAGTACTGGCATCCAACATGACACCCCTTGATAGGGTTCACCTCAAAGGTCAGTGTAGGGCAACGGCCCGTGTAGTTATGGATTTCTGTCTCCACCGTATCAGGATCACAATCCTCCAAATAGAGCATCGACTTTGGGATGACAGAGTGCTCATTCAATCGTTTAATGAACAGTTTTGATCCTCTGATAAGGCCTTCCTGTATCTCTTCTGAAGGCTCAATAGTGACGCCGAGCTGTTTAAGATATTCGGCATCTACAATCTGAGGTTTGAACCCTTCAAGATTGTAAGCGTTAGTCTCATGCACGTAGAGACTGTTTAATTCAATAGGCTGCTTCATTATTTAAATTGTAAAGAAACAAATCGTTATTAGATCAATCTTGTATATATCATTTATGAATAGTCTTTTTACATGTCATCATCTTCGCTGCAATAACAACCGTAAATTAGTTTGAACTTTCTTTTTCGCTTTTTCTTTCTTTTTCGCTCAACGGTATATACATACAAAGACAAAGGTATAAAAAACACATTAAAGTAAATACAAATATCAAATGCAATACACAAAAATAATGAGATAGATGTACAAAATTTACACCACTGAAGAGGCTCCGCAATGCGGCGTCTCTTCAGATGATGGTATTCCAAAATTACAAATTACGCATTAATAATTATGGATTATTTCCCGAACGATGGCATGACGTACACCTTTTCCTTTTCGTGGGAATCACAGTCGTGATGGTCACACGATTCAAGAGAATCCTTCAGTTCACCACTCTGATATGCTTTCAACACGTCGTCTACCTTGCCATGACATCCTCTTACGACTGCTATGCCGTGAGCGGAGAGTTTGTTGTATGCGCCCATACCCATGTTGCCAGCCAACATAACTGAGATCCCCATCTCCTGCATGACTGACGCGATATTCGACTTGCATCCGCATCCCTCTGGGGAATCCAGACGCTCCTTCTTCACCACCTGATTCTGCTCGTCAAGTGTCACAATTGTGTAGTAGGCACAGTGTCCGAAGTGATCATCCACCATGTCCTCTCGTGTAGGAATTGCTATAATCTTCATAATCAAAAATCTATTTCCGACGTGAATATAGTAAAAATCTCACATATACGACGGATGTGACTAAGAGTAATTTCAATTCCGTCGCAATTATCATCAAAATTCTTTAACTATACCCCAACCGCCATTTTATGACAGTCTGGAAAACTTGCGTCTTCAACTATCATTTTTGAAAAATATTGGCTATCTTTGTTCCTATCATATTTTTATTCTCAAAATCTACTGGTGTATGGAAAAACAGGTGGTGGCGATAACTGGAGCCGCAGGAAATTTAGGAAGTATTTTGGCGGAGGGTTTTCTCTCTGACGACGTTGAGTTGCATCTTCTTTGGCATAAGAAACCTTTGTCTGATTCTCTGCTGGCCAGCGAGAAAGTGAAGCCTTTCCAGGTGGATCTGAGCGACGCGAATACAATTGTAGATTCACTAAAAGGAGTCGACACGGTTATCCATTTCGCAGGAATCCTTTTTATGGGAAATCCTGAAAAGTTTCTTCCGACCACCAACACCCAATATTTTTCAAATCTGCTTCATGCGGCGAAAACAGCTGGTGTCAAGAAGATGGTTCTGTTCAGTTTTCCTCATGTGGAGGGGGACACTTCTCCTGAGCATCCTGCGACGGGAAGGTTGGATGGCACGCCCAATTCAGCACATGCCAGGACACGTTTGGAGGAGGAGAAATTGCTGATGGCAGAAACAGGTTTCCAGAAGGTGATTCTACGTTGTGGAATGGTTTACGGAAAAGGAATCCTAATGATAGACGCTGCACACTGGTTTTCAAAACATTATTTATTGGGTATTTGGAAAGAGCCTAATTATATTCATCTTATTTCCACGGCTGATTATGTAGCCGCTACGAAAGCTGCCATTCTCTCACCGACGGCATCAGGCATATATCATCTTGGCGACGAAGGTGTTCAGACGCTCAAGGAGTTTTTGGATGAGGCGACGAAGGAGTGGCATACACACCGTCCGTGGGTGATGCCAATGTGGATGATCCGTACTGCCGCATGGTTTTTCGAGAAAGTGTCGCTGCTCACAGGATGGCGTGCACCGTTGACACAGGATTTCATCACCATAGGAAAAGTGCCATATTATGGCGACACAAGCAGAATGCGAGAAGAGCTGTTGCCGGAGTTGAAATATAAGACGTTTAGGGAGGGGATACATACGGTGTAAAATGGATTTATATTTATCGTCAAAACAGCGTAATACAATAAAAAAACACATAAATTCAGCCGACAGATTTGCATTCAAAAAAAAATAACTTTACAAAACTAAAAATTTGCTGTTTATTAAAAACAAATTCAGTCATACCTAAAGGCGACTTAAATTTATTAATCATCACAAAACATTTTTATTATGAGTATAGAATCAATCATCGGAATTACAAGTGGACTGATAGGTATCATTTCTGCCATAATAGCTAGTATATGTTGGGTGAAAAAGAAAGTAAAAAAATGCCCTGCATCGGAATTGTTTAAAATGTTGATGCAAAAGAACATTTCTGATTCTAAACGCCGTGAAATTCTCATTAAGCTAAATAATTCTTCTTTGATAAACAAAAAGATAAAGGAAGAATACATACAAAATTTCAGATTAGAGAATCGAGGACAAGAAACCGTATTGTTTGATATTTTTGATAGCAATGATATCGAACCGACTGACGATATTTGTAAAGGTTTGATTGGAGTTTGTATGCCGTCGTTGAGAAAAAGGTATCAAGAAAAAAGGCAGAACAAGCAGGAAGTTTCATTCTCAGAACCTAAACAAACAAATAATATAAGCAATGTGGAGAATGTCAATCCGAGCAAAAAAGAGCAAACTGTTTATATGTCTGAAATGCTAAAGACCAGATTCCCTGACACTTGCAATAGGCTCATTGGAATTCTAGAAAAGCATAGCGTCAAATACGCATTCTTAAAAGGGACTAAAGATATATGGTGTCGCGACTATATGCCAGTCCAAGCTGAATCTGGAAAATTCATCCAATTCAGATATGAACCAAGTTATCTGAAAGGAAATAAAGAATGGGAAGAATCTCGCTCGGATGTCGAAGAAGTTTGTAGAATGAACAATATCCATGCACAAATCTCAGACATCAATCTTGATGGTGGTAATGTCCTTATTTGCGAAGGTCATGCTATACTATCCGACAGAATATTCTCTGAAAACCCAGAAAGGACAGAACGGGAACTTATTGACGAGTTAGGCAAGTTGTTGGAATGTGAGATTATAATTATTAAGGCATTAAATTCAAAAGATGAAGATTTTACAGGGCATGCCGATGGTATGGTTAGATTTGTGAATAGAAACACGATTCTTGGTAACAGATTGGCTGACGATTACAAATATATTCAAGATGATAGGCGAAAAATCATTGAAAAATACAATTTGAAATATATAGATGTGCCATTCTTCACTACAGATAATCGTGATAGTGCTATTGGCATATATGTAAATTACTTAGAGGTGAATGACCTTATTGTTGTACCAGTGTTTGGCAGGGACGAAGACAAAGAAGCTGTTGATATTATACAAAAGGCATTCCCTAATAAAGTCATTGAAACAATCAACTATGACGAAGTCGCTCTGGAAGGAGGTTTGCTGAATTGTACTACATGGGTAATCCGTTAAGGCATTCATTTTCTGCCATCAGCATATATTATTTGCAGACATTAGATTATGCATCGGAAGAAGAAGTACACTCACTCTTCCCCACATACATTTCCCACACACGGCCCACATGCCCCGCACATTCTCCGCTACGCTGCGTATGTACGGGGTTAATGAAATAGCGTCTTACAGACGCGGTGATCTCACACTTTCTCTGCCTCGCCCCCGCACATACTCCGCTGCGCTATGTATGTACGAGGCTACTGAGATAGCGTCTTACAGACGCATTTCTTCGTGTATCAATTGACGCAATAAAGAAAAAAAAGTAAAAAAGGTTGTAACACTACAACCTTTTAAGCCGTTTGGAGCATCATCACCGACATGAATAGTGAGATGCGTCTTACTGATGCAACGACGGCATGACGTACACCGTTTCCTTTTCGTGGGAAGCGCAGTCGTGATGGTCGCATGATTCAAGTGAGTCCTTAAGTTCCCCACTCTGATATGCTTTCAACACGTCGTCTACCTTGCCATGACATCCTCTTACGACTGCGATACCGTGAGCAGACAATTTGTTGTATGCCCCCATACCCATGTTGCCAGCCAACATGACGGAGATTCCCATCTCCTGCATGACTGACGCGATATTCGACTTGCAGCCGCATCCCTCTGGGGAATCCAATCGATCTTTCTTCACTACCTGATTCTGCTCGTCGAGTGTCACTATTGTATAGTAGGCACAGTGTCCGAAGTGATCATCCACCATATCCTCTCGTGTAGGAATTGCTATAATCTTCATAATAAAAAGTTTAATTTCCGACGTGAATATAGTAAAAATCTCACATATACACGACGATAAAGATGTATTTTAAGAGATAGTAGCGTCTTACAGACGCACTGGCTCGATCTGATCACGGCTATCGCCCCCCGCACATACTCCGCTGCACTGCGTATGTACGGGGCTACTGAGATAGCGTCCTACAGACGCGGTGATCTCTATTCCTCTGCCCCGCCCCCACGCACATCCTCCGCTGCACTGCGTATGTACGGGGTTAATGAGATAGCGTCTTACAGACGCGGTGATCTCTCTCCCTCTGCCACGCCCCCACGCACATACTCCGCTGCGCTGTGTATGTACGGGGTTAATGAGATAGCGTCTTACAGACGCATCTTCTCTCTTAGAAGACGATTCATCAACAGGTTTTGAAACAAAATGAGTATCTTTGCAGTGAACTTTATTTGCGAATTATTATGGACTACAAAATAGCTTCTTGGATTGCTTCCCATATCACTCTCATTGTAGTGGCTGTGACGGCGGTCGCTCTTTTTGCACCGTCTTCTTTCTTATGGATCGGCACTGGAGCCATCACTCCTATGTTGGGCGTGGTGATGTTCGGTATGGGTCTGACTCTCAAACCGTCTGATTTCAAACCAGTGTTGATGCATCCGAAGGAGATTGTGATTGGCGAACTTGCCCAATTCATCATCATGCCTTTTGTCGCCTGGACGCTTTGCCGTCTGCTCAACCTGCCGTCCGAACTCGCTTTGGGTGTGATTCTTGTGGGTTGTTGCCCAGGAGGCACTGCCAGCAATGTGATATGTTATCTTGCAAAAGGAGACGTTGCTCTTAGCGTCGCCATGACGGGTGTTTCCACACTTCTTGCTCCGTTTGCCACTCCCGCACTCGTCCTTCTTCTTGCCGGGGAGACGGTGGATGTGGATGTTTTGGGAATGTTCATAAGCATCGTACAGGTGGTGATACTGCCAATCGTTGTGGGTCTCGTCGTCAACCACTATTTCAAAAATTTCACACAGAAAGTCACGCCATATATGCCGATGATCTCCACCCTTGCCATCGCAGCAATCATAGGAATCATCGTTTCACATAACGCTCAAAACATAATCGGATGCAGTCTGCTTGTGGCTGTCGCTGTCATACTTCACAATCTTCTTGGTTTATCACTTGGCTACGTCGCCAGCATGCTGCTGGGTCTGCCTCCTGAAAAAAGGACATCGATAAGCATAGAGGTGGGAATGCAGAATTCCGGACTGGCGACTTCGTTGGCAGCCACCCACTTCGCCATGTATCCGTTGGCAGCCGTGCCAGGAGCTATCTTCTCCGTGTGGCACAACTTCTCAGGCAGCATAGCGGCACAGGTATTGAAAAGATGGAACAACAGCAAATAACAACTCCGTCGGATGGATACGATATCAATATATCTCATAATTCTGTTTCCTATCACATTCATCATTCACGATGGAGAGGAGATTCTAACGCAACACAAATGGATGCTGACACACAAAGACACATTGATAGCGAGATTTCCAATGTTAAGACCGGCGTTGAAGCATCTCTCTGGAATGAGCACTAAGGCATTTACCATTGCGGTGTTGGAGGAACTGGCACTTATCTTAATAGCCACAGCATGCGTAATTGCAGGCACACCCTACTCCACTGAAGTTTGGGCGATAATGTTCATGGCATTCTCCATACATTTCCTGATTCACGTCGGACAAGGAATAATCATAAGAGGATATGTGCCCGGACTCATTACAAGCGTCATGCTTCTCCCATTCGCCTACATCGGAATGCAGAATGTCTGTGAAATTTTCAATGCGACAGAATTGCTTCTATACGGAGCTGTCGGAGTAGTGGCGATGGTGGCCAATCTCGCGTTCGCCCATTGGTTGGGATATAAATTGACGGGAGGGAAATAAACGATATCATTTTGTAGTGACGCAATGCATTGCGTCCCTACACTTTTCGGCACGACTTTTTGTCAATTCAATACACTTTTCCAAGCGATTTTTCCAAGATTTTATACACTTTTCGGCACGACTTTTCTACAAATCACTACACTTTTCCAAGCGACTTTTTCAAGATTTTATACACTTTTCGGTACGACTTTTCTGCGAACCACTACACTTTTCCTAGCGACTTTTTCAAGATTTTATACACTTTTCGGTACGACTTTTCTGCGAACCACTACACTTTTCCTAGCGACTTTTTCAAGATTTTATACACTTTTCGGTACGACTTTTCTGCGAACCACTACACTTTTCCTAGCGACTTTTCGATATTTGTCTTTGAAGGGACGCAATGCATTGCGTCCCTACGGCTAATCAGAACAACCGCATGTAGAGCATGGATGGGAAGAGAAACCGTATCCCACATCCCCTGCGAATCTTTGTAATCAGAATTGAGAGATTGGAGACAATCGCAAAAATCCACTAATTCCGAAATCAGCAATGGCGAATGTGTCGGAAAGAAAAAACAGGCATAAAAGAAAAAAGGCACACAGTCTTTGGAAAACTTTTTCACTTGCTCCACCAAATGATTCATCCTATATTCCAAGCCCGCATTAGAAGAAAGGACAAAAGCTCGTAATTCTCCATCTTTGAAATCATCCAAGAATTTTTTATAGTCAATACACATAAGAACATCCTCTGGGAAAATCACTTCCCCTTTGCTAATTTTTTCCCATAATTTCAACTTTTCATCCATAACTCTTAACCTATTTTGTGAATTATTTTTCTCCGCAAAGAAAAAAAAGGCCTCTGCCGGATGAGGGCAGAGGTGGGAGGGAAAAATGAGAACACGATAAAATTCATTTCTTTATCCAATACTCTCTCAATAGACGTTCAAATTTTTGCTTGCCATCTTTACTATAATACCAACCATTAGGTCCAAAACTAGCAGGATGACAAACGAAATTAATCTTCTCTGGGTTATATTCATATCCTACAGATTCTGCATATTTCTTAAATTCATCATATGCATATTTGCTAACGAATATTACAATATCTGGATTAACAAGGTCTATAATTCCACACAATGCAGTGCCAGCAACAATGCGATCTAATTGCTTGCAATCATTTACGAATCCTCTTTTTCCATTTCCTTGCTTCGTTGCAGGACGTAAAAAATAGTTATAAAACATCGCTTCTTTATAAATAGGTTTACAATTGAGCCCCGACACTTCTTTCATCGGCTTACACAATTTATTAATAGTTCTATAACTAATAAAATTACTGACTTTTACTTTGTATTCCTCTGGTTCTTTTCCTGTTATTGGAATTAGATGCTGTCTATCCTCTCCTTGATACCACGCTTCCGGATTCTTAAAAACGCTCTTATAGACACTTTCCGCTTCATCTTCAAAATAGTTACTTTCTGCAACAATCAACAACCTACTATGATTTTCAGATGACCAAAATATTTCATCATCACACGCAGGAATTAATTCAGGGAATCTAACAAAAATACCTTCTTTGACAATTCCTCCTTTTCCGATGTTATCATACCCTGTTGCCATTTTCTCAAATTTAAGTTAAATACTATTCATTTATTATTCCAACGATGACTGATTACTTTCCCCTCGTATTGCGAGTAAAATTATCCTTACGCCTCATTATTCTTTCGCAAGAATAACAAATATATTTTAGATTATCAAATATTTCTCACGACAAATTATAATGTCAAACAAAAAAAACATCACTCACATCCTCCTCACCATCAGCACCTCTTCTCCTCTGTCCTCCACCGTCTCAAAACCGGCTTTCTGATACATGCGGAGCGCATAGTTTTCTTTTTGCACCGACAGGGAGACTTGGGGATATCCTTTCTGTCGAAGCATATCCAGCATCTGATTAAGCAGTTGTGTACCAATCCCTTGCCCTCGATATTCCGGATAAAGGGAGATTGCCAACGATGGGGTTTGATCGTCCACATGTCCATAATCGTCCATGATTCTCACCCACACTGCTCCGGCTATCTTCCCGTCTACTTCCGCCACCAGACAATGATCATGTGGATCGTCTCCAAACCCTCGCACATACACTTGCAGGTCGTCTTGCTCTATGATGGAGCGTGGTGGTGGCTCCACTCCTTGAGGAATAAAAATGGCTTCGTAGAGGAAATCGTCCAATACGGGTATCTCTTGGGGGTGTATGTTACGAATATTGATCATCTGAATAATGGATTATAGGTGATTTAAAAGTGTGCAAATTCTATCTTCTCGTATAATCTTAGGTGCGGACTTCCCTGCCAGCACCAGCACTTTTTTGCCATTGCGGTAGATATGGAGCTGGCGTGAACGGACCACAGCAGTTAGTTCGGAGTCTGCTTGCATGGCTTGCCAAAGAGGATGATAGATGCCATCCTTCTCGAACAGTTTCTTCTGCAGGTGCGAGCACATATTGGTGGTGTCTATAGTTATCATATCTTAAACAGTTTCCTTGTAAAAAAATCTGTTGGATGAACAAAATTATCAATATGCAATCTAAAGAACAACTAACATATCAACATTTTTGTCCAACATACTTGTTTATGATGATAATTTGTTATATTTGTCATACCATAGAAAAAAGGATCATTAATATTAACAATTATATAAAACGCTTAAAATTTATGTCATACAAAAAAGTAATCATTCCATTTCTGACGTTATTTGCGTGTGCGACAACCACAATGGCAGAAAATGACAAATTGTATATTTGGCTGAAAGACGGTTCTGTCGTAGAATATGCAATTGCCAATGTAGATAGTCTTACAATCAACAAGCCAGAACAGACTAATCCAGGAGTGAATCCTGCTGAGACAATGCAGAAACTTCGTGATGATTTGGTGGAATTCGCACCTAACGTGCCAAATAACAGTTATGGTGAGGTGAGGTCTTATCAGTATTCCTCAAAAAGTGCAGGACATGATAAGAAAGTGAGAGTAATGTTGCCACCAAACTACGACACAAACAAGAAGTATCCTGTATTGTTCGTTCTACATGGTATTTTTGGTGACGAGAATTCCATGCTTGATGAGGCTATGGGTGTAAAGAAAATGATTGCCAACGCTATTTCCGAAGGTTTGACCAAAGATATGATTGTTATTTTCCCTCAGATGTACACTTCTCCTAAAGGAGAACAACCGAGTGGTTTCGCGTTCGATCAAGAGACAATGAGATACTATGATATGTTTGAGAATGATCTTCTTGAAGACTTGTTACCATGGGCTAAACAGCAGTTCTCGATTGCAGAGGGACCTAAGAACACTGCTATCACAGGTTTCTCATTGGGAGGTCGTGAGGCTTTGTATATTGGAACTCAACATACAGATGTGTTTGGCTTCGTAGGTGCGGCTTGTCCTGCTCCTGGTATTGTGCCTACTCAAGATCAATTCATGGCTCACGAAGGTACAATAAAGAATGAAGCTGACTTCCACTTGAAGGACGGGAACCCTAAACCATACATTCTTCTTATCTCAGGTGGAACCAACGATGGTACTGTAGGTGATTATCCTGAGCAGTATCACAATATCTTGAAAAACAATAATGTGGATCATGTATGGCACTCCATTACAGGTACAGGTCACGACGGTACTTCCGTTCAACCTCACATGTACAACTTCATGCGCCACATTTTCAATGTAGAATAATCATTCTGATTTACCAAGAGAATGGTATATCAAAGACAAAGAGGACCCCGAAAGCATGAAACTTTCGGGGTTCTCTTTTTGCTTTTTATTATTGCTCTGTTATTCACTGTAATTATGATCCACAACCACAATCACCTGCTTGCCCGGTGCCAACGGTTGGAGCTCTTCAGTGAGTTGTCTGATCAATGCAGCGTCGTCATGAATGGATATATCGGGCACGATATCGACAGAAAGCATATTGTCTTCCTCCGAATAATATAATCCATGCACCTGCACTATCTCTTTATGCGACGCAATGATATGCAACACTTTAGCCTGCAGTTCAGTCTGCTTATTCTCTCCTGTGGCGACGGAATAGACTCCGACTGTCATGATGATTCCATGTCGCTCATACATCTGCATGGATATCTTTCGCGTCAACCCATGAATATCA
The DNA here is from genome assembly GCA_015061115.1 of Bacteroidales bacterium. GTDB lineage: Bacteria > Bacteroidota > Bacteroidia > Bacteroidales > Paludibacteraceae > UBA1723. The sequence continues at coordinate 40,514 of SUXE01000008.1, read as the reverse complement.
TGCGCCGACATCGTGTCGTATACATTGACATGCATTGATCCGATCTTCACGTCTGGTCCATAGTTATGGAGAATAAGGTCGAACACGCCATGCACACCGTCGAACTCGGAAACCTCTTCTTTTATCTGATTGGCAAACTCTGCCGAAATGCTCGTTCCCAACAGTTCATTGACCGGAGACTCCAACATCTCGATTCCCGCTTTGATGATAACCACGGATATCAATGCTCCTAAAATTCCATCGAGCGAAATATTCCATATCAACATGACTCCAGCTGAGATAAGCGTCGCTAACGTGATTACCGCATCAAACAAAGCATCCGAACCTGAGGCGATCAACGCGTCGCTCTTCAAATCCTCTCCTTTTTTCTTGACATAATATCCAAGCACAAGTTTTACCACAATAGCTACGATAATGACCACAAGCGTCACTTTCGTGTAGCTTGGCTCTGTAGGATCGAATATCTTCTTCACCGACTCTATAAGCGAAGTGATGCCGGCAGAAAGCACAATGACAGCAATGGTGATGGCACTGAAATATTCGATGCGTCCGAATCCGAACGGATGTTTGCGGTCGGCTGGACGTTGCGACAACTTTGTGCCGACGATGGTGATGACACTCGACAGAGCATCACTAAGGTTGTTGACTGCATCCATCACGATTGCCACACTGTAAGATAGGGCTCCAACGACAGCCTTGAAAGTAGCCAAAAGTACATTGGTGATAATACCTATCCAACTTGTACGTATAATTTGTGAACTACGGTCCATAAGATTTATAATTGTTTTAGTTTAAAGTTTGTTTTATCGTTAATTTATAGTCTTTTTCAGTCATATTGTTTTCCTCAAAAAAAGACGTTCCGAAGCGACAAGACTCTGCAACAGCTGTAAAAATCGTCCGTCAGAATTATAAACAGTCATGTACAAATCTCCTCCGTTTAATGTGATCAAAGCATCTTCGTCTGCAAAAAGAAAATTTACATTTCCGTTCGTCATACAACCGTTCACATCTTCAAGAATACTCTCAGGTGTAGGATGGCCGTCAATATCAAAATAACAACTGAGTTTTATGATCACATAGGCAAATTGCTGGTACAGTCGGTTTATAAATTGACTGTTGCAACAAAATTTCTCCACCTCAAAATATTGTTTGGAACGTTCCGCAGAGACTGTTTCCGGAAGAAAGTCTATAACCCAATATGGATTTTCTAAAAGTCGTTCTATTTGATTTTCAGCAGACTCTTTCATTTTCGTCTTCTTTAATTATCTCTTCACATTTGTCAACAATTCCGTCGACTGCCTTCTCATAATCGTCTTCAACCAATACCATTTCATCACCACTTTCGCTAAACAGTCTGATAAAAGCAGAGTTGTCTTTCTTCACCGACTCTATGGTGCAATAACTGTCATCCAGACGGGATTCAATAATTGACGCATACGAGAGGATTTTGTCGAAATTAGCGTCAATATATCCGTCTGTCAAGGCAATGCATATCAACCGAATCGACTTCAAATACTCTTCACTGAAATCTTTCCGCCAATCGGACGGTATGTAGCATCCTTCCACAACCAGATTCTGCTTGTTTTCAACCGCAGTTTTCACCATTTCACGGACAATAGGCCAAAGATACGCAGTGAGTAATTCGTCATTCTCTGGAGTGAGACTAGTGTAGCCACTACGAATCAATCCCATCTTAAGATGATCAATGGAGAGATATGGAAAACCATATTTTTCAAGCAACCGCTGAGCCAGAACAGTTTTTCCTGTATGAGACGCTCCAGTTATCAATAGAATCATAATAGTTGGTTGAAATGTCCACCGTCGACCAGACAAACTCTTTTTTAATCGACAATCCAAAGATATAAAAAATAAAGATTCATAAAATCTTTTAATTAAAATTAAACTGCATCTGAGAATTTAGCGTATTTTTGGCATACGTTCATACTTGAAAATAAATTTGAAACAAAGGATGAAGACAATTCTATTCTTACACGGATTTTTTGCCAGCGGAAGTTGTGTGCCGGCAAACGCATTGAAAGAGGCATTCTGGGGAAAAGTCCGCGTGCTCACTCCCGACCTGCCAATGCACCCCAAAGAGGCTTTGGAATTCATACATAAGATATGCGACAAGGAGAATCCAGACCTGATTGTCGGCAACAGTTGCGGCTCTTTCTACGCCCAAATCCTCGCCCCAATCGTAGGTGTGCCAGCACTGCTCGGGAATCCACATTTCAAGATGACGGAATTCTTGAAAGAGCGAATCGGCAGTCACCAATATAAAAGTCCACGTGAGGACAGGAATCAGGATTTCGTCATAGACGAACAGTTGATTACAGAGTTTGAGGAGATAGAGAAAAATCAGTTCAACTACACCACCCCATTCTACAAAGATAAGGTGTGTGGAATATTTGGAGAGCAAGACACTTTGGCTCACTACGAACCAACATTCCTGGAGTATTACGTCAACACCTACCATTTCCCAGGAGCCCATACACCTACAGCGGAGGAGGTAAAGACTTGGTATGTGCCTCTTATCGAAAAGATGCTGACAACGTACAAGAAACCCCAAGAGCGTTTCTTCCAACACTTCAAAGGTGGCAAATACAAATTCGTCGGAACGGCTTTTGATTCAGAGACTTTGGAGCGAATGGTTGTTTATCAGGCTCTTTACGGAGAACACGCCCACTGGATAAGACCAGAAAAAATGTTTTTTGAGAAGACGACGCGAGACGGCAAGACTTTCAACCGTTTCACTGAGATCTCATGCATCTAAATCCGTAATAATTATGATCACCGTCGACACGACCAATATGTGTTCACATCTCCAGGCAAAACTCTTTGAGCCGACAGGAGAATACCACCATATTTGGGAAGCGATGCAGAATGACGACGAATTGACAGCCGTAGTGCGGTCTCGTCAGCTGCATATCTATCGCAACAGCAAAAAGATACTGATTCTTGCAGGCAAAGCTAAGCCCAAAACAGTAAGGGATGACAAACTTTGTGACCTGGTAAGAGATGCAGGGCTATAAATAGACTTTATCTTATGGCAGAAAACTGGAATATATACGCCGACTGGAATCCGTGGCATGGATGCACAAAGATCAGTTCTGGGTGCAAATATTGCTATGTCTACAGACAGGATGAAATGTACGGCAGTGAAGTTTCAAGCAGTGAATGCCGTAAGACAGGCAATTTCAACCTGCCCATCAAACGTAAACGAGACAAGTCGTGGAAGATAGAAAGTGGCAAGGTCGTCTTCACCTGCTTCACCTCCGACTTCCTGATAAAGGATGCCGATGATTGGAGAGGAGAATGCTGGGAGATGATGAAAACCAGAAACGACCTTTGGTTTTACTTCTTCACAAAAAGAATAGACAGATTCATGGAATGCGTGCCAGACGATTGGGGAGACGGCTACGACAACGTGCTTGTCGGCTGCACCGTTGAGAACCAGCAGATGGCAGACTTCCGTCTACCCATATTCAAATCATTACCGATCAAACATAAAAGCATCATGGTCGCTCCGATAATCGGGCCGGTAGATTTATCCGCATATCTCGACGATACTATCGAAGAAGTCGCAGTCAGTGGAGAATCGGGAGTAGAGGCCAGACCATGCGACTACAGCTGGATCCTTGACATTCGTGAGCAGTGTATAAAAGCAGACGTTCCATTCCGTTTCCATCAGACCGGGGCACACTTCATAAAAGACGGCAGGATGTATAGGATCCACCGTAAATTCCAGCTCAGTCAGGCACACAAAGCAAATATCGACTATAGGATTGACAAGTTCTACGTCCCAGAGACCATCAAATTCGAATGGAAAGAGGACGATTACCACGATTGACGTGACCAACCATTAACATTGAATCTGTTGGGAAAAGTATTCGAAGTAATATGACAAAAGTTCCAGACATAAAAAACTCCACCAAAGAAGAACGACTTGCGTTTGTGCAAGAGCAATGGCAATGTCTCAATCATTGTCCATCATGTGGGAAATGTCGCATTCTCAAAGGAGTGGATGCCGAAAAGCTGTATGCTGAATATATCGAAGGAAGACGTGAGTATATGGAAATCACGAAAGAGATCAGACAACGGTAAGTTGACAGACATAAGACTTTCTTTACATCTAAAGAATTTTTCCTTAACAGACAATGATGTTATTTTAGAAATGGCACAGTTTCTATCAATTCTTCATTTGAGAAAATTTGATGTCAGGTTTTGATTTTTTTATATATTTGCATCCGAAAAAGTTTTGTTTAGTCTATCAGATTGCACAAAACAGTACAAATTAAAAACAAAAATAAAATGGGAAAATACATCGACTTACGATGTGATTTCGGGTTCAAGTACTGTATGTCAGACCCGATTATCATGAAATCATTTCTGAATGCTCTCTTAGAGGGAGACGTGGAGAAAATCACAAGTGTGACATTTGAAAACGTGGAGATGCCACGAGATGCCATTAATCAGCGGGGCGTTACGTTCGACCTCCACTGCACCACAGAGACAGGAGACTCTATCCTGATAGAGATGCAGAACTCGTATCAAAAGTTTTTCAAGACACGTGCCAACTTCTACATTTTCAATCTTATGAGTAAGAAGATTAGACGTGGAATAGAATGGGGAAAAATGGAAAACGACATCACACGAATCATCGGCATCTTCATTATGGGTGACGGTTTGGCTGGACTGAACGATGCGATCACATGCACAGCGGAGTGCAATGTGAAAACCGGTGAGATATTTTGGGACAGACATCGAAAATATTTCATAAATTTGCCGAAATTCAAGTTTGATGCCGAAAACATCACAACAAAAGATATCTGGATTAATTTCTTCAAAAACCTAGGAGATATGGACAATATACACCAATCAGTATACGAGCGAGCAGACGAGGGATTGCTGCGTCTGCTGGAAAAGGCAAAAGTGGCCGCGCTCACCGATGAGGAGAGAGACGTCTACGAGGCCAGCATGAAACGCCTTGAGGATGAAGTTGACATGGAAGAGCTAGGATACAAGATCGGCATGGAGAAGGGCATGGAGAAGGGCATGGAGGAAGGCATGGAGAAAGGACGTAAAGAAGGACTGGAGAAAGGTCGCAGAGAAGGGAAAAAGGAAGGAGAACATGACAAAGCAATCCAAATTGCAACCGACATGAAAAAAGAAGGTTTGGACATTGCGATTATTGTCAAAATGACAAAACTTTCTTTGGAAGAAGTAGAAAAACTATAATGAAATATGGCAACCCGTAAATGGTTGCCATATTTTTATTACATCAATCCAAGTTTCTCATTTTTGAAATTTCACCGCTTGATTAAAACCATCTCTCCCCCAACATTCCCAAGAGGCGTCACAATACAGTGTCTCTACCTACAAAAAATAGAAAGTATCTGCCACTGCTCACAAACACGGGCGAAAAAAATCATAAATTTCATTACATCGTGTGCGATATATTAAAAATAATTGTATATTTGCAACATCGAAAGGGTAACAAACATATTTATATGTTAAAGTGTCAACAAATTAAATCGCATACGACATGGCAAAACTAAAAAAGACAGATATACAAGATGCACTGCAAGGAGAGATTGCTGGCAGAGATGTATTTGAGGAAGAATACCCAAAGCATGAAGCCATGCGTCTTGACGAGGCAGATATGGTGACACATTGGTAAGAATCACAAAACTATACGAACAAATGAAAGAACGTATTCAAAAATTTCTCAGCAGATTTTCATTCCGCACAGGGGTGATCATTCTTGCTTTATGCGTCCCATGCTATATAATCTCCTTCGCTCAGATGGCTCTTCCCATAAGCAATGCGACGAAAGGAGTTTTATGGTTTATTTTCTTCGGATTGGCCAAGACATTCCAATATGGAGGGTTATCCATAATCGGTGTAGAAGGAGTGAAACGCATCAAGGATTTTTTTAAGAATCGTAAAAAACAACAATTAACATAAAAAGGAAAAGTTATGGCAAAACAAAACGAAAAACCATGCGCGAACTGTAAACTGCGTGCAAAATACGACAACGACCCTAAATCTTTATTGGGAAGATTCTGGCGTTGGCATATCAATTTCTGTCCTGGTTGGAAAGGGTACATGAACTCCCTTTCTGAAGAAGAGCGTGCATATATGCGAGAAAAATACAATCTCGACAAATAAGAAGTTAAAGTGTTGATGATTGAAGTTTGATGATTAGCTTCTAACTAAAAATACGAACGATAAATTATGGCATTTCCTCAGTTAAAATTAGACAATCAATTGTGCTTCCGTTTATATACGGCGGCACGATTGGTCACGTCTTCATACACTCCATATTTCAAGGAGTTTGGAATCACCTATCCACAATACTTGGTTATGATGTTGCTTTGGGAGAAAGACAACCGAATAATCAGTGAGATAACGGAGCGTCTAAACCTTGAGACTAACACTGTCACTCCCCTGCTACAACGCATGGAGAAGCAAGGTCTCATTGTCAGACAGAAAAGTCAGGCAGACTCCCGTCAACGCATAATCTCTCTGACAGGAGAAGGCAAACGATTGGAGGATAAAATGAAGGATGTTCCGAACTGTCTTGCTCAAAAGATAATGGGAAACGGCATGAGCATAGAGGAGTTGCAAGCGATGGTGCCTCTGCTCGACAAGTTCATAAATGTCTTTTCCAACATTGAGAAGGACCAACCCCGCTAGGCGTAAATTTCTATTTACGCCGTCAGGCGTTTAGCATGGACAGATAAGTTCCACTCTACATCGTCAGGCGTTTAACATGAACAAATAAATTCAATTCTACGCCGTCAGGCGTTACATATAGGTAGGTAGGGGAAAAATTGTTCCCGTTAGTTTAGATATGCGCAAAAAAATGAGTATTTTTGCGAATGTCTGGCATCCATAGCAAACAACACCATGTTTGCCACCTCAATTAAATCCAGACAATTACGACAATTAAACAAAACGGGTTGATGAGCAATATAATTGATAAATACAACGTGTCGGTGCCTCGATATACGAGTTATCCACCGGCTAATTATTTCCACGAATTACAGTCCTCTGATTATCTGGAGGCGGTGGCCCGTTCCAACGGAGAGGGATCAAACAAACTCTCATTCTATCTGCACATGCCTTTCTGCAAGCGTCTGTGCCACTATTGCGGTTGCAACTCCTACATCATGCCTAGTGCTGGAGATACTGTAACCAAATACATCGACGCAATACATAAGGAGATAGATCTAGTAACAGCACATATAGACAAGACTCGTCCTATCAGCCAGATCCATTTTGGCGGAGGCAGTCCCACAGCAATGCCGACTTCTGTCTTGAAAGAGATCAACGAACACCTGTTGTCTCTTTTCCCTACCATAGAAAAGCCGGAGATCGCCATCGAATGTCACCCGGGTTATCTTACAGAGGAAGACTGGACAAATCTGACTAACAGTCATTTCAACCGTTTTTCTATTGGCGTTCAGGATCTCGACGAGAAGGTCCTAAAGACAGTCGGCAGAACACCGTCGAACCTGCCATTAGAAACCATCATGGGTATTCTCCGCAATGCAGGTGCGACTGTCAACATGGATTTTCTGTTTGGTCTGCCATACCAGACTCCAGAATCATTTGCAAAGAATATTGAGCTGGCAATCAAACTGCATCCCGACCGTCTGGTCACATTCAGTTATGGTCATGTGCCGTGGGTTTTCAAGCGTCAACAAGTGCTTGAGAAACATGGTCTGCCTCAACCTGAAGTAAAGCAGCAGATGTACGACACGGCTGCCAATCTACTGCATGAAGCCGGATACAAATCAATCGGACTCGACCATTTCGTGTTGCCGGAGGATGAACTATACAAAGCTCTCGAGCAGGGATTGCTCCACCGTAATTTCCAAGGATACTGCACACGACGCACTACAGGTCAGGTTTACGCATTTGGAGCCACAGGTATCAGCCAGCTCGACTCCACATACGCTCAAAACACAAAAGACATAGAAGAGTATATCAGCACCACGCTTTCTGGCGAATTGTCTGTCCGCAAAGGATACCAGCTCACACCAAAAGAACGACTCGCCAAAGAGGTGATCGAACGAATGATGTGCAACTACCGTATCAACTGGAATGAGATCGCGGATACACTCTCAATATCAATCAGTGAGCTGAAGGCTGCCATCCATTACGACGAAGCTCAGTTGAGAGAAATGGAGACTGACGGAATTATCAAAATGACATCAGATGGCATCTCAATGACTCAACAAGGACATCCATTCGTAAGAAATGTCGCTGCGGCACTCGACCCATTGATGCAAAACACAGATAAGAAATTTTCAAAACCGATATAATTAACGATAATAATGGACAACGTAGTAGTTATAGGTGCGGGAATAACAGGCTTGACATGTGCTTTTCAATTGAAAAGACGTGGAGCTAATGTTACAGTGCTTGAATGCCAAGATCGTATAGGAGGACAGATCAACTCTCAACATATTGGAGATTTCATCTTTGAGTCTGGCCCAAACACAGGTGTGGTGAAACATCCTGAGGTGGCGGAACTGTTTGAGCAACTGAATGGGGCTTGTGAACTGGAGACTGCTCTTGAATCAAGCAAACGACGTCTCATCTGGAAAGGAGATAAATTCCACGCTCTTCCTTCAAGTCTTGCCAGCGCACTAAAGACTCCATTGTTCAAATGGTATGATAAAATCCGTATTCTAGGTGAGCCATGGCGTAAGAAGGGCAACGATCCATACGAATCAATCGGTTCTTTGGCGGAACGCCGCTTAGGAAAATCATATGTGGAATATGCCGTCGACCCATTCCTTTCGGGTGTTTACGCAGGTGATCCATACAAACTTCCTGCACGTCTTGCCCTACCAAAACTATATAATCTGGAGCAAGACTACGGTTCGTTCATCAGAGGTGCGATCGCTAAAGCAAAACTTCCTAAGACTGAACGTGATCGCAAAGCCACAAAAAAAGTTTTCTCTGCCCGTGGAGGTTTTTCAAATCTTGTCAACGCCCTTGTTGACGCTATCGGCCAGGAACATTTTATCACAAGTGCTCTTGATATAAAAATCATGCCAGAAGGCGACGGTTGGCAGATCACATTCAACAAAGATGGCGAGCAGCGTCAGATCAACGCGTCGAAAGTAGTCACTACATGTGGAGCTTATTCATTGCCAAGCCTATTGCCTTTCATTGAGAAGGAGACGATGGATGATCTCAGCAATCTCTACTATGCTCCGGTCGTACAGGTCGGCGTCGGCATAAAAGATTGTGGTGACAACCAATGGCTAGCTTTCGGAGGATTGGTTCCTTCAAAAGAGAAGAAACAGGTGCTCGGTATTCTATTCCCGTCGGCATGTTTCGAGGGACGCTGTCCTAAACCAGGTGCGACAATGGCATATTTCATTGGTGGAAGACGTCATCCTGAGATGCTCAACAAGACAGATGAAGAATTCGTCAACTTGGTGAACGAGACTCTCAACGACATGCTAAAATATGACAAAAACAAAAAGGCTGATGAGATAAGAGTGTTCCGTCACGAACATGCAATTCCTCAATATGAGGCATCTTCAGACGCACGTCTAGCTGCTGTCGAAAAAGTACAGGCTCAATACCCTACTCTTCGCATCGCAGGCAACCTACGTGATGGCATAGGAATCGGCGACCGTATCAAACAAGGTTTTGATGAGGCCAGAATTTTGTGCGGAGAGTAAATCCTTGATTTCGCAGGATATTCAAAATAGACTTTTTCTATATATACATAGACAAAATCATTTGTTGAAAAACAATATAAATATTATATTTGCTAATGACAACAAATAGTACTAACCATTAAATTTACAATTATGGCTAAATATGTATGTGACGTATGCGGTTGGGAGTACGACCCAGAAGTGGGATTTCCGGATGCTGGAATCGAACCAGGCACGCCATGGGAAAATGTCCCAGAAGATTTTGAATGTCCTCTATGTTCTGTAGGAAAAGATCAATTCTCTGAAGTTGAAGATTAATCATACAGTTAAAATGTCTCATTCCTTAATTTAAGGGATCGAGACATTTTTTATAGATAGCATCTAAACAAGCACCATACCAATAGATATCATCTATTAACGCATAGAAGGAATTGTTCGTTCATCTATAAACAAAAACATACCTTTGCATCAGGTAAAACGAAAGTCAAACATTAAAAACTTACGATTATGGAAAATTTCAGCGACATCATCAAAAGCGACAAGCTTACATTGGTTGATTTCTTTGCAACATGGTGTGGACCTTGCAAAATGATGCATCCAATATTGGAGCAACTTAAAGGGGAGATGGGCGACAGCATCCGCATCCTAAAGATAGACGTAGACGACAACGAGGATCTTTCGATGCAATACAACATCCAGTCGGTACCTACACTTATGCTCTTCAAGAACGGTGAGATTGTATGGCGTCAGAGTGGAGCCAAGAGCCTCAACGAGCTAAAGAGTCTGATCGCACAGTTCTCTTAAAGAACAGGCGTCTGTCTCTTCTTTCTAAATTTGAATCGAAACTATTTATTAATAACTTAAAAAGCAAAACTATGGCAAACAACAAGTATTCTGGCACTCAAACAGAGAAGAATCTAGAGGCAGCATTCGCAGGTGAATCAATGGCCCGCAACAAGTACACTTACTTTGCATCTCGCGCAAAAAAAGACGGTTTCGAACAGATAGCAGCTATCTTCCAGCAGACAGCAGACAACGAGAAGGAGCATGCAAAGATGTGGTTCAAGGAGCTTCACAACGGTATGCCATCCACTTCTGAGAACCTTCTTGCCGCAGCAGAGGGAGAAAACTACGAGTGGACAGACATGTATGAAAACTTTGCAAAGACAGCGGAGGAAGAAGGGTTCAAAGAGTTAGCTGCCAAGTTCCGTCTCGTCGCAGCCATCGAAAAGCGTCACGAAGAGCGTTACCGTGCTCTTTTGAAAAACATTGAGACAGCACAGGTTTTTGAGAAGTCTGAGGTCAAAGTATGGGAATGCCGCAACTGTGGTCACATCGTAGTCGGCACAAAGGCTCCAGAGATATGCCCTACTTGCGCTCATCCACAAGCATACTTTGAAGTTCACGTCGACAACTTCTAAAATCATTCTCTCCTTCCCTTGTTCAAAGGGAGGGAGTGTTTTTTTAATAGTACAGATTAACTTATGAATTTACAGCAACTTAGATATATTATTGCAGTCAACCGATTTCGTAATTTTGCGAAAGCGGCGGATGCGTGCAATGTGACTCAGCCGACGTTGAGCGCTATGATCGTAAAACTAGAAGAGGAGCTTGACATCCGTATCTTTGATCGTTCAAACAAATCAGTCACGCCAACAGATGCCGGCATGAAGATCATACGTCAGGCAGAAAATGTATTGATGGAAGTAGACAGGATAGGTGAGATTCTGTCGGAAGACAAAGGTCTGATAGGAGGAAAACTGAATCTTTCGGTCGGCCCCACCGTCGCCCCATACATCCTTCCTAAATTCATCAAGCACTACCGTAAACTATACCCCACTGTAGATTTGTCAATCGAAGAACTTAAAGTCGACTTCATGCTCGATGCCCTATTAAGGGGAGAGATCGACGCAGGTATTGCCATCAGCGACAATATGCGACAAGGAGTGCTGGAAATTCCACTTTACACAGAAAAGTTCTTCGTTTATCTTGCGGAAAGTTGTTGGCGGAAACTGCCAGTATTCAAACCAGAAAACCTTGAACATGAAAGCATGTGGATCATGAAGGAAGCACAATGCTTGAGAGACAGTGCATTTTCATTCTGCAAAGCACGCGCAAAAGGACACCGCATCTACGAAGCAGGAAGCATCGAGACTCTTATCCGCATTGTAGACGAGAATGGAGGCTATACCATCATTCCTGAAATGCATCTTCCATTTCTAACGGAAAAACAACGCCTGAACATAAGGAAGATTGAAGGAGACCACCTCTCTCAGCGCCGTGTATCGATCTACATTAAAGAAGACTATATACGTCAACGTATGCTCAACACCATCGTCGACACACTGAAAGCATATATGCCGGAAGGAATGCTTTCTGAAGGAATCATCAAATACGGGATCAAACTATAACACTGAAATTTCATATTTCAGACTGCCATTCAGACACATTCAAATACCAACACTTGTGTAATCCAATATTTGGTGAAATGAAATAATTCCGCTATCTTTGACATAAAATCGTTCATGACACAAAATATTCTTTTTTGCGAAAAGAAACATTGTAATAGGAGACTCTGAAACGGAACTAGAAAACCTACTTTATCTGATAGATGGTAAGCTTTATACTTCAAAGAGACGACCTGTGAGAATGAAGGATGATTGATAGTCGAATTTTAAGTATTTATCAGTTATGGCAGCTAGATATTCCAAAGGCGAGGAGATAGCCAACACCTCCACCCACGCTGTAGGCATCCTGATGGGTGTAGTCATAGGTGTGATCTTTATTGTAATGAGTGTAAAAGGAGGAGACGCCTGGGCTGGATGGTCAATCGGTCTATATCTCTTCGGTATGTTGGGCTCATACATCGCGTCGACCCTCTATCATGCGCTTCCACAAGAAAGCCATGCCAAACAGGTATTGAGAAAATTCGACCACGCTGCCATCTATTGGCATATTGCAGGAAGCTACTCCCCCATAACTCTTCTGGCCATCATGCAGAAATATCCGACGTGGGGAATTTGCCTGTTCTGCTTCATCTGGATTGCAGCCATCGTCGGCACAGTCTTCAGCTTCGTCAAACTAAAGCCTCACAGCCATTTTGAAACCATCTGCTATGTGCTGATGGGGTTGACAGTCGTAGTCGCCTTCGGTCCACTCTGGAACTCTGCCGGAGCCATCGCATCCGCATGGATCATCGCTGAAGGTGTGATGTATATCACAGGAGCTGTGTTCTACGCTCTTTACAAAAAGCCATACCTGCACACTGTCTTTCACGTCTTCGTGCTGTTGGGTTCAATCTGCCACATCATAGCCGTATGGGATGTGTTGACGCAATTTTTAGTCGGAAAATAATGAAAGCTTAAAAAAGGTTCTTTCTTAACCAAAGGGTAAGAAAAAACCTTTTGCTATACAAAATTCAAAATAGAAGACAGTCTGTTCTGTACCTTTGACAATACGTTTCTGATTTCATCATTATCAAATTTGTCACTGTCTCCTAACAGTAAGATTGCCCTTTTCAACAATTCACAATCATCCATAGTTAGTGGATTTTTAGTAATTGAGTAGTCAGGATCCGAGTACCTGTAGTAGATTCTATCATATACCTCAATTGGAGCGTAGTAACCAAGTTTGTCAGACCTCATAATTTGAATATCCATCTGTATAGTTCTGGCACACACTCCTTTTTTGATACCCTCCATATCGTATAGAGCATCACAACAAGCCTCTACTAAATCCTCGAGAGTCCATTTCTTACATTTATTTCTTAAACAATTATCTATAGTTCTGTACCTTATCAAGGCATTCTTGTTTGCTGGCATAGTTTTTCTTTTTTCATAAAACAAAAAAATAGTTGAAAATTCCGGTATGGATTTTCCAACTATCATTATCAAGTTTGTTTCTTATTTGGCTCTTTATGATACCAGATAGAAAATACTATGTCGGTGATATGAGAATCCTATACCGTTTGTACATTGATAACTATATGAATGCACATAATCATACTGTCCACAGCGTCGATAGCTATAGACTGAATGACGTGACGATATGTGCTCAAATAGTCTCATTTCCATATAGGATTCTTTTATTTTTACTTAATTCGCCCGAAAGCGACGGCAAATTTACTATATTATAACGAAATCTTTTTGCGTTGTATGAAAAAATCTTCAAAAAAGCCAGATTGTCGGATTCGAACCAACGTAGGCATACAACACCAAACTTGAAGTTATCGCGTCTCCTTTGACCTCTTGGATAAATCTGACTTGTTTTCGTGACTCATGAGAGATTCGAACTCCCGATCTCAGCGTCCGTAGCGCCGCGTTCTATCCACTGAACTAATGAGCCAATTGGGGGAGTTTGACAGGGCTTGAACCCGTGACATCCAGTGCCACAAACTGATGCTCTTCCTACTGAGCTACAAACTCCATTTTTGTTGAGGTGGAGGGACTCGAACCCCCGAAAGCCAAAAGGCAGCGGATTTACAGTCCGCTCTCGTTGCCACTGGAGAACACCTCAATATATCTCTTATTTTCGTGACTCATGAGAGATTCGAACTCCCGATCTCAGCGTCCGTAGCGCCGCGTTCTATCCACTGAACTAATGAGCCAATTGGGGGAGTTTGACAGGGCTTGAACCCGTGACATCCAGTGCCACAAACTGATGCTCTTCCTACTGAGCTACAAACTCCATTTTTGTTGAGGTGGAGGGACTCGAACCCCCGAAAGCCAAAAGGCAGCGGATTTACAGTCCGCTCTCGTTGCCACTGGAGAACACCTCAATATATCTCTTGTTTTCTTTTGACATTGCAAAGGTATGGGCCACAAATGCAGTCTTTTTTCGTAGCTGAAAAAATTTTAAGATTTTTTTGAATTCATTTAGAAGTTGCTTAAATTTAATCAAAAATTTGGCTATAGTGTTTGATGATTGTTAAGGGTCCATGTTGGATAGAGATTGGCACTAAACTCCTTTTCTTCTCCGAGCAAGAACAAGCAATTATAAGAATCAATCGTATAGCAAATTATTCTAAATATTTTCTAAACTTCTATCTATAATAAAATGACATTATACATCGTACGCCACGGACAGACTAAAGAAAACGTTATTCGTATGCTGCAAGGCCACATGCCTGGCAATCTGACTGAGCTTGGCAAGGAACAGGTGAGCAAGACAGCTGATGATCTCGCCGACAGAGATGTCCGATTTAAGTGTATCGTATCTAGCGACTTAAAACGTGCGATGGATTCTGCCAAGATAATTGCAGGCAAACTTAATCTGCCTGTCATCCCTATGCCAATGCTCCGCGAACGTGATTGGGGATCATATACAGGCACTCCTCTCAATGAGGCGAGAGAAAAATATTATAAAAACGGCAAGTGGGATTTTCCTTTGACAGAACATCCCGTCGAAACAGAAGAAGAGATCCTGCAAAGAGCCAATATGGCGATAGCCAAACTGTCGGAACTATATCCCGACGAGAACATCATCGTCGTCACCCATGGACAATTCGCAAGAAACATGTTTGCCGCCAACTCAAATTGTTCTTACAAAGAGATAGAGTCGTTCGCAAATGCAGAAGTCAGGATTCTAAAGAAATAATGATACCACAAAGTTTGATCAGATACAGAAACATTCTGTGCAAAACAAATCTCATTCTTGATCAAAAAAAGTAAATTTGCAGAAACTGAAATATTTATTCCTATGAAAAAAGAAAAAATCGGATTCATCCGCGTCGCCAGTGCTATCCCGGTGGTGGAGATCGCTAATCCAAAAGTGAACGCTGACAGAATCATCGCACTGATAGAGAAAGCAGCAAAGGAGAATGTGAAAATCGTATGCTTTCCCGAACTTTGTCTTACTGGCTACACTTGTGCCGACCTGTTTTACCAACGCACTTTGATCGAGGAGACGAAAAGACAACTATGCAGAGTGAATGAGGCGGCCATCAAAAATGGCATCTATGCTCTTGTCGGAGCTCCATACTATCGCGATGGCAAACTGTATAATGCGGCTTTCGTGGCAGGAACTGGAGACAGATTCTTCAATACAGAGGTGGACAAACAATATCTGCCAAGCAATAATGAGTTTTATGAGAAACGTTGGTTCACTCCAGGATTCGGAGAGAAGAAGCAGATTTTTGAAGTCGACGGAATAAAGTTTGGCATTGAGATCTGCGAAGACTTGTGGATGCCGGCATCTCCAAGTGACGATATGTGTCTGGCAGGAGCGGAAATCATCTTCAATCTCTCTGCCAGCGATGAACTGATCGGCAAAGAGGCATACCGTCGCCAACTTGTGAAACAGAAATCCGCAACCAACGCATGCGCATACATATATACAGCGTCGGGATTCGGAGAAAGCAGCACCGACCTCGTTTTTTCAGGCACCGCTATCATCACAGAAAACGGAAGTCTGCTTGCCACATCGGAAAGATTCTCATTCAAAGAACAACTTATCGTTGCGGATATCGACGTACAAAGATTGCAGGCCGACCGTCTGCGCAACTCCGCATTCATCATCGGCAACCAGAATCCTAACAAGAAAAATGACTTTGAAATCACCAGCCTCAACAGCCTTGGTGCAAACAATATATATTCCGAGCCATCGAATGTCACACGCGCATTCGCACCTCATCCATTTGTGCCGCCAGAGGATGAGATGACAACTCGTTGCAACGAGATCTTTTCAATTCAAGTGGGAGGTTTGGCGACGCGATTGTTCCACACCGGCATCAAGAAAGCGGTTGTCGGAATCAGTGGTGGACTCGACTCTACCCTCGCCCTACTTGTGATGGTGAAGACATTCGACAAACTTGGAATTCCACGTGAGAACATCGTCGGAATAACAATGCCTGGTTTCGGCACAACAGGTCGCACCTACAACAACTCACTCAACATGATGAAGAGTCTTGGTGTGACAATCAAAGAGGTAGACATCAAACCAGCATGTCTACAGCATCTTAAAGATATCGACCACGATCTCTCGATCCTCGACGTCAGCTATGAAAACACACAGGCTCGTGAAAGGACACAGATATTGATGGATTATGCCAACAAGATCGGTGGACTTGTCGTCGGAACAGGAGATTTGTCGGAACTTGTGCTTGGATGGGCCACATACAACGGAGACCACATGAGCATGTATGCCGTCAACACATCCATTCCAAAGACATTAGTTAGATACATGGTTAAATATGCCGCTCTATATGAGATGGACGAAGCCGCAAAAGAGACGCTGCTTGATGTCTGCGACACTCCCGTCAGCCCAGAGCTTCTTCCTGCGGACGACAAGGGCGAAATTTCACAGAAGACAGAAGATTTGGTAGGTCCGTATGAGCTACACGACTTCTTCATCTACTACACCCTACGTTTCGGATTCTCACCTACAAAGATATTCTTCATGGCACACAAAGCGTTTGAAGGCAAATACGACGACGCTTCAATATTGAAATGGATGCGTACATTCTACTGGAGATTCTTCGCACAACAGTTCAAGAGAAGCTGTATGCCAGACGGACCGAAAGTCGGTAGCGTCAGTCTGTCTCCTCGTGGCGACCTGAGAATGCCAAGCGACGCTTGCAGCAGAATATGGATTGAGGAAGTGGAGGAGTTGAGTAAAAAATGCTAAATTAATTTTAATTCTTAATTTCATTCATAAAAATGGCGACGTGAGAAATCTCGTCGCCATTTTTGCTAACGCCATTTTTGCTAATTACGAGTTCTAACGTACCTTTTCCACAATGCAAATTGGATCAATCATACTGATTTTCACAGAAGCCTTTTCAGACATTAAGTTTCTGAAACGGCTTTTAATATTTACTTGAATTTCATCTCAACCTCATATCGTATGATTCAACCACATATTATTGACAAAATCCATATTCATTATCTGTATACACAGTACATTTCATTTTTGTAACGATAGTCTCTTTGCTCAGAATAATCTTCTTTATCATAACTTAAAGGAGTCAACAAATTAAAACAACCAGCCGCAAAATAGCCATTACCATCACCTCCCCATCCCCAATTATTATGGAAATAGGTTTCTGTCACAATAGAGGAGGTGCTTGTATATTCTCCTGTGCTTGTATTAATTCTATAGTTCTCCTGTTCATAATAAAATATTTTGCAACCATCGATAACCCATGCATGACAATTCTTACAAACAGGATTTTTATTCCACCACAACACTTTTTGAGTTATTTTTGTTCTACAACCGGCTAATAAAATAGGACGATGGTATCGAATTGCATCATCAGCATCAGAAGAATTAAATTTTTTTGAAAAATACTTTTTATATCCAATATTACCCAAAAACTCATATGCATCAGAAGACAGAGCTCCACTTTCTGCACAATCATACTCCATATCCACCTCATATCCTATTTTTTCCATCAATATTGCAATATCTTCACTTTGGTCAGACGATGATGGAATTTTAGAAGAACACATTTTGTCCCAATGCATAACATGATTATTTACTATTGACGGATACTGCCAATATGACATAATTTGAGCTGTGGCTGTAGCCACACATCCTACCGGTGCTTTACCATTATAACTTGTTGTATATGGACATTCTTTTTGAACGTACTTATTGTAAGGATATGTTTGATCCCAAGTCACTTTTAGCAAAGGACCGATTGTAGACTCCAAAAAAAGGTGATATGAAGTACCTGTGTAAACCGCACGAGTTTCAGATGTCTTTGCATCAACAATAAAAGAGTTTTTGTCTGCCACAGCTAATAGAGAGTCTTTTGTCATCTCAAAATTGTCTATTGAAGATTCCACATAATCCTGCATCAGTTCCAATGCATACTGCAATCCTGGATTATCTACCTCATTTTCAAGAGAACCATCATCGATATATGCTAAAATTTGGGTCGGAATACGATCATCCGCAGCAACAATGGCAAATCCTCTATTGTCTGCAAAATTAAAAACATAAATCAAAGAGTCTTCATTAGTACTAACAGACCTGAGGGAAGAGTTTGTTCTACCATAAATACCAACACTTTCGATGACTTTGGGATTAAAGTTGTTTGTACGGGTACATTCATCAGCAAACAATTCTGTAGCTTTGATGGCTATTTCACTTGCCTCACTTATTGGAATAACATGATGCTCAGAAAACAACGGTCTCAAATTAATTCCTTCAACATGTTTCCTATTTACAGAGTCCCCATAATCACATTCTTCAATATCATCTTTACAACTTTGCAATACATTCATAAGCAGAACAGTCGCTAATAAATATACTTTCTTTACCATTTTTAATCAAAATTTACAGTTTGTATAGTAGATAAATTACTTCCATCCTCAAAATAGATAGTAATAGTTAAATTTTGTGTTCCTTTGATTACCTTAGTGCTGTCAAAATGAAATCCTAAACCATGTTTATTATACAATAAGGTAAAATCTTCTTTTGTATATTCTGAAATAAATTTGTCTTTTTCAGAACGTCGCCCACCTTCTTCCGTATAACCATTTTTTATGTAATCATAGTAATTTCGAGTATACAATTTTACAATGTCTGAAAGTTCGGTTCCTTTAGGATGAGATTCATCAACATCAGTATCTGATATTACAGAAATCGAATCAATAGCAACAGATATAGCCCCATCTGCTCCTATCGCTCTATAGTAGTTATATCCAACATCACCATATTTTTTAGTCAAAGCCTCATATTCTTCTTTGTTTGATCTTTCTTCTATATGTGTTCCATTAATTTCAAGAACTATCCCAGGTTCCGAATTATACTGCCAATATTCACTCAACTCCAAAGTATCTGGCACAACATAGTATCTAATACAATGTTCCGCATACTCTGTAGATTCTCTCTCCTTTCTTTCATCCTCATTTTTATCGCATGAAGCTACGAACACGAGTATTGAGATCAAACTCACATACCTCACGATTTGTCTGAAAAGCTTTTCCATCTGAAATCAATTTTAGTTGTTGTCATAAGTATTTCTCTGTTAGTGATTTTTCGCCAGACGCATTAATTTATTTTGTCTATCAATCTTCACTAAACTTAAATAACACCACAAAGATACATCAAAAAAAAATGTCGTCCGCAACTATTCGAGTAATATTAACCTATTTTAACATTCATTTCTGATTTTTTCTTTTCCATTATTATGTATACTCCAATCTATCAAATTCTGCAAGTGAATAATGAGGATACTTAAGGATCAATCATTCATTTACTCAAATTTTCCATTTTTTTGCTAATTTTGCACTCGCTTTTCGGTTCTACCCCTAAAGCAATCAATATTTTAATATGGCAGAGAATACACTACTACAAAAACTTGAAGGTCTTGAAATCAAATTCAAGGAGATCAGCACCCTAATCACAGACCCGGCAGTGATCGCCGACATGAAGCGTTTCGTGAAACTCAACAAGGAGTATAGCGACCTTGAGAGAATCATGAAAACCAAGAAGGAATATGAGACTGCTCTCAAAAATATCGCAGAGGCGAAAGAGATCCTTCAGACAGAAGACGATCCCGACATGAGGGAGATGGCAAAGGCTGAGCTTGATGAGCTTGAGCCAAAACTTCCTGAAATGGAGGAGGCAATCAAACTTATGCTTATCCCTTCCGATCCTGAAGACGGCAAGAATGCCATAGTGGAAATCCGTGGAGGTACGGGTGGCGACGAAGCTGCCATCTTCGCTGGTGACCTGTTCAAAATGTACAGCAAGTATTGTGAATCCAAAGGCTGGAGCGTCAGCGTATCATCTTTCACAGAAGGTACAGCGGGAGGATTCAAAGAAATCATATTCAATGTATCGGGCGACGGTGTATATGGCACACTGAAGTATGAGAGTGGAGTGCACCGTGTGCAGCGTGTGCCAGAGACAGAGACACAAGGCCGTGTACATACATCAGCTGCCACAGTAGCTGTATTGCCAGAAGCCGACGAGTTTGATGTGGAGATCCAGGAAGGACTGATCAAATGGGATACATTCCGAAGCGGTGGTGCCGGTGGACAGAATGTGAACAAGGTGGAGTCTGGAGTACGTTTGCGTTACCCATGGAAGAATCCAAACACAGGTGTAGTGGAAGAGATCTTGATCGAGTGTACAGAGACGCGTGACCAGCCAAAAAACAAAGAGCGCGCATTGTCTCGTTTGCGTACAAAGATCTACGACCAAGAGCATCAGAAATATATGGACGACATCGCGTCGCGCCGTAAGACTATGGTCAGCACGGGAGACCGTTCAGCAAAGATCCGCACATACAATTATCCGCAAGGACGTGTGACAGACCACCGTATCGGTTTGACTCTATACAACTTGGCAGCGATCGTAGGCGGAGACATTCAGGGAATCATAGACCAGCTTATCATCGCTGAAAACGCAGAGAGATTGAAAGAATCGGAAATGTAAATATGTAATTGAGACGCTCGACCGTGCGTCTCTACCCAAAAATAAAAGGCTGTTGCGATGCAACAGCCTTTTATTGTTTTTGTCAATATGTTTACTTAGAAATATAATACTTCTTTCCACCTATTATATAGACGCCTCTTTTTAGATCTACCAAAGCTTCAGATAGTTTTACATTTGTCTTCAACACAAAACCTTCTATTGTACATACATCAACAATAGGCTCCTCATTTGGAGAC
Organism: Bacteroidales bacterium; assembly: GCA_015061115.1. GTDB lineage: Bacteria > Bacteroidota > Bacteroidia > Bacteroidales > Paludibacteraceae > UBA1723. Next base: position 19,201 of record SUXE01000008.1, on the reverse strand, counting down.
TCAATCATGATTACTCCTGTCGTATCACCAGGCAAAATAGTATCTTTTGGAGCAGCTCCAACAACAATGAACTCCTTGATAACAGACGATCCATCTCCTTTGTCGACCTCAACCTTATATTCCGTTTTTCCGTAATCCACTTGAAGATTTGCTGTACGGTATTCATCTCCTTTTCCAGATGTCTCTAATAAATTTATCCAATCTTCTCCTGTCTTTTTATACCACTTATATATGGCATTCTTAGGGAATCCTGTCGCAGTGGCATATACAGATTCTCCTTCCACAGCATCCTTCGAAGAAAAACTAACATTTTCCGTCTCCATTGAAATATAATCAATTGAGACATTCATACAATCCATCTGAGTAAATTCAGGTGTGAATGTATAGTAAACCAAACCATTATTTATATCAGGCAGGTATCCATAGAATGTTATCTCTAAACGCATAGTGTGATATTCATCTCCTGACATCGGAATGCTCCGGACATCCATCAAATCTCTGAAATTAATTCTATTTACACCATTTGCTGATTGCAAATCATATATGCTTCCGAAAAGAGTTCCTGTCACATCATCATACAATTCAACATCCACTTGGTCGTTAGTCATCGTTCCATGTCCTGTCCTTAAATTCAAAGACATATTGCCATCAACCCTACAAGTTGGTGTTAGGTATGCTCTCATTACAAAACGATAATGTTGGCCTCTATAGTCATTTCCATCAATTGGCTTTGCAGGTATTTGGATTTCCGCCACAGTACAGTTTGGATTCGTAAGATTCATGAAATAGTTTTCATACACCTCTCCTGAAAGTCTTCTTATACTATCATCAATACTTGGAGTGTAGTTTCCAAAACTGCTCTTTAGATTCCCAATAGTATAAGAACATGCTGCACTAGAAAAAGCAATTGAATAATCATCAAAAAAATGCTCTACATCTTGCTCCAATCTGCCTGTATTTTTACCAGTCGGATTAAAATCTGTACCCATGATAAGATCTCCAGTTGAAGAGTAGTGAGATTCTAACATGACTATTTCCGTCGTATCTCCAGGCATAGTCGTATCTCCAGGCATAGTCGTATCACCAGGCACAATAGTATCTATTGGTGTCTTTCCGAACACAGTAAACTCCTTAGTCACTGTCTCTGATCCATCTCCTTTGTCTACCTCAACTTTATATTCCGTTTTTCCGTAATCAGCTAGAAGATTCACAGTACGATATTCATCTCCTTTTCCAGATGTCTCTAATAAATCTATCCAATCTTCTCCTGTCTTTTTATACCACTTATATATGGCATTCTTAGGAAAACCAGTCACAGCGGCAGTTACAGATTCTCCTTCCAAAGCGACTTTCGAAGATAGACTAACTCTTTCCGTCTCCAATGAAATATAATCAATTGAGACATTCATACAATCCATCTGAGAAAAATCAGGTGTGAATAAATAGTAAAGCAATCCATTATTTAAATTAGGCAGGTATCCATAGTATGTCACCTCAAAACGCATGGTGTGATATTCATCACCTGACATCGGAATGTCGCGGACATCAACCAAATCTCTTAAAGTAATTCTATTTATACCATCTGTTGATTGCAAATCATACATGCTTCCTAAAAGAGTTCCCGTCACATCATCATACAATTCAACATCCATTTTGTCGTCAGTCACAGTTCCTTGCCCCGTCCTTAATTTCAAAGACACATTGTCATCGATCCTACAAGTTGGTGTCAGGTATGCTCTCATGACAAAACGATAGTGTTGGCCTCTATAGTCATTTCCATCAATTGGCTTTGCAGGTATTTGGATTTCCGCCACAGTACAGTTTGGATTCGTAAGATTCATGAAATAGTTTTCATACACCTCTCCTGAAAGTCTTCTTATACTATCATCAATACTTGGAGTGTAGTTTCCAAAACTGCTCTTTAGATTCCCAATAGTATAAGAACATGCTGCACTAGAAAAAGCAATTGAATAATCATCAAAAAAATGCTCTACATCTTGCTCCAATCTGCCTGTATTTTTACCAGTCGGATTAAAATCTGTACCCATGATAAGATCTCCAGTTGAAGAGTATTGGATTTCTGGTCCACAACCCGAACCTCTTGTGATTTTAACCGCATTCGATAGCTCAACAATTGTTGTTTCAGATTTCTCTACAGCACGGAATTCCACATCGTGATCGTCCATTTCATAAATGAATGGGACTCCAACTTTAAGTTGAATTGCATCTACCCATGATTCACCAACTTTCTTCTGCCATGTTACAGAAGAGGCAGATGATTGTGACGAATTCAAAATCACAGCATCTTTTGGGCAAACAGTTTCATTCTCGGCAGAGATCACCAATGCCTGCGCATTCATACAACTTCCAAAGAGCAAAGCAGAAACTGCCATTTTTTTCATAACAGAAGCCGAATTCTCTAATTTTCGGCTCTCGTAATTCTTTCTCACATTATCATTTTTCATAATAAAAAACGGTTTAATTGCATAACAAATCAAATATAGACAAATAAAATGTCAGCACAAAATTTTTCATCTAAAAAAATTAGAGACGCACGACCGTGCGTCTCTACAATCCTCATTTCTTCTCAAAATCCCCGCTATAAATGCTTCTGTATCCGTGAGTCTTCTGCACGATTCCATCTTTCAGCAGGAAGATGGTTGGCACACGTGGAGCCACCTCATACAGGGAATCATGGTCCATCGTGATGACGTTTCTGCGTTTCACCTTCGTCTCCACAAAGAACGAATCTATCCTTTCTTCTATTGGTTTGGATGTCTCATGTGTATGGCTGAAGACGTTGAGAATCTCGTCGTCCTGCCATCCATAATGCGTGAATATACCTTCCATCTTGCGTGCAGCCATCTTGCACATTCTGCAATGGGTGCTCAACACACACACGACTTTGTCTCCTTCCAAAGCCGACGGGAATTTATCCTGCAACAATTCCGTCAACTTCTCCTGACTGTATTCCCTCTCTTTTATCAATCGCATGAAATCCGGACGGTTGATTGCAAACACTGTGACCAGCGAAACAAGTGATATCACCACTACCGTGATAATCCAATTCTTTTGGGTCTGCTCCAGATAATTTGCCATGCGGTGTCCCCAAAACAAAAGCATCATCATCATGAGGTTCTTCGAAAGTGATTTGTCTGGTGGCAGATCAAACATCTCTCCCATACAATGGCAATTGCTTGTGTTGCCCATCTTTAGCTGAATAATCAGGAAGATGGAAAAGACCAACAGCATCGCTCCCGCCACATAGTCTGCCCACTTGATGTTTGCCAACAAAGCGATACCGACCGCCAACTCCGCCGCAATAATCAAACGTGAAACCACAGCAGCAACCTCAAACGAGACTATCTGAAATTCGTACAGATACATCTCAAAAGCTGCCATACCCAACATTTTGAGTATGGCAGAGACTACAAACAACACTCCGACAGCTATCGTCGGAATATGTCTACTTAACTTTACAAGTTGCATCGTTCGTGCTTAATGAGGAACAACTGCCCTCTACATCATACTCCTCATACTGATCTCCACTCTTCGTTGTGCAAACACAATCGTTCTCTTCTTCCATCACACAAGAAGCTAAGCTGAACAAACAGAATGCAATCAAAAATGCTCTCATTTTGTCTTATTATTTTATTATCACTCGTATGTAATTAACTATTCTATCATTTATTCCCTATCGCCTCGATTATCTTTTTTGCGGCTCGGTCTCCCACTCCCGCGTCACCGACAATCTTGCGTAGCTCTTCATAATCTGCCTTCATTTGGATCTGAGCCTCTTCTGTAAGCAGTCGACGAACTTCTTTCTCCACCTTTTCCGGTGTGAAATCCTCTATGATCAACTCCTTCACCATCTTCCTGTCGGCAATCAGATTCACAAGCGACACTTGGTCGACGTGGATGAAAAGTCGCAGAATATCATGCACCAGTTTGCCGCCTCCGATATGGTAGACCACGGTCTGCGGAGTGCCCACCAACGCTGTCTCCAACGTGGCTGTGCCGGAACATACGACCGCTGCTTTCGCCTGTGTGAGCAGACGGTATGTCGCGTCGTGCACCACCATAGCATTCGCTCCCGATTCCGCGATAATCTTGTCGTAGAGTGTCTCGTCGATCGACGGTGCTCCTGCAATCACAAGCTGATATCCATCTATTTTCTTTGTGGCTTCCAGCATCTTAGGCAACGATGATTTGATCTCCTGCACTCGGCTTCCTGCCAAAAGAGCGATGATCGGCTTATTGTCAAGATATTGCGACGTGACAAACGAGTCGAATGTCTCATCTTGGTCGGGACGGTTATACACCGCGTCGGCACATGGATTACCTACATAATCGACAGTATACCCACGTTTTCCAAACCAATCGACTTCAAACGGAAGTATCGAATAGACCCTGTCGACATACTTCTTTATGTTTTTCAGACGGTACTCCTTCCATGCCCATAGTTTTGGAGCTATATAATAATGTACGGGAGTGCCAGGCAGATTCTTCTTTACAAACTCTGCAATCTGAAGGTTGAAACTTGGGTAGTCCACCAAGATCACAATGTCGGGTTTGAACTCGACAATCGCATCCTTGCAATCCCTCATGTTCTGCAGAATCTTGCCAAGATGAGTGATGACGGCTATGAAACCCATATACGCCATATCACGGTAATGCTTCACCAGTGTGCAGCCTTCGTTATGCATCATGTCTCCGCCAAGGCCCATGAATTCAGCCTCCACGTCTCTTCTTTTCAACGCTTTAAGAAGACCTGACGCATGTAAATCTCCAGATGCCTCACCTGCTATGATAAAGTATTTCATCTTTCTAATTTATCAAACAATAAACGCTCTCGCGGCAAAGAGTCCAAACAGCATGAATGTGGCGACCACCAAGCCACGTGCCAATTTCCATCTTTCAGTCTTGTACATCCAGAAGAACACAAACATGTTCGGCATCAGAGAGACGATGATGTATGGATAGAAAAGTGAGTTTCCTGCCACCTGCCAAGAATAAGAGACCAATTCAGAAAATGCGTAATGAGTCTCACGGTAGACAAGTGCCATCAAAACAATCGCAGGCAAAATGATGCCGACCAGAAAACCAAGTAGAAAAATATCGCCACTTTTCTTTGTGCCGATATTGCCTTTGGCATCAATATAGAATTTATTGTAATCTGACATAGTTATTGTTTTTTTCTTTCAGGACAAAATCTCAAAGTCATATCAGTTGTGACGGGAACGATCGACACGTAGTTGTTTTCCAACGCATAAAGATCCGTATCCGTACGGTCCTTGTCAAGATTGTGGAATTCACCGACAAGCCAATACTCATCCTCACCGTCGGCATTCTTACGGAGTTCGAAATCCTCGCTCCACTTGCCTCTCGCCTGATTGCACAGCATCACTCCCTTCACGTCGCCATCAGGAATATTCACATTCAGGCAGACGGGGACATCGGAGAATGTGTCGGCATAATAGCTGTCATACTCACCGTCGTAGTATTTCTGAAGCACAAACCTAACTATATCTTTGGCGGATTCAAGGTCTGCGTTCTCATCCAAATTGTTGATTGAAAAACCTATCGCAGGGATTCCGATAATATTGGCTTCAAGCACAGCTCCCATAGTGCCAGAATATATGATGTTTACCGAAGCATTGGAGCCATGGTTGATTCCAGAGAGAATAAGCGGACGCTCAGCATTTCTGAAAACAGTCTGGACAGCAAGTTTCACACAGTCAGTAGGAGTGCCAGTGCAAGAGTATAGGGAGACGTTGCTCAACTTACCGACATGTTCAAATTTCAACGGTTTATTGCATGAGATAGCGTTACTCATTCCTGAGCGTGGACCATCTGGAGCGAACACGATCACCTGATCGAATTCACGAGCCACCTCAGTAAGAGCCTTTATTCCATTGGCATAAATTCCGTCGTCGTTTGTAATTAAAATCATATATAATTTTAGACTTTGGTTCCAAGCGACAAAGATAATTCATTTTCGGGAAAAAATTAAGGATATAGGTACAATTAAAAAAAAGAGCCATTTTAGAGTCTGTTTGATAAAATATCCCTCTAAAATGGCTTTTCTTTGATGATTAGTATATCACTATTCGCTTCCGAACATCATACAAAACAATCTGTGATATACCTGTATGTTATTTTCAGAATCTACTTTTTATCTGAAGACAACAAACATTTTATTTTTATACTGATAGTTTCTTTCGGCACTATATTTAATGCCATTGTCATAACTTAATGCATTAGTTAGGTCAAAGCAACCTGCAGCAAAGTAACCGTTTCCGCTGCCAGACCAACCCCAGTTGTTATGGAAATACCATACATTAGTATAAGCGACCGTACTATTGTATTCACCTGTAGATGTGTCAACTCGATAATTCTCTATCTTATAACGGACCTCTTTATAACCATCAACTACCCATGCATGACAATTAGAATAAGAAGTTTGATCCCACCATAAAATGCTTGTTGTTTTCTTTGTTCTACAACCACTGACCATAATAGGCACATTTATTTTAAGTGCAGTCAATGCATCAGTTGCATCAAATGTCTTAGAAGCCCATTTGGTATAACCTAGAGCAGCCAACATATCATACGCATCAGAAGTCTGTGCTCCACTACCATCGCAATCATAATCCATTTTTATAATCTTACCGATTGTATACATTAGACTTGCTATGATTTGCTGATTAGATGTTGTGGCTTCTTTAGTTGCACATACAGTGTTCCAGTCAATTGTTGTTGGATACTTCCAATAAGACATCACTTGTGCTGTAGCTGTAGCGACACAACCTACAGGAGCTTTACCTCCATTGTATCCATTATCCGTGCAAGCTACAGGAACAAACATATTGTAAGGATAGCTTTGCCCCCAAGTCACTTTAATCAACGGACCAACAGTAGTTTCATTCACTGTCGTAATAGTTGTTCCCGCATTGATAGCTCGTGTTTCTGCCGCTTTGTCATCTACTGCAAAAGTGTACTCATCCGCAACAGCCAACAAAGAGTCTTTTGACTCCTCAAATGCGTCTACTGAAGCCTCAACGTAACTCTGCATCTGCTCCAAAGCGTACTGCAAAGCAGGATTATCTACTTCATTTTCAAGAGACCCCTCATCGACATAAGCCAAAATCTGAGTAGGGATACGGTCGTCTGCGGCAACAATCGCAAATCCACGATTGTCTGCATAATTAAACACATAAATCAAAGAATCTTCACTCACATTTGCTGATCTAAGAGAAGATTTTGGTCTTCCATAAACACCTATACTTTCAATGGTTCTTGGATTCAGGTCATTAGCTCTGGTTGATTCGCTAGCGAACATGTCAGGTGCATTCAATGCAATTTCACTCGCCTCACTTACAGGAATGACATGATTTTCTGAGAACAGAGCTCTCAAATTAAGGTTTTCAGCAGCTGCTGACTTAACCGGTTCGGTAAAAGAGTTCAAATCTTCCGCATCGTCCTTACAGCTTTGCGTAAAGCACGCCAAAGCTAGCAACATAACAAAATAACTTTTCTTTTTCATTGTTTTTTATTGATTAAACTTTAATGTTTGCAATGTAGAGATCTTTTTTCCATCTTCAAAAAAGACCGTAATAGTCAAATTATGCGTTCCTTTGATTACAGTGGCATCATCAAAATGAAAAACTAATCCTCTATTATAAAACAAAAGAGTAAAATCTTCCTTTGTATATTCCGATATTAGTTTATCTTTATCAGAATATTGATCCTGGGATTCTTTGTAACCACTTTTAATATAACGATAAAAACTACGAGTATTCAGTTTTACTATGTCTGAAAGTTCTGTTCCTTTAGGATGAGAGTCATCAATATCCGCATCAGAAATCACTGAAATAGAATCAATTGCAACAGATATAGCACCATCACTTTCCAAAGCTCTTTGGTTGTCGAACTCAACATCACCATACTTTTTTGCTAAAAGATTGTATTTTTCTCTGTTTGATTTTTCATCTATCTGATTTCCGTCAATTATAAGAAAGACAGCTGGCTCAGAACCATTATTTCTGCTTTTATTCAATTTAAAAGTTTCTGGTTCAACATAAAAAGGAATACAATTTTTCGCATACATAGTTGCCTCATCATCTCCTTTTTTTCCTTTATCACATGAGATAACAGACACAAGGATTGAAAATAGGCTCATATATCCTACAATATGCTTAATTATTTTTCTCAACAACATCTGATAAATATTTTTCCAACAATATATTTTATCTTCGCATTTTTCCGAATCGCATTATATCGCATTAACTAAACATTCGCAAAAATCAAAAACGCCGCAAAGATATGTTTAAAAAACATTCCACACGAATCTTTTTCAGTGTTTTTTACATAAAAATATATTTGTGCGAATACACATATCGCACACAACAATAGTCTAAATCATGGGATTCGTCCACAATTCTGAGGCAAACACTCTACTATCTCAGCAGCGTGACATGACCATAATAAACACGGTCAGACGATTCCACATCTATTAAATACCAATAGTCGGTGGAAGGTAGATCACGTCCATGTTTGTCTTTGCCATTCCAAGCATTTTCCGACGAATATTGCGTCGCCTCATACACATTCTTTCCAAACCTGTCGTAGATTCGGATCATAGCATCAGGATAATACTCTATATTCTTTATACTCCAAAAATCATTTTCGCCATCTCCATTCGGTGTGATAAAATCATTAGGCTCAAGAGTCGGCATATCAGGCATAAGAGACAATTCCACTACGCTGTCGCATCCATAATACGATTCAAAAGTAGCGGTATACACGCCTCTGTCGCAGATCATCTCACCAGCAAACTCAAACGATTCTCCGAACGGGATACGTTGAATCACCTTCTCCTTGATCTTCGGAATCACCGTCACATTGACCGGCGCGACGGGATAAGTCAAACCATCCTTTTTTATTTTAAGAGAGTATTCGCCAGCCTTGTTCAGATTCATTTTCGGAACAACAGGACATTCGGCTGTTGAGTGAAAGCCATTCGGTCCGCTCCATATATATCCTGTGACGCCAGATGTCGGAGCATCCCCAATCGAAAGAAACAAAGAATCACCTTCGCAAATTGGTCCATTCTGCTCTATATATGCAGGCAACAAAGGCTCCACCACAACCTTTACATTAAATATTTTCGTACACAGACCAGATTTAAATGGCACCTCATAATCTCCAGCTTTCGACAACTCTACATTCTTGAATTTCATCTTGTCTCCCTCTACTATTCTTATTGTTGTATCGACTGGAGTGTTTGAAATTATGCGGACATTAACCGGAATTTCATCCGATTTAATTCCATCATGAGTGGTGATTTGAGCATAATAAGTTCCCGCATATGCGTCTTTTGCATTCGAAATCTTAGGAGTAGGCTCATCAGAAACAAAGCCATTCGGTCCTTTCCATTTACAAGATGCATAAGCCGGCAAATTGTTAACATACAAATTTATATCCTCACCTTCACACACAGGAGAATTGCTTCCTGCATCCACAATCACGCTGCAATCTGTGGTGGCGGTACCACTGATCTTATTAAAACATATATTTCCCGGAGTACAAGAAAAATTAGTCACAAGAATAATGTACCAGTCCCCTGTCTTGGCATTTTCAATAAAACAGGACTCAGAAACTCGCTTCGAGAAACTGCAATCAACCATATGTCCGATTGGGAACGCATCATAATACCCATAAAAGCATCCGAAATCCGGATCCGACTTAGAACGACGTTCTGCTTCTTCGATTTCAACATCAGATGATTCTATACAAGAATTTACGATCTCACTAGATATGGATGGCACCAAATAGTCAACAAAATAAGTATCTGAATTAGAACAAACATTTTCCAGCATAGCCTGTTTTGAGCTTCCAGAAAATGGTCCCCAACATGCAAAATCAACATCTGTTCCTCCTGTATGAGATATACTCAAAAGAAGATTTCCTGGTTCGTCTATCTTTATAGCAAACCATGCAGGAGCATGTGTCTCATCCAGACAACCAATTCCATGGGTATACCCTTTACCAGTACGTTTATTCGGACGCAACGGAAAAAATGAAACTTCTTCTTTGGATATTCCTGCTGAATATGTTATACCAAAATCATTGTCACCCGTACAAGCCGTGACAACATCAGTATATTTACTAAAAGGACATGCTCCAAAAATATTTAAAGAGCAAAAACATATCAATGTTAGTATTAGAAGTTGTCTATTAGCTATAGCATTCATTGTCTTGTTGTTATTTGTAAATATAGATACATAATAAATAATAGTGTTTTGTTTTGCAAAGATAGTACTTTCATCTAAAAAGCAACCACAAATAAATCTTTTAACATAATTGTAATATACTATTTTTCCCAACATCCCATAAATTGTATGTTTAATCAAATCACAAATCCATCAAAACTAAAATCTGACCAACAATCAATACCTTTCAATCAATTTCAAAAATATTGTTATACTATAATTACAAAAACAAAATATGTAATATTCAAAAAGCAACAAAATAGGCCAATTCTATAACACTTTGCACTACCTTACAGCACAAATACCGACAAAAGAAAAACTATTTTCCAATTATAGCATCCAAACGCAACATAACAACCCCAAATCTACCCACTTTCATTTTATAAGCATGTGCATTGAAAAATCTTTCAAAATGTAACAACACAGTACTCCACACCTTACAAAATGCAACTTGTCATAAAAAATAGTATACAAAATGAACAAATTTATACCGCAGAGCATAAATTCGCTATACCTTTGCAATGTAATCGAAAGGGAAACTGATTATAAAAACGAGATAAAACGCATATAAACGAACTGAAATTTTTACCCTTAAGACTACAAACGAACGAACTGATATTAACACATAAAACGAAAAGGACTATGAAAGTGTTGAAGATTATGACTGCAGCCTTGATGAGCATTATGACATCAGGCATTTGTTTCGCAGAAGAAACAGCAGAAGTGAAGGAAGCAAAGAAAGTTGAGTTCAGCGTCAATGCTGATGTAGTGAGCTCTTATGTATGGAGAGGTATGTACCAGAGCAGTTTTGCCGTACAGCCTGGTATTGAGATGACTGCAGGAAATTTCACTCTAGGTTCTTGGGGTTCCGCTTCATTCAAAGATGAAGAGACAAGAGAAGTGGATTTCTACGCGTCAGTACAAGCGAAAGCATTCTCAATCGGAGTCACAGATTATTTCTGCACTCCATCCTGGGACGACCACAGTTATTTCGCCGACAATTCTCACGTGCTTGAGGCAAACCTTGGTTGGGATTTCGGAGAATGTTGCGACAAATTCGCATTGACTATTTCTGCTAACATCAACTTCTTGAACGACAAGAAGATCAACGATAAAGGTGAAGAGAAAGAGGCATTCTCAACATACATCGAATTAGGTTATCCAGTAGAAAGTTCATTTGTGAACTGGGAGTTTGCACTCGGCGCTTGTGTCAATGAGTCAGCATTCTACGGCGTGGAAAAATTCGGAGTGATCAACATTGGAGTGAAGGCGAGCAAGGACATCGAGATCACAGACAAGTTCAAATTGCCTCTATTCGCTCAGATGATCCTAAACCCAAGAGAAGAAAGGACTCACTTTGTAGTAGGAATGTCTTTCTAAAGAGTCAAAATATAGGCCCAATTGTATTGAAACGACGTGACACACCGCGTCCGTCCACAATGAGGACGCAATGTGTCTCGTCCATAATAAAAACATAAAACGAGAATATAATATGAAAAAGATTGAAGCAATCATCAGAAAGACAAAGTTCGACGAGGTTCGCGACGCTTTGCTTGAGGCTGGAATCGAATGGTTCTCATACTATGATGTACGTGGTATTGGAAAGAGCCGTCAGGGCAGAATCTACCGTGGCGTAGTATACGATACAAGTTGCATCGAACGTACATTGGTTTCGGTGATCGTAAGAGACAAGAACGTAGAGAAAACAGTGGAGGCTGTGCTTAAAGCAGCGCAGACTGGAGAGATAGGAGATGGACGAATTTTTATCATTCCAGTGGAGGATTCAATCCGTATCCGTACTGGGGAAAGAGGAGACATCGCTCTATACAACGCAGAGCAAGAAAATTAAACATCATTCTACTGTAGAGCGTCTTTGATTTCGGATTTATCAGGCGTCAGTCTACGTTTATAAATTTCAAAAGTCACATTAAAACGAAACGAATATGAAAAGCAGAATTCATAGCACGAGAGGTTTGAAATTTCTCGTAGCACTCCTAATATTTTTAGCTGGAGCCTTTATCATGCCGGCAACAGCACAAGATTCAATAGCCACGGAAGCCGCAAGTGCAGTAGCGGAAGCTACAAGTGAGGCAGTGGAAGCAGTAGCAGAGGCGACGGTAGCCGCACCAGCAGAGGAATCCTCTCCAGTCGACCCAATCGCAGTCGGTTTGAATACACTTTGGGTGGCATTGGGAGCCATGTTGGTATTCTTCATGCAGCCAGGATTCTCCCTCGTCGAGGCAGGATTTACAAGAAGCAAAAATACAGCCAACATCTTGATGAAGAACTTCTTCGACTTCATGGCAGGAACATTACTATTCTGGGCATTAGGTTACGGAGTCATGTTTGGAGTCGGTAGTTTCGCAGGAACACCAAACCTATTCGACATAGATTTCAAAGACTGTATGAGTGAGATGGGCATTCCTAACTATGCATTCTTGATCTTCCAAACAGTGTTCTGTGCGACTGCAGCGACAATCGTATCAGGAGCTATGGCAGAGCGTACTAAATTCTATATGTATATGATCTACTCAGTATTGATTTCAGCGATTGTCTACCCTATCAGCGGACACTGGACATGGGGAGGTGGCTGGTTGTCAACACTTGAGATCGGCTCATACACAGGAGGATTCCACGATTTCGCAGGAAGTACAATCGTACACTCAGTCGGAGGATGGATGGCATTGGTAGGAGCATGGATCCTTGGTCCACGTATCGGAAAGTTCAGCAAAGACGGTAAGGCACACGCCATTCCAGGTCACAACTTGACAATCGCAGCTCTTGGAGTATTCATCCTATGGATGGGATGGTTCGGATTCAACCCATGTTCACAGTTGGCAATCGCATCAGTTGAGGATGCAACAGCGTCTACACTAGTATTCGTCAACACAAACATCGCAGCAGCGATCGGAGGACTTGCAGCATTGTTCATCTCATGGATCAGATATAAGAAGCCATCATTGTCATTCACACTCAACGGTATATTGGCAGGATTGGTTGGTATCACAGCAGGATGTGACGCTGTATCACCAGTAGGAGCAGCGATCATCGGTTTGATCTGTGGCACATTGATGATCTTCTCAGTTGAGTTTATCGAGCACAAACTTAAAATTGACGACCCAGTAGGTGCAAGTTCAGTGCACGGAGTCTGTGGATTCACAGGAACAATTCTAACAGGATTGCTTGCAGTAGACGGAGGTTTGTGCTACGGTGGAGGCACAGGAATGCTCCTAGTACAGTTGACAGGTGCAGTCGTAATCGGATTGTGGGCTGCAGCAATGGGATTCATTATCTTCTTCAGCTTGAACAAGATCCACGGATTGAGAGTTGAGAAGAGAATTGAAGAGGAAGGACTTGACGTATATGAGCACGGAGAAAGTGCTTACAACTAATAATCTTTTTCTAAAATGTTCACAGAAAGCGTTGCTGGGAAGCAACGCTTTTTTGCAATATAAAAAAGGGACAACATATGAAGATTTGATTGACAAAAGCATGTTGTCATCGGAAAGAAGACAACATCATCAAATCATAAAAAGCTGTCCATTTAGGATAATATTACAAAATGTCATATTGTCATGCCAGATTTGACAATTTGTAGGAATCAAATCTAAAATGTTGAAAACTTAGGCACATTTTTTTTAATAATAATGACATTATATGTAGAAAATTAGTAATTTTGCTCACGAGTTAGGCAAGAATAAACTTGCTGCAATAACGATAAATTTTAATTATATGAAAGCTATTAAGTTAATTTTGGCTGCATTCGCAGTAGCATTATTTCTTGAGTCGTGCAAGACACAGACTTGTCCTGGATATGGTGAAGTAGAGAATGCAGAAGTTGAGCAGAACGCTTGATTGATTTCGACCAAGAACCTCAACTAATGAAAAAAACAATTATTGCGCTATTCGTGGCAGCGATGACGTTTACGTTATTATCCGGATGCAAATCTGGATGCGGTTGTCATGGAGATCCTTATGGAGATCAGATGGAGACATCTGAGTCAGATAGGGCATGAAGTTGAGATTGAAAAACAAGAAATAAAAAAACATTTTTTTAATTTTAATAAACAATGGTAAAAGTTGCTATTAACGGTTTTGGCCGTATTGGACGCCTTGCATTCCGTCAGATGTTTGAGGCAGATGGTTACGAAGTAGTTGCAATCAACGATTTGACTTCTCCAAAGATGTTGGCTCACCTTTTGAAGTATGATACTGCACAGGGTGGTTTCGCTGGCAAGTTCGGTGAGGGTAAGCACACAGTTTCTGCTACTGAGGATTCAATCATCGTTGACGGTAAGGAGATCAAGATCTCTGCTTGCGCTAACGCTGCTGAGTGCCCATGGGCTAAGTACGGAGTAGACGTAGTTCTTGAGTGTACAGGTTTCTACACTTCAAAGGAGAAGGCTTCTGCTCACCTTACAGCTGGTGCAAAGAAGGTAGTTATCTCTGCTCCTGCAGGTAACGATCTTCCTACAATCGTATTCAACACTAACCACAAGACTCTAAAGGCTTCTGATACAGTTATCTCAGCTGCTTCTTGTACTACTAACTGTCTTGCTCCTATGGCAGACGCTCTTAACAAGTACGCTGCTATCCAGAGCGGTATCATGAGCACAATCCACGCTTACACAGGTGACCAGATGATTCTTGACGGTCCTCAGCGTAAGGGTGACCTTCGTCGTTCTCGTGCTGGTGCTCAGAACATCGTTCCTAACTCAACAGGTGCTGCTAAGGCTATCGGTCTTGTAATTCCTGAGTTGAACGGTAAGCTTATCGGTTCTGCACAGCGTATCCCAACTCCAACAGGTTCTACAACTATCCTAGTTGCTGTTGTTAAGGGTAAGGATATCACTAAGGAGGGTATCAACGCTGCTATGAAGGCTGCTTCTAACGAGTCTTTCGGTTACACTGAGGATGAAATCGTTTCTTCAGACATCATCGGTATGAAGTTCGGTTCATTGTTCGATGCAACTCAGACTATGGTTTCTAAGATCAGCGACGATACATACCAGGTACAGGTTGTTTCTTGGTACGACAATGAGAACTCATACACTTCTCAGATGGTTCGTACAATCAAGTACTTCGCAGAGATCAAGTAATTTGAGACAAAACCGTAAAAAAATTGGTTGCACCCAAAAGGTGCAACCTTTTTTTTGTTTCTACCTCACCCCATCCATTTCAAAGGTTGCAGAAAAAACACATATGCCAACCTTTAGTCATAGAAGATAATTCTGATTTTAGATTTTTGTCGGTTGTTTACACTATTATAAGTATCTTTGTATCATAAATTCAAACATAGGAAAAAATATGGAAGTAATACCTTCATTTCAAGTAGATCACACTGGTCTAAAACCAGGAATATATATTTCACGTCAGGATTTCTCCGACAACGTAGTTTTCACCACTTATGATATCCGCATGACAGCTCCAAACCAAGAGCCTGCCATCGCTCCTGCCGCTATCCACACTATCGAGCATCTTGTCGCCACATACTTGCGTAATCTTGATGGATGGAAGCAGAATATCATCTATTGGGGACCTATGGGTTGCTTGACCGGCAATTATCTGATTGTGAAGGGAACCTACGACTGCCAGGTGATCCGTCAGCTTATGATCGACGCAATGCAGTTTGTTGTTGATTTCAACGACGTCGTGCCAGGCACAACTCCTGACGCTTGCGGAAACTATCTTCTTCACGATCTGCCAATGGCAAAATGGGAAGCGAAAAGATATATCGGCAGATTGAAAAATGATTTCTGCTGCGAATACAAACTGTTGGAAAGACAAGACGTCAACGGAAAAGCATTCCACGACGCATAAAATATATCTATATGAGAGTCCCCATCAAACTTCTTATACTTCCAAAATTCGACATCGGTCCACTCGGCAATGGTATTTGCGGAGAGGGAGAGCTGTTCTATAAAGAATATGTGGAAGGAGGCACAGAATATGAGTTGACGGGACTCTTTCCTGGCGAAAAATTATATGTAAAAGACGGAATTGCTCTCACACTTACGCATGCAGGCAAAGTGAATACAACCGCCACTTTGATGGCGATACTCACCGACCCTAGATTGGATTGCAGCAAGATGCATACTCTGTCTGTAGGCTGTGCAGGCACCAACTATGAGCGGACGACAATGGGCGACGTAGTGCTTGCCAGTGCCTTTGCCGACTACGATCTGGGACATCAGGTGATCGGATCTGATGGCAACCTCACATGGTTTCCAGACAGCGGTTTATGCCAATATGGATGTGTAAAACTAAATGCGGAAAGAATTAGCACCGTCTACGAGCAGATCAAAAACATACCTCTAGAAACGACAGAGAAGACAGTCGCATTCATGAAACAGAATGTGGCTGCTGACACCCGCGTCTACCCTATCGTATTGAAAGGAACATTCATCACTTCAGACAATTATTGGAAGGGAGACGACGGGCATAAAATCGCAAAACAGATTAACAAATACTACGGATGTCCCGACGAATATTTAGTGTCGGACATGGAAGACATTGCTGTGGCACGAGTGTTAGAGAGATTCGGGCTGATAGAAAAACTCATCTCCATCCGTGTTTCAGTCAATCTCGACTGCTACATGAACGGAGCGACCCCAGAAAAACTCTGGAGCAACAATTGCTTTGAAGACAATATGCTCGAAGAGGGAAATGAGGAAGGAGCAGACATCTTTGAGACCGCAATGAAGAATCTTTTTAAGGTAGGGAAAGAAATCATAATGATGATTGATGATTGACGATTGATGATTGACGATTGATGATTGACGATTGATGATTGACGATTGATGATTGACGATTGATGATTGACGATTGAT
>SUXE01000008.1:0-2087 GCA_015061115.1 Bacteroidales bacterium | reverse complement strand
GATTGATGATTGACGATTGATGATTGACGATTGATGATTGACGATTGATGATTGACGATTGATGATTGACGATTGATGATTGACGATTGACGATTGACGATTGATGATTGACGATTGACGATTGATGATTGATGATTGACGATTGACGATTGACGATTGATGATTGACGATTGACGATTGATGATTGATGGTGGATGGTTGATGATTGATGATTGATGATTGATGGTGGATGATTGATGATTGATGGTGGATGGTTGATGGTTGATGATTGATGGTGGATGGTTGATGGTTGATGATTAATGGTGAATGATTCCTGTCGCCGAAAGTGACATATCGTCCTCTGACGACCGTCACCAATTGTTTTCTGCGAAGCAGAAAAGTGTCATGGGAAAAAGCAAATTATTTCAAAAACTTCACAGACTTGCATCCATCAAAAGCATCTTTCCCGACCATTACATTCTCTTTTGAATTATCAATTACAATTTCAAGATTTTCACAACCATCAAAAGCGTTTTCCCCTATGCTTGTGACACTCGATGGAATATTTATGCTTGTCAATGCTCTGCAATCAGAAAACGCCCCATCTCCTATGCTTATCACACTCGATGGAA
The DNA here is from genome assembly GCA_015061115.1 of Bacteroidales bacterium. Lineage (GTDB taxonomy): Bacteria > Bacteroidota > Bacteroidia > Bacteroidales > Paludibacteraceae > UBA1723. Next base: position 1,476 of record SUXE01000008.1, on the reverse strand, counting down.
TCTCTATGCTTGTCAAGCCAAAACAATCCTTAAACGCTCCGTCCCCTATACTTCTCACACTTGATGGAATACTTATGCTTGTCAAACTGCTGCATCCATTAAAAACTGATTCCCCGATGCTTGTCAGACCAAATGATATTTCTACGCTTGTCAAGCTGGTGCACCACATAAATGCACATTTTCCAATACTTGTAACACTTGATGGAATATTTACGCTCGTCAAACTGTAACAACCACTAAACGCATAATTTCCTATGCTTGTCACACTCGATGGAATTTTAATGTTTGTCAAACCACGACACCCATCAAACGCAAAATTTTCTATACTTGTAACACTAGATGGAATCTCTATGCTTATCAATTCGTCACAACAAAAAAACGCATATTTTCCAATGCTTGTGACATCCAATGGAATCTCTATGCTTCCTTTCTTACCTCTTGGAACACAAATAAGTTTTGTCTTATTCTTATCATATAACATTCCATTTTCCGATGAAAAGACAGAATTATCAGAGGCCACATTTATGTTTGTCAAAGCGCTGCATTTCCCAAACGCATTTTCTCCTACGTTTGTAACACTCGATGGGAGCTCTATATTTGTCAATTCTCGGCAATCAGGAAACGCTGATTTACTTATACTTGTCACAAGGTAAACGCCTTCTTCAGTTCGGATTTCAGATGGGATAGTTACCGACTTCAAATCTTCATAAGAATCATCCTGTATAACCTCCGCCGTACTGTCATCAGAGATATGATACTTCAGTGGAGAAACAAAAACAACTCCACGCTCTGCTGTTTTTACAACAATAAATACAACACATAAAGCAACAAATAAAAGCAACAGAAGTAGTTTCTTCATTTTGATTCTGATTTTTAGCTATACGATCCAAAGATATGAAAGGATGGGGAGAAATGCAAGGGATGTTAACGATAGACGATGGAGGTTGGCACACAGTATGATTTTGTATTGCCTTCCAGGCAAAGTGTGGGAGTTGCGGTTCTCATACCCCGGGACTTCATCCCGGGTTACTTACGCTTCGCTCGTGGCGTCTTCCAGACGCTCCTGTCAAACAACAGTGGTCCTTTTCAACACAGAGACGCAGAGGCTTCAGAGATTCTCTTCTCGGGGTTCTCTGTGCCTCTGTGGTTATACCCTAGGGCTTCTTCCCAGGACACCCACGATCCGCTCGTGGAGTCTTCCAGACGCTACTGTCGCCGAAGGTGACACATCGTCCACGGACGGCCGTCACCGATTGTCGCCTGCGGAGCGGGCAACTGTCGGGGAAAGAGAGATTGATGATTGATGGTTGATGGTTGATGATTGATGGTGGAGGATTTTTCCGTCGCCGAAGGTGACACACCGTCCCTGGACGGCCGCAACCGGTTGTCGCCCGGAGGGCAACTGCCGGCTTTTGCGCGCGGACGCGCACAAAAAAAGGAGTCAACCTCAATGAGATTGACTCCTGAAAGCGGCGG
>SUXE01000007.1:57131-207456 GCA_015061115.1 Bacteroidales bacterium | reverse complement strand
TGTGAATTTAATAATTTGTGACCTGACCACAAAATCGCTTAAATCAACAATTATTTATTTTCTGCAAATCTAAGGTTTGCATTATGAATTATGAATTATATAATTTATATTTGTGTTGTAAAAGGACTACGATAATGGAAAACCCACAGAATTTAAATAATATAGAAGACGAAAACGCATATATAGAGAACCAATATCAAGAGATGTTGGCTATTTATAAGAAGAGTGCGCACAGACAGAAGATAGAGTTGATTGACAAAGCCTTCCGTTTTGCTGTGGACGCTCATCAAGGTGTGCGTAGAAGAAGTGGTGAGCCATACATTCTCCACCCTATCTCTGTGGCGAGAATTGTGGCTGAGGAAATCGGACTAGGATCCACTTCTATTTGTGCGGCTCTGCTGCACGATGTGGTTGAAGATACAGAATATACAGTAGAGGATATAGAGGAACGTTTCGGAAAGAAAATCGCACAGATCGTAGACGGTTTGACTAAGATTTCCGGTGGTGTGTTTGGTGAACAGGCAAGCAAACAGGCTGAAAACTTCCGTAAACTCCTCCTTACCATGAGCGAGGATATCAGAGTGGTGCTGATTAAAATGGCTGACCGCTTGCATAATATGCGAACACTCGCGTCGATGCCTCAGGCAAAGCAATTGAAGATCGCTGGTGAGACGCAATATATCTATGCTCCACTTGCCAACCGTCTTGGACTATATGCAATCAAGACAGAACTTGAAGACCTAAGCTTTAAATATGAACATCCCGACAAATATGAGGAATTGTCATCCAAGATAGCCAAGACAAAAGAATCACGAGACAAACTGTTTGAGATGTTTTCAGCTCCGATTTCCAAAGCTTTGGACGCTCTTGGTCTTAAATATGAGATCCACACAAGAGTGAAGAGCGTATACTCCATCTGGAGGAAAATGCAGACAAAGAACATCCCGTTTGAGGAGGTTTACGATCTTTTGGCTTTACGTATCATCTTCGACCCTGATGAGAACCAGTCGGAGAAGAAACTCTGTTGGGAGATCTATTCGGCTGTGACCGACCAATACAAGCCTCATCCCGACCGTATACGCGACTGGGTGAGCACACCTAGAGCCAACGGTTATGAAGCCTTACACGTCACTGTGATGGGTCCGCTTGGACAATGGGTTGAGGTTCAGATCCGTTCAAGACGTATGGACGATATCGCAGAAAAAGGTTTTGCCGCACACTGGAAATACAAAACAGGAGAAAAAGATGATTCTGAGTTGGAGAAATGGCTCCAGACTATCAAGGAGTTGCTTGAAAACCCAGAACCAAACGCTATCGACTTCCTCGACACATTCAAACTGAATCTGTTCGCATCGGAAATCTTCGTCTTCACTCCTAATGGCGACATCAAAACAATGCCTCAAGGATCAACAGTGCTAGATTTCGCATTCCTTCTGCACACAGATGTCGGCACAACATGTATCGGAGCCAAAGTAAACCATAAACTTGAGCCGTTGAGCTACGTTCTTAACTCTGGCGACCAGGTTGAGATCCTGACAAGTAAGAAGCAGACTCCGTCGGAAGACTGGATTGATTATGTCAAGACAGCAAGAGCAAGAGCAAAAATACGAAGCCTCTTCAAGAAGGAGTACCGCAACATAATGAAGAAAGGCGAAACAAGCCTTAAGGAATTACTCGACAGCCATGGTCAATCAATGTCAAGAGACATTGTAAGCCAAATGCTCGAACATTACGGCAAGACAAAAAAAGAGGAACTTTTCTATGCCATCGGAAAAGGTCAGATCAATCTTACCGAGATTCCTAAACTCTTCTTCAAAGCCAAAGCTGAGAGCAAATGGATGAAGTTCTGGAAACTACAGTTCGGAAGCAATAAAAAAGAGGCGAAAGAGTCAGCAAGCACTAACAAATCAAAGGTGTTGACATTGACAGAAAGCTCTAAGAACTACCGTATCGCCGAGTGCTGCCAACCAATTCCGGGAGACGATATCCTTGGATTCATCGAGGAAGAGAACAAATTCGTGGTGCACAAATGTCAATGTCCTGTGGCGATGAAACTGAAAGCAAGCCATGGCGACAACATCGTCTCTGCTGTTTGGGAGACACATAAAGTGCTCTCGTTCCCTGCGACTATCCGCGTCAACGGTATCGACTCACAGGGTGTATTGAGCAGAATATTAAACGTCATCAGCGAAGAGAACGAAATCAACATGACAAAGGTCAACATCGACACTAAAGATGGAATCTTCGAAGGTGACATCACACTATATATCCACGACGTGGAAGACCTTAACAATCTTTGTCTGAATCTGTTAAAAGTCCACGGAATGAAGTCTGTGAACAGAATAGAGAACGACAAGCAAGGCAAATAAATAAAGAAGATAACTTATAATAGTCATGACTAATATTCTTAAATATAGCCGTCGACAGACGACTGAAGTGCATGTGGGCAATGTGGTGATCGGAGGAAACAACCCCATCCGCATACAGTCGATGGCAAACACCGACACTAATGATATAGAAGCGTCGGCACAACAATGCAAACGAATCGCTGACGTGGGTGGAGAAATCGTACGTTTTACAGCCCAAGGTCAGAAAGAGGCCAACAATCTGCAGTTCATCGAGAAACGTTTGGCTGAACTTGGATGCAATGTGCCATTGGTAGCAGACATCCATTTCAACCCTGCCGCAGCAGACGTGGCAGCACAGTACGTAGAGAAAGTCAGAATCAATCCAGGCAACTACGTCGACAGCGTGCATACACAAAAGAGATTCGAATATACAGACGAGGAATACGCAGCTGAGTTGCAGAAGATCCGCGACCGTTTCGTGCCATTCCTTAACATCTGCAAAGAGCATAAGACAGCGATAAGAATCGGAGTGAACCACGGATCACTATCCGACAGAATTCTTTCCAGATATGGCGACACATCCAACGGAATGGTTGAATCATGTCTTGAGTTTTTAAGAATATGCAAGTCTGAGAATTTCAACGATGTTGTGATCTCAATCAAAGCGTCCAACGTAATCATCATGGTGCAAACAGTCCGTCTGCTTGTGGAGAGAATGGAGGCTGAAGACCTTCACTACCCTATCCATCTTGGTGTGACAGAAGCAGGTGCAGGAGAGGATGGACGTGTGAAGAGTGCGGCTGGTATAGGAGCCCTTCTCTACGACGGAATCGGAGACACAATCAGAGTGTCACTGAGTGAGGATCCTGAATGCGAGATTCCAGTTGCAAAGTCGCTTGCCGACTATATCAATTCCAAAGTTGCGAAGAAGACAACAGCAAACCAGGAGTATGCATTGAAAAATATCTGCAAACTTGAAGCGAGAAAAGTAGGCAGATGCGGAATAATCGGAGGAGGCAAAGTGCCAGTTGTGATTTCCGAATATGCTGAAGCCGACGGTTTGAAGCCAGACTTCGTATCAAAAGACAAGTATGATGCGAGCTGCAACGTCGCACAGATCGTGCCATTCGCCAATTGGAAAGGAGAGGCAAATTGCTATCCGCTATTCTCAGCCAATGAGATTTCAAAGATCGGCGACGTGAATGCGGATTACAAATTCCTACAGCTATCGTATGGAGAGGCATCAGAAGCCGCATTGAAAAATGTAGCCGACGACGTAGTATTGATAATCAAGTCGGATGCTGACATGAATGATGTGGCATGCAGACGCAATATCTTCGTGATGCTTACAGCGTTGGGCAAGAGCAATCCCGTCATCCTGGAATCGACATACGGCACATCAGACAACGGACAATTGCAGGTGTGCGCAGGAGCCGATAACGGAATCTTCTTCATCGACCATCTGCCAAGCGGAATCAGTATCAAATCAAAGTTGAAAGAGTCGCTATCAGTTGCGTTCGGCATACTTCAGGCCACACGTACAAGAGTGGTGAAGACAGAATATATATCTTGTCCAAGTTGCGGACGCACATTGTACGACCTACAGTCGACACTAGCGAAGATCAAAGCGAAGACATCCCATCTGACAGGATTGAAGATCGGAGTCATGGGATGCATCGTCAACGGACCAGGAGAGATGGCGGATGCCGACTACGGATATGTAGGATCAGCAAGAGGCAAAGTCAATCTGTACAAGAAACAGGAATGTATCGAAAAACTTATTCCTGAAGACGAAGCCGTAGACAAACTTATTGAATTGATCAAGAAGAACGGAGACTGGCGTGATGCGTGAATTAATTCATAATTCATAATGCATAATGCATAATTAAAGGCCATGGTTGTCGCAGGCAGTGACTACCATGGTCTATTATTTTAATGAGGATTGTTAAGGACGGAACGTCCTAACCTCCTCCCCATTGTGCGAGCCGTAGGCGAGCACATAACAAACAACACTACTCACAATTCACTTGTTAAACTTGACATTTATAACTGCTCGTTCTTACGAACTCGCAGAAGAGAGAAGATTAGGGCGTTCCGCCCTTAACAATCCTCAAATATCAGCCATTAATTGAAAAAGAGGCTTTTCAAATCATTCAAATAATATAGCACATTACATATTATGTTAGATAGCAACTTTATGATAAATAATAGAAATATCATTTGGAAAAAAGAGTAGGCATAGATAAATTTGTTAGAAAGATAAGATAAAAACAAATATCTCATCTGAAACTACAATTTGAATATTAACTAAAAAGGGTAAAGATATGTCACACAGTATTTTCGACATCGAAGGCGTAGGAGAAGCTTACGCAAAGAAGCTACAAAAAGAAGGAATCCGCACAACAGAAGCACTACTTGAGGCATGCGCTTCTCCAAAGGGAAGAAAAGAAATGGCAGAAAAGACAGGCATCGCAGATGCTTTGATCTTGAAGTGGACAAACCACGCAGACCTATTCCGCATCACAGGTATCGCAGGACAGTTTGCAGAATTGCTTGAGGCAGCTGGTGTAGACACAATCAAAGAGTTGCGCCACCGTAAAGCAGAGAACCTACACGCAAAGATGGAAGAGGTCAATGCAGAGAAGAAGCTTACTCGCCGTATCCCTTCAGTTGGTCAGCTAGAGGCAATGATTGAGCAGGCTGGCAAACTAGAGCCAAAAATGACTTATTAATCTTACTCAGATTTCAAAATTAAGAAAAGGCCACGGTTGGAAATCACAACCGTGGCCTGTTTTGTATTAAAAGCATATCATTAAAAACGGTCTCGATAATATGTCACGTTATCAATCATTCCCCAACCGTGGAAACGGTTGCCACACAAGCCCATGGTTGATTTTTGAGCATTGCGAAAAACTACCGTGGGATGATGGGACAAATTCATAATTCATAATGCATAATTCGTAATTATGTCAGACCACGGTAGACAACCGTCTTCGACGTTTGTCTACCATGGCCTGAATTGGCAACCGTTGCCACGGTAACAAACATTTTCCTACCTTGGGATGATGTAACAAAATGATCTCGCAAATAATTATAGAATGATGATTTTTTTCAAAAGAATTCCATAAATTAGCATAAAACAAATCAGATTTTATGAAAAAAACAGTCTACATACTCTCAATAATCATTCTGTCTCTTCTTTCTGTGGGAGCGACGGTGCATGCACAGAATGCACAAAAATCCTATACGGATTCTTTCAATTTCAATCCAGACGGAAGTTATTCTGGAGATTTCAAAAATATCATAGATTTAGTTCCACCAAACCATCTAAAATATTTTAATAATATAAATGGAATCAAAAGAATCAATGACAACACCATTATGATAAAGCCTGATGGATACACAGTGAGTCCAATCAGGATTGAAGTAGACAAAGGACGCATCAGTTGTGGTATAATCGGAAACGGTATTGATAGTCGTTTCGTCAAAGCAAAAGAAAACACATTAATCAATCCGACATCGTTACACTCATGGATCGTGAGCAATCTAAATGAAAATGAGAAACAATTTACGATAAAAATATATAATGCAAAAAACGATGTTCTTTTAGCCGAGAAAACATTTCAAACAAAAGATGTCATACCATCATACTACGCTCAATTAATTTATACCGATGTTAACGGCAACGAACAAACGGTAAGGGAAAGTGTGAAGCTAAATGAAATCTCTGTAAATTATGATATACCTATGAAAATATCTGTTTACGGGCCTAATAATAAAACTTATAAAGTAAACAGTTTTATTTTAGAGGGTTCCGATAAAATGGGGGATGTCATTATATCACCTAGTGACGGTAATTTATTCTCAACCAAATATATGGCTGCAATAAGAAATTTTTCTCAATCAAATAGTAAAAAAGCTCTATTTATCACAAATGTTTTCTACATTGATTCTGAAGGGAGGAGGAAAAAAGCAGATGCCCAATATTTTATTATCACCCTCAATTAGTTAGCATTACATAAATAAACTACAATCCATGAAAAAAGCCACATACATACTCTCAATAATCATTCTGTCTCTTCTTTCTGTGGGAGCGACGGTGCATGGGCAGACTGCAAGCAACGACTCTATATTGCCACTAAAAGGCACATCTTTAATGACAAAAGATACCTGTTGCTATACAGACAATGATATATACAGACTCTTTTCTGAATCACAACTCAAAGACACATACAATGAGACATATGTCAATGATTTATTCAGGAGAACATCTGTACGAAGAATCAACGATACTATCCTGATACTATCGTCGACAAAGGATTCCACTCAATTCAAACTGACTTCATCAAAAGGTTATCTATATTTTCAAGAAGACAATTACAGTTCTCTTATAAAAGCAAAAAGATGGAAAGTAAAGAATCTAAAGAAAGAGGATAAAGAGATCACTCTCAATATCTATAACAACAAAACAAATGAACTTTTATGCAATAAAAGATATTCTCTTATACCAGATCCAAAGGGAGGTGATCCAAAAGATTATAAGGCTAGAAGTCTCAAAAGGGATTTTCGTATTGAATTGCACTATTTAGACAGAACCGGCAAAGAACAAGTCTACGACGGAGAACCTCTTTCTACGCTTCCTGTCAATTATAATTTTCCTATGAAAGTGGTTGTCAAAGACAGATGGGATGTCACACACAGAATTGAAGGGAGCAACGTAATGGTCAAGACTTCAGCAGGCGATATGGTTCTAATCTATAGAAATGTGGGCAACGGTATTTCACCTAAAGCGATGGAAAGAATCAAAGCATTAAAGCCCAATGAAAGTTTAATAATATCTAACGTCGCACTGTGCGAGAGTTTTTATATCGTCTTAAAAACTTATATTGAACCAGCTGAATTTATCAAATAAAAATAGTAGAGACGCACGGACATGCGTGTTTTATCAATCAATTCATCACAACACTCAAACAAGTCATAATAACAATCATTTCCAACATTGAATCTGTTCGCAAATGACAGAGGAAATGACTTATCAAAAATCAGATATTATGATAGAATATAAATACAACAATCAGATGTTGATGTTGGCAAAGAAAAATCATTTGTCATTTGAGAATCATTATAATGCGATACGGCTACCAAAGATCTTGATTGACGTTTTACAAAGCGGCATTCAGGAAATGGACGAAAAAGGAAACATATATTACATGTTAAACAAAACGAGTTTCTTAAATCAACTAGGAGAAGAAACTAATAAATTCGAATTCTTTTATGATGATCTGACAGGCAATGAGGTCTCTAATAACAAGGTTATTTTTAAAATTGTCAAATTTGACAAAATCACATTAAAAAGAGCTATTTCATTTTGTCATAAACTTTCCAACATATTGCCCCACTCTCACAACTTTTGTATCATAATGAGTGTGGATGAAAATTATGTCACTATTTCTTTTCACATGGAAAGAAAAGGAGAAACATGGTTGGGAGACGATTTAGAGGTATATAAATCAGATGCCATTCTTGTCATGAATGTAAAAAACGAGTCTAATTCAAAATAATGGAGACGTGATACATCCCGTCTCCACATATCTATCCAAACAATTTCTTGATGATATCCGCTCTTCCCAAACTTTTCAGATCACGGATAATCTCCTGTTTATACTCTTTCTTATACCAGAAGAAGAATTTACGCTGGTCTTCCTTGTCTTTCTTTGTTCGTGGAGTGTAAACTTTCTCCAACGTGTATGGATTTATACCTGTATAATACATCTCTGTAGCGAAAGTCATCGGTGTAGGTGTGAAATCCTGCACCTGCTCCAGATTGAATCCCATGGCTTTCGTGCGTGCAGCCAACATCGCCATGTCTACGCGATGGCATCCCGGATGTGAACTGATGAAATACGGTATTATCTGCTGACGTAAACCTGCCTTGCCACAAATCCTGTCAAACTCTTTCTTGAACTTCTCAAACTGTGAAAAACTTGGTTTGCGGATCAAACACAACACTTCGTCCTCCGTATGCTCCGGAGCCACCTTCAAACGTCCGCTCACATGATTGGTGATAAGTTCCTCCGCATACGCCTGATGGCTGGCATTGGCTTTGGGATCCTTATCTTCATGGAGAATCAGATCATAACGCACACCACTACCTATAAAAGATTTCTTGATCTTATGCAGTTTATCCACCTCTTTATAAAGGGCGATAAGCGACGAATGGTCTGTATTCATATTCGGACACACCTTCGGAAAAGCGCAACTCGGTCTTTTACACTTCTTGCACAACTCCTGATTTCGTCCACGCATCTCATACATATTCGCGCTCGGTCCTCCAAGATCCGACAGATAGCCTTTGAATTCAGGATGTTCGCACACCTCCTTCACCTCCCTCATGATACTCTCCTTGCTTCGTGAAGTAATATGTTTGCCCTGATGCGCACTGATCGCGCAGAACGAGCAACCTCCGAAACAGCCTCTGTGGATATTGATACTGAACTTGATCATATCATAGGCAGGGATTCTCTTGCCTTTATATTTAGGATGAGGAAGACGTGTGTATGGCAGATCAAACGATGCATCCAAATCCTTCGACTCCATCACAGGGAATGGAGGATTGACCACCGTTATATGATTCTTGTCAATACGTTGCACGAGACGACGTGCCTCCATCTTATTACTCTCCTCCTCTATCACACGGAAATTCTTTGCCTGTTTCATTTTATCCTTCACACACTCAAAATGCGGAAACAGTTCAAAAGTCTCACCGTCGTATTCGGGAATCTTATTCCCTTCAATAATATACGAAGTCTGAGGCACATCGTGCATTCCAAACACACTCTCGCCTCTCTTGCATCGGGTAGCTATCTCTTTAAGTGGCAACTCTCCCATTCCATAGATCAACAAGTCAGCTCCACAGGTGGCCAGAATAGTCGGCATCAATGTGTCATCCCAGTAATCATAATGGGTAAGACGACGGAGACTCGCCTCCAATCCGCCGATCACAACCGGCACATCCGGATAAAGTTCTTTCAATATCTTCGTGTAGACGGTGGTGCAACGATCAGGTCGGAAACCTGCCTTTCCATCGGGAGAATAGGCGTCGTCACTACGTTTTCTCAATCCAGCCGTGTAATGGTTCACCATCGAGTCCATACAGCCAGATGAGACCGCAAAAAACATACGTGGTTTGCCAAATTTCTTGAAATCACGGTAATCACCATGCCAATCAGGTTGTGGCACAAGAGCCACTCGCAATCCGTACGACTCCAAACATCTGCCGACCACAGCCCCTGCAAACGAAGGGTGGTCAACATACGCGTCTCCAGAGAACAAGACTACATCCACGTAATCCCATCCTCTCAAATCTGTCTCTTTCTTTGTCGTAGGCAGAAAATCCGTAAGTCTGTACTCTTTTGGCATAATATATTATTTATCATTTGCGGGATGGTTTGAAACCATCCCCTACAAAATTATTTACATCGGGTCGACATCAATCTGCACAAACACACTTTTGTGACGAAGCAGAAGATTATCGACACATTGTTTCATAATCTGTTTCGACGGTGCGATATTAGTGTTGGCATCAAGCTTGATCATAATCTTACGTATATGCAACGTCTGTATCCTTGTGATGACAGGAAGATCCGGGCCATACACAAACTGACCGAAGTGTGAACGCAACACCGTCGCCAACTCATACGCTGCAGCTTCTGTCTTATCCACGTCTTTTCCCTTGACCATAAGATTAATCAGGCGATAGAATGGCGGATAACGGAACGCAGTACGCTCATTCAACTGAGAGAGATACATACTCTTGTATGAATTTTTACATACTTGATCCACAACAGGATGATTCACATCACTTGTTTGCAGCACTACCAAGCCTCGCTTGCCATGTCTGCCGGCTCGTCCTCCCACCTGCGATATCAACTGGAAAGCTCGTTCATGAGCACGGAAATCTGGATAATGAAGCATTGAATCCGCACTAAGGATTCCCACTACCCTAACCTTCTCAAAATCCAATCCCTTGGAAATCATCTGAGTGCCGACAAGGATATCTGTCTTGCCACGCTCAAAATCAGAGATTATAGACTCGTAGCTCTTGCGTGATTTTGCCACATCCAGATCAAGACGAGCCACTTTAGCGGAAGGAAAAATCTTGCCGATCTCCTCTTCTGCCTTCTCCGTACCGAATCCACGGTTGCTAAGTGTGGGATTGCCACACGATGGACAGAATTGTGGGACAGGGATCGTATAGCCACAATAATGGCAGACAAGCGAATCATCGTTGCGATGGAGTGTCAGACTCACATCACAGTAGATGCAACGAGGAACGTAGGCACAACTCCTGCATTCCATATATGGAGAATATCCACGTCTGTTCTGAAATAAGATTATCTGCTCATGATTGGCGATGGCACGTGTCATCTCATCAATCAGTTTCTGGCTGAACAATCCAGTCATCTTCTTCTGCAGACGCTCCGTCTTCACGTCGACTACATCTATTTCTGGCAACTGTATATCCGCATAACGAGTCAATAGCTCCACAAAACCATATTTTTTGCTCTGTGTGGCATGGAAATAACTCTCTATCGACGGAGTTGCCGAGCCGAGCAAAACCTTTGCGTTATGTATTTTCGCTAGCACCACCGCAGCATTACGGGCATGATAACGAGGTGCTGGATCATACTGTTTGTAGGTATTCTCGTGTTCCTCATCCACAATCACAATTCCTAGATTGCGGAATGGAAGGAAAATCGACGAGCGTACACCAAGAATCACCTTGTATTCTTTATCCGGCGACAACATGTTCTGCCAGACCTCAACCCTCTCATTATCAGAGAATTTAGAATGATATATACCAAGTTGTTCTCCAAACACACGTCTTAAACGAGTGGTGAGCTGAGTAGTAAGAGCGATTTCAGGAAGCAGGAACAAAGCCTGTTTGCCACTCGCTATAGCTTCATCAATAAGTTTGATATAAATCTCCGTCTTTCCGCAAGAAGTCACGCCATGCAATAAGACGACATCCTTCTGCTGAAAATTGGAAATTATCTCATCATATGCTTTATTCTGGGCATCAGTGAGCGGATATCGATCCACAACATTAGCATATTTACTGTTGTCGATCCTACCGATTTCCTTGTCGTAAAGACGGAAAATATCCTTCTTTATCAATCCTTGTAAAACGGCAGGTGACGCATCCGCTTTTGCAAGAAGATCCTTTTTAGTCACCTCCTTCTGCTCCCCGTTCACATAAAAACTCGACATCGAAAGGAATTTGAGCAGAAGTTCAAGTTGTTTGGGAGAACGTTCCAGCTCAGCCGCAGCCTTATTCATGGAGTCTGTATCAAGCAGACGGTCGGAGACGGTGACATAAGTCTCCAGTTTCGGTTTATAGCCATCCTTCAGCTGTTCATTCAACGTGATAGCCCCCTTAGCGAGAAGCGACTGCATAGTAGGAAGAAGGTTTTTAACCTTAACCAACCTGCTAAGTTCCTCTATACTCGTCTGTTTGGAAGAAGAAAGGTTTTCCATCACAGCCAACTCCGTCTTCTTGAGCGGCTCTACCTCCTCAAAATCCTCATTTGCGGCGACGAGGGTTTCACTCTCCATCTTCAGTCCAGAAGGCAAAGCAGCTTTCATCACCTCACCAAGGCTACAGATATAATACTCTGCGATCCATTTCCAAAGATTAAGTTGAAGCTGAGTGACGACTGGATTACGGTCGAGAACAGAGATGACCTCCTTAATCTCAATATCATCTTCGAAGTCATCGAAGAGTTGGAAAACGATGCCAGTGTAAAGTTTCTTTTTTCCGACAGGCACCACGACTCTGCCACCGACAATCACGTCGGCAGCCAGCTCATCAGGCACTGCGTAAGTCAGCACACGGTTGAGAGCAAGCGGAAGAATAACACTGACATATTTCATCTATGATAGGAATCAAAATGTTATGCGAAGATACAGAAAATTATTCATAATTAAGAATGCATGATTCACAATGTAGAAGACGTCAGGAAAAGTATATAAAAACATTAATCTCAATACATGTAAGCATTTAACGAATGCGAATCACACATAGATTTTCCGAAATATGAAACCTGTCAATCCAAAGGTTTTGGATTTGCCTTACGACATATCCAAACCTTAGTTTTTTTATATTCAAATACCGAGTAATGATATTAATTAATTATCGGGAACTTAACGATGAATGTCGTGCCAACGCCTTCCTCAGTCTCAAATGAGATATCTCCCTTACATGCTGTGACGATGCTCTTGGTGATAGCGAGACCAAGACCCATTCCACTATTCTTAGTAGTGAAATTAGGTTCAAACATACGTTTCTGGATATCTGGTTTGACACCCGTTCCATTATCCTTTATACGTACCTCCACATTCATGTCAGTTGTAGAGAGCGAAACATTGACGAATCCCATCTGATCCTCTGGGATTGCCTGAATTGCGTTACGAATAAGATTGTTGAACACCTGCATCAACTGTTTCTCATTTCCAAGGATATATACAGGATGATTTACAGTAATGTCAGACTGGACAATCACACCTTCCGGATTATGCAAATACAGAGCGACAGCATTACGCAATCGCACGACGATGTCAACTCTCTCTGGCTCCACCGCCGTCACCTTCGCAAAATCAGAGAATTCAGTGGCGATACGGGCGAGATTCTCAATCTGCTCAACAAGCAGATCAGCTGTATGGTTGAAATACTCCTCAAAATGTTCCGGATCCACCTCCTGCTTTCGTTGCGCTGCCTGAATAGACAGTTTCATAGGAGTAAGCGGATTTTTGATTTCATGGGCGATCGATCTTGCCATATCACGCCATGCCGTCTCACGCTCACTTCGTGCCAGTTTCTCTGCAGACACCACAAGCTCGTCGACCATCGCATTGTATCTTGACACCAACTGTCCGATCTCATCATTCTTATTTGAATAATAGATCTTCTCATTGGCATTTGTCAATTGGAGACGCTGCAATTTATTACTTATCTCATAAATTGGAGCAGAGATTCTCATGTTGATCCACCATACAACCAAGAAGGAAAGTGTAATAACGATCAAGAAAGCGTCAAGCACAAACACAATATAGTTGAACACATCTGAATTTCTGTTTTTATCCAAAACATTGTTCAGTACCTGGACATATCCGACCTGAACATTATTTGCATTATAGAGATAAGCATATTCAGTGGCGTACTTTTTTCCAAGTATCGATTCAACAGTTTTGGGATACTGAGTGAGATTGCACTTCGAATTCGCATTCATAATATGTGACGCGCTCTCATTTTTTCGTCGTGCACCCAAACCTTTCAAATCACTACTTGATGCCGAATGCTGGAAACCATTCGAATCGTATATTATAATATCAGAGTGCAGCACCATCGAATACTCCTGAAGAATATAGTCGAGATTGCCAGACGAAATCATCTCCAAATCAGAATGTGTACCAAGTTTCTCCTGTAAAGCCGACTGTAGTGTCATGATCTTCGTATTGCTATTATACTGTATCTCCTGCTCATACTGACGAAGGAAAAACGTAAATGACAACCATGCCGTAGCGATAAAAGCTATTGCAAGGGGAGCCAAAAGCCACAAAAGCATTCTTGAGAATATTGAGTTTCTGATACTCTTGTTTTTCAAGTACTTGGTAATGTAGTACAAAACCACCCAGAAAAGGAAAATTCCAAATATGGTAGAAACAAGAATCAAATGCATATTGATCGTTATTTCCGGAAGACTACATACAATGTAGCCACCCTTTCCAAACGAACGGACATAATGGTGGTAACCGTTTATATTATATGAATAAGCATGTTCACCACGATGCAGACCTGTGCTATGAGGCGGATAGTGGTAATCACCCGTCCACATCTGAAGTTCACCATCATAATATTTTGCCAAAGCAAGATTATTCCATTGAGACGTATAGCTGCTATACTTAAGATTGTTTGTCTCTGACGACAAACGGTTGTAGAGAAGCGACGGATAAAACTTCACATACATATCTATCCCTTGATAGTGGAATTTTGCCAAGTAGACAAGAGACAATGCAGCGTCTGCATTGATATAGAAATTATGGTTATGAATTCTTCTACAACTGTTTTTTATAAACGATGGAGGCACTGTAGTGTATTTCAAAGAATTACGGTCTCGCAAATGAATAGGAGAACCTGGTCGAGACAACTGGATATCAAAATCATACTTTCTCCAATAATCTGTGAAATATTTCTCACGCAGACGAGTCTCAATCTCCAACTGTCTGTCTATAGTGTCCACAAGATACGCCTTCAATACCACATCCTGACGGAATTTACTTTCAACGTTATCCATCAACTGCTCCAACGTCGAATCTGAATTCATCAATGCATTCGACTCTATTTTGCTAGCTAAATTACTGATTTTAAACTCATTTCTGGCAGAGCTCAACTTGATCAACAAAGCGACAGCGAAATTCAAAATCAAGAAAGCCATCAATCCTACGAAAATATTTCTCGACTGAATCTTGTAGAAAAAGAATATGTCTTTCACCAATAGCATTGCTATCATCCACGGGAAAGTGTATTTGACTGAATCATCATCAACGAGAAATACGACGAAAAAGAATACTGAAAAATTTATAATACGTATTACAATCGCTGACTTTATCGCCAGATTTTTCTGGGTCAGATTCATCAGATGGGCAACTACATTCGCATACAAGACAATCCATACAACAAAGACAAACAGAGCCAAGACCGTCTCTTTGGATATATCCTGCACATATGGCACCGCCAAATCCACATTCGATCGGCTATAAATAAATACCCTTGCCATCGCATAAACAACAACTCCAAGCGTAATTATCAAGACATGGCCAAGATAAGCGATCAAAAAATGCCATTTGTCTCCAGAAAAAGACAATGTATGGGGTAAAAGTCGTTTGATTACAAGCGAATAATAAAGTATTATAAGAAGGGTATAAAGCAAAACAACACCTAGTGGAGTGCCTGAACTATCATCAAACAAACTTCCTCCAAATATATATGCTGGCTGACGAATGGAACCACAGAACAAAATAAACAACAAAACACATCCTACGATTCCAGCAAAAGAAAACTTGGACAATTTTCCGTCATTATATCTCAAGAAAATAATGCGGAGCAAGAAATACATGAAAATTCCAAATATGATCCAACTGAAAAAACATATACGCTTGCACAACTGGTTAGGCATCGAAATCGTGATATTCTGCAAACGGAACAATTCTGCCCCATTATTGCCATTCACGACAATAGCGTCAAGATTGTCTGTCCCGACAAATCTCACATGGTTAGGTAAACTAAAGCCATCACAAAACTTATCCACCTTCATTTCATGGGGATAATAGAATGTTTTAACTTTTATCAAAGCTATATAGTGATACTCTCCTGATGATATTTTAGATCCTACAGTATGATAATTGGCCGCACAATAATAAAATTCTGATTTGTCTGGTATAACAGATAATGAATCTACATTTATCTCATTGTCTGTCCAATAAATAAGATTGTTTTTACGATAGACACGACACTCTATACCGTTCTCCTCAGACTGTTTTATATAAAATGGATTTTTTTGAAGTTTTTCCAAATTACCACCCGTCTCCTGCATCATTTTTGTAAGCAAATCCATAGCGATGGTCTGCTTTTTATGGAGAGTATTGTTGAACTCTGTAAGATCCAGACTTTTCTGGCTTCGCGTATAACTGACATAGTCAGACACCAAAGCTATTGTCGCCGTCAAAATAAGGACAGCGAGGACAATATATATATTGGAAACAAGTTTCTTTATAACTTCAATAAAATCTTTTCTCATAATCACTCATGATGATACGGTTCCCCTCTCAATATGGTGAAAGCTCGATAAATCTGCTCCACGAAAATAAGTCTTATCATCTGATGCGAAAAAGTCATTTTTGACAATGATACTTTTCCATTTGCTCGTTTGTAGACATTAGGGGAGAAACCATAAGGACCGCCAATCAAGAAAACCAATCGTTTTCCGCCAGCATTCATTTTTTTCTGCAAATATTCTGAAAATCCTACAGAAGTGAATTCCGTGCCATGCTCATCAAGGAGAATCAGCTCATCATTGTCTGAAATCGCCTGCATAATGAGTTCCTCTTCTTTCTGCTTCTGCTGATCTTCACTAAGATTTTTAGTGTTCTTTAGTTCAGGTATCTCTATGAATGAAAATTGAACATAGTGTGACAATCTATTAACATATTCCTTAATAGACGCAATAAAATTCTTATCAACGGTTTTGCCAACTGCTACAAGATCAATTTTCATACTAATTCTTTATCAATTATAGTCAGACGCGAGTTATCGCATCTTAACAGGATTCTTCATTTCATACAATCACGGCAAAGTTAACTAATTGCAGCTAAATCAACAAAGTTTAATTCGCTTAAATAGTTCCCACATCACGATACCAGCAGTGACAGAAACATTAAGTGAGTGTTTTGTGCCAAACTGAGGAATTTCAATCACACCGTCACTCTCATCAACGACATCCTGACGGACTCCCTTGACTTCATTTCCCATCACAATAGCAAAGCCTGTTTTACCTTCTGGCAAAGACAAATCATTAAGCATCTCACTCCTTTCAACTTGTTCAATCGAATAGACATGATAGCCCTGCTTTTTCAATTGTCTGACAGCATCCAACGTGTCTTCCGCATACTCCCAGTCGACAGTCAGCTCAGCGCCTAACGCACTTTTATGAATCTCGGCATTGGGCGGGCACGACGTGATTCCACACAACACTATCTTCTCCACAATGAAAGCATCAGCTGTGCGGAACACAGCTCCCACATTGTGCATACTTCTAACATTGTCGAGCACTACAACCAAAGGAATCTTCTTCGTCTGTTTGAACTCCTCTGGAGTGATTCTGTTAAGATCTTCTATTGTAAGTTTTTTCATTTCTTCTTCACTATATAGTCACACGCAGTTTCTATAATACTATCCAATTTTTTTCTATAGGCAAGTTCCTCATCCAAATGAACTTCAATATCCGGATCCACACCGAACTCTGTGATCTGCATGTTTTTATCATAACACGGATTAGCCGAGAAACGTACTTTCCAACCACATGGCAATTCAGTAGTGAACGGCATGCCGCATCCGCCACCTGTCTTTCCTCCAAGAATCTTGACACGAGGCAATCCCTTCATCGCATACACAAATTCATTCGTAGCGCTGAAACAACGGCTATTCGTAAGCACATAAACAGGCTTTCTATATATAACCCCATCCTTGACAGGAGAAACTTTCTCTGCGACAGGTGATGAAAAATCAGAATGTCCCGGACCAATTTTGTTGACTCGGTATCCGATCACCGTCGTCTCATCAATAAAATGAGACACCAACGCATTCACATTGGCAATCGAACCACCTCCATTATTTCTCACATCTATAATCAAGCCGTCGGTATCCTCAAATGAATTCAATATATTGTTTATATTGCCATTTGAGAAAGATGATGAAAAGCTACCATAATAAACATACCCTACCTTCCCGTCACGTAATGTCTTATATCTGAGGCCACTAACACTTCGAGTATCTTTACCCAAATATCTGTCATTATAATTAACTACATTATAATCGAAGTCAATAGGAGTATCTTCAGCGAAATCATACCTAGAGACATCAAATGAAGTATAAAGATTGACGTGACCATCCTTCAATTCTCCTAACATATCTGCAAGGATATCAAAATATTCCGTGACACTGTTACAGTCGTAATATACTTTATACAAATATTTATCATAAACCAGATCCCATCTCATGATACTGTCCTTCTTATAATCAAAGAAACAGTATTTTTCATCTATCTCTTTCCAAAGGAAATTGAAATTCTCCACAACATCAAAATCCTCATATTTCAAGTCGTCATCACAAGAAACAAAAACAGACGACACAGCCACAAAAATAATAGCAAATATTTTTTTCATAACTTCTTATTCAAATACTGTTGTAAATCTGGAATCCCTATTAAGTCTTCCTTTAAGATTATAATAGTCGTACGACCATCCGATAAGAGCCTGAACATTCAAAGTACGATTGTCGATCATATTAATCATGGATTTTGAGCGTTCAAACAGCATTCCAAGACGTAATGTAGTTTTACGAAGAGGTAACTCGACCATCAGTTTATTCGAAAAACGAACTTTCTCAGACAAAGAATTAAAGTCAATGAATTCAGACTTATCATACTCTTCCAACGTCAAATCATAATAAAGCTGAGTGTATGTAGGAGAGAATACGACTCCTGCCAGACGTAAATTCAACTGATCAGAGATTTTTATCAGACGTCGTCTAGTACGGAGACATAATGTAGGACGGAACGACAAGCCCAAAAGGCTCAAATCAGCACGTATGTAAACAGGATTATTTGAATTGCTGAACAACAGATCCGCTCCAAATTCAAATCCTGCGTAAACGCCACAAAGCATGTGGAAGTTCGGAGTCAGTTTCCAATCATAAAAATTATGATATTCAAAAACATCATAGTATGAGCTCATCTCTGTCGACTCATTTGTAGGCATCATATAAGTCATGCTGACGCGATTGTTCACCAAACTATAGAAATCACTTTTCCCTACGGATTGATGTTTGATCGTCTCATTCCAAAACTCATACGTAGTACCAGAATAAAGCAATGGTGAGAGGAATGAAACATGATGTGTTTCTCTACCAATGCCCAATCCAAAAGCACGATTTCCAAGTCTGACAGATGCTGAATCCGACGTCTCCGCATGCAACGTCGTCAGAAAGAAAAAAAAGAATGAGATTAAAAAACTAAATTTCCTCATTTTAACAATAAATCAAAAACACAACAAAATTAGTATTTTTTCAAGAAATAAAAAAATCACACAACTAATGAGAAATTCAAAATCATCCTCTATGAGACAAATAAAAAACGTCAGAAGAATCCTTTTAATAGAAAATCTCTGACGTTCTTGGAAAAACAAACAATAACTATCGGTTATTTAACAACACCTACTATATAATCACAAGCTGTCTCAATAATATTGTCCAATCCTTGAGAGTCAGCCAAATCTTTGTCCAGATGCAGTTCAATATCCGGATCCACACCAAATTCACTGATCTGCTTGTCTTTATCCAAAAGAATTGTTCCAGAAAAACGGGCTGTCCAACCGTTAGGCAGTTCAGTCACCATTGGTGCACCAGCTCCACCACCCGTCTTTCCTCCAATCAGAGTGATTCGTGGCAATCCCTTTATCGAAAATGCGAAACAGTTTGTGGCGCTGAAACAACCTCTGTCGACAAACACATAAACAGGTTTTCTATAGATGACACCATTATTGGCTGGATAGATCGTATTGGATACCGGAGAAGAAAAATCAGAATGACCTACCCCTTTTTTATAGATTGTATGATACGCAAGATAAGGTTCGTCGACAAAATGAGACACAAGGTCATCTACATTTTTAACGGCTCCACCATAGTTGCTTCTGACATCTATTATCAAGCCATCTGTATTTTCAAACGAATTCAATATAAAATCCAATTGTGATGATGTGAAATCCTCATTAAAATCAGCATATCTTATATATCCGACCTTTCCATCTCGCAAAGTCTTATACTTAAAACCTGCGCTGCGACGACTGTTTTTTCCAAGGTATCTGTCGTTGGACAATACACCACCATCTATGTCGGATGGATAATTGTCTTCAAAATCATAACTTGAAATATCAAACGAAGACAACAGATTGACATGTCCGTCTTTTAGTTCATTCAGCATAGCCGCCAACACATCGAACAACTCAACCTCGTTCTTACAGTTTCTAACATATCTCAGATATTCATCATGGACAGCATTCCAATCCTTAATCGAATCTTTCTTGTAGCCGAACAAGCTATACTTCTGATCGAACTCTTTCCATAGGAACTCGAAATTGGTCTCGTAATCGTAGACGGTGTCCATGTCATATTTTAAATCATCATCGCATGCGACGAAAGTGGATACGAGAGCCACAAAAATACCAACAAATATCTTTTTCATGATTCTTACTCAAAAATTGTTTTAAACTCTGATTTTTTATTAAGTCTTCCTGATTTTGTCAGATAGTCGAATGAGAAACCGACAAGAGCCTGAACATTCAAAGTACGATTGTCGATCAAATCAATATTCGACTTGGAACGTTCAACCAACATACCAAGACGTAACGTCGTCTTACGAAGCGGCAGATCAACAGTGAATTTATTTGAGAAACGGATTTTTTCAGAGAATGAATTAAAATCTATATACTCCGACAAATCATTATCATCCATGTAAAGCTGAGTATATGTAGGAGTATAAGTCAAGCCAGCCAATCGAAGGTCGAACTGATTGGCGATCTTAATCACACGACGTTTTGTCTTAACACACAAAGTTGGACGGAAAGACAAACCCAAAAGATTAACTTCTGCACGAATATAAGTTGGGTTGTTACCAACCCATAACTTAGACATCATCAAATCAGCTCCAAATTCTCCACCTGAATACGCTCCACAGAGCATATGGAAATTAGGAGCCAGTTTCCAATCATAAAAATAATGATATTCAAATGTAATATGACTGGCTTCCATCTCATTCTCTTTATTTGATGCAGAAAGACTACTTCTATGTAAACGAAGATTAGTCAAACTAAAGAAGTCCTTGTCTCCCTTTATCTTCCTATTTATTCTTTCCGCCCATATTTCAGTAGGCTTGCCAGAATAGAGCAATGGAGAAAGATACGAAACATGATGACTCTCTCGTCCAAAGCCCAAACCAAACGAAAAATTCTTAGACAACCCAATGTCATTCTTTACAGACAAAGAATCGGGGGTCTCTTCTGCAAACACAGTTGTCAAAAAGACTAAGCAAAATGACAAAACACAAACAATTCTTTCCATTTTTAATGTCAAAAATAAAATTAAACAAACTCAATATTTCTTCATTAAAAAAGGTCAATAGTACTATATCTCTTTCTAACATTAAAACGGAAACAGTCTAAAAAATATTGTGGGAGAAAAATAAAAAAGTAAGAATTAAATTCCGATAAAATTTTCAATTATCACAATAGCACTCTAATAATCAAAAAGTTAAAAAAATCACAATTATTCAACCCATCCACCCAAAAGCTCTACTTCAACATTTTTGTCATTAGGGAAAAAGACATTAAATCCAGAACTCGTATATCGTACTCGAAATACTACACCGTCTGGACAACAATAAATATTGGAAATAACCGGATAATAAATCGGATAAATAGTGCAATTATAAAAAAAAGAATCAGCAGAATAAATATATACATGAAACAGATCCATTAATTCATTGTGTTTTTCATCCGATTCATCAGCATATTTTCCCAATATATTATTAATATGCGTGTCTGCCAAGAACAGGTTGACACCTCCTTCTTCATTCGAAAAATTCTTATTATTGAATTCCATCAAACAAGGAACGATAACAGCAAGACTGTCCATTTTTTTACAACCAAAACAACCTAAAGGCAATGGAGGCAATAGAGCCTCTGATTCAAAAGTTTCTTTTATACTAGCGAAAGAATCACTTGTATAACAGATATCGATAGTGCGTGGCATAACACATACATTCGATTTTTTCTCTTCTAAATATGTTTGAATTCTATCTTCCAAATCAAAAATCAGCTCTCGATTCTTTCGTTTTCTTGCAGATTTAAGGCTATCCAATTCTTTACAATTTTTTTTGTATGCTTCATCATTAAGATTTTCATTCCATTGATAAAATTCCTGAATCTTCTGATTAATAAAGTTGTTTTTATCCCTCTCCTTCAAATTTGAGGAATAAGCCATCCATTTCTCCACAAAATCATTAATATTTGACTTATCCAAAACAAAAGAATCTGTGATGAAACTCGGTGTATCAAACTTAAATCTTAATGGTGCATATAACGGATTTACATTTTCATCATAAGCCTCACAAAAACTTTTTGACACAGAAGTATAGTACTTTGAACAAGTTATTCCATAAGAAATACCATTATATGACCACAAATCATTGTAAGCCATCAATGCAAGAAAAAAAAGTTTCTGACGTTTGGAATCTGTTTGTTCTTTGATTATCAAATTAGTAAATTTATACAATGCCTTTTTATATTCATTTTTAGGAGATTTTCGGACAATAACTAAAGCAGAATCCAAATCACTGTCTTTCTGTACTTCATAGTTCAACAAAACATCACTCACCCACTTCACAGTGTCAATTGGTTCCACAGATAAACAGATTTGTACAGAAAATAAAGAGAAAAGAATAACAAATATATGTTTCATATACTAAAATCAATAGACATATATAAAATTCGATTTATTGGTCAAATATAGTCCTTTTTACTAAACAAAATATTTTTTCGGATCTCTTTCGACTATTTTCCACATGACATCTGTACACTTTCCAATAAAAAACCGTTTCTGAGTCAAAATCAAATGATTAATCTCAGAAACGGTTATATATGGTAATTCTAGATTATCTATTGTTGATTATCAACAGATTGAATCAAGACATACCGTCGTCATACCAAAATCACAATAAATTTTTCTTTTTGAAAAAGAGCAGTACGACTATCGATGCAATCAGCATGATTCCAATTGAGAGCCAGAATCCATACGGATTATCTGCCATCGGGATAATATTGAAATTCATACCAAAAATACTTGCGATCCAAGTAGGTGGCATAAAAAGGACACTCACAATCGTAAATATCTTGATGATCTTATTCTGCTCAATGTTGACCAAACCGAGGAATGTATCCTGCAAATAGTCAAGACGGTCGAAACCAAACTTTGTGTGCTCAATCAAGGAATTTATATCCTTGATGACCATACTCATTCTTGGAAGCAACTCTTTTGAGAACAATTCACTACGAAGAATATTCGAGACGACACGCTGTTTATCAATGGAATTTTCTCGCAGATGCATGATTTTTTCCTGAAGGTTCTTGATTTCCAAAAGGATGTCCTCATCAATATCTTCAGCCACAGTCATCGTTTTGGAAAGCTCAGAAATCTCATTCGTCACATTCTCGATCATATCGGCATCATAGTCGACTCGTGTCTCCATAAGAGCACAAAGAATATGATCGCCCGACGGGAAATTACGCGGATTAGCAAACATCTTCTTGACGGTCTCATCAAAAGATTTTAGTTTGTTGTCACGCACCGAAACAAGAATCTTGTTTTTCAGGATGAAAGATACCGGCTCATTCTCAAACGAATCAAGCATAAAATTCGAGTTGGCGACGAGTGTATCCTGCGTCTCAATAAAACGAGAAGAAATCTCGATCTCTTCAATCTCTTCTTCTTCCTGGATATAGATTTTCAAGAAATGCTCAAGTTCACTCTCCGTTTCAGGAGCTACATTTACAAGGTCAATCCAAACAAAATCTGAAAGAGGAATCTCCTTCAAAATTTTAATATCCTTTGCTACTTTCAAGCGATTGTTCTCGAAATAAAACAATCTAACCTCAGAAACTGGCATAACAATTTGTTTTACAAACCACTGCGACGCTGCAACAGTTTGAATTAATCAATTAGATTTGCGCTCTCTAATTGTCGGCCGAGACACCGACATGAAATCAGGCATTGATATTCTTAGCGATAAGGTTTGTGAGATCCACAAACTCAGCCACACTAAGTTGTTCGGGACGCTTCATAAAGACTGGGTCTGCAAGCAAAGGATGTCCTTGGCCAAGCATAGCCTGCAACGAATTACGCATCATCTTGCGTCGTTGGTTGAATGCTGTCTTCACGACTTTAATGAACAAATCCTCATCACAATCGATTTTCTTTGTGTCATTGCGTCGCATTCTAATCACTGCCGATTTGACTTTCGGGGGTGGGTCGAACACATTCTCGTGAACTGTAAACAGATATTCTATATCATAGTATGCCTGCACAAGCACGCTCAATATTCCGTAAGCCTTCGTTCCAGGCTTCGACGCCATTCGCTCTGCCACCTCCTTCTGAATCATTCCCGCACAAATGGGAATCTTGTCCTTGTGATCAAGGACCTTGAAGAAAATCTGGCTTGAAATGTTATAAGGAAAATTTCCAATCACACAGAACTGTCCCTTATACATCTCGTCAAGGTTCATTTTAAGAAAGTCGCCCTCTATTATGCGACCATTAAGTTCTGGGAAATTGGCTAAAAGATAAGTCACTGATTCTGAATCCAACTCCACACAAGTAAGATCGATCTCCTTGTTCTGAAGCAAGAACTGAGTGAGCACACCCATGCCCGGACCGATTTCCAACACCGGCATACCACCTCCAAGATCAATCGTCTCAGCAATGCGTTGAGCAATGTTGAGATCTTTTAGGAAGTGCTGTCCAAGAGCTTTTTTTGGTGTAACTTTCATCTTTTTCAGATTTGCGGTGCAAAGATAATATAATTTGCGGAAAACCACAAAAAAAGAGACGTCACACGCAACGTCTCTTTAATATTTATTTTCCTTTCATCACAACCAATGGCAAGAATATCTCCTCCATCGACACGCCTCCATGCTGGAATGTGTTCTTATAGTATGAGACGTAATAGTTGTAATTGTTAGGATATGCGAAGAAATCTGAATTACATGCGAAAATATATGCTGAACTTACATTAGGTGATGGAAGTCCTATTGATTCTGGTTTACGTATCTCAAAAACCTCTTTCGGATTATAATTCAAGTTTTTGCCGACCTTGTAACGCAAATTAGTATTGGTGTTCTTGTCTCCCACCACCTTTATCGCATTACGCACATGGATGGTTCCGTGGTCTGTAGTCAGCACCACTTTATAGCCCATATTCTTCACTGCCTCAAAAAACTCTTTGATAGCTGAATGTTGGAACCATGTCTTTGTCAATGATCTGTAAGCGGCATCAGTCGACGCGAGTTCACGAATCATCTTACTGTCTGTTCTGGCATGTGAAAGCATATCGACGAAGTTGAACACAGTCACATTCAAATCGTTGTCTTTCAACTTTTTCAATTCAGACACATATTTGGATGCGAATGCAGAATCCACAATCTTCGCGTATGAATATTTGAATTTGCGACGGTAGCGTTGGAAAAATGTACCTATCAACTCTTCCTCAAACTTGTTCTTGCTATCTTCATCATCTTCCTCCACCCAGTACTGCGGATACATCTCTTTAATCTGCAATGGCAACAAACCAGAGAAAATCGCATTACGGCTGTACTGAGTGCTTGTTGGCAACATACTGCAATACAAATCCTCCGTCTCCACAACAAAATCTGCACTGAGCAGTTCACGTATGATTCTCCACTGGTCGAAACGGAAATTATCCAACACTACGAAGAAAACCTTCTCTCCATTGTCGAGCAACGGCAACACCTTCGTCTTGAATACATCCTGACTCATCAATGGTCGGTTTGACTCATCCTTAAACCAACCTTCGTAATTCTTTTTTATAAACTTTACAAAAGCACTGTTAGCCTCCTCCTTCTGCATAAGAAGGATATCATCCATAT
This sequence comes from Bacteroidales bacterium, assembly GCA_015061115.1. Taxonomy (GTDB): domain Bacteria; phylum Bacteroidota; class Bacteroidia; order Bacteroidales; family Paludibacteraceae; genus UBA1723. Next base: position 181,561 of record SUXE01000007.1, on the reverse strand, counting down.
CCGCGGCAGACTCAGAAAGTTGCAACTCCCAGAAAACGAGTTTCTTGTAGACTTCCATATAATCCTCCACAGATGAAGAGTCGTTGATCTGCAAACCGATTTTTCCGAACTCCGAACGATAGCCATCAGTTGTGGCTTCGGAAATAATCTGACGTGCCTTGATATTCTTTTTTAAAGTAAGCAGAATCTGATTAGGATTGACAGGTTTGATCAGATAGTCGGCGATTTTAGCACCGATAGCCTGATTCATAATATCCTCCTCCTCACTCTTCGTTATCATCACCACAGGGATTGTGCTGTCGATCTCCTTAATCTGCTGAAGTGCCTCCAAACCATTCATACCGGGCATATTCTCGTCAAGGAAAACAATGTCATAATGACGGTTTCTACACGCCTCCACAGCATCCTGACCATTATTCACACAGTCTATCTCATATCCCTTCTGCTTCAAAAAAATGATGTGTGCCTTTAGCAGATCGATCTCATCGTCTGCCCATAATATTGTTCCCTGTAATGTATCCATAATTAAACTTTATTAACGGCCAAGATAACCTTTCTTGAACAACTCCATATAAACATTAAGATTTCCCGACTGACGCAAAGCATCAAGATTATCTTTAGAAATAATAACACTATTATAAGAGACATTCTGTAATCTTTGTTTCAAGGCATCTGATTTCACAATACCTTTCAAATAATCCATCGCTACAGAGGAGTTTTCAAACAAACCTACCGTGACAATCAAAGTGAAATTTTTGCCATCTGTTTTCTCCACTTTCAATTCTCCTCCGGGCCACTCATCATTAGCATTAGCCAAAAGTTGAATCAACTTTTCGGAATCCACGGCACCTCTTGTGATAAGAAGAGCGAAATAATGCTCTGCCGTACGGTCGAGCGTATAAAGATTCTTGTATTTCTTCAACTCTTTCTTTGGAGCAGCGTCGACTTTCTTTTCTTCAACTTTATTGGCTTCCGACTTTGTCTCCGCAGGCTTGACTGCTTCCGTTTTTTTCTCGTCTGTTGTTTTTTCGTCACTGTTTACACTCTTCGACTCCTGCTTTGCCTCGGTTTTAGCTTCTGATTTTGTTGATGGAGCGATTTTCGACTGAGACATGTTATTCAAGTCATCACCCTCCTTGATTTCAACAGGAGCAGCAGGAGCATCATTACCAATAAGTTCGATATTGATCTTCTTCTTGTTATCCTGCTTGCGGTTGAGAATATTCTTCTCATAGAACACTTTATATTGTTCAAGTGTGTATCCACGACCGATCAAACGACTGTTCTCTTCTGAGATCACCAACAAAGTATAGTCAGTACCCTTAAGAAGATTCATAATTCCGTCGCTCTCCTTCACACCTTTCTGATACCAAAGAGCCTCGTCAAGATTGTCCAATCCAGATACAGAAACCAATCCAGGTCTGACTTTCAAATCGTAATCCTTAACCAAGAATTTCGAGAAGTTGTATGTAGCGACCTCAAACAACAATCTGTTCTGGTCAACCTTGTCTGCCTGAGATATGATATAGAAATGATAAGCACTCTTATCACTATATCTGAATCCTACAGTATCAACCACACCAGTCTGGATATTCTCCTCAAGCAATATCCGCTCTCTCTGCGACGCGAGTGATGCCGTAGTTCCTTTCGACGACACATTACCCTGCTCTATCAATGCCAAGATATCTTTTGCCATCGTCGCAACATCACTCTTTGGATACTCAGCTACAAGTGTTCCCAAAGAAGCCTTCAAAGAATCGTGCTGACCCAGTTTACCAAACGACAAAGATTTCAGCAACATGAACTTAGGCATCAACGACGACATCTTATAGTTCTTTTGCATATAATCCGCATTAGCCAAAACAGTCTGGTATTCGGATGCATGATAAGCGTTATATGTAGCTCTATAGATCGAATCCTCCACATTTGCCATTCTTACCAACTTATTAGCGTAGTCAGGATCGCTCAACACCTGCGAATACTTGCTGTTAGGATACTTAGACACAAGTTCATCCTTATATTTCACAGCCAAAGCATTGTCGTTCATCTTCTCAGCCACACGGTAAGAGTTGAACAAGACATCAGCATCCTTGTCTGCTTTTTCACCACCAAAACGACGCATCCACTCATCATAAGTCTGGATCGCCATATCGTAGTCTCTGATTTTCTCGTCGAAGACAACCGCCTCATTAAATAATGAGGTGCGAACCTGGTTAAGGGCAAGAGCCTTTGCCTCTGGAGTCTTAGGAATCTGATTCAGATAATATCCAAGTGTAAGTTCAGGCATATCCTGTCCATTTGCGAAACGTTCAGAATCAGAACCTCTATCCTCGAACTCAGGCACGTTTTGACTATTATTTGCAGTATCATTAATAGCGACCTCATCTGAAATCATCATCATCTGCTTATTCTTTCTGTTCCAGTTATCCTCAAGACGACGATCCCCCCACTTGTTTTTAAAGCTGATTTTACCCTTTGACACAGCCTGAGCATTGTAGAAATACCAATTAGAGCCTCTGACCGAATTCACATTCTTTGATACGATTGTTTCAATCTCCATTCCAGCGATACGAGCGTTAAGGGAGTCCTGCTCTCTCTTCTCTTGTTCTTTCTGCAAACGAGCCTTGACTTTGTCAACCTCACGTTGTGCCGCTGCAATACGTTCCGCATCAGTAGCCTCCGACAAAGCGAGCAATGAATCCTGAAGATGGACGACCTCATAATTTTGCTTCAACTCAGTAAGATTCTTCGCTTTGGCAAAAATCTCATTATAATCAGGATGGTCATTTGAAAGAATAGATGACGCCTCCGCATAACAAGGCTCTGCATCTATATAATTTCTTTTTTGGTAATAAAGCTGACCTAGTTTCATCAAAGTGACAGCCTTTTCAATACCGTTTCTTGTACTGCTCTCCGCTGAGACAATATAATTCTTGATCGCATTGGCAGTATCTCCTTTAGTAAGATAAACATTACCTATTGCATAATAAATCTGATCAAGATAATCTTTGTTTTTAGATGATTTAGCCGCTTTTTTTAGTTTTGCCACAATACGATCCGTATTTGCCAAATCACCAGGAACGACCTCAGACTGACGTATTCTTGCATTGAATTGCATCTCATAGTCTGGACATTTGCGTATCACAGAATCATAATATGCGTATGCGACGTCGTTATGGCCTAGTTCTTGATTAAGCTGAGCCATAATAAAATAGAATCGCGTCTTTTCTTTTCTGTTTTCAGCCGACGGAATTGCTTGTTTCAAATACTTCAAGGCTTCAGCTTTCTCATTCTGTTTCAGACGAAGATTAGCCATTGCGGCAGCATAAAACTCTTGATTTTCAAAGTTTAAGTCATCATCACTGATATTAGATAATATCTCGTCTGCTTCATACAGCCAATCCATTTCCATAAGAGCTCTTGCTCTCCAGATAGATGCTTTCACAACCAAATCTTTATGAACAGAGAAATGTTTTTCAACGTATGTAAAAGTGGCAGAAGCACCTAGGAAATCCTCATTATAGTATTTAGTCTCACCCATCAGCATCCACACGTCGTCCATTTTAGAATTAAATTCCTCCTGCGCATAGAAAGCCGCATAATCAGGGTCCTTCATCTTGCCTGGTTTCTTCACTGGTTTTTTTCGCATGGAATGGAGTTTGATGGCAGTCTGACACTTATCCAAAGCCCTGTTACACTGTGAGAAAGCAGCCCCTTTTGTGGTTTTATCACCCACAGGATACATCTTCAAAATCTGAGAATAATCCGGTTTATAGGCATTTTCGATATTCTCCTTGCCTTTTTCCAATGATTCCCTTCCATTATAGTAGACATTATAACGCGTGGTCATCGCCTGGTAACCACGAGATATGGCTGTATTCTTCTTGTTGGAACAGCCAAGCATCGTCAGCATAAAGAGCGACAATGCAGATATATATATTAAAAAGTACTTCTTATCCATTTGAGCACAAATTTACAGTTTAAACGATTAAAATGCAAATTTATTGTGTATATGAAGAATTTGTCTCCGCATTATTGTATGAGGTTAATCAAAAAAATGGAAAAAAGATTTGAAATAACATAAATCATTCACAAAAAAAGAGACGCACAATGTGCGTCTCTACAATATATTCAGACTAAGAATTAAGCCTTCTTGATCCAATCTACCAACCAAGCTCCAACTTCCTTAGTGCCATACTTAGCACCGCCGGCAACCTGGATTTCTGGAGTACGTACATTCTGATCCAAAGATGCGTCTACTGCCTTACGGATCAACTCGCCTTCCTTCTTAAGGTCGAAATACTCAAACAACATTGCTACAGAAAGAACCTGTGCAAGTGGGTTTGCGATATTCAAGCCCTTTGCCTGTGGCCATGAGCCGTGGATTGGCTCGAACACTGGAGTGTGCTCACCTGTAGATGCTGATGGAAGAAGACCCATTGAACCTGTGATACAAGAACCCTCATCTGTAAGGATATCACCGAATGTGTTCTCAGTTACCATAACGTCGAAGAACTTAGGCTCCTGAATCATTCTCATTGCAGCGTTATCAACGTACATGAAGTCAGTTGTAACATCTGGATAGTTAGGAGCCATCTCCTGAGCGACCTTTCTCCATAGACGTGAAGAAGCAAGAACGTTAGCCTTATCTACAACTGTCACGTGCTTGTTACGCTTGCGTGCATAGTCGTAAGCCACCTTCAAGATTCTCTCGATCTCTGGACGTGTATATGCGTTTGTATCGTAAGCCTTCTCGTCGTCCTGATACTTCTCACCGAAGTACATACCACCAGTCAACTCACGGATACAGATGAAATCAGCTCCCTTTACAAGTTCATCCTTCAATGGTGACTTGTGTACAAGGCAGTCGAATGTCTGTACTGGACGGATGTTTGCGAACAAACCAAGTTTCTTTCTCATTGCAAGAAGACCCTGCTCTGGACGTACCTTTGCTGATGGGTTATTGTCGAACTTAGGATCACCTACTGCAGAGAATAGAACTGCGTCTGCAGCCATACACTTCTTGAATGTATCCTCTGGGAATGGATCACCAACTTCGTCGATCGCATGAGCTCCACAAATAGCATACTCATAGCTTACTTTGTGTCCGAACTTCTCACATACAGCAGACATCACATCAACACCTACTGCTGAAATCTCTGGTCCAATGCCGTCTCCAGCAAGAACCGCTATCTTTAATTCCATATTCTGTTTATATTTTAATTTCAATTAAATAATAGACATAATCACCACCCTCAACTCACCACCCTCAACTCACACCCCTCAACTCACACCCCTCAACTCACACCCCTCAACTCACACCCCTCAACTCACACCCCTCAACTCACACCTCTCAACTCTCAACTCTCAACTCTCAACTCTTCACCCCTCAACTCTTACATTGTTTCGATCAAGTTGAGCATCTTGACTGTCGCTTTGATCGCCGCCTCTGTCTGGTCGGCATCCAAACCATGAGTCTTGAACACTTTATTCTTGAACTTCCAAGTAATGGTGTTGTGAACCAATGCGTCAGTGTTTCCACCAGGAGGGATGACAACCGAATAGTCTAGCAATTCCGGTGTCTCCTTGCCCAACTCTTTATACACTTTCCAAAGTGCTTTAGAGAATGCATCATACTGACCGTCTCCAGCTTCTGTCTGTTGGTATCTCTTACCATCGATCTCGATCAATATAGTTGCGACCGGACGAAGATTATGAGTCAAGTTCAAAGCATAATTGACAACCTTGATTGTCTGCTTCACTTCTCCATGTCCAAGCACATCCTTGATGATGAATGGAAGATCCTCAGGAGTCACAAGCTGTTTCTTGTCTCCAAGCTCGATAATTCTCTGAGTCACCTTCAGCATCGACTTTTCATCCAACTCTATACCCAATGTCTCAAGATTCTTGCGGATATTAGCCTTTCCAGATGTCTTACCAAGTGCATATTCACGCTTTCTTCCGAATCTTTCCGGACGTAAGTCGTTGCAATACAGATTGTTTTTCTGATCTCCGTCGGCATGCACACCAGCTACCTGCGTGAAGACATTGTCTCCAATAATCGGCTTGTTGGCTGGAATACGTACTCCCGAATAGGTCTCCACAAGTTTTGAGCCATCATACATCTTCTGCTCGTTGATCTTTGTCTTGATGCCAAGCTGGTCGTGAAGTACGGCCAAAACACTCGTAAGTGGAGCATTTCCCGCACGTTCTCCAAGTCCATTTATTGTAGTGTGGATGCCACTGATTCCAGAATTCACAGCAGCAAACACATTGGATACAGCAAGATCGTAATCATTATGGGCATGGAAATCGAACTTCAGATTAGGATATCTTTTCACCATCTGAGTGCAGAAATCAGCAGTCAAAAGCGGATTAAGTATACCCAAAGTGTCAGGAAGCATAAATCTGTTCACTCCCTCACCACACAATGCGTCGACCATATCAAACACATAAGAAGGGGAATTTTTCATTCCGTTGCTCCAATCCTCCAAATATAGGTTGACGGAGATATTCTTCTTATGAGCCAAATCAATAGCTCGTTTGATATCATCGATATGAGCCTGAGGAGTCTTTCTCAACTGTTCAGTGACATGGCGCAATGAACCTTTAGTAAGAAGGTTGATCACCTTTCCACCGACACTTTCAATCCAATTGAGGGATGTCTCTCCGTCGACGAAGCCCAAAACTTCAATTTTCGGAAGAAAGCCAGCCTTGTCAGCCCATTCTGTGATCTTCTTCACAGTCTGAAGCTCTCCTTCCGACACTCTTGCTGAAGCGATTTCTATTCTGTCAACACCTAATTCAGAGAGCAAGAATTTGGCAATACCGAGTTTTTCCTGTTGAGAGAAAGAGACACCAGATGTCTGTTCTCCATCTCTCAATGTTGTATCCATTATTTCGATCATATCCTCACTCTCAAATTTGGATTATTTTTTAGACTCGTAAGCCTCGATTTTATCCTTGTTAGACAACAAATAATCAATATCATCATAACCGTTCAACAAGCAATACTTCTTGTAGCCATTGATATCGAATTTCTCAGAGTGTCCTGTAGCCTCATTAGTCACAGTCTGATTTGGAACATCAACAGTAACAATAGTGTTAGCATCCTTGTCGATTGAAGCAAGAAGCTCCTGACGGAAATCCTCACTTACAATAACTGGCAATACGAAGCAGTTAAGAAGGTTGTTACGGTGGATATCAGCGAAAGATGAGCTGATAACAACACGTATTCCATAACCAGCGATTGCCCATGCAGCGTGCTCACGGCTTGAACCAGAACCCCAGTTCTTACCACCGATGATAATTTCACGCTTGCCCTCAGCAGGAGTCTCGTTGAATGGAGCGATATTCATCACGAAATCAGCAACTGGCTTATTGTTTGCATCGAAGCGGATATCATGCATGAAAGCATCACCATAGAACTTAGGATCACGTGTAGTGAACGCCAAGTAACGAGCTGGAATGATATTATCTGTATTGTTGTTATCGATATTGATAGGCAAGCAAGTAGACTTAACTACGTTGAATGCTTTGTGTACAGACTTAGCTCCATCAGCAGCCTGTGCACCTGCTGTAGCACCGAATGCGCAGTTAGGACAATCCTGTGGTTTAGAATCCACTACCTTAGTCACCTCAGCAGCCTTGATAGGTGAAGACTGAAGTGTACGTGGGTCAGTAACAACACCAGTAATTGCGCTGGCAGCCACTGTAAGTGGAGAAGCCAAGATTGTACGTGCGCCAGGACCCTGACGACCTACGAAGTTACGGTTACTTGTTGAGATTGAAAGTTTACCTGCTGGCACCTTGTCTGGGTTCATAGCCAAACATGATGAACAAGATGGCAAACGAAGTTCGAATCCAGCATCCTTTAGAATCTTGTCGATTCCCTCCTCAATAATCTGCTGGCGAACCAACCATGAACCAGGAACCAACCAAGCAACTACATTAGGAGCCTTCTTCTTTCCCTTAACTATTGAAGCGAAAGCACGGAAGTCTTCGATACGACCGTTTGTACAAGCTCCAAGGAAACAGTAGTCAACAGGAATTCCCTCTAGTTTCTGTCCTGGCTTGAACTGCATATAGTCAAGCTGAGCCTTCAACTGAGCAGCATCAGCCTCACTCATTCCGTCGTATGTTGGAATAGTACCGTCGATTGCGATACCAGCACCTGGGTTTGTACCGAAAGTGATACGAGGCTTGATATCCTCAGCCTTGAATGTCAACTCTTTGTCGAACACAGCATTGTCGTCGCTCTTCAACTGACGCCACTTAGCAACAGCCGCATCCCACTCAGCACCCTTAGGAGCATACTCACGATCCTTAAGGTAAGCGAAAGTGATCTCGTCTGGAGCGATAAGACCAGCACGTGAACCCATCTCAATAGAAAGGTTAGATAGAGTCAAACGACCCTCCATGCTCATATTGCGGATAGCTGAACCTGCGTACTCAACAGCATAACCAGTAGCGCCAGATGTTGTAACCTGGGCCATGATGTATAGAGCGACGTCCTTTGCAGTGACACCTGGCTGAAGCTCGCCCTCAATGTTGATACGCATTGTCTTTGGCTTGCTCTGTAGAATACACTGTGAAGCTAGTACCTGAGCAACCTCAGAAGTACCGATACCCATTGCGATTGCACCGACAGCACCGTGAGTAGATGTATGAGAGTCACCACATACGATTGTCATACCTGGCAATGAAAGACCTTTCTCTGGACCAACAACATGGATGATACCATTGTCCTTAGTACCCATAGCGAAATGCTTGATACCGAATGCAGCACAGTTAGATGAAAGAGTATCAACCTGCTTGCAACCGATTGGATCGCTGATCTCCTTCTGCTGATCAGAAGGTGTGTTATGGTCTGGCATTGCTACAACATGGTCTGGACGGAAAGCCTTGATTCCCTTGTCACGCAATGTATCAAATGCCTGAGGTGAAGTTACCTCGTGGCAGTAAAGACGATCAATGTACAATTGAGTTGGGCCATCCTGCACATTCTGCACAACATGAGAATCCCAAATCTTGTCAAATAGTGTATTCATAATTTTGCTTTTTCTTCTTTAAAGTCTTAGTTCTTGAATTTGTTTATAGCATCAATATACGCATCAATTGTAGCTGACACGATATCTGTATTAGCCGCGAAACCATAATAGATCACGCCCTCTGTCTCAACCTGCACATGTACCTTACATGCATCGTCAGATCCACGTGTGATGGCCTGGATCAAAAGCTCTTTAAGCTCCATCTTTCTGTCGATGATCTTCTTTAGAGCCTTGACAGCAGCGTCGACTGGACCGTTTCCTGAAGCAGTAGCCTCAAACTTCTCACCAGCGATATTCAAACCGATAATTGCGACTGGAGTGACACCGACTCCTGATGTAGTCTGCAAATACTCAAGTTTAATATGATGAGCACTTGTACGCTCCTGTCCAGCAAGCATCAACAAATCGTCGTCGCAGATCTCCTTCTTCTGGTCAGCCAAACGAAGGAATGCCTCGTAGATAGTGTTAAGCTTATCGCCATCCACCTCAACACCAAGAACACTTAATCTGTGACGTACAGCCGCACGACCACTTCTTGCAGTCAATACGATTGCATTGTCGTCGATACCTACATCCTTAGGATTCATGATCTCGTAAGTCTGAAGATTCTTCAACACACCATCCTGATGGATACCTGATGAGTGAGCGAACGCATTCTTACCAACGATAGCCTTATTAGGCTGAACTGGCATATTCATCAAGTTAGAGACTAATCTTGAAGTAGACGCGATTTTCTGAGTGTTGATGTTTGTATCGATGCCAAGGTGTTTGTGACACTTTAAGATCATAGCAACCTCTTCAAGAGAAGTGTTGCCGGCACGCTCACCGATTCCGTTGATTGTAACCTCAACCTGACGGACACCGTTCATAACACCAGAGATAGTGTTGGCAGTCGCCATACCTAAGTCGTTATGACAGTGGCTTGAGATGATTGCCTTATCAATTCCGTCGACGTGATCGAAAAGATACTTGATCTTCTCACCATATTCAACAGGCAAGCAATAACCAGTTGTATCAGGAATATTTACTACAGTAGCACCAGCCTTGATGACAGCCTCTACAACACGAGCCAAATACTCATTGTCTGTACGGCCAGCGTCTTCACAATAGAATTCAACATCATCCACAAATCTGCGGGCATACTTAACAGCAGCTACTGCACGTTCAAGAATCTCCTCAGGAGTGGAATTGAATTTATATTTGATATGGCTTTCACTTGTTCCTATACCAGTGTGAATACGCTTTCTCTTGGCATACTGGAGGGCTTCCGCAGCTACGTCAATATCCTTCTGAACACTACGAGTCAGGGCACAGATAGTAGGCCATGTAACAGCCTTTGATATCTCTACTACTGAATTAAAGTCTCCTGGACTTGAGATTGGGAATCCTGCCTCAATCACATCCACGCCAAGCGTCTCAAGAGCCTTAGCAACCTGTATCTTCTCAATTGTATTCAACTGACATCCAGGCACTTGCTCTCCATCACGCAAAGTGGTATCAAAAACGTATAATCTATCTGCCATAAAAATAAATTTTTAGCGTTGTTTCACAATAAAAAATAAAAAGAGCCTTTTCACATCTTTATTGAAGTGAGAAAGCTCAATCGTTGTCTTATATAAAAATAATCTCGACCACACACAATCTCACTGCATCACCCTATGAGCAGCAAACCAATGAGTTGAATGTATGTAGTTCCAATATTTTTCATCGTCTATAGTTTCTTTGTCTATTTAGATGTTGCAAAATTACAAAAAAATAAGACTATTCAAACAAAATCATAAGATTTTTTGCAAAGAAAACTATGATTTGAAACAAAAATATGAATGATAGTTATGAACTTTCAGCGATAAACATCAAATTATATTTAACGACCATCACGAATTTAATAATACTCATATTCCCAAATATTTCCCATTGAGTTGTCTGCAGACACTTTTTTGATGCAGTTGCCATGCTCGTCATAAGTATAAATGTTTGCCGGATACTTGCTTCCATCTTGTTTGAAGCCGACAGATTCTAAGATTTTTCCATCCTTGTCGTATTTATACTCAAATTTTAATTTTTGAAATTTCTCCTTTCCATCCGACTCAAGAAGGTTTCCATATTTGTCATAACGTGACCACATATAATCCACCACATTACCATCTGCATCATACATTGATTCTTCCGAAAACTCTGGCTTACCATTTTCATAATATCTATATTTAGATTTCTTCAATAGAGTTTCATTTACATCATATATTAATGATTCAACCATATTGTCTCCTTCATATTTATACTCTACTCTAGACAACAAAGAATCCATTGCATTGTAAATGAATGTTTCAACCCTTTTGTCTTCTTCATACCTATCAACAGAGCTATCACACAATTGTCCATCACGAAAAATTTTAGCTTCTATGCATCTATTGTCTTCATAGGTAAAAAAAGATTCAAAATATCCATTTGTACTATGAGTGACATTACCATTCTCGTCATACTCAACATACAATAGTCGTTGTCCTTTGACCAGTTCTCCTGATTCTAATTTCGTATCATATAACGAACTGCTCTTTATTTTGTTAGAATTACCATTTTGGATTGAAGGTCGATGTATATTTTCAAAGAAAAACGTGGACAAGAAATTCTTCCACCAAACGCAAGATGAAATGAACAATATGATTGATACAAAAACTATAATTGTTTTTGTTTGGACTCTTAATTTTCTCATTAGATCACATCAACAGATCGACAATTAATAAAACATGGTGCATCACATACTTAGAATTCAAACGAAAATCTCGTCACAAAGTTGAATGCACGATAGCCATATGGCTCAGCAGACTCGTCGAAATTGCCATAATAAACACGTTCTCTTCTTCCAGCATTATAATACGGAAAATCATAATCCAGTCCTTTCAATGATTCCACTCCTGCAGAAACTGAGAATCTTTTTAATCTACACCCAAATGAAAGATCTCCATAAAAACCACTAGCACCTTTAATAGCAATGTCAACTCCAGCTCTTAATTCCATGAATGGCGAGATTTTCTTTTCTAAAAAATCCACACGTAAATCAGCAAACACAGGAATCGAATAATGATCACTATACCAATCTGCAGCGATACAAAATCCCGTTCCTCCACCCAAGAAAAACTTATTATTCAGTTGGGCTCCATAAGTTGCTGAAAATCTGGCACCAGGCATTTCACCAAACATCAATTCAGCAGAAGCAAATAATCTAGAACCTTTTTTTAGACTGAAATCACTAATAGAATCATGTGTATCAACATTTTTTGATGCTACCGCATCTTTACTATCTCTAATGATTCTCTCGATTTCTTTGTAATCAAAAGCATAAACACTTCCGTCTGCAACCTCAATCTTAACCAACGAATCAGGTAGGAGTTCAACAATATCTCCTTTTATAACACTTCCATTTTTCAGGTAAACCGACTCACGAAAACTCTGTGAGAATGCTGATATTGAGGCAATCAACATAACAGCCAACATCAATATTTTCTTCATTTTAAATCTAAAAGTTTTTAACCCAACATAAATATTTATCGCAAAATCATAAGCGAAAGCATTTCATCTAATAATCAAACGACTAAAATCAACTATTAATTTTATCAGAATAAGATCCAATGGACTTAGAACTCCAACGAGAATCTAATCACGAAATTAAATGATTGAAATTCAAGATGGCTTTCCTCATATCCATAATCATTATATCCATTATAGTAATATATGCCATCATTATTTTCTCTACGTAAAGTTTCAATTCCTGTTGAAACAGAAAAACGTTTGATTCGACAGCCAAAGGCGAAATCTCCATAAAAGCCAGGACATCCTTCAAAAGCAAAGTCGTAACCTGCCCTCGTTTCTATATATGGAGTTATTCTTTTTTTAAGAAAATCAAAACGGAAATCAGCAAACACAGGCACAGACAAATGAATGTCGTAATCATTTGCTATACATAAACCTAAACCCAATCCTAAATAAATTCTTTCATTTAATTGTGATCCATGAATTGTAGTCCATTTCATACCCGACATTTCTCCTAACATGATATCAAAAGAAAATACGAATTTGTAACCCTTTTCATGATAAGAGTAACCAGATGACGACTCATTATTTCCAGCAATATAACCGTGATCTCTCGTGATCTTTTCTATTTCTGTCAAATTGCAAACAAAAGTATCACCATCAACCGCAGCTATCGTAACCGATTGTTTTGGCACAAAACCAACGACATCACCCTTGAGCACATTTCCATTCTTCAAGTAAACAGTTTCTCTATTGACTTGAGAAAATGCAGAAATCTGCAAAAAAAACATCAAAGCACAAAGCAGTATTTTTTTCATTGTGTAATAATTTTGTTTAGAACTCAAACGCAAATCTTGTCACAAAAGAGAATGCTCGATATGGTTCAGGTATTTCAACATAAGTGCCATAATAGTCATCATTATCGAACTTATAGTATAGATCCGATCCTTTCAATGTCTCCACGCCCATTGAAATTGAAAATCTTTTGAATCGTCCACCAAAGGATAAATTTCCATAAAAACCAGTTATGCCTTCTATAGCAAAGGCGACACCAGCCCTAGCCCCTATAAATGGAGTGATTTTTTTATCTAAAATATCATAACGAAAATCGGCATAAAAAGGAATCGACAAATAAGTATCCCAACTTTTCTCATCTTCGGCCACACAAAAACCAAGACCTCCGCCCAAAAATATTTTATTGTTTAATTGAGCACCATGAGTTGTTGTAAACTTAAAGCCTGTCAAATTCCCTGTCATTTGATCTGCGGCAATAAAGAATCTATATCCTTTTTGTGGTGTGACAAAAGCTGTCGATTGTTGATTTTCTAAATTTGCAGTTATGTTTCGAACAACCTTGTCTACGTCTTCTAGTTTACATACAAATACACTATAGTCTGATGTAATAATCTTAATCGATTGGTTCGGAACATACTCTATGATTTCTCCATTAATCACACTTCCTGATTTAAGATAAATTGTTTCAGGAGTGGTTCGCGAAAACATTGACAATGAAGCTAATAGCATCATAGTCAAAAGAAAGATTTTTTTCATAGCATAAACAGTTTTAGTCACATCGTAAATATTTCATTAGCAAAAGTAACAACAAAAACACAAAATATCATGTTCTAAACAAACTTATTTTCTATGTTTACTAAATTCATAAGTGAAATAAAGACCATATTTCGCACTTCCAAAGCAATGACACTATTCATCATAATACACATATTCATATTGTACTTCATGACTAAGATATTTGCCATATTTCATTTTATATTCAATCAAATTACCTATATCATCATATTTAAAAATTTCTATTTCATCTTCATATACAATTTTCTTATCATCATCAGCAGCATAACTACGGTGTTCAACTTTATTTCCATTTTTATCATATTTAAAAGTCTCTTTATAATATTTCCAAGTATAAGAAGGATCCGATCTACTGAAGCTATATCTTTTCGTAACCAATCTCCCTTTTTTATCATATTTGAATTTTAATCTATTTGTATAAAGCCAATTACCATCAGCACCATAAATACTTACTACAGACTCGATTTTCTGACCTTTATCATTATATGTAATCTTCATCGAATCATAAGTTTCATTTAATGCATCAAAACAACAATCTTTTATCAAAATACCTTTATTATCATACTCATAATTTATTTTTTTCAACAAATCTCCTTCATAACCAAAATTACAAATTTCTATTACATTTCCTTTATCATCATACTTGTAAATTGTGCCTCTCCCATCATCAAGAAGGTTTCCTTTCACATCATACTTGCGATATGTAATATTAGACAAGGTATCACTCCAATTGTAATAAAGTTCTTCTATTACATTTCCATTATCATCATACTTTTTCACAAAACGATATCGACTTTCTCCCTTTGAGTTAAACATCTGTTTTTCAACGCACTGTCCTTTTTCATCATATTCATAAATAACTCTTTCTTCTGAACCAAACTTTGAATCGAACAAAAGTTCCTCTATCAAATTGTTATTATCGTCATACCTATAATAATATTTATTTACATATGCAGTTGTATCTTCATAATAACGTTCCTCTTTTTCTACTAAATTTCCAATTCTGTCAAACTTCCTTAAAAAAAATTCTTCTGTCTTTGAATCATTAAAATAACGATATTCATAAACTCTTCTTTCCTTCACCTCACCTTTAATTTCACATTTTTCCCAATCATTTTTCTTTTCGACTTTGCTTTCGCCAAATGAAATCGAAGTCAAAAACAAAACAGTCAATAGACCTGATAGTATAATAGCAACTTTGTTTATCATTAACTTATTTTTTTTGTCACAACAAAAAATTATTCGTTTCCTGTCCACAAAAATAATATAATTGAAGACAGCGAAGAATATGTACTTTATAATTTACTAAAGAGAAATGGAGGAATATTGTTTCTTTTCTAACAAATCCGTTAGAAAAATCATTTTTTTTTCGCAAATTTGCATAAATCAAAAACATCATATAATTATGTATACAATACGAAAAAGAATAGAAATATCTGCAGCTCACAGTCTGAAGACAACATATGAAAGCCAATGCAACAAACTTCATGGCCACAACTGGATCATCACAATCAGTTGCAGAAGCAAGGAGCTTAACGAGAATGGTATGGTAGAGGATTTCACCGCTATCAAGAGTATGCTACACCGTACTTTAGACCACACTTATCTAAATGATGTGTTGCCATTCAACCCTACAGCAGAAAATATCGCGAAGTGGATCTGCGACCAGATTCCTACAGCTTTCAGAGTAGAAGTAACTGAAAGCGAGAACAATACAGCAATCTACGAGGAAGACTAATCCACAATATTCCGACTATGAGGAAGATTAACGAAATCTTCTATTCGCTTCAAGGTGAGGGATTCCATACAGGAACCGCCGCAATCTTCATTCGTTTTTCCGGATGCAACCTGAAATGCGATTTTTGCGACACCATCCATGAATCCGGTGAATTCCTTTCCGACGAAGAGATACTACAAAGAATCTCCTCCTTCCAATCCAAGCATGTTGTGTTGACGGGAGGAGAACCTTCATTGTGGATCGACGAGGAGTTTGTCGGCAAACTGAAATCTGCAGGATACTACGTGCAGATCGAAACAAACGGAACCCATGCTATCCCACAAAATGTGGATTGGATAACATGCAGTCCTAAAGAGGCTCCACTGGCTATCAACAAAGCTAATGAACTGAAAGTTGTGTTTACAAGCCCTTCATTCGTAGAAAAATTCACAAACTTCAACAGCCAGCACCGTTTTCTGCAACCACTCTCATGTGGAAACACTGCTGAAGTAGTAGACTATATTCTAAAACATCCTCAATGGAGAATGAGTCTGCAGACACACAAACTGATTGATATCCAATAGCAATCAACCTGTTGACGCAAAGAATCGCGTCTGAAAAACTAATTCTTAATATCGGGTATATTATGAAGACACTACAAAAATTTACATATTCCGCATTGCTTTTTGCTTTTGCGTCGACTATCAATGCAAAACCCAAAACTGATGATTTGGCGACCGCCGCTGCTGAGATTTCTAAATCAAACTATACTGCGGCTATCAACCTGATGACGTCATATATATCCAACCATGAGATGGAGCCTCAGGCATATTATTATCGTTCGGTAGCCGAACTTGGAATCGGCGAAAACGACCTTGCATTGAAAGATATAGATCTTGCCATCCAACTAGATAAAAAATTCCAAATCGTAAAGAAATTATCCAAAAGCAGTAAAATCAAACAGGCTGACCTGCTTCTTCAACGCGCTAAATGCTACCGTGCCTTGGGACACACAGAGACAGCTATGGAAGAGTTGAACAAAGCTGCTTTGGCTGACAATACTTTGGCTGACATCTACGTCGAAATGGGAGAAATCTATGCATCAAGAAATGATTTCAAAGGTTCCGACACAACTTTTGCCAAAGCTCTTCGCTATGACAGCAAAAACTACAATGCGTTGATGGGATTGGCGAAAAACTACATCAACAACGAAAGAGAAAGAGACGCCATCTCAAAACTTGATCAAGCGATCGCCGTCGACGGTGAGAAAATCGAACCTTACATGCTTCGATACAAAGCTAACCTCGGATTACAAAATTACGAAAGAGCTTTCGACGACATCTCATACGTGGCTTCAAGCAACGAGGATTACAACCCGTATCTTGCAGATCTAAGTAATGCGGCTTCTAAATGCGTAACTTATTCAATGCCTAAAATCGACCAAAAGATCAAAGCTGACGAGAATACTGTACTATGGTTACAATGTCGTGCAGCTGTCGACAATAAGATTGGAAAATTTGAGGCGGCAATTGAAGACTATAATAAACTAGAAAACATTCTTGGCGAAAAATACGCTATCACATCTTCTGGGAAAGGTGACTGTTATTTCCAAAAGGGAGACTACAACACTGCTCTTGCAATGTATAAAGAGGCGAATGAGTTAGAGGAGACAGCTGCCGCAAACGCAGGTATCGCTAGAATCCTGCTTTTGCAAAACGAATCAACCGAAGCTCTTGTCTACGCCAACAAAGCAGTGTCGCTCGACCCAATGAACTACGAGTATTACTACCTGCGCGGTAGAGTACAAGAGATGCGTAAGATGACTGGAGACGCGATTTCCGACTACGAAGTGGGAATGCAGATCAATTCGAATTATGCCCCACTCTATTATCGCAGAGGTATAATCAAAAAATCAAAGAAAGATTTTGAAAGAGTAATCAAACTGGAAACAGCACCGTCTGCAACAGAAAACCATAAGCCATTCGCCTACCTTTATATCGGAAAGCAGAATGATGGCAAAAGATCTATAAAAGAGATACTTAAAGCTTATCCAAACGCAGACAACTACTACACTGCCGCCTCCTTCTATGCGGCTATCAACGACACTGCCAACGCTTTAACCTCCCTTGAAAAAAGTTTTGAACTTGGATACCGCAACTTCTCGCAAGTGGATTCCGACTCAAACCTCGACAGTTTGAGAACAAAAGCTTCTTACATTGCTTTGGTTGAAAAGTGGAAGAAAGCAAGTGGTGTGTCAGCAAACTTTACAAAGGCTGAGAAATCAGATGCTCAAAAAGCTATGGTTACTACAGAGGTGAAATTCAGACGTGAGCAGCAGAAATTTGCATTGGGATGCAAACTCAACAATCTTGACATCTCATGTCTGCTCGACACTGCCGCTACAATAGGAAGCATCAGTTTTGCTGACGCTCTATTCTTAACTAAATATGGATACATCCAAACTCAAGAATGGAGTCAAGATCCATATAAAGATTTGACAGAGTCAACTGTTGTGACAATCAGAGAGTTGGAAATCGAAGGCATCAAAGTCAAAGGTCTAATAATGAAAGTGACCAACGACAAGAATGCCAAACTTCAGCTTTCTAAAAATGACATTGCCAAATTCGGCAACATCTCCGTCAACAACCAACGAAACATCTTACTTATTGAACACTATTAAAGAAATCAATTATATATACGGGCAGGCATAAAAACCTGCCCTACATTCTTTAGTGGAATAGAAGATTCTCTACCAAAACAAAACAGATAGACAAAAAAAATAGATGAAAAGTATAAAGATAATATTACAATTTCTAAGAAAACATCTCACGCTGACACTCATGGCTCCATTATGTGTGGTCATCGAAGTCGTCGCTGAACTTGTCCAGCCTAAAATCATGTCGGAGATTGTAAACCGAGGTGTCATTGGCGGAGAGTCTGAAATAATCACCGCATTGGGAATCAAGATGCTTATCATCACACTTATAGGAGTGTGCGCAGGTATTTTTTCCATCTATGCCGCAGGAAAAGTATCGTATGCGTTTGGTGCGGACATGCGTACAAACATGTTCTCACGCATACAAAAATTCTCATTCTCCAATATCGACCGTCTACAGACAGGATCATTGATCACACGTATCACAAGCGATGTGACACAAGTGCAAAACGTGATACAGGCATCTATGAGACTGCTTTTCCGTGCCCCATTCATGTTTATCGGAGCCATTGTGATGGTGTTCATGCTCGACTTGAAGATGGCATACATTCTTATCATCATCCTGCCAATCCTGCTTTTCACTATTATCTATATATTGAAAAAGACATTTCCTCTATTCACCATTGTGCAACAGAAAATGGATAAGTTCAACACAGTGGTGCAGGAATTGCTTTCTGGAATCCGCGTCGTCAAAGCATACGTAAGGGAACCAGGAGAGAAAGAAAGATTCGAAGCTTCAAATGAAGACTACATAGCGTCGTCGCTGAAGGTAAGCAAACTCATAATTATAATGATGCCTGCCATGTCGTTCATCATGAATCTCGGAGTAGTCGGAGTCCTATGGTTTGGAGAATACGAAGTGGCTGACGGGCGTTTGAATGTCGGCGACATCATGGCATGCACCAACTATATGACTCAGATCCTGATGTCGTTGATGATGGCACAGCGAGTGATAATGTCGATCACCCAGGCAGAAGCCTCTATGGTGAGAATCAATGAAGTTTTGGAGACGGAATGTGAGCTAGACCTTCAGTCGACGGGAGTGGACGTTCCAAAAGAAGGAGATTTGGAATTCGACAATGTCTCTTTCCAATACGAAGGTTCCAACAAGAACCAAATCTCTAACATCTCATTCAAGATCAACAAGGGTGAGACATTGGCGATCCTTGGCAGTACAGGTTCAGGCAAGTCGACGCTGGTGAATCTGATTCCTCGTTTCTACGACGTGACAGAAGGTTCAATAAAAATCGGAGGTAAAGATATCCGTGAGATTGACAGAAAAGCTTTGCAGGAGAGTGTCGGAATGGTGATGCAGAACACTGTGTTGTTCTCAGGCACAATCGCAGACAACATGCGTATGGGCAAAGAGGATGCGACGGAAGAAGAGATGATAGAAGCATTGAGAAAAGCAGACATCGCAGATTTTGTTTTGTCTCTGCCAGATGGTTTGAACCACATCATCGAGCAAGACGCGACAAACATATCCGGAGGTCAGCGTCAACGAATAAGCATCGCACGCACGTTGATTTCAGAGCCTGACATCCTTATTCTAGACGACAGTCTGAGCGCTGTAGATTTGATCACAGAATCAAAAATCCGTAAGGCGTTGGGCAAACTAGAGATGACAAAGATCATCATAGCACAAAGAATCAGTTCAATCAAAGATGCCAACAAGATTCTGATGATTGAAGACGGAAAGATGCTATGCTATGGTTCACACGATGAACTTTACAAATCATCAGTGGAATATAGAGAAGTTTACGATTCACAAGTTCAAAGTGCAGAGGAGGGCAAACTATGAGAGGACCAATGATGGCAGATGGCAGTGGTGCACCAGGCAGCAGAATGAGAGATATGACTGCCAAGCACGAACGTCCACAGGAGACAAGCAAGACAATCGCACGAATTTTCTCATATTGGAAAGAGCATTGGACATGGCTTGTGATCATGCTTGTCAGTTCACTATGTGAGGTGTTCTGCACACTGATGGCTCCGATCCTTATCGGTAAGGCGATAGACAACTGTATAGATTTGTCAACGTTGACGGTGGATTTCACAAAATTGAATGTCATCGTCATAATGTTGCTGATGCTATATATTTCAAGTTCATGGTTCTCTTGGGTACAGCAATATGGAATGACCAACGTCTCCCTGAAAATCGCGAAAAAACTCCGCACACAGATGATGGACAAGATGCTCGAGCAGGACATCCATTTCTATGACGTGCATAAACGAGGCGACTTGATGAGCCGATTCACCAACGATGTAGAGCTGATGAAATCTGGATTGGGAGACTCATTCATCCAGCTATTCAACACCATCTTCACACTTGCAGGAACAGTCGTGGCCATGGTAGCATTGAGTCCAACTCTGACAGTTGTCTGCTGTTTGTCCATACCTGTGGTGTTTATGATGACAAATATCATCTCCAAACAAACGAGAAAATTCTTCTCTTCACAACAGGTTTCACTCGGCCAGCTGAACGGTTTGGTGGAAGAGAGTGTGAGCGGAATCAAGATGGTACGCAGTTTCGGCATTGAGCAGCAACAGATAGACAAGTTTAATGCCATCAACGAAGAGTTGCGCAAATCAGGAGTGAAAGCGCAGATCTATAGTGGACTGCTTATGCCACTGATGCGAGTGCTTGAAAATATCATATACATCATAGTGGCAGTGTTGGGTGGAATCATGGCGACATCCTCTGATCTGACTGTGTTTGGAATCGGAATCGCCACCATCACCGTCGGAACAATCCAGTCGTTCCTTCTTTACACAAAACAATTCCTACGTCCTATCAACCAAGTGGCGTCACAATTCAACGCAGTACAGTCGGCAATCGCAGGAGCAGAACGAATCTTCACGATTCTTGACACAAAACCGACGATCACCAACAAGCCAGATGCTATCACATTGAAAGAAGAGACTGTGAAAGGAGACATCGTGTTCGACCACGTCTCATTCGGATATGAGCCAGGCAAATTGATATTGAAAGACATATCATTCACAGCCAAACAAGATGAAGTGATAGCGATTGTCGGCACAACGGGAGCCGGAAAGACCACAATCATCAACCTTCTGACCCGTTTCTACGACATCAATTCAGGCTCTATCAAAGTAGACGGAATTGATATCCGAGACATAACGAAAGAGAGTTTGCGAGACCAGATGGGTATCGTATTGCAGGTACCGTTCCTATTCTCCGACACAGTGAACTACAACGTGTCATACGGATGGCCGGCAGCCACACAGGAAGAGATCATCAACGCATCAAAGGCAGCCAATGCCCACAACTTCATAGAGCGTCTTCCACAAGGCTACAACAGCGAGATCCTGCGTGGTGGAGAGAACATCAGCAACGGACAGAAACAGTTGCTGACAATCGCAAGAGCCATCCTCGTCGAGACACCTATCCTTGTGTTTGATGAAGCGAC
This sequence comes from Bacteroidales bacterium, assembly GCA_015061115.1. Lineage (GTDB taxonomy): Bacteria > Bacteroidota > Bacteroidia > Bacteroidales > Paludibacteraceae > UBA1723. Next base: position 159,529 of record SUXE01000007.1, on the reverse strand, counting down.
AAGTAACATCGACACACGCACAGAGATTCTCATTCAGAAAGCCATCAACAACCTTACCAAAGGTCGCACATCATTCGTGATCGCCCACAGATTGAGCACAATCAAGAATGCAGACAAGATTCTGGTGATGCACGAAGGAAGAATCGCAGAACAAGGCAAGCATGAAGAGTTGTTGGCAAAGAAAGGCAGATACTACGAGATTTACAACAGCCAGTTTGTGGTGGACTGAGAATAATTCATAATGCATAATGTGTGATTGAACCACATCTGTAGGGGCAATCCCTTGTGGTTGCCCTACATTACATTTTATATCTTATAATATAGAGGATTGTTAAGGGCGGAACGCCCTAACCCCTTCTGCAGTGCGAGCCGTAGGCGAGCACTTTATAAACATTAGCATAATGACTTCCATATTCAATAACTTTTATTGTCGCTCGCACTTACGTGCTCGCAATAAAAAGATGGGCAAGGGCGTTCCGCCCTTTGTAATCCTCGATTTTACTCCAACTTGAATATGAGAACTACTTGCTAAACTTGAAATAACAATAAAATATAGGCATGGATTTTTTCAAATACGATTTCAAGACTACATGTTTTAGGCTCATTATATCATTAATAATTGGCTCGATATGGATTTGGTTCATGTCTAAACTTGAAACCAATTATAGAAATGACACCACTGAATTTTTTTTGGTCACAAGCATACTTGTCTCATTGATATATCCGATATTCGAAATAATTCTTTTTGGATATCGTAATTTTAGGAATCAACAAAACTTTCGGGGCTATTTAAAAGTATTATCCGAAATAATCATATTGATACTTACAATATTTTTCACCGTATTATTCATTTTAATCGTTTATATTATTGAGAGTGACTTTTTAAAGGGATTCCACGGCTAATAAATCACTATGAATCACTATAAAAATTATTCAGACTACATAAAAGAGCACTTTGGCTATAAGGTGCAGAAGATATCCATCAACGCAGGATTCACCTGTCCCAACCGTGATGGAAGCATCGGTGTGGGCGGTTGCACCTACTGCAACAACCGTTCTTTCAATCCAGACTATTGCGTCTCCACAACATCTGTGACCAAACAACTTGAGGAGGGAAAAATATTCTTCAAACGTAAAGCCAAATACGCTGGTTTGAAATTTCTCGCCTACTTCCAGGCTTACACTAACACATACGGTGAATTCTCACGTCTCAAAGCTCTTTACGAAGAGGCTTTGGCATGCGAAGACGTGGTGGGAATAGTCATCGGCACACGTCCAGATTGTGTGGACGACAGATTGCTCGACTATTTTCAGGAGTTGTCGAAAGAAAAATATGTGATGATTGAATACGGTGTGGAGAGCACCGACGACAACACATTGAAGAGAATCAACCGTGGACACGACTTCGCATGTGCATGCAAGGCTATACGTGACACTGCCAGCCGTGGGATACAGACAGGAGCCCACCTCATATTAGGTTTGCCCGGCGAAACACCAGAAATGATTCTAAAAGGTGCAGACAGAATGTCTGAACTACCAATTGACATCATCAAACTGCATCAGCTTCAGATTGTAAAAGAGACTCCGATGGCAGAGGAGTATGCCAAAAATCCAGATGAATTCAAACTGTTTTCTATCGAAGCGTACCAACAGTTGTTGGCTGAATTTGTTGAGCGTCTGCGTGCCGACATCTGCATAGAAAGGTTTGTATCACAAACGCCGAAAAGCATTCTCGTCGCCCCAGATTGGGGATTGAAGAACTATGAGTTCACAGACCGTCTGAATAAAATATTTGAGGCGAGAGGAACAAAACAAGGAAAATTAAAAATGCTAAATGCTAAATGCTAAATTAGGGGATACTTTTAATTTAGCATTTAGCATTTATAATTTATAATTTTCACAACTCTTCGTCATCTCCACCACTCTCCAAGATATGCGAAGAAAGCATGTCTGCAGCGTGGACAATAGAGACAAGAGGATTCAATTTGCAGGCTGTATCATAATTTCTCACCTCTTCATAATTAGACTTGTCGATTGCCCAAGCACCCATGTGCCAACGGATAGCAAGCATCTCAGCATCAGTAAGTTCCAGAAATGGCAAAATCATGATCACAGACTTTTCTCCGTGTCCCATAGGGAAATTCTTATACGACACTTTATAACCCTCCGCGTCTTCCCAAGTGCCAAGAGCCGTTTTTTTCTTTTTTACGGTGCGGAAATAGACGTCGCTTTTGCAGACATCATGAAGAAGAGACGCAATGATAACACTGTCTTTAGGAGTGGACTTTTCCAAAGAAGGGTTTAATGTCTTCATACCTTCCCATATAGCCAATGCACTCTTGCAAGTGTTCAAAGAGTGTTCCACCAAACCGCCTGCGACATTAAGATGATGGCCTGCAGACGCCGGAGCATCCATAAAACCGTTTGACTGCAATTCCTCTATCATATCCTCCACTCCGTCACGCTCTGTGCTACGAAGAAGTTCCAAAAATTCGTCTTTAACCTTATCACTCATAAAACATTACTTATTTATATAATTACATTTACAATTCGACTCTATACAATACAAAAATAAGATTTATATCGAAATCATCCTATTCCGACCGTATAATAAAAAAATAACGGAGAATGCTTATCGCAACTCCGTTATAAACTCTTGAATTCACCAATGTCATGAATCCATATAATTCATTTCCATTGAAAAACTTAAACTCATTTCTTAATTGCTCTTTGTATTCATTCTTTCGCAGAAGACTTCTCTACACGTACCGCGCGGACAGGCGATCCACATGGACGATAGTTGGAATAATAAGAGATATTATTTTTACCAAAGAATTCAAAAACACGTCCTTGAAATCTTGTATCTTCCGAATAAAGTTGAGAAGTCCAATAAATACCTCTATGATCATTAGTTCCAAGTGTATCTGCATCCATGTAGCTTGCACCAGGGAAGAAAATCCAGTTTCCATTTTTTCCTGTAAACGTAATTCCTGAAACGCCTTTAATTGTATCATCACTTACAGTACAATAATCTTTCAATTCTTTGTATTCGCTTAATGTCGGCATTCTCCAATCAGTTCCCCAATTGACTGTTGCAGCATCATCTTCTGAAAGAAGCGTTAATATTTTATCACGATGATTGTACTTTGTGAAATCAGATAAAGAAGATCCATTATACCACTTGTAATTCTCTAGTGTATATGTTTCTTTTGGTTCTGTCTCGCCCCATGCAAAATAGTATCCGATTTCACCTTGGGCAGTCGCACCTATATTGTTCGCTGCCCATAGAGTTCCACTTGGAAGATCGAGATCCACATACTCGTAATTAGGGACTACTGTATCTTTTTTTGTCGTATCTATTGGAGTAGGAATTTCCAAAGTGTCTGTATTTGGCACTTTCTCCACACGTACCGCACGAACAGGGGCTCCACATGGACGATAGTTGCTATGAAAATCCGTATACACTCCCATAATTTCAAACTCTCGTCCTTGGAAGCGTGAAGTTTCTGAAATTTGAGATGACCAATAACAACCACGATCAGCAATTAAATGAAGAGTATCATTATAATTGTATCCAGCAGCGGGGAAAAAAATCGAATTACCATTCTTTGCAGTAAACTTTGTTCCTATCACTCCATCAATCGTATCTACAGTAGCAGTACAATTATTGGCAAGTTCTTTACACTCTTCTACTGTCGGAAGTCGCCACGATGCCCCCCAATTTGCAGAAGCGGCATCATCCTCAGGGAATAAGGTTATATTTTTATCACGATGATTGTACTTTGTGAAATCAGACGCTGAAGATCCATTATACCACTTGTAATTCTCTAGTGTATAATGTTCTTTGGGTTCTATCTCTCCCCATGAGTAATAATTGCCATACTCTCCTGGTTTAGATGCTCCGACATTATATGTTGCCCACAAAGTTCCACTTGGAAGACCGAGATCCACATACTCATAATTATGAGCTACTGTATCTTTTTTTGTTGTATCTATTGGAGTAGGAATTTCCAAAGTGTCTGTATTTGGCACTTTCTCCACACGTATCGCACGAACAGAAGCTCCACATGGACGATAGTTGCTATAAAAAGCCGTATACACTCCCATAATTTCAAACTCTCGTCCTTGGAAGCGTGAAGTTTCTGAAATTTGAGATGACCAATAACAACCACGATCAGCAATTAAATGAAGAGTATCATTATAATTGTATCCAGCAGCGGGGAAAAAAATCGAATTACCATTCTTTGCAGTAAACTTTGTTCCTATCACTCCACCAATCGTCTCTACAGTAGCCGTACAATTATTGGCAAGCTCTTTACACTCTTCTATTGTCGGAAGTCGCCACGTCGCTCCCCAATTTACAGAAGCGGCATCATCCTCTGGGAATAAGGTTATATTTTTATCACGATAATTGTACTTTGTGAAATCAGACGCTGAAGATCCATTATACCACTTGTAATTCTCTAGTGTATAATGTTCCTTGGGTTCTGTCTCTCCCCATGCATAATAATTGCCGTACTCCTCTGGTTTAGACGCTCCGACATTATATGTTGCCCACAAAGTTCCACTTGGAAGACCAAGATCCACATAAGGATACAAATCTGATTCTTCTACAAAATCTACACGATTAACATTAGTAACATCGTATATTTCAACTTTACCATCATTTTGAACCACACGCATATATGTTGCAGCAGCTAATGGCAGACACACTGCGGATGCAGCGAGTAATTGAGTAAATCTTTTTTTCATAAATTATATTTTAGAACAAAACTCGATTGCAAATTTAGCAAACATTGTTCATTTTCAAACAAATCATTGAGTTTTAATCAAATTTTTCCTTCCAAAATATCCATCACATCTTCCTTGGTCATCAACGACGATGTGTCTGTGCCACTCAACAGCACATCTGAAACGGTCTGTTTGCGACGCTGCAATTCCAACATTTTCTCCTCTATCGTTCCTTTTGCGATGAAGTGGAAGACAGTAACTTTCTGATCCTGACCTATTCGATAGGCTCTGTCTGTGGCCTGCTGCTCAATGGCTGGATTCCACCACGGATCAAGATGCACCACATAATTGGCGGCAGTAAGGTTGAGTCCAACGCCTCCAGCCTTCAGACTGATCAGGAATATCGGCGTCTTTCCGGCTTGGAATTTATCTATCAACTTTGCTCGCTCCTTCATCGGTGTGGATCCGTCGAGATACAGATATTCAATCCCTTCTTCTTGCAAAAGTATCTTTATTCTCTCTAAAAAGCCGGTGAATTGGCTGAATACAAGAACTCTGTTCTCCTCCAGGTCAATCTCTTGCAACAGGTCGAGAAAAGCCAATTCTTTGCTGCTTCTCTCTTTCCAACCCTGGACGAGCAACGACGGTGAACAGGTAAGTTCACGCAATTTGGTGAGCATCGCAAAAACAGCTATTTTATGTGGTCCGACCGCACTCAAATCTCGCTCCAACGCATATTTATCTTCCGTTTGGAAGGCTTCTTTCACCGCCAGACGTGTGGAATCGTAAACAGCATATTCCTCCTTCGTCAGCATCACATCAAGCACGACTTCCTCTATTCCAGGCAGTTCATCAAGAACCTCTTTCTTCGTACGTCGTAAAATGAACGGACGGACAATGGAATTGATCTCTTTCGCAACGTCGTCTGCCCAATCTTCATCTCGCTCACGATTATATTTGACCTTCTCAGAAAATGATTTCTGGCTTCCAAGCAATCCCGGATTCGAAAAATGGAAAAGACTCCAGATCTCAGAAAAATGGTTTTGAATAGGAGTTCCTGTCAAGACGATGCGGTTCTTTCCATTAAGTCTGATAGCAGATTTGAATGCTTTGGTATTGTAGTTTTTGATGGCATGAGCTTCGTCGAGCACTATGATTCCCCACTCTTTCTTTTCAAGATTTGAAACCTGCGTGAGCATCATTCCGTAACTAGCAATCAACACTGTTCCCGGCTCCGCTTCATCTATCGTTTTCGCCTTATGCACACACTGATTCAGCACTATTGTCTGGAACGACGGTGCAAATTTCGTCAGTTCATGTTGCCAATTAAGCACAACAGATGTAGGTGCGACAACCAACATCGGGCCATCCTCACTCTTTTGCAACATCACTGCAATCGTCTGGATGGTTTTTCCAAGTCCCATATCATCGGCAAGACACACTCCTCCACTCCACGACAATGTGCGCATCATCCATTTATATCCCTCTATCTGATAGTTTTTCAGTTCTCCATTCAGAGTAGACGGAATTGCGAAATCAGCAGTCTGACAACTGTTTATCCGCTCTCGTATTGTAGTGAAAGCACTATCCGACTCAGTTAAAATTGAATCAAACTCATCATCCAGTGAAGCTAAAGCGAGCTCCGGAATGACAAGCGGCTTATTTAAATCATCATTATAAAGACGCAGTCTGCTGATCAGTTGACGTAATGATTGGCTCACCTCCACATAATTGTCACCGTCGACACGTATATATTTTCCGATTCCTTTTTGCAACTTTCGCATCAAGTCGACAAGTTCCATCTTGGTATCAGACGAGACCAACGTTCCATTCATATCTATCCATCCACGGACAGTCTGCAAAGTTTCCAACTGAAGATTCTTTGGTGTAAGTTTTTCATTCACATTGAATTTGCAGCCTTCCATCAATTCCACCACAGCTTTGTCGTCATTCTCTTTCGCCCAAGTGATGATATCCAGCACATTCTCAAGGTTGAGAAGAGCTGACGCAACGTCGCTTACATCCTCGTCTTCATATATAATTGCATTTGTTTGGCAGAAGCGTTCAAAAGCGAAAAGATGTCTCTTTTCCGCAATAAAATTCCTTTTTATAAAACGAAGATGATCTCCATCGTCGAGGATACTGAGTGACTGTCCATCCGCAGGTGTGGCGACATATGCTGATCCAGCAAACGGAATAACTACCATCTCAACCCTCCATGTGGATCCGACATTCGTGTTAGGGAACAACCTTATCACAAGACGTGAATCAGCATCTTCAAACGCATCATCATCGTGTATAAGTTTAGAATAAATCTTCGTCACGCCCTCCAGTCGCTTCAACGACTGACGCAGACGGCTCTCCGCTTCTGCCGGAATCGTCTCCATCTGGAGCATAAGTTTATAGACATCCCTTTCATTGTCACGTAAATGGACAACTCCATAATGAGTATCGTCAATTGTGCGGACAAAAGCATTGGTGAGTTCACTCAAATCCGACAGTTTCAGATTGGAATAGACATGGAAAAGTCCATCATCCTCCTTGTCGACAATCAGATACGGATGCTCCATCTTCACTGTGACCTGACGCAGTTGTTTGCCCCATTTAGGCATCAGGTAAATGTGGTCACATCCTACAAACGATAATAATCCGTCTCCGTTCTTGAATGATACTTGTCCGGCTGGCAATGTCTTCAAGATACGGAAATCCTCATCCATCGCGCATTCTGGAATCTCACGGCTTTTACCCTTCCAAATTCGTTTGATACTTCCATCCCATTCTCCGTTCTCATTTCTCTTTTGGATGAAAGGAGACACTCGCATCTCATTCGGTTCCAAGACATAAATAAGTCTTTCTTCCTTCTCCACAAGCTTTGGTATCTTCACATTCTCAAGAGAGTCGAGTGTGTACATCCAAGGCTTGATCTTATTCAGACGTGAGACAATTGAGACGTCTGGATCAAACTCATTCTCTACAAAAGTCCAATGTGATGAATCAGTGTCCGTCTCCAAACGTTTTCTGATATCTATATTAAACTGTAGGCAAAGGGCTGTTGCCAAACGGACATCATCGGATTTATATAAGTCAGGCACAAAACGTTTCGTGCTGACGATGAAATCATCTCCGTCGACTTTATTCTTGATCAACGGGATGAGTGAGATCTTGAAAAGTTCGTTTTCTGCGACAGTGCGTTTATTCAGGAATGATCGTAGTCTGTTTTCGTTTTTCAGTGGACTATCCAAAGCCATCGCAATGACATACAGATAGTTGAAGATAAAATCATCAAACACGCCTCGCTCATTCAAAAAGCCGCCAAAAGAGTCCAACGACTTTTGGAACGTCACTACAGATTCCCCATAACAATCTCGCAGAAGAAGGCTGACCGCATCATAAAGTCTGCCCCACCCATTGATGCCGTAATACTTGAAATCATCCACTCCCGTCGCCAGATAGCGATAAAGGAAGAAACGGTCACGCATCTCCAATTCCGGATCATCACCGACATTTTCAAGATCATAACGATACTCAATGATCGGCTTGACATTTTCCCAATTGAATTGATCACGTGTATATACGCCATCAAGCATGATCTTGCAGATATCCGCCCAGTTTTTGGAAGGCAAAGAGAAAAACACAGGTCGCCATTCAGCGTCATCAATCACAGATAGAAGCATCTCTCTCTGGCGGATCCCCAAAGAATAGAGTTCGACGGAATCCGTATCCACCAATCTCATTCTCTCCAGCCACCACGTCCTGAATGTCAACGACACATTCTTTCCATCTTCCGGCATTTCACACACCGACTCAATGATTTCCAACCAATCTTCACTGTGATTTTTATAGATATCTGCGACGACGGGAAGTTCACACGCCTGAGCCACAACATATTTGGCAAACACTCCAGAACGCGTGTGCATATCAAGCAATCGTTTATCGTACAGCGATTTAGCGACATTCAGAACATCCACATCAGAAGTATCTTTGCCGCAGAGATAACGCACAGCAAGCCCCGTCATTGCGGAAGAACATTCGATTATATTCCCACAATAGGCATATACAGCAAGAACAACTTTTTCAGGAAGGGTTAGAGATTCAAGATGTAGGGGTTGCATTTTATATCTATCCTCCTTAGGAGATTAAAAATTCATTTTAAAATCATCAATATGTCGTCTAATCTCAAAGAAGAACTGCAAAAATTCATTTTCTAGCTCATAATAGTCTCGTATCATCACATTGACCACCTCATCCGAACAATTCGGCAACGATGTCCCGTTCGACATCAGATCCAAAGTGTCACGTATACCATCAATAGTTGCATAGGCGGTAAGTCGCTGTTTGGAAATGAAATTGACGGAGAAATGCCTCATTTCACTTGGCATCCTAAACCAGTTTTTCAATATTCTTCCATAAGTTCTCCACGCATAACTCTTCAATGGCAGGGCATGGTATCCGCCCCAGTTTTTTGCAAGGAAATGGTCGTAAACGACATCACATACGACTCCTGCATATCGTCCTGCGACAGGCACAAACCTATCTTTACTCTGTCGATAGACAGGATGATTATCCGTAAAAGAATCTATTTCACGGTGCAGAAGGATTCCGCACTGAAGTGAAAACGGATAGTCAGAGAGTCGACGTCCTTTCACACAATCGCCGATATAGTTACCTATCATCAGGCCTTCATCGTCGTCGCCAGAGAGATATATGTGCGCAAGGAAATTCATTTGTCGATATTAGTCTTTTTGATAAAGGAATTGAGTGAATCACACAGTTCAACACTCGTCTTTCGCACTGCCCACGAATGTAATTGTGAAAAGCCGATAGACAAATGTATATCTAGATTCTTATACTCTTTCTGAAGTCGTGTGGCAGCATGGAGCCCAAGCACAGTATACTGAAATTCTCCCTTCGACACCATAATGGCTATCGCCTCGTTGTCGTAATTTGGAATAGTGTTGATATAGATGGTATCTCCGATCTCTTTTGAAAGATTGTTTAATCGTATTATAGACGGTGAGTTTTCCGGCAATGTCACTGTCTTTTCTGCGAGTTCCAGCTGGTTGTGCACAAAATCCTCATTCACCTTCTTATCCATCACCTTCTTTCTCTGTACAAGCACCTGTTTGTCGTGAATAAGACTCTCTGTGAACAGAAGGGTGTCTCGCAATGATGATGTCACAGGAATATAGCGGACAATCACGTCGCAATCTCCATCCTGAAGATCCTCAATCGCATTATTCAGATTGCTTTCAAGCTTATACTCCACAGGCAAGTTCTGTTGACGGCAAAACTCACGGATCAGTTCAAACTGCTCTCCCACAGTGTCGCCCTCGGCTGTTATCTGCATTCCATCCGTCGACGAATCAATCACAACTCTCAACGCCCCTTTCTCACGGATATGCGCAATATCATCAATATCAGGCACTTTCGACACACAACGACTTATAATGAAAGCTGCTGACGCAAGCACAACAAAAGCGATAATGATAAAATTGAAATACTTACTTCCGTTCATGGGCAATTCTTTTAATCATCAAATGTAACTGAGATTCCGACACGTAAGAATGACGGACTCATCGCGTATCCCGGACTTATCATATAGTTGGAATTGTTTCCCATTTTCTGGTTGACGTGATTCCATACGATAAACATCTTCAAAACCTTCAACTGTGCCTGTCCGTATACATTCAACAACGGATAATCTCCATACTCTTTATCTCGCTGAACGTAAAGCATTCCCGTCGCAGGATTATATTTCTGAGCGTAGAAACTTGTGTGATAGTTCAATTCTGCTCCGACTTGGAGTGTCAAGCTCTTCTTGAAAATCGCTGGAGATCTCAAGTAGACGTTGCTGTTCCATACGAATGTTGGCAACGGCATCAAATACTGGTCTGAAGTTGTCTGGTAGGCGATCTCGTTATCCCAGTGGAAAACACCGAATTTTAGTTTCTCTTTTGCACTTAGATAAAATACGTTTACAGCGTCTGATGTCTGCACAGGCAATGCTTTCTCATTGAAATAGATGTAGTTGTCGATATTGTAGTAACCGATCTTGGCTGAAAAACCAATTTTCGGCATCTCAAACAGACCGTCTACCGACAAACTACGTTTATTGTCGAAATCGTTATCCCAATTGAAATAATTTGAATAGTAGTGATCCTCAAAATAATCTGGACACTCGTTCTTCAACTCCATACTACCGCCCAAAGAGACTGGCTGTCTGCCTATCTCAAACTGAGTCTTCACATCACCCTTCAACAAATAGCTCGTTCCGGTCAGCTTCTCGTCGACAAAATAATACTCACCGACAACGTTGAAAAACAGATGTTTGCCGGAATGTTTCGACAATACAGCTCCGATACCCATCTTAGTGTCTTTGTTCTTGCTCCAATTTGGACGTCCTCGATAACCAACTGAGTCAATATAAGCGATTCCGTCTGCCAACTCTAAATCTTTCAACTTGTTGACAGCTATGAATTCAGGATCAGTATCACGGTAGTCAAACTGTAATCCGTCGGCATAGTGATATGTCTTTGAGCTGACTGTATAATATCCAGCCAAACCGAATTTCATCAACTTGTTGAACTCCTCATTCAAAGTAACACCGAAATTACCTTTAAACTGACGGAACAAGACGCTATCCATCGTCGAGATAGGCATAAACTTACGAGTCTCCGCACTTGCGTTATAGAATGTATCGTGAAATGAGTTAGTTCCCTTCTCAGTGTAACGCTTCCAATCAGACTCATATTTCATATCCGCGATAAATGACGTGACTGGCACATAATCCACAATCACAGAATCGGCATTCACCTTATACTCCTTCTCAAATCCAAGATGATACTTGTAGTTGAGATGCATATTATATCCATGAAGTTTGGAGAATGTGTTTCCTGTGAAGTAGACGGGAATAGCCTCATCAGCCGGATTTCCATATCTCTCTGGCGATGTGATATACGACTCATCCAAAAATCCGCCACTCTCATAATTCTCGAATTTGGCAAAACCAATACTCATCATCAGGTTTGAACGCAAGCCCATATAGCTTCCGAAAAATCCCGCATTACAGTTTCGTGTAGACGAAGATTCATACGCTCCATAGGAATTGACCCAATCTCCGTACATACCGAAATTAAACTTTGATCCAGCGTTGACAGTGAACAAGCCACCCACACACTGGTCGCTACGGTTGCTTGGACCAGCTCCTACAAACCAGAATTTGGAATAAGGTTTACGGGTGTTATAATAGAGGATATCATCTGGCGACGTATAGTTGGCCTCATACGGAGTGAAGAAAAAGAAATCCGATTTCTTGATTCTGTCAGCGTAGATAAGTGATATTCCCGGAGATCCTAAAGAAGAATGATCCGCATAACGGAGTGTGTTCTTATCAGCCATGTTGGCTATATAGAGTTTGTCGATTGTGGAATCGGCATACGCACGGACTGGCTGGCCAAGAGGGCCGTCCGCTCTCCACGAAAAATACATCATGGAATCCTTTGGTCCACGTTTTGACGGAGACACTTCCGTCTTATATTCAAATGCAGGCACTGAATCTGCCTTCTGGGGCTGTAGCGAACCCTTCTTTTCAGCGACCACGGAATCGCCATTCGCTACAATGTCAGTTACATTCACAGTATCCTTTACAGATGTCACTATAGACAAAGAATCATTGGCAAACACCGTTGTGCCTGCCGCAAACACAGAAAGGATTATATTAAAAAATCTATTCATCAATATTGAATTAACAGACTATCACAATATTGTCAAGTAATGTTTTAGGCTCTGTCATTAAGTTTACAACTGAAATTTTCCAATCAAGCACCGTCTGCCTTTTTGGAAATCCATCAATCAAGCACGACTACTGTCATTCTTCATATACCAAAGAGCACAACAGTTTTCACGTCTGAAAATCTTCTGCGCCGCCATTCTCAACTCATCTGGAGTGACCTTGGAATAATTGTCGAAATCAGTATTGATCAAGTCGGGAGCACCGATCATCTCGTAATAGCCGAGACGTTCCGCCTTTGCAGCCTCCGAAAGGTCGGAAAGGATCTGCGTCGCCTCATACTTATTGACGACCTTCTCCAATTCCAGTTTCTCAACACTCTCCGTCTTCAACAATTCCAACTCATCCCATATAGCGTTCTCTACCTCATCACGTGTGAAACCCTCATTCGGCACACCGATCACATAGAACGCACCGTCTTCAAGGCTTCCACGAATACAAGCGTCGATAGAAGAAAACATCTTCTTCTCAACTATCAATCTCTTATACATTCGTGACGACATTCCATTCGACAACAGATCCGAAAGAATATCTGAAGCATAGTAATCATCGTCAAGACGGGAAGGAGAATGGAACACCATATACAATTTATCGTTAGGCACATCACCGCTGACAATCTTTCTTTGCTCGGCAGTCTGCTCCGGTATCTCCGCCATCTTACGCTTCGTAACGTCACGCGACGGAATATCACCGTAATACTTATCAACCAAACGCTTCACCTCATCCAGAGATATATTGCCGACAACCGAAAGATATGCATTGTTTGGAGCATAATGAGAGAAGAAGAAATCCTTCACATCCTGCATAGTGGCATCCTGTATATGCTTGATTTCCTTACCGATAGTAGGCCACGAATAAGTGTGGTCAGCAGGATACATCATCGCAAACAGATGATGATAGGCATCCCCGTATGGCTTGTTGGATGTGCGTTCCTTAAACTCCTCACTCACCACTTCACGCTGAACTTCAAGGCCCTTCTCATTAAACGCCAGCGACATCATTCTGTCCGACTCCACCCAGAAACCGACCTCCGCATTCACAGCAGGAAGGACGACATAATAATTGGTCAGATCCTGCGTAGTGTAAGCGTTGTTGTAGGCACCGGCTTTCTGAAGCACTCCATCATAATCATCCACATTGACAGAGCCGGAAAACATCAGATGCTCAAAAAGATGCGCGAATCCAGTATGCTCAGGATCCTCATCCTTCGACCCGACATCAAAAACAGTGTTAAGAGTAACGGTCTGGGATGTTTTGTCTTCCAGATGCACCACATGAAGGCCATTATCAAGTGTGAACCTATTCGTTTTAACCATAAATTGCTACTTCAGACTAATTTACTGCAAATATAGTCAAACCCACGCAAAGGGGCAAAAAAATAAAATATTATTATTTTTGATATAGATAACAGAAAACGTGCCAAACATATAGACAACTTCGTTGTGGCACTGGAAAACATGTCATAGATGACATTGAAAACTGCTTAACGCAAAAAACAAAACGTAAGGAAACACGTTTAAACCTTCTGTTATACACCGTGTGCATTCTACATCGCCCCCACAATGACGGATTCCACCACAACATACGTCGTAGACGTTTTATATTGGTAGAACCACCATGATGATGCCCCCCATTTACCCCTTTAGGGGTTATAGATACATGCTCGCCTACGGCTCGCACAACAAGAAAACAAGGGCGTTCCGCCCTTTATAACCATCGAAAATATACCATGTATGACAATACAAAACACGACAAAACGGCAGAATAAAACCGCATTCTTTAGTAATTCTATTTTTAATATCAGTAGATTTTAGTAAAAATTTGAAAATAAAATTCAATATTTTTGAACTTTTATGGATTTATAATGTAATTTTGCACAAAAGACTATGAAATGATACTATAGGGATGATTCAGGAATTAAGATTTAAGAATTTCCTTTCATTCAGAGAGGAAACAACTTTCAGTTTTGAAGCAGACAAAAGCTCAGACATGGAGGACATTCAGATTGTCAAAATGAATGACGGTGTCAGATTGCTGAAGTTTGCTATGGTATACGGTGCCAATGCTTCCGGAAAATCAAACCTCCTTAGTGCTTTTGACTTTTTATACGATTTTTGGTCTAACAAACAAACCGATAGCAACGAGGGCACAGGCGTCGAACCTTTTTTGTTCGACAAAGAAACACCAAACCTGCCATCTGAGTTTGATCTGAAATTCTACGTAGATGAAAAACGCTATTGGTATCATCTTGAACTTAACAGCACAGCTGTAATTAGCGAAAAGTTATATATCTATAACTCTTCACAACCGACTTTGCTCTTCAAACGTGATCTGGAAAATAATTTTTCCAAACTGACATTCAACAATGCAGCGGTAAAAGTAAGTTCTGTAGCTCAAGAAAAGTTAGAACTTGAATGTTTGAAAAACATCTCATTCTTTTCTGCTATAGGTAGGACAAATGTTGATTTAGGCGAAATTGACAAAGTTCACAACTGGATCAAAGAAAAGATGTTGCCTAATATTTCACCGTCTACTCAAATGTTCTCTTACGCAGAAAGAAAGCTTTACAAAGACGACAACTTAAAAAAGCACATCCTTACATTTCTTGACAAAGCTGACTTCAACATCTCTGGTATAAACAGCGAACTTGTCAAACGCCCCATATCAAATGATATGATGACATATATCGAAACTTCATCCATACCAGAAAACGAAAAAGAAAAGCTAAAAAAAGATGGAACTTTTGATTCGTTAAAGACATCTTTCTCTCATAAGGTAAAAAACAAAAGAGGAGAAGAGGTATATTCATTCGATGAATTCCAACAATCAAGAGGCACAATCCGTATGATTGGAGTTGAGACGGCAATTTATGAAGCCGAAAACAAGTCAGCATTCCTATGTATCGACGAATTGGAATCCTCATTACATCCAGAACTGATGGAATTCATCATTCAAAAGTTTCTCGAAAACAAAGAATCTCATTCTCAGTTGCTAATCTCCACACACTGCTTGGAGATTTTCAACCTGATTGACGATTTGGTACGTAAGGATTCAGTTTGGTTCACACAAAAAGACAATTCTGGAAACACAGACCTCTACTCTCTTATCGAGTTTAAAGGATTAAACAAAATGTCTTCTATCTTAAAATCTTATAAAAACGGAAAATTCGGAGCAATACCAAACATCAAAGATTAGTATATGGCAAGAAAAATAGCTTGCTCTTATTCCAGATAACTATAAGACTCAATTGATTTTACATTTATCAGATATTTAAAAGTATTCGAGACAGATTCAATCATCATTTATCAGTCCTTAAATATTTTAATTTTAACATCTTCTATTTCAGTTATATAGAGAGATTCTAATGTTTCTTGTAATTTACCCAACAAAGCGACAACTATTCCATATAATTCATCAGGTTTGTTTTCTATTATCAAATTACTTGTACTTAAACCATGTACATAACATGATTGTGCCGAAAAAAAAGACTTAGAATGTAAATTTTCGGAATTAAGCCCTAATAATTCATACATAGAATTCCAAGTATATGATTCTTTACAATTGGAAAGCGTTTTATACCTCCATTGTCTCTTACTTATTAAATAATCTATCGTTTTCTGGTTATTTAAGTAAATAGACAAATCTTTGATTTTACCTTCACAAAAATGGCAAGCAT
Source organism: Bacteroidales bacterium (assembly GCA_015061115.1). GTDB lineage: Bacteria > Bacteroidota > Bacteroidia > Bacteroidales > Paludibacteraceae > UBA1723. The sequence continues at coordinate 143,333 of SUXE01000007.1, read as the reverse complement.
AAAGATATTCTGATTTTTTTTTCTTTATTTGATTACTCAACAACTGAAATTCATCTTTTGTTATTTGTCCATCATAACTAAGTTCATCAGGCAATAATTTAAATCTCTCATAATATCCATCCATAATATACAAAAAATGTCTTAGACATTTTTCTTCTTCATTAGAGTCCTTATATATAAGAATAAATGAAGAAATACTATCAGCCAAACTTCGTATCAACGAATTTGCTGAAACATAATCTTCACATTGTTCTATAACATAGCCAATAGTATTTGCTTGTTTTATGATTCTCAAACATATATTCAAAGGATATGCCTTAAGATTCGAAATAGAACTCAAAGGAAACATCTTATACAAATGATATATTTCCTTCTGCAAAAGAGATGTATAATAATGATAAAAATCTTTCAAAGTAATCCCTTTACTTTCCAATTCTGGTATTACAAAACTCATAACTTATTAAAAATTATATTTCTCCCTCACCCTATCATCTCCTCTATCCTATCCAACTCCCCAAACACTTCCTCTATCTTCGCCACTATGCGATGTTGCTCGGATAAGGGAGGAAGGGGGATTAATGCTTTTCTTGCATCTTCAGTACTTAATCTTGGCATTTTTACACCATAGCCAAGCATCATCGTATAATCTAAAAAATACTGGGATCTCAACAAATGACACATGAAATCAGAATTAATATTTTCAAAAAAACGAACTGGTATTATTTCTGTTGTACAATATCCATTATCTCTTGCCACAAGAACTTTATTAAGATATGTTCTTAATTTACTATATAGGACATCCCCTTTAGAAAACTTATGTCTTGTTCCTTTCAATGGTCTTGATGAAATAGTGTGAAATGACAAAATTTTAGCAGTATCTTTTTCTAAATCTTCAAGTTCCAATGTCCATTCACTATCTTTAATTGTATTTACATTTACATTCTGACATTTTCCATAATTAGAAATATCTCCCAGTCTACACCACACCCAACCTTCTGGCACTTCAAATGGCACATCATCAATTTCTTCCGATGAAATGGCTGATTTTTTATTAGACGCACGTCCGATGTTAGACGCACGTCCGCGCGTCTCTACAATTCGCTTCAACAATTCGCTGGCGGGTTCGTCGTCAGGATCCTGCGAAACTAATTTACCATGGATGGCTAAATCCAACACTTTCTTCTTCGTCTGCTCTATGCTCTTCCTTAAATCCGCCTCGTTGCTCTCCAACTGATCTATTATGCCAAACCATTTCTCTACCTCCACCACTATACGGCGTTGTTCGGATAAGGGAGGAAGGGGAATGGGAAAATCAATGAATTTATCAAAATTTATACTATCTACTGTTGTTCCATCTTTATGATAATCTTCTAGAATAAGATTTTCATTTGCCTTTAGGACAATGTATATATAGAATACAAAATCTTTATCATAAAAAGAAATTGCTTTTATATCTTGATTTATAGTCGCAGGCTTTTTTAGAATAGCCAATGGTAATGTATGTCTTAATATTCCACTTCTAGTAACCATCAAAAGGGTATCAGGAGAATAAAGATTCATATCGTCTAATGCCTTATCTGAAATTTTCATCAAAGAATCATAAATATAAACACTTTTCATATCTTTTGATGTCACCCATAAATTGGATCCATTCTCCCAAAATTCTTTTATTGTCGTAGATGGAGTTTTTCCTCCACTAAATGAAGCAATACTAGAAAGCTCACACCACACCCATCCACTTGGCACTTCAAAAGGCACTTCATCAATTTCTTCCGATGAAATGGCTGATTTTTTATTAGACGCATGACCGATGTTAGACGCACGACCACGCGTCTCTACGATTCTCTTCAACAACTCGCTTGCTGGTTCGTCGTTAGGATCCTGCGGAACTAATTTGCCGTGAATGGCTAAATCCAGCACTAATTGCTTTAGTTTCTTTGTGTTCATAAATCAGCCCGTTTTATTCGTTTTCTATTTCGTCACGTCCACTACTCTCCAATTCGCGTCGCAACTCCTCCTCTGTTGGCAGATAGGGAAGATACTTGCTTGCAAAAATTTGTTGAGAATCGTTAAGAACTGAATATTTTACTACTGTCTCATCCTTATCTGCACACATCAAGATTCCAATGGTCGGATTATCGTCTGGTCCTCTCTTAATATCATCAAACATACGAATATACATGTCCATCTGCCCGACATCCTGATGTGTCAATTTATTTGCTTTCAAGTCGATAAGCACAAAACATTTCAATATATAGTTGTAAAAGACAAGGTCAATGTAAAAGTGACTTGTCTCGGTGCTGATTCTATACTGTCGTTTAATGAAAGAAAAACCTTTGCCTAATTCAAGAAGAAAATCCTGCATTTTATCGACCAAAACATCCTCCAATTCTTTCTCTTTATGATTTGGATATGGAGGGAGTCCTACAAACTCCAACACATAGGGATCTTTCATAAACGTTCGAGGATTTGGCTCAGAGTTAGCAACACACTTGTCGGCACCCGATGTCAATCCTTTTTCAAGTTGTCTCTGATAATAGAAGGAATTGATATTGCGTTCAAGCTGTCGTACGCTCCATTGCTCCTGTGCAGCCTCTCGCAGATACCACTCACGAGCTTTAGAATCCTTTACCCTCATAATCAAACGGTTATGACTCCATGGTAATTTGATACACAGTGTGTAGCAAATCTTAAAGTCTGAATATGTACGGTAGAACAACCTCATATTTCTAAGGTTAGCATACGAAAATCCGTTACCAAATTCAGCAGTAAGTTCTTTTGAAAGATTCTCTAATAATCGTTCTCCATATTTGGCGATAGATGCGCCATGCTGTTCCTCTTCTACTATTCGCTTACCGATGAGCCAATAGGCAGCAGTCATAGCTGTATTGGTTTGGCGAGCAACTATCTTTCGTGCTTCTTGCAAGATAGTACGGACATCAGTAGCTAAATCTGCCGACACTGGCAAATTCGTAAGTTTTTCAATCTCGTTTGAATTCATTTCTTCCATTTTTGTATGACTTATCCTTCAATTCCCTTCAATAATTCTTTCAGTTTCGACACCGCATCCATAATGTTGGCACTTCTCTCGTCGATATTGTTGATTAGCACACCCAATGTCAGATCGTCATCGTCGGATGTGGCTCTGATCCATGTAATATCAAGGCTGGTCTTGTCTCTCTCCAAGATTTCCTCCACACTGTATCTTCTCCATCTTCCGTTAGGATTGCTCTCCGCATCGTATGTCTCCTTTCTCGCATTGATGTCGTGGGCATTATAGCATGCGACAAAATCGTCAAGATGATGTCGTTGCATCACCTTCGTCGCCAGTGTGTGCTTCACCCCTGTGCGGTAATCATAAAACCATATTTCCTTTGTGGCATTTCCTTTGCTGAAGAAAAGGACGTTCGCCTTCACTCCATTGGCATAAAAGATTCCTGTAGGCAGACGGAGGATTGTGTGGAGATTGAAGTGTGTCAGAAGTTCCTTTCGGATCGTCTCTCCTGCTCCTCCCTCAAATAGCACATTATCAGGCAGTACGACGCCGGCACGTCCACCATTCTTCAGCATCACCATGATATGTTGCATGAAATTCAGCTGGTTGTTGGTTGTCTCCACAAAGAAATCATTGCGGTTAAGCTCCACACTTCCAGCAGGTCTTGTGCCAAACGGAGGATTTGCCAATATCACATCCACCAGATTGTCAGGCTCTTTCTCCAATGAATCCTGACAGATAATCGGACTGCGTTTCGTGCCTATACCATGAAGATAGAGGTTCATAGAGGCAAGAGTCACCACAAGGGCTGTATTGTCATATCCGTGCAACGCATTGTTGAGAAGGAAATTCTGTTTCTCCAGATCCTGGCTCTGTGTCTTCATGTGGTCGAATGCCGCCAACAGGAATCCACCCGTACCGCAAGCAGGGTCTGCCAACGTCTCCGTAATCTTCGGGTCTACGACCTCCACCATCGCCTGAATCAAAGCACGTGGAGTGAAATACTGTCCTGCTCCGCTCTTCTTATCTTGTCCGTTCTTCTGCAGAATACTTTCGTATATGGCACCCTTCACGTCGACATCCATACAGAGCCACTGCTCCTCATCGATCATCGTGATGACCTTCTTGAGATAGACAGGTTTGTCGATCTTGTTTTGTGCCTTTGTATAGATAGTGCCGATCAGATCCTCACGATCGCTTAGCTCCTTCAACGTCTCCTCATATTGGGCGATCAACTCATCTCCAGAAAGGTCCTTCAAATCAGCCCATCTGTAGCCTTCTGGAATTTGCGACTCCTCACAGAAGAAATTGACATTCTCATCGTCCATTTTCAAAAACAGAAGATATGTCAGCTGGGTGATATAGTCAGTGAACCCGATACCCTGGCCAGATAAAGTGGTGGCAAGATTCCAAACTTTTTTTGATATTGACGATTCTGAATTTTCGTTTGCCATATTGTTATGTAGACGTGGGATAATTATACGATATTATAAATAATGAATTTCGACATGTCGTTCAAAGCCTCATTCGCCTTGATCGCATTTGAATAAGCCTGAATCAGTTTAATTGCCTTTGAAGGATCGATATTTCTGATATCTGCGACGGTGATGAATCCGTTTGTTGCGATATAGTTCACCAACTGCTTCAAGATATCTATCTGTGCGTCCGTCACACTCATCTGTTTACGGCCATGCCAGATGTTGAAATATGAGTTTGCTTTAGGCACAAGGCTTTCCAACTCATCTATCTGATTATAAGCGAATCTTACAAGCTGGATGATATTGGTGATCGCCTCTTTCTCCTCCTTTGTTTTGTTCTTACGCACCTTCTCCGGCTTCACCAAAGAATAATAGTCCCAAAGTTTCGTCGGGAAGAACTTGGAATTCGCCAATCTGAGCTGTTTCTCCAGATCTTTGAGCATAGCGTAAGAGAAAGGCATACCATCGTTATTATAGATGATTCGCAGAGCTTCCAGTTCATCTTTGTGCTCCATGCAATAGGTTTCAAAAGCGGATGTTGTAGCCACAGCCTCTTCATTGGAGAACTCAGCAGAGATGAGTGTATCTTCCGAATTTTCAATAGTGTAGGTATAGCCAGCCGCAATCTCCTTCAATTTTTCCCTCGCATGTGGATTTTTGGCGAGTGGAGCGAAAAGGAAAGCACGCTCAGTGTTGGGTTCATTAATGTCGACAAAAGGAGGAAGTCCGCTTTCCATCGCTTTGAAGATAGCGGAAGCCATATTAAGCATACTCATGCCCACCATCTCCTCGAACTTCGACACATCCTCGGCTTCACCACGTTTGGCGAGACGAGACAAGACACCTGCCAGTTTGCGGAGATATCTGTCATGATAATTGCCATGAGTGAGCAATTCCAGTAGTTTGGCGAGAGTCAGTTGATCCTCATCCCAACCGGTTCCAGGTTGTGGAGTATACTTTTCATGTTCGGTCACCCCCACAGCATCGATAAGGAAGAATTCATCTTTACTCTTAGCGTTAGGAGTGACTGCTCTCAGAGCATCATCGGAAATTGTACGCACGCCACGACCTTTCATCTGCACATATAGAGGTTCAGACCTCACGTCACGCATGAATATCAGCACCTCCAAAGGTTTCACATCCGTTCCTGTCGCCACCAAAGTACATGTGACTGCGATACGAAACTCAATATTGGTTCTGAATTTTCGGATCTTATCATTGCTGTCGTCCACAGAGTATGTGATCTTCTGCACGAAAGTGTCATCCTCACGTCCGAAAACCTCTTTGGCGATCTTCACGATATTATTGGCATGAGCCTCATTCAACGCAAAGATCAGAGTTTTAGGGATATAGTCCAGGTTCGGCTCACGGTCGGGATACAAATCAGCATAGACATGATCGCGATATGTCTCCAAGATCAGTTTGATCTGAGCCGGATTGATTACACTTCGGTTTAATTCCTCAGGAGTGTAGTTTCTAAGTTGTTTTGACCTAACATCCTCCACAGAGCCATAGTATTTGATCTCCTTCTTCAAAGGATCACCCTCAAGGATGGCTCCACCAGACTCCGACACCTCCGTCTTGATTCGGAAAATACGTGCATCTACATTCACGCCATCCACGATCGACTGCTCAAGCGTATAGTTCACCACCACATTGTTGTTGAAGAAAGCCAGAGTCTCAGGAATCGGAGTGGCTGTGAGGCCAACGATTCTCGCTTTGTTGAAATAATCCAGCAAAGCTCCCCAGTTTCCATAAATCGAACGATGGCACTCATCCACGATGATAAGATCGAAATAATCCTGTGGAAGAGAAGGATTAGGCGGAAGAACCACCTTCTGAGTCGTGACATTGTCGTCATCCTCATCAGAATCTTGAATATCCTCGCCGCTCAGATATGAAAAGAGACGATGGATTGTAGAGATCACAACGTTAGCATCCTTAGGAATCTTGGCACTTTTCAAACGCTCCACCCCATATATATTGCTGAACGGCTGACCACTTGTAGTCAGTTTATACGTACCGAATTCACTTTCAGCCTGCTTTCCCAAGTTGTTTCTATCCACAAGGAACAGGATACGTTTCATCGGAGTGTAGGTCAGGAAACGGTAAGAAGCAGTGCAAGCTGTGAAAGTTTTACCGGCTCCCGTCGCCAAGACAATAAGAGCCCTTCTTGCACCCTCATCAAAACTTTTTTCAAGATTAGAGATAGCCTCATACTGACAATCACGAAGATGATCCCTCTTCAACAGAGGCAATCCCGCAAACTCATCATCAATTCCAAGCATCTTCACAATCTCCTTTGGAGTGTGGATATGGTTGATAAGGCTTAAATCTTGGGGTTCCTCACGAAAATCTGAGAAAAAGAGATCCTTTCCATTGGAAGTATAGACGAAAGGCAATGGATTTTGATAAGTCTTGTAGATTTTAGGCACAGACTTAGCATATCTGAAAGCCTGTTCCTTCACAACGGCAGAAGCGGCATCCACCTCTTCACGTTTAGCTTCAAGCACACCTACTGCCTTACCTCTGATAAAAAGGAAATAATCAGCCTCAAGTCCATTCTTGAGAAGACCTTCACGAATAGCCACAGCATTATCTTCCGGGTTGAAGAACTCACGGTCTACAACCTTCCATCCAGATGCCTCAAACATCTTGTCTATCTTCACCCTCGCCTTTTCCTCAGGTGTCATATTATGATCTGCATCCATAGGCCATTTTGTCGTATACTGCATAAACTAACAAAAGTAAGCCACAAATGTGAAAATAAAGCGTAATTTTGCAAAAAATTGACAAAAAGTGTGAAAGATGATAACATTTCCAAATGCTAAAATAAATTTAGGACTCAATGTTGTAAGTCGTCGTCCCGACGGATATTCAAATCTGGAGACGGTGTTCTATCCTATTCCTGTCTGCGACGCGCTTGAGTTGCTTGATTCAGAGGAGAAAGGATTGAAATTTGTGCAGACGGGATTGGAGGTCGACGGTGATGTGGAGAAGAACCTTGTGGTGAGAGCTTTCCGTGCAGTGGAGAAAGCCGCAGGTCGCACATTCGACGCAAAGGTGCATTTGCAGAAAAGCATTCCGTTTGGTGCCGGCATAGGTGGAGGCAGCGCAGACGCATCGTTCATGATACGTATGATGAATGAGCATTATAACCTTGGATGGAGCGACGAGAAGATGGCGGGAATAGCGATCACAATCGGTGCAGACTGTCCGATATTCATCTACAACCGTCCGATGTATGCTGAAGGGAAAGGAGAGATTCTTTCCGATATCGACGTGAATCTTAGCGGCTACTATTTCGTCTTGGTCAAGCCTAACGTGCATGTATCGACAGCTGACGCATTCCGTGGAATCACACCTGCTCCAGCAAAAATCAATTGTCGAGAAATTGTGTCATTGCCAATGAAAGAGTGGAAAGGCAAGTTGGAGAATGATTTTGAAAAGACAATTTTCGCTTTACATCCATCTGTAGCAGCAATCAAAGAAAAACTATACGAATTAGGTGCTGTCTACGCATCAATGTCTGGTTCAGGATCATCTCTTTTCGGATTCTTTGAGGAGAAGCCGAACTTGGAAGGACTGTTTGGCGACGCGTATGTATTCTGCCAGAAGCTATAAATATAACACTACCAACATAAATAATAAACCTATGGTCTGAATTTGTCTGTCGGCAAACTCACAACCATAGGCATTTAATCGAAATTGGATATTCTCTTAATAAAAACTAACTAACATTTGTCTTTATCCGTAGAAAGACAAGTTAATCTACATTTTTTAAGAAGATGTATGGGATTCTTAAATTAATCTCACTTTCATACTATTCGTATCTGAAATCAATCAAAGTATCTTTAAGAACAGTATAATTGACATAAGTATCCATTCCATCAGAAGTGATTCCACTTGTATATTTGAGATAATTAAATCTCAATTCTCTAACACCTTTTTCTTTTGTCTTAAATGTCCAGATTTCTTTATCTCCTCCATAATAAAGAATAGAATCAGACTTTGATTCTATCGAAAAACTAATAGAATCCACAGCCGCCTCTGTACGGTTTGTCCAAACCCAACGATAAGAATAACTTGCCCCAAAACCTATTATATGAGAATCTCGAGGAAGCTCAACTGTAATTGTCTCGCTATCAAACTTTTCCTCGTCATCACAAGAAATAAAAAAAAGGATAGACAGAACCGCTGCTGCCATCATTGCAGCAGCCATAGAAAAACTCTTTTTCATAAAAATTGACTTTAATGTAAAACTAACTAACATTTGTCTTAACACCTATACAAGCATACAGTGCTAAAACATTACATATCAGAATTTAACCACTGTATCAGCGATGACAGCAGTCGGATCTTCTTTAGCACGACGTCTTAATTCATTGAGATCTTCTTCAAAAACTATAGGACCTGAATAAATTCGTAATTTACGGAATTTCAATTCTCTCACACCGATTTCTTTTGTCTTAAATGTCCATACCTCTTTGATTGTATCATGCATTTTGTATTCTAATTTAGGCATAGAATCAACACTTGTGTTGATCTTGGGCAAAAGTTTGCTATTTTCTTCAAATTCAGACATCAAATCACGATTAGGAATCAAATCAATGGAATCAGCGGCAGCCTCCTCTCTGTTTGTCCACTCCCACTCATAGATTGATGTATAGCCAGTATAAGAATTAGCCGGATAAATTCTTTCTATAAGCTCAACAGTAAATGTTTCGCTCTTAAAACTGTTGTTTTCCTCTTCCTCATCACATGATACGAACGAAGATGCAGAAACAACCGCTGCCATCATTGCAGCAAACTTGAATAAATTCTTCATAAAAACTACTTTTAATGTAAAACTAACTATTGTTTTAACGCTTATAAATACCCTATTGCTTCGCATTATTCTATAAACAGCGTTAAAACGATGACAAAATTAGAAAAATTAAATACAAAACAAAAATTTTTGGCACTATCTTATTTTATGATAGATTTTTCAACTCTTTTTTCTCATAAAAAGCCGTAGTCTTTTCTCATGGATTTCTATCCTCTGTGTTTTTATATGTGCTCGCCTACGGCTTCGCACTGATGGGGAGGGTTAGGGCGTTCCGCCCTTAACAATCCTCATTTATGGCACTCCAACTGTCAGTTTTCTCCAACTATAACATTCTTCTATTACTCCGAATTGACGTTAAAATAGGACAGAGCCTTATTTTTCGCAAATCATAACAATTCCATAGCCTCTTTTAATGAATGAATCTCATAATCCACAGATTCCGTGGCTTTGAATGATTCAGGATGACGGTTGAAGAACATTGTAGCCAATCCTGCTTTCTTTGCTCCCAAAATATCTGTAGAAAAGTTGTCTCCGATCATCAACGTATCAGACGGATTGGCTCCCGTCGCCTTAAATGCATAATTAAAGAAAACAGGACTCGGCTTGTTTGCCCCCGCGTCTTCAGATAATATGATTTTATCGAAAGCATCAAAAAGTCCACATGATTTCAGTTTACGGAACTGCACCTCATGAAAACCATTGCTGCACATAAAGATTTTATAACCCCTCTGTTTCAAATAGTCCATCAGTTCATGCGCACCATCCACAACTCCTGGTTTATTGCCACAGAAATCAAGGAAAACATCACTGATTTTCAAACAATATTCACGTGATGGATTGAATCTATTCCCTTTTGAATCAACACCTTCCGACAATGGTCGACGGAATCGTTCCACAACGAGATAATCACGTTCGATCTCTCCCTTCGCATATTGATCCCACAATTCCACATTCGTCTTCCAATATGAACGGAAAAATTGTTCTGGATCTTTGAAATATTCGTTCAAATGGAAGAAATCGAACATCTCTCGCAAAGAGATATCCGCATTACCTCTTGTGTCATATAAAGTGTCGTCGAAATCAATAAAAAGGTTTTTGTACATAAATATTTATTTTTATTTCCGCCCGTTTAACTTAGGACTTATCAAAATTCGTCGACGCTACTACTGACTTGAGACAAAGACAAAGGCAAGGGCAAAGACCGGCATCTCTCCAAGACAAAGTTGTCAGATTATTATGTGAGATGCCGCCAATAGTAACCAAAATGCATTTCACCTTACGGTGTGAACTATCAGGTTATGCCTTGCATAGCCAAACTGAAATGTCAGTAATAGCGTCATAAAGAGCGACGGTGCGGTTACTTTGCGTCCACACGCGTCGCCCACCGATTTTTATTTATTTCTCATCAAGACCAGACAGATAGTCGAATGTCGCTTGCAGATCGTTTGGCACGATGATCTTCAAAGATGAAATCTTCTCTATCTCACGTCGCTGCCATGAACTGAATTCCGCATTGATTTTCTGTGATTCTGACTGATAAGAATCAAGTTTGTTCTTATACGACTCTGTCTGCTCAGCCTTAGCGATATTGAGTCTCTTTTTGATAGACGTCTTGATCTGATTCAGACGTTTCTCAGCATCACGGTGTTCGCTCTGCAACTGCAGATAAACCTTCTCCACATCTTCCTCTTCCACGGAATTTTCGTAACGGTAGATAAGCAGAGAGCTACCCTCACCCTGAGTGGTGATCGGCTTCGACATTATCTCCTGCAAACGACGTCTTGCCACAGAAAACGGTTCATCCGGATGAATGAATTTGCCATACGCCGCAGCTTTAGCCTCCAACGAATAGTATTCAAACCTCTCCGCCACCGACAATTGCTTTATGATATCAAGATCAGTGAGTTCAGCATCACGAATCGGCATTTTCGGTAAAACGATGTCGTTAGCCTCAGCCCAATCTTCAAGTGAAACGTCGGAAACCTCCTCCATCATTCTCTCTTTCGTCTTTACAGCCTCACGCATCCATGCACAAAAGGAATGCATCTCTGCCACTCTTGCCACCATAGTGTTGAATTCAGCAAGCTGATGAGTGGCGTATCCGATCTCCACCTGCTTACCCGTATCGTTAGCAGAACCGACGATATCGACATATCCGTTCACAAAAGAGGTCGACTCCAGTTTTGCCTTGCAACCTGCGATAATTTCAGTGGCCAGTTCCGACAAATGAGTCGCGGCAGTTGAAGTTATTCCCCTCTCATTCTTGTTTTCATCGCTGTTAGCGAAGAATGTCATATCTCTGTATATCAAATCCTTCATAACATAAATTTTATGGTTAGTTATCGTATATATAGGCTGAATATCACCGTCTGCGAGACTCAATCAAGAGCCACACACTATTAATGGCCAGCAGTCAAAGGAACTACAGCTCCCGTACCAGGCACAACATAAGCCGCGTCAGGTACTTCCTTTCCATCCCAACGTTTAGCTCTCTCCAAATTAATATTGTATTCCCACTGAGCTCTCATAGCATTCATATTTGCCATAATCTTCTGTGCCTCATAAGCCTGAGCATCCGCTCTGATCTTCTGTGCATCTGCCTCACCCTGTGCTCTCAACACCTCTGCCTTTGCAAACTCCTCTGCAGCCTGACGCTCTGCCTCTGCCTCACGAACTTTCTTTTGAGCCTGTGCGGCAGCAACGTTAGCCTCCTGCTCAGCCTGCTTAACCTGCTGTGTACGGTTGGCTGTCTCTTTAATCATTCTGTCGAAATCATCTGCCCAATCGAAGTTTGTGATTGTTGTAGAATTAATTTGAATTGGATAATTATCCTGCATTCTTCTCAACACCACCTCACTTAGTTGCTGAGTGATATCCTGCTGATTTGCGATAAGATCGTAGATACTGTACTTACCTGTGATCTCCTTTAGAGATGCCTTGATACAGTCTCTCATCGCATCCTCTATGATTGAAGACTTACGGTATTTCTGCACAATCTCAATGATACGCTTCTCATCATAGTTGTATCGAACAACCACAGTTGAACCCACAGTCTGCATATCTTTTGTGATAGCACCGTCTTCACCTACAGAGAATTTAACCTCGTAAGTCATTGGAACGACACTGAATCGCTCAATCTTTGTGACAAAAGGAAGGTGAGTCACAATTCCTGGTTCTATTGGCTCATTACAAGAAATCTCTCCTAATGTAACAGCTACTCCACGTTCATCCGGTTCGATGATATCGTAAGAAAACATTCCAACAATCAGCAATACAACACAAACTATCGCCAACACAATCTTCTTCGTGTCGATTTTTAATGCATTAGCCAATCCTTCTGAAAAAAATCTCTTCTTTTCTGGCATTTCTGTCTTTTCTACCATAATTACATCTATTAAATTATTTTATTTGTAGTTAAGTCTCACTTATCAAATACCACACATATCGAATTGAGGGAAAATCTCCTCACTATTCCACTCTTTCTTAATTGCTGAAGACGGAATTGTTTTTCCGCTTTCGTTCAACACTCCTTCCGGATACTGCATCGTGACGCAGTGAAGAGATCCGTGCTGACGGATCAATGTCTGGCAGTCAACACCAATGACTTCACGATCCTTAAAGACCTTCTGCAAAACAGCTATCGCGTCGGCATCATGCTTCTGATTATAGGTCGGCACAAGCACAGCACCATTGATAATCAAGAAGTTTGCATAGGTAGCTGGGATACGTTCGTCATTCTCATCAAACACAGCATCTGGCATTGGCAGAGGCACAAGATTAAACGGTTTGCCATCAATGTCTCTCAACGCTTTCAAATCATCTTCCATTGCCTTTAGCCACTGGTAATGATCATCTTTCTCATCATCACACTTCACGTATGCTATTGTGGTGTCATCACAAAAACGGGCTAGTGTATCTATATGTCCGTCTGTATCGTCACCGATCAGATCACCATTATATAGCCAGTGCACTTTCTTCAGATTGAAGATCTTTATCAGAATATCTTCCACCTGTTTACCAGAAAAATGGTTGTTGCGGTTCGGAGCATTCAAACAGTTGTAGGTAGACAAAAGTTCACCGCGAGTATTGAACTCCACACTTCCTCCTTCAAGCACAAACGGAATGTCCACAACATCCACATCAGACGAAAACAAATTATTCTTAACCATTTCAGAGGTGATCTGATTATCTTTGTCTGAAGCGAATTTCTGTCCCCAACCATTGAAAATGAAGTTGCAAACCTTCATTCTTCCATCTTTGACCAATGTGATTCCACCATGGTCACGGGCCCATGTGTCGTTGCTTGGGATCTGAGTGAAGATGATCTTCGAATAGTCCACATTTCCAAGTTGACGACGTACTTCAGCCTCATCCTGGCAAACAATGACCAGTTTCTCAAAACGGATAATTGCCTTGGCTATGTCACAGAATGTGCGGACAGCATCGTCTAGAATATAGTTCCAGTCTGTATCTTCGTGAGGCCATGTAAGCTGCACAAAACTCTGACGTTCCCACTCAGCCAATGCTCTATATTCGTTGTTTTTGTAATTCATACTTAAATGTTGATTGTTTTTACAAAGATAATGGATTTTTTTAAATTAGAATTGAGGGGTACCAATATTAAACGGCAAAAGGCGTATGTTCCGCCCTCCGAAATCCTCATTTATGAGGTAAAAAAATTGGGATGAATATAAAATCCATCCCAATTCTATAATCTTGTCGACGTGAATGCTCACGTCTGAGCTATCGTCAAATTACCAAGTGTAAGACAAGCCAAGAGTTGTGCTCTCCCAGAACTGCAAGTATGCCTGACGGTATCCATAGTGGTAGTCACTGTCGAGATACTTGCTATCACGTCTGTCAACTTTCTTGTCAAGCACATCCTCGTCAACTTTCTGGATATCCTTGTGATAGTTGATCTCAGCCTTGTCATACTTCAACTGAGTCTTGATAGACAAATCAATATGCTTAGTCAATTTGAACAACAAATCCAAGTTGAACTTCGCAGACCAACCATTAGTCTTGTCGTAGATATCAGTTGAGACACCATCATTGTCGAACTGCAACGATTTAGTAGAAGAGATCAATCCGTCGACATACTCTTTCAAATCGACAACATCTGAACCGACTTCAATCATACCTTTGTTTACCTGATGATATTTCTTCATGAATGCTTCACTGAATCCGTATGTCTCCTTATTGTAAGCGTAGAAACCTTCAAGTTTTGCCATCAAAGTGAAGACCTTGTTGAACGACTTTTTGTAATTGATATTCAACAACGCACCGACTTCAGTACGTAGATCCTCATAAGTTCCATCAACGTCACGCTTCATCGAATAGTTAGGTGCGATATCATCATCCTTACAGAATGTGAACTTACCTGTGATAGGAGAAACATACAAAGACAGATCCCCCTTAAAACAGCATGGAACGAAGTCAATACCAAGAGAAGCCTTGACAATGTTTGGATTACCGAACTTGTTCTGCATCATACCCAACGACTTGATACTGTCTCTGTCCAACTCATCAAACATTTTGTTGACATGTCCGATAGGAGTCTCATTAGGTTCCAAACCACCTTCCGCCTTAACCTCATCTATTCTGTCAGAGAACCAAGAATCCACATTCTTGTAATTGTATGTAGGAGTAAGACGTGATTCAAACGATGCCATCGCACTATAAAAGATACTCTTTGTAGCCTTGAATCCATACTTTGTAGACAAGTTCAATTCGTCTATTGCCTTATGAACCTTAGGATTATGCTCATACTCAGAAGACAGGTTGACACCATACTTTACAGAGAAACTGTTATCCCACTTGTGACGGGCATGAGTGTAGTTGGCGTTCAGGTTCAAATAGCCATCCACAGCGAAAGTGGATCCGACTCCGTCGTGTGAATAAATATTATGGAAAGTCTGAGCGGCATTCATTCCCACCATACCTGGGAATTTCCATGATGCGGTATCAGAAGCCCAATCCGCATTCACGTCATCCTTACGAGACTCTGCAAGTTCAGAGACTGTTGTCTGAGTCTCCTTGATCATCTTCAAGCCTTCATTTACATCGTCCTGAGCAGCGACTGTAGAAACGCCCATAACAGCGACTACAGAAGCAAGCAAATTATATTTTGTTTTCATTATCTTCAATACTTTTAAGAATTAGTCCCCTTAATTAAAATGAGTATGAGATTCCAAGTGATGATGATTCCCAGAATTGCCAGAATGCTTTCTTATAACCGTAGTTATAATAACGAGCGTCAGAGTTCAACAAACTAACACGAGTATCGTCACAATCTCCCTTATCAGCACGGATCAGATCCTTATGGTAATCGACCTCAGAGTTGTCGTACTTCAACTGAGTACGCAAGTTGAATGTCAAATACTTAGTAGCCTTGAGGATAAATTCAGTTTTCCAAATAACATAACGACCATGTCTTGCCACATAATCCTCATCATTCCAGTCTTCCTTGATATTATTCACGTCAAGAAGCATATTGTTTCTGATCGCATCATCAGAAAGCTGGTAGACGCGAGCCTTACCGTATGCGGCGAAGAATGCCTCAAGAGATGTATTCAAAGAGAACGCGTCTGTGAATGATTTAGAATAATTCAGATTGAAAAGAACACCGGCCTCAAAACGAGTGTTTTTATACAGATTGTCAGCATCATCTTTATTCTTCTCCATTGAATAGCTTGATGCGATCACATCATTCTCACAGAATGTCCAACGAGCAGAAAGAGGAGACACATAGAAATAAAGATCTTCTGTATCAGACATCTTCATATCCAATCCGAGAGACAACTTCAAATATGCAGGATTAACAAACATATTCTTAACCACACCTGTATCGATTCTCTCTTCACGGCTGCATTTGTCAAATTCAAATCCTTTCTCAGACATGTCGTCGATATCATCATATCTGTATGTTGGAGTGAACTGAGTCTCAAAAGAAGCTTTTGCAGTATAGTAGACGTTTTTGTCCGCCAAATAACCATATTTAGTAGACAGCTTCAACTCATCATTCTGCTTTCTCCAATATGGTTCAGCTTCATAATCCTTAGAAAAGTTCGTTCCATAAGCGACTTCAAGTTTTGAATCCCACTTATGTTTGGTACGGATATAGTTAGCATTCAACGTCGCAGAAAAGTTTGCACCGACCACTGTTCCATCTCCGTCAACCGAATAAGCGTTGTGTGAAGTCTGCACAGCACTCAACGATATTGTTCCTGGGAACTTCCACAAAGCAGTGTCAGCAGCGATGCCTGTATTGACAACATCCTTGTTCGACACAGCCAGACTAGTAACCACTGACTTGACTTCATTGTTTTCTTCAACCTTCACCTCCTGAGCAACGCCAGTCATGAGAGCAGATGCCACAAAAAGAGATACGAATAATTGTCTTTTCATCGTAATTATGTCTTAATATCAATGTTTCTTATTTTTGCAATCCCTGCAGACGAGCAATATACTTGCCGATGATGTCAAACTCAATATTCACCACCGAACCCACCTGAATATCGCAGAAATTAGTATGTTCCAAAGTGTACGGAATAATTGCCACTGTGAACTGATCTCGCTTTGAGCGACAGACAGTCAAACTTGTTCCATTGACAGTGACAGAGCCTTTCTCAACAGTGAAATAGCCGGCTGAAATCATAGAATCATCCGCCTCATATTTGAATGTAAAGTAATGGCTTCCCTGCTCTACCCGACGTTCAATGCAAGTGGCAGTCTGGTCAACATGTCCCTGGACGATATGGCCGTCAAGTCTGCCATTCATCATCATGCTTCGCTCCAGATTGACCTTTGAGCCTACAGATAATTTGCCAAGATTGGATTTGTCAAGAGTCTCCTTGATAGCGGTAACTGTATATTCATCACCACTGATGTTGACCACTGTAAGGCACACGCCATTGTGAGCCACACTCTGGTCTATCTTTAATTCTGATGTAAACGGACACGAAAGCGTCAGATGTAAATTCGTTCCTTCCTGCACCAATTTACGAACGGTGCCCATTCCCTCTACAATACCTGAAAACATATCATAAATTTTTCTGCAAAATTATATAATTTTTTTTAATGTAAATTCAAAAAATACGGGATTGATAAAAAGCAGAACCAACAGGGTTCTGCTTTTATATATTAAGGAGTTCTTATCAATGTGAAATGTCCACACATACTAATATCGGCCTCATCAACTTCAATAGCATACCAATAATCCGTCGACGGCATTCTTCTTCCTTTATAGATTCCATCCCAACCGTCGAACTCATTTTCATAGGACACCAACGTCTTTCCAAAACGATCAAAAATGAAGATTCTATAATTAGTATACTTATCTATACCCACAATGTCCCATTTATAATCATCTGAATTATCTGGGTTAAAATATAAATCTGGTTTGATCGGAGTACGATAGTAGAAACTCATACTGTCCTTACATCCCGTCTCTTCATCATATGCGATGATTTTATACATGCCAGCCTTATCAAACTCCAATGTTCCAGTCTCATTTTTTTCCTCTTCTTTTCCCATCCACACCGTAGTGTAGGTGATATTTCCAATATTGTTAAACACATCAATAGTGACTTCCTCATTTTCCTCCTTAATACTAGAGATAGTGACATGATTACGTCCACTTGCCTTTCCGATAGGAGACATCTGCAAGCCAGGACACCCTCCTTCTACTTCTATTGTATCTTTAACATACGTAGTGTTGGAAATTGTCTTTACTCCACATCTGTAAACAGTGTCTGAAATAGTAGTGTCTGCAGAATTTACAGTGACTTTATAACGTACAATACTATCACATCCGTTCGCCGCTGTGTATACCTCCTCATAGATTCCACTTTCCGTGATTTTATTTCCGTCCACAACAAACGGATCATTCCAACAAATAGTGTCTTTTACCTCTGTTTCTTTCACAACAAAATCTGGTTTAGGCGGACAAATTGTGTCGTAGACAGGAGGAGTACATGGATCTTTTTGAGCCCACACAGCCACACATCCACCATTAAATTCATCCAGCGTCATAGTAAGATCTTTGCCATCGTGTGACAGCCCGTCCAAACTCACCCAATGAATATCTCCCAGATTACTCTCTGTATAGAATTTGTAAATATCATTTTTGCAATCCGGAATCTGTTCACATATCACCTTGATAAAATCAGGCTCTTTTGGCGGACACTCCTTATATTTCATCGCATTGCTACAGTCTGTAAAATCCTCCTCATAAAAATCCTCATTTATTTTAACTGACATATATGTGATCATTCCTCCTAATTTATCCCACGTCAAACCTAACTGATCTAGCTTACATATATTATAGGACGCATTTCCACCGTAAAATATAGTTCCATTCCTTATTGAATATTTTTCTATGACACCTTCCTTATATATGAAAATCAATTCATCCTCAGAATTTGCATATCTCAAGTCTGTTTTTTTAGGAACAGAATCAACAACTGATAATGAAATCTGCTTCTTGTTAGTTTTACTTTTCAAAATATCATTAAAATCCAATTGGAACTCCTCTTCTAATGTAAACCAAATCGAAGCAATAGCTTGATATCCATTAGGATGCCAAAAATAGGGATCCGCAAATCTGAATTTAAAATGAATTTCAAAAGAATCAAGGTCACAGCTCTCCATAGAATAGATGAAATTCGGCACCAAATCTGGATTCCTATTTTCATTATAGCCAGGAAGACAGCCTCCACTGTCAGTAAAAAACTCCTCTGGAAGGTATGACTCTACTACCTCATTTGACTTAACATTTATCAAATAAGCACTCCAAATTGATGAGTCTCTACAAGCGTTGAATTTTTCTGCTCGCACAGAAAAAAAAGACATAAGAATAAAAACCATTAGTAGCATAATGGTTTTCTCTAATTCATAATATCGCTTCAAAACAAACTCCATAAAAAGTATCATCTTTTAAGTTAAGGAGACGGAATTAGCACTTCACGTTCTTATTGATCCATCTACAAATCAAGAACAACAAAAATGATGCCACTCCAGACATAACTGCAAAAACCATGAAAAAATCATGCAAATTCGCAATTTCGTAACCACAAAATGATTTGGCTACGACAATTCCGTCCGCATTTGCCTCTGGATATAGTGCAGACAACACACCTGCAAACTTATTGGCTGTAGCCGAAGACAAAAGCCATACGCTCATCAATAATGAGGCGAATCTTGCAGGCGACAATTTGTTGACCATAGACAATCCTATCGGCGACAAACTCAATTCTCCAATACTCAACACTAAATACAAGGTTGTGATCCACATCATCGACACTTTTTCTCCTACCGGAACATCATCCACTCCGTATGCTATGAAGAAATAGCCGAATGAAAGCAATGCCAAACCTATCGCTTGTTTTGTGGGTGATGCGATATGGATATTCTTTCCTTCCAATGTCATCCACAACGACGACATCACCGGTGCAAGTACGATAATGAAAATTGGATTCAAACTTCCGAAATAGCTGGTATTAACCTCCTCTCCTGAACTGAAGAATATAAATGAGATTGTCACAGCAAATATAATCACAGACAAATATGTTGGCAGATCAAAACTTTTATTCAGTCGTATACCGACTAATTTAGTCAAGCCTACAGACAAAGCTGTGAATATCACAATTGAGATAACTTTCCTCGTCAATGTCAGATCCAAATCAAAAAAGTTTGGCAAGAATCTGTCAGTCTGCTCCTCAGCAAAATATGTCAATGATGCTCCTGCCTGCTCAAACGCAGCCCAGAAAAACACCACGAAGAATGCAAGGATATAAATGACAAGGATATTGCGTTTTTCCTCCTTGACAAGCGTTTTGTCTGTTATGATATAGACTGGAACGACACAGCTCAAACTGTATATCAACGCTCCAATATAATCTCCGTCGAAAAGCCAGTAAAGCAAACCAAACACAAGAACCTCCAACAAAACAAACAAACCGATTTTTGAATTGTCTGTATGTATCTGGGATGAAGATGTCTCATCAACGTGAGATTCCAACATCAACGTCGATTCTGCGATACGTGGCACTCCACCTATCTCTTCTCCTTCTGGAGTAACCAAATATTTATCCTTACCGAACAAAAACGAAACGACACCTATAATCATTCCAACACATGCAGCCAAAAATCCATATTTGAAATCAGCAGGATCTCCAGTCACACCAAAGAATCCACAAACAAGAGGTGAAAAGAACGCTCCGAAATTGATACCCATGTAGAATATTGTGTAGGCGGAATCCTTGCGTGGATCATTGTCTGGATACAATGTTCCGACCATACTTGAGATATTGGGTTTGAAGAAACCATTACCCAAGACTAATAATCCAAGGCCTAAAATAAGAAGAGTATGAGTGAAGATTCCCTGCCCTAAGAACGATGCACAAAGGAAAAGAAAAAACTGGCCTAACGCCATAAGTGTACCACCAACAATGATAGAACGCTTATTGCCCCAGTAATTGTCCGCTATGTAGCCACCAATCAATGGAGTAAGATAAACTAAACCAGTATAATTTCCGTACATTTCCGACGCTGCCTCTTTATCGTAGCTCATCGCACCAATAAGGAAAAGCGTAAAAATAGCACGCATTCCATAATAACTGAATCTCTCCCACATCTCAGTTGAGAAGAGCAGATATAGTCCTCTAGGATGACCTTCCTTTGTCATATTCGACCGTATTTATTATCGGCAAAGATATAAAAAACTTTCAGTTACGCCAAATCACCACTTTGCATACCGCTATCATCCAATCACCTGCGACGGTGCGACGCCAAAGTATTCCTTGAATTTCTTTGAGAAATATGCAGGATCCGAGAATCCAACTTTATATGCGATATCACTGATTGACAACGACTGGTTTGGCATCGTAAGCATCGTGTGTGAAAGATTCATACGATAGTCGAGAAGCAACTGGATCGGAGTTTTGTCGAAATGTGTTGAACAACGACGTCCTAATGTAGCGGTACTCATACATAGTAGCGACGCCATCTTTCCGATTGTCAAATCACTTTCTGAATAATGTTCTTCTATCATCGCATTGAAATCCTTCACAAATCCGATTTCCAATGCCTCGTCCTGAATATTGCTAGTCTGATCTGGAGATTCATTCCTCAATTTCAAAATATTGTATATCTTGAGCAACATCTCCTCATTCTTGAATGGTTTGTTGATATAATCGAGTGCTCCGACCTTCAAAGTGGACAATTTTGCTCTCTCACTTCCTGAAGCAGACATGACAACAAATGGAATATTCTTCGTCTTTTCCTGAGAACGCAGCATCTTACATAGTTCAAAACCATTCACAATTGGCATCTGCAAATCGCTGACAATCAAATCAGGAATAGTCTGCAATGCTTTTGTGTAAGCAACCTGACCATTGTTAGCCGTGTCGACTTTGGAATATCCAGACAGAAGATTCTTAATATTGTCGAGAATCAACTCGTCGTCCTCAACTACCAATATTCGTTTATTCTGCATGAATGAGAAATCAAGAGAAATCTTCTCATTCACATCAAGTTTCTTATCAGCATTCTTTTGTTCTGCAGCAGGCATTCCGACAGTGATACGTGTGCCTTTTCCAACTTCACTTTCAATCTGCATCGTCGCCCCAAGAATATCAAGATAGCTATAGATCAAAGAGAATCCCAAACCTGTTGAGATCTCTCCGCTGAAACCAGTCTCTCCATTCTTTATAACACCTGAAGATGCACGTAACACCTCCAACTGTTCCGGCGTCATACCTTTTCCATTGTCACAGAACTCCACAAAGAATTTTCCGTCATTTGAATATGTAGACAATACGATTTCTCCATTTTCAGGAGTGTACTTGATACTATTGTTCATCAGGTTACGAAGTATCGTCGACAACATTCTTTCATCTGAAGAAGCATAATCTGTTGTCTTAAATTTACGCACAATAGATATCTGCTTATCCTCTATCACCGCACAATTCAAGTTCACAACCTCTTCCAAGATTGCCACAACATCAGTTTCAACCAAAACTGGCTTTGTTGTCTCTCGCTTCGCAATCGCCCAGTTGACAAGTGAAAGCATAGTGTTCTGTAAAGTGCTTGCCTGTTCGTAAGCCTTTTTCAGTTTCTCTGTCTCGGCATTCTTAGGTGCATTCTCATCGTTGTATGGCGACAAAGCTCCTACTATTCCAAACATTGAGTTTTTAAGATCATGCGCAATCACAGAGATGATATTCTCCTTCATATCGAGTGCGGTACGAAGTTCCTCCGTACGTTCAGCGACTTTCTCTTTCAAAATCTTCTCCTGGATCATGTGTTTGCGTAGACGGTACTCATACACCACCTTGAACCCTAACACAATGAAAGCCAACATTATCAAATAGAACCACCACGACTGATACCATTCAGGTGAGACAGCCAGTTTCATCTCCAGAAATTCTGTAGGCTCAACTTTATTCGCGTCTTCCAAATATGCGACCTTCAACTTGAAGTTTCCACTTGGCAAATACGAGAATCTGATCATCTTGTCTTCCGGCACTTCACTCCAGTTGTTATCCTTGCCTTCCAGTTTATAATACAGACGATCCTGAACATTCTCACGGAAATCCGCCACCCTCACCTCGACATTGACATTTTTGTTGTGTGACGCCTCTATCGACAGCACGTCATCCGGATGGAGACGATTACCGTTGACATACACAGAGCCCCAATTCAGGTCGCCAATCTTATTGGATTGTTGTTTCAACGAATCAGACACAATATAGAATCCACTTGAAGTTCCGGCAAGAATCTGTCCGCTTTTACGTATCAACAGCGACGAATTTGTAAAAAATTTCTTCTGTGATTTCAACGAGTTAGTAGGTATCAACGAATATTTCTGCGTAGTTGGATTGAAACTTAGTATACCAGCCGACGTTGCACAAACAAATGTACCGTCGTTCTTCTTCTCTATAGATCTGAAATCCAAAGAAGACGGGAGATAATCCAACATCTTGTATTCCAGAGTCGACTCCATGATCACCATTATACCACGAGTCGTTGCGACATAAAGATTTCCGTATCCATCAATCTTAGAATCCGCAAACATGATAGGATTGTGAGTTTTTTCCATCACCACACAAGGCAACGCATGCTTCAAGACTCCATCTTTAATCAACGCTATCGAATTTGAAGTGACTACCCAAACATTATGATTAGGAGTCTCCAAAGCATTGAAAACCCAATTGTCTTCTACCGTATAGTCTCCTTCACGCATATCCACAGGCTCCCATTTTCCGTTAGTGCGTCGGATCCACAGACCCATTCCTGCCGTACAGAGATAGATCTCTCCAGATGCTGTCTCAGCCACAGAGTAGACACATTTAGGTCGCACCATCTCAGGATATTCAAACTCAAGGACCTTGGTATTGAATGTCAACGGATCCATTTCAAGAATACCATCGCCCCAAGTGGAAAGCCAAATCTTGCCACGTTTGTTCCATTCCGCACGCAGGACATTGTTTGAAGTCAAAGAGATTTTCTTTTTAACCTGAAATTTATTGTCGAGGATAAAAGCTCCCTGTCCATCGGTAGCCATAAAGATATCACCGTTAGGGAATTCCAAGAAATCAGAAACGACAAAGTTATCCAAACCAAAATCAGTGGAATAGTTCACTCCCTTCTCCCTGTCAAGAGAAAGACGGAACACACCACCCATCTGTGTGCCGAGCCAAATATCATTGTCGGCACTCTGCATAATTGTATAGATTTTGCTTAACTCTTTGGGTTGTTCTCCATAAGAAAGGATATGCTCGACCACAGATTTCTCATTCAGATCAGTATCGACGCGCCAAAGTCCATCTCCGTCAGTAGCCATATATAGTTTGCCATCAGACGCAAGGAAGACATCGTATGTGGAAAGAAACGGAAGTTTGACAACAGATTCTATCTCCAAACTGTCACCTCCAATGTTGAGCACCTGAATGACAGAGCCACTGCTGATTACAGCAAGACGTGAGCCAGGAAGTTCGATAAACTTAAAAACCAAACCAGAGCATCCATCAGATTCCGAATATTTCTTGATAATCTTTCCGCTCTTGTCCATCACAGTAAAATTCTGGATATCACCGAAATAGAAACGTTGGCGATCATCAACAAAGAAATCCAGAATAAACATTTTACGAGTTGGCTCAAACATGTCAAACTCGTGAGTGAAGCGTTCACCATCGTATTTATAAAAGCCATCCACGGTGGACATATAGCAGTTGCCATCATTGCAAACCTTGAACTGATGTGGCTCTTTATAAATATTGGTTTCGTACTCCAATGGTTTGATATCTATAAATTTATCAAACGCCTCATCATATCTCATACAAAGACCATTGCAAGAGCCGACAAAAATCTCTTCCTTTCCATTGATCACACACTTAGTCACAATTCTCAAATCATTACGTTGCAATTCAGTGTATTTGTCTTTTGTATAATGATGAAAAGTTTTGCCATCAAAACGGTCGAGAGAGAAATCTGTGGCGATCCATACATTTTTATGTGAATCCTGCATCAAATCAAAAACCCTGTCACTTCCCATTCCGTCGACAGTAGTGTATTGGGCAATGCTATAATGCACCTCTTTGACATTATTACGCAAGTCAACATGCTTAACAGCAGATGTCAAGCCGCAAAATGCAAATGTTAGATAAAGTATTGTAAGTAATCTTAAAATCATGTTCCGCATACTATATTTGAAACAACTCGTTTCGCAAAAGCAAAAATATAAAAATCAATGGAAAAAATGATGGATGCAAAGGAAATAATAACAAATAATAATAAGACGATAAACAAATACAGGAAAGGAAGACAAGCTGACGATCAACCAACATGACAACATGTGTGGAGCCGCACAGAGTATGATATGGCAATGCTCCGAGATCAAGTAACGTCGGAATGAAAATGATATGAAAAAAAACAGCGGCTCAGAGAGTCGCTGTCTTTTTTTATGTCTTACAAAAATAACCGTCTTATTTCTATTTTTTGAAAACCTTTCCGGTGATGACCACAGTCTCAGTCTTTGCCTTTACAATCTCACATCAGTCCTTTAATATTCTCGATATCAAGATGTAGATTATCAGCAATTTCCGACAGAGTTTTGCCACTTTCCACAAGCATCTTGATTGTATATCGAAGCATATCCTTCTGATGTGCCAACTGTTCTTCCTGATGTGCCAACTGCTCTTCCTGGTGCGCCAACTGCTCTTCCTGATGAGCCAACTGCTTATCCTTCTGAGCCAACGCTTTTTTCTGGGAAAGAATCTTTGTGTCTAAGTTCTCCAACTCAGAATAAATTTCATCCTCGATATTCATAGTCATACGAATATCTGAGATTGTGGCTGCTTTTGCAAGTCGATTGATGATTCTTTCCATATCTTTATCTTCTGAAATATCTCGGTCTGACACAGAAACAAATTGAGGATCTCCATCCTGAACATAAGTCTGGTCGAATACCGATAACAATTTTTCTACTCTATTCCGAGCTTTTCCTTTTAGATAAGGGACCTGTACAATTATGCTGTCATGAGTAAGACTCTCAACAAATGGATCAGGCACACCTTCTGTAATCTCTTTTGAATCATAATCTAAATACTTGCGACTAACATAAACGACCGGCTCCTTGATTTTGCCGACCTTATGTCCAAGTATATAAATAGACACTATAGGCAAAGAATTACCATTAACATCCAGATTCCTTTTATTCTCATACTGAACTCCAAGATATTGGCGGAAACGAGAAATCTCTGTGCTGCGCCACGTCTTCTGTACCTCAATCAAGATCAAATGTTCCTTGCCATCTTTCTCTCTAACAAGAGCTCCAAAATCAATACGAAATATTGATATACGGTCATTATCCTTGTTGGCGTTGGAATACTCATTCGGACGCATCTCAACACTGACAATATCTTTCTTCAACAATGCTGACAACAACGTACGCGCTACTTGCTCATCTTCCATCATGAACTTAAACACGCTGTCGTATAAAGGATTCGCTACAAAACTTTGTTTTTTCATTTCTTTAATGTTACTAAACCAAATTCTCTGCAAATTTTACAAAATATTCCAACATATGCAAATTTGCAAAACTATTTTATCACAAACTTTTCATAGTCTTCCCTTGTTGTCCCCCATGCCAATCATCATTTCCCCTTCTTTCTAAACTTGAAGAGTTTCTTAAAGATGCTTGGTTTTTCTTCCGCCTCTTCCACGTCATCTTCTTCCTCTGTGGTCACTGATGCGCCACTCTTCAACATCTTAGCGGCATCTCCGGTAAGCTCGACATTTTTGCAAGAAATCTTTTCTTTCTCTTTTTCCGAAATGATTTCCGCATTCAGCATTCTACCTGATATTGTAGAGAAATACTGCTCGTATGAATCACGTAGTTTGCCTTCGTCATCGAAACACCATTTGAATTTCTTCGGACGTGGGATGATCATCGCAAGGTAGATTGCCTCTTCAGCAGTCAGTTTTGACGGTTCTTTACCAAAATAAAACTTAGCTGCCTCAGCCGCTCCATACACATTTGGTCCCCACTCTATCACATTGAGATAGACTTCATACATTCTGTCTTTTGATGTAAGCGCGTTGTTTTCAATCAGCCACACGATCATAGCCTCTTCCGCCTTACGCTGAAGTTTCTTCTCTCGGTTTAGAAATACATTTTTCACAAGCTGCATCGAGATTGTACTTCCTCCTCTCGCAAATCTCTTCTCCTTGATATTCTTGATCATGCTTTCTCTCAACGCACTTTCCAAAAATCCCCGATGACGGAAGAAACTTGGATCCTCGCTAAATAGCACCGCATTTCTCAAGTAGACGGAAATATCATCCAACTTACGGTAGTTTGGATTCGCCTCACTCACCAATATCTTGCGTTGCAGCACGTTCTGATCATAGGCTAAATAGGTGAATGTGTCCTGCATCTTTCTTAGATCGACGTTGCCGAACTTAGTGATCTTGAATCCTGGATACTTTTTCATTGAAGATGCGAACTGCAAAGAATCAATATTGTCCATATCAAAACTGAACAATAAATGATAATCTATATCTCCTTCTACTTTTATTCCCTCCAAACTTGGCATCAAACCTCGTGGAATAGAAGAGAACAAATTATCGGCTGGAAATCTGTCTTTATTAAGTTTGATTGTCAAACCGAAATTGTCTCCTTTGTCGAGTTTCACGTATGGAGAAAACTCAAGTTTTTCCAGACGCACCACCGTCGAGCTATCTAATTCAATACTATTCTTGTCGATATTCAAAAGGAAATCCGATGATGGAGAACCGCAATTCAATGTCTGTGCGGATAGTCGCTCATGATAGATGGATAGATACTCTGCCGACGCGTTGCCTCTAATCTTAAACAGTCCGGCACTTTCATCAGCGTCTACTGACACCTTTACGAAAAAGATATTCGCGGCTATCTTGGCTCCGTACTTATATTCTATAAATGGAACTATAACTCTTGCTGTATCACTATTGGATTGGATATCCGCAGTAATTGTCTGATCATTACGCTGATACGTTCCGGTAAGAGACAGGTTCTGGATCTCATGCGTCATCTCCTGACAAATGACATCAGACTCAAACTTATCATCCTTAATCTGGAATCTTGGAACGGCAATCTTCGCATAGAAAGAGTCTGACTCGACCGACAAATTAAAATCTGTAAGTGAGAAGCGTTCTGGCATCATTCTGAAAAACAGACCTGTAGCTTGATTGAATTTTTCGTAAATGTTTTTCTTACTGTCCTGCTCCACATTCTCAGCCTCAACCTCCACACTATCCGCATCACTTCTGTGCGATTTCATCTTATACACAACATCAACTCCAGCAATTCTCAAGCTCACCAATTTGAGTTTTTTCTTCATCAAACTGCGTAGCTGGGCTGTCGCAGTGAGGCTGTCGACGGTAGCGATAGTATCAGTGATGTTTTTATCCGCGTCTACTTTATACAAGGAGATTCCATTGAACGTCATTGAAGAAAAATCATTGAATTTCAATCCTTCATACCTGACCTGAACTCCGTATTTATCACGGACATCTCCAAGCTCTTTATCCAACACCTTCTTCATGATGGTGTCGGAGAAAATGAAAACCGCACCGACTGCCAACGCAATCAGCACAAATATCGCAATTATGAAATACAACAGTTTCTTCATGCAACAATCAAATTAAGTTGTAACCCATTCACAAATACTTGTCAAACGGAAAAGTTCCGCCAATTAAGTGAAAAACTTTGAGTTAACCTAATTTCTGAATCTCAAAATGTTTTGTGACACAAGACGGAATCTCCAATTTACGGTGTGTGACGTAAATCAATGTTTTCTCATCCTGAGCCGCATATTTCTCCACAATCTCACGCACACGACGCTTATTGGCAATGTCTAATCCATGAAGTGGCTCGTCGAGGATAAGCAGATCCGGATTTTTTACCATCGTTCTGCAGATTAGCACAAGACGCTGCTCTCCACCAGACACTTTCAAGAATGACTGCTCTGCTAGATGATCTATACCTAAAAGTTTCATCCATTGCAATGCCAACTCATATTGAGCATCCGTAGGAGTACGGAACAATCCGATCGTGTCAAAGAATCCTGATGCCACAATCTTCTTGCATGGCTGGTCTTGACGGAAATAAAGATGCATCTCACTTGATATATATCCTATATGACGCTTGATGTCCCAAATACTTTCTCCTGTTCCACGCTGACGTCCAAACAATCTGATATCCAACGAATAAGCTTTCGGATTGTCTGCAGACAAAAGTGAAAGAAGAGTACTTTTGCCAGAACCGTTTTGTCCGGACAAACTCCATTTCTCACCCTTCATAATACGCCAGTTTAGATCCTTGAACAATGTTCTGCCTGGATAAGAAACGTTCACATTGGTCATACAGAACACCTCATCAAAATCTGGTTTCGACAACACAGTAGCCTGTAGCTCATCTGTTTTGAACTTACGTGGAGCGAACACCGTCGACCTAAGAGCCGAATCGGCAAGATATTTATCCTTTTCAATTCCAGGAAGATATCTTTTATCTTTAACAGGAAGGATATGTGTGGCACAATCAGGGATCTCCTCCTCACTCGGACATGAGAAAATCATCATCTGACCATTTTGTGCAAGCAATGTGAAGAAATCATTGAGTTCCTTCATCATAGCAGGATCAAGTCCGATAAAAGGATTGTCGACGAGGAGCAATTGAGGCGCAGAAATCAGTGATTCAGCAATAAGGAAACGACGCAATTCTCCACTGCTCAACATTATGATATGCTTATTGATGATATCGTTGATTTTCATTTTCTCCATCAACGACTTTAACAAATCATCATCAAGCATACGGTTTCCCTTCTTCTTCTCGACACTCATCTTCAACAGTTCACCAACCGTAGGAGCCAACTCATTATCCTGCGAGTTGAAACGCTGCTGATAATACATGTTGTTGTAGTCGGCAAGTTTGTACGCGCTCTCAAAACACATTGTGCGGATCATGTCGCTAGCATACTTGATTCCCTCCGGACGATTGTTTGGATCAAAGAATCCGTATTTCAACTCACCACCACGAATACCGCTTTTACCTGAGATCAGATCCAAAAGCATTGTTTTGCCGGAACCATTCTCTCCAAGAATACACCAAACCTCGCCAGGTTTGACCTCAAAATTTATGTTATCAGGAAACTCGACTCCCCAGATACGAGGAGCGACATCCTTCATTCTTAGTACAAAATCCATTTTATCTCTTCATGTAACGATCGATATCCCTCTTAGCATCCTTCTCCTTGATGCTCTCACGTTTGTCGTACTCCTTCTTACCACGTGCCAATGCGATCTCCAACTTGCAAAGACCTTTTTCGTTGATAAACAGCTTTGTAGGCACAATAGTCATACCATTATCCTTCACTTCTCTCTGCAACTTGATAAGTTCCTTGCGATTAAGAAGAAGTTTTCTGTCACGACGTGGCAGATGGTTGTTGTATGATCCAAACGAATATTCTGAAATGTTCATGTTCTTCACCCATAGCTCATTGTTGCCAGCAAAGAAACAGAAAGTATCCACCAGACTTGCCTTGCCCAAACGGATCGATTTTATCTCCGTGCCCACAAGCACAATTCCAGCAGTGAATTTATCAACCAGTTCATAATCGAAAGTCGCGCGCTTATTCTTTATAAGCACATCTTTTTTCATCAACTTTCCTAATTTATTGTTTCCCATATTCTATGTAAAACCTTTCAGTCTAAATTTTAGCCAATGCTCCCCACGCCATATACGTAAGAGCATAAATAATGATAAATGTAATAAGAGTTGAAGGAAAATGATATTTCCTATCCTCTCCGATAATGTCGACAAAATAAACATTATATCCCGACATTATAATATATGCGGAGTAAAAATTTATAAATATCAGCACCGGAAACATGAACGGCAATACCGACAATATAGCGAATGATATAAAAACCAGTATCTCCGCATACGTCATGAATACAACCATACGCTCGAAATCAACCTGTTTTTTTGTCAGAAACTTTAGATAAAATCGTCCGACAAAAGCTGCTATCAGCAGTGAAATAGCAAGGATCACAGGCCAAGACAATGCGATCAATGTCTCTTCAAGCAAGTTGTAGCCAGAAATATAGAAGTTTTGTACAAGCACTCTCACCAACCCAAGCAGACAGATAAGCGCAAGCAAAGGGTAAAGCAATCGAGTCTGTGTGTCTGTCCACGTACGTTGCTCGTTCACCACTTTTTCCCATACGCTGTTGGGATCAATAATGAAATCGTAACACTCATGGTAGAGTGCGACATATTTATTCTTAATTGATTCAAAATTCATTTTCATACCATTTCAAGTCCACATCTGTTAATTAAATCCAATTTCTCTCTCTTGAAGTCGACGTGATATTTGCCAGTCAACTCATTCATATTCATAATCAGTTTGGCGGCGAACTGTTTGGAGTTCGCACTTTGGGGATCAGACATACGATGGTTGACTCCATCCATTATCTTTTCCACACGTCTCATCAAAGCAATCTGATCTGCAGACATCGTCGTCTCAGAGAATTTCTCAAATATATAATCCACCGCCACAGACGACGGATGAAGCATATCCTCTGCATAGAAACGATAATCACGCAAATCATCCATCATGATTTCGTATGACGGAAAATACTCAACCCTCTCTTTGTACTGTTTCACAAGTTCATTGATAGCCAGACGCAACGTCGCCTTGCTCAGACTATTTTCATCCAACCCATCACGCAAATGTCTGATCGGGCTCACCGTCATCACAATACTGGCATCAGGATTTGTATCTGCAATCCTATCAATAAGTTTTTTGTAGACGGAAGTGATCTCATCCACAGTCAACAACTCACGCTTGAAAACACCAGCGTCTTCCTTGTGGCAGTTTGCCACCACGAAGTTCTGTTCCTTATGGCGATAAACGAAAGCGGAGCCAAACGTGAGAAGAATGAAATCAGCAGTCTTCAAATATTCGTTTGCATCACGGAGTGCGTTGTTGGCATTAAGAATTGTCTTCTGCAATTCTCCTGAAAAATCACTGTGAAGGAGAAAGCTGCGCCATATTCCGTCGCGACAGAAGAAATCATCCTCATTGAAATAATCAAGATCGAGTGATTTCTCAATCTGCATAGCTATCGAAAGCGGATTGAACGCAATGCCAAGGGGATTAAGCAACACATCGTATTTGCGATCAAGCAGACGATTGCCCATCTCTGTGGAGAAACAAGAACCGAGAGAGACAACCTTACTGTCATAGGTCATCTTTTTAGCAAACGGCTTGATATTCATCAAAGTACGAAAATCCATATATGCAAAAAATGCAGGGAGCAAAAGTCACTCCCTGCTATCATAAAATAAATATATCAATTTTATTCACCAGAAAGAGCTTTCATCAACTCATCCATGTTTGGACTCAAGATGATCTCTGTACGACGGTTCTTCTGACGAGCCTCCTTAGTGTCGGCTGGATCAAGAGGAACATACTCAGCACGACCGCTGGCAGTGATACGTGCAGGATCGATATTCTTGTTGCCGATTAGAGCACGCACGATAGCAGTGGCACGCTTAACAGACAAATCCCAGTTGTCTAGCAAATATCCGTTACCTGTGTATGGCACGTTATCTGTGTGGCCCTCTATCACAACATGGATATCCTTATTCTCTACAAGGAAGTCACCGATGCTGTTAAGAGCCTGAATACCCTTAGAATCAACGTCATAGCTACCAGACTTGAATAGCAACTTCTCATCCATAGAGACATAGACACGTCCATTCTTGTTTACAACAGACAATCCCTTACCTTCGAAGTTAGTCAACGCGTCGCTCACTTTCTTCTTCAAACTCTTCATCAAAGAGTCCTGACGGTTGATCATAGCTGTAAGTTTCTGCATCTCCTTCTCTTTAGCAGAAAGGCTGTCTTCACGAGAAGCAAGTTTGTTCTGCATAGTCTGAAGCTGGTTCAACAAAGCCTTAACCTCACTCTCACTACGAGAATTCTTAAGCTGATCAGCAAGTTTCTTATTAAGATTTCTTAGGCTTTCAAGATCAGTCTTGTTCTGCGACAACAATTTACCCTTAGCCAAAGTATCTTTAGCCAAAGCGTCGATTGCATCCTGCAAATACTTTTTATTGGATTCAAGATCAGCAATAGTCTGCTTGTTCTCAGCCATTGTCTTAACACCTGCCTGTTTTGCCTTATAGCAATCATCAAGTTCTTCGCTTAGTTCAACGAACTTCTTCTTTGGCACACATGAGCAAAAAAGAGAAGCGGATAGAAAAAAATACAAAATTTTTCTCATCATTGTAATTATTAAGTTCTTCTAATTCTTTGTTGCTACAAAAATAGGAAATAGAATCCAACAAATTGCATTTTTGTTGGAAATAAATATAATCACGAGCAGAAAAAACTGTTCAATCGGCATTGATCTGATTTTTGCATTAAGTTTATTCATAAGACGTAGGAGCGAACAATTCTATTTTCCAAAATAAAAAAGACGTGGAGCAAATTTCCACGTCTCTAATATTAACATCCGTAAAGGCAAATCCTTATGTTTGCCCATACTTTTATCATTCCACACTTATTGTCAAACCTTCCCAATCGATCTTTGCATTCTCGTCGATAGCGACAGTTCCTGCTTTCTTAACCACGATCTTTGTATTCGGATGAGTCTTGGCTGTCTCCTTCGCACAACTTTGTACGCAATAGTCGTAGCATAGGCCTACCAAATGAAGTTCTTTCACATTGTCGACGTTTGGCAACACATCTATTCCATACTCCTCAACATTCGGATTGCAGCCCTTGTTCAATGTGACGCTTGGAATCTGAATGGCAAGCAGATCAGGATCAACGTCCGCACCTTTTCCTCCAGCCACACAGTGGTCAGGCCATGGTCCACCCTGGGCTTTGAAAGAGCAGTGGTTTGCTGGATGCCAGTCCTTAGTGTAGACGATGCTGTCGTA
The DNA here is from genome assembly GCA_015061115.1 of Bacteroidales bacterium. Lineage (GTDB taxonomy): Bacteria > Bacteroidota > Bacteroidia > Bacteroidales > Paludibacteraceae > UBA1723. The sequence continues at coordinate 109,536 of SUXE01000007.1, read as the reverse complement.
TTTTTCTTTCTTCATCAACTCGATTATGGCAGCTTTAGCCTTTTCCCACTTGTCGAGGCCGACACCTAAACTACCATCGATGAAGTCTTTTTGCGCGTCGATAATTGCCAAAACTTTCTGATCAGGCACAAAACATGGAAGATTAAGAAGTTTGCATTTCCAGCTCATACCATTGATCTTGTTCTGTATCTTCTTAGCTGTCTCTGGATTCACGTCGTCGTAGAAACCTCTTGCAACCTTCTCCACCTCAGCGTATGTGAAACCAAGGTTATCCTCATCAGTCATACCACACATTCCATCACTAGGAGCTTTCTTCACCAAATCCTCAGGCAAGCCCAACTCAATTCCCAATCTCACCACGTCGCTGACATACAGATTAGCCAACGGAGCAAAATCACCAGCACCGTCGCCCCAGATAGTGAAATATCCCATGAGACGCTCGCTCTTATTGCCATTATTACTGATTCTGCAATTACCAATAATCGCTGCCACACCATATAAAGTGGCCATTCTCAAACGAGAAGGAGTGTTTGTCTTGAATTGAGGAGTAGCCTCACCAGCCGTTTTTGCAGTTATCTCCTGAGCAAGAGCATCGTAAGCACCCTTGATATTCACCTCATAGTTTTTAATACCCAAAAACTCACAAACTCGTTTAGAATCATTGATATCCGTCTGAACACCGTTAGGCATCATCACACCTACCACACGATCCTTACCCAAAGCAGCAACACATGCCGCAGCCACTACAGTACTGTCCTTTCCTCCACTGATACCTATAAGTGCTTTTGTATTCTCGTCACCATTCTTTGCGAAGTAGTCCTTGATCCAGGCTACCATCTGTTCTTTAAGTGTTCTCATAATCTTTTCCTCCTAATTTACTGGTTCCTATTAGAGTACAGTCATTCTTAACTCTTAATTCTTAACTCTTAATTTTTTCGAACATCTCCCAAGCAAGCCTCATCATCAAACCAAAATCATCCTGTCTGACAATCGCATCCATGTCTGCCCTCTTCACGATCTCAGTTTCAAGAAACTCATCATCGTCAGGATTGTTTTTGCCGTAGCCATCCACCACCACATAGTAGCAAGTCATCCTATTCTCCATGAAAGCAGGATTAGGGCTACCAGTATAAAGTTGCTCCAGTTTGACGACATTCTCTTTCTTGATACCCAACTCCTCATCCAGCTCACGATAGAGAGCGTCGATCGCCTTCTCACCACCGTCTACCATGCCAGAAGGGAACTCTGTGATTTCTCTGTTGATGCCGTGACGGAATTGCTTGACCATCATGAAATCATCAGAACCAGCTCCAAGCTGGACCACAGCACATACCCAGTCGGGGCAATTCATAGATATATATTTGCGTTCCACACCACTCGGATCAATCTTCTTTGTTGTCACAAAGCTTCCGATTGGTGTTTTCATCACCACTTCCCTCTCTTTTATCTGCCAATTGTTCATACCATTCAAATTAATTGGTTATCAATCACATTTCAGCGTGGTTCATTCTCCAGTCGATGGCTCTTTGCAAATAGTCGACATAGTCAGGATTCTTGCACATACCCTTACCAGGAGTGTCAGAAATCTTTGCAACGTCGCCACCATTACATAAAGTAGTCTTCATCACGATATTTAGCGGTGGCACATCAGTGTCATTGGCAATGAATGTACCGATACCGAAAGCAGTCTTTGCCCTGCCCTCGAAATACTTCTTTAGCTTTGTAGCCTTCTCAAAATTCAAGCTGTCGCTAAAGAGAAGAGTCTTTGTAGTAGGGTCGATGCCAAGCTTCTGATAGTGAGCGATCATCTTGTCGCCCCATGCGAACGGATCACCAGAATCGTGACGAACACCGCTGAACACAGTAGCGAACTCCTCATCGAAATCACGCAAGAAACAATCAGTTGTGATCGCATCAGTAAGAGCCGTTCCGTTCTGCACCTTATATTCAGTCACCCAAGAGCGTAGAGCGTAAAGATTTGAATAAGCAGGATTGACAGCTCTATTGCCCTGACCTACGCACATGATCCACTCGTGAGCCATAGTACCCACAGGGATAAGATTATATTTGCGAGCTAGGTAGACGTTGCTTGTACCCACGAAGATAGATTTGTTGTTCATCTTCGCATTTTTCAAAGCCATCACAGCCATCTCCTGGCACTCGGCAGACAATCTGCGACGGAGGCCAAATTCAGAGAATGCTCCAAGTTCATATATATCCTGCTCCAAAAGATTCACTTTCTCATCAAGCTTGCGACAGAATTGTTTTTTAAGTTCCTCATAGTCGTAAGCCATGCGGAAATATACCTCATTGACGATAGCAAGAGTAGGAATCTCATACATACTAGTGTTAAGCCAAGTGCCACACGCCTCAATATTCAATCCACATTCAGCCTGGTCGTTGATTATGAAATCCTCGAATCTTGGACGCCATATACGTAAGAAGTCAACATAAGAACCTTTAATCCAGCCCTTCTTGACGATATTACCATTTTCATCCTTTCTTGCGCCGATGCATCTCAAGTACTCCAATTCACTCTCAGTGAAGCGGAGATTACAGTAAGCCTGCAACTGACGTTTGATTTCCTCCACCATTTCAGGAGTGAATTTCACATCCTTGTTACGGCATTTGAAAGTCCAGGTAGTCTTATATCCTGGGAACTGGTGGAAAATAGCCTGACCCATAGAGAACTTGTAAAGATCTGTCTCCAGTAGAGATGTAATTATTGTATTCATAACTCTTCGATTTTTGGTTTCTTTTTAACTTCGTGTCAAAATTACACAAAATATTTTTAAATCCAAACAAAACCAATTATTTTTTTGAGAGGAATTGTTAATTAAATATAAAATAGCAGAGAAGGAATAGTGAAAAACGTTTAAATTCTCTTTCTAAGCAGAAAGCATCCGCAATAATAGATAATTCAGCTAAATTCAAATTTGAAGAGTTCTGAGCAAATTACACCGCATCTCATTTATTTGATTCTCTAAAAATTTGCTTGTGAAATTCGAAAAATTATATGAAATTTGCATAGTATAAGTATGCATATCTAAAAACAAAAATATTTATCCATGCGATTAAAAGAAATGCATATCTAGAAAACAAATTCAATCAACAAATAGAAATTAATTTCAACAGACAAAAATTATGGACAATAACAAAAGAAGAATTGCATCATTAGCTCTATTCAGAAACCTTTACAATGAAGGTCGTAGTGATGTCATGACAATCTTATGCGAATTTGCCAAAAGCATAATATATAATAATCATCTAACAGTTTGTACCCCAACACAAATAAAAAATATTTTGAAGGACGAATTTGAATTCAAAATACCAGAATATGTAGTGGAAACCATCTTGAAAAAAATTTGTCGAAAAGATAATTATAAATATTACCCAAAAGAAGACAATACGCTTCAAAAGGTGAATGATCAAGAAATTAAAAAAATAGAGACTAGCCATGAAGTTGTTTTTTTAGAATTGGTCTCTTATGTAGAAAAAAAAACATCAAATAAATTAACAAATGAAGACAAAGAAAATCTATTTCAATCATTTTGTGGGTTCCTTATAGATGAAAATGATGTTAAATACGGCAATTATATTAGTTCTTTTATTATTGAAACGCAAAACGATCCCAAATTGTCTGCACTCTTAAAAACGATAAAGGAAGGTGTTGTCTTATACACTGGTATTCAGTATAATGACAATCTAAATGAAATAGGAAGTTGGAATGATGAATTTATAGTTTTTGTTGAGCAGGAAATATTGTTTCATATGGCTGGATACAATGGAGAATTATATCAACAATTATTTAACGATTTCTTCGAGTTAGTTAAAGAAATAAACCAAAAAGCACACAAACAACTAATAAAAATCATGTATTTTGATTTGGTAAAGTACGAAATTGATAAATTCTTTAATATCGCAGAAAGAATTGTTGACGGTAAAGACAACTTAGATTACTCAAATATCGCAATGACATTCATAGTACAAGGATGCGAACATAAAACAGATGTAATCTCAAAAAAAGTAGCATTTTATAACTTATTGAAAAAAAATTCTATATTTGAAGAAAATGGAGATAATCTTTTTAAGACAAATTCTAATTACAACATCTATTATGATGAAAATCTGAATAATCTTTCTAACGATTTACCTCAACGAAATATTGACTGGAGCTTAAAATTGTTGAATTATGTAAGTATGATTAGAAAAGATAACGTATCAGGATTTGAAAAATCAAAGTGCATTTTACTAACTGGTAATTCAACAACTATGGCTGTAGCATTTCATCCTGGGATAAAGCAGAATGGAAACGTTCCTTTAGCGACAACATTAGATTATATCACTAATAAATTATGGTTTAAATTAAATAAAGGTTTTGGTGGAGATAAATATCCAAAATCATTTAATATTGTCACCAAAGCTCAAATTGTTTTATCAACGCAAATCGTCGGTTCTGTATCTCAAGAATATGAAAAAATAAAACAAGAAATTGCAGAAAAAGCAAAATCCGAAGAGATTATTATTGCAGAATTAGCAGAACTGAGGACAAAAGTGAGAAAACCAGAAGAAGTTTCGGATTTAAACATTGATGAGACGCTAGAAACTATTACTATGGCCGACACAGAACGATATCTTCGAGAAAGAGAAATGGAACGTCGAAAAGCAGAAGAACAAAAAGAAGAAAATGAAAGATTACAAAAAGAAGTAGAGAAGAAAAATCAAGAAAAAACAGATTTAGAAACAAAAAAAAACGATCAGATTAAACAAAAAGAATTTGAAAAAAATCAATTGTCAAATCTATTAAATGAATCTAAATTAAAAGAAAAAAATAGAATCAAAGATCAAATAGATGATATAAACAAAAGAAAAAATAAAGCAGATAAAAAAGTAGGAAATAGAATAAAAAAATTAAAGTGGGTACCATTCACAATAATGTTTATAGTACTAATTATAATAATCGGATGCATCTGTCTGTATGGATGGGATAAAATGGAACCGTATACATGGATAATAGCAGCACTTATAGCATGTGCTCCATATTTTGTCTTTGGTTTGGGATTTAATGCATGGAACCCCCAAAAGTTAATTAGCGTTTGGTACAAGGAAAGATATGAAAAGAAATTGTATGATGAATATGAAGTTGATATTATTAAGTTAAAAAAATTAACAGATGATTATAGTAGTTTATGATTTATATAGATATACTAATTTGTGACATCCTATTTTCTAAGATTCAAAATATAATGACATGTGGGCTACACGTAACCCTCAATGGGAAAAAAGATACGAAGATAACATCATAAAAAATTTTTGCGACTATGGTCGTGGTGCAACAAATCTTCGTGAAGATCGTGGCAAAATATATGGAGGTGGTTATGAAATTTTCATTGTTGCATTTTTCATCGGACTATATTCCAATCAAAGACGCAAACTGAATGAGGATGCACAAAAACGCAAAACATTCGGTCAACCTATACAATTTTGGGGAAATTTAAACTCCGTCAAAGGAAGAAAAGCCTACCCCAAACTTAGAGAATTTATTTTCACCGCATTGATAGCACGTACTGATATCGACTTCATCGCATTGGAAAAAGGAGAAATAACATCACGCAAAGCGGTAGATATGCTCATGCAAACCATGGAAGAATACGCCAATTGGGGTTTCCATTTTATGGAAGACAAACTAATTGACGATCCAAACTATTTCTTCAGAGAAACTGCTTTTCTAGAGATCTTTCTAACTTTCGATGCCTCAACACCAGAAAGTCAAGATGAGGAAGAGCCTGAATCCCTAGATTAAAAACATCCATCACACTCCCCTATCACACGAATTTGAAATCTTCATTTCCGTGTGATAGGAATTCTTACTCATGTTTTATAATTTCCCAATGGCCGCCTTTATCTGGACCAACACGGCGGATGATGCCACATTCCTGTAGCTTCTTTATATTTTTCTCCACACCGCGACGAGACAAGCCAACAATTGTAGTAAGTTCTTTTACAGTCACTTTCGGATTTTCCGCTATCTGTTTAATTATTTTCTCCACACTTTTCTCCACACTTTTCTCCACACTTTTCTGCGAACTTTCTACGACATTTTTCAGGGTAGTTTCTTTTCTCTCGTCAATATTTCCCTCTTCAGTCGATTTAAGAAATATGTCTATGTCATTACGCAAGTGCTCAATATGCAACTGCGTCATGCTATCGACAAAGATGCTGATATCTTCATTATTTCTTGTGTCGACAAGTGCCTGGATATAAGATATTTTATCCTCTTTGAGCACTCTCACTGGCAAAAGGTCGTATTCCATTTGCAACAAATTCATCAGCAAACGACTGGTACGTCCATTGCCATCTGCCCATGGATGAATGGTCACCAATTCGTAGTGAGCCCAAAAACTGAGTTCGTAGAGAGCACAAGGGTCTGTCTTGTCGACCAATATACGACGGTTATTAAGTTCATCGCAAAAAGCGGCTAGGCGTGACGGCACTTTCAGGTATGACATATACGACGGGCCTCCAAGCCCAGCACTCACATTCAATTTGCGTAACTCACCTCGTGCCGATGAAAAACTGCCTGTCATTGTGTTGTATTCGCTTCCAGTATGTTCCATTACTTTAGCAGCCAACGATATAAGCCAATCCACAGTTATTGGATCGTGTCGTTGGACCCATTTCATTCCATATTCGTATGCGGTCTTGAGGTCGAGGTTCATCATCTGCTCCTGTATTGTACGTTTGCTGCTGGTGATACCCTCGTCGAAAAGGAGTTGAGCTTCCACCTCTGTCACTGTACTGCCTTCAATGGCTGTGGAATGAGCAATAATGGAATAGAGATAGAATTTTTGAAAATCTATCTGTTCCGAAATGCCCAAATCCCTATATTGATTCAGCAATGTAATCAGTGTCTCTTTGTCTTGTTGCGTCATAAACCTTTCTCTTTTTCTTATGCCGTAGCCAATACCTTAAATCATGTAAATATACGATTTATTGTTTTAAATTCCACATGAAATTCAAAAGAAGTCATTTTAATATAGAATAGCATGCCCAGAAAAAAGTATCACACGAATTTGAATTCTTCATTTTCGTGTGGCAAGAGTTGTGATTTTTCCCAAAATCCATTAATATAACATTCCTCCCGTCGCCCCACTTTTTCGACGCTTTCCTTGGCATTAAGAGAAATATCCGCTATATTTGTTTAGAAGGATTCAAGAACATTTATAATTCATACGGATATGGAATCGATTACAAATATATTCTCAACTGACATCATCAATTTTGCTGTTGTTGCTCTGATGTCACTGGTGATCGGGTTATCACAGAGAAAACTATATGAAAAAAACAGCGATATATTGCACACTTTCGGTTCGGACAGAACTTTCACTCTGATTGGAATACTTGGTTATGTGCTTTATGTGATAGGAAACGGAAGTCTCACTCCTTTCCTATATGGCGGAGCAACATTGTCTTTGCTCCTCAGCATCGCGTATGCCCACAAACTATTAATACGTCAGCGTACAGGAATCACGTCGATCATGATCGCCTTGATCACCTATTGCATCGCTCCGATTATATATGTGTCGTCCATCACGCTGGCTATCCTCGTGGTCGTCACTGTGCTTGTCTTGGCGGAAATGAAAGACAAATTCACCGAGTTTACAAAGAAGATGAACGATGAGGAGTTTATCAACCTTGCCAAATTCCTTATCATCGCAGGCGTCATCCTTCCTATCCTTCCTAACAATGAGTTGATTGAGGGAACTGGTCTGACACCATACACAATATGGCTTGCCACCGTCGTCATCTCAGGAATTTCATATATCAGCTATCTGGTGAAGAAATATCTGTTTCCCAACGGAGGCGTCATCATCACAGGTATTCTTGGCGGAATATACAGCAGCACAGCCACATGCATCATATTGTCGAAGAAAGCGAAGGATCATTCAGGTGATTTGAAGGAATACATCGCGGCTATCTTCTGCGCCATCACAATGATGTATTTCAAGATATTTATCCTTTTAGGAATCTTCAACTATAATCTGATGCTCAAATACTGGTATCTGTTTGCCATCATGATCGTGGTATCTGCCGTTGTAGCATACTTCTTCTATCGTCAGAAGCCAAAGGCAGGAAAGAATGGCTCAGACACAAAAATTGAGGAAGAGGAGGAGAAGAATCCGTTGGAATTCAAAGTCGCCATTCTTTTCGCTATCCTATTCATAGCATTCACGTTGGTGACAACTTACGCTTTGGTTTATTTCGGCGACAGCGGATTACGCATACTTTCAATCATAGTTGGTGTGACGGACATCAATCCGTTCATCATCAACCTGTTCCAGACCCAGCACAACGTGTCTGACGCACTTCTGATCCTTGCCACATTCCAGGCGATCATAAGCAACAACGTCGTCAAAATGCTGTATGGAATATTCTTCTCAGGCAAAAAACTGTTGAAGGATCTTTGCATAGGATTCGGAGTCATTTGCGCGTTCAACATCCTGCTTCTGATCATAGCGTTGTAAAAATTGGAGGTTTTTAACCCGTATAAACAAAAAAATAAGTAATTTTGCAGAAAATAAAACAATTAAAGATGAGCGACAAGAGATATGCTATGCGTGGAGTGTCGGCTGGAAAGGAAGACGTACACAACGCAATCAAGAACATCGACAAAGGTATTTTCCCTAAAGCATTCTGCAAAATCATCCCAGATATCTTAGGAGGAGACGCGGAATATTGCAACATTATGCACGCCGACGGTGCAGGAACGAAGTCATCGTTAGCTTATATGTATTGGAAGGAGACGGGAGATTTGTCAGTGTGGAAAGGCATTGCGCAGGACGCATTGATCATGAACATCGATGATCTTCTTTGCGTAGGTGCGACAGACAACATCTTGGTGTCATCTACAATTGGAAGAAACAAGCTATTGGTTCCAGGTGAGGTGATCAGCGCCATCATCAACGGTACAGATGAGCTACTTGCAGAGCTACGTGAGATGGGTGTAGGTGTATACGCCACAGGTGGAGAGACAGCGGATGTAGGTGATTTGGTACGCACAATCATCGTCGACAGCACAGTCACTTGCCGTATGAAACGCAGCGACGTTGTCAACAACGCCAACATCAGACCAGGTGACGTGATCGTCGGTTTGGCAAGCTACGGCCAGGCAACATACGAGAAGGGATACAACGGAGGTATGGGAAGCAACGGTTTGACTTCCGCACGCCACGACGTCTTCTCAAAATATTTGGCTGAGAAATATCCAGAAAGCTACGACAAAGCCGTTCCAGAAGAGTTGGTTTACTCAGGCGGATTGAAGCTTACAGATAAAGTTGAGGGATCCCCTATCGACGCAGGAAAGTTGGTTTTGTCTCCAACACGTACATACGCTCCAGTCATCAAGAAAGTGTTAGACGAATTGCGTAGCGAGATCCACGGAATGGTACACTGCTCTGGTGGTGCCCAGACTAAGATCCTTCACTTCATAGACAATCTGAGGGTAGTAAAAGACAACATGTTTGATGTTCCGCCATTGTTCAAGACAATACAGCAGCAGAGCAACACTGATTGGGCTGAGATGTACAAGGTATTCAACATGGGACACCGTATGGAGATCTATCTCGACAAGAAGAATGCAGACAAGGTGATTGAGATTTCTAAGTCGTTCGGCATCGACGCGAAGATCATCGGACACTGTGAGGAGTCTTCAAAGAAAGAGTTGATTATCAAGAGTGAGTTCGGAGAATTCCGTTACTAATAAAGCATAGTGGAGACGTGGGGCGCATTTCCACGTCTCTATTTTTTAAACTCATTCATTTCCAACACCATCCATTATAGTTGGGACAAATATTAAAGATTGAGTGTTAAAATTGAAGAAACACACATTTTAACAAAAATTATATGATTTTTTGGGGGAGAAATATGAAAAGCCCAAAATTTTTAATAATTTTGCAAACAAATAAAGGGAATAATTAACACAAAAATTTAATAAAATATGGGAACAGATGCATAATATCAAAAAAGTATTCAACTTCACTAGAATATATTTAGGTAGTTGTTTGGGTACTACAGGATCAATATGTTCTATTGCAGGATTAGTAATGTGTTTTAGTAACAACAAAACAGCTATAATAATTGCGTTAACGATTGTTATTTTATGTCTACTCATCATTGTTTTTCAGATAATAAGAGTAATCAACAAGTTTATTGATGAGAATTCCTCTGAAGATTATAAGCGAATATCCACTTTTCTAATCTTCAAATCCAACGATGGAGTGAAATCCACATTTGAAGTTTACCGCACAATACAATGCAAAAGGTTGTTTCTCACAGAAATACCATATAATTTCAAATGGACAGGTGCGATTCCACCTAAAATCGAATCAGTATCACAAAAGATTAGTCCTCTGATCCACAACGAAAACAAAAATGAATGGGATACGGCGAAAATAACATTCAATCACCCATTAAAATACAATGATTGTACAGTAATCAGTATAAAAACAACCAATGAAGACACTGACAACACAGCCAAGCCATGGATAAGTTCAAGACTCGACACACCTATTGAAGTGCTCGGTTTTAGAGTTTTATTGTCTTACAAAAGCAATGAATACGCAAAGCCCGCATATTTCGAAAGGAAAAAGATCGTGTCTCAAATAGATGGAGATTTCGAGTTCATTGAATCCGTGGAATTTGACAAAGATCATAAACTATACTATCATACAAAGACCAATCCAGAGCCAGGCTATATTTATAGGTTGAGGTGGGAAAAATAAGTCGGACACAAACGGATAAATTCTCTGAAATTGACAGAATATGAATTGGAATGACGTCATAGTTTTACTGCAGGCAAACGCAGATAATGATTACCGAGATTTCTCAATCAAACTGAGTCCCGGTGTGACAGCCATGTATGGTGTGAGATTGCCAATTCTCAAGCAGATAGCGAAAGATGTATGCAAAGGAGATTGGAAGTCGACGCTGATGGAGGCAAAAGACGACAGCATCGAAGAGCTGATGATCCAAGGCTACATCATCGGTTTTGCAAAAAGCGACTACAACACATTAATCAAATGTGTCGAGACGTTTGTCAAGAAGATCAAAGTATGGAGTGTATGCGACACCACCGTCGCAACATTCAAATTCGTGCGGAAAGAAAAAGAGAAGACATGGGATTTCCTTGACTTTTACGTTAAAGACGCTGATGTATGGAACCGTCGTTTCGCAGCAGTGATGATGCTCAGCCATTTCGTCGACGAGGAATATATCGACAGAGTGTTGGAAAGACTCTCAACCATGTCGCCGACAGGTTATTACGCTGAAATGGGAATAGCGTGGGCTATCCAAGGATGCTACTCCAAATTCCCAGAAAAGACAAAAGCGATCTTAGAAAAGAATATTTTGGCAAAAGAGGTGCAGAACAGGGCTATTCAAAAAATATGCGAGTCGCTCCGCACTTCAAAAGAAGAAAAAGAATATCTACGGACACTAAAATCATAAAGGAATGAAAAAGTTCAGATTCGTCATTCTCGGAGCAGGAAACATTGCCGAGAAATTCGCTGATGCAGTCAGCCTTATCAATGATTGTGAAGTTGCGGCTATAGGAAGCAGAAGTGCGGAAAGAGCAGAGGCTTTCGCGAAGAAATTCAATATAGAAGCATCTTTCGGCAACTATGAAGAGATGTTGGACACAATCCATCCGGACGCCGCCTATATCGCGACAACACACAATACACATGCCAAGCTGATCAAACTTTGTATTGGCAAAAACATTCCCGTGATATGCGAGAAGACAATGTGTATGAACGCGAAAGAGGCAGAGGAGGTTTGCTCACTAGCAAAAGAGAAGAAGACTTTTCTCATGGAGGCTATGTGGAGCCGATTCCTTCCAGCTGTAAAGAAAGCTAAAGAGTGGATTGCGGAAGGTAAGATTGGCAAACCTGTGATGGCTCAGCTCCAGATTGGCAACAGATACCAGTTTGCGGCCGACAACCGTTTCTTCAGCAAAGAGTTAGGTGGAGGAGCCGCACTCGACCTTGGAGTATACGGATATCAGATCACCACTTTCCTTGTAGGTGAGGATGTGAAAGATGTCAATTGCCAGGCAAGATATTCATACACAGGCGTCGACACAACAGACCATATATCCATGCGTGCAGGCGACTGTCTGATAGACATCACAGCGACAATAGAAACAAAGATAGACGAGAACCTTATCGTCTACGGAGAGAACGGAAAAATCATACTGCCACATTCCCAATGGGCCGACGAGTGTATTTACGAAAGCACAGACGGCATAAAAGTTGTTTTCAGCGACAATGAGACGAAAAACGGTTTTGTCGGAGAAATACAAGAGACAATCAAATGTGTGCAGGAAGGAAAACTTCAAAGCGACATCGTCCCACATTCTTTGACAATCAACTGTGCAAAGGTATTAGATATGATAACACAGAAATAAAAAAAACGAGTGTCCACCGTCAAACGATGGACACTCATCTTTTATAGTCATTTCCAAAAGAGGAAAACGTAATCACATAAACGAATCAAATTCGTAATCCTTTTTAGATCGGTATGCCAAACCTGTGACAACTGCAAGAACCTCATCATTCTGATTCTTCACTTTAATATCACAATATGGCAATTTATAATGGTTCACCACCTCCGCACACTCTGCATAAAGGTGGTCTCCCAACTGTGCGGATTTGACAAACGTGATGGTATTGGAAATACCCAACGACAATATGCCATGACAATTGGCGACAGCCGCAAACGCAAGGTCAGCCAAAGTATACATCACCCCACCCTGACAAACTCCTGCAGCGTTCAAATGACATTCTTTCACTATCAGCTCTGCACATGCATAACCTTCACGAACTTCCGTCAGTTGAGCACCTATATTCTGAGCAAACTTGTCGCTACTGTTTAGTCGTTCAAGCAACGTCGCCATTAATGATTCTTTTTAAATGATTCAATTCGCTCCTTGAACAAAGGCTCCTGCTCCTTCTTGAAGAACGATGTGCAGATACGTACACCCTGCTCATTAGATCCCATAGTATCCAATGGGAACACAGCGATTCCGTAGTACATCAATTCACGAGTCAACTCCAAATCATTCATGTTAGGATATTGGACTGTGAAGTAGAAACCATCAGCCAATGGAGCACCCATATCGTTGTCGTAAACCAAATAGAATCCATTTGAAAGAAGCACATCCTTCATGAATTTTGCACGACGTCCATACTCCTTAACATCATCCAAGAAGTTGTAACGTCCTTCACAAGCAGCCTCCATCAAAGCAGACATCGCATGCTGTACACTGTGTGTAGTTCCACTTGACAATGTGTACATCAAACGGTTGCAGAAGAAGTTACCGAACTCTCCCACTCCAAACTTGTCTGCCAATGGCTTGTAGACACGCTTATACAGTTTATTGCTGATACAAGTGACACCGATTCTCTGTCCGGCATAAGAGAATGCCTTCGAACCAGAAATCCACAAAACATAGTTGTCTGTATATTTAGCCACAGTAGCCTGATAAGGAGCCTCGTAAGGATGAGACAAATCACGACGGAAATCCATCGCAAAATAAGCCAAATCCTCCAAAACAATCACATCATACTTATCTGCCAAACCAGCGATTCCTTTCAATTCCTCCTCTGTGAAGCAAACCCATGATGGATTATTAGGGTTTGAATAGACAATCGAGTTGATGTTTCCTGCAGAAAGGATCTCCTCAAGCTTCTTGATCAACGCGTCGCCACGGAAATCATGGATATCCAAACCGATATGATTCAATCCAATGACATCACACTGTGTAGTCTGAACTGGGAATCCAGGCTGTATGAACAGAACTGTATCTTTCTTTGTGCCAGCACAAGCATGGTGAATTGCCATAAAAGACGCGAATGTACCCTGCATACTACCTGTAGTAGGGATACAACAAAGAGGATCGATATCAACGCCTATGAATGCCTTAACAAACTGAGACGCAGCATTCTTGATACGTGGTATACCACCATTAGGAGGATAAATTGTCGCACAACCATTTGCCAACGCCTCCTGCTCTGCCTTCAATGCAATCTCTGATGGTTTCAAACCAGGGACACCCATCTCAAGATGAATGATCTGCTGTCCTGTCTTCTCCTCCAACAAACGCGACAACGCTTGAATATCACGAATTGTCGCATGTGAGAAATCACCCAATGCCATCGAATTAATGGCATCTGTCACTATTTGATAATCTAATGGTGTATTCAAAACCTTTGATTTTTAGTTATTAATTAGGGGAGCAAAACTGCTCCCCCAACTTTTCAATTATTAATTCTTAAACACACGTTTGTCGTTAACATGCTTTGCCTTACCTGTAGAACGTTCAATACTTCCTGGAGGCAAAATATGGATATTAGGCTTGATACCGACAAGACTCACGATACGGTCGTAAAGAGGCTTGATAAATGGCATCTGCTTAGCTGGGTTAGGAGAATAGAACTCCTCACGAAGCTCAACATCCAAATCGAATGTATCCTCGTTGTTCTTACGATCAACAGTGATGAAGTAGTATGGAGTGTAAGTAGGGAACTCAGTCAAAACTGTTTCGATCTGAGATGGGAACACATTCACACCACGGATGATCATCATATCATCTGAACGGCCCAAAATACGGTCCATACGAACAGCTGTACGACCACACTTACATGGCTCGTAGATCAAACGAGTCAAATCACGAGTACGGTAACGAAGGATAGGCATAGCCTCCTTGCACAAAGATGTGAAAACCAACTCACCAAACTCACCTGGAGCGACAGGCTCCAATGTGTCTGGATTGATGATTTCAGGGAAGAACATATCCTCCCAAAGGTGTGTACCGTTCTGGCACTCACACTCACCACCGACTCCAGGTCCTGACATCTCAGTCAAACCATAGATATCGATTGCTTTGATACGAAGTTTATCCTCCAACTCCTTACGCATTCCCTCTGTCCAAGGCTCAGCACCGAAGAAACCGACACGAAGTTTCAAATCCTCAATGTTAACCTTATCACTCTTCTCAATACACTCAGCCAAATGCAAAGCGTATGAAGGAGTACAGCAAAGAACTGAAGTACCGAAATCCTTCATCAACATGATCTGCTTCTCTGAATTACCGGCAGAGATAGGCAACTGAACAGCTCCACGCTTGTTTGCTCCATCATGAGCACCCAAACCACCTGTGAACAGACCGTAACCGTAAGCCACCTGAACAATGTCACCATGACCGACATTACCAGCAGCCAACACACGAGCGACACCTTCTGACCAATTTGCGATATCATTGTCAGTGTAAGTATCAACCACAGGTTTTCCTGTTGTACCGGAAGAGGCATGGATACGGCGCACATCTGTCATTGGCACTGCCTGCAATCCAAAAGGATACTCATCACGAAGATCATGCTTTGTAGTGAAAGGCAATTTATTAATATCGTCAATGCTTTTGATGTCCTCTGGCTTAACTCCAAGTTCATCCATTTTTCTTCTGTAGAACGGAACCTTATCATAACAAGTCTTCACTGTTTTGATAAGACGCTCACTCTGTAATTTGCGCATGTCCTCACGACTCATGCACTCTATTTCCGGATTATGTATCATTTTTGTGATTTAATGAATATTAGATTTTATTTTTTCGACGCTTCAACACCACGGTCGAAAGCTCTCAAGTTAGCTTCAACAACAGCCTCACCCTTACGAGCGAATATCACACTGACAGCCTTACGCAACTGCTCAATACTCAACACCTCGATATAAGGAGCAGCCATTCCCAAAAGCACCATGTTGGCACTCTTTGCGCTCTTCAACTCCGCAGCGATAGCCTCGATATCAAGCTGAACGTTTGGCAACGAATTCAACTCACTCTTCAAAGCTTCTTCATCAGGATAGTTAGGAATGTTGACAAAAGACTTGTTGCTTGTCACGATCATTCCATCTGGTCTTAGATAAGTGATATAACGAAGTGCCTCCATTGGCTCCATGCTGATGATGACGTCAGCCTCACCTGTAGGAATCTGGTCGCTCCAGATTGGCTCTGTAGACAATCTAAGATTACTCTGAACATCTCCTCCTCGTTGGCTCATTCCGTGAACCTCAGCCTGCTTCAAATTGATACCAGCCTCAGTAGCAGCCTCACCTATGATAGTTGCGATAGAAAGGATTCCCTGACCTCCTACTCCGCAAAGTATAATATCCTTTTTCATTTCTTACTCTTATTTATTATTTTGCTTAGCACGTTCACGGGCATGGCGTGCTGCCACCTGAATACATTCACGACGTGGGATAATGACACTCACTCCCTTATAATTGATCTCCTCACGCAAAATCTGTGTGATCTCTGGCATATTCTTTGGCAATGGAACAACCACACGGACATGATCCGGATCGACACCCAAACCAAGACAGATAGCCTCATACTTGTTCAAGCCGGCGCTATCCTGTCCTCCTGTCATACCTGTTGTCAAATTGTCGCTGATGATAATAGTGACGTTGCTGTTGTCGTTCACAGCATCCAACAATCCCGTCATACCGCTATGTGTGAAAGTAGAGTCGCCAATCACAGCGATTGCTGGCCAAAGTCCTGCATCAGCAGCACCCTTAGCCATTGTGATGCTGGCACCCATGTCGACGCAACTTGCCAAAGCCTTGAATGGAGGCAATGCACCCAATGTATAGCAACCGATATCACCGAATACACGTGCATTCTCATACTCCTTAACAACTTCACCCAAAGCTGTATAGACATCACGGTGTCCACAACCCTGACACAACTGAGGTGGACGACCAGCCAAATTCTTTGCAGGCTTGAACAAAGGATTGTTCTCCTTACCTAATCCTAAAGAAACATTATCAGGATTCAACTCTCCTGTACGAGGAAGACGACCAGTCAAACGGCCCTCAACCTTATATGTAGTGTCAACCAACTTCTTTACTTCCTCCTCAACAACTGGCTGA
The DNA here is from genome assembly GCA_015061115.1 of Bacteroidales bacterium. GTDB lineage: Bacteria > Bacteroidota > Bacteroidia > Bacteroidales > Paludibacteraceae > UBA1723. The sequence goes on along the minus strand of SUXE01000007.1, from coordinate 92,553 downwards.
CCATCTTCTACAACCAAAATCTCAGAGCATACCTCAGCCATCTGCTTGATACCCTCAACAGGCATAGGATACTGAGTAAGCTTCATGATCATATAGTTATCCTCATTGTCCTTGATACCATTCAAAGCCTCACGGACATAATTGTAACCGATTCCACAGGCAACGATACCGATCCATTTTCCCTTATCACTATTATTAATAGTAATAATGTCGTTTGTAGAAGACTCACAACTTGCCTTCATCATATCGTTCTGCTTGTCGATCAAATCCAAATAGTTGCGACGAGCGTTACCAGGCAAAAGCACCCAGTGTGCATTGTCAGTAGCAGGATTCAATTTGTTCTGATCAGCAGTCTTGCCAATCTCAACAGCAGCACGGCTGTGTGCCAAACGAGTAACTACACGAAGCAAAACAGGCTCTTTAAGTCTCTCAGAAAGCTCAAAAGCGCTGCTCATCATATCGTAAGCCTCCTGCTGGTTACTTGGCTCGAAGATAGGAATCATCGCAAACTTACCATAGAAACGGCTATCTTGCTCATTTTGGCTGGAATGCATCGACGGATCGTCAGCCGCAAGAACGACCACGCCTCCATTGACACCAGTAATAGCACTATTAACAAATGCATCAGCACATACGTTCATTCCTACATGTTTCATGCATACCAACGCTCTCTTACCGCAATAGCTCATACCCAAAGCTGCTTCCATCGCAGTCTTCTCATTAGTACACCAACGACTTCTGACACCTCGTTCAATAGCCTCCTTATTTGTTTGAATAAACTCCGTAATTTCGGTGGATGGAGTACCAGGATAGGCATATACGCCACTTAACCCCGCATGTATCGCACCCAACGCAACGGCTTCATCACCAAGTAAAAGTTTTTTTTCCATTACTGATTTATATATCTATTTATTTTTATTTTCGTTTTAACCACGTTTTTCCAACTTTAAAACACAAAGATAATCATTTATTTACTATTTCAGCCAATAGTGCACCGTTAATTTGTTTTGAACTAACAAATCGAGGCCAATATCTCATACAAATCGCGGAATTTATTCATTTATATACATTGCTCACTTAACCTTTATAAAAAACGGATACAACAGCACATGTAATATTTCACAACAGATATTTTCATTTTAAAGAATAAAACAATACTTTTGCAAAACATTGTGGATTTTGCATGTTTTTCATATACGAATACATGCAAAAACACATTTAAATTATTGCGAACAAATACCTGCTGATATGCGAAATGCGGATATTTATTTATAAAAACACTAATAACTAATACATTATACATCATGAGACCTGGATTACTTACATCATTAGCAATGATGTGTTTAACACTGCCTTTTACACTTTCCGCTTTGGAGCGTGACAAAGACGGCTATTATTTGATTCACAATGCTGATGAACTTGTCCAATACAGAGAAGCCTGTGAAAAAAGAGAAGTCGTAAACGGACGTCTAGCTGCCGATATTGACCTTAGCTCAGTGTGTGGAATCATCAACGGAGACACAATCAGTTGGAACCCTATTTATTCCTACAAATGCTCATTAGACGGTGCAGGACATACCATTTCAAACTTGTATATCAATTCATCCAAATACAATAATGTTGGATTTATAACCGGATTAAATCATGTTGACAATCTGACTCTGAAGAACGCCTATGTCAAGACTACTTATGGTGAAGCTATTGGATTTGCCAAGGCCACAAAGATCAACAATTGTCATTTTGAAGGAATTGTGATGGGAGGCGATAAGACCTACGTCATGGAATGCGACACTCTAATAAACAGCAGTAATTATGGATGCTGTTTGGGTAACCTTTATGTTTATGGAATGGTTGTACGAAATCATGTTGAAAACAGCTACAACAGAGGTAAACTTTACGGCACTGGCTTTGTAGCAGCGTTCAATGGCACATCAGACTGCAAACAAGGTAATCTCTACAACGCCGGAAAAACAGATGCCAACATCAAAAGCCATGGATTATTGGATTCATATGACAGCGAATTGTCATCTGGGTATGTCTTAGACAATGTATCCACTCCTAACGACGAACCAAATGATAAAATAGATTGTCACATTCTCCCCTATTCAAAGTTCAAAGATGGCACTGTGACTGATTCCCTTAATAAATATGTAAAACAAAATTCAAACGACAGCTGCAAACTTCTTTCATGGGTTCAAGGTGAAGATGGATTTCCTCGTTTTGAGCATGTTGATTTACAACCTACTAATGATACAATTGTAAAATTCGAAGGCGCATACATAGGGTTTGAATTAGTCAAAAACAAAACTGTCTCATTACCGAAATCAGATGCTCCAACATTATATGAATATGATTTCGGTCATTTGGAAAATGATAAAATATCAAATGACACAACCGTTTATGTATCTATAATCAGCAAACTAAAGCAAGACACCGACAAATTCTTTCTAATAAATACTGCTGAAGATTTGGTGATTTATAAAAACATAGTGGAGAAAAGACGAAATAGCTATAATTATTATCTGAGTTCAAATATGAAATTCCCAATAAATGGCCGTCTTTCCGCAGACATTGACCTCAGCTCCGTATGTGGCATCATCAATGGAGACACAATTAATTGGGAACCTATCAATGCGCCAGAACAAATTTTTGACGGTGCTGGTCACACAATCTCTAATCTATTTATTTCCTCAGAATGTGGATTTAAGGAAGCTCTTTTTTCTGATATACAATCTATTAAAAATCTAACATTGACAAATGCCTATATAAAAGGATATCAAAATTTAGCAGGATTTGCAATCAATTGCAGAATCATGCATGATTGTAATTTCGAAGGTATCGTAATTGGAAATAATGAAGTAGCAGCTTTAACCTTAAATAGCGAAAACATCATCAATTGCAGTAATTATGGTCTGTGCGTAGCTAAAAGCAATGCTTTGGGATGGAAATCCTATGACATGACCAATTGCTACAACCGAGGAAAAATCATTTCAAATGGAGTTTCTTCTGTCTGCAAATTTCATTCTGAAGTGGATGGCAATAATTTCTATAATGCAGGCCTACTGAAAGATTCTATCAATGTATTTGTAGGAGAAGAGGATACATATAAACAAAATTCAGTGCATAACTGCTACAATCTAAAAAGAGATGGAGACATTTACAAAGATAATCTGATAATGAATTTGGACTCATCTTCTTTCACAAGTGGAACAGTAACCGACACATTAAACAAATACGTATCTATTAAGGGATTTGAGTATAACAATATCGAATCAAACACTCATAAAACAGTTGAGATAAAGTTACTCTCATGGGAACAAGATGAGGATGGTTTTCCTCGTTTCAAAAATGTGAAACTTAAGCCAACACCTGGATATATTGTACGTTTTGTCGGAGCATACATCGCTAACGAGATTTCTCAAGACGGCACAATTGAATTGCCAAAATCTACATTCGAAGGATTGGATTATGTAATGGAGAACGGTTTTGACGGTAAAAATATCAAATCAGACACAACAGTCCGAGTATCTGTCGCAATAAACGATGCTTTTGCACTCACACAAGACACAGACGGCGTATACCTCATCAACAATAAGGCAGACCTATGTTATTTCCGTGATGCAGTCAACAATGGAGCAACCAAACTTAATGTCCGTATGACAAATGACATTGATTTGGAATATGAATTAAATGGCGACAATAACTGGATCCCTATCGGTTCATACTCTAATTATTTCGTTCATCATGAAGACGACATGGTTTTCAAAGACACTTCATCTTATGAGGGAATCTTTGATGGCACTGGTCATAAAATCAGCAATTTATTTGGAAGCACTATTCCATGTTACTATAAAAACGCAGTGTTGTTCCTTTCTATAAAGAACGCCACTATTAAAAATCTGGTGTTGAAGAATTCACTTCTCGGATCTGAAAAAGAGACGGCTATGATTGGTCATGCAGAAAACTCAACCATCGTCAACTGTGGAACAGAGGCTGATTTTGTAGCTTTAACTAAAACGAATATAGCCGCTATATGTGCTTCTGCATGGAATTGTAAAATTGAAAACTGCTATAATATCGGAAATATAACGGATAACAGAAGAGAATTCCCTAATTATGCATTTGTCAGAGGTGTCGACAACAAAAAAGGAAACACGACATCTGTTAAGAATGGATATTCAATCATGTCTTCCAACAACACAAAAAAGGAATTCCCTATCCTATTCTGCAGTGAGGATATCGCCAACATATCTCATTGCTTTGTGGACACCGTATTGTCGCCAGCTGTCATAGTCAAGGATCCCGTCGTCGGCACTTCCACTGATTATATCAAATCAGAAGCTTTCTTGAAAGAGATGAACCAATGGGTTGACTCGATGAATGCCGCTCAGTCGGAAATCGTTTACGCAAATTGGGAGAAAGATCCTAACGACGGTTATCCTAAATTTAAGAAGGGAGATTTGTCGAAATCATCCGACGTAATGCAGCCTCAACCAAACTCATTGACCATCTATTCTGACGGAAAAGACCTATTTATCCAGTCTACTCAAAAAGGTCACATCACAATCTATGACGTCAACGGAAAATCAATTGAGAGCGTCATTTACGACGAAGGTTTGACTACTGTATCAGGATTGCAATCTGGAATCTATATTGCAGGTGGCACAAAAGCAATCATCAGATAAACCAATTGATGATTTAACTTATGCGAAAGTCAGTTTTCTTAATTTTTAGATAAAATCAATGATGGGATGGGTATTTCGCTCATCCCATTTTCCTTGAGAAATGACATAAAGGACACTCAAAATGTCATAAAAATCGAAATTGATATAAATCACTCCACATCTCTATTATATCATACATATTATTCCTCTCCAAGAAAGAGCTATAAACCAAAAATTTATTATTTTTGCACAGATAAAAATCAAAAGCAATGAAGAAGGCACTAAAAATTTTCGGAGGAGTTGTAGCGGCATTGGTAGGTCTTATGCTTGTATCTCCTATTTTATTGAAAGACAAAGCGAAAGACATAGCTTTGGAAAGCATCAATGGAATGTTGAATGCGGAAGTTTATCTCAATGATGTTTCAATCAGTTTCTTTAAGAATTTCCCTAACGCGAGTGTGACCGCAGAGAAATTCGGAATCATCGGAAAAGACAATTTCGCTGGAGACACTTTAGCCGACGTAGGTGAATTCACTGTGGTGGTAAACCTTTCAAGTTTGCTATCCGACAGTTATCAGATCAACAAGGTGCAGATAAAAGATGCCTATCTCAACGCTGTAGTCGACACTCTTGGCCATGCCAACTGGGACATCATGGCATCCGACTCAACTGAGGCAGCTGCTGAAGACACTTCAGCATCAGCTGTAAAGCTTGCTCTTGAAAAAATCTCTGTCGAGAATTTGAACGTGAAATACAACGATATGCCTTCTCGTATGGTGGCAGCTCTTGAAAAGGTAGATTTGAACATGAAAGGTGATCTTGACCTTAGTCTCACTACCCTTGCCAACATCGATGCTTTAAGTTTGAACGTTGGAAAAGTAGCTTATTCTGACTCTTCTAATCTTGGTGCGAATGTGGAGAACTTCAATATCGAGATGAGTGGAAAGCTAAGCGATGCCATTTCAAAAATCAAATCTGATCTTGGAATCGAAAAACTTTCTGTCCGTCAGAGCGGAATCCCATACTTGTCTGAGGCTAAGATTAAAGCAGACATCAACGTCGAGGCTGACCTTGACAACAACAAATACACATTCGGACAGAACAACATCTCTCTCAACGAAATCAGTGCCTCATTTGATGGTTTCGTACAGTTGATAGACACTGTTATTGACATGGATATCAAACTTGCGACTCCTAATATCGAGTTCAAACATATCCTTTCTCTTATCCCTGCTATCTACGCAAAAGATTTCGAAAGCATCCAGACTTCTGGAAAAGTAAATCTAAATGCGGAAGCAAAGGGTAAGATGTATGGCGACGTGTTGCCTGCCTTCGACGTCAATTTGGGAATCTCTGAGGCGATGTTCAAATATCCTGATCTGCCAAGCGCACTAAAGGATATCAATGTGGCTATCAACGCTAAGAACGACGGTGGAACAGCCGACAACATCATCGTCGACATCAACAAATTCGGATTCAATCTTGCAGGCAACCCATTCAATGTGACTGCAAAACTAAAGAAACTTATCTCTGATCCTGATTTCGCATTCTCTGCAAAGGGATTGATCGATTTCCAGAAAATCAGCGAGGTGGTGCATATCGACGATGCAAAACTTCAGGGTAAACTTTCTGCCGACTTGGATGCAGCCGGTTTGATGTCATACGTGGAGAAAGAGCAGTTTGACAAATTCAAAGTAGACGGTTCACTTGGACTAAGCGATTTCGTCTTGACAATGAAGGATTTGGAATACAATGTTGAGATCGGCAAGGCGAACCTTGACTTCACAACTCAGAATGTTGGACTTGACGCCAATTTGAAACTTGGAAAGAGTGATTTGGCTGTGACTGGTAAACTAACACACTTCCTACAGTATGTGCTTCGCAACGAAGAAATCCAGGGTGAGTTGGCAGTCAACTCGTCTTACATGAATATAAATGAGCTTATGGGTGCTCCTGAAGAGAAGGAACTTGAAGAGGCTCCTGTAACAGAATCAGAAAGTCCACTTGAGATTCCTAACAATATCGACTTCAAGATGAATGTGGGAATGAACAAGATCATCTACGATAAGATTGAGATCGACAACTTCAAAGGAAACATCTCTTTGAAGAATGCAGTGGCAAAACTGAATTCTTTGTCGGCTAACACAATGGGTGGATCATTCACTGCAAGCGGAGAATTTGACGGAAGAGACTCATTGAAGCCATTCGCAGCAGCTGATGTGAACGTGAAGGAAATGAATCTGAGCGAGGTGTTCACAAAAGTAAGAACAGCCCACCGTCTTGTTCCTCTATTCTCTGACGCATCTGGAAAATTCAGCATGTCTGGAAAATTCTCATCCGCTATCAATGGAAAAGACCTTTCTCCTATCATGCAGACAATCAACGCGAAGGGTTCATTCAAGACTGCCAACATGGGATTGACAAATGTGCCAGCATTCACAAAAGTGGCTGACAAAGTCGGTCTTTCAGCTTTGAAGAATCCACAGGTGAAGGATTTGAACATATCATTTGTGATCAAAGATGGCAAACTTGAGATTGACCCATTTGAGACATTCATCAACAATGCCACATTGAACGTTTCTGGATGGTCTGGTTTGGACAGAACATTAGGTTATGTCGCAAAAATTGTCCTTCCTCAGGAAGTGCCAGGCAAGGCAGGCAAGGTGATCGACAAAGTTGGTTTCGACGTGAATGTCGGCGGAACATTCGAACAGCCAGAAGTTAAGATTTCTGCAGCCAGCATGATTGGAGACGTGAAAGAGAAAGTCAAAGAGAAAGTGACAGAGAAGGTTGAGGAAGCTAAGGCTAAGGTCAACGAGGAGATTGAGAAGCAGAAGGCAAAACTTATCGCTGAGGCAGAGAGCCAGCGTGCTAAACTGATTGAGACAGCTCAGAAGAGCGGAGACAAATTGGTGCAGGAGGCTGAAGAGCAGTCAGCTAAATTGCAGAAAGATGCTAAGAATCCTATACAGAAAGCCGCAGCCAAGAAATCAGGCGATGTATTGGTGAAGAAAGCAAAAGAGAAGTCGGCTCAACTTGTGCAGGAGGCTACTGCAAACGGAGACAAGATCGTTAACAATGCCAAGGCTCAGGCAGCTAAACTTGATACCAACAACAAATAAATAATGGCAATATCGGTATTATTAAAGAAAGAGTTTTCTTGCTTTTTCGCATCAGCGACAGGCTATATCGTAGTCGGAGTGTTCTTGCTGATGACGGGATTGTTCTTGTGGGTATTTCCGGGAGAATACAATGTGCTCGACAGTGGATATGCCAACATCGACGGTTTGTTCGTGATGGCGCCATGGCTCTACTTGTTCCTCGTCCCAGCGGTAACGATGCGTCTGTTTTCAGACGAGAAACGTACAGGGACAATCGAGTTGCTGATGACACATCCGGTAAGTAAACTTGAAATCGTATTGTCAAAATATTTTGCTGGCATATTGCTAGTATTATTCTCGCTTGTGCCCACACTGGTATATTTCTTCTCAGTATGGGCATTGGCGGACCCAATCGGAAACATTGACACGGGAGGTATCTGGGGATCATTCATCGGATTGTTCTTCCTGGCTACCATCTACGTGGCAATCGGTCTGTTCACATCATCACTGACAGACAATCAGATCGTCGCGTTCATCTGTGCCGCATTATTATCGTTCGCATTCTTTTACGGTTTCGACCTCATCTCTTCACTGCTTATCAGCGGCGAGGAGCAGACGTTTGTCAGTTCACTCGGAATCAGTTCGCACTACGACGGAATGAGCCGTGGAGTGATCGACAGCCGTGACCTTTTATACTTCATATTGGTGGACGCAGCATTCGTCTACCTCACAAAATTAATTCTTAGCAAGAAGAAGTAATGATATTCTGGCGACTCGACGACGAAGTTGAAATCCTCATATGGAAGACGGAAGAGAGTGTTGATGAGACACTCCTTTTCTTTGCCCCTGGAATACAGGAGATACACAGAGAGAGGCTGGAATCGATCAAATATGAGAAACGTCGCAAAGAGTATCTGTGCGCGCGTCTGCTCATAGACATCATCGCAGGAGAAGGCCAACACGTTGAGTATCTGGAGAGCGGCAGACCATATCTGACCGACTGTAAAAAGGAGATCAGCATCTCACATACAAAAGATTACGTCGCTGTCATTGCCGACGACGATAAGCGTGTGGCTATCGATATTGAAGTGTTCGGGAAGACGGTGGAGAAAGTGAAAAACAGGTTCTGCACCAAGCAGGAGCTGGACTACCTGTCGGAAGATGCCGACATCCGTTCACTGCAGCTACATCTCATATGGTCGGCAAAAGAGACCGCCTACAAACTTCTTGATGAGAAAGGAATCTACTTCGAGGAGCATTTCTTTGTGTTGCCATTCCAGTTGGATAAAAACGGAATCATGCACTGCAACATCATCAAAGACAACACAGTAAGGAATATAAAGATGCAATACAAAGTGTTCGACGACTTCGTAATGGTTTGGGCGATAGCTGATGACAACTAAATTCCACATATTCAATCCCGAGCATGATTCCGCACTCGCTTTAGAAAGTGGAATCTACACACCAAAGCCACAGATCCAGCAGTTTGCTAAAGATCTCAGCACATTGCCATTGTGGTATTCCGACGAAGAAGACAAAGTAATTGTATCCCAACTTGACGATCAAGCCTGGATCAATTCCGTCGACAATATAATCCCAAACCTGAAGGACAGAATCACGTCGACAGACGACTACAAGCATTTCAACGCCGAAAAAAGGCTGATGCCTTGGGGAATAGACAACACCGTCTGCAAACTCACAAACACAACACAAATCGACGGCGAGGATGTGGCAGAAGTAGTAAACCGCACAAAAATCTTTTCAAGCAGGGAGCAGACACAAGACGCGCTCACACGACTTAAAGAAAACGGACTGTTTGACGGATTTGTTTCACGCAAAGTCGACTCCATTGAAGAGTTACGCAAAATCAACGAAGAGTTTGGCAGAATAGTAGTGAAAGTGCCATGGTCAAGTTCAGGCAGAGGAGTGCTGTTCATTGATAATCTTGACGACAAAGAGGCAAGACGAATAGGAAAAATCATAGAAAGCCAAGGTTTTGTGATGGCAGAATCGTTCTTTGAAAAAGAGATTGATTTCGCCCTTGAATTTGAAAACACCGACGGGAAATGGCATTTTGCGGGCTATTCCCTATTCTCCACAGACGAGCACGGAGCCTACAAGCAGAACGTCCTGGCATCCGACGAATTCCTGAAAGCAGAAATCTGCAAACATGCGGATGCAGAAAAGCTCGACAAGATAGTGGAATTCTACTGTGGATATTTCCAAGAAAGAGACGAAGAACTACGTGGCAATAAGATAATCGGAGTAGACATGATGGCTGGCAACAAACGTATCCATCCATGTGTGGAGATCAACGTCAGACATACGATGGGAATCGTAGCCAGAAGACTCTATGACAAGTATATTGAGCCAGGCAAAACAGGCTATTATGCGATCATCCGACTGAGCAACGCAGACGAGTTGAGGAAATGGAATGCAGAGCAGACACAAGCATTCCCGTCTACTATATCAAACGGCAAAATCTCCAAAGGATTCATAGCCCTAACACCAATAGAAAAGAACACTGTGTTTGAAGCGTATGTGGTGGTGGAATGAAGGGGGAAATATTTTTTTCGAATCAACATCATTTTTTCACTATTTTCTTTGGTCAAATCAAAAATCATCCCTATCTTCGCATCGTTAGTTCCGACCGAGCCTCTTAGTAATGCTTAAATAGGTCGGGCTTTTTGTTTTTAAAGAGGATATTCGTAGAGGCAGGTTTCAAACCTGTACAATTATGCCTGGAAGGCAATACCGAGTTAAACGAGCGTAACCGGGCACGATGTGTTCGGCGTATACGCGATCGTGAGCATTTCTGCCTAGAAGGCAGTACTTATCACCCCGAGACTCCGTCACGGGGTTCTCTCGCTTTGCTCGCTAACGTCTTTCAGACGGAGAATTGTAGAGAGATTTACGATGGAAAATAATGACTCTCAACAAAAAAATCCACCATTTCTTTGTCATAAATAAAAAAGCAATTATTTTTGCAATCGATATGACCGCTCACGCTTCCCATTGAACAGCGCACCAGAGCGGTCTTCGAGTATTATAACAAATTGTTTACAATATATGCAGTACAAAAAAAAGCCATTAAGCATCGATGAGCAAATATCAAAACTCGAAAATCGTGGATTAATATTCTCCAACAAAAAACAGGCTGCTCAATATTTACAAAACATCAGCTACTATCGACTTCGAGCTTTTACTTATCCATATCAAGACAACAGAGAAGATGCCAATCATGAATTCATAAGAGACGATATTGATTTCATGGACATTATTGATTTATACGTATTTGACAAACGATTACGTTCTTTAGTTTTTAATGAGATAGAAAAAATTGAAATAGCAGTACGAACAAAACTATCACTTCTATACTCGCTATCTACTAAGAATGCGTTATGGTATGAAAATGAAAAAATATATAATCATAAAGCACATATTCAAAAAATATTAGACGATATAAAATCAGACATTGACAGAAGCAATGAAGATTTTATAAAACATTACAAGCAAAAGTACGACACACCATCCATGCCACCATCATGGATGACATTAGAAGTTGTTTCTTTTGGCACATTAAGTAGATTATATAAGAATTTAGACTCCAGCTATAGCGAAAAACGTAAAATAGCAGAACTGTTCGGCATTCATAATGAAGATATATTCGCTAATTGGTTACACGCATTTTGTAATCTTCGAAACTGCTGTGCTCATCATAGTCGTATTTGGAACAGACGATTTCTTATCCACCTTAAATTGCCATACAATACAACGTCTCCTTTTATTCCACGTAAAGAAATCAAGAAAATACGCGACAACAAGATGTTTGCTTTATTGTCTGCAATAAAATATATTGTAGACATAATCAGTCCAAACAATTCATTCAAACCAAATTTATTCAAATTACTAGCACAACATAACAAATTACTTTCACTTAAAGAAATGGGATTTCCTAACAATTGGGAAAAATTGCCAGTTTGGATTAAATGATTGAAAGATTCCATCGTATGAGCAGGTTCCAAACCTGCCCAATGATTCCATCAATATTTTATGCCTGTAAGGCAATACCGAGTGAAACGAGTGTAACCGGGCACGAAGTGTCCGGAGGAAATGCAAGCATAAGAAGCTCTGCCTGTAGGGCAGTACTAGGGATATTGTCTTCCAGACAAAGTCTTTTGTATATATCATGATTCCCGAGACTTCGTCACGGGTTTCTCTCGCTTTGCTCGGTAACGTCTTTCAGACGGAGTTTTGTAAGGAAATTCAAAACGGTCAATATTAATTTGTGGTGTAGGTATGGGGTCGTCGTAGGGGCAGGTTTCAAACCTGCCCGTATTTATAAACCGTATAAAGGACAGAAGAGATAAACATATTAAAATTTAATTACAAATTCAATTTTATCAGTGCAAGCACTAAGAATCTTGTATTTTTCCAGATAATTATCTTCTAACCACAGTTTTCCCTCTGATGATAGAGTGTAATAATATAACATCAATCGAGCATAATCCGATAATTGACAACATACTATATTAACATATTCCTGTTTTTGAGCATCAGTAAGATTTGATGACTTATCTATATAATTTATACATAAAAAAAGATTTCTGTAATATACCCCTAATGTTTCATTTCTTGAAGTCATGAAATAATTACTTAGAAGCGGCATACCTTTACTAACAAGTTTTTTTGAAATACAATATATTTGATGAACCTGATCATCATAATCATTACCTTGTGAATTATTAGGGAATCTTTTTTTTAGACTATCTATTCCATAATAATAAATATCATATACTAATCTTGATATATTTGGACTAACAGATCTAAATGTAATAATAAAATCAGAATTATTCTTAAAACGATTTGTGAAATAATTATAGATCTCGCACAAATCAAGATATCTATTTTCAAAAGAACGTTCTTTAATAACAGCATCCGTTAGTTTTTGTTGTTGATCAATCATTTTGAATAATCTATTTTCAAAAACTTCCAATTTGATTGTTTCATTCTCTTTTTCAAACTCAGATGTTTGGTTTTTCATTTCGTCCCGTTGCAAAGACAATTCTTCTTGCTGAACACTGTAAGTTTTATACGCATACACAGCAGCAATTGCTGTCAACAATGGCGTAGTGATACCACCAATAGTGTCACCTATTTGACCTGTTTCTGTAAAATCAAAGTTAAAAAACAATATAGATTCTATTCCAAATGATGTAAAAATCACTGGCATCAAGAATACAGCAATAATTACAAACGTAAAAAATTTGTTATTTTTGATCCAATTTACAATTTCCATTACCTTACTCTTTTCTATTTTACTTCATTCCCTCTATCATCTCCATCACTTCCTCCAACTTCGCTACTATCCTCTTCTGCTCCGGAAGAGGAGGAAGAGCAAAAGGAAATGCAACAATTTTTTCTCTTGATATATTAGGTTGTGCACCACCTTCGCCTAAATCTATAAATGCCTGTTTACTAGCCATTAAATACCACATTAAATATTTATTGTAAATAAGTAATGGAGTACATGCACAACATGCCTGATTCGTAGTCAATTCTATACCAGCAATTGCGACCTTCCCTATTGTTGCTCCATACATTGCAATTAACACATCTCCCTTTCTACACATTCGCAAAGAACACTCATCAAGAGCAGCTTGTGTTACTTTTATTTCAGAGTCATAAACATAATCATTATTTAATTCTCCTGTCCTTAACCAAGGAATGTTACCATTTGTATAATACTCAGGCTTACCCTTTGCTGGAGTGGCACCTGATCCCCAACTTCCTATCTCCCCCAGCCTACACCACTTCCAACTCTCCGGTATCTCAAACGGAATTTCATCCTCTTCAATAGGTTTGATCTCCAAATCCTTCTTCTTCAGTTTGCCCTCTTTCACAAGTTTTTCCTTCTCCTTACGGATTTCTGCCAACAGTTCCTCCGCTGTTCCTTCCTTCGGATCCTGTGGCACCAACTTGCCCATGATTGCCTCTTGAAGCACACTCTTCTTTAGTTTCTCTGGCAATTCTCTATTTAATGCCTCTAATCGCTCCTGGGCTTTCCCATACTCCTCCACTAAGGGCATCAACTCCTCTATCTTCGATACTATTCGTTTCTGCTCTGAAAGGGGGGGAAGAGGGATTACTTTGGTTTCCCAAGCAGATTTATTAATTATTGGAGTCGCAGAACCAGCAACATTTTTAGTGATTTCTAAATAAAAATAAGACGATCCAAGTACAGCATACAAAAATTGTGATAAAATAAATATAGGAGTAACAGAATTAATTTGTTGATTGAAAGTCACTTCCTTATCTGTTATCGCAAGTTTTCCAATTGAACCACCTATACACACTTGCAAAATTGTACCCTTTGGTGCTGGTCTCGATACATTATAACCTTCTTTAGATAAGCCTTCTTCTCTATAGTTTATTTTTCCATTTTGAATATCCCCTGGAGAAACAAATGGTATAAAATTTCCAAAATAATTTGGATTAGTTTTTGAAGGTGTAGCCCCAGTCTGTGTGATTCCAGTTTGAATCAGCCTGCACCATCTCCATCCACTTGGAATTTCAAATGGAAATTCATCATCTTCTATCGGCTTAACTTCCAAATCTTTCTTTTTCAGTTTGCCTTCTTTCACCAACTTTTCTTTCTCAGCACGAATCTCCTTCAGAAGATCCTCTGCTGTACCTTCCGATTCAATCTGCGGAACAAGTTTGCCTTGTATCGCAAGCTGTAGTATTGAGTTTTTTAGTTGCTGTCCTGTCATACGCTAATCCTTTATTAATCAAGAGTTATACCAAGCAAATCCTGAATCTTGGAAAGCGTCTTATCTATCTTTGCATCAAGTGCATTTCTTTTCTCGTGATACTGACGTAGCAACTCTGCAGGATGAAGAATCTCTTCCTCTTCCTTAGGGAATTTACACTGGTCGAAATTGCAGTCCAAATCAAGCAACTGCTGGGCTGTAAACACTTTAGACTTCTCTCCTATCTCGTCGCCAATGATTTCCTTGCGATCTGTCCACCAATCCTGAATTGGCTGAGTATGATCCAATTTCATCGGCTTTGTCTTGCTGAAGTGCTTGTAGCCTTCTGGCATATCCAAACGGTAGAACCACGTCTCTTTTGTCTTGAATCCTTCCGTCGCACCCTCTGCTTTCTCATTATTGAAAAACAAGATATTAGTGTTGATGCTTGTATACGGTGCAAAGATCGACCCTGGCAGACGGATGATAGTATGAAGATTAAACTTACGAAGCAGATTCTCCTTGATTGCTTTCTTCGCTCCATCCGTTCCGAAAAGGAATCCATCCGGAATAATCACACCGCAACGTCCTCCTGCTTTCAAACGATACATGATAAGAGCGATGAAAAGGTCGGCTGTCTCGCTTGATCGGTAGGCACTTGGGAAATTGCTCTGCACCGACGTTCCTGTGCTTCCTCCGTATGGAGGATTCATACCGATCACGTCTACTTTATCGCTCTCCTTGAAATCACTCACATTCGTGCCCAATGAATCACAATGACGGATATTTGGCGACTCGATATCGTGCAAAAGCAAATTAGTGATACTCAACAGATATGGCAATGGTTTCCATTCCTGTCCGACAACGGCATTCTGAATCTTTTCATTATCAGCCACAGACTTCACTTGTGGAGCCATATAGTTTAGTGCCGACGTGAGGAATCCACCCGTTCCTGACGTGAAATCACCAAACGTCTCACCCAACTTAGGATCAAGCATTTTGACTATGAAATCGGTCAGAGCTCTTGGAGTGTAAAACTCTCCTGCATTGCCTGCCGACTGAAGATCCTTCAAAATTCCCTCGTATATATCGCCGAAAGTATGGCGGTCATCAGCGTCGTCAAACTCAATCTCATTGATGATGTTTATCACCTGTCGCAACAGAGTGCCATCTTTCATATACTGGTTCAAATCAGCAAACGTCTCCACCACAACAGATTTGGAGCGTGGAGTGTCAGCATTGACAAAGATACCCTTAATCGGATCTCCATTGTAAACAACATCACTGCCTTTCAAAACAGGAAAAAGAGCATTATTGACGAAGTTCAAAAGTTCATCGCCAGTCATCGCCTTACCATCCTTCTCGTCGATAGCCCAGTTTCTCCAACGTAGAGGTTCAGGAATAATCGAGACATACTCCTTCTTTTCCTTGTATGCCTTATATTCCCATGTCTCTTCCTGAGTGTCGTACACTTTCAAGAAGAACATCCACGTCATCTGCTCGATACGCTGAGCATCACCATTGATACCAGCATCCGAACGCATTATATTCTGAATACGTTTGATTATATTGTTTACTGCCATTTATGCTGTTGTATAAATTTGTTCCTCCAATTCTTTAATTGCTTTCTCGAATCCTGCCGGACCGCCAAACAGTTTGACGATTTTCGTCGGCTTACCAATCTCGTTGAAAGGAGGAATCTCAAGGATATCCGCTCTTTCAAAGTCGAGGATTCCATTCTGAGCATACTTGTCAAGAAGAGATTCAAGCACTTCTCTTGCTTTGCCCTCATACTTGCCGAAATAGTTTCTTTTCTTTACGTTGTTGGCTCTCTCTTTGCGAGTGAGTGGTTTCTGATCGAACGCCACATGGCAGATGATATCAAAAATATCTGCATCCTTCAACGCCTCATTCTTCTCCCTTACCGCATCAATAAGTATGGCATACTCTTTCAACTCGTCAAGCACTGCCTGCTTGCGTTCAGCCTCAGACCATATTTTGATGAAAGAATCCAAGTTTTCAAATCGACCTCTCAATTTGTTTCTGGCAAAAGTTCTGACGGATTCCGTCTTCATCGTCTTGCCATCCTCTCCAAGCACGCTTACAAACTCATGCTCGATATTTATCTCTTTTCCTTCGACGAGATATTTTATTTTCTCTTCCCTCACCATACTTGGCTCATCATCCGAATCATCATGAAATTTGTATTCTTTACAGTCGCGTTTCATAGGAGGTTCTGGATCTCCGTCAAATTCAGGATCCTTGAATTTAGATGTCGCATTACGGAAATCAAGAATCTCCAAATGCCATTTGCCCTTATCTTTTCGAAGACGTGTGCCACGGCCGATAATCTGCTTAAACTCCGTCATCGATCCGATCTCCTTATCAATGACGATGAGACCGCAAGTTTTGCAATCGACTCCAGTCGACAACATTTCAGAAGTGGTGACGACAACCGGATATGGCTCATCCACACTGATAAAATTATCCAACTGTTTCTTCCCCTCTTTATCTTCTCCCACAATGCGAGTCACATAGTAAGGATTCTTCTTACACATGTCTGCATTCAAGTCGACAAGCAACGAACGCATTTCTGCAGCCTCCTCAATATCAGAGCAAAACACAATTGTCTTTGTCATCCTGCCTATATCGCAAAGCATCTTAGTAATTCGTCTTGCCACGACTTGCCTACGTAGTTTGATAGCCAAGTCTCTTCCAAAGTTTTGACGTTGGAAAAGTTTCTGAGTAATCTCTTTACCAAACAAATCCACCTCTCCCTCCTCAGGAGCCCAACCTTGCAAGTCGACATTAATGAAATCGTTGGTCACTCTATACGGAGCCAAGAAACCATCGTTGATTCCTTGTAATAGAGAATAAGTGTAGACAGGTTCACCAAAGTATTCGAGATTATTAGCATCACTGTCGACTTTTGGTGTAGCTGTCAGTCCAATCTGTGTTGCGCTCTCAAAATATTCAAGGATTTTTCTCCACGCAGAATCCTCTTTTGCACTTCCTCTATGACACTCATCCACAATGATAAGGTCGAAGAAATCAGGTTTTACTTCAAGAAATGGATCAGGCTCACCTTCTTTTCCTACCAGTTGATGGTATAGAGCCATATAGATTTCATAGGAAGAATCAATCTTATCCACCCCTTCTCCTACGCTCTTTACTTTTGTCATCACCTTCTTAAAAGGTTTGAAATCCTGAGCCATTGTCTGATCGATTAGAATGTTTCGATCCGCGAGATAAAGAATCTTTCTCTTGGCACCACTCTGGCGAAGTCTGTGAATAATTTGGAATGCGGTGAATGTTTTTCCTGTTCCTGTTGCCATCACCACAAGCACACGTTGTTGGCCTTTTGCAATAGCCTCAACAGTACGGTCTACAGCAATACGTTGGTAGTATCGAGGCTCATGGCTATATGCATCGTAATAGAATGGAGTCTCTACAATCTTCTGCTCTTCAGGAGTATAGTTTTTAAAAGTGAGGTATCTGTTGTAAAGTTCTTCTTCAGTTGGGAACTCATCCAATTTAAGTTCACGTTCCTTACCAGTAGTGAAATCGTGTTCCAAAAAAGCGTCACCATTTGAAGAATATGCGAATTGAAGATCAAGAATCAGAGCATAGTCGATAGCCTGTTGTATTCCAGCACCTACCGAATGCTTATTATCTTTCGCCTCAACAACAGCGATAGGCCTATTGTTATGATAAAGCAAATAATCAGCCTTTTTACCTTCCGCAGTGGAATGTTGGCTACCAGCAATAACAACACGACCATCCGTGAAGTAGTATTCCTCACGCATGTTCTGTCCAGTTTCCCAGCCCTTGTTTTTTAATGCTGGAGAAATGTATAGTGTTCGTATTTCTTGCTCTTTTAAATCCTTTTTGTTCGCTATACTCATAGGCGAAGGGTTTTATGGTATTCAAAAAACCGTCGTTCTCATTCACTTCAAAAAAATCACGAAATGAGGATACGGTCATTTTCATCATCAGTTGTATGTTAGTCGATTACAAAGATAAACAAAACTGACAAATGTCACCATGATACAGCTGATAAATAATAAATTGAAATATCTGATAATCTCATAAATTCTACTTTGATTAATATAATACTATTGCGGGCAGGTTAGAAACCTGCCCCGACAATCATGAAATTGAATGAACTATCTATTTAACGTCAATTCGATGATTTGAATATTACTATATATCCCCTAACGGGGAATATCCGTCCCGTCATTATATCTACCGATATAAAACGCCTCTACCGATATAAAACGCCTAACGGCGTAATTGGGGTTTCATCATTGATCTTCGAAATCCCATTAAAGCAAAAAAGACGGAGATGTCTCCGTCTTTTTCATTATCAATAGATTTTAATCTTTTATCAATTTCATTTGCTCTCAAACCCTTTTCTAAGGAAATCCAAAAGCAGATTTTTCTTTTTCGCTATCTCCAATGCGAATTCTCCTCGGATATATGGCAATTCCATTCCTTTCAACGCACTTTGCAACACCAATGCCGCAAATGCAGGGTCTGGCACGTCCATCGTCCCGGCTGCCTTTCCCTCCTCCAACAACAATCGTAGATAGTTTCGCTCACTGAAATCCAAACGTCTTCTCACTCGCTCCACCAAATTCTGATTCTGGAAAAACTCTGCAGTCAGGCCTCCATTTCTAATCACAATATCCCGCACTGCATCCAGACGGACGTAGATATAATCCGTCAGTCTCTCCATCGGCGATTTCGCAGGATTTGTCAGCAATTGCTTCAAATAATCACGTAGGGCAAGGGTCTCGGCACGGATCACAGCGTAGAACACCTCGTCCTTATTCTTGAAATAAGTGTAAAGTGTACGACGACCTTTGTTCGCCGCATTGGCAATGTCGTTCATCGATGTGTTTGCATAACCTTTGGTCGCAAACAACGTACGAGCCACATCTATCAATACATCCTTAGTATCCAAAACCATTTCCCTCTGATTAGTAGTTAGTATTTCAATTCCTAGAAACTGTTTGATTTTGTTCTCTAAATTTAATAATCAAAACTAAGAGAACTTAATTTATAATGCTCGTTCATACGAACTTGCAGAAGATAATGGGGTTAGGACGTTCCGTCCTTAACAATCCTCAAATATATTTTTACAGTTTCTATATATGATTTATTTAGCCATATCGTTTAATAAGACGACGGTGTGCACTGCAACAACACCTGCAGTCTCTGTGCGAAGTCTGCTCTGCCCCATCAACACTGGCTCAAATCCAT
The DNA here is from genome assembly GCA_015061115.1 of Bacteroidales bacterium. Taxonomy (GTDB): domain Bacteria; phylum Bacteroidota; class Bacteroidia; order Bacteroidales; family Paludibacteraceae; genus UBA1723. Next base: position 72,771 of record SUXE01000007.1, on the reverse strand, counting down.
ATTTCAATGATTCTTTCAGCTCAGCTGGACTGAAATCTCCTTCTGGTCCGATCAGCACAACAACATCGGAACCAGGTTTGTACGACGAAGACAAATCCGTTCTTTCTGAATCAGACATACAATGAGCTATGAATTTCTGCGTCTCCTTGCATTTAGAGACAAAAGAAAGCATACTCACCGGTTCGTTGACGACCGGCAAGTATGCTTTTTTAGATTGTTTCATCGCTGAAACAGCGATCTTATCCAAGCGATCCTTCTTCACTACTTTTCGTTCAGAATGCTCGCATATAATCGGTGTTATCTCATCTATGCCTATCTCTGTAGCCTTCTCCACAAACCATTCCAATCTTTCGATGTTCTTGGTTGGTGCGATCGCTATATGAAGATGGTAGGGACGCTTTTCAAATTCAGAAACAGCCTCCACTATCTCCACTCCACAACGCTTGTGGTTGGGATCAGAAATTTTCGCTTCATAATACCCTCCCCTGCCGTCGACAATCTGTAGAGAGTCTCCAGCTTTCATTCTCAACACTTTGATAGCGTGATTGGATTCCTCCTCATCAAGCTTATGTGTTGACAGAATATCGGGTGCGTAAAATAAAGCCATAGATGTTATGAATTAATTACAATTACTTGTAAATAGCCTTCTTACCTGCAAGAAGAGTGTTCTTCATCAATGAGCAGATAGTCATTGGTCCGACACCACCTGGCACTGGAGTGATGAAGCTGCACTTAGGTGCGACGTTTTCAAAGTCAACATCTCCTGTCAACTTGAATCCCGACTTCGTCTGTGTGCTAGGTACACGAGTTGTGCCGACGTCGATAATCACAGCACCGTCTTTTACCATATCAGCAGTCAAGAACTTTGGTGAACCCAACGCTGCGATGATGATATCTGCCTGAAGTGTGATCTCCTTTAGATTCTTAGTACGGCTGTGGCAAACTGTCACTGTAGCGTCGCCAGGGAATGCCTTCTGCATCATCAAAGATGCCACTGGCTTACCTACGATATTACTACGTCCGATCACAACACAATGCTTTCCGCTTGTCTCGATATTGTAGCGTTTCAAAAGCTCCATGATTCCTGCTGGTGTAGCAGAAACGAATGCAGGCAAACCGATGCTTGTACGACCAACATTGATTGGGTGGAATCCATCCACATCCTTATGATAGTCGATAGCCTCAATCACCTTCTGCTCTGAGATGTGCTTTGGCAATGGAAGCTGCACAATGAATCCGTCCACATCAGGATCCTCGTTAAGCATCTTGATCTGGTCAAGAAGCTGCTCCTCTGTGATATCACTTTCAAAACTTAGTCTTGTAGACTTGAAACCACACTGCTCACAAGCTTTTACCTTGCTTGCAACATAAGTCTCACTACCACCGTCGTGACCAACAATAATCACAGCCAAATGAGGTGTTTTACCTCCATTCTTCTTGATCTCTGCGACCTCAGCTGCAATCTCTTGCTTGATCTGGTCAGCGACTGCTTTTCCGTCAATTAACTGCATAGTATTATGTGTCTAATTATCTACAAAATTATCTTCCGAATGGCAATTTACCCTTATGCTGAGTCACCATTCTCATCATCTTCTTTGTATCCTCAAACTGCTTTAGCAATCTGTTGACATCCTGCAAAGACGAACCACTACCCTTTGCTATTCTCTGTCGACGTGAGCCGTCGATAATGCTTGGGTTAGAACGCTCTTTTGGAGTCATTGAATAGATGATCGCCTCAATGCCCTTGAATGCGTCATCCTTGATATCGATATCCTTGATTGCTTTGCCGACTCCTGGGATCATCGATGCCAACTCCTTCAAGTTACCCATCTTCTTGATCTGGTTGATCTGGCTCAAGAAATCGTTGAAGTCAAAATTGTTCTTCTTGATCTTCTCCTGAAGTTTGAGTGCCTCCTTCTCATCAATAGCCTTCTGTGCTCTGTCGACAAGGGAAACGATATCTCCCATACCCAAGATACGTCCAGCCATACGGTTTGGATGGAACACATCAATAGCGTCAAGTTTTTCACCTGTACCGATAAACTTGATCGGTTTGTCGACAACCTGACGGATTGACAATGCGGCACCACCACGAGTATCACCATCCAACTTTGTAAGAACAACTCCGTCGAAATCCAAACGGTCGTTGAACTCTTTAGCTGTGTTGACAGCATCCTGACCTGTCATCGAGTCGACAACAAACAATGTCTCCTGTGGTTTGATCGCATCCTTTATAGCGGCGATCTCTGTCATCATCTGCTCGTCAATAGCCAAACGACCGGCAGTATCGACGATGACAACATCACAGCTGTTTGCTTTTGCCTCTGCGACAGCATGCAAAGCGATCTCAACAGCATTCTTATTATCAGGCTCACTGTAAACTGGCACACCGATCTGCTCACCAAGAACTTTCAACTGATCGATAGCGGCAGGACGATATATATCACATGCTGCAAGAAGAGGACGTTTGTTCTTCTCTTTCTTTAGCATGTTGGCAAGTTTTCCAGAGAATGTTGTCTTACCAGAACCTTGCAAACCAGACATCAAGATAATCGCAGGAGATCCCTTGATATTGATATCAGTAGCGACGCTACCCATCAACTCAACCAATTCGTCGTGGACGATCTTGACCATCATCTCTCCCGGCTTAACTGCTGTAAGCACGTTCTGGCCAAGAGCCTTCTCCTTCACTGTATCAGTGAATGTCTTTGCAATCTTATAGTTTACATCGGCCTCCAACAATGCCTTGCGGACATCCTTTAGAGTTTCTGCAACATTAATCTCGGTGATCTTGCCTTCACCCTTTAATATCTTAAATGACCTTTCGAGTCTTTCTCCTAAACTTTCGAACATAATATATATACAATCAGTTTACTTGAATTCAGTTTGACTTGATTATTTAGCAAAACTTACTGCACGAGTCTCTCTGATGACAGTGATCTTAACCTGACCTGGATAAGTCATCTCATCCTGGATCTTCTTAGCGATTTCTGCCGACAATGTTTCAGTCTGCTTGTCGTCGATCTTATCTGCACCTACGATAACACGCAACTCACGTCCAGCCTGGATAGCGTATGTTTTGATAACGCCGGGGTAAGACAATGGAAGTTTCTCCAAATCGTTCAATCTCTTGATGTATGCCTCTACAATCTCACGACGAGCTCCTGGACGCGCGCCACTGATAGCGTCACACGCCTGTACGATTGGAGCAAGCAATGTCTCCATCTCGATCTCATCGTGGTGAGCACCGATAGCATTGCAGATTTCTGGTTTTTCCTTGTACTTCTCTGCTATCTTCATACCAAGGATTGCGTGTGGCAATTCTGGCTCCTCATCAGAAACCTTACCGATATCGTGAAGCAAACCTGCACGTTTTGCTTTCTTAGAATTCAAACCAAGTTCAGATGCCATCACAGCACATAGGTTAGCTGTCTCACGTGCGTGCTGCAACAAATTCTGTCCATATGATGAACGGTATTTCATCTTACCGATCAAACGGATCAAATCAGCATGTAGACCATGTACACCAAGGTCGATTGTAGTACGACGACCTGTCTCAACGATTTCCTCCTCAACCTGCTTCTTAACTTTGGCAACAACCTCCTCGATACGAGCTGGGTGGATACGTCCGTCAGTCACCAACTGATGCAACGCTAGACGAGCGATCTCACGTCTAACCGGATCAAAAGAAGAAAGGACAATTGCCTCTGGAGTATCATCAACGATGATTTCAACTCCTGTGGCAGCCTCCAAAGCACGGATATTTCTACCCTCACGTCCGATGATTCTACCCTTTACCTCATCACTGTCAATATTGAAAACAGTCACAGAGTTTTCGATCGCAGCCTCAGAAGCCACTCTCTGGATTGTCTGGATAACAATCTTCTTAGCCTCCTTGTTGGCATTCATCTTAGCCTCTTCCATGATGTCGTTGACGTAGCTCATCGCATTTGTACGAGCCTCATCCTTCAACGAATTGATAAGTTGCTCCTTAGCCTCTGCTGCAGACAAGCCAGAGATAGTCTCCAACTGCTCCTGCTGACGTAGGATCACCTTATCCAACTCATGACGCTGCTCCTCAAGAGCCTCCTTCTGCTTGTCAAGAGCCTCACGAGACTGCTCTGCACTCTGCTTTGCACGCTGCAATTCACTCTGCTGACGAGCCAACTGCTCCTCACGCTGTTTTGCACGCTGCTCAGCCTGCATTAATTTCTGATTGCGCTGATTTACCTGAGTTTCGAACTCTGTCTTGTACTTGTTGTACTTTTCACGACCCTCTAAAGCTGTTTTTTCAGCCTTTACATTAGCCTCGTCTGTGATTTTCTTAGCATCATTATGGGCCTGATTAATAATTCCGTCTGTACGGGATTTCAAAAGCGAATTGTTTATCAAAAATGCTATGGCAGCACCTATTGCCAAAGCCACAATCGCCACAATTACAATAATCAATATATTATCCATTATTCTAAATTAAATTCATTTCTCTAAACCAAAATTCACATTTTGAGTCGCGACGAAATGATCTTTAAGGGTTTGGTAATTAGCTGTGTTTCAATAACACATCATCTAAATCAGAGTGGAGTTTATCCAAATTATCCTCTAACTCGCTATCTTTGCCAATCTTCATTAATTTCGACACAGTAGCATCTATCAAAGCAACTCTCATAGCAGTCTCAATAGACATATTTTTTCTTTGTGACTGATATGCAAGCAATTTTTTTTCTATTTCCTCCTCCGCTTCACGAAAATATCTCTCTTTCTCAGTATCAATTTTAAGTTCAATACGTTCGTTAGCGACCCACAAAGTAATTTTTCGTACAGCCATTACTTAATCAAGGAAATACATTTATCTATTTTTTTTACCATTAGCCTTAAACGATCTCTTTCAGCTTTAGCTTGTTCTTCGTTGAGATTCAAGGATTTGACCAATTTCAAGCTGTCGTATTCCGACTGTAACTTGTCTTTTTCAACAGTCAAATCATGCAATTTCATTTCGACTTCGCTAATTTTTGCATTCAATTCCTTGTTTTTCTCGACCTCCGCCTCGAATTTTTCAATCAAGACTCTCACTTTGGCCTCCAAGGATACAAATTTATCTTGCTGATTCTCCGTCATAACACCAAAATTGTTGCGAATATACATATTTTTTTTGACAATTCACAATCATAAAGAAAATAATATGACCGAAATATGCAATTCACATGAAAATCAATACAACACCATATACGTCGCTTCTTTATCATTGTCCATCTCGTGGTAAAAGAAGGAGTTGTAATCATAAGGTGAATTGAATTGCGTCTCTAAAGAATCTGGTGAATATGTAAATGTTTCGCCATCTTCAAATCTTATTATTATTTGTTTGGGATATGCACACGTCATTAATCCTGCCATATCATACACTCTGCTGAATCCATAATAATCTTCATATTGTAAAATCAAAGCTTTTTCTCCACTTTTCAAGTTTATGGAATCTTTTATAGTATGGAAGGACCCATCATAACCATCCCAACACGCCCCTTCTCCCATAAATATAATCGTTTGTGAAGTAGAGTTCTTTATATAAATGTCGACGTAAGTAGACTCACAACCGACCAGTGCTAAAACTGCGACAACAGACAGCACAATTCTTCCAAATAGATTTTTCTTGTTTATCATAATATCAATTGTCATTCAACTATCTTTTTCGTTCCATTCAGTATATATTTGCCTCCATACTGCAATATTCCCTGCACTCCATAGCCAAACTCCACAAATCCACGCCAACGTCGTCCGCCTGCCTCCATACAAACTGGTGAAACTTGAAAATAAAATTTGGTCTCACCTTCCACAGTTTTCACCGACTCTGGATACGTTATCACTCTTTTCTGAATTTCCCAACCAACACCTGTTCCAACTTTACTATACGTGGAAATATGTTTCTTCTTAAACCAGTAGATTGTCAACTCTGGCATCAAATGAAGAATATTTCTATACAATTTGCCATAAGTATGATGGCTGTCCCATAATGTATATGTTATCCCGTGCGGACTTGTCCGCTCCCCGACAGACTTTATACATTCTGATTCTTGATGGTATCTCAAGCGATCATAACCAAACCCCAAACCTACGCCAAAACGATGATTTAGACTGCATTCATAATGAAAGTTCACATTGATAGGTAATGTTCTCATATCATTTTCAACAAACTCATAAGATCCTTGATCAAATGGTTCTGGAAAATCAAATTCGACATCTGCTATCTCATTTCTCATTTCCTTGACATAATCATGGCCGAACCATCCCAAACCAAACGAAATTCGATGTTCAGGTTGTGCGAAGCAACTAGACATTGAACCTAGGCTTAGAATTAAAACTAAACATATTGTTTCAAGAAAACGTGAATGTAAGATGTTACACATAAAGCAATAATTATCAGCTATAAATAAATTCAATATTTTCAAAATCACCAAACTTAAATCATTTATCTACACTATCATCTTTCTTACTGATAGTATATTTCACTCCAAATTGTCCAATACCTTGCGCACCATATCCTAACTCGCCAAAGAAACGTAAGTTTTTCCTTCCTACTTCAAAACATACTGGGGATCCTTGAAAATAAATATGACATTCCTTGAATCCTGTTATATCTGAACGTGAGTTAAAGAATTCTCTTTTTTCAAAATTAAATCTCACACCTGCCGCAAATTTACTGTACATAGAACATCGTTCTTTTTTGAACCAATAAATTGACATCTCTGGCATAACAAAAATTATGTGTCTATGAAGATATCCGTTGTCTTCTGAAGATATGTTCCATCCCAAATATTCATTTCCATTCTGATCCTCATCCACTACAGCGACATACGACCATGACATTTGATTCATTCTTAATTTGTCATACCCTAAACAAATACCTATGCTCAAATAATTATTCGAAGAATATTCATAATGCAAATTGATATTTACAGGCAAAACCAACTCATGTTCTTCTGTACGCTCATCTGTATCATTAATATCTAGTGGTGTTCGTTGACAATCTTCCACTTCCTCTAACATTTTTGATAAAGCATAATTATACCCATGACTAAACGCTCCGAATCCAATTGCTATACGATGTTCAGATTGTGCGAAACAATTGTATGAAATCCCCATAAAAAGAAGGATAATCAAGTAAATTCTTTTCATAAATTTCCCGTTATAATTTTCAAATTCAATCATATCAAACAAATAACAAAACCACTGCAAAATTACGCAGTAAAGTTTTCATAAGCAAACATTCTTTAAACGAATAGATCAAATTTATTGTTTGAATTGTCATCATACACAATAAAATGTCCAATATAATCCATCACCAATCTCATAATCGTTAAGCCACTCGTCCTACTGACGAGCGGTTTAGGAGGGGCAATGACGTTCCGATCTTTGGAATCCTCGATTATGACAACCGATTCTACCATATTTAGTATTTAATAACGGACAGCAGTAGTTTCAAATAAAAATAGAGACGTGGTAATGCCGCGTCTCTACAAAGAATGAACAATGTTAATCCACAGTCGTATTTTCCAACAATTACGCATTACGAAATCACTGCGGCAACTTATATTTATCTCCTGTTGTCTCTATAATCTGTTTGTAGAACCAATCTGAATATCCAGGTGAAGAGATTCCTGCCGGCACTCCCCATCCGTTGTCGATAAACACTCCGCCTCGCTCTCGCTTGATGTTTCCGTCACAATACTTGACCATCAGGAATTCTCCCAACTTCTTCCATCTCTCCATTGTGATATAAGACTGGTTTTGAGAATATTCCGTCAAGAATCGTGCCGCAAAATCCGGGCTCTTGGTATAAAGAGACTTTGCGGCCTCCTCCACTACTTCTAGATTATCCTCAAACTTGCGTTCCAACTCATCCTGTATCTTCAACACATCTTTCGACATGTATTTATAACGCGAATATGTCAGATTTGCAACCCAGTTGAAAATCCAATATGCGGATGTCCATGAGAACTCCAACAGACTGCCATTGCCTTTTCTGAAACATTCTGGCACTTCTGTCGTGGCAATATATATAGGTATGTAGACGGTGAATGTAGCGTCGTCTACTCCATACCATAACACTCCTCCTACCATGTTTGGCAACCAGCTTCGCATCTGGGCGATGAAGCTGAATGCATTGTGTGGACCGGCAATAGGATTCTCATTGAAATACTTTGTGCCATCCACTTCCCACTCACGCGGAGCATAACGGTATGACGCGCCAAACGGTTCACTTCCCACTCCTGAATCTATCGCAAGCGGTGTGCCCTCGAAATGATCACGCATCAGGTTTTTCAACTCCTTCAACGATATCTTCTTCTCCGGCTTTATCCAAAGAGGCAGTCTCTCATCACTTTTTCCAAGTATATAATCCTGATACTTAACCATTTTTGGAGAAAGTTTAGTAAAGACGGACCACACACGAGAATCACAGAAACGTCTTGCTGAGAAACTCATTGGATCGTAAGCATCAGAAAAACTGAACTCTTTATTCTTTCCCTCAAAATAACCTTTCTCTCTTGCAAATGAAATGACATCCTTTGAATATCTGCAATTGGCACGGTCGTTCAATGGGAATGTTGTGATTCTTGAATGGTTGGCATGAGCGCTAACACAATCATCTGGCAGACGCATAGCCACCCAAACAGCTCCCTTTATATCCGGACCTTTTCCAATCATCTCCATGATCCACAGTTCCTTAGGATCTGCGATTGTGAATGTTTCTCCAGAACTGCGATAGCCATACTCATTCACCAAATCTGTCATGATCTGGATGGCATCCGTCGCCGACTTGCATCGCTGCAATGTCAGTGTGATCAGGTTACCATAGTCGAGCACTCCACTTGTGTCAACCAATTCTGGTCGGCCTCCCCAAGTGGATTCTGTGATACAAACCTGATGCTCATTCATATTTCCAAGCACCTCATTGGTGAATGGCACCTGCTCCACCTTGCCCTGATATCCGTGAGTATCCCATCCGTAGATGTCAATCTTCTCATATTTAGAGTGTTGGGCCTTAGGATAATGAGTCAACTCTCCATACAAATAGTACGAATCCGCCGAATATGTACAGAGTGTGGATCCATCAGTAGAACATTGTTTGCCAACCAAAATATTCGTTCCTGCAAACGCAGTGAAAGCACCCAACAATGCAGAAACTATAGAAACAACCCTCTTCATTTAATATAAAATTTTCTTTTCATAAACGCGTTCGTTATTGCAATTGTCTGTAACAACAAACTTGAATGTCTTAAATGTATTGTCCTTCTCCACATTTTCCACAGACAGATTACAGAATGCAGTTCCTGTCTTCTGGTCATACTCGAAAAGTACCCATTTGTCGTCGATGTAACCCTTATACGATTTGATTCCAGACAATCCGTCTCCCATCTTCATGACTATTCTATTAGTCTGACGAAGATTTTTTGTCTGTAGCGGGCCGACATACGGAGCTGTTACATCTTTGAAAACGGCGAATCGGCCTAGTTCTCTCACTTTAGCGACCGCATATCCGTCGATGAACTTACAAGCATACACTTTATGTATAAGGTTCTTGCTATTCAACGACACAACGACATATTTATCTTTATCCTGCAACTCATCTCTGGAAACCTTGATGGAAAGATCCATAAATGTATGTACAGGAGTCAAAGGATCTCCAATACTGTAAATATTTGAATAATAGACATTAGACGGAATTGTCTGAAAGTTTACAGGTTCATCATCATACAAAGCGTTTTCCGGAAGAATAAGAGCGACGTCGCCCTTATCAAACGACGTTGCCACACCAGCTGTCAGTTTTTCACCAACAGGTTTTTCTTCTGAAGCATGCATTGCCGTCTTCTTTCCCATCACATTGACAACCAGCACATCTTTGTTTCCAAAATCGTCGATCGCCTCAAACTTCACCTCATAGTTACGCTCTTCATTGATGTTCAAAACACCATTGTTTTTCAGATTATGGAAAATTTTCAACGGTGTATTTTTCTGAGGGAACATCTTCATGAAAAATTCTCCTGTTCGTTGCTGTTGACGGTAGTCTATGAAGCTGTTTAGCGCACGTGAATCCGAAAATTTCACATTACGGATATCCACCTTGCTATATAGATTTCCATCAACATACATCAGAAGCGTACGAGGAGTGTGGTGGAAGCCTGTTCCTGACATAAAATCGTATGATTTCAATGCGAAAGCAATATTTCCCCATGCATTAATAGTAGAGACTCCGTTCAATCTTCTCTCTCCACCTGCAACAACACGAGTATTATATTTTACAGAAGACTTTCCATTCACGCCACTATTATTATCCATCGCATAGATTTTAGTAGCGTTGATCTGAGGACGACGGTTATCCTGCAATCCCCAAACATCATTATGGTCGAATGGATTTTCTAGTACACCTTCCGGTGAACGGAATTCAAAATGCAAATGAGGTCCGCCACTTGAGCCAGTGTTTCCTGACCAAGCGATCTGCTCACCTCTCTCTACCTTTATCTCATTTTTAGCAGGGAAAATATCGACCTCAAACGACTGGTTCTTTTCCTGCTCCTCACGCACACGTTTGCCGATAGCATTAAGGAAACCGTTGCAATGGGCATACAAAGAGACACGACCATCAGCATGAGTGATCTCAATTCTCTTTCCATAGCTGCGAGGCTCAAGCGTAATACGTGAGACCCATCCACTCTCAACAGCAAAAATCTTCTTGTTCACATCACTGTTCGTACGGAAATCGAGTCCACCATGGAAATGGTTGCGTCTCAACTCCAAATAACTACCACTCAATGTGTTAACCTCTTCAAGAGGCTTGACATAGTTACGTTGTGCGATCGAAAGAGATGAACACGAAAAGAATAAAATAGATAAAGATAATTGTTTTAGATACATAAGTTCGTTGTTTTAATCATCAGAAAAATAAAGGACGGACGTGATTGATTTTAATAAAAAGAGTGCACTTCAAATTGAAATGCACTCATACGTTTCTGAACAAAGGATTTATTAACCCTGAGCGTCCTCAGAATTCTCAGCAGCAGCCTCTGCGTTTGCAGCAGCCTCAGCCTCCTGCTTTGCAGCAAGTGCCTCTGCCTTCTTCTTAGCAACAGCCTCAGCTTTTGCCTTGTTAACAGCCTGCTCTGCATCAAGACGAGTCTTAGCGCTAGCAGCCTTGTCAGCTACCATCTTGTTCTTAACTGCCTCTAGCTTGCTGTTCTTTGCGTTCAACCACTCGTTGAACTTCTGATCTGCAACTGCCTCAGAGAAAGCTCCCTTAGCAACACCACCTAGCAAGTGCTTCTTCATGTAAACACCCTTATCGCTCAAGATGTTTCTTGCAGTATCTGTAGGCTGAGCTCCGTTAAGAACCCACTTCAAAGCCTGCTCAAAATTCAAATCAATAGTAGCAGGATTTGTGTTAGGATTGTATGTTCCCAACTTCTCAATAAACTTACCATCGCGTGGTGCTCTGCTATCAGCTACGACAATGTGGTAAAACGCGTACCCCTTACGTCCGTGTCTTTGCAATCTAATCTTAGTTGCCATTTTTTGATGATTTTAAATTTTTAACTGTGCAAAAGTAACACTTTTTTTCAACAATTCAAGCATTGGCATAAAAAAAGCGACGAAATTTGCATTCCGTCGCCCTATAAATCATTGAATTTACTTCATTTTTGCGATGTTTGCCTTCAAAGCAGCGATCTTGCTCTCCGCATCTGCCTGCTTCTTACGCTCATTTGCCACAACCTCTGGCTTAGCGTTAGCGACAAACTTCTCATTGCTCAACTTCTTGTTGACGCTGATCAAGAATCCTTCAAGATATTTGATTTCATCCTCCATCTTCTTGATCTCCTCCTCAACATTAACATTGCCAGCAAGAGGAATTGTAATCTCAACTGTACCTACCATGAATGTCTGGCTTGCTCCTTCAACACCTGACGCAGGTGTCTCTGCAATCGACTCGATATTAGCCAACTTCTCAATGATAGAGTTGTTCTTGCTGTTAAACTCCTCTCCTTTATAGTATAGAGAGAATGCCTCACGTGGACTGATTCCCTTCTCCGCACGGATATTACGGATTCCGGCAATAATCTCCTTTGTCTGCTCCATTCTCTTCAAGCACTTCTCACAGTAATCCTCTGCCTTAGGAAGAAGGCTAACCATAATGCTGTCTTTAGCATCACGAGTCTTAAGTGCCTGGTAAAGCTCCTCTGTGATGAATGGCATGAATGGATGAAGTAGCTTAAGCAGTGTCTCAAAATAAGACAATGTAGTGTCAAGTGTAACCTTGTCGATTGGCTGCTGGTATGCTGGCTTAACCATCTCCAAATACCAAGATGAGAACTCGTCCCAGAATAGTTTGTAGACAGTCATCAACGCATCAGAAATACGGTACTTGTCGAAGTGATCGTTAACCTCTGCGATTGTCTGGTTCAACTTGTGTCCGAACCACTTGATTGCCATCTTCGCGCTCTCTGGCTGCTCAATAGATGCGTCTACGCTCCAACCCTGTACAAGACGGAATGCATTCCAGATCTTGTTGTTGAAGTTACGTCCCTGCTCACATAGAGCCTCATCAAACAAAATATCGTTTCCAGCTGGTGCAGAAAGCATCATACCCATACGTACTCCGTCGGCACCAAACTTCTCTATCAATCCAAGTGGATCAGGTGAGTTACCAAGAGACTTAGACATCTTACGTCCGATCTTATCACGTACGATACCAGTGAAATATACATTCTTGAATGGCATCTTACCCTCGTACTCATAACCTGCCATGATCATACGTGCCACCCAGAAGAAGATGATATCCGGACCAGTAACAAGGTCGGATGTAGGATAGTAGTATTTGATCTCCTCGTTGCCAGGATTATTAATTCCGTCGAACAAAGATATTGGCCACAACCATGATGAGAACCATGTGTCTAGGGCATCCTCGTCGCGAACTAACTGATCAGCTGTGATATTTTCATAACCTGCGATCTTCTTTGCCTTAGCCACAGCATCCTCTACTGTAAGAGCGACAACGAACTTTTCCTCTTCGCCTTCTGCTGTAGGAAGGAAATAAGCTGGGATTCTATGACCCCACCATAGCTGACGAGAGATACACCAATCCTGGATATTCTCCAACCAGTTCTTATATGTTGTCACATATTTAGATGGATAGAACTTCAACTCACCGTTAACAACTGGTGGAAGAGCAATATCCGCAAAATGCTGCATTGAAAGGAACCACTGCTTGCAAAGACGTGGCTCAACAGCTGTATCCTGATTACGCTCAGAATAGCCGACCTTGTTGTCGTAATCCTCAACTTTCTCAAGCAAACCTGCGTTTCCTAGATCGATAGCGATCTGCTTACGAACCACGAAACGGTCCTGACCAACATACATTCCAGCAGCCTCAGAGATTGTAGCGTCTGGATTGAAAATATCGATTGTCTCAAGATTATGAGTCTTACCAAGAGCGTAGTCGTTAACGTCGTGAGCAGGAGTGACTTTCAAACATCCTGTTCCGAACTCAACATCCACATATCTATCTTCGATCACAGGAATGACTCTGTTAACCAAAGGAACGATAACCTTGTGGCCCTTCAACCACTGGTTCTTTGGATCCTTAGGATTGATACACATAGCTGTATCACCCATGATAGTCTCAGGACGAGTTGTAGCGACGACGGCGTAATAACCCTTCTCATCTTTGTGAAGGACTTCACCCTCCTCGCCTGTTGGCTTTACAGCCGCATTATCCTGTACGTAGTATTTTAAATAGTATAGTTTGCTCTTCTCCTCACGGTAGATAACCTCCTCTGTAGAAAGTACTGTCTGAGCTTTAGGATCCCAGTTCACCATACGAAGTCCACGGTAGATCAAGCCTTTGTCGTAAAGGTCAACAAAAACCTTAAGCACAGACTCAGAGCGTTTCTCATCCATTGTGAACGCTGTACGGTTCCAGTCACATGAAGCACCAAGCTTCTTCAACTGCTCAAGGATGATACCACCATGTTTTCTAGTCCAGTCCCAGGCATGCTCAAGGAACTGCTCACGAGTAAGATCCTTCTTCTTAATACCTTCACTAGCAAGTTTGTTCACAACCTTAGCCTCAGTAGCGATAGATGCGTGGTCAGTGCCGGGAACCCAAAGAGCATTCTTGCCCATCATTCTTGCACGGCGCACTAAGATATCCTGGATAGTATTGTTGAGCATGTGACCCATGTGAAGCACACCTGTCACATTTGGTGGCGGAATAACGATTGTATAAGGTTCTCTTCCATCTGGCTTGCTGCTGAAGAAGCCATTCTCCATCCAATACTGATACCATTTCTGTTCTACGTCAGCTGGATTATATTTGCTTGCTAATTCCATATATGCAATATTATTCTAAAATACGAGCGCAAAATTAAGAAATTTATACGAAATACGAAAAAGAAAATGAAAAATGGTTGGATTTGGGTTAGGGTTTGGGGGTTAGAGGTTTGGGGGGGTATGATAAACGATTCATGGTTGATGATTGACGAATTGGATTTCATCACAGAGACACGAAAATTATCCCGAAGGAATTCAATATGGGTAGACGTGGGGATCATCCATGCATAACATCCACAACGCCAACGGCGTAACATCTCCCATCGTAGGGTGAAATCCTACGATGATGCAACACCAACACAAATATCGTGAGCTCTGAAAGAGTAAACATCTATTCCGCATTCATAATTCCGCATTTTAATTCCCTACGGTCATGAATTTGTCTTGCGACAAATCCAGACAGCAGGCTATTAATTAGTCTGACCGTTTCCACGGTCCATTTGTCACAAAACATAATTACTTCAACCACCTTGCTACACCGCCATGTCTAGAACTCAATCTTCCTTCTACCTCTAATCATTATATACCTTTGCGATACCATTAGTTTTAGCATACTGGTTTGTCAGATTACATTTTAGTTTACTTTTGTCAAACTGAGCAAAAATAAGGCACAAACGTTAAAACATAAAGAAAACAACAATATTTCAATTACTAATCCTCCATATAATAAAAGCAATACGTCTACCAACAAATAAATTCTACGAGAAAGGAATCATTCTCCAACCGTGGAACGGTTGCTTTACACCAGGCCATGGTTGATTCGGACGAAGCGTAGCGAGGACGAAGCTACCGTGGCCGCTGGCGTTGTCAACCATCAACCATCAACCATCAACCATCAACCATCAACCATCAACCATCAACCATCAACCATCAATCATCAATCATCAATCATCAACCATCAACCATCAACCATCAACCATCAATCATCAACCATCAACCATCAACAATCAATCATCAACCATCAATCATCAATCATCAATCATCAACCATCAACCATCAACCATCAATCATCAATCATCAACCATCAATCATCAATCATCAATCATCAATCATCAACCATCAACCATCAATCATCAATCATCAATCATCAATCATCAACCATCAATCATCAATCATCAATCATCAACCATCAATCATCAACCATCAACCATCAACCATCAATCATCAATCATCAACCATCAACCATCAATCATCAACCATCAATCATCAACCATCAATCATCAACCATCAATCATCAACCATCAATCATCAACCATCAATCATCAAC
>SUXE01000007.1:0-57121 GCA_015061115.1 Bacteroidales bacterium | reverse complement strand
CATCAACCATCAATCATCAACCATCAATCATCAACCATCAATCATCAACCATCAATCATCAACCATCAATCATCAACCATCATCACGGCACTGGATCATATCCGCTGCCCCCACCCGGACGGCATCTGCAAATTCGTTTTATGGCCAGCCAGCTTCCTTTGAAAATACCGTGTTTCATTACTGCCTCAACAGCATATTGCGAGCATGTCGGCGTAAAACGGCACACCGGAGGGAAAAGAGGTGATATGAAACTCTTGTAGAAAAAGACAGGCAGGAGGAAAATGCGTCTAACCCAAATCATAGCTTCATTTTTCTGCCACAATAGCATTCAACTTAGTAATCGCAAGCTTCATCTTCTTATCGAAGAAAGCGTACGGTTCGATCTTCTGATCCACATACACGAATGCGATATGCATACCGACATTCTTATTTATCAATTCCGACACCAAAGGATGCTTGTTCACTCTGTAAGACTCACGCATTAATCTGCGCAATTCCACTCTCTGGTATGCTCTTTTGAATCGTTTTTTCTGGGCGATGACAACAATCTTAGCTGGAGCACCGTCTCTTTCGCAAAACCTGTATGTGATTCTGAACGGGAAGCAGACAAATGATTTACCTTCCGCAAACAAAGTGTCCAAATCACGTTTAAGGCAAAGATGCTCTGCCTTACGGAATGTGTTGCGGTCAGCGAATATGTTCATGTCGTTTTCCATTCTTATTTTATTATAAATTAAAAAGCCATACTCACACTGATGGAAAGTATGGCTTATGTTATTTTGCGACGCTGCAATTATTTGTCTGCGTTCTCCTTAAAATACAAATCCATTGCCTCAGCCATAGACTTCGATTTCTCGTTAGGAGCGGCGATGTTCACTGTAAGTCCAGCCTCTTCAGCAGCCTTGACAGCTGTCGGTCCGAAACAGCCGATCTTGATATCTCCCTGTACGAAATTAGGGAAATTCTTGAACAATGAAGCGATACCCGATGGGCTGAAGAAGACAAACATATCATACTTGAAGTCTGGATCCTGTGTGAAATCTGTACTTACTGTACGGTACATGACTGCCTTTGTGTGAGGAATGTTATTCTCATCCATTACAGACACGATGTCATCCTTATGATCCTTCTGGATTGACTTGTTCTCATCATACACATCAGATACGACAACCAAATATTTCTCAGACTGATGTTTCTTGATTGCTTCTACAAGACCTTGTACTGATCCATCCTCAGAGAAGAAAATCTTACGCTTTCTATAAGCGACGTACTTCTGGATATACTGTGAAAGATTCTCTGAAGTGAAGAAATACTTCATCGTTTCAGGAATTGTGATTTTCATCTCTCCACAGATTCTGAAGAAATTATCTACTGCTGTACGGGCAGTAAAAACAATAGCAGTGTGGTCGAGAATATCTACTTTCTGTGCACGAAACTCTTTCGTCGTAACACCCTCAACCCTAATAAAAGGTCTAAAGTCAATTTTAACTCCATATTTTGACTCAAGATCAAAATACGGCGACTTCTCAGTTGCTGGTTTTGGTTGAGATACCAAAATCTTCTTCACCTTCATGTCAAATAAAAATTTTCTATAAGTGCAACTATTAAATTACAACTCGTTTTTACAATCGTGGTAATAGTCCCAATACGAAGAATATCGCAACGGGTATTACTTCAAGCGTGCAAAGATACAAAATCAAATAAAAAATCGACGTAATTCCTTTCAAAAAATTACTAATTACCTTCAAATTGAAAGCCAAAAATGCGATGGCAATGACAATTATGCCAAAATAAACGAAATAAACACGGTATTCTTCCGGTGCAAAACTCAATCCTAACACAGCTGGAATAAGTGCCATACCTACCTGTCTGACCATCACCATGAATGCTCCGGACATGCTTGCAACGTCGGCTCCTTCAAAATAGATATACTCAAGCAATGCGAGCATGACTTTCTTGCCTATCACGAAGACCGTGACCGCTAAAAAGAATATCCAAATTGCTGATATCGCCATTTTGTTTGCCAAGAACAAATACAACGATGCTGTCATCACGCCTAACGCAGAAAGGAAAAATTTGTATTTTGAGTTTTGAAGCCACTGAAATCCAAAGATACTTCCATCCGTGTTTGGCTTGACAAATGATATCAACTCAGACAAAATGGCTTTCTTTCGATCTCTGATAATTATGACATAAGCCACAAAAATCACAAGTAGCAACGAATGATACCACCACATGTTGTTGATTGTCTGCGGCATCTCTTTGCCATCTATTGAAATTATTTCTCTCTTTGGTTCTGGCTCCTGTACCGGAACAAACGCGATGCTGTCTTTTGCCAATGAATCATTCGCGACGGTATCATTCTTAGCAGTCAGACTATCATTGATTGCCATTGGAGCAACCAATGTGCCTGTATGCGAATTTGCTGTATCTGTTTTTGCAGAGAGAGTCTTATTTTCAAACTGTAATGTGTTGAAATCAAAATTCTTAGTATAGACGGGAGTGCTTTTTGCTTCCGTTTTCTGCTCTGTCTGTTTAAGTTCAACAGAATTAGGGGTAGGATTCGTTTCAGTCTGTTTGTTGGCAAACTGCAACGCATCAAAATTTATATCCTTTGTTTCGGCAACAGGTTTCACGACCTCTGTTTTTGTCTCAGCAGGTTTTGAATCAGAAGCATTCGTCTCAACTGTTTTGACTTCAAACTTCAATGCATCAAGTTCCTTTTTTGAAACAACCTTGTATTTAGCGACAGTCGGGATAACCGTTTTCTGGATATTAGGTTCAGGCATGAACTCCTGCACAGGCTCCTCATCTTCTGGCGGGAAATAGGCCTCTGGTATTGGACGATCCTCATACGGAATCTCCTCCACCGGTTTTGCGACACTCTTTGTTTCCGTCTGGTTTTCATTTCCAGTCGGAGTCGGAACAACTTGCAACTGTCCATCCTGAGTGCCCACAGCCTGTTCGGCATTGGCCACCTGTGTAGAATCTTGGTTTCTCCTTCTTCTTCCCATAATCTAAGCAATCTCAATCATTAGGCAAATTCAACTGTCGCATGACGTTTTGTAGGATCAATCTCCTTGATTGTCAGAGTAACGACATCATCCGGCATAAAATCGTCTACCAATTGCGGCCACTCCATGAACACATATTCTCCTGAATAGAAATAGTCTGCCAAACCAAGATCGATCGCCTCCTGCTGGTTCTTGACACGATAGAAATCGAAATGGAACACTCTGCATCCGGCCCCCTCGTACTCATTCACGATAGCGAATGTCGGACTTGTCACCTCTTCGTCCACACCAAGCAATTTGCACAACGATTTGATCATAGTCGTCTTTCCGGCTCCCATTTCTCCTATGAAACGGACGATTTTCCTGCCGTCGAAAGCCTTGATGATTTCAGACGCTGCTGACTCTATCTCATCTAATGTATATTCGAATTCTGTCTTCATTGCTCTATTTTTTTAATTCAGGATAACTGACTCTTGTATGATAGATTGTCTTTAGTTTCTCTATCAGTTTTGCCTTGATCTGCTCTATATTCTTAAATGTGAGCGGTGCATCCTTGAACGCTCCGTCAGCGATCTGAGAATCAATTATCTTAGATACAAGATTTGTGATGCTTTCATCTGTATATTCCTTCAAACTTCTTGATGCGGCCTCAACAGCGTCACACATCATAAGGATCGCCATCTCTCTTGAGAACGGACGTGGTCCGGGATATGTGAACTTACTGATGTCGACGGGAGTGTCAGGATTCTTATTGCAGGCTTTGATATAGAAATACTTAGCCTGACTCGTGCCATGATGCGTACGAATGAAATCCTGAATTTTCTCAGGCAATCCGTTCGCTTTGGCAATACGCAATCCATTTGCGACGTGGTCTATGATAATACGTGCACTGCTTTCCTCGTCATTCAAAGCGTCATGCGGATTCACACCACTCTGATTCTCAGTGAAGAAAACAGGATTCTCCATCTTGCCGATGTCGTGATACAACGCTCCAGTTCTCACCAACATAGGTTTTGCACCGATCTCTCGAGCCGCAGCGTCGGCAAGATTGGCAACCTGCATAGAATGCTGGAAACTTCCAGGCGCCACCTCTGAAAACTGTAGCAACAAAGGATTGTTGGTGTTGGCTAGCTCAACCAACGTCACATCAGACACATAATTGAATGTCTTTTCTATTATATATATGAGTGGGTATGCGAAAAGCAACAGCAACGCATTCATGACAAACGGACCCAACTCCTGGACAAACTCGACAGCATCTATTCGAACCCACTTGGATGTATAAATCAATGTGGAGCCGAAATACAGGAATATGTATGCCGCAAATATTATAATCACTGTCTTCACAAGCTGTGAACGCTCATACATATCTTTCAAAATACAGATCGTAAGCATACCTATAACAACCTGCATCAACAAGAACTCCACTCCTTCATGCACGATGAACGAGCATATCAGCACCGTCGTATTATGCATGAACAATGCCGTTCGGGTATCGAAGAACGTCGCTATGACTATCGGCAGAATGGCATACGGAATAGCATGGACCCAATCAGGAGAATAGCGGACCACAAATGATGTCAGACCGCATAATGAAAGAATCATCAGAAGCATAAACACAACATTGCGTCGCTCCTGAATGAAACGGGTACGGAATAGTGTCAAATAAAAATAGAATGTCAAAAGACAAATCGACACGATGATCACCTGACCTATCTTCACCAAATAACGGTTGGACGAATCACCCTCACCATTCTCGATAGCGCGCTCCAGACTTGTCAGCTTGCTGTAAACCTTATCTGTGATTTTATCACCCTTATCTACGATTTTCTCACCCTCCTTGACAGCTCCAATCGTTGTGATCACACTCTTTATAATATCCTGACGAGCCAATTCACTGATTTTCTCATCATAAATAAGATTCACAAAAAGCATTCTGTCTATATCATAACGGCTCAAAATCTCCTTATCCAACGACGAAGGAGCTTTGTTCAGGATATGTTCGTAAGCCGTTTTAGGTGTGTAGACGGAATTCAAAGGCATCTCAACAAAAGCATTCGCATCGTCTCCTTTTATACGGATGGTCTTGAAACTGTCCTTGAATCTGTCAAAATCGTCGGCATCCATGATACCCTTCTGATAGATATTGAAGAACTGGCTCTTGATATACTTTGTATATGCATCCGCCACATCTCCGCTCTTGGTTTTCTGATTAAGCTTGGAAATCGCTTTTTCTCTTTCACTGTCGGAAATAGTGAAATATGGCTGGAACATACGTTTTACCAGGCTGTCGCTCTCATCCTTGATCTCACTGTCAAGTTTGTAGACAGTGAATGGAAACGGTGCTGTAAGGGCATCCTTCTGCCAGATTCCGTCTTTCTCAAACTTATATTCAAACTTAGCCGCAGTAGGGAATATCGAAATGATTATCACTCCGACCAAGAGAAACAAAGCCGCTACAACGAAGCGTTGGTTTCTCGTAACGCCATCTATTTTATCCTTTATCGAACGCATAATTATCCGCTAATTTTCAAAAATCGAACTGCAATGTTTAAAGAACAAGGCCATGCATGTAGACGCAGTGTCTCCATTCTTCAACGTCTCAGCCTTTCCATGACATTCCAACTCATACATAGATTTATCTTCATCCAGAGTGTGATAACAATATACCTCACCCAAAGAATGCCCCTCTGTAGGATGTATTCCAACACATGTATTTCCATCATCAGCTAAATCGCATATCGGGAAACTCATCACCAACACATCCCCGAGTCTTTCGTTATAGCTTTCTATGATTCCATACTTCATATCCATATGGAATTTGCCGGAATGTACCTGTCCATCCTCACCCCATCCTATTTCTGGAGGAAGTGAATCATTCGTCATCTCATCCGGACAGAAAGTATAAAAATCACCATCCTTCTTTCCAATGGCTTTTTTCTCAAACGGATGTGTAGGTCCGTCTATCTCTTTCAAATCACCGCATATTCTGATTTTGTTCTCACCGGAAACTCTGACTATATTCCACAAGTCAATTGTAGTCTCACCGTCTCCATAATAAGTGGCCTCAACATGGCATCTCAACAATCCTTTGTCGTTTAGCGAGAAAATTTTTCTCAGACTCAGTTTGCTGACCTCACTCACACAACCTTGAATGACAAGTTGTGAGTCTGTCTTCTCGACTACCTCGAATTTGCCAAAAGAGACGTATGGATCAGGCGGCCAATTGATGGGCGAATTACGTCGCTCCATATTGATAGTCTGATGCTTCCACCATTGTGTCTGCGGACCGATCCATACCTCCTGGCCATAGTATTGGACAAAATCTGTGAACGCATCAGGAATGATCTCCGATTCCACCGTCTCCTCAAGAAGAAACTTGTCTGATTTGATCATGTTCTCTCCGCCCTTGCGTCCAAAAAACACAAGACGGCCTCCAACGTTGACATTAATCAATGCCACTACGCCAGCTGATTCCAATTTTACGATACGTCCACTCATTTCCGTATGAATTTGAATATACAAATTACAAAATTACTATTTTTCTCGGATTTTATACTTTTTTAACAATCGAATATTGAAATTTTCAGATTGGAAACCGTCAGCAAACACATTCTGCCACACAAACTTAATCATAGGCCACTGATCCAAACGAAATCCGTTTGAAAACAAGGCATGAAGAACGATTTCAAACTACCCAATTAAGCCACAAATAAATTTATAATTTCATTTTTTCACCCCTGTTTTCTATCAATCCGTAAGTAAACATATCAACAATCAACATTAAAATTAGAGTTTCATTTCTGCAGGTGTTTTGAATTTTGTAATTTTGCAAAAAACAAATTTATTATCGCTTATGACAACAATTGGAACATCAAAGTCAGGAGTACGCAAAAAAGCGCTAATCTGCGGTGCCGGAGAATTAGGCAAAGAGGTAGTAATTGAGCTTCAACGTTTAGGTGTAGAGGTGGTTGCAGTCGACAGATACGACAATGCGCCAGCCATGCAGGTAGCTCACCGTTCATACACAATCTCCATGCTTGACGGAGCAAAACTTAGAGAAGTGATTGAGAAAGAGCGTCCAGACTACATCATCCCAGAAGTGGAAAGTATCGCCACTACAACTCTTTTGGAGCTAGAAAAAGAGGGATTCAACGTAGTGCCAACAGCACGTGCCACATACTTGACAATGAACAGAGAGGGCATCCGTCGTTTGGCAGCAGAAGAACTTGGTGTTCCTACATCCAGATATAAATTCGCTGAGACAAAAGAAGAGTTCCACAAAGCAGTTGCTGAGATCGGAATTCCATGTGTCGTGAAGCCAATCATGAGTAGTTCAGGACACGGACAGAGTGTGATCAAATGTGAGGCCGACGTGGAGAACGCATGGAAAATCTCTCAGGAGGGAGGACGTGCAGGAGCCGGCAAAGTCATCGTTGAAGGATTCATCGATTTCGACTATGAGATCACATTGCTTACAGTAAGACACGTCGGCGGAACAAGTTTCTTGAAGCCAATCGGACACCATCAGGTGGATGGCGACTATCAGGAGAGCTGGCAGCCACAGGCAATGACAGGTGCGGCACTGTCAAAAGCGAAGAATATCGCAGAGAAAGTGACAACTGCTCTTGGTGGATTCGGTATTTTCGGAGTTGAGTTGTTTGTCAAGGGCGACGACGTTATCTTCAGCGAAGTATCCCCTCGTCCACACGACACAGGAATGGTGACAATGATCTCACAGGACTTGTCAGAGTTCGCTCTACACGTGAGAGCCATCCTAGGTTTGCCAATCCCTAACATCGCATTCCACGGACCATCTGCATCAAAGGCAGTGGTAGTGAGAGGAGACAGCAACCATGTGACATTCTCTGGAATTGAAAACGTACTTTCATTGCCAGACACACAGATCCGTATCTTCGGCAAACCAGAGGTTCACGGAAAACGTCGTATGGCAGTAATATTGGCCCGTGGCGAGAATATCGAAGAGGCAAAAGAAAAGACTTTCACAGCATACAATAGTTTGAAAGTAGAGTTGTAAAAAAAATCACATTATATAAAAATGGCAAATTTTCCAATTGAGAAACTAAGAAAGATAGAGACACCGTTCTACTATTATGATGTAGAACTTTTGAAAGCCACATTGAACGAATTGAAAACAGAAGCCGACAAATACGGTTTTCTTCCTCATTATGCAGTCAAAGCCAACGCTAACGAGAAAGTGTTGGCAATCATCGCCGCAACAGGTATCGGCGCGGACTGTGTAAGTGGAAACGAGGTGTTGGCATGTGTCAAGGCTGGTTTCCCTGCCGACAAGATTGTGTTTGCAGGTGTAGGAAAGACAGACAAGGAGATCAACGCCGCTCTTGACGCAAACATTTTCTGTTTCAACGCCGAGAGTATTCCAGAGCTTGAGGTGATCAATGAATTGGCGGCAAAGAAAGGAAAGATTGCACATGTTGAGCTACGTGTAAATCCGAATGTGGATGCGCACACTCACAGCTATATCACTACTGGTTTGAACGAGAACAAGTTTGGATTCAGCATGGACGATCTTGAAAAGGTTGTCGACATGATCGCCAAGATGAGCAACGTCGAACTTATCGGACTTCATTTCCATATTGGAAGCCAGATCACAGACTTAGGATGCTTTGAGCCATTGAGCGAGAGAATCAACGCATTGCAGGATCAGCTTGAGGCAAAAGGAGTCAAGTTGAAGAATATCAACGTAGGAGGCGGATTGGGAATCGACTATGAGAACCCAGACGGCAATCCAATTCCAAACTTCAAGAAATATTTTGAGATCTACGCAAAATGTTTGAAACTACGTGACGGACAGAAGCTACATTGTGAGCCAGGAAGAAGTGTTGTGGCACAGTGCGGAAGCCTTATCACAAAAGTCACATACGTGAAGAAAGGAAAGGAAAAGCAGTTTGCCATTGTAGACGCGGGAATGACCGACTTGATCCGTCCAGCTCTATATCAGGCATACCACAAGATTGAGAACATCACATCATCAAAGCCAGCTGAGAAGTATGATGTAGTTGGTCCGATCTGTGAATCGAGCGACGTCTTCCAGAAAGACTGCTCTATCGCAGCGGCAGAGAGAGGCGATTTGTTGGCACTCCGTTCAGCAGGAGCATACGGAGAGATCATGGCAAGCCGCTACAATCTACGTGAGTTGCCTAAAGGCTACTTGTCTACTGAGATCTAAAACGATCGCGAATAAGCAAAACTAAAAGCCAAATAGATCAAGGAGTGTCAAAATCGAATGATTTTGACACTCCTTTTTTAATTCATAATGCATAATTCGTAATGCGTAATTATGGAGGAAATACTTGACATATCACATCCATAGAGGTTCCGTCTCCCAATTTTTAGGGAACCCCATAGCTCTGATATCTATCATAGGGAAATTTAAAAACAACCTTAGCAGACGTTCTTTCATTTTATTATGTGGGGAGACGATATCAACAAACCACTTAATTATACATAAATCAAAATAGATTCGCTTTGGAGAAACCTTAGATACAATCCATTTACCTTTAATTTTCTTTGGTATCATCGGACATATAGCATTTTCTTTATTCCATACACGTGAATGATGGCAACATGAATTACGAGTAAGCGTAACAATTGTCATCCAAGATGTAAAAACTGGGACTGGCAGTCCAAAGCGAGATGCTATTTTTTTGCGAAGCACGTTATCAGCAAGGTTTTCAAAAATACGAGTCACAACACCAAGCGGTAGAATTTCAACAAGAATCCAAGCCGGAGGATATGGATTAGAATACTTTGATTTGAAATGAAGAATAAACTCCTCTTTTGAATTCTTTAATTCTTTGTCGATGAGAGTCATTGTTCGAGAAAATCGCTCTTCACTAACAAAAAAAGAAGGATCAGTCATCCAAAAAATATTCCCTGTATATTCTGATACAACATTAGACAATGTACTTCGAAACAGTATCTCTATCTTTTCTATTTCATAAAAGATCAAAAATCTTAACTTTTTATCAAAGCGATATAAGTTTACTGCATTCTGAAACTTACTTCCAGATTTGAAAGAATGAATTTCTTTGGGAAATCTTAACAAAGGATATAAATAACCACTTAAACGATAATACCCTACTCTGTCAATATACCTTTGTGCAAAATCAACATCATCTATAACAAGGCCTCTATCCAATAAAAGAGATACAATGTCGGATGTGCATGAGAAATGTTTTTTGTACTGTACACTCATAATATTATAAAAATAAAACGACCCCCGATTTGAGCATCCACGAGAGGCTTGGGGGTTCTGGTACTGCAAAAGTATGAACTTATTTTCAAACAGACAACTTTTCAAACAAAAAAATTCTTTATCGACTATTATCATCCGATTTTACCAATCATACATTTCAAACTATTACCAATTGATTTGCAGCCTCTTAATTGGCTAAATATTATAATTATTTTCAATTTTCACCAGCGATTCATTATCTTTGCATAAAACATATACGTTACAGGAAACGGGAATCAACTTTACCACAGACAAAGTATATGGACATTCGCGAACGTGTACTAAATGCCACAAACATCACTGAATTCCAAAGGAAAGTATATCTAGAGATTCTCTCTATTCCTTGTGGAAAGACAATATCATACAAAGAACTCGGCAACAGAATCGGATGCAATTGTCCACAAGCAATCGGACAAGCCCTCAAACGCAATCCTTTTGCTCCTGATGTCCCATGCCACAGAGTAATTGCCAGCGATGGATCAATAGGTGGATTTTTCGGACATAAAACCGGCGAAATGATCAAAAGGAAGGCGAAGATGCTGGAAGAAGAGCAAAAGAATAAAATTTAGCAATCTAAATAAAAAATCTGTTTTGAAAACAACATTTTTGAAATGGCTCATCTACGTCATCTTCAATCGAAATATCTTTTGAGATTCTCAAACTAATATTGAAAATACAGTACAAAAAAAATTTTCCAATAATCATCATACAGTTTGATTTCAAAAAAAATATTTTTTACATTTGTTGCATCTATTCATCAACTAGAAATCCTCTGGGTGGAAGTTGGGAATAGCAGCATTTACATACAAAAAGGCGTACCTTTACGCTTTGGTTTTGACGGTCTATGAACTTCGCAACTTCAAAACTATCTGTCAAAAACAAAGCAACGGGAACGCCCCAATATAGGTGTATTGTACGCCCTCATTAGCTCTTGGCATCTCTGATGCCTTGCGCTAGTGTCGGCTATATATACAGCGTGGGGCTTTCAGCGTTGCTCGTTTCGACAGATAAGGCAATGCGAAGGCCTATAGACCGTGGAACGAGTGACAAGGACTGGCTCCACGCTTTTTTTGTGTAATAGTGTTTAACCTTTTGTACTAATACACAAAATTTATGACAAATTGTATTTATGAAAACAATCGATTTTAACAAACCTATTAGAATTCCTCAAAAGGAAGTAATAGATCAAAAATGCAGTCTGCAACTTTTGTTAAACAAAATCTTCAAATGTGACATTGTCTGCGAAAAAACGTTTCCATGGATGAGAACACCTTCAAAAATGGACGATTTATACAATCGTATTTTTAACGCATTGTATCAATACAGACATTCAGATCAAAAATTCGCAAGATTAAATTATGAGCTAAGATGTGATTTTGTATCAGAAAGTCATAAGACAATAGTCGAGTATGATGAGCGTCAGCATTTTTCTGCAGCTCGAGCTATTGCACTAAACGCTTACAAAGAAATCTCTTTAGATTACGATAGAGACCTATGGATAAGAGCTTGTGAAGAAGTCGATGCTCATGACAATGCTCCTGCATATCGTGACGAAGGACGTGCATTTTTTGACAGCACAAGAGATATACAAGCTTACAGAAACGGGTTCAAGCTAGTCAGAATAATGCACGGTCAAATTGACTTCACTAAAGAAGATGCTTATGAAAAGCTATTGAACATTCTCAATATTAATTAACAAAATACAATTTATATGAAGATAGGACTTTGGTTACAAGATCACCGAAATGACACAGAAAAGAGATTCAACGAGGTGATGAACATCGTAAAAAAATCAGATGTGGATTTAATTGTACTTCCAGAAGATGCATATATACCGTTCAATCACCTATTAGAGGAGGAAGACTATGTGTTTACAACATTAGGCAAATGGTTTTCTGAAGCAGACAAACTGGCAAAAAAAATCGGTAAGCCTATGATGCTATCTGCAAGACAAGATATTTATTTTGAAAATACGAAAGATCCGCGTCCATTTATATTTTCTTATTATACAAATCCACAAGCGACAGAGAATGAAACAATCAATCGCGTGTATTTTAAGAATACAATGACAGGCTATTCTCCTCTTGAATTT
Source organism: Bacteroidales bacterium (assembly GCA_015061115.1). Lineage (GTDB taxonomy): Bacteria > Bacteroidota > Bacteroidia > Bacteroidales > Paludibacteraceae > UBA1723. The sequence goes on along the minus strand of SUXE01000007.1, from coordinate 44,736 downwards.
GAAGACTATGAAAACTCTATTCTTGAACAATGGAATCAATATGCTCCAATTTTTTTGAAAGGCAAAAAAATAGGCATGACAATATGTTATGATTGCAATCATCCTATTTTTAGTGCTCTATATGGAGTCCAAAATATTGACATACTAATCAATATGACAGGAGGAAACGTTGATTATCATAAATGGTATCGTTATAATCAAGTTAGAGCCATTGAGAACGAATGTTTTTCATTTGTCACAATGGGATATATGCCAAAAAGAAAAGAGAATTCATATGTGTATGGTTTTGACCCAGATGGCTACAACATGTCGTTTTCTAATTTAATGGATACAACTACAAAGAAGTCTAATATTGTAGACTCTGTTTATGTTTATGACACAGATGCATATGAAGCACAGCCTGCCCTTACTCCTAGTGATCCATCAGAAAACAAGTATCAAGATTTGTTTGTAGAAGCAGGAAACATATCTGCTCTTATCGAAAAATCAAAGAAATTGACAGATGAACTTTACGTTTTAAATCAAGGTTCAGACAATATAATTTTTGTAGTTTGTGATGGAGAAACAGTGCAGGTGCCAGAGTTCGTTTCTGCATTATTATATAGTGACGATCTAAAGCGTATTCCAAACAAAAAGTACATTATTGTTAACAGACGTGATGACATTGAAGACAAAGATTTTCTGAATTTACAACTTGATCCTCTTCTAAGAGTTCGTGCTATGGAAAATTATTGTGCTGTAATTCTAGAGTCTCCAATTGCCAACAGATGCTATCAAACAAGCATGAACCGTAAATCTCAAATAGTTAAAGAGGTAGACGGCAAATTTGGCATAGATTTGTCTCGTACAACAGGTCCAGAAGCAATATGGAGCAAATCAAAAAACAGTGTAAATGTAGTCAGAAAAGATACTTACAATAAACTTATTGATATCTGTAATGAATGGGCATCACAGATAAATAGTGAGGAAGAATAAAAGTCCATTAGGCTTCATCAATCAGAGATAAGCAAAGCCGTTTTAGAATCAAAGCTAATGAGTGAATTCTAAAACGGCTTATATTTTATTGAAGATTGATGACATTTGAATCATAGACCACAAAAAATCAAAAGTCACCACGCTTTTTGGCATACCTTGAAGATAATTTTGCAGGCGTAAACAAAAAGTCAAACTAAATAAAGCAAATATGAAAGAAACAAAGAACCAGTCATCGTATGAGGAAGTAGCACTTGGAAATTTAAGATTCCTACAAGCGGCTTCTTTGGTGGTTGCAGGTATGTCGTTGATCTGTACAATATTATTTCTTTTGCAGTACAAAGATGCATACACTAGAGAATATGCGGATTCATCACTTTCAATGGCTGGTGGCTGCATTATATTTGGATTAGTATTCACTTGTTTTTCTCTTCTTATTCCTTCCTTAAGAATGGTCGTTAAAGCAGCTCATCATTATGTAAAAGGACAAGAAGAGAAATAAGTCTGTTTTTGGGAAACATTGACAAAGAAAAAACGTAAGAAAAGCCATATGGTTTTCTTACGTTTTGTTTTATGCGTTGAGCTGTTTTCAATGTCATTTATAACATATTTTCCAGCGCCACCAACAAAAATCACATGTCCTCTATTGATAGTCCTTTATAAACAATCTCGTAGCCATTGAACGTACCAACAGACTTCATAAATGATTTGTCGCATATACACAATTTTATCGTAACGCACATTACCGTAACAGCGGTTACGATAGTACAAATTTACACATTTTGACAACCTATTTCGTGCAATCTTACACATTTTTCTAACCTCTTTTTGAGAAATTTACACATTTTAGCAACCTGTTTCGTGCAATTTTACACATTTTCCTAACCTCTTTTCGGATTTAATCCCCCATAAACCACCACAATGCATCTTTTGTAGAAATGTAATTAAATGATGAAAAAGTGATAAATAAAGCATCCTCGTCAAATAAAATATTTATGTTTTAATCATGATAAAGAAATTTTTCTACATTTGCACATAAATGAAACGGGCACATTGCATTGTATGTTTTTTGACGGCTCTCGTTGCCGTTTGGCTGACAGCATTAACTAACTGGCAGGAACAGGACACGTGTGACAAGCTTAGCATCCAACAAAACATAGAGTCCGTTTTCCAAAATCCAAACCATCAAATTCATCATGAGGCGACACTGACAGATGCCGCACAAATCTATCGAATTTGCAGTTCTCGGCCTCAACGCAACATCCCGACTCAAGATTCAAGATGCCACAGAATGGATTTCCCATCCTATGGCTCCACACGTCGACATATCACTAACCTTCTTTATTCCTACCACGATAGCAGATGGAGTCTCAAATCACACCCTATCTGTCTCTCTTTCTCATGCGATTACTATGTGATCGCATTGAGACACATCATTCGTTAGCTCAGTTGCCTCTGCCGTTTTCGGCACACTAAACAAATCAACATATTATTAATCAAAACTCGACAACTATGCCCAATAATAAAAGTTTGGAGATGGCTGTTGCTGTCTCGGCATACCAAACGTCGACTACCAAAATATTTAAAACATGGCAACTCTAACAATAGCGATAATTATCGTATTCTGTATTGGCTATTTTTTCATAGCCGTCGAAAGTGTCACTAAAATCAACAAAGCTGCCATCGCTCTATTGATGCTTGTGGCGACATGGACTTTGTTTATGATGAACCCTGCCAACTACTTGCCAAACGCAGTGGACGGGCAGACAGCGTCCGTGGTCAGTGAGGTGATAGAACGTCATCTGGGAGCGACCTCGACAACCTTATTCTTCTTGATGGGAGCGATGACCATCGTCGAACTTGTCGATCAGAATGGCGGATTCAATTTTGTCCGCGACGCGATGCAAACTCGAAGCAAACGTGCTCTGTTGTGGCGTATCGCCTTCATGACGTTTTTCCTTTCCGCCATATTGGACAATCTGACCACATCTATCGTGATGATCATGATTCTTAGGAAATTGGTCGACAATCATAAAGACCGTATCATCTATGCTTCTCTGGTAATCATCGCAGCCAACAGTGGAGGTGCATTCTCACCTATCGGAGACGTCACTACCATAATGTTGTGGAACAAAGGTGTGATCACAGCATCTGGAGTCATCAGTGAGCTGATTTTGCCTTCGATTGTCTCCATGGTAATTCCTGCTTACATTATGTCTTTATCGCTGAAAGGTCAACTTTCATCCGAATCCGACCTGACACAGGTGAGTGAAGAGAACGGTCTGTCTGCCACACAACGCAAGAGCATCTTCTTCCTTGGTGTAGGAGGCCTCATCTTCGTGCCAATCTTCAAAAGCATCACTCATCTGCCTCCTTTCGTAGGCATATTATTGGTATTGAGCGTACTTTGGACAGTCACGGAAATCTTTTACGCTCATGCGGAAACGTCAGAGGAAAACAATTCGATGCAGAAACGTGTGGCACAAATACTCACTCGCATCGACATGTCAACGATCCTTTTCTTCCTCGGTATTCTGATGGCAGTGGCCTGTCTGGAGACGATCGGTGTGTTGACAATGCTTGGTGAAGGATTGAATTCCGTCTTCGACAGCAATAATTATCTGATAACCGGAATAATCGGTGTGCTTTCTTCCATAGTCGACAATGTGCCATTGGTTGCAGGTTGTATGGGAATGTATCCAGTGGCTCCAACAGGTGATATGGCAGTCGACGGAATTTTCTGGCAGCTTTTGGCATACTGCGCAGGTGTCGGTGGATCAATGCTAATCATCGGTTCCGCAGCAGGAGTTGTGGTGATGGGATTGGAGAAAATCACATTCGGATGGTATCTGAAACACATTTCGTGGATTGTTCTGCTTGGTTATCTCGCAGGAATGTTGTGCTACTGGGTAGAGAACACATTCATATTCTGATATAGGTCAATCTATTAAATTAAGAGGCTGGATTCTGTATGGGAATCCAGCCTTTCTATCAAAATAAAGTTAAAACATGACTGTTTTTAACATATCTCTGATCCGTTAATTTTCAGTTTGAATTTCAGATTCAAGTATGAAGCGGCTTTCTGACACAGTTTCATACGGCTCAAAAATATCTCAAAATATTCAAGCACAGGACTTATTTCCGTGTCAAGAGTAAGCGAAAGGATTAACGATGTACGGTCATCCGACACACAGATATGATTCTCCGTCACAGCATAATTCACTCTGTCATGAATGTCGAATGAACTTTTGTCTATGTTTCTCACACGTGATCGACGGACATCACTTTTATCCGCAATTATAATGGCGGCCGCCACATCACTTACCGGAAAAGCTGTGCTTTCATCATGATTGCCAATAGCCGCTATAACCTTCGCGATATCTTCGTAATGCATCCCCAGTTTGTCAAGTATACGGAATGCCATTATAGCACCCGACTGTGCATGGTCTATTCTGTTGATGACATTTCCGATATCATGCATATAACCTGCAATACGAGCCAGCTCCACATCATTTGGATCATAACCAAGTTGCTCAAGCATATCTCCTGCACTTTTAGACACACGCATCACATGAGCAAAACTATGCTCTGTAAATCCCATACGTTCAAGTGAGAGATCAGCGCGTTTGATATATGTCTTGATTTCTTCGTTTTCCCGTATTTCCTTAAATGTTATTGTCTGCCTCATAAATCGAAAATATTTTGCGACACGAAAATAATGTATTATTGTCAAATCGCTATTTCAGAAATGTTAAAATCCGTCTTTCCAATAATCAAGACGACTGATATCATACCCCCATCTGAGTCTTGGCGATCTTCTCTATATTCAAACTTCTTGCAGACGCGTCGAAAATTCTACGGTAGACACCGTTCTTGGCATAACACTCTTCATGAGTGCCGTGTTCCATTACCCTACCCTTTTCCAACGAATATATCATCTCAGAGTCGATAATCTGCGACAGACTATGCGAGATGATGATGACGGTGCGGTTCTGTTTGATGGCGTCAATACTGTTTTTGATCTGCTCTGTAGCGATAGCGTCAAGGCTGGCTGTCGGCTCATCAAGGAATATTATCGGAGGGTTCTTAATGAACATTCTGGCAATAGCCACTCGTTGCTGTTGTCCGCCCGACAATTCCGTCGCCTTGCTTTTGAATCCATTAGGCAAAGCCACCACCTGATCGTAAAGAAACGCTTTTTTAGCAGCCTCCATCACCTCTTCATCCGTAGCGTCGACATTACCATATCGGATATTCTCTTCGATAGTACCGTCGAAAATATGATTCTTCTGAAGCACAAGTCCGATATTGTCTCGGAGATACTGTGTGTCCCAATCTTTTAGGCTCACACCATCAAGAAGCACGTCTCCGCAATCCTGCTCATAGAATTTATCCAGAAGATTGATTATTGTACTTTTACCAGCTCCAGATAGTCCGACCAAAGCGGTGATCTTGCCACTTTCAATCTTCATATTGATATCGTGAAGAGCCTTTGTCCCATTAGGATAAGTGAAGTCGACGTGACGCAATTCAAATTCACCCCTGATCTTTTCCGGACGATGTTTGCCACTCTTCTCCGTCTCCTCTGTACCAGCGTCGAGAATCTCAAAGAATCCGTTTGCATAAATCAAAGCATCATTGAAATCATCATAGATTCTATGAAGCTGACGTGTGGGCGAAGTCACATTGCCAAACAACATGATGTGATACATGATCGCACCGATGGTCATATCTCCGTTGAGCACAAGAAAAGCGGTCAGGATAATGATCAAAACCACACCTATCTGCTCCACAAACGTCTTCAAACCTTCAAAAGCAAAACTTGTCTGACGTGTCTTCAGCTGATTTTCTGTGATATTTTTCTGAAGCTCAAGCTGTTTCTTTCCTTCTATCTGTTCACGGTTAAATGATTTGATGACGGTGATGCTTTCAAGAATAGTCATGATACCGTGGCTCTTAGCCTCACGGAAATCTTTATGCTGCGTACGCCATCCCTTCAATTTGCGTGCCTGCAAATACGTGATATAAAAATAGATAGGCACTATAACAAGTGCGACGGTGCCGACATAGACATTCTGTTTGAACATCAGCACCAACGCAAGGATAGCGCTGCAAAAAAGAGGCAGGATGTCGATGAAGAAGTTCTGGACAATACGAGTCAAACTCTCCACTCCCCTGTCTATACGTGTCTGCAGTTTACCAGGCTCATTGCCAGACTTTGTGAAGAAGGCAAGACGGTATGTAAGGACTCTTTCTATCACCTCCTGTGCCAAATCCTGAGAGATACAGATCTTCAGTTTCTGTCCGAAGAATTTCTGTCCGAACTGCACAAGGATAATCATCAGTTCCTTGCCAAGCAAAACAGATGAGATCAAAATAAGGATATCAAGGCCTTCTGTCAAACCTTTTCCAGCAGTGACAAGAGCATTGATGGAATCGACAGTATAGTTTAGGACAATCGCGTTGACCTGGGCCATAAAAGAACCGATCAAAGTCAGCATCAACGTCGCAAAAACAAGCCACTTATACGGCTTGACATAAACCGAAATCCTTTTGAATATTTCTATGACAGACATCTAATAGTGTTTAATTTAATACATTAGGTTTAATTTGATTCTTAAAAAAGAAAATACAATTTATCTAGGGTTCTTAACCATCACAATAAAAAGATAGCATACAAAAAAACAAATACAGCAATCGCAAATAAAATGTATGAAAGGATGCTTGTTTTCTCCTTTTCATAGCCATCTTTTATATATGTATTCTTTCGGATACGGTTGTCCTGATAATTAGTTTCATATTTTTCTTCCGACGCTGCTTTTAGCGAATCCAAACCAGCTATTTTTTCATAACTTGATTGTTCCGACTGTGCATTCTCTATATAATCAGTAGATTCATCATCTTCTGACTCTTCGTCATCAGGCAAGACAAAATTCAAATCTGCTCTGATTTTCGACACAGGTCTGATTGGGAACAAACATGAACGATGGCAAGAATACAAATCGTATACAGGATCACAATCCTCGTCTTTATCTACGTAAAAATATAAGGCATCATAAATATCATCAGAAGAATCCAATTCGGAAGTCCACCAACTACAGCTGAACTCACAACCGTCATATTCTTCTAAAACATACCTGCTGAAATGAAGTTCTTTGCCATTGGGTCCGACAAAGACAATAGACTCTCCCTTAAGTTTTAACTCACAAAACTTTATGAGTTCTCTCCAATCAGTAAATGATGGCATTTTCCAATCGTTTCCCCACAAAGATGTAGCAGCGTCATCTTCTGGATCAAGGACTTGTTTATTATCACGCCCACAATATTTGACAAAATCATTATTTGAAACATACTTGTGATCGTCATCAGACCATTCAGTTTCAGGATCTCTAGGCACAGTCTCACCCCACATGAAGAGGTCTCCAAACTCACCAACTCCATGCGCACCAATATCATAAGATGCCCAAAGTGTACCAGAAGGCAGTCCTAGATCAACATATTCGTAACCGTTTATTTTGTCGTATTCAGAATTCATTCCTTTTCAAAATCAAAATGGAATTGTGATCATCATTTCACAAAGATTCTTCTGACATTGCATCCTAGCAGATTACCGAAAATGCTTAACAGGTATGTGACAAGCAATGCTGTTTCAAATTTTCCACCATGGAACAGATACAAAGCATAATAAAAACTGTCTGCGATACTATGGTAGAATCCACACAAAATGAATAGAGGCACACCGAACAAAATACCTAGAGGAGTGTTCTTCTTATACATGAACACAGCCATCTCCATGATGAATCCACAGAAAATTGCTTTTATTATCGCTTCCAAAGCAGTGGCATTCAATCTGTTGTTTATTATAGACTGCAGATTGGAAATGACTCCATCACCGGCAACAACAGACAACATCAAAGCGACAATTGTAGTGCCGACAACATTAAACAACAAAATCCATCCAAGGACAGGATAATAGATGTCATCAGACTTGTTGAGTGAGACGGAACCTGCCTTACCAGTGTATAGATGCAATCCGATATAGCACACACCAAGGAGACCGAATGCGAACATACACGCACCTACAATACCACTTACTGTCAGATAGATATAACCTGCGACTGCGATAAAAATACCAGCTAGAATAGAGCTTTTTATGATCTTTTGCATAGTGTTAAAAAATTTTTGCAAAGGTAATTAAATTATCTAAATGTTCAATACTCAGTTGATATTCAAGATCTCGCTATTTTCTTTCCGATCTGATTTTCACACCACAGTCGCTATTGCATCTGAATGAAGGAGAATACATACACTCAGCGGTGGAGATACCAGAAGCGTAGACTCCCTTAGCTTGAACAAATAAAGTGTAAGACAAATTATAATTGCCTTTGTACAACCTGTCAAAGAAGAATCTTATATCAGTATCAGTTATAATCTGATAAAAAGAGCATCCGTTTCTCCACTTATATCCGGAGATCTCTTTTTGTGGTTCAAGACAGGCAGGTCTTTCATCTTTCACCATGACAAAATCCAGATCCTGTTCATTTTCTACAGTCAAGATAACTTCCAGTTTATCACCCACATTGACCACATCACCATCCTTCACTTCCGTCAACATATCCTCCGTCGATCCATCATCTCCTTTACGTTTCTCGTGACGATAAGTTTTCTTTTTTATTGAAATTTGATTAGACGCTGGTGTGATCTTACTGTTATCTGCATCATACGAGGCATAAATACTTGCAAAACCTATGCAATCCTCTGGTCCTTCTACTTTAATGGCATTTTTCAAATCTTTGCTTGAAAGCGAACGTTTTACGAATGCACAGTCTTCTTCCGTCTCTATTGTCCTTCCATCAGGAAGAGTGATTTTTCCTCCTGCAGTATTTAAGGATGACGTGCAGACAAGCAAATCAATGACATCAACAGTTGCGACAGGAGATCGCCATACCGTCGTCTCCCTCTTTTTCAAAAGCCACAACAGCATCTCTGCAATTTCTTCTTCTGTCGCCATACCAGACTCAATAAACGCACGGACAGCTTCCGAATGAACCGCTATTGAATTATTGTACCAACTAAAATAATCATGAATTTCTTTCCAATAGATACCCATGGATTCCGACTGAGTGTAGGTCTGTCTCATTGCCTCAACAATCTCTTTTGCCAAACTATCCTTATGGAGAACCACAAGAATACGTACAAAACAAGCCTTTCCAAACAATGTCAAATCATGCCAATGCTCTTCTGTATTTTTTATGACGAAATCGAATGTTTGTTTCAGATCTTTGGAAACAGGAACAATATCTTGAGTAATCAAACGGGAGAACATCATCATCAACTCAAAGTTTGTGGCTTTAAGGCTTCCACGTCTATCCTTACATCTATTAAAATTCTTCAATAGATAATTGTCTACACTCGGCAAAGCTTTCTTCAACATTTGTTCACCATCGGCAGTCAGCAGATTTTGTTGATGCAATTTTGTCAAATAACGCACCACACATACAGTCACGTATTCACTCGACTTTTCACCCTCCATAAACCAAGAGAATCCTCCATCATAATTCTTTTGAAATTTTTTCAACTTATCTAGACAATCATTGATCAAGCTATCTGTGTTGGCATCATCCATTAAGTCCACAACTTTCGCTCTTTGCTCCGTCTCATCAAGAGCCTCCAATTTCCAAGGAGACGCTTCAATAGATACCGATTTCAATTCATCATCCTTCAATAGTGGGGATTCCATTACTGACGGATCTGATTTCCATTTTTTTAGTATCTTCCGTATCGACGGATTATTGCTGGCGATATAAGAAACTATTGAATTGACATACAATGCCATAGTGTAACTCATTGCATTTGGAGAAAGAGGCATCTTGACTGAAGGCATCGCTAAAATTGCCTGCCAAACAGAATTTGGCACATATTCAAATGTCAGATCGACATTGTTGGTCTCATCCGCGTCGACAGACAACTCCTTGGTTTCACCTTTACGGACAAGGGAACTGTTTGCCTTAATCACCTTACTCTTGTTTTTAACCACCGGCACCAAATGCAACTCTCCATCACTATATTTAGGTCCATCTGCAGTCACCGTCAATCTGACACTCTCAACGTCGTCAGGCACCACAAACTGACACTCGACCGTCTGAATTTTATTTGCAGACACAGCAAAATCAACCGCCTTTTCTACCAACACTTTATTTGTCTTGTTGTCCTCAAACAAGAATTTTGCCTTGCCACGAATAGTTTTGCCTTCATTGCTTGTTATCGAAGCGGCCACAACACATGTATCACCACTACGGAACACACGTGGAATCAACGGACGTACAGTAAACGGCATCGCTGTCCTCACCATAAATTCATCATTTCCCAAATCTAACTTTTGTGTCAGGGAGATAATCTTGATATTCCAACGAGTCACACTTTCCGGAGCATCAAAATCAATTGTCGCTTTTCCATTTCGTGTCCTGATATCAGGAAAGAAGAATGCTGTTTCAGAAAATTTTGACCGGATACATTTACCTGTACGTTTTAATCCTTTAACATCAGACTCCTGTACGTTAATATGCTTATTCGGATTAGAGTTCCACTGACTCAAACCGCTCTCTGATAAACTACTAACAGAACCAGTGACATCACTTTTCTTTTGTACTCCATAGCCATTCACAATAAGTTCGTCTTCAGGATAATCCAATACGACATCCAACCTTTGTGACTTATCCACAAAGATTTTTTTTGGATTTAATACACTCCATTCAGAGAATACCAAATCACACCCCTTCGACGGAATATAGATTTCATAGTATCCATTGCGATCGGCACGCACAGACACAAACGAATTATCAACTCTAACATTTGAATAAGCTACCACATTACCTAAAGCGTCTTTCACATATCCATAAATCACTTTTCCTTCTTTGAAATCAGCCGAAGTATAAATCGATTTAGTGTGACTTGGAATCGACTTATTGATAAACCAGACAGGCAATGAATATCCCGTTTCTTCAATTCTCTGATATGGATATAGCCACGCTTTATAATAAGTATGGTTATCTATAGTGTTAAATGACTTGTAATAATCGTATGGATTATAGAAACTTGTGGAATATCTTGCTATATTTGGGGCCCACGTATGAGTCTTGTAAACATCTAATGCGGCATCATACATAGTGGCGGCAAGCGACATAGGGAGTTTTGAACCCTCAATTTCAATTGTCCATTTTTGGCGTGAGCCTGCCTGAATTTTATCTCTTAATCTTTTGATATTTGCGTTCAAACATTTGTATTCAGGAGTCTTATGCAAACAAAAACGTTTAGATGTATACTTGCCATTTTTATAGACAAAGAAAGTGACCACATATGCTTTGTCCCTATCTTTTGTGAATAGATCATCGTATGAAAACTTAAATGTCCTCAATTCATTCTTAAGGTTGATCCACTCCTCCGTCAGAATATTTCCATCATTATCCGCAAACAGATAAAGCACGTAGGCATCGCTATCGTTGGAAGCAATGGAACATTCAAATGTCTCATTTTCAGAAATGTAACTGTTATAGTTATTAGATACCCAGAAAGAAGATTCCACAGGATTTACATTGCTTCGGCTATCATATACTACAACATTATCCTTTTTCAAAGTGTCTCCACTTTTTGAATCTATAAAGATAACTTTATAATCTCCTAACGGCAGTTCCGACAAATCAAATTTTGCTGTGCCATTCAACAATTTTGTTTGTCTTTCGACCTCTTTACCATCTCTTTTTGAAACAAATATGATTTCAGCCGACAAGGAATCTTTATTCATTACTCCATAACCAGAACTGTACACATTCCATTCCGCATTTTTTGACAAATTAAGTTGTGAGGGATAACACGAAATCGAGAGGTTGTCACGATACAAAGTAATCTCTTTTTCAACTTCAACGACTTCTCCTGAAGGAGACGTCACTTCAGCCTCTAAATCAAGAGTGAGTCGTTCTCTTTTCAAATCTTCTTCATCAACCACAAAAATCGCAGAGAAATTGCCAAGTGAATCAGTTGTCAACTCATAGTCTTCACTTTCAATACTAAGATCGACCTTGGCACCAAGGACTGGCTCACCGGAATAATAACGTACTTTACCAGATATTGTAACACTATCTTTTATCTGGTATCTATCGTTAGCTTTATCAAATTCAACTTCAAATTGAGGAAGTTTATAATCCTCTACAATGAATGAAGTAGAAGCATATTTTGTAGCTTCACAAGAAATTTTATAATCACCGATAGCATCATCACTTTCGTCTATCTTAAATTTTCCATAGAATTTTCCAAAATCATTGGTTTTTAGATTAAAAGTTTTAATTTCATCTCCTTCATTTGACACAGAAACATGAATTGTTCTGTTTTTAACAAGACAATCTTTTTCTTTATCTGCGTATGAACAGAATCCCCAGAACTTAACAGTTTGCCCCGGACGATAAACAGCACGGTCAGTCATAACGCTAACCACATAACCTTCTATAGCAGAACGTGAATAAGAAGTTCTGAACTTTACCTGTTGTCCGTATCCATCATCTCCTTTTACAGGATATACCGCTATATCAGACATCCATTTGTTCCCATTACGATTTTCATATTTATGTTCAACTTCTCTTATAATTTCAGAGCGATTGATATAAACCTTTCCATCAGAAGATGTTTTTTCCGAGCTGACGGGAGATCCATCATAATACAAAAGAATATCACCAATCGGTTTTCCTGACAAATAATCCACTGTATATACACTGACACTATCCCTTTTATATTTAGTTGTATAAGTATAATTATAATCATATATGCCAGTAACCACAGCAATATCAGAAACAACAAATGTCATACTGTCTTCTTTCAAAGGATTATCTACATCTTTGATTTTCAGAAGATAAGCACCGTAGTCCAAATTTCCAATAGACAAAGTATCATTAATCAGATATTGATATAGACTTTTCGAAAGAGAAAACGTATCCTGTTTCAGAGGCACTTCGATATCGTATGGGATGACATTTGTCAACCGCTTTGAACTGTCACTCAAAAAATAATATTCTCCATTCTCAAGTCTCTGAGATATTTGATATTCCTTAGATGTGTATGAAGATTTCTTGACAGTCACAACAACCTTTTTCACATTTGCATTAGACACACGAATCCTGATCGGTTCACTTGAATGATATACATTCTTAAGTGTACAATTCAAAATATGACGGTGAAGTCTATCCAAAACCTCATTAATAGGTTCTAACAATTGTTCATCCTTAAATTTATCCTTATAACGCAAAAGACGAGATTCAAGTTCTTCCAAACTTTCCGCGTCTGGTTTATTTGAATTCTCATCATATTTTTTGAGAAGCAGATCTGCGCGTATAGCCTCAACTTTTATTGTTTCAACAGCATTCGGATACATTGCGATAAAAGAATCCAAAATACGAAGCACAACATCCTTTTTTTTACGCAAATTACAATGTTTGCGGAATTCATTGATTCTCATCAACTCATATTTAGTCATCACATCTGTATTGCCTTTCTTCTTTTGCAGTAGAATCATACTTGTAAGAAATAAGTCGACGGTAGACCTTCCATCCGGATTTTCAAGTTTATCTATAGTCACATAATCAGAGTAAGGACCTCCATTGTGCGAATTGAGGATATTCAAGACAACTACATCAGCAAGTGTACTATCTTCTTCAGTCATAGAAAAAAAATCTGAATAATCCTTTGCTTTGTACATGTCTAATTTATCCAACGAATTAACCAGAGTCGAATACAAATTGTCTAAAAGTTTCGTTTGCTCCGGTCTACCCATTTCTCCAAGAGAAAGGTCTGCAATATCTCTTGAACTACTACTTGAATTGCGATTCAAACCAATATAATGTTCTACCAAAGATGCGATAAAAAATTGGCAGAGATATTTTTCAGCACTTTCACCAAATCTATCTAATAATTTTATTGATTTATCATAATGAGATTCAATAATTTGAGGACCTTCTTTTGAATTGAAATTATTAGGTCTATGTATATATGTTCTATTTTTCAATGAATATTCACATCCCATATCGATAGCATACGAATATATTTCCGCATACAGAAGCTGGCGATTATCACCCTCCTTTTCCGCAACATTTTTTATTTTTTCCACAAGTGTTTGAGCATCTTTCAACTTAACTCTATCCATCAAATCATCTACACGTTTCCACTCCTTATCATAGTTCATCGATAAGGCAGATATGACAGAGTTGAAAATTATAATAAGAGATAATAAAAGCTTCTTCATTTTCGTTCAATTATTTATAACAATGGCATCACAGGATAGTCAACAACACAATAGTAACAAAGTTAATTATAAATAAAATGATATACAAAAATTAAAGGGTTAGAGGTTAGAGATTGAAGGGTTAGAGGTTAGTGATTGAAGGGTTAGAGGTTAGTGATTGAAGGTTTAGAGGTTAGTGATTGAAGGGTTAGAGGTTAGTGATTGAAGGGTTAGAGGTTAGTGATTGAAGGGTTAGAGGTTAGTGATTGAAGGGTTAGAGGTTAGTGATTGAAGGGTTAGAGATTAGTGATTGAAGGTTTAGAGGTTAGTGATTGAAGGTTTCAGTTTAGTGTTAAAATACTTATAAGCTCAAGTTTAGATCATCTTCTTTATAAAAAAAAGAGGTTGGATTTCTCCAACCTCTCTATATAACTGTCTGTAACGACGTCGATTAGAACCAACGAGTGTAGCAGAAGTCCATCTTGTGAGCAAGCAAGCTGCTCTTAGGGAACATACGGAATGCGTACTTGTAAGTATCAGCCTCCTCGATAACGATGTTAGCCTTGTAGAACAATCTTGTGCCCTCCTGCTTGTACATCTCCATCTCTACTACCTTGTAGATCTTATCGTGACCCTTCTCATTCTTGTTTGAGATAACGATATCAACACCGATACCATTGTCACCAAGACCATTAACGTTAAGAACAACCTCAAACTGGTTCTTGTCACCAACCTCAGGGTTAGTCAACAACTTCTCAGGAATCTCAGCCTGCTCGATTGAAATATTATCCCAACCTGCAGCGATCTTCTCCTTCCAAGCAGCGATTTCCTTAGCCTTAGCGTAACCATTAGCAGAAACCTCGTCGTATGCCTTCTGTAGCTTGTTGTAGAAACGATCTACATAGTCATCCAACTGACGCTTCATTGTATAGTTAGGAGTGATCTGCATGAATGAGTTCTTGATTGTCTGTACCCACTCAGGAGAGTAACCCTTTGAGTTAGTAGCGTAGTACTTAGGGATAATCTCTTTCTCAAGCAGGTTATAGATAGTAGCAGCATCAAGCTGATCCTGGTATGGCTGATAATCGTAAGTTCTGTGCTCAGTCAATGCCCAACCTGCACCCTCACGGTAGCCTTCATACCACCAACCATCCTTAACGGAGAAGTTGATTGTACCGTTCATCAAAGCCTTCTCACCAGATGTACCAGATGCCTCAAGTGGACGAGTTGGTGTGTTCAACCAAATATCAACACCTGAGATAAGCTTCTTAGCAAGAGCCATATCATAGTTCTCCAAGAAGATAACCTTACCCTGGAACTCAGGCATACGAGAGATCTCGATGATTCTCTTGATCAAGCCCTGACCACCACCGTCAGCTGGGTGAGCCTTACCAGTGAAGAAGAACTGAACTGGAGCCTTGTCGTTGTTTACGATCTGAGACAAACGCTTCAAATCAGAGAACAACAAGTGAGCACGCTTATATGTAGCGAAACGACGACCGAATCCGATTGTCAACGCATTTGGATTGATCTTCTCAGTGATTGCCAACACCTGTGTTGGATCTCCCTGATTCTTCAACCATGTAGCCTTATACTGAACCTTGATGAAATCGATCAAACGGTTCTTCAATGCCAACTTAGTCTCCCAGATCTTAGCATCGTCAACCTTATTGATTGGTGCCCATGTAGATTCCTTAGACTGTTTTGCGATATAATCAGCTCCGAATGTAGACTCAAACAAAGCCTTCCAAGAGCGGTCTGCCCATGTTGGCATGTGAACACCGTTTGTAACGTATCCTACATGCAACTCCTCTGGGAAGTAACCCTTCCAAATTGGAGCGAACATCTTCTTTGATACCTCACCGTGCAACCAAGACACACCGTTTGACTCCTGGCATAGGTTACATGCGAACACTGACATAGAGAATTTCTCTCCCTTGTCACCTGGGTTCTCACGTCCTAGATCCATCAAGTCATCCCAAGAGATGCCAAGACGCTCAGCGAACTTGTACATATATCTTCCGAACAAGCTCTCATCGAACTTATCGTGACCAGCTGGCACTGGAGTATGAACAGTGTAAAGAGCAGATGCGTGAACAACCTCCTTAGCCTGCTCGAATGTCATACCTTCCTTCTCAATGTAATCAACCAAACGCTGAAGGTTAAGAAGTGCAGCGTGACCCTCGTTGCAGTGGTAGATGTCCTTCTTGATGCCAAGTTTCTGTAGCATCAACACACCACCAATACCAAGCAAGTACTCCTGTTTCAAACGGTTCTCCCAGTCTCCACCGTATAGCTGGTGAGTGATTGAACGGTCGTAATCTGGATTCTGCTCGATGTCTGTATCTAGCAAATATAGATCAACACGTCCTACAGCCACTTTCCAGATGTTAGAGTAGATTGTACGGTCGTAGTAAGGCACCTCAAGAATGATTGGGTTGCCGTCCTTGTCCTTAACCTGCTCTAGTGGAAGAGTAGAGAAATTCTGTGGCTCGTAAACAGCGATCTGATCTCCGTCCATTGAGATAGACTGAGTGAAATATCCATATCTGTAAAGGAATCCGACTGCACACATGTTGATGTTTGAGTCAGAAGCCTCCTTCAAGTAGTCTCCAGCCAACACTCCTAGACCACCAGAGTAGATTTTTAGAATGTCAGTCAAACCATACTCCATAGAGAAGTAAGCAACCGATGGCTTGCTAGCCTGGTTCTTCTTGTCCATGTAAGCCTTGAAGTTCTTGTACACTGAATCAATCTCTTTTGCGAAATCAGCGTCCTTTGCTACTTCGTTAAGGCGCTTGATATTCACTTTTGAAAGGAAAAGAACTGGGTTCTTGCCAGATGCCTCCCATGTAGCTGGGTCAATCTTCTCGAAAAGGTCAGTAGCCTCCTCGTTCCATACCCACCATAGGTTCTTTGCCAAAGTCTGTAGCTTCTCAAGCTTTGCAGGAATCTTAGCTGTAGTAGTAAGTTCTCTCCAAGCAGACTGATTTGTGTTGCTAGTCTTAACTTTCATAACACTTATTTTTAGTATACTTTATTTCTTTATTTAACTCTCATTTTTTCTTTGCACAGCTGCGACGTTTCGGTTTCTCCACAGTCTCAGTTGTCTGTTTTGCAGACGGTGCTTTCTTCACAGCACTCTTTTTCACACCTTTTGCCAAAGCCTTGTCGTAAGCCTCAACATAGGATGCGATAAATTTGCTCCATGAAGCTTTGTCAGCAAACGCTTTTGATTTCTCCGATGTTTTAGAGACATCCGCGTCTTTCATCTTTGAGAATGCAACAACCTCATTTTCAATACGTGAAGCAACCTCATCGAAATTGAAATCAGTACGGTTGATAACAGCCACACCGTTGCTGATTGAATCAGACTTCTTCGACTCTTTCTTTACCCACAATCCGAATCCTGCCTTGTCTGTGGTGATTGTCGGAACTCCGAATGCCACACTTTCCAATGGAGTGTAACCCCATGGCTCGTAGTATGACGCAAACACTGTCAAATCCAGACCTGGCAACAGATCATAGTAGCTCATATTAAATATACCATCATTGCCGTCAAGCAAACAAGGTACATAAATAACCTTCACCTTATGGTTCTCCTGATTGTCAAGGCCATAATTACCAATTGCATTAAGAATCTCATTATTCCATGGCTCATTCACCTCATGAGTCGGAACTTTCCAATCCAACTGATTCTTGCCCTTGCTGTTAAGTTTCTCCTGCAAATCTGTGCGTGGACACTTAACCCAGGATGGCACCATTATAAACGCAACGATCTCTCTATCCAAGTTTGGATTCTCATCCAACTGTTTCAACGACTTGACAAAGACATCGATACCTTTGTTTCTCCACTCGAATCTACCGCTTGTAGCGATGAAAAGAGCATTCTTCTGCAGTTTATAACCCAACAAAGCCTCAGCAACTTTTGTCATTTTGCTGCGGGCATTCTTGCGAGCTTTTTCCATCTTGTCTCCTGTTGGCACGAAATCAGATTCGAAACCGTTTGGAGTCACAAATGCCGGAATATCAAGCAACTGCTTGCACTCATCGGCAGTAAGATTTGACACGGTAGTGAAGCAATCCGCATTGTGTGCAGCGGCCTTCTCAATCGAATGCTTATTTGCGACACCTAGTTCACCAGCCATCTGATCTCCGTTATAGGCTGTGAAATATGCGTAAAGCTGCTTATTATTGAAACAGATTGAACGGCCAGTTGTAGTGGCATGAGTAGTGAACACAGTCTTAACCTGTGGACAACGACTCTTTACATACAATAATCCTGATGCAACCTGCCATTCATGGAAATGTGCGACAACACCTGCGTCTGCACATTTATTGAAATTCACAAAACTTTCGACAACCTTTCCTGCCGCCATACCAAATACGGCACAATCGTGGTAGTCGCCAACCGCTCCAAGAGAATTGACGCCGAACTTTTCCCACATCTCTCCATAGAAAGCATCTCTTTCAGCAAAGAAAGGTTTGTAATCAACCAAAATAACCAAAGGATTTCCTGGCACATTCCAAGTGCCGACACGTACAGCCAACCCCTCTTTTGCGGCAGCTGCCTTCCAAGACTTAAGAGCTGTCTTGTTTTCCTTAAAATATATGTTGTCTTCGTTTCCGAAATCAGGTCCGATAAAAATCAAATGGTCTCCAAGTATATCCCCTAACGCTTTGGCGTGTGTGGATAAGACCGTATAAATACCGCCATTCTTATTGCAGACTTCCCAACTTGTTTCTATCACATAGTTGTCCTTATCCATAATCCTTTTATTTTATTATGTAGTTCTTATGCAAAAATAATAATATTCACAATAAAATAACTATAAAAAACAAGAAAATGCCCAACAACATACTATTTATATGCAATATTTGGCATTAAAACTCATTTTTTAGCGATACATTCAATTTCAACCAGTCCGCCCTTAGGCAATTTAGAGACTTCTACACACGAACGAGCAGGATAAGGCTTGCTAAAGAATGTGGCATACACTTCGTTAACTGCGGCAAATGCACTCAAATCTGTAATTAAAACCGACGTCTTCACAACATTTGAATAATCGCATCCAGAAGCTTTCAAGATCTCACCGATATTCTTCAATGACTGTTTTGCCTGTTCTACCACGTCTGGTGACAAAGAGCCGTCTGCAGGATTCAATCCTAACTGGCCAGAAACAAAAATCATATCGCCTGCTTCTATTGCCTGGCTGTATGGTCCGACAGCCGACGGTGCATTATTTGTAGAAATTTCTTTATTCATAATTCACATTTTTTGCGGGATCATCTGTCAATCCCCAGTTCGTTAAAAGAACCTCTATGGTTCTCTACAAAATTATGTAAATTATTCAACAATCGCAATTTTCAATTGGAAAAAGAGAACATTTTACTACGCATTTATCACCTGCATATTCGCGGCCGCGTATGCAAGGAATATTCGTTTCAATCCACAATGGTTGAATTCGATGAATGCTTTCGTCTCTTTGCCTTCTCCTTCCAATTTGACTATCTGTCCGATACCATAGTCTTTATGCTTGACAAATGTGCCAACCTGAAACTGTGAAATATTGACAGGGCCAACCCTACCTGCCAACATGCTCGCTGGCTTGAATCGTCCCGTCGCCAACGGATGTACATTAGTGGCAGGACGGGAAACTGTGGATGGCTGTGCTGATTGTTGCGACGGTGATGTCGGTCTGCGAAGATTGAACTGCTGTCCGTTTTTCCAACGTGCCTCACCTCTTTCTGATGAAACAGACGCTGTGTCTCTCCACTCTTTAGGCAAAATCAATAAGTTAGGATCTATCTCTTTGATGAAACGGCTTGGATTTGCCACCTTTGGAGTCTGGCCTTCCATTCGTTGTTTGCAATATGTGATATAGCAGTTTTTCTCTGCTCTTGTGATTGCCACATACATAAGTCGGCGTTCCTCCTCAACAGATTCATCGCTGGAACTTCGTTTCGACGGAAACATGCCCTCCTCCACTCCAATGATGAAGACCTCCTTAAACTCCAATCCTTTGCTGGCGTGCACCGTCATCAATGTCACTTTATTATTGTCGTCACCCTCGTCTACACTTGTAAGCAACGCAATATCAGTAAGAAAATGATTCAAAGACAAATCGGCATCTTTTCCATCCTCCTCCAAGACTCTTGTCTTGAACTCATGCACAGAACGAAGCATCTCATCCAGATTCTGCTGACGGTTTTTGTTTTCCAACTCATTGTCTTTATGAGCGTCAGCCCAGATTCCAGACCGTTTGATCACGGAATCTACGACGGCATATGCATCCGTTTCCTCTGACTGTTTGCCAAAATCATTGATCATCTCAGCAAACGCAGCCACTTTATTCTTCGTGCCTTCGTTCAAGAAATCATAATCACGGATATTATCCACCACATCCCAGAATGAAATATTCGCAGCCGCCGACTGTTCAAAAATCTTTCCGACAGTCACGTCGCCGATTCCTCTCGGAGGATCATTGACAATTCGCTTGAACGCCTCTTCATCACGATGGTTGATCGCAAGACGACAATATGATACAATATTCTTGATATCCGCACGCTGGTAGAATGTTTTTCCTCCCCACACGCGAGACGGAATGTTTTTCTCACGGAGTGCCTTCTCAATTAGACGTGATTGTGTGTTGACGCGGTAAAGCACAGCGAAATCCGAATATTTGCAATCAGCCTCCTTAACTAGTCTGGCAATAGAATTCGCCACCACCTGAGCCTCTTCTCCTTCTGTATATGCTCCAAAAACACGTACTTTGTTTCCAACTTCCTGTTCTGAAAAAGCATGTTTTTCAAGCTGTTGTGTATTTTTTGCAATCAAACTGTTTGCGACATTCACGATTGTCTGTGTCGAGCGGTAGTTTTGCTCCAGACGGAACACTTTAGACTCCGGATAATCGTTGGTGAACGAGAGAATATTACGCACGTCGGCACCACGGAAACCGTAGATAGACTGTGCATCATCACCCACCACGCATAATTTATGATGCTGCCTACAAAGGTTGCGGATTATACGGTACTGGGATGCGTTTGTATCCTGATACTCGTCGACAAGAATAAATCTGAATTTATTCTGATACTTGAACGCCACCTGTGCATCATCACGCAGCAATATATTGGTAAACAACAGAATATCATCAAAATCGACAGAATTGGCACTCTTGCAACGAGCAGCATATGTAGTATATAAATCACCAAACGCATACAAGTGATCCTCTACATCCTTTTGATGAAGTTCAGGAATCTCACGATACATCTGAGGAGTGATAAGGTCATTCTTCAGACGTGATATCTTGGCATGCATCTTCTTCGGATTGTAAGTCTTGTCATCAAGTCTTTTTTCCTTTATGATTGTAGCCAAAAGATTTTGAGAATCAGTACCGTCATATATAGTGAAATCCTTGTCAAGACCGAGTTTATCCGCCTCAGCACGAAGGATACGGGCGAAGATTGAGTGGAAAGTACCCATCCAAAGTTTACTTGCCGCTTCCGTGCCAACCACTTTTGCAATACGATCTTTCATCTCTGTCGCAGCCTTCTTAGTAAATGTCAACGCAAGAATCGATTGTGGTTTAAGACCAGACTGCAAAAGATATGCGATTTTGTATGTAAGCACTCGCGTCTTACCAGAACCAGCGCCGGCGATCACCAAAGAAGGACCATCACTATATGTGACAGCCTGACGTTGTGGTTCATTAAGGGAATTCAAATAATCCATTTTTTATATTTTATTAATCCTATTTTTTCATTTTAAGGAGCTCATTCTGCAGTTTGATCATCTCATCACGCAGACGAGCGGCCTCCAAAAATTCGAGATCCTTGGCGGCATCAAGCATTGCCTGTTTGGTCTTGGCAATAAGTTTCTCCAATTCAGCAGGAGTATTATAAGTAGACGTGGTTTCAGCCACCATAGCAGGTTTACGTTGACGCTCAGCATAAACGTCTGGCTCAACATAATATTTAGGCTCATTCTCGTCACGTTCCTTAAGTATCGTCTTCTTTTCTTTGTTCAAAGCCTTAGGGACGATATGGTTTGCCTCATTGTATGCCATCTGTTTCTCGCGACGACGGTTTGTCTCATCAATCGTCTGCTGCATACTTTCTGTTATCTTGTCGGCATACATTATCACACGTCCATTCAGATTACGTGCCGCACGTCCTGCTGTCTGTGTCAATGAACGGTGCGAACGAAGGAATCCCTCCTTGTCTGCGTCGAGGATAGCCACAAGCGACACCTCCGGCAAATCCAATCCCTCACGAAGAAGGTTGACTCCTACAAGCACGTCGAATAAGCCATTGCGTAGATCCTCCATGATACGGACACGTTCAAGAGTGTCGACGTCGGAATGGACATAACGGCTTCGTATACCAGACTTCTGCAGATATTCCTGCAACTCCTCTGCCATTCGTTTGGTAAGAGTAGTGACCAACACTCGTTCATCCTTCTCGGCACGCACAATGATCTCTTCAATCAGATCATCAATTTGGTTGAGACTTGGACGCACATCTATAATCGGGTCCAACAGTCCAGTAGGTCGGATCACCTGTTCCACCACAACACCTTCACACTTCTCCAGTTCAAACTCGGCTGGAGTGGCAGAGACATATATGGTCTGGTCTGTCAGTTCTTCAAACTCTTCAAATTTCAAAGGACGGTTGTCCATTGCGGCAGGAAGACGGAATCCGTATTCCACCAAATTCTTTTTTCTTGCACTGTCTCCTCCATACATCGCACGAATCTGCGGAATCGTCACGTGGCTCTCATCTATCACAAGAAGCATATCCTTAGGGAAGAAATCCAACAGACAGAACGGACGAGTACCTGGTTTTCTTCCGTCGAAATAGCGAGAATAGTTTTCGATTCCGGAGCAATGTCCCAGTTCACGGATCATCTCCATATCGTAGTTGACACGCTCGCTGATTCGTTTAGCCTCTGCACTTCTGCCTTGAAGTTCAAAGAACTCAATCTGCTTTGTCAGGTCGTCACCGATTTCAATAAGAGAACGAGAGATTCGTTCCTTGGTAGTCACAAAAAGGTTCGCAGGATAGATTCGAGTCTGCTCAAACGACTCTATCGGCATGTTTGACAATGGATCGATACTAATTATCTCTTCAATCTCGTCGCCCCAGAAACTTACACGTAAGACGAAATCAGTGTCTGCCATAAAGACATCAACAGTATCGCCCTTCACACGGAAGTTTCCTCGTTCAAGTGATATCTCATTGCGTTGGTACAGATTATCACTCAACATTCTCAGAAACACCTGCAAATCAAGTTGCTGACCGACCTGGATTGTGATTGTGTTTGCATAGAAATCCTCTGGGTTTCCCATACCATATAGGCAAGACACAGAAGAAATCACAACCACATCACGTCTGCCAGAAAGCAATGCAGTGGTTGTGGCAAGACGAAGTTTTTCAATTTCATCGTTGATTGCCAGATCCTTCTCTATATAAGTGTCGGAGTTTGGCAAATATGCTTCCGGCTGATAATAATCATAATATGACACGAAATACTCCACGGCATTCTCAGGGAAGAAACCCTTAAACTCTCCATACAACTGTGCGGCAAGAGTCTTGTTGTGGCTGAGAATCAAAGTCGGACGCTGCACTTTCTCAATGACGTTCGCAATTGTGAAAGTCTTTCCCGAACCTGTCACTCCGAGTAATGTCTGGTATTTGACACCATTATTAACACCCTCCACCAATTGACGGATCGCTTCCGGTTGGTCTCCTGTAGGTTTATATTTCGATGTCAGTTTGAAATCCATTGCCGAATATCTTATATACTATTATTCAAAATTTGGGTTACATCGAAACCGACATAACCCATTTTTAGTGTAGACGGGAATAATTCCGTCTACACGATTAAATCAATATCAAATTACTTTTCCGACAGCAACATGATAACCCATGCGATAAGGTAAATACCCAAGCCAAATCCAAAAGCGAGAGTACAAACTGCAAAAATCACACGCATCATTGTCACGTCCATTCCGATAAACTCAGCCAAACCAGCTGCAGTACCAGTAAGCATTTTATTGCTTGAAAGTCTCAATTGTTTACTCATAATTATAAAATTTTAGTTAGTCCTCTATAAGCTTAAACGAAGGCTTGGTAGAAGTTTTATCTTCATTAGCCTCTATTATAATCTCATATTTTTTGTCGATGCCATTCTCCAAAATCACCTCAGCCACAGCATCCTCGACACATGTCTGCAATGTGCGACGCAATGGTCTCGCTCCATATACAGGATCATAGCTTTTAGACACCATGTAGTCCATAGCATCTTCAGTGATTGTCAGCTTCATACCAAGCTTGCCGATTCTCTCACGGATCGGATTGATCTCAAGTTCGATAATCTTAGTGATCGAATCTTTCTCAAGTGGAGAGAAACTTACAATCTCATCAATACGGTTCAAGAACTCAGGAGTGAATGTCTTGTTAAGTTGTTTGCGTACAACATCATCTGCGACAGACTTGCTGACCTCCGTCTGCATAGAGAAACCTATACCACGGCCAAAATCTTTCAACTGACGTGAGCCGACGTTGCTGGTCATAATGATCACAGTGTTCTTGAAATCGACCTTTCTTCCCTGGCTGTCAGTCAAGCAGCCCTCATCCATAACCTGGAGAAGAATGTTGTAGACATCAGCGTGAGCCTTCTCTATCTCATCAAGAAGAACGATTGAATATGGTTTTGTGCGGACCTTTTCAGTCAACTGGCCACCATCCTCATGTCCTACATATCCCGGAGGAGCTCCAATAAGACGAGACACAGCATGCTTCTCCATATACTCACTCATGTCGATTCGGATCAGAGACTCATCACCGTCGAACATCTCCTTAGCCAACATCTTAGCAAGATATGTCTTACCGACTCCAGTAGGTCCAAGGAACAAGAATGTTCCGATAGGACGGTTTGGATCACCAAGACCAATTTTGTTGCGACGGATAGCCTTCACAACTTTAGCCACAGCATCATCCTGTCCGATCACCTTACCCTTCAAGACATTCGGCATCTCAACCAAACGTTGGCTTTCATCTTTAGCGATTCGGGTTATAGGAATTCCTGTCATTGTTGCGACAACACGCATCACATCATCCTCTGTCACGACACGACGGTTGGACTTCATCTCTTCCGTCCATCTCTTTTTCTCTGCGTTCAACTGGATAGTCAAAGCCTTTATCTTGTCACGCAACTCAGTAGCCAACTCATAGTTCTGCTTCTTTACTGCGTTCATTTTCTCATCTTCAAGAGACTTCAATTCTTTCTCAAGTTCAACGACAACCGATGGAATCTCCACATCAACAATATGGGTGGCAGCACCAGCCTCATCCATAGCGTCAATAGCCTTGTCTGGGAACATACGGTCACCGATATATCTTCCGGTAAGTTTGACGCAAGCGTTTATAGCCTCATCAGTATACTTCACCATGTGATGCTCCTCGTATGCCGCCTTGCTATTGTTAAGGATTTCAAGAGTCTCCTCTTCCGTTGTAGGATCGACAAGCACACGTTGGAAACGGCGATCCAACGCACCGTCTTTCTCAAAATATTGACGGTATTCCTTTATCGTTGTAGTACCGATACACTGGAACTCACCACGAGCCAAAGCAGGCTTCAACATGTTAGCGGCATCCAAAGTACCAGGAGCTGATCCAGCACCGATCATTGTATGAATCTCGTCGATAAAGACAATCACATTCTTATTGCCAGCCACCTCAGAAAGGATCGCTTTCAAACGCTCCTCAAACTGACCACGGTATTTTGTGCCAGCGACAAGAGCTCCCATATCAAGAGCATAAATCACCTTATCAAGAAGGATATGAGGTGCACGTTTGTTGACAATGTCCAAAGCAAGGCCATCGACAATGGAAGTTTTGCCGACACCTGGCTGACCGATAAGAACAGCATTGTTCTTTTTCTTACGGCTAAGAATCTGAGAGAGACGTTCAATCTCACGCTTTCTACCGACTATTTCAGCCACATTTCCGTTTGCAGCCTCACGAGAAAGATTACGAGCATACTTCTCAAGGTAAGGCATAGCTGAATTCGAAGACGTTGCAGTCTGTTTAGAAGTAGCGGATTGTTTTGACATTATCGAACTTGCGTCAGCGTCGTTGTCCATATCATCCTCGTCTTCATCATCGTCTTCCTGCACACCATCATTGATATTCAGATCCATTGGCTCAATAGTGTCAAGTCCACCCTCCTCTTCTTCAGCGTATTGCTCATCCTTATCCCACATTTTATGTGAGATAGCAAGCATCTTATCATATGTCACGCCTTCAGATATAAGGACTTCCGACGCGAGATTAGAATCCTCACGAAGGATAGCCAAAAGAAGTATGTCTGTATCCGATTGTTCAATAGTACGGAATTGACGGCGTTCGATCTCCATAAGGAAAAGCAGACGCTCGGTAGATTTCAGCATAGGTATATCTTCATCCAAGAAAGGATTATTGTTTTCTTTACGAATAACATCCTCTATCTTCTGACGGATAATTCTCGGATCGACATTCAATTCCTTGAAAGCGGCCATAGCCGGACCCTCTCCGTCGCGGAAGATACCCAACAGCACATGTTCAGGAGCGATACTGTCGTTTCCCAAACGGGCAGCCTCTTCCTTACTATATATAATAACGTCTTTAACTCGTTTTGTAACCTTGTTGTTAAAAAAATTGTCCTGTTGCATTTAAAGTTCTTTCATATTAGTTATGCAAATATACTCCATTTTTTTTTCAATACATAATTCCAAATAAGAATTGACATTTTTAATCAATAAAAAAGGAGACGCGATCACTCACGTCTCCTTTTTTCATCATTCAATCAGTTGCTACTTAAAGTAGACAACCTCAATAGAACCCTTATGTTTAGAGCCATCCTTCAAAATGATCTCGTAGAAGTAGACACCAGGATCGACATATTCGCCTCTACATTTTCCATCCCAACCATTTTGACCTTCAACCATCTTTTGTCCATAACGGTTGAAGATGACAACTGGATAACCCTCCATGAACGTATCGTTCAAACCTACAGAATTCATAGGAGTAAAGGCTGTTGGAAGATCCTTGACAACATTGATAGCAACAACATTAGAAGGAACCGCAGGACAAACACTGTCAAGCATCAAAACGTAGTAAGAAGCTGTATCCTGAAGACCTATCAACTCATACATGTTGCAAGCTTCCTCATTCTTATACTTAATTTCAAGCAATGAGTCAGGTTCTGAGATCAAGTCTTTATACTCTTCCTTAATCTGGCCTTCCTTATCAAACGCCTCTTCAAATCTTCCGTCAAATGCGCCATTTACCTTATACCAATGGTACTCGAATGGACGATACTTAGATACAAGTTTCAGCTCAGCACTCTCATTTCTGAAGACGCGAGGCTTATTCTGAGGTTTTGTGACAAGCATGAAATTCTCAGGTCTCATACGTGCATGTGTACTTATGCTTACACCGTCAAGAGAAGAATTCGTTCCACAGAAGTTTGTAGCATAATACCTCAAAGTAAGAGGAATGTTTGAATAAGGAATCTTTGTCTGTGGAGAATACTTGACACCATCAATCATCCAACCCTCTTCAGTAATCTCTTCACCATTGTCGAACGTATATACATTGAATCTGTCGTATAAACTTTCTTCTCCAGATATCAAATGAAGAGAATCATTCTCACATATTGTATAGAATTCAGAAACCAAAGAAACCAAAGGAGCCTCATGAACCTGGATAAATGCGCTAGCAGTATCACGACACAATCTGACAGTATCAGTTGCTATAATGAAATACTTGCCTGTCTTTGAATAAGAATCCAGTTTCAAATAATAAGCAGTACCTAACTCCTGATTAAATTTCCAAGAATATCCATATTGATTATTAGAGAAAACAACACTTTTATCTGTAATTGTATCCTTAAAATAATCAAACACTAACGAACTTGTTTTTATAGAATCCCATTGAGTTTCATCAAACCAGTTTTTCTGCCATATATAACCTTCGTTGTATGAAAGTCTTGAGTCTGAAAGCAAGATCTTATCCTCCGCACAGATAGTGGTGTCATTCATATACTCTTTAACAATTGAGTTACGAGTAGGCACCTTCACCCTCTTAATAAGAGAATCTTTCAATCCACAAGGATCCTCGATTATAATCTTAACATCTACATAACCAGCCTCAGTATGTAACGTATCACCAACAGGTGGGATCTGAGTATGTTTATAATGAGCCACAGCATTAGGATCACAATTATCAGATGCGATATCTGGTGGAAGCAAACTGTCTACATTAGGAACAAGGAATATACATGGTCTAGCATAGTCAGCTTGTATAATAGACTCTTCAAACCACTTAGGAACATCAATCTGAGGAGGAATATTGTCTCTTATCACACGGCGATACTCTATCGTATCCGAGTGATTATTACATGCGTCGTAAGCGACGAATCGTCTTACCACATCATAATTGTAATACTCACACTTGCTTGGATCTGAAGATCTGTTTGTCGAATCAGAGAAGAAAATTCCGCTCTTAAGAGGAACATCTTTCGATCTTTCAACAGGATTTTCATAAACAACATCCCAACATTTATCCTTTGCCTTCATTGCAGAATTGACAAATGGCTCTGTCGGTGTACAAACAAACGAATCAACAGTTGATACAACATCCTCAAGCCATAGAGGTGGAACTGTATCCTTTACATGGAATGTATCCGAACAAGGTGAGACATTCTGTTTTCTTACATCAACTGCAGAATATGTTCTGATCAAAGTGAACTCACAAAGGTTCATTGTTGAAACCTTACTACCAGTCTCATCCAATATGGTGGTCTCCACCTTAAATGTTGTAGAATCTACCAACTCAGGAGCTGATGTTCCATCCTGAGCCAAGAATAATCCACCAGCCTTAAGGAATTCACCAAACGTTGCGTAAGCAGCAGGAAGATCATTATGACAAATATACTTAGTGTCATCCAATGGTGGACAGTTCATTCCAGGTGCACCAGTATTAATCACATTAACTACTCTAGTACATGTCTTTGGTTCTACCAATCCAGGAGTAGTGTCTCTTACGACCAAAGTGATTGTTGTATAACCAAGTGGATATGGATCCATCAACTTCAATCCATCAGAACGAGAGAATACAGAATCCAATTGACCACACTCATTATGCAAATCTGGAATCTTGAATCCATGCTTTAAAACCTCAGAGAATGGTACTGAGTCGACTGCAGTCTTCAACTCAATTGTAATGGTGTCTTTATCACCTAACAATCTACAATTAAAACTGTCGATTCCTGCATTTCGAACCTTAATCACTTGCTTACAGATAAACTCCTCACCATGATAGATGTATTTTCTGAACACAGTATCTATACCAAGATCAAACTTCTCCGTAATAGCCTTTCCTGAAGCACGCCATACACTCAATAGAGGCACGATGGTATCAGCACAAAAATCCATGAAATATGGTTCTGTCGCACTCAACTTAATGTCTTCTGGCTCCAACTGACAAACGCCAATAGGCAATGTAATAAGAGTATCGTTAGGACACTTAATCGGATCCTCTTTGATATCTCCAACCTGAACAATCTGAGAACATGTGTCAATACTATCTTTCAAAGTCTTTGAATGATCAACATATATCCAATATACTGTAGTTCTTCCGACATAGAATGTATCGTTTGTGCCCTTAAATGTTTTCTTGTCTGAGCGAATCACTGTATCAGGAAGAATTAACTTGCCAGTACATGGATTGGTAGCTACAGGAGCAACAAGATCAACTGACACACTACACAAGTCTTCACTTGTTGGCGCGAAAGATTCCAACTCTACACATGCGATCTCCATCTTCTTGTCTGTCAAGATATTCAATGTCTCAACACATGTATCTGCTGCTGTTGAATACTTGCTTTCGAATACCCATGCTATATTATAAACTCCAACTCCTAGTTTACCAAGTTTATACGAAGGTTTGCCTTCACTCATCTCAGCAAGGAGAGTATATGTTAGTTTGCCATCTACTGTATCAATCATGTATCCTTTACCATAGACGACATATCC
Source organism: Bacteroidales bacterium (assembly GCA_015061115.1). Classification (GTDB taxonomy): domain Bacteria; phylum Bacteroidota; class Bacteroidia; order Bacteroidales; family Paludibacteraceae; genus UBA1723. Next base: position 14,418 of record SUXE01000007.1, on the reverse strand, counting down.
ATCCACACATGCATCTTTGCCTTCTGGAATCGGAAGAATTTGCTCGTCAAGCACGACATCACATTCACCACTTGCTGACTTCTTCACAGTATCATTAAAGACTGTACAGTCGAATATAGGTTTAGTAGATGATTTAATCGTCAAATCGATTTCACATCTCTTAGTCATGACTGTCAACGAATCGTTGGCAAACAGCCATGAGATAGTATATGGTTCACCTACCATAAACTTAGATGGCAACTCAGAATATGTTGTGTCTCCAGTCGACGAGACTGTCATAAGCTGAGGAACACCCTTAATCTCCACTCTAGAACAATACTCGTATGCGTATGGTTGCTTGATTGATTCAAGTACCTGCTCCTTAACGATCTCACAAACACCCTCTGGCAAAACAATGTTCTCATCGAGAAGTGTATCACAATCTATCACTGGCTCCATAGAATCCTTTACTGTGATAGTCTGAGTACACTTGAAATTATATGAGCCAAAGTTATAAGTCCAATAAACAGTATCAACACCTACAGTGAATGGAGATTTGAAAATATCATCACCGAATTCTGAACTGTATCCTGGCATAGACGCTCTAGTGACTACAGAATCTATATGAGCTCCAGAACACAAGTCATAAACTGGCTTAATATCAAATTTGAACTCACTAAAATCAATTTCACAATCATATGGATCCAACACAACTGTTGTGTCAGGCATCTGGCTACAGTCAACTGGTGGAACATTTACGTCACCAACTCTTACGATCTGAGTACATTTAGCAACCGAATCTACCAATGTATGTGTAGTAGAATCAATGAATACCCAAATAAGCTCATTTGGTCCGACGTAGAATGGATCATCCATTGTCAATCCGTTTGGACGAGTCGGAGTTCCCTGAAATTTGCCAAGTCCACATGGATGATAAGCATATGGATATCGTCGTTCTTTCAATGAATCCAAAACCTGAGAAGCAGGAACCGAACACTCACCTGTCTTAACAGGAATATTTATCGTATCCTTATTAATTGAGTCACAATTAATCTCCAATGTTTTAGTTGTACGGACATCAACCAACTGAGTACATGAATCTTTTACAGATTCTGTGAAATCAGTGAATATCCATTTGATCCAAGTCTGACCAAGAGGATACGGATCTTCAAGACTCAAAGCGTCGCTACGCACTCCATCTCCCTTACGCATGAAGTATAATGAATCAGGATGAGCACATGGATCCTCCACCTCTGGAGTTTTCAATGTGTCTCTCAAATCCGCAGGGTCACAATCTTCAACAATCTTATGCATTGCAGGTGTAAGTGTCTCACAATCTATATCAAACTTCTTATTACCCTTGATATTGATATCCTGCTCACATTTTGCAGTATCTGAAACATTATATGGACTCACCATAGTCCATGTAATATGTGTATGTCCAGTTGGGAAAGGATCCGTAATCTCCAATGAATCGCTTCTGTGAGGAACACCCCAAATAACGTCTTTAGTACAGAAGTCTATTGCATATGGCATCTTTGTGATGACATCCTCTCCTGGCACATCACAACGTTCTTCCGTCGCCTTTACATCATTAATATCAGCAGCATCCTCACAATGAACGTCCAACGGATTCTGATGGTTAGGACGAATGATCTGATCACATGTCGCAACCTTACCGTCTATCTGAGAACGGAATACCCACAACAAATGATAATCACGGCCGACCTCCAAAACATAATCAGCAGGGACTTTTCTGTCTGTACCATATAGAGTAAGTACTCCAGGTATCTTCTCATCTGTACAAGAACGTGTTGCCACATAATCACCATTCAAGATGTCCCAAATATCACCGATAACAACTTCACACTCTCCTGGTTTAGCTACAGGATAATATGGATTCGGATCTATCTTAGAACAATCGAAACTTGGACCACGTGCATCTACTACATTTACATATTTGATACAAGAGTCAATATTTCCAGCCTTATCTGAGAAAATAAACTTAAGTTTCGACAAACCTACAGGGAATGGCTCAACTTTCCATTCTTCATTGTCAACACCGTCGACAACAAGATCAAACACTTCTGTCGATATGTTCCAGAAATATCTCTTTACTACTGGTTCAATGAATAGAACAGAACCTCCATTAGTAAGATTATCACACTCATCGTATGACTTAGGAATGATGATCAAGTCCTTCAAGTCATCATATGTCAAACCACATACATCAGATGATACATTACCCATCACTGTGTCTTTTCCGTCGAAACAGTCGAGAATAACAGGTTTTGTGCCATCAACTACAGTACGATACATTATACAAGTATCAGACAAATCAGCCTTATCCGTGTATATATATAAGAATTTATGTGTACCAACAGGATACTTGGCACCCTTGATCTCTTCATCCTCATATTTTTTTACACTTCCATCGTATTGTGTCACAAAGGCCTGAACATTAGCTTTAATTTCACCATCACACTTATCAATGATAGAACTGTTAAGGTTTATATCCAGATCCTCAAAAGGTAATTCACAAGTATTCTTTGCGACAACAGACTTGTCTGTCAACTTCTTACATGCATCAGAAGCGTCTGGTCGAGTTGTATCGGCTACAGTCAAATACTGCTCACATGTCTTATCATTCTTAGAGTTATCGACAAAATGCCAAATGATATGATATGTAGTATCCTTATGGAATGTAGACGGAAGTGCTATTTCCTTCGTATCATCTATGTCACGAAGCATTGGCTTACCATCGATATCACCGTCACAATTGTCAACAGCGGTATGTTTGCCGAGTGCAGCAAGCACTTCATCAAGAGTCAGCTCACATTTTTCAGGAGCTAGTGCCACTGTCACGTCCTGAATCTCTCTACAGTCGAAGACTGGCTTCATTGTATCAAGCACTGTAATCGTCTGCTTACATACAGATGACATTCCAGCTGCGTCAGTAAATGTCCATGTGATAGTTGTCACTCCTTTAGAATATGCATCTTTCATCACATCTTTACCATCATCTCTGACACCTACACCCTTTATTTTAGAACCGATAGGAGAACATGGATCATCATCTATCTCTGGAGTATGTAGACCTACTTTCTTAACAACACTCGCCTCTGCCAAACAATTGGCATCCGCATAAGCTGTCAATGGTGGAGTAACCACATCACAATCCACTGGAGGGCCTAATGTATCAAGCACCTCAATATACTGAGTACATGTATCACTGTTGCCTGACTTATCTGCGACAATCCAATCGATAGTCGTAACTCCTACTTTATAAGGAGCTGTCAAATCTGTTGATTTTTTTGATTTAAAAGTACGTACCCATGATAGTTTCAAATCGTCAGTAGCGGTACAATTATCTTTTGCCTTCAAATCACTGACACTTGGTATTTTCACATTGACATCAGCCTGACTCAACTCACATGACTGGTCTGCATAGAAAGTAGTTTTTCCTTCCCACGGTCCACATACCAATGTAGGTGCTATATTATCCTTTACCTCTATCTCAACGACACAACTGTCAACCAATACCTTTGAAGCAGGATCATTCTTATCTGAAGTATTAGAGAAATACCAAACATAAGTGTTTTTTCCTACAGGCAAATTATAATTTTTGAGAATAGACGGTACTGTCTTAAAGTTTGTCAACTTAGCTGTGGCTTCTCCATAAACGAGATTTTCAGCACAAAAACATTTCAATGAGCCATCAGGTCCAAAAATACGGAATGAAACTGCTTTAGTTACAACCTTGTCTTCTGCTGCATTCAAAGGATTAACCACAGTTGTCACGATTCCATCCGCTGAATATAGTCGTACCGAATCCGGATAAACAGTAGTATCTCTAAATCCAGACGATGATGAACTTCTTGTAAAACTTGTAAATTCAATATCAGTCTGGCCAGCAGGTCCACCACCTGGCACTCCTGGCAAACCGAATCCTGGTCCTGCTTTTTTAGTTACAGGCTTACTATTACAATTATCATTTTCACACGATCCGTACCTTTTTTCATAATAATATCTTACACTTGCGGTAGGGATCTCATCCAACGTCACGTTATATATAGCTTTGCAATCATCATCAGTATAAATAGTCAAAGGTGTAGATGGACAAGTAGGAATTGGTGGAGCGTTACGCACAACTGTCACTACATGCTCACATGTCTTTGAGTTGAATCTTGCATCAGTAAATTTGTATGTAATCGTGTATGAACGAGGATCTTTTCCTGCTGGATCACCTTCAAACCTAAATTTCTTAAATTCTTCTATATTTTTAATTTTCGTCGTCGTTTTTCCATCAGGAGCTGTAATCGTGACATCTACAGTCACATTACCACCACATATATCCTTTACATCATCATGCATAGACAAACTTCCATCTACAAAATATTCTTCAAGAGTATATGTTTTTCCTGCTGTAACTCCATTTTGACCTGTACCCGAAGCATAAGTGTCGTAGGTCATATCTCCTCCATTGACAATCCAGTTCGGATAAACCATTATATCTGTCAATGTAGAACAATCAAACTCAGGAGCATCCTGGTCTTCTGCCATAAATGGAACCGCACACTCCACTGTCACACTCGTATCAACATAAGATCCTGGGTTCTTTTTGAACACCCATACCATCTCATACTTGATTCCAGTCTCAAAGATAGGGTCATCCATCATGCTCTCTGTTATCTCATGCAAATCATCACCATCTTTCGGAATACGAAAATAAAGAGTTGGTTCAAGACTATCTGTTGGAGTAGAAGAACATTCATCAAATCCGTAAGGCAATTTTGCAACCTCTTTTAATTTAGCGATGACAGTTGATGGCTTCAAGTTACAAGTCAAAGTATCAACATCAATAGATCCGAGATTAACATTTGGACATGTAACATTTGGAGACTTGTCGTCAATCACTGTGATTTGCTGCAAACAATATTTAGTATTGCCAGACTTATCAGAAAATGCCCAAAGGATCCAAGTGACTCCCTTATTATATGGATCATTAAGATCTTTCTTCTTATTGAAAATAGAAGGGATCTCCGAAGGTCGGTCCTCCACCTCACGTCTTCCTAAATACTCTCCTGTAATAGTTCCGTCCACACCATTCAAATCCTGCAATCTAGGAGCAGAAAGATTAGGCAATTCCGTTGGGAAATAACCAGGTACAGCCACACAACCATTTTGGTTTTTCAAATGAGCAATGTGATTCTTGATCAAATCACAATTGATATTCGGAGGAGTAACATCCTCGATAGTGATGACCGCATCACATGACTTTGTCTTACCACAACCATCTGTAATTGAATACGTCAATTCGACAGTTCCTGCAGGGACAACAACCTTCTTGTTTATAGTAGAAGCCTGTGACATTGAAAACTCAATAGTGCGAGACTGATTTGTACCTTTACACACTGTTCCATCAAGATCCTTTACAACAACATCTATTGTCATCTTCGGATCCGGATCACAACTTGCTGTATAAGTTGGCAAAGGCAAATCAATAGTCATTGTCTTCTCTTTTTCACCTAGCGAATATGTCGTACCATTTATTTTACTACAATCAATAGTAGGATCAGCCGGTTTCTCAAACTTATATGTCTGCGAGATTGGTGCAGGACAACCTACTCCATCAAGCTCTGCTGTAACCGATACCACATGTGAATTCTCGGTTCCAGCACAAATAGCAGAACGATTCCAGACCACCTCCGCTGTAGAAGATGATTTAGTAGCAGCTGTTGCTCCAGTCCAAGTATAAACATACCTATGACTATCCTCCTTATTTGTGACATCTACATTTGCATAAATCTTGTTTGTGATATCAGCAGGGCAAAGTATTTTATCGTCTTCAGCTGTGCCAGGAGCAAAAATGTCAGACTGCAAGCTCAGCTTTAAAGTAGGTGTGTTGTGAACATTAATCTTTTTAGTAACCGGATTTCCTTTAGGAACATCTGTATAATATCCCTCTACATCATAAATTCTCTGAATCGTCTGTACAGACAAAGTGTAATCTCCATGCTCTGACATAGCAGGCAAAATCAATCTTACAGAAGAACCTTTTATATTCACAGACTGCATACCTTCAGATTCACCTTGATAAACAGTGCTACTCTCAATGATTTTTCCACCAGGAGTCTTCAATGTCCAACGATAAAAAATCTCTGGATCTTCATCAACTGGAGAAACTGTATAAACACTTGTAGTGTTTGGAGTACAAATCAAGTTTGGACCATCAATTTTGTCTGGATAAATAGGATCACAATCCTTACCAGTAACAGTGAATTCCTTGGTCCTCTGAACATCAACTGTTCCACCATCAGCCGTAAAACCTTTTGATTTGACAATCACACGACCATAAATTTTACCAGATCTTGTGACAGGGACCACAGCTTGTCTGTATTCATCTCCCTGACCATCAAAAGCTCCCATTTGTAAAGAAACCCACTTTCCTTTCTCATCTTGGATTTCCCATTTATAAGAAGCTTCACTATCAAAACCCGTAGCATGAGCGATAGTGGTGGCATCTGTTCCAGCACAAACCATCTGTGGAGACAGACATACATTCTCCACCTCTGCAGACAAATAGTCTATCGCAACAGTATAACACTCATCAAATTGCTGGAAAAGAGGTTTCATTGTATAGTAAACCAATCCATTGTATGTTCCAGCTACATCATCATATTTATTATCAGGATACTTTCCTGGGAAATATCCATAGAAAGTAAAATCAATTCTTAATAATTGACCAGCATATTTATTATCAATACCCAGTTTTACAGATCCAAACGTCTTAATAACCTCATCTTTTCTTATAAGCTGATTGTTGTTATCATAGATTTTCATAATAGCTCTATCCAAAGTCTGGTTTCCATGTCCAGTTTCCAATTTGATCTGAGCATTCGTAGCGCCACAATTAGGTTTCTTCATCACATACATTCTCATTACGAGACGATAATTCTGATCATGAAAATTTTTACATGGATATCTATATTCGAAAGGACTACTTGAAGCAGGATTACTTGAAAAAACATAGTATGAATTTTCCTTCTTTCCATTATCCAAGATAGGATACTGTCCACCAAAAGTACTTCCCAAATCATTGGTCACATAATAACTATGATCAGTCCTTCGAGAAAAAACTACACCATAATCAGAAAAATAAGACTCTATTCCATCTGGTATCGCTGGAGTTGTTTGCGATGGATCTTTTCTATCAAAGTCAGTTCCTGTAATAAAATCACCAGTAGAACTCTGTATACAAGAATTCTTACAATCGGAACTTCTGCTAATCGTAATTTCATTAGAAACTTGAGATCCTGCTTTTGCACGAATAGTCATAGCAGTATTACCCATCTCAATCACAAAATGGGATGTAGCTTTAATCTGATCTTCTTTAACCCATTTGGTTCCATCATATCTTTCCCAATCAATAGCAGCGGCATTAAATCCAACCTGTGTGAATTCTATTGCTTCACCAGGACACGCAGACTGGATATCGGATGTGATGACCTGAGCCTGTGCACTGACCCAACTTCCCAATACTAATGCGGAAGTCACGACAGCCTTCACAACTGAAGATGACCGTCTTGATATTCGGCTTATAATATTTTTACTATTTAGTATAATGTTTTTCATACCCTAAACGCATTTATCTACTTCTAATACACTATATAAATTTTTGATATTCTTACAAACAGACAAAATTTCCATTTGTGTTTTCACTTTATCAAACAAATATACATTATTTTGTTAATAAACATTAACTTTTTTGTTAAAAAATAACAAAAATTGTGGAAATTCAACTCAAACACACGTCATTCAATACAATACATTCATAATGAAAATAAAATGACGTGAAATTTTTCGACATGGACTCACAAAACACATTCAAATCATAACTCTATAAATTACAAACAATTATACATAATTTTATGGTAGCAATAGGCTGCTATCTCCATAACTTAAGAAACGGAAGCCGTTATCAAACGCATATTTATAAATTTTGTGCCAATCGTCACCTACAAGTGCAGAGACCAAAAGAAGCAGTGTGCTCTGTGGCTGATGGAAATTGGTTATAATTCCTCGCACAATTTTAAATTGGTAAGACGGTGCAATGATAATCTGTGTCGACGTCACCAATGATTCCTTGCCCTCTCTGTCGAGATAGTCAAGTATTGCCTGAAGACTGTCGCTGGCTGACAATGTAGGATTTGTATCATACGGTGTCCACTGCTCAACATGCAGATAATCACTGTCTATAGTCACACCTTTTGCACTGGCTTCCGCTATAGCCACTCCTATATAATATAATGACTCCAGTGTTCGCACAGATGTTGTGCCGACGGCAATGATGTTGCCAAGTCCTGACTTAACAGCTTCAATAGTCTCACGTCTCACACTGATCACCTCACTATGCATCTCATGGCCATCCATCGTCTCCGACTTCACGGGCTGGAATGTGCCTGCTCCCACATGAAGAGTCAGTTCAGCTCGACGGATTCCTCTCTTCTGAAGACTATCAATCAAATCTGAAGTGAAATGAAGTCCTGCTGTCGGTGCGGCCACAGACCCCTTAATCTTTGAATATACAGTCTGATATGTGGTCTTGTCGCTCTCCTCTGTCTTACGGTTGAGATACGGAGGAATAGGCAGTTCACCAGCAGCGTCAACAATATCCGCAAAAGTATGCTTTTCTGCCCCACTCCACGACAGTTTGATCAATCTCGCCTTGCCACTTTTGTCGATACATTCCGCCTTAAGTGTCACAGAATCACCCGAGATCTGCACCGTCTGCTCAAGGAATCCCTCTTTCCATTTTGCCGCATTTCCCACCATACACTGCCATACAACTTCGTCTTCAGCGGCGAAATTAGATGCATAGTCACGGGGGGAATGAGGCTCAAGAAGGAAAACCTCTATCCTTGCACCCGAAGATTTATGGAAAACGATACGAGCCTGGATCACACGAGTGTTATTGAACACTAGCATCGCATTTTCAGGTAATTCATCACCGATATTTCTGAATGTTGTGTGGGCGATCTTGCCTTCCTTATATGTCAGCAGTTTTGACGAAGATCTGTCTGCCAACGGGAACTTTGCGATTCGCTCATCAGGCAAATCATACGTGAAATTTTCTATCTTTAACTCTTTCGGATGCATCAGAAAAATGAATAAAAAATGAATTTAATTGCATTTGCTTTGTAAAGTACGGCAAAATTACCGATTTTTGTAGAATTAAAAAAAAAGAAATCAGAAAATGGGAATAAAAGTAGGCGACAGAATTCGTTTTTTGAACAGTATTGGTGGCGGTATCGTGAAGAAGATCGTCAGCAAAGAAATGGTGGAAGTGGAAGACGAGGATGGTTTCGACATCCCGACTCTTATCAGCGAATGCGTGATTGTGGAATCAAAAGGAGCAGCTGAGAAAATTGCTGAACGCCAGCAACAAAAGACTAACACACAAAAGCCTAAGCAGGTTCTCATTCAAGAAGAGGAAGACGTTGCGGAAGAAACCTACGCAGAGACTAAAGAGGGTGAGCTTATCAACGCAGCCCTAGGTTTCGTTCCCGTCAACCCAAATATGATATCTCAGACCGATTGTGAGATATATCTGATCAACGACAGCAATTATTATCTTGCCTACAACATTTACAATGGCGGAGAGAAAAGCGTCTACTCTCGTTATGCGGGAATCATCAATCCAAACACTAAAATTCTGTTGGAGACGGTGAGAAAGACTCAACTTAATGAGTTTGAGAATCTTGGTGCTCAGATCATAGCGATGAAGAAAGACAAGGCATACACTCGCAAACCAGTCTACGATCTGAAAATCAAAATCAACACAGTGAAATTCTACAAGCTTCACTGCTATGTGGAGAATGATTTCTTCGATGAAGACGCGATTATCGTGCCACTTGTGGAAAAAGATATTGCCGCTGGTTTCAAACTACCGTCGGCTGACGATCTGAAATCAGCCATTCTTGGGAAAGAGTCGCAGGAAACCGCAAAGCAGTCGGTGAAAAGCAACGTCATTCCAGAAATAATCGAGGTTGATTTGCACATCGACAACCTTGTAGACAGCACTTCTGGATTAAGCAACAAGGATATGCTTGATTTCCAATTGAAGAAAGTGCGTGAAGTGATGGATGCCAACAGCCGTAGAATCGGACAGAAGATAGTGTTCATACACGGCAAGGGCGAAGGCGTCTTAAGAAATGAAGTGCTTAAATTATTGAAGAATCAATATAAGAAGTGCTACGTGCAGGACGCATCATTCCTTGACTATGGATTCGGTGCGACACAAGTAACAATTAAATAAATCAAAAACATCAATAATAACAGTAAAAGAAAAATTAGTAAAAAGTGACAAAAAAGATTACGACTAAACTGTTCGGTGTTAGCATTATTTGTATAATGTCAACACTATCTGCGGTAGGAAGACCATTGTTTATCAAGGTGATGCCCAAAACTGAGACAATCAGTGGTTTTCATAAGACGCCACTTTCACCTAATCATAAAGACAAGGAATTTCTTTATGATTACGATGAAGATTTTGAGTTGTCGATTGCAGAACTAGACTCGCTCAACATGGAGCTTGATGAAGATGAGGAAGATATGTTTGTGGAAGGTGACACAACAGGAAGCAGTTGGGATGCGACGAAGGTGAATCCTTTCAACATCACCATCGAAAGCATTACTGACACTGTCATCAATGTCAGCACCTATTCACACCCGAACTACAATGTGGTCACAAGCGAATGTGGTGAACGCTGGGGAAGATTCCATGCCGGCACAGACATGCGACTTCGTGTAGGTGACACAATCAGAGCCGCATTCGACGGAAAGGTGCGAATCATGCGTTACAACAAGAAATTCCGCAAGAAAGGCTACGGACATTTCGTGATGCTGCGTCATCCAAATGGATTGGAGACACTCTACGGACACCTGTACAAACCGCTTGTCAAGGTGAACCAGGAGGTGAAAGCAGGAGATCCAATCGGACTGGGAGGCAATACAGGAAGAAGTACAGGCCCACACCTACACTTTGAATTCCGATATAAAGGTTTGCCAATCAATGCCCGTAAAATCGTGGATTTTGAGACTGGAAAAGTATTGAGTCCAAAATACGAGATCACGAAGGCATCTTTTGAAGACTATAACCAATATCTGCACACACCTGCCAGATACCATAAGGTACGCAAAGGTGACACGTTAGGCAGAATTGCAAGAAGATACCACACATCAGTAAAACGATTGTGTGCACTCAACAGAATCCGACCAAACACAACGTTAAGAGTCGGAAGAAGGATCAGAGTGAAATAAGACAAATCAAGATAAAGATTAAAGAAAATTTTGTAGAGACGTTGCAATGCGGCGTCTCTACTTTTTTATCCCATATCCATCAATTTATAGGCAATTTTAAATTCAGGAATATAAATATTGAATAACTTTGCAATATAAAACGACATGAAATAAAAATAAATGAAAATGGAAAAAGTAGTTTTCGTGACAGGTTCTAACAAAGGTATCGGTTTTGGAATCATCAAACATTTAGGATTAAGTGGCTGGCGTGTAGTCTTGGGAGCACGTGACAAAGGACGAGCTGAAGCAGCCATACAGAAATTGAAAGATTTGAGAATAGATGTTGCAGGTTGGGTTAAAATTGAATTAGCCGACCTGAACAGTGTGGAAAACGCCGCAGCAGAAATCAATGCCAAATATGGAGATCTATCACTATTGGTGAATAATGCAGGCATTCCAGGAGACATGTCTGTGGCTAGTTTCGACTCAGAGCTGAAGGATGTCAAAGAGACCATCGACGTAAATTATATAGGCACATTCGCCATAACAAAAGCATTGACACCATTATTGATTAAAAACAGAGGAAGAATTGTCAATGTGACAGTTCCTTCCGAGGCAAACCCATACTGGCATCCGATGGCATACGTGGCAAGCAAAGCGGCTCAGAATGCGATGGTGGGTGTGATGGCAATGGAATTTGAGCAGAAGAATCTCCCAGTCGAAATATTCACTGTTCATCCGGGACCAACAACAACTGATTTGAATGGAAACATGGATCTTCCCGGATTCCACAATATAGAGACGATCGGAGAAAAGATGGCTGAGCTAATCAATGACGGAAAGAAGCACAACGGAGAATTTATCGAGCTATACCCTATTGTAAAAGAAGATTGATAGACGTAGGGGCGATAACCAACGACTGATTATTAAACCATAAAACAAGCCGTTCCATAGTAGCGTTAAAATCCAGCTGTGGAACGGTTTGCTATATCAGCCAATAGATGATTTATAAGTGTAAGCGAAAGATTAGCAGTGGATGAAACCGATCATTTCAAAAACTTCACTGACTTGCAACCATCAAAAGCATTTTCCTCAACAATCACATTTTCTTTTGAATTATCAATTACAATTTCAAGATTTTCACAACCATAAAAAGCTTTTTTCCCTATGCTTGTCACACTCGATGGGATCTCTATGCTTGTCAGGCCAACACAATTAGAAAATGCATAATTCCCTATACTTGTCACACTCGATGGTATATCTATGTTTGTCAATTCTCTACAACCAGAAAACGCATTTTCTCCTATACTTGTCACATTCGATGGTATCTTTACTCTTGACAAGCCGCTACATTCATAAAAAATATAATTTCCTATGCTTGTCACACTCGATGGAATCTCTATGTTTGTCAAGCCACGACATTCATAAAACGCTCCGTCCCCTATAATTGTCACTCCAGATGGAATCTTTATACTTGTCAAACCACTACATCCCATAAACGCTTCATTTCCTATACTTCTCACACTTGATGGTATGGTTATGTTTCTCAATTCCCTGCATCCATAAAATGTATAATCACCTATGCTTGTCACTCCAGGAATCTTTATATTTGTCAAGTCTATACACCCCAAAAACGCTCCTTTACCTATACTTCTCACACTTGATGGAATCTTTATACTTGTCAAGCCGCTACAACCATCAAACGCATGAGCTCCTATGCTTGTCACTCCAGATGGAATCTTTATACTTGTCAAACCATCACATCCCCAAAACGCTCTTTTACCTATACTTCTCACACTTGATGGAATCTTTATACTTGTCAAACCATCACATCCCCAAAACGCTCCTTCACCTATACTTCTCACACTTGATGGAATCTTTATACTTGTCAAGCCACTACATCGATCAAACGCATGATCTCCTATACTTGTAACACTCGACGGAATCTTTATGCTTGTCAAGCCATTACATCCCTTAAACGCTTCATTTCCTATACTTCTCACACTCGATGGTATCTCTATGTTTGTCAAGCCACGACAATACTCAAACGCTCCGTCCCCTATACTTGTCACACCAGAAGGAATCTTTATGCTTGTCAAGCCATTACATCCCTTAAACGCTTCATTTCCTATACTTCTCACACTCGATGGAATCTCTATGCTTGTCAAGCCACTGCATCCACTAAACGCATCATCTCCTATTCTTGTAACACCTGATGGAACAACAAATTTACCTTTCTTACCACCTGGTTCACAAATAAGTTTTGTTCTATTTTTATCATACAACACACCATTCTCAGATGAATAAATAGCATTATCCGTCACCACATTTATGCTTGTCAATCCACTACATTCAGAAAACGCTTCATACCCTATACTTGTCACACCCGATGGTATCTCTATGCTTGTCAAGCCACGACATCCCAAAAAAGCATACATTTCTATGCTTGTAACAAGATAAACATGTCCATCAACTCGTATTTCAGAAGGAATAACAACAGATTCAAGTTTTTTATAAGAATAATCCTTTATCACTTCCGCCGTACTATCAGAAGAGATATGGTACTTCAGTGGAGCAACAAACACGTCTCCTTTCTCATCAATTTTCACATCAGTCTCATTCTGATTCTCATTTGATTGGGATTCAGGCTCTGCGACAACAGATATACATAACAATGCCGACAACAGCGACACAAGTAGTTTCTTCAACATAGCGACCTAATTATAATTATATTGTCACAAATGTAGGAAATAAAATGGAAAGATTGATGGTGGATGGTGGAAGATTGATGGTTGAGGATGGAGGATTGAGGATTGATGGTGGAGGATTTTTCCGTCGCCGAAGGTGACACATCGTCCACGGACGACCGTCACCGATTGTCGCCTGCGGAGCGGGCAACTGTCGAGGGAAGAGAGATTGATGATTGATGGTTGATGATTGATGATGGAAGAGGAACGATTTGTATTGCCTTCCAGGCAAAGCGTGAGTGTTGTGGCTCTCATACCCCGGGACTTCATCCCGGGTTACTTACGCTTCGCTAGTGGCGTCTTCCAGACGCTCCTGTCGCCGAAGGTGACACATCGTCCACGGACGACCCTCACCGATTGTCTTCCGCAGAGCGGAAAACTGTCGGAGGAA